>NZ_JAATEJ010000003.1 GCF_012034175.1 Actinacidiphila epipremni
GCGGACGCTGGGCGGGATCCTCCCGCCGCTCTGTCCACCGCCTGTCCCGCTCATGCTGCCCGCCCGCTTCTACTCCGGATACCCAGAGAGGACGTTACGCCCCGAAACGGGAGTGCAGCGCGGCGCATGCAGCTCCATGTGAGGCATGCCCTGGGCGAGGTAGTCAGAAGATTGACACGCACGGCAGCGGGTGCCTATTCCCGCAGCTACACAGTTCGGTGCGTGATGCCCTTCCTGCGAGTCGCAGCGACGCTACGGCGACAGATGCGCAGGCCAGGCCAGCTGGCTCCGGCACCAAACGCAACCAAAACTGCAAGCATGCAACGGCGAGGGCCCCGACCGCTGAGCGGTCGGGGCCTTCGTCTGCCCTGGTGGGCGGGTGCGGAGGATACGAGATTCGAACTCGTGAGGGGTTGCCCCCAACACGCTTTCCAAGCGTGCGCCCTAGGCCTCTAGGCGAATCCTCCGTGGGGGACTGTACAAGACGGAGGGGGGTGGGAGCGAACTCGTTCGGGGGTGGGGGATCGGGTAGGGTGGGCGTAGCCCCTCACGTGGCGCTATCTCGCTGAACTCCCCCAGGGCCGGAAGGCAGCAAGGGTAGGTGGGCTCTGGCGGGTGCGTGGGGGGTCTTTGCGTTGGGTGGGGGTCGGGTGTCGGTGGGCCCGGATAGGCTCGTGGTGTGTCGCTTGCTCTGTATCGCCGCTATCGTCCCGAGACCTTCGCCGAGGTCATCGGGCAGGAGCATGTCACTGACCCCTTGCAGCAGGCGCTGCGGAACAACCGGGTCAACCATGCGTACCTGTTCAGCGGGCCGCGGGGGTGCGGGAAGACCACCAGTGCGCGGATTCTCGCCCGCTGCCTGAACTGCGAGCAGGGGCCGACGCCCACTCCGTGCGGGGTGTGCCAGTCGTGCCGGGACCTCGCCAGGAACGGGCCGGGGTCGATCGACGTCATCGAGATCGACGCCGCCTCGCACGGTGGTGTCGATGATGCCCGTGACCTGCGGGAAAAGGCGTTCTTCGGGCCGGCCGGCAGCCGGTACAAGATCTACATCATCGACGAAGCCCACATGGTCACCTCGGCCGGCTTCAACGCGCTGCTCAAGGTCGTCGAGGAGCCCCCGGAGCACCTGAAGTTCATCTTCGCGACCACCGAGCCGGAGAAGGTCATCGGGACGATCCGGTCCCGTACGCACCACTACCCGTTCCGGCTCGTGCCGCCCGGCACCCTGCGCGACCACCTCGCCGAGGTGTGCGCGCGGGAGGACATCGCCGTCGAGGACGGGGTCTACCCGCTGGTCGTACGGGCCGGGGCCGGGTCGGTGCGGGACTCGATGTCCGTCATGGACCAGCTCCTCGCCGGGGCCGGCGCGGACGGTGTGACGTATGCCATGGCCACCGCGCTGCTCGGGTACACGGACGCGACGCTGCTCGACGACGTCGTCGACGGGTTCGCCGCGGGGGACGGGGCCGCGGTCTTCCAGATGGTCGACCGGGTCGTCGAGGGCGGGCACGACCCGCGGCGGTTCGTCGCCGACCTGCTGGAGCGGCTGCGTGACCTGGTCATCCTCGCGGCCGTGCCGGACGCCGCCGAGAAGGGGCTCATCGACGCTCCCCGGGACGTCCTGGAGCGCATGCAGGCGCAGGCGTCGGTCTTCGGGGCCGCGGAGCTGAGCCGCGCCGCCGACATCGTCAATGCCGGGTTGACGGAGATGCGGGGGGCGACGTCGCCCCGTCTGCAGCTGGAGCTGATCTGCGCCCGGGTGCTGCTTCCCGCCGCTTACGGGGACGAGCGCTCGTTGCAGGCGCGGCTCGACCGGCTGGAGCGGATGGGGCCTGTCGCTTCGGGGCCCGGTCCCTCGGTTTCCTCGGTTCCTGCGGGCGGGGCTGGTCCTTCCGTGGGGCCCGTTCACTCCGGGGGGGCTGGCCCCTCCGTTCCGCCGGTCGCGTCCGGGCCGCCCGTGGGGGCCGCTCCGGTCGGTCGGCCTCCTGCCCCCGTTCCCCCCGCCGCCCCCACTCCGCCGGCCGCTCCTCCCGCCGCCCCGGCGGCAGGCGGCAAGCCGGGCGCCTGGCCCACTGCCGCGCCGGCTGCTCCCGCCGCTCCGGCGCCTGCCCCCTCGGGGGGTGCTCCGTCGCAGGCGGGGGGGCAGGGCGGCGGGGCGGACGCCTCGTGGGTACGGCAGATGTGGCCGCGGATCCTGGACGCCGTCAAGAGCCGGCGGCGGCTGACGTGGATGCTGCTGTTCAACAACGCCCAGGTCTCCGGCTTCGACGGGGACACCTTGCAGATCGGCTTCGACAACCCCGGCGCCCGTAACAGCTTCGCCAACAACGGCAGCGAGGACGTACTGAAGCAGGCGCTCAATGACGCGCTGGGCGTGCAGTGGCGCATCGAGGCCATCGTCGACCCGTCGGGTGGAGGCGGGGGCGGGGGCGGCAGCGCCGGGGGGTACGGCGGTGGTGCCTCCGGCGGCGGCGGGAACGGCGGCTTCGGCGGGGGCGGGGCGCCCCGGCCGGGCACGGGAGCGCAGGGGGCCGGCGGCGCGCAGGCGTACGGGCAGGGCGGCGGGCCGGACGCGTACGGCTCCGTGCAGACGGCCGCCCGTACGGCCGTGCCCGGCGGGAGCAGCGGCGACGG
The DNA here is from genome assembly GCF_012034175.1 of Actinacidiphila epipremni. Classification (GTDB taxonomy): domain Bacteria; phylum Actinomycetota; class Actinomycetes; order Streptomycetales; family Streptomycetaceae; genus Actinacidiphila; species Actinacidiphila epipremni. The sequence continues at coordinate 2,638 of NZ_JAATEJ010000003.1, forward strand.
GCCCGGCGGTGCACCCGGTGGCGTCCCCGCGGGTGCGGGTGGCCCCGGCGGTGGCGGAGCCGGCGGCTACGGCGGGGCCCAGGGCGGTACGCCCGGCGGGGGCGGCGGGCCCGGCGGCGCGGGCGGACCCGGCAGGCCCGGCGGCCTCGGCGGCGGCGCCACGTCCGGGCCCACCCCCGGCGGGCCCGGCGCGCCCGCGAGCCCCGGCTACGGCGGCGGACCCGGCGCCCCTGGCGCACCCGGCGGACCCGGCGGACCCGGCAACCCCGGACCCGGCGGTTACGGCGGTCCCTCCGCAGGACCCGGCGGGGACGCGATGCCGCCCCGCCAGCGCGTCGCCATGGACGAGCCGCCGCCGCTTGAGGAGGACATCCCCGAGGACGACGACCCCGACCTCGTCGACTCCGCACTCAGTGGTCACGACCTGTTCATCCGCGAGCTCGGCGCCACCGTGATCGAGGAGATCCCGCACGAGTGACCCCGGCTGCGCCCGGCCGGTCCCGGCTGCCTCCGTCCTGACCCGCGTGACCTGCGGCGTTGCGGGCAGCCGCGGCCCCGTACTCCGTACGGCACAGGCAGGGGCTACTCCCGGCGGATACCACCGCCGCGTGATCCTCCGTACGGCGTAGGGCGCGGCGCCGGGCGAGCACGTAGGCTCGGCGTGTCACGGACGGCATGGTGCGAGACGATCGAATCGGTACGAAGTCAGCGCCGGCGTCGAAGCCGACGGCGGTGGTGGCGACGACGGCGCGGCGGCCGGAGCACGTCCGGCGGCGTGAGGCACGCGGTAGACGCGAGGCAGGAGCGAACCATGATTCCCGGCGGTGGTCAGCCGAATATGCAGGCGCTGCTCCAGCAGGCGCAGAAGATGCAGGAGGACCTGGCCGCGGCCCAGCAGGAGCTCGCCCAGACGATGGTCGAGGGCTCCGCGGGCGGCGGGCTGGTGACGGCGACGGTGTCGGGCGCCGGCGAGCTCAAGGCGCTGGTGATCGACCCCAAGGCGGTCGACCCGGAGGACACCGAGACGCTGGCCGACCTGGTCGTCGCCGCCGTGCACAACGCGACGGACGCCGCGCAGGAGGTCCAGCAGCGCAAGCTCGGCCCGCTCGCGCAGGGGCTGGGCGGCGGGCTCCCGGGCCTCTTCTGAGCCGACGGCCCGGGTCCCGGGGCTGCCTGCGGGGTCCGTGAACCTCGGACCCGAAGCCGGGACCGGAGTCCTAGCCGAAGCCCTGGCCAAAGCACCGGCCCCGAGGCCGAAGCCCAGGCCCGAGCACCAGGCCCCAGGCCCCAGGCTCAGGCCCGGAACCCGAGGCGCGGGCCCGGAGTCCAAGACAAGAAGAGCCCCGAGCGAGCTCCACCCAAGACCCAAGACCCCCACCCCCTAACCCCCTGGAAGGCGAGCCGGCGTGTACGAAGGCGTGGTTCAGGACCTGATCGACGAACTGGGCAGGCTGCCCGGCGTGGGTCCCAAGAGCGCGCAGCGCATCGCCTTCCACATCCTGCAGGCCGACCCCGCCGACGTGCGGCGCCTCGCGCACGCGCTGGCCGAGGTCAAGGCGAAGGTGCGCTTCTGCCAGCTGTGCGGGAACGTCGCGCAGGACGAGCTGTGCCGGGTGTGCCGCGATCCGCGCCGCGACCCGGCGGTGATCTGCGTGGTCGAGGAGCCCAAGGACGTGGTCGCGATCGAGCGTACCCGCGAGTTTCGCGGGAAGTACCACGTGCTGGGAGGGGCGATCAGCCCGATCGACGGAGTCGGCCCGGACGATCTGCGGATAGCGGAACTGCTGCGCAGGCTCGCCGACGACACCGTCACCGAGCTGATCATCGCCACCGACCCGAATCTGGAGGGCGAGGCGACGGCGACGTATCTCGCCCGGACGGTCAAGCCGATGGGCCTGCGGGTGACTCGGCTGGCCAGCGGGCTGCCGGTGGGCGGCGACTTGGAGTACGCGGACGAGGTCACGCTGGGGCGGGCCTTCGAAGGGAGGCGGTTGCTCGATGTCTGAGACCGTGGTGAACAAGGGCGAGGACGGGCCTGCGGCGCCCGCCGGCGGCAATACCGGCGGGCAAGGCGGTGCCGGCGGACCCGGCGGGCCCGTGGTGCAGCCGGTGGCGCGCGAGCCGGAGCCGGACGCCTTCGCCGTCCAGGTCGCCGACCAGATCGAGAGCTTCATCCTCTCGGTCCGCGAGGTGGCCAAGGGCGACGACCCGGACAGCGCGGTGCCGTACCTGCTGCTGGAGGTCTCGCAGCTGCTGCTGGCCGGCGGGCGGCTCGGGGCGCACGAGGACTTCGTACCGGACGAGCGCTACGAGCCCGACGCCGGCCCCGAGCCCGACGAGGACGACCTGCGGCAGCGGCTCGCGACGCTGCTGGAGCCGATCGACGTCTACTCCGAGGTCTTCGACCCGTACGTGCCCCGGTCGACGCCGGTGGCGTGCCGGATCTCGGACGACATGGCCGACGTGGTGGCCGACCTCACGCACGGGCTGACGCACTTCCGCGCCGGGCGGGTGTCGGAGGCGCTGTGGTGGTGGCAGTTCTCGTACCTGTCCAACTGGGGCTCGACGGCGAGCGCGAGCCTGCGGGCGCTGCAGTCGCTGGTGGCGCACGTACGGCTGGACAGCCCGCTCGACGAGCTGGACGGCCTGGACACCGACGGCCAGGCGGACGACGAGGACGAGCTCGCGGAGGAGGCCGGCCGGGTCATGGAGGCCGAACTCGGCACGATGGGGCTGCGCCCGGCCCAGTGACGGGCGGGCGCGCCGGGTCGTACGGCGGCGTACGGTCAACGTCCGGGCATACGGACGGGACCCGGGGCGTGATCATTCTCTGAGCGGCACATCTCACCATGCGATACGTTCCGGGCGAATCGGGCCTGCTCGTTAGACTGGGCCGACCGATTCACCCCTGAGCGAGGAGCGCACGTGGGCCTTGTCGTGCAGAAGTACGGCGGCTCCTCCGTCGCCGATGCCGAAGGCATCAAGCGGGTCGCCCGGCGGATCGTGGACACCAAGAAGCGCGGCCATCAGGTCGTCGTCGTGGTGTCCGCGATGGGCGACACGACGGACGAGCTCATCGATCTCGCGGAGCAGGTCTCGCCCATCCCGGCGGGCCGCGAGTTCGACATGCTGCTGACCGCAGGAGAGCGGATCTCCATGGCGCTGCTGGCGATGGCGATCAAAAACCTCGGCCACGAAGCGCAGTCGTTCACCGGCAGCCAGGCGGGTGTGATCACCGACTCGGTGCACAACAAGGCGCGCATCATCGACGTCACGCCGGGCCGGATCCGTACCGCGCTCGACGAGGGCAACATCGCGATCGTCGCCGGCTTCCAGGGTGTCTCGCAGGACAAGAAGGACATCACCACGCTGGGCCGCGGCGGTTCGGACACCACGGCGGTCGCGCTCGCGGCGGCGCTGGACGCCGAGGTGTGCGAGATCTACACCGACGTCGACGGCGTCTTCACCGCGGACCCGCGGGTGGTGAAGAAGGCCCGCAAGATGGACTGGATCGCCTTTGAGGACATGCTGGAGCTGGCCAGCTCCGGCTCGAAGGTGCTGCTGCACCGCTGTGTGGAGTACGCGCGGCGCTACAACATCCCGATCCATGTGCGCTCGTCGTTCTCCGGGCTCCCGGGCACCTGGGTCAGCAGTGAACGGCCCGCGAGCCTGGCGTCGCGGGACCACGTATCGCAAGGTTCGCAAGGAGGCAGTCCCGTGGAGCAGGCGATCATCTCCGGTGTCTCGCACGACACGTCGGAGGCGAAGATCACCGTCGTCGGCGTGCCGGACAAGCCGGGCGAGGCGGCGACGATCTTCCGGGCCGTCGCGGACGCCGAGATCAACATCGACATGATCGTGCAGAACGTGTCGGCCGCGGCCACCGCGCTGACCGACATCTCCTTCACGCTGCCGAAGTCCGAGGGGCACAAGGCGATGGAGGCGCTGTCGCGGGCGCAGACCGTGATCGGCTTCGACTCGCTGCGTTACGACGACCAGATCGGCAAGATCTCGCTGGTCGGGGCCGGGATGAAGACCAACCCGGGCGTCACGGCGACATTCTTCGAGGCGCTGTCGAACGCCGGGGTCAACATCGAGCTCATCTCGACCTCCGAGATCCGCATCTCGGTCGTCACCCGGGCCGACGACGTGAACTCGGCGGTGCAGGCGGTGCACTCGGCGTTCGGCCTGGACAGCGACAGCGACGAGGCCGTCGTCTACGGCGGCACCGGGCGCTGACGGTTCGACGGCCGGTGGCCGACCGGTGGCCGACCGGCCGGTGACCGGATGGCGGCCGGATGGCGACCAGATGGCGACCGGCTAGGGGCGGATTTCCGGCGAACAGGGGCGAATGTGACCGAATCCGGTCGCTTTTTGGTCTGGACCACTTGAAACCGCCGACGCAAGCCTGAAGAATTTGCTCCCCCGTGGCCGCAACCGCCTGCCACGGGGGAGCGTCTTTGTGTCAGCGCGCCGCCGGGTGCTGTCCGGGGTGCTGCACACACCGAATGCGAACGGGGGCTGTCGGTGCAATTCGGGCACTGAGGGAAGAGTTGGTGCGCATGGAGATATATGACGCTCCGTCGGGCGCGGTGCCTTGCGCGTACAACCCTGACGGGGGGATGCGTGTCCAACTGGCGTGGCGGAGGCACTGGCTATCGATACGGCACTCGGGCGGGGCGCGGCGATCGCACCCGTACCCGTACGTCCGGCACGCCCGGCCGCGCCGAGCCGCCCGGCTCGTGCGCCCTACGGCGGGCTGCCGGTGATCGCGCCCTGGCCGGTGGCCCGGGTCAAGCCCGCGTCGGACACCGCCGCAACCTCCGCCACCTCCGCCTCCACCGGCGCCGGACGCGAGGAAACTGATCCCGCGATGGCCGTCGGCACCACGGTCGACCTGCTCACCGAGACCTACCGGGCGCACTACCGCGCCCTGCTGGGGCTGGCCGCCCTGCTGCTCGACGACACCGCCTCGTGCGAGGACGTCGTGCAGGAGGCCTTCATACGGGTGCACTCCGCCCGCAGCCGGGTCCGTGACCCGGAGAAGACGCTGGCCTACCTCCGGCAGACGGTGGTCAACCTCTCCCGATCCGCCCTGCGCCGCCGCATCCTCGGCCTGAAACTCCTCTCCAAGCCCATGCCCGACATGGCGAGCGCGGAGGAGGGCGCGTACGAGCTGCTGGAGCGCGACCAGCTCAAGGCCGCGCTGCGCACACTCCAGCGCCGGCAGCGCGAGGTGCTGGTGCTGCGCTACTTCGCCGACATGACCGAGGCGCAGGTCGCCGAGACGCTCGGCATCTCGCTCGGCTCGGTGAAGGCCTACGGCTCGCGGGGCATCGCCGCGCTGCGGGTCGCGATGGAGGCCCCGGCATGACCTCGCCCGACGCCCGCGACAACTCCCCGCACACCCCGCACCCCGGCTCCACCCCCGCCCCTTCGCCCACACCCACGCCCATGAACCCGCACTCCTCCCCCGCCGCCACCGAGCCGGCCGACCGCACCGGGGCCCCGAGCCCGGCGGACGGCGCCGAAGCCGCGCAGCCGGCCACCGGCGCCGGAACCGGCGACCCCGCCGAGCCCGCCCAGCCCGCCGAGCCCTCGCTGCCGGCCGGGCACGCAGGCACGGCCGGCAGCGGCGAAGCCCCGACGCCGGCCGACCGCACCGGGACGGCCCGGACCGCCGGGCCGGCGGCGTACGCCGAACTCGACGAGTCCGCCCAGGAGGAGGCGCTGCGCGACCTCTTCCACGCGGCCGTCAGCGGCCTGAGCCCCGCCCCGGAAGCCCTGGACCAGCTGCGGCGCGCCGTGCCGGCCCGGCGCCAGCACCGGCGGCAGGCGCTGGCCGGCAGCGTCGCCGCGCTGCTGCTCTTCGGCGCCGCGGTACCCGCCCTCGTGCACGCCGCGAACACCCGCGGCAGCGCCGCCGCCGCACCCGCGGGCATGGCCGGCACCCATGCCGCCCACCCGGACGAGGACGGCCGGATGGACTCCTGGGGCGCCACCGGCGACCCCGGCCAGGACCGTGACGGCCAGGACGACGACGGCTCCGGCCAGCACAGCGCCGCCCAGGGCGGCGACGACCCGTCCGCCCTGCCCACCAGCCCCGGCGTCCTCCCGCCGCAGGCCGCTCCGGCGTGCTCCAGCTCCCAGCTCGGCAGGGGCAGCAGCAACGCCGGGGTGCCGGACGGCGCGGGCCGCGTCTACGGCTGGTTCCGCGTCGCCAACGTCTCGGCCTCCCCCTGCGCCGTGCCGCCGGGCCCGGGCACGGTGGACGTCATCGCGGAGGGCCCGGCCGACCCCTCGCAGATCAGCGTCGTCAACCACACCGCCGGCGATCCGGCCTCCGGGCTGCCCACCCCGCCGGACGACGAGCCGCTGATCCTCGCCCCGGGGCAGACCTACGAGGTCGCCTTCGCCTGGGTGCCCGCCGCCACCGGGCCGGGGGGCTGTCCGCCGCCCACCACCCCGCCGACCACCCCGAGCGCGACGCCCACCCCGACCGACACCGGCGTACCCGCCCCCGGCGGCACCTCCGCCGCCGAGAACCCGATGGCGCCGGACAGCCCCCCGGGCGGCCCGCCCGGCGGTCCGTCCTCCGGCACGGTGCAGCCCGCGGCCATCTCGCTCACCCACACCCCGGCCGCCGGCGCCCCGCTGATCGTCGGCCCGACCCTCCAGGGCGCCTGCGCCGGCACCGTCTACACCACCTCCCCGATCCCCGCGGACCCGATGACCGCGGGCTCGACCTCCTAGTCCACCGGGAACCCGCCCCGAGCGCACCGGCAGTGCACCGGCAGCGCGCCCGCGAGCGGGCCCCCGGAGGCCGGGCCCCCGCGGCGGCCCCGTACCGTGGGGGTGTGTACCGGTTTCTGCTCACCCCGCGCTGGCTGCTGGTCGGCGTGTTCGTGCTGCTCGCGGTCGGCGTCTGCGTCTTCATGGGCACGTGGCAGCTGAGCCGGTTCGAGAGCCGGGTGGACGAGCACAAGGCCGCCAAGCACACCGAGGCCACCGCCGCCGAGCAGGCACCGGTGCCGCTGGCCGGATTCCTGCCCGACAGCAAGGCACAGGTCCCCTCCGACGGCTCGGGGCGCCGGGTCACCGCGACCGGGCACTACGACTCCGCCCGCCAACTGCTCGTCCCCGACCGCCGTCTCGACGGCCACGACGGCTACTACGTCCTCACCCCGCTGCGACTCGCCGACGGTGCCGCGCTGCCGGTCGTACGCGGCTGGCTGCCGGGTACGGTGCCGGCGGGTGCCGCCGCCCGCGCCGCCGCGGTACCACCCGCGCCGGCCGGCGAGGTCACCGTCACCGGTGCGCTGCAGTACGAGGAGTCCGCGGGCGACAACGGCGTGCCCACCGCGCCCGGGGCGCTGCCCACCGGGCAGCTCGGGATCATCAGTGCCGCCTCCCTGGTCAACCTCCTTCCCTATCCGGTCTACAACGGCTGGATCACCACGACCGAGGCCGTCGCGCCCATGAAGCCGGTCCCCCCGGTGGCGCCGCCGAACAGCGGTCTGGACCTGAAGGCCTTCCAGAACCTCGGCTACACCGGGCAGTGGTTCGTCTTCGCCGGCTTCGTCGTCTTCATGTACTTCCGGCTGGCCCGCCGGGAGGCCGAGGCGCGGTCCGACGCCGCGCTCGGCCTGCTGCCCCCGCAGGGACCCGGTGACGCGGCAGCCGACGCCGCTGCCGGCGCGACCGCGGGCCCCGCCACCGGGCCGGAGCCGGAGTCCGAGTCGGCCGCCGGGTCAGCCGCCCACGTGGCGTAGCGCGAAGGCCAGCTCCAGCCGGACCTGCTTGATGCGCTCCTCCACGACGAGCGAGCCGTGGCCCGCGTCGTAGCGGTACACCTCATGCGGCTTGTCCAACTCCCGCAGCCGCTCCACGTAGTTGTCGATCTGGCGTATCGGGCAGCGCGGGTCGTTCGTCCCCGCGCTGATGTAGACCGGGGCGGTGACCTCCGCCACGTACGTCAGCGGCGACGACGCCCGGTAGCGCTCGGGCACCTCCTCGGGGGAGCCGCCGAAGAGCGTGCGGTCCAGGGACTTCAGTGCCTCCATCTCGTCGGCGTACGCCGTCGGGTAGTCGGCGACCGGCACCGCCGCGATGCCGACCGCCCAGTCGCCGGGCTGGGTGCCGAGGCCCAGCAGCGTCAGATAGCCGCCCCATGAACCGCCGGTGAGCACCAGCCGCGCCGGGTCGGCCAGGCCCGACGCGACCGCCCATGCGCGGACCGCGGCTATGTCCTCCAGCTCGATCAGGCCGACCCGGTGCTTGAGCGCGTCCGTCCACTCCCGGCCGTACCCCGTCGAGCCGCGGTAGTTGACCCGGACCACCGCGAAGCCGTGGTCCAGCCAGGCGGCGGGGCCGGCCGCGAAGGAGTCCGACTCGTGCCACGTCGGGCCGCCGTGCAGCTCGAAGACCGTGGGCAGCGGTCCCGCGTCCGGGCCGGCGGTGGGGGGCCGCTGGACCAGGGCGTGGATCTTTCCGCCGGGGCCCTCCACCCACACGTCCTCCACCGGCACCGAGTCCGGCGCCCGCAGGCCGGGGGCCTCCAGCACGACCGCGCCGGTGGTGGAACGCACCGCCGGGGGCCGCTCGGCCGAGGACCACAGATACTCCACCGTGCCGTCCGGCCGGGAGGTGGCGCCGCCGACCGAGCCGCGCGGGGTCTCCAGCGCGGTCAGCGTGCCCTCCGCCAGGTCGTAGCGGAACAGTTCGCTACGAGCGTGGAAGTCGTGCACCAGGAGCAGCGCGCTGCCGTCCGGATACCACTCGGCCTGCACGTCACCGGGCAGGTCTATCTCCGGCAGGATCTGCTCGCCGCTCATGACGTCCCAGATCAGCGGCAGCCAGCGGTCGGAGCGCTGGTGGCCGACCAGCAGCCGCGGGTCGCCCGGCAGGGGGGCGAAGCCCCAGCTGTCCAGGCCCAGCTCGCGGCGTCCGCCGTGGGTGTCGTCGAGCTCGGCGACCAGCGAGCCGTCCGCGACCCGCAGCACCCGCAGGGCGCTGTGCATCGCGTCGCCGTGCTCGGTGTGCTCGATCACCACGAGCGTGCCGTCCTCGGAGAGGTCGCCGACGCCGGCGGACTCCTCGTGCCGGTAGATCTCGTAGGGCTGCGTGCCGTCCGGCGGCACGACGTGGACGGTCGTGCCCTCGTCGTCCGTCGAGCGGCCGACGACCGCGAAGCCGCCGACGCCGAGCGCGATGCCCGCGGGATAGGAGGGGGCCAGGCCCGGGGCGGCCGGTACGTCCTCGCCGCCGCCGAACGGCTGGCGCATCCACACGCCGAACTCGTCCCCGTCGGTGTCGGAGAACCACCACACCCACTCGCCGTCCCGGCTGAGCGTGCCCTCCGTCGTCCCGTTGGGCCGGTCGGTGACCTGGCGGCGCTCGCCCGTCGCGCGATCCCATGCGTACAGCTCGAACGTGCCGGTCGCGTCCGAGACGTACAGATTTCGGTCCGGGGCGTCCTCCGCCCACTCCGGCAGGCCCACGCGCGGCGCGCGATACCGCTTCTCCCAGTCCGGAAGCGGGCCGGGGGGCTCCCGGCGCGCGTGAGGGGAAGGCGGGGCCGCCGCGGCGGGCGGCGCGGACACGGCGGGGGCCGGGTCGGATGCGGGTGCGGACCCGCTGGCGGATCCGGTCGTCTCGTTCATGCCCCCATCATGCTCCGCCGAGCACGCCCCGCGGGCGGCTGTCGTCACAGCCTGTGGATAACTCCCGCCATGACCCCGCCAAGACCCCACCGGGCCGTTGAGCTGCGCCGATCAAAGGATCATGTGACGATCACTGGGAGTCGTCGCCGGCCTCGCCCGCGCCCGCCCCGGGGACGTCGGTGATCCCGCGCACCACGACCACCGGGCATGTCGCCTGGACGGTCACGGTGTGGCTCACCGACCCCAGCAGCGTGCGGCGGAACGTGCCGTAGCCGCGCACGCCGACCACGATCAGCTCCGCCTCCTCCTCGTCCGCGCGCTCAAGGAGTGCCTCGGCCGGGTTGCCCAGGACGACGACCTGCTCGGTGTTCTCGGCCTGCGCCGGCGGCAGCGCCTCCTTGACGGCCTCCGCGAGCGCCTCGGCGGCCGGCTCCTCCAGGTCCAGGTCCTGCGGGAGGCCCGGGATGCCCGCCCAGCCGAAGCCGCCGGGCAGCTCCCAGGCGATGACCGCCACGATCCGGGCCCCGGTCAGCTCGGCCTGCCGGCCGGCCCAGCGCAGGGCTTGCAGGGAGGGCGTCGAGCCGTCGACTCCGACGACGATGGTGTTCGACATCTGGTCGGGCCTCGCAATCTCGCTCGCGACGGGCGCAGGAGCGTGTGCCGTGGCGGGTGCCCGCCCAATCGGAGCCTAAGCAGGTCCGCGGGCGGGCGCGAGCGGGGAGCGCGGGGGGCGGCAGCCCCGTGCGTACGCCCCGGCGACGCCGGCCGTCAGGACACGGCGGCGGCGTCCAGCAGCGGGGCCAGTTCCGTCGTGACCGTGGTCAGCGGGGCGGTCGACTGGTGGGCCCGGCACATCAGGATCGCGCCCTCCAGGGCCGAGATCATCAAGGTGGCCAGGGCGGGCGCGCGGGTGGCCGGGACGCGCAGGGAGGTCAGGGCCGCGGTCAGCGGGGTCGTCCAGGCGGTGAAGGCGGCGGCGGTGGCTTCGCGCGCGGAGGGGGTGGAGGCGGTGGAGTCGACGGTGGCGGCGGCGACCGGGCATCCGGTGGTGAAGCCGGCGGCCTCGAACTCGTCGATCCACTGCTGGGCCATCGCGGCGAAAAGGGCGCCGGGGGTGGGTCGGCCGCCTTCCGCCCGCGCGGCGGACTCCGTCAGCTCGGCCAGGTAGCGGTCGACGCGCCTGCCGGCGTAGCGGCCGGCCCATGCCACGGCCTCGTTGACGACCTGCTCTTTGCCGCCGGGGAAGTAGTGCTGGAGGGAGCCGCGGGGGGCCTCGGCGCGGGCGGCGATCTCGCGCATGCCGGTGGCGCCGACGCCGTCGCGCCGGATGAGCTGGGCCGCGGCGAAGACCATACGCTCCCGCGGGCCGTGGGTGCGGGGTGCGCGGGGTGCGGTCATCACCGGCCTCCTCAGGGTCGGTCCAGCTTATAGACGCCGCGCGGCCCGTCGGAGGTGTGCGCCAGGTGCTCCGGTTCCAGGTGCCGTCCGAGGGCGCCGAGCAGCGTGGAGCGGCCGGGCAGTACGCAGGCGGTGACGCGCCGGACGCCGCGGGCGTGGGCCCGGGTGAGCAGCAGGTCGAGCATCGCCCGCCCGGCGCCCTGCCGCTGCCAGGCGTCGGCGACCAGGACGCCCAGTTCGGCCGGGCTGTCGTCCGTGACCTGGCCGAGGCTGGCGAGCCCGGCGAGCCGCTCCCGCGGGGTGCCGCGCGCGTACGCGACCACGGCGTCGTGCCGGGCGGGGCAGGCGGCGAGGACGTCCGCCAGGTATTCCGCGGGCAGGGCGCGGACCCGGCCGAAGAAGCGCAGCCGGACCGTCTCGGGTGAGCAGGCGGCGAACAGGGCGCGCAGGGCCGGGCCGTCACCGGGGCGGACGGCGGCGACGTCCCAGCGCGCTGCCGGCCCCGTGGTGCCGGGCCGCGGGGCGGGCGGGACGGCCTCAGCGGAGGGCCCTATGACAGTCGTCATAACCCCCAGTATTATGACGGCCGTCATAGGCCGCAAGCCGATCGCGCGGCCTGCCCGGAAACCTGGCGTCGCGCCGGAAAGGACCCGCCGACCATGCAGGGACAAGGAGTTGGCTTCCTCGGGCTCGGCGTCATGGGGCAGCCCATGGCGCTCAATCTGCTGCGGGAGCGGCAGAAGAGCCCGGCGGAGGGCACGCCGCTCGTGGTGTGGAACAGGTCCGCGGACAAGTGCGTGCCGCTGCGGAAGGCCGGCGCAGTCGTCGCGGAGACGCCCGCCGAGGTGCTGCGTACCTGCGGGACCGTCTTCCTGATGCTCGCGGACGGCGCGGCGGTCGACGCCACGCTCGGACGCGGCACCGCCGGCTTTGCCGCACACATACGGGGGCGGACGGTCGTGCACATGGGCACCACGTCACCCGGCTATTCGCGCAGCCTGGAGGCGGACGTCCTGGCGGCGGGCGGGCGCTACGTGGAGGCGCCGGTGTCCGGGTCGCGGGCGCCCGCGCAGGCCGGGCGGCTGGTGGCGATGCTCGCCGGTGAGCAGCCGGCGGTGGACGGCGTCCGGCCGCTGCTGGCACCCATGTGCCACGAGGCCTTCGACTGCGGCCCGGTGCCGAACGCCCTGCTGACCAAGCTGGCGGTGAACCTCTTCCTCATCACCATGGTCACCGGGCTCACCGAGGCGTACCACTTCGCTGACCGGCACGGCCTGGACCGCGACCGCTTCCTCGCCGTCCTCGACGCGGGGCCCATGGCCAGCGCGGTCTCCCGCATGAAGGCGCCCAAGCTGCGCGACCGCGACTTCGCCGTCCAGGCCGGCGCGGTGGACGTGCTGAAGAACAACCGGCTCATCGCCGCCGCCGCCCGCGAGGCGGGCCTCGCCTCGCCGCTGCTGGACGTCTGCCACGCGCTCTTCACCGAAACCGTGGCAATGGGCCACGGCGACGGCGACATGGTCTCCGTCCTGCACGCGATCGAGGCCCGTACGAAGGGGTAGCAGCGCCCCACCGCGGGGCGGCCCCGCTCCCCCGCGGAAGGGCCGCCCCGCGGCATACGGCCGCGTCAGGACAGCGTCGCGCAGATGTCCTCGTACGGCCCGTCCAGCGCCAGCAGCTTGCGGCTGGTCGTGCCGTCCACCGTGGTGATCTCGACGGACATGAACGTGCTCGCCACGATCCACCGGTTGTGGACGGGCCGGTCGGTGGTGTGGAAGCCGGCGGACCAGTCGTTGCCGCTGAGGATGTACGAGTCCGGGTCGGGATAGGTGATCACGCCGGTGCCGGAGATGTCGCGGACGACAGTCTTGCCGTTGGCCAGGTTGGTGACCTTCATGACCAGCGGGCCGCTCTCGATCGCGAAGACCGGTGTGGCCGCCGCGTCCGTCCAGGTGCGCGTCGTAAGGTCGCTGACCGGGAATTCGGCGTGGGCGGGGAAGGCGCAGACCTCTCCCGCGGGGTAGTCGAAGGGCTGCTGCACCGGGTGCTCGACGACCGGGCCCCGCAGGCCCCGCGCGTGGGCTGGCACCTGGGCCGGCGTCTCCGGGGCGGCGGGTGCGGCCTGGGCCTGGGCCGGCACCGCGAGGACCGCGGCGGCCAGCGTTCCCGCCGCGAGCGCCGCGCCCGCCGCCCGGCCGCGGATCGGGCGGGCGGGACGTCCGGCGGCACCATGTGCCGAGCCGTCCACGCCCGTTCGCCGATCCGCCGCCATGTGCCGAACCGCCGCCATGTGCCGAGCCGTCGCCATGTGCCACGCCGTGGCCTGACGCCGTGCGTTCATGTCCCGTCCTCCCGTTCCGTGCCGCCCGCCTGACCCGTCGTCCGGTGTGCGCGGCGCCCGCGCGCTCCCCGTACGCTCGGAAAGGCGCCCCGCACACCGCACCCACGGTGCCGGGTGCCGAGGGCGACGGCGACACGTTTCGGCCCTGACCGAAGCAAAAGGGGGAAGTCCGTGCGTATCCACTTCACCCTGACCGACCTGGCCCGTACGCGGCTCGCCGGCCGGCCCAGCCCGCTGGCGGTCACCACTTTCAGCGCCTTCAGGCTGGCCCAGCGCGTCCCCCCGCCCGGACTCGACGGCTGGCGCCGGCTCGTGCGGGCCGGCCTCACCGCGCCGCGGGCCGGCGCCGCGGCAGCCCCGGGGCCGGGCGGGAAGCCGCCGCGGCCGGGGTATTTCGCGCAGCTCGCGCCCTCCGACCCCGCGCACCCCGTGCCGCGCTTCCTGCGCCCGCACGTCGGCCTGGAGACGCTGGAGGACGAGCTGGAGCGGCTGATGGGCACCCCGCCAGGGGAGCTGCGCGCCGACCTGGAGTACGTGGGCCGGCACCGCCCGCTGCCCGGCTGGGCCCGCGACCTCGCCGCCGGCGACCCGGCGACCGCCGCGCGGCTGGCCTCGGCCGTACGCGACTACCACCGCGTCGCCGTGGCCCCGTACTGGCGCGGTCTCACCGCGCTGCTGGCCGCCGACCGGGCGGCCCGGACCAAGCAGTTGGGCGACGGCGGCATCGAGCGCGTACTGGACGGCCTCGGCCCGCGCTTTCGCTGGCGGCCCCCGGTGCTGGAGGTGCGGACGACGGCGCGGAGCGAGTACGACTACCACCTCGGCGGCCGAGGGCTCGTCCTCGCCCCGGGCGCGTTCAGCGGATACGTGCCGTGCGACCCGGACGAGGAGCAGCCGACGCTCTATTACGAAGTCCCGCCGGACAGCGCCGGGGCCCCACTTATTGCCACGCCGAACGGCGCAGCCGCAGGGCCGTACGACGGGCTCGCGGCACTGCTCGGGCACAGCAGGGCGGCGGTGCTGGAAGTCATCGCGGACGGCGTGACGACCGGGCAGCTCGCCCGCCGGGTCGGCCTGTCGCCCGCGTCGGCGAGCGAGCACGCGAGCGTATTGCGCAGGGCGGGGCTGGTGGCCACCCGCCGCGCAGGCAGGTCGAGCCATCACAGCCTGACCGCGCTCGGCACGGATCTGCTGCTGGCCGCGGCGGCATGGCCAAACCGGGAACGATAAGCCCCCGGGCCGCGCGGCTGGGCAATATACGCCGGATGCGCAGGCCATTCGGCTGGTCCGGGCCGGGCCGGTACGTGTGTCGGAGAGGGGCCGGTGAGGGGCCGTCCGATCGTAGGGACCCTACGCAATGTCACCGCCCCCACCGGAGTCCCGTATGCGCCTGTTCGCGCGCGGCCTTTGTGCCGCCGCCCTGGTCCTCGCACCGCTGGCCGCGTCAGGCACGCCTGCCGTGGCCGTCGTCCCCCTTCCCACGCCGCAGACGACGCTCGCCCCGCTGCACACCCATGGCGACGCCATCGCCGGGCAGTACATCGTCACGCTGGACAAGTCGCTCGACCCGGCGTCGACGGCCCAGCAGATCGGCGTCGCACCGTTCTTCACCTACGACAGCGCGTTGCGCGGCTTCGCCATTTCGCTGACGGCGTCGCAATTGGACGCGGTCCGGAAGATGCCCGGCGTGGAGTCGGTCGAGCAGAACGCGCCGGTGACGGCCTTCGACCTGGTCGGCCACACCACGGACACCGCCGCGCCCGGCGTCGAAGCAGGCGGCGCCCGGGTCAAGGCGAACTCGTGGGGCCTGGACCGCATCGACCAGCGGCAGCTGCCGTTGGACGGGCAGTTCGACACGACCTCCCAGGGCGCGGGCGCGACCGCGTACATCGTGGACACCGGCATCGACTACGGCCACAGCGAGTTCGGCGGGCGGGCGGTGCCGGGCTTCGACGCCATCGGCGACGGCGGCGACGGGCAGGACTGCAACGGCCACGGCACGCATGTGGCCGGCACGGTGGGCGGCGCGACCTTCGGCGTCGCTCCGCAGGCGAAGCTGGTCAGTGTGCGGGTGCTGGACTGCGACGGCACGGGCAGCTGGGCCGGGGTGATCGCCGGCTTCGACTGGGTGGCGAAGAACGCGCAGCAGCCGGCGGTGATGAACGCCTCGCTCGGCGGCGCATATTCCCCCGCCGTCAACGACGCGGTGACGGCGGTCGCCGACGCGGGCGTACTGCCGGTGGTGGCCGCGGGCAACAGCGCCGAGGACGCCTGCGACGTCTCGCCGGCCGGTGCGGACGGTGCCTTCACCGTCGGTGCCACGATGCCTTCCGACGTCCAGGCGAGCTTCAGCAACTACGGCCGCTGCCTGGCGATCTACGCGCCCGGTCAGGACATCGTCTCCGCCAAGCTCGGCGGCGGCAGCATCGCGGAGTCCGGCACCTCGATGGCCAGTCCGCACGTGGCCGGTGTGGCGCTGCTGTACAAGGCGACGCATCCGGACGCCGGCACGCAGGAGGTCGGCGACTGGGTCGCGGACAACTCCACGGCAGGCGTGCTCTCCGTGACCCCGGGCTCCCCCGACAACCTGCTGTACACCGGCCTGTAAGCCGCCGCGCCCTTCCCGCGAGCCGCCTCGTCGCCCGACGCCACGAGGCGGCTCGCGGGCTTTCGCCACCCGCCTTGGGCCCTGGGCAGCTCGCCCTCTTCCGGCTGCTGGACGCGGCCGGCGCCACGGAGGTCACGTCCACCGTGGCGGGCCTGACGGGGCACCCGGCCCGGGGACTGAGGGCCTATGCGTCACAGGAGGTCGTGGCGCATGGCGGAGGTGACCGCGGCGGTGCGGTCGGTGACGCCGAGTT
This sequence comes from Actinacidiphila epipremni, assembly GCF_012034175.1. GTDB lineage: Bacteria > Actinomycetota > Actinomycetes > Streptomycetales > Streptomycetaceae > Actinacidiphila > Actinacidiphila epipremni. The sequence continues at coordinate 18,900 of NZ_JAATEJ010000003.1, forward strand.
TGCTGAAGGCGCGCAGCAGGTGCGTCTTGACAGTGGACTCGCCGATGAACAGGCGGCGGCCGATCTCGGCGTTGGTGCAGCCCTCGGCGACCAGCCGGAGGACGGCGGTCTCGCGGTCGGACAGGTGCGGGCGCTCGGGGCGGGCGCGCAGGTGGTCCACGAGGCGGGCGGCGACGGTGGGGGCCAGCACCGTCTCGCCGCGGGCGGCGGCGCGGACGGCGTCGGCGAGTTCGCCGCGGGCGAGGTCCTTGAGCAGGTAGCCCGCGGCCCCGGCCTCGACCGCCCGCAGGATGTCGCCGTCCGTCTCGTACGTGGTCAGGACGATGACCCGGCAGGGCAGCCCCGCCGCGGTCATCCGCACGATGGAGTCGACGCCGCCGCCCCCGGGCATGCGCAGGTCCATCAGCACGATGTCGGGCGTCAGGGCCGCCGCCTGCGCCTCGGCCTGCGGCCCGCTGGACGCCTCGCCGACGACCTCCAGGTCCGCCTCGGCCTCCAGCATCGCGCGCAGGCCCTCGCGGACGACGGGGTGGTCGTCGGCGAGCAGGATGCGGATCACGGGCCACTCCTCGGATCGGCGTTCGGGTCGGCGTCCTCGGCGGGAGCGAGAGGCCGGGCGCGGGCGGCGCCCTGTGCCACGTCGGACGGCCCCTCCGGCGCAGCCGCGGCAAGAGGCAGGGTCACCCGCACCGTCGTGCCCTTCCCCCGCGCGCTGCCCACCCTGGCCGTGCCGCCCAGCTCCGCGGCCCGGGCGCGCAGGCCCGGCAGGCCGTAGCCGGTCCCCGGCGCCGCCGCGGGGTCGAAGCCGCGCCCGGAGTCGTGGACGGTGACGCCGAGGGTGCCGGGCGCGTACGCCAGGCCGAGGGACACCGGGACGCCGTGGCCCGCGTGGCGGCGGGCGTTGGCCAGCGCCTCCTGGCAGGTGCGCAGGGCGACGACCTCGACGGCGGCGGGCAGGGCGCGGACGGATCCGGTGACGTCGACGGTCGCGGGGGCGCCGGTCTGCTCGGTGTGCCGGGCGGCGAGGCGGCGTACGGCGTCGGGAAGGGTCGCGCCGTCGAGGCCCGCGGGGGCGGTGCCGGCGACGAGGGCGCGGGCCTCGGCCAGGTTCTCGCGGGCGGTGCGGGCCATCAGTTGCAGGTGGCGGCGGGCCCGGTCCGGGTTCTCGTCGAGCTCGCCCTCCACCGCCTGGACGAGCATCACCAGGCTGGTGAAGCCCTGCGCGAGGGTGTCGTGGATCTCCCGGGAGAGCCGTTCGCGTTCGGCGAGCGCGCCGCGCTCGGCCGACAGCCGGGCCACTTCGCCGCGGCTGGCTTCCAGTTCGGCGACCAGCGCGGCCCGCTCCGAACTCTGCTCGATGACGCGGATGATCCAGCTGCCGACGACCGCGGAGAAGGCGAGCGACACGACACCGAAGACGGAGTTGTAGTACAGGTCGTGCGCGGCGGGCCGCCAGACCACCGCCCACGCGGCGACCGGCGTGATGTTGACGACGGCCACCGCGGCGAGCGCGCCCGGGACCCGCAGCAGCATGAAGCACTGCGGGACGAGCGCGAAGGTCGCCAGCCGCGTCTCGCCGACGAGTGCGGCGGGCGGCAGGAAGAGCAGGATCTGGCCCGCGAGGTAGCGCACCGCGGCCCGGTCGCCGCCCGCCGCGAGGTCCGGGTCGACCAGCAGCGGGCGGCCGGCCCACACGTACCACGGCACGGGCAGGCAGAACAGGCACGCGGCGACGAGCCGTACCCGCAGGTCGGGACTCTCGGCGGCGAGCGCGAAGAGGACCGTGCCGAGCCACACCACCGCGAAGTAGGCGTCCCAGGGCAGGAAGCTGCGCTCCCACACGTGCCCGTCGCGGGCGTTCCCGGCGGCGAGCGCGGGGGCGGGCCGGCCGGGGGCGCCGCCCTCGGAGGCGCCCCCTGACAGCCCGTCAGCGCCCGCAGGACGCCCTGCGGGCGGCTGCGTGGCCCCCTCGTCCACGCGGGCCCCCGCAGGCGCTCTCAGCCGTCGTTGCGGCTCTTCCAGCGGAAGGTCAGCAGGCACAGGACCAATCCTCCGATGCACCACGCGCCGAGCACCAGCGCGATACGGCCGTACTCCCAGCTGCCCGCCGGTTCCAGGGCCGCCGCCGCGTCCGGGAGGAAGACACCGCGCAGGCCCTGGCACAGCCACTTCAGGGGGAAGAACGACCCGATCGTCAGCATCCAGTTCGGGACGGTGTCGACGAGGATGTACACGCCCGAGATGAACTGGAGCACCAGGAACGGCAGCACGACCACCGACGTGGCGCTGCGGCCCGACTTCGGGACGCTGCTGATGGCGATGCCCAGCAGTGCGCACCCGGTGATGCCCAGAACGAAGATCCACCCGAAGGTCAGCCATCCGGTGACGTCCGAGGGTAGGTCCACGTCGTAGACGGTCGCACCGAAGATGAGCAGCGCGGCCGTCTCCAGCACTCCGGTGACGAGCACCAGCCATATCTTGCCGAGGAAGTACGCGGACGGCGGCATCGGTGTGCCGCGCAGCCGGCGCAGCGCCTTCTCGTCGCGCTCGATGGCGATCGATATGCCGAGCGACTGGAAGCTCGTGGACATGATGCCGGCGGCGGTCATCGAGGCCACGTAATACTGCGACGCCGTGGAGCCGGTCTGCGCCATGTCGTCGTGGAAGATCGAGGCGAAGAGGAACAGGAAGACGATCGGGAAGGCGAAGGTGAAGATCACCTGTTCGCGCTGCCGGAAGAACAGCTTGATCTCCATCGCGCCGCGCGCCAGCCCCAGCCGCCACGCCCCGGGCAGGGCGGCAGACGCGGGGCTGCGCTCCCCGGCCGCTCTTTGCGCCGCCGCGGCGGCCGTGCTCCCGCTCATCGCTTGTCCTCCGGTCCGGTGAGCTGTGTCGGTCCGATGAGCCGCAGGTAGACGTCCTCCAGCGTGGGGCGGGTGACCCGCAGCTCCGGTATCTCGCCGTCGAAACGGGCGGCGAGCGCCGCGACGGTACGGGTCGGGGTGTCGGTCTCCTCGCTGCGCGCGGTGCCGTCCGGCTCCGCCCAGTGCACGGTCGCGCGTGCCTGGGCGCGGCCGGCGAGCGAGGCCGGGGCGCCCTCGGCGACGACCCGGCCCGCGGCGATCACCGCGAGGCGGTCGGCGAGGGCTTCGGCCTCCTCCAGGTAGTGCGTGGTGAGGATGATCGTCGTGCCCTCGGCGGCCAGGCTCCGGATCAGCGACCAGAACTGCCGCCTGGCCGCCGGGTCGAAGCCGGTGGTCGGCTCGTCCAGCAGCAGCAGTTCGGGCCCGCCGATGACGCCGAGCGCCACGTCGAGGCGGCGCCGCTGCCCGCCGGACAGCTCCTTGGTGCGGGCGTCCGCCTTCGCGGTCAGGCCCACCAGTTCGACGACCTCGTCCGGGTCACGCGGCGCGGGGTAATAGCGGGCGAAATGCCGTACGGTCTCGGCGACCGTCAGCTCCGCGGGGGCCGACTCGTCCTGCCAGACGATCCCCACCCGCGCCTGCCAGGCCCGGCTCGCCCGCCCCGGGTCCTGCCCGAGGACGGTGACGTCGCCGCCGTCCCGCCGGCGGTGGCCCTGGAGGATCTCCACCGTCGTGCTCTTGCCGGCCCCGTTGGGCCCGAGGATCCCGAACACCTCACCGCGCCGGATGTCGAGATCCACCCCGTTCACCGCGTCCACGTCGCCGTACCTCTTGCGAAGCCCGCGGACATTTACCACGTCGTCCGTCATGGGTCCACGATCCCGCGGCTCCCGCACGCCGGGAACGCCCGTACGGCCACATCCGGGTCCACCGAACGGTGGACACGGGCGCCCGTCACCGTACGTCACCGCTCTCGCGTGGCGGCCCCGGCGCGGCGGGTTCAGGATGGAGGCACCGGAGGGCGGTGGGCTCATGCGGCACGACAGCCAGGACCCCGTACTCGCGGAGGCACTTGCCGTCGAGCGGCGCAGCCCCGCCGAGCGGGCGGCGCACGGGAAGGCGGCACGGCGGCGCATACCGCGCTCGGCGCAGGCGCGCTTCGCCCCGCCGGCCGGCCGTTTCGACCCGGTGGCGCTGCTGGAGCGGCAGTCCGCCGACCGGGTGCCCGAGCTCGTGCCGATCCGCTACAGGCGCATGCTGGAGTCGCCGTTCCGTTTCTACCGCGGCGCGGCGGGGATCATGGCCGCCGATCTCGGCCCGGCGCCGGACACGGGGCTCATTGCGCAGCTTTGCGGCGACGCGCACCTGCTGAACTTCCGGCTCCTGGCCTCGCCGGAGCGGCATCTGGTCTTCGACATCAACGATTTCGACGAGACGCTGCCCGGCCCCTTCGAGTGGGACCTCAAACGCCTCGCCACCAGCCTGGAGATCGCCGCCCGCGCCCGCGGCTTCGAGGCCGCCCGGCGCGCCGCGATCGTCCGCGGCGCGGTCGAGGCGTACCGCGAGCGGATGCAGCTGCTGGCCGGCATGGGCACGCTCGACATCTGGTACGCGCAGGACGACACCGCGCAACTGGAGCAGCTGCTGCCCAAGGACCGGCCCGACAAGGACATCCGCAAACGCACGGGCAAGGCGCTGGCCAAGGCGCGCACCCGGGACACCGCGCAGGCGGTCGGGAAACTCACCCGTGTGGCGGACGGCCGGCGGGCCTTCGTGCCCGACCCGCCGCTGATCACGCCGTTGCGCGACCTGCTGCCGGACGGCCCGCGCGCCGACCTCGAAGACCTGCTGCACGGATTGCTGCACCGCTATGCCGAGAGCCTGCCGGCCGAGCGGCAGCTGCTGCTGCGCCGCTTCCAGGTGGTGGACATGGCCCGCAAGGTCGTCGGCGTCGGCAGTGTCGGCACACGCTGCTGGGTCGTCCTCGGGATCGGGCGCGACGACGAGGACCCGCTGGTCCTCCAGGCCAAGGAGGCCGGCCGCTCGGTGCTCGCCCCGTACGTCCCGGCGGGCGGCACGCACGGCAACCAGGGGCGCCGCGTGGTGTACGGGCAGCGGCTCATGCAGTCCGCGGGCGACATCCTGCTCGGCTGGGTGCGGGTGACCGGCTTCGACGGGAAGCGCCGCGACTTCTACGTACGGCAGCTGCGCGACTGGAAGGGCATCGCGCGGCCGGAGTCCATGTCGCCGACGATGCTGCGGCTGTTCGCGCGGGTCTGCGGGGCGTCCCTGGCCCGCGCGCACGCCCGCTCCGGGGATCCGGTCGCGCTGGCGGCCTACGCGGGCGGTGGCGACTCCCTGGACCGCGCCCTGGCCGAATTCGCCGAGGCGTACGCCGACCGCAACGAAGCCGACCACCGTGCCCTGGCCGCCGCCGTGTCGGACGGCCGGGTGAGCGCCGCCGAGACCTCACCAGGCTGAGCCCCGGCCTGACTCCCCTCGCCTGAACGGAAGAAACCGGAGGCCACGACCATGAGCAACACCGACACCGTCTATCTCGCCTACGACTACCCCGTGCTCGGCGCCTTCCTGACCGCGTTGTGGGTCTTCCTGTGGGTGCTGTGGGTCTTCCTGCTCTTCCGGATCGTCGTGGACATCTTCCGCGACGACACCATGAACGGCTGGGTCAAGACCGCGTGGCTGGTCTTCGTGCTGGTCCTGCCCTTCCTCGGCGTGTTCGTGTACGTGTGCGTGCGCGGCGCCGGCATGGGGCGGCGCGAGGCGACGCACGCAAAGGCGCAGCGCGCGGAGTTCGACGACTACGTCCGCAAGACCGCGGCGGGCGGCGGCTCCGGGACCTCGGGCGGCGCGGCCGACGAGCTGGCCAAGCTCGCCGACATGAAGAACTCCGGGCACCTGACGGAGGAGGAGTTCCAGCGGGCCAAGCAGAAGATCCTCAGCTGAGGACGCCCGAACGCCCGGCGGTTGCCGGGTGCGATGTGCCGGGCCGGCGCAAGAGGCGAAGCCGGCTCGGCAATGGGCGGACTCGACGCAATAGGCGAAGCCGACGCAATGGGCGAGGTCGTGCTCAGTAGACGTCGCGCACGTATCGCTTGTCGGCGGCGAGCTGCTTGACGTACGCCGTCGCCGCCTCCGGCGACAGGCCGCCGTGGGTGGCGGCGACCTCGTGCAGGGCGCGGTCGACGTCCTTGGCCATACGGGCCGCGTCGCCGCACACGTACAGGTGGGCGCCGTCCTGGAGCCAGGACCACAGCAGCGGGCCGTGCGCGCGCATCCGGTCCTGGACGTAGACCTTGGCGCGCTGGTCGCGGGAGAAGGCGGTGTCCAGGCGGGCGAGGGAGCCGTCGGCGAGGCGGGCGGCGAGGTCGTCGCGGTAGTAGAAGTCGGTGGCGCGGTGCTGCTCGCCGAAGAACAGCCAGTTCGGGGCGCGGTGGCCGCGGGCGCGGCGCTCGTCGAGGAAGCCCAGGAAGGGCGCGATGCCGGTGCCGGGGCCCACCATGACCATCGGCGTGGCCGGGTCGGCCGGCGGCCGGAAGTGCGGGGCCCGCCGCACCTGCACGGGCACTTCGGTACCGGGTTCGGCGTCGGCCAGGAAGGGCGAGCAGACGCCGCCGCGCGGCCTCCCGGCGGGGCTCTCGTACCGCACGACGGAGACGGTCAGGGCGATCGTGTACGGGTCCGTGAGCGGGCTGGAGGAGATCGAATACTGCCGGGCCTGGAGCTTCTTCAGCGCCTCGGCCCACTCCTGCGCGGAGGCGCCGACAGCGTGTTCGGCGACGACGTCGACGGCCTGCCGGCCCCAGGACCACTTGGCCAGCTCGTCCTTGTTGTCGGGGCGCAGCAATTTGTGCAGGTGCCGGTCATGGGTGCGGTCGTAGACGAACCGCAGCAGGTCGGGTGTGATGCGGATGATGTCGAGGTGGTGGCGCAGGGCGTCGTGCAGCGTGGTGTCGCCGACGCCGGGGAGCGTGACGGTGGCGTCCGGGTCCAGCCCGGTGGCGTCGAGCCATTCGGCGACGAGGGGGGCGGCGTTGACCGGGGTGACGGCGAGGGCGTCGCCGGCCTCGTACGGGAGGGGGACGGGGCTGTCGCGGGTGTCGAGGGTGAACCGGCGTACCTCCTTGGCGGCGCCGGGCAGGCTCAGCAGGCGGTTGCCGGTGAGGCGGGCGGTGCCGGCGGCGGGGCGGAGGGCCTGGGAGCGGGCGGCTTGCGGGCGGGTGGCTTGCGGCGGTGCGGCGTCCGGCGCGAGGGCGGCGGGGGCGCTCGGGGCAGCCGCGGGGGCGGCAGGGGCGCTCTCCGGGGCGGCGGGGGCGGTTCCCGGGGCGGAGAGCGCGGCCAGGACCTGGTCCAGCCATGCGCCGGCCGACGGCTCGTAGTCCGGTTCGCAGTCGGTGCGCGGGGCGAGGCGGATGCCGCCGAGTTCGCCGAGGCGCTCGTCGAGGCGGCGGCCGTGGCCGCAGAAGTCGGCGTAGGAGGAGTCGCCGAAGGCCAGCACGGCGAAGCGGCGGCCGTCCAGGCGCGGGCTGTCGGGGGCGGTGAGGGCGTCCCAGAAGCCGGTGCCGTTGTCGGGGGCGTCGCCGTCGCCGAAGGTGCTGGTGATGAGCAGCAGGTCGGCCGCGGCGGGCAGCGCGGCGGGGGAGGCGTCGGCCATGCCGAGCAGGGTCGCCCGGTGCCCGGTGCCGGTCAGCCGGGCGGCGGCGGTGGCGGCGAAGTCCTCGGCGTTGCCGGTCTGCGAGGCCCACAGGACCAGCACCTCCCGCCGGGCCTCGGCCGCCGGCGGCTCCGCAATGGGCGCAGGCTCCGGGCTGCGCGAGTACATCCCGGCGAGCGCCCCGTTGACCCATTGCGCGTGCTCGGGCGTGAAGGGCGCGTCCGGCGGCAGCACGGGCACGCCCGCGAGGCCCGAGCCGAGGCCGGCGAGGAAGCCGACGAGGTAGCGGCGTTCGTGCTCGGCGAGGACGGGCGGGGCGGTGTCCCGTATCCCGAAGACGCCCGCGGCGCCCTCGGGCACGGCAGCGGCGGGCAGGGCGCGGCCGGCGCCGGGCGGCGTGCCGGCCCCACCCATTGCCGCGGCCCCACCCATTACGGCGGCCCCGGACTGCGCGGCGGCTCCGGCAAGCGCTGCGGGAAGGGCGCCGGCGTGGCCCATTGCCGAGCCGGCCGCCCCGTCCGCGGTCCCGGCACCCTGTGCGGCGCCCCCCGTGCCCGACGCGACCTTGCTCAGCGCCACCGCGCATACCTTCAGCTCCGGCTGGAAGGACACCGGGTCGACCGCGTCGCTGGTCACCGCGTTGACGCTCAGGTACTCGCCGAAGAGGTCGTTCCAGTGGAAGGGCGCGAAGCAGCAGCCGGGCAGGACGCGGTCGGTGAGCACCGCGGGCAGGACGGCGCGCCCGCGCCGCGAGGCGACCTCGACCTTGTCGCCCTCCGCTATGCCGAGTTCCGCGGCGTCGCGCGGGTTCAGCTCCACAAAGGGCCCGGGGTTGAGGCGGTTGAGCTTGGCGACCTTGCCGGTCTTCGTCAGCGTGTGCCATTGGTGCTGCACGCGGCCGGTGTTGAGCACGAAGGGGAAGTCGTCGTCGGGCATCTCGGCCGGCGGCACATGAGGGCGGGCGTGGAAGACGGCTCTGCCACTGGCGGTGGGAAAGCGCAGCCGGCCGTCGTCCTCGACGTAGCGGATGGGGTTGCGGTCCGGGCCGTCGGGCGTCGGGGCGGGCCACTGCACGGGGGTCGCGCGCAGCCGCTCGTACGTCACGCCCCGCAGGTCGTAGCCGGTGTGCGGGTTGTGGGCGCGGCGTATCTCGTCGAAGACCTCCTCGGGCCCGGCGTAGTCGAAGGCGTCGCCGTAGCCCATGGCCTTGGCGACCTCGGCGATGATGCGCCAGTCCGGCAGCGCCTCGCCGGGCGGGTCGACGGCCCGGCCGGCGAGGGTGAGGTTGCGCTCGCTGTTGACCAGGACGCCCTCGGACTCCGTCCACATGGCGCCGGGCAGGACGACGTCGGCGTACGCGTTGGTCTCGGTGTCGGCGAAAACGTCCTGGGTGACGACGAACTCGGCCGCCTCCAGGCCCTCGATGACGGTGCGGCGGTTGCCCACCGAGGCGACCGGGTTGGTGCAGATGATCCAGCACGCCTTGATGTCGCCGTCCGCCATCCGCCGGAACATGTCGATGGTGCCGCGCCCGACGCCGTCCGCCCGCAATGTGCCGGGCGGCAGGCCCCACATGTCCTCGGCGAAGGCCCGGTCCTCCGCGACGAGCACGGAGCGCTGGCCGGGCAGGCCTGGGCCCATGTAGCCCATTTCCCGGCCGCCCATGGCGTTGGGCTGGCCGGTGAGGGAGAAGGGGCCGCTGCCGGGCCGGCATATGGCGCCGGTGGCCAGGTGCAGGTTGATCAGGGCGTTGGTGTTCCAGGTGCCGTGCGTGGACTGGTTGAGGCCCATCGTCCAGCAGCTCACCCATGCGGCGGCCTCGCCGATGAGGTCGGCGGCGCGGCGGAGGTCGGCTTCGGGGACGCCGGTGGTCCCGGCGACGGTGGCGGGCGGGTAGTCGGCGAGGAATTCCGGCATCGCCTCCCAGCCCTCGGTCCAGCGGGCGATGAAGTCGGTGTCCGTGCGGCCGTCGGCGTGCAGCAGATGGAGCAGGCCGTTGAGCAGGGCGAGGTCGGTGCCGGGGCGCAGTTGGAGGTGGAGGTCCGCCTTCACGGCGGTCGCGGTGCGCCGCGGGTCGACGACGACGAGCTTGGCGCCCTGCTTGACGCGGTTCATCATCCGCAGGAAGAGGACGGGGTGGCAGTCGGCCATGTTGGAGCCGATGACGAGGAAGAGGTCGGCGCGGTCCAGGTCCTCGTACGAGCCGGGCGGGCCGTCCGCGCCGAGCGACAGCTTGTAGCCGCTGCCGGCGCTGGCCATGCACAGGCGGGAGTTGGACTCGATCTGGTTGGTGCGGACGAAGCCCTTGGCGAGCTTGTTCGCCAGGTACTGCGCTTCCAGGCTGAGCTGCCCCGAGACGTAGAGGGCGAAGGCGTCCGGGCCGTGGGCGTCGACGACGGCCCGCAGCCGCGCGCCGGTCTCGGCGATCGCCTGCGCCATGGGCGCCGGCACGGGTTCGGCGCCGCGGTCGGCTCTGACCAGTGCGGTGGTCAGGCGGCCGGGCGCGGCGAGCATGTCGGCGGTGGTGGCGCCCTTGGTGCACAGTTTGCCGTGGTTGGCCGGGTGCGCGGTGTCCCCGCGGGCCTTGAGGACGGTACGCCGCCCGTCGGGGCCCGCTCCCACGTCCAGGAGCAGGCCGCAGCCGACCCCGCAGTACGAGCAGACCGTCCGCACCGTCGTGCTCACCCTGCGGGCCTCCCACCCGCGGCCACTCGGCCGCGCACGCGTCCGACGCTAGGGCCCCGCGATTACGCCGACGTCAAACCCGCGGTCAGCGCGGGGTTACGCGGGCCTTACAGGCCGGCCGGTGGCGCGGTGAGGGGCCTCGGGCCTCAGAGGGCCGGGACGGCGAGGGAGGTGGAGCGCAGCGTCTCGACGAGGGCGGGCGGGGCGGTCGCGGCGGAGCCCGCGGCGTAGGGCGGCTCGGGGGCGTATTCGACGACGAGTTGGATCGCCTCGGCGACCGCGTCGCCGGCGAGCCGGCCGGCCAGGTGCAGGGCGAGGTCGATGCCCGCGGAGACACCCGCCGCCGTCGCATATTTGCCGTCGAAAACGACCCGCTCGGCAGTGGGCACCGCCCCGAGGAGCGGCAGGGTGTCGAGGGCGATCCAGTGGGACGTGGCGCGGCGGCCGTTCAGCAGGCCGGCCGCCGCGAGGATCAAGGACCCCGAGCAGACCGACGTGGTCCATGTCGTGCCCGGGTCGACGGCCCGCAGCCACTCCAGGACCGCCGGGTCGGCGAGTGCGGCCTGCGTCCCCGGGCCGCCGGGGACGAGCACCAGGTCGGGCGCGGTGACCTCGGCCAGCGGCCGGTCCGCGGTGAGCGCGAGGCTCGCCATGTCGGTACGCACCGGGCCGGCCTCGACGGCGGTGAAGACCACCTCGGCGCCCGGTATCCGGGACAGGATCTCGTACGGGCCGACGACGTCGAGCGCGGTGAAGCCCGGGTAGAGCAGGGCGGCTGTCTGCATGGCGGGGCTCAGCTCCTGACGGTGTGGAAACGCCGGCGGTATTCCGCGGGCGGGACGGCGAGGCTGCGCAGGAAGGCGCGGCGCATGGCCTCGGGGGTGCCGTAGCCGGCCGCGCGGGCGATCTCGGCGACACCGAAGGCGGTGTCCTCCAGCAGCCTGCGGGCGGCCTCCAGGCGGGCCCGGTCGACGTACTGGCCGGGTGTGACGCCGACCTCCGCTCGGAAGGCGCGGGCGAACTGCCGGGGGGACAGTGCGGCCCGGGCGGCGAGCGCGTCCACGCTCAGGTCCGCCTCGGGGTGCTCGGTGATCCAGCGCTGGACGTCGCGCAACGGCTCCCGCTCGGCAATTTGCGCGGCCAGTTGCGCGCTGAACTGCGCCTGTCCGCCGGGCCGGCGCAGGAAGACCACGAGCCCGCGGGCCACGGCGAGCGCGGCGTCCCGCCCGAGGTCCTCCTCCACCAGCGCAAGGGCCAGGTCGATACCGGCGGTGACGCCGGCGGACGTGGCGTATTTGCCGTCGCGGACGAAGATCGGCTCGGGGTCGACTTCGGTGGCGGGGAAGCGGCGGGCGAGGGTCGCGCAATAGGCCCAGTGGGTGGTGGCGCGGCGGCCGTCGAGCAGGCCGGCTTCCGCGAGCAGGAACGCGCCGGTGCAGACCGACACCACCCGGCGGGCGCCGGGCGCGAGGGCCGCGACACGGGCGACGACCTCCGGTTCGGGCCGGTGCGTGCCCTGCCCGCCGGGCACGAGCAGCGTGCCGGGCGTGGCGGCGGTCTCCAGGCCCGTGTCGGGCACGATCCGCAGCCCGGCGGAGGTCCGCACCGGCCGGCCGCCCGGGGAGGCGGTACGGACGCGGTACGGGGCCGGGCGGGCGGCTTCCGAGGCGGGGGCCCGCGGGGTGGCCGCGGCGGCCTGTACGGCCGCGGTGAAGACCTCCAGCGGGCCCGTCACGTCGAGGCTCTGGACGCCGTCGAAGAGGACGATGAGCACGTCGTGGGTGGGGTCGCGTCCGGTCACGGCGTCCAGCGTGGCAGTGGCGGCGCGATGGCGGCAATGACGGATTCCCCACCTTTCCTGCCATGAGCCGAGGGCCCAGGTCAGGGGCCGGGCGCTACGGCGGGGCAGCGCGGGTGGTGGGCCGCGGGGGTGCCGCGAGGGCGGTGGCGGGCATGCGGAAGGGCCGCCGGCGGGAAGAGCGCCGGCGGCCCGAGGGTCACGCAGATGGTGCGGATACGGCGGAAGCTCAGCCGTTCGCGGTGCCGTTGCCGGACAGGACCGGGATGTCGTCGACGATGTGCGACAGCGGCTCGTCGCCCTGGGCCTGCGTCGAGTTCTCGGCGCACTGCTGGTTCTGCGGCGACGTCAGGACGTTGACGTCCTGGACGGTGACCGGGATGAGGCCGACCAGCGAGCCGACGTTGGCCTTGACCGGGATGCCCAGGCACGGCTTGTTCAGCGAGCCCTGGACCAGGCCGAGCTGCGGGCTCTCGGTGCCGCTGGTGACGGTGTTGCCGTAGTTCTGCTCGGCGCCGTTGCCGTTGACCGTGGTGGTGCCCTGGTCGTCGCCGAGAGCCATGGCCGGGGCGGCGGTGGCGCCGACGGCGACGACGGAGGCGGCGAGGGCGGCTCCGGCGAGCATCTTCTTGATCATTGTGTTTCCCTTTGCGGTGCTCGTATGCACGGTTGTGGAAGGAAGGCTGAGCGATCTGATCAACCGCTCACCGAGGGTTTGGTTCCGGCGATTCACTCCGATGGCGGAGCAGGCCCACCGGGGGCCTGACGGGGCGTCAGCCGCCAAGGCCGCCGAGCAGGCCGCCGACGGGAAGCCCGCCCAGCAGCCCGGACACCGGCAGCCCGCCGAGCAGCGACGCGCCCGGCACGGCGTCGGCCAGGCCGGACGACGTGACGTTCTGAGTGGCACCGAGGGCGTCCCCGGCGAGATCCTGCGCGGGGGCGCCGCCCTTGATGTCATCGGTCGCGTCACCGAGGGTGTGCATCGTGGAGTCCACCGGCACGGTGCCGGCGACCTTCTGCAGCGGCTGCTCGTTGAGCGCCTGGTCCATGCCGGTGTTCACGCTGGTGGGCATCGTGCTCATGTTGTGGGCGTCGACGGTGTTGCTGTCGGCGAACGCGGGCGCGCCCACGCCGACCGCCATCACGGAGCCGGCCACGACGGCTGCGACCTTCGAGTACTTCACGTGCCACCCTTTCGGTAACGCGGGGATGTCTGTCGGTTGGTCAACGACTACGCAGCGCAACGGAAACGGTGCGCGGAGCCGGGTCAGGAGTACGTGCGGCGGATGCGCGCGGCGCGGGTGGAGCGCCGGTAGAGCACCGTGCCGCCGAGCAGCAGCGCGGCGCCGGCGCCGGTCGCCGCGGCCACCATGCCGGCGGGGGTGCCGGTCTCGGCGAGCTGCGTGTGCACCTCGGGCGTCGAGGCCGGGGGCTGCGGGGTGCTCGCCGGGGGCGCGGGCGGCTGGGCCTGCCGCGGGGGCGGCACGACGTGCGGGGCCGCCGCGTTGTTGGCGCAGGCGTTGCCGAAGGCCGGGTTCAGCAGCCCGACCGCGTCGACGGAATTCCCGCACGCGTTGAGCGGCACCTCGACGGGGACGCTCACGCTGTTTCCGGACAGCACGCCCGGGGAGTCGTGGGCTCCGCCGTCCGCGTCCGAGTCCGCGTTCGCATAACCTCCCGTCACCGCGAGGATGCTGCTCGCGGCAGCAACGGTGAGCAGACTCCGGTTCAGAATCTGTCGTCGCATCGGCTCATTTCTCCGCTCGTGCAAAAGGGTGGTGCAAAGGTGGTGCGGATGGCGGACCGCCCCGGTGCGCTGGGCGCTCGGCCGGGGCGGTACCTGATCGGGGCGTACGGCCCGACCTTCGGTGTCCTTCGACGTGCGGTCGGCGTCAGCCGTTGTTCTCGCAGACGTTGCCGAACGCGGGGTTCAGCAGGCCGATCACGTCGATGGTGTTGCCGCAGACGTTCACCGGCACGTGGACCGGCACCTGGATGAGGTTGCCGGACAGCACGCCCGGGGAGTGGGCGGCGCCACCGATGGCGCCGGAGCTGGCGAACGCCGGGCTGGCGATACCCATCGCCATGACGGTGCCGGCGGCGAAAGCCGCGGCCTTGGTGAGCTTCTTCACTTTTCTACTCCTTTTTTCAGCGCCTGCGGTTGAAACGCCGTCACGGATTTCGTGCCGGCCGGTCCCTTGGGACGGGTCCGTGCGCACCGCGCCGACAAGTCAACGAGCGGTGATGCCCGGAGGTGACTGGCCGCACCGGTCCGAGCGGCATCATCCACTCGAATGGGCGGTGCAATAAGGCATACAGGCGCCGATATGAAAAGACCGGTGCCGGTGCGGGCCGGGCGTCGTCAGTGGTTGGCCAGGCCGTTCCCGGACAGGACCGGGATGTTGTCCAGGAGGTGCGACAGCGGCTCGTCGCCCTGCGTCTGGGTCGAGTTCTCCACGCACTGCTGGTTCTGCGGCGAGGTCAGGACGTTGATGTCCTGGACGGAGACCGGGATCAGGCCGATGAGCGAGCCGATGTTGCCCTTCACCGGCAGGCCGAGGCACGGCTTGTTGAGCGAGCCCTGGATCAGGGCGAACGACGGGCTCATGTAGCCGCTGGTGTAGGTGTTGCCGTAGTTCTGCTCGGCACCGTTGCCGTTGACGGTGGTGGTCCCGCCGTCGTTGCCGATGGCCATCGCCTGCGGGGCGACCGACGCCGAGACGCCCGCGACGGAGGCGGCCACGGCGGCCGTGGCGAGGAACTTCTTGATCACGGTGGGTCCTTTGTGAACGGGAGTGGGATTGCCCCGGAAGACGGGTCGCACTGCCCAACCCCCGCGCCCGCGAAGAGTAATGACTTTTCACCCGAATGGATAACGCCGGATGCCGGACCGGCCGTGCGAGCCGGCCGTACTGGCGTCCGGGGATGAGCCCGCGGACGCGTATTGACACGCGCGTCAATCCGTCCGGTGTGATCGTCGTAAGAAGCCTCGATAATGCGCGCGTTCGCGCGGCTTGCGTGATTTTCTACCCCTTCTCTGCGACCGTGCATTCCTGTTTCCCGGGGACGGCCGGAACGGCCCGTGAGCGTGTACGGGCATTCGGCCGGCCGCGGGACCGAGTGGCGGGGTTTGACGGGGCTCGTAGAGGGAGAACGGCGCGCGATGCCGCAACACAGGGACTCAGTCGCCGGGCTGCTGACCGGCCTGACGGTGCTGCACATGGCACAGCCGGTCGAGGGCGGCGTGGCCCGTGTCGTCGTGGACCTGGTCCGCGCGCAGGTACGGGACGGCGCCGACGTGGTCGTCTGCTGCCCCGGGCCGGTTCCGCGGCCGGCCGGCGACGGGCGCGGCGAGTTCCGCGGGTCCGGCGCCGCCGCCCTGGCGCCCGACGCACTCGGCCCCGCCGCCGCCGCTGCCGGGGCGCGGGTCGTACGGTGGCAGGCCCGGCGCGCCCCGGGGCCGTGGCTGGCCGGCGAGGTCGCGGCGGCGACCGCGGCCGTCCGGCAGGTGCGGCCCGACCTGGTGCACCTGCACAGCTCGAAGGCCGGGCTCGCCGGCCGGCTCGCCCTGCGCGGGACGCTGCCGACCGTCTTCCAGCCGCACGCCTGGTCCTTCGACGCCGCCGGCGCCGCCACCGCCCGGGCCGCGCGGGCGTGGGAGCGGTACGCGGCGCGCTGGGCCGACCGGGTGCTGTGCGTCAGCGACGCCGAGCGCCGCGCAGGCCATGAGGCAGGCGTGCGCACCCACTGGGCGGTCGTCCGCAACGGCGTCGACCTCGCGCGCTTCACCCCGGCCGCCGACCGCGCCGCCGTACGGGCGGCACTGCCCGCGCTGTCCGACGCCGGGCCCGGCACCCCGCTGGTGGTGTGCGTCGGACGGCTGTGCCCGCAGAAAGGCCAGGACGTATTGCTGCGGGCCTGGCCAGCGGTGGCCGCCGCGCTGCCCGCCGCCCGGCTCGTCCTGGTCGGCGACGGCCCCGACCGCACGCGGCTCATGGCGGGCGCCCCGCCCGGCGTGCTGCTCGCGGGCGCGGCACGCGACACCGTGCCCTGGTACCAGGCCGCGGACGTGGTCGTCCTGCCCTCCCGCTGGGAGGGGATGGCCCTGGCACCGCTGGAGGCGATGGCCTGCGGGCGCCCGGTGGTGGCCAGCGACGTCAGCGGCGCCCGCGAGGCCCTCCACCCCGCCGACGCCGATACGTGCCTGGTCCCGCCCGGCGACCCCGCCGCCCTCGCCGCGGCGCTGCTGCGCCTCCTGGGCAACATCCCGCTGCGTATCGGCACGGCCTCGCGCGCCCTGGCCCATGCCCGCGCCCGGCACGACGTGGCCCGTACCGCGTCCGGCGTCGCCGCCCTCTACCGCGACGCGCTCGCCCTGACCCACCCCGTACGCCCCCGGCGGCTCCCCCGGTGACCCCCGACCCCACCCTCGGCACCCGCGACCAGGTGGACGCCGACCGGGTGAACCCCCCGCGCCCGCACGGCGCCCAGGGTGCCGCCGCGTCCGAGCCGCACGGCGGAACGGCGGCGCAAAGGGCCACGTCCCGCGCCTATGGCCGCGGCGGTGAGCACTTGGCGGGCGAGCGGCGTGCGGCGGGGCAGCCGCGGCACCGGGCGGCGCGGGAGCGGGTGGGGATGGTGCTGGGCGCGGCGGACTGCGCCGGGGTGGCCGCCGCGGCGGCGGTCACGGTGCCGCACGCGGTGGCGGCCTGCGGACTCGTCGCCGGGTGCCTGCTCGTCACACAGCAAAGGGCTGGGCTCTACCGGCCCGGTTTCGCGCCCGCCGCCTTCGCCGAGCTGCCGGGCCTGGCCGGGCGTACGGCGCTGGCCTGGGGGCTCCTGGCGGTCGTGGCCGCGCCCGGCGCGCCCGGCTGGGCGGCGCTGCTGACGGCCGTCGGCGTGACCGTCGCCGTCGCGGGCGGGCTGCGCGGCGGCGTCTACGGCACACGGCGGCACCTGGCCCGCAAACGGCCCGCCTCGACACTGGTCGTCGCCTCCGACGCCGCCGCAGCCGCGCGTATTGCCGCGGTTCTGCACGCCAGGCCCGAGTACGGGATGCGCCCGGTGGGCCTCGCCGCGCCCGCTCCGGTACGCCCCGCGCCGCCCGAGCCGGCGGGCCGCGGCACTCCGCAGGGCGCCGCCGAGCACCTTCCGCCGCCGGTGCTGCCCGTGCTGTCCTCGCCGGGCGACGTCACGCGCGCGGTGATCCAGAACGCCGTGCGGCACGCCGTGGTCACCGGCCCCGGCGCGCTGGACGCCCGCACCACCGCGACCGTGCGGCTGCTGGCCGCCCAGGGCTGCGTGCTGTGGCAGGTCGACACGGCGGGGGGCGAGCGGCGCGGCAGGGCCGCAGCCGGCCATCTGTGGGGCTACGCGTGCCGCCGGCTCGACCCGTACCCGCCCGCCGGGAGCCGGGTGGCCCGCGGCGGCAAGCGGGCGCTGGACGCCGCCGTCGCCGCCTTCGCGCTGCTGTGCCTTGCGCCGCTGCTCGCCGCCTGCGCGCTGGCCGTACGGCTCGCGGACGGGCCCGGCGTCGTCTTCCGCCAGGAGCGCGTCGGGCTGCACGGGCGGCCCTTCACGCTGCTGAAGTTCCGCACTCTGCGCCCCGCCGACGAACGCGAGTCGGCGACCTTGTGGAGCGTCGCCGGGGACCACCGGATGAGCCGCACCGGACGGCTGCTGCGCCGCACCTCCCTCGACGAGCTGCCGCAGCTGTGGAATGTGCTGCGCGGCGACATGAGCCTGGTCGGGCCGCGCCCGGAACGCCCGCATTACGTCGCGCACTTCAGCCAGACGCTGCCCGGTTACGCCGACCGGCACCGGATGCCCGCGGGCCTGACCGGGCTCGCGCAGGTGCACGGGCTGCGCGGCGACACCTCGATCGCGGACCGTGCCCGCTTCGACAACCACTACATCGACAGCTGGACGCTGTGGCAGGACGTCACGATCCTGCTGCGCACGACCGTCACGGTCTTCCGGCACGGCGGGAGCTGAGCCGCCCGTGTCCCTCGCCCCCGCCGCGTCCCGCCCGCATATTGCCGAGCGCCCGCTCCTTCCGGCGCTGCTCGCCCGGCGGGTGTCCCGGTACGCGCCGCTGCTGCCCGCGCTGGCCACCGTGCTGCTGCTGGCCGTGCCCGTGGCCGCGGGGAACGTCAGCGCCTCGGGGAAGGTCACGCCGGCCGACGGGGCCTCCGCGGTGCTGGTGCTGACCGCCGCGGTGCGCTGCGCGCGGGCCCGCCGCCGGCCGCTGACCGCGGTGGCCGCGGTGGTGCTGGGCGCGCCCGCGGTGGGCTTCGCCGTCGCCGCGGTGACGTCCCTCGATCCGGGCGCGGGCGCCACCGGATTCCTGCGCTATGTGCAGGTGTTCGTGGCGGTGCCGGCCGCGGTGGTGCTGCTGCTGCGCGACCGACGGGACTTCGCGGTGCTCGCGGGGGCGATCGTGCTGCTGGCCCTGGTGCAGGGCGCGGTCGGGACGTGGCAGTACGCCACGGCGAGCGGCGCGTCGTACATGGGCCAGGACGTCCGGGCCGTCGGCACGTTCGGGCCTTCGGACGTGATGGGCATGGCGACGGTCGTGGCCTATGGCCTCGTCGTGGCAATGGGCTACGCGCTCGCGCCGCCCTCCCCCGGCCGGCCGCGCCGGCTGCGCATGGCGGCGGCGTGCTGCGCCGGGCTGCTCGTCGTACCGCTGGCGGTGTCCTTCAGCCGGGGCACGTGGATCGCGACGGCGGTGGCGTGCGGCGCGATGATCCTGCTCGCCGGGCCCCGGCGGGCGGTCGGCGTCTTCGCCGGGCTGGCCGCGGCGGGCGTCGTCCTGGTGGGCGGGCTCGGCGTCGGCTCCCAGGCGATCGGGGCGCGGGCGGCGAGCATCACCCAGGTCACGGCCGTACCCGACCCGTCCGTGAACGACCGCTTCACCCTCTGGTCCGCGGCCTTGTCCATGTGGCGCGAGCACCCGGCGGCAGGCGTGGGCCTCAAGCGCTTCCCCGCCGAACGCGACGGCCACGCACCGCTGAGCCTGTCCTCGGCGAGCGACACCGCGGGCGCGGGCCAGGGCTTCACGCGCGAACCGCTGCTGTCGCCGCACAACATGTACCTGCTGGCGCTGAGCGAGCAGGGGCTGCTGGGCTGCTCCCTGCTCGCCGGCGGCTGGGCGGCGGTGCTTGCGCTCGGCCTGCGCCGCCTGCGCGGCTGCCCGCCGGGCGCGCGGGCCGCGGGGCTGTGCGCGGTGGGACTGCTGCTGTGGCAGTGCGTCGACTTCGCCTACGCGGACATCGGCGGCCCCTCCACCGTCCTGACGGCCCTGCTCCTGGGCCTGGCGGCGTGGTGGGCCCTGCACGCCCCCGAGGGGGCCGCGCGATGAGCCAGTGGCTGCGGGACGGGGCGCAGGGCGCCGACGCCGGGCCGCGGGTCCCCGGCGGGCAGGTACGGGCGCCGGCCCCGCCAGAGGGCCGGCGCGACCTCGTGGCGGGCCCGGCGCGGGGCTTCGTCGCCCGCGCCGCCGCGGTGACCGCGGGGCTCAGCATCGCCGGGTCGGGGCTCGGGCTGGTCCGCGACCAGGTCATCGCGCGGCTCTTCGGCGCCGGAGCCGGCAGCGACGCCTTCCTCGTCGCCTGGACCGTGCCGGAGCTGGCGGCGACCGTGCTCATCGAGGACGCGATGGCGCTGCTGCTCGTCCCCGCCTTCAGCGCGGCTGTCGCCAGGGGCGGGGCGCTGGGGCTGGTGCGCGGTACATTGCCGCGCCTTGCCGTATTGCTGGCCGGTGCGACCGCGGCTCTGTACGTGGCGGCGCCTTCCGTCGTCCGACTGCTCGCGCCGGGGCTCGCCGATCCGCAGCTGGCCGTCAGCTGCACCCGGCTGACCGCCGTCACGCTGCTGACCTTCGGCCTGACCGGCTACCTCAGCGCCGCGCTGCGGGCCCACCAGCGCTTCCTGCCGCCGGCGGCGATCTACGTGGCCTACAACGCCGGGATCGTCACCACGCTGCTGGCCTTCCACCGCCGGTGGGGCGTCCAGTCGGCGGCGGCCGGCGTGGCGGTGGGCGGCGCGCTGATGGTCTTGGTGCAGCTGCCGGCCTTCGTACGGGCGGTACGCCACCCGGTGGGGCCTTCCGGCGCGGAGGAACTGCCCGGCGCCGCGGCCGACATGTGTGCGGGCGGAGGCCGCCTGACGCGGCGGCGGCACGCGCGGGTGCCGCGGCAAAGGGCTGCGCGGGAGCGGCTGGGCGTCGCACTCGTCGTGCCGGTCGTGCTCTTCGCCGTCAGCCGGCAGGCGCAGGTGCTCGTCGAGCGGTACTTCGGCGCGGGGCTTCCCGCCGGGGCGATCTCGCACCTGAACTACGCGCAGAAGGTGGCCCAATTGCCGATGGTGCTGTCGCTCATGGCGTGCACCGTCACCTTCCCCGCGGTGGCCCGGGCGCTCGCCACCGGCGACCGGGAGGGCGCCCGGCGGCGCGTGGAGCGCGACCTCACGCTCGCGTGCGTCGTCGTGCTCGTCGGCACCGCGTACGTCGTCGCGTGCGCGCCGCAGATCGTGCAGACGCTCTTCCAGCGCGGGGCGTTCGACGCCGTCGACACCGCGGCGACCGCCGCCGTCATGCGGGTGTACGCGCTGGGGCTGCTCGGGCAGAGCCTCGTCGGCGCGCTGATCCGGCCGTACTTCTCCGCCGCCCGGCCGACCTGGTACCCCGTCGCGGCGATGGCCGCGGGCCTCGGGCTCACCATGGCGGTCGACGCGGCCCTGGTGGGGCCGTGGGGGGCGTACGGCATCGCCGCGGGGAACGCGGCGGGCATCAGCCTCACGGCGGCGGTCCTGCTGCGCGGGCTGCCCGCACGGGCGGTGCCGGTGCGGGTGCGGGGGCTGAGCGCGGTCGTGGCCCGATACGTGGCCGCCGCGGTGGTGGCCGGTGGCGCCGGATGGTGCACGGTGCGGGCGCTGCCCGGGCCCGCGGTGCTCGGTGCGGCCATGTGCTGCCTTTCCGTCCCGCTCGCCTTCGCCGCCGCGGCAGGGGCCGCCGGCGCACCCGTCAGGAGCTTGCGCCATGCCGTATGACGCCGGGTCGGCGCCGTGGGTGCTGATGTACCACTCCGTGGCGCGGTGCGCGCAGGATCCGTACCGGGTCACCGTCAGCCCGCGGCGGCTCGCCGCGCAGCTCGGCTGGCTGCGGCGGGCCGGGCTCACGGGGGTCGGCGTCACCGAGCTGCTGGAGGCCCGCGCGGAGGGCCGCGGGCGCGGCCTGGTGGGGCTCACCTTCGACGACGGCTACGAGGACTTCCTGACGGCCGCGGTGCCGCTGCTGCGGGCCTACGGGCACAGGGCGACCGTGTACGTCCTGCCGGGGCGGCTCGGCGGCGAGAACGCGTGGGACGCGGAAGGGCCCCGCAAGGGGCTGCTGACGCAGGAGGGGATCCGGGCGGTGGCCGCGTTCGGGATGGAGGTCGGGTCGCACGGGCTGCGGCACGTCGACCTCACGCGGTGCGATGCGACGACGCTCGCCGCGGAAGTCTGTGAGAGCAGGGAGCTGCTCGGCGCGTTGACCGGGCGGCCGGTGGACGGCTTCTGCTACCCGTACGGGGCGGTGGACGCGCGGGCCGTGGCGGCGGTGCGCTCCGCGGGTTACGCGCACGCCTGCGCGGTCGCCTCGCCGGCGGGGCTTGAGGGGGACTTCGCCATTCCCCGCGCGTATGTGGGCTCGCGTGACCATGCGGGGCGGCTCTTGGCGAAGGGGCTTCTGCATCGGTTTCCCGGGGCGCGGGGGCCGCTCATGTCTTTGGGGGTGCTGCGTGGGTAGCTCTTGGGCGGTGTGCGGTGGGGGTGGGCGCGCGAGGGTGCGACTTGCGGTGTGGCGGGGGCTGGGGGTGCGCTGTGGCTGGGCGCGCGGTTCCTCGCGCCCCTGGGAGGTTGGCGGGTGGCGCATGCGCTTGCTCTTGGCGCCGCACCCGGCGGGGGGAGCATCCGGGGGCTACGCCCCCGGCCCAGCCCCTTGCGGTGGGTGCGTTCCTGCGGGTGTCTTGTGGCTGGGCGCGCAGTTCCCCGCGCCCCTGGAAGGGCGGCCCCCCGCGTATGGGCCTGGTCGCCACGCCCTACCCGGCGGAATCCGCCCTGCCCCTTGCGGTGGGTGCATCCCTATCGGTGCCTTGTGGCTGGGCGCGCAGTTCCCCGCGCCCCTGGAGGGGCCGCCACCCGCGCATGCGCCTGGTCGGGCGCCGCACCCGGCGGGGGGAGCATCCGGGGGCTACGCCCCCGGCCCAGCCCCTTGCGGTGGGTGCATCCCTGCGGGTGCGTTGCGGCTGGGCGCGCAGTTCCCCGCGCCCCTGGAGGGGCCGCCACCCGCGCATGGGGCTGCTCGCCACGCCCTACCCGGCGGAATCCGCCCTGCCCCTTGCGGTGAGTGCATCCCTGCCGGTGCGTTGCGGCTGGGCGCGCAGTTCCCCGCGCCCCTGAAGGGGCGGCCCCTCTCGCATGAGCCTGCTCGGGCGCCGCACCCGGCGGGGGGAGCATCCGGGGGCTACGCCCCCGGCCCAGCCCCTTGCGGTGGGTGCATCCCTGCCGGTGCGTTGCGGCTGGGCGCGCAGTTCCCCGCGCCCCTGGAAGGGCGGCCCCTCGCGCATGGGCCTGGTCGCCACGCCCTACCCGGCGGAATCCGCCCTGCCACTTGCGGCGCGTGCATCCCTATCGGTGCCTTGTGGCTGGGCGCGCAGTTCCCCGCGCCCCTGGAAGGGCGGCCCCTCGCGCATGGGCCTGGTCGCCACCTCCTACCCGGCGGAATCCGTTTTGCCACTTGCGGCGCGTGCGTCCCTGCCGGTGCGTTGCGGCTGGGCGCGCGGTTCCTCGCGCCCCTGGAGGGGCGGGCCGGGGTGGGTGGGGCTGCTCGCCGCGCGGGGAGGGGCGGGGGGCGGTTTGGCCGTTGCGGTGGGTGGTTGGGGTGAAGGTGGCGCATGTCATTACGGGGTTGGGGGTTGGCGGGGCGGAGGTGCAGCTCAGGTTGTTGTTGCGGGAGTTGGTGGGGGTCAGGTGCGAGGTTGTGGCGTTGACGAATGCGGGGGAAGTGGCGGAGGGGATTCGGGCGGACGGGGTTGGGGTCACGGATCTGGGGATGCGGGGGAATCGGGACCTGGGGGTGGTGCCGCGGCTCGTGCGGTTCATCCGGGCGGGGCGGTTCGACGTGGTGCATACGCACCTTTACCGCGCCTGCGTCTATGGCAGGGTCGCCGCGCGGCTGGCGGGGGTGCGGGCGGTCGTGGCCACCGAGCATTCGCTCGGGGACTCGCAGATCGAGGGGCGGCCCCTCGGGGCGGGGACGCGGGCGCTCTACCGGGCGACGGAGCGGTTGGGGGCGGGCACCGCCGCGGTGTCCACGACCGTGGCGGAGCGGCTGCGGGACTGGGGCGTGCCCGCAGACCGCATCCACCTGGTGCCCAACGGCATCGACCCCGCCCCTTTCCGCTTCGACCCGGCAGTACGTGCCGCCGCCCGGCGCCGGCTGGGGCTGGGGAGGGCGGACTACGTCGTCGCCGGCGTCGGCCGCCTCGTGCCCGGCAAGCGGTTCGACCGGCTCGTGCGGGCGGTCGCCGCGAACCCTGGCACGTATCTGCTGCTCGCCGGTGCGGGCCCGGAGCGCGGCAATGTGCTGCGGATCGCCGCGCAGTCGGGTGCGGCCGACCGGGTGCGGATCGTCGGGGACGCGGACGGCGGGCCGGGGGTGCCGGCGGTGCTGGCCGCCGCCGACCTGTTCGTCTCGCCGAGCGCCGAGGAGGCGTTCGGGCTCGCCGTGGTGGAGGCCCTGGCCGCGGGGCTGCCCGTCCTCTACGCGGCCTGCCCGGCGATCGAGGACCTGCCGCCGCAGGACGCGCCCGGCGCGTGCCGTACGGGCGGCTCCGCCGAGGAGATCGCCGCCGCGATCGGGCGGCAGCGCGCGGCGGGCCCGGTACGGCTCGCGGTGCCCGCGGCGGTCGGGCACTACCACATCGCCCACACCGCGGACCGGGTCATGGACCTGTACGCCACGGCCCTCGCGTCCGCCCGGAAGAAATGAGCACCCCCATGAAGGCACCCCGCTGGCTCCCGCTGCCCTTGGGCATCGGCGTCGGCCTGCTCGGCGGCCTCGGTTACGGACTCGCGGCGACCCCGCAATATGCCGCGACGAGTTACGTGATGGTCGTACCGCAGCACGCGGACTCCCCCACCGCACTGGGCTTCGCGCAGGCGTACGGGCGCGTCGTCACCGGCGACGCCGTCCTGGCCGGGGCGCGGGCCGCCGCCGGTGCGCCGGTGGACCGGCTGCGCGGCCATGTGCAGTCGCAGACCTCGCCGGACGCTCCGATGATCTCGGTGACCGGCACGGCGTCCGGCGGTGCCGCCGCGGCCCGTTACGCCAACGCCGTGGCCCAGTCCCTCACCGCGACCGCCAACCGCACCGCCGCGACGACGGGCGTCCGCCTGCTGGTCTTCTCCACCGCCTCCGCGCCGGACGCGCCCTCTTCCCCCTCGGTGCCCCTCGCGACGGCCGTGGGCGCCAGCGCGGGCGGCCTGCTGGGCGCGCTGGTGCTGCTGGTCCGCCCGGCGGCGCGGCGCGAGGAGTCCGCGGCGGCCGTCCCGCCGCCGGCGAAGTCCCTGCCGGCGCGGGAGACGGTGTGACAGCGCCTGCCGGGACCGTCCCGCGCCGGGGCGGCGGGGTCGAAGACGCCGCCCATGTACCGGCAGGTGCCTTCGACGTCACCATTTGCCGCGACCCCGGCGCCTTCGCCGCGCTCGGCGACGAATGGCGCGCGCTGCACCGCAGGTGCCCGCAGGCGACCGGCTTCCAGACGCACGCCTGGCTGCACTCCTGGTGGCTCTCCTACCGCACGTCCCGCGACCGGCTCCGGGTCGTCCTTGTCCGCCGCGACGGGATCCTCGTGGGGGCCGCGCCCCTCATGCGGTCCTACCGGCCCTGGCCGGTCGTCGTGCCGCTCGGCGGCGGCATCACGGACTACGCCGACGTCCTCGTCGACGCCCGCGCCCCTGACGGGGTCGTCGAGGCGCTGGCCCGCGGAGTGCGCAGGGCGGGGCGCGGGGCGGTCGTGACGTGGGGGGAGGTGCGGCCGGGGGCGGCGGTCCTGGGGCTGTACGACGCCTGGCGCGGGCCCAAGCGGCGCGGCGTCGGCTCGGTGTGCCTGGAGCTGCCCGGACTGGCCATGGACGGGCTGATCGGCCGGGTGGGCAGTTCGCGCGGGCAGCGCATCCGGGCCGACCTGCGCAAGCTGGACGCCGCCGGCGTGACGGAGCGGGACGCGGCCCCGCACGAGGTGCCGGACGCCGTCGCGACCATGCTGCGGCTGCACCATATGCAATGGCGCGGCCGTGGGGTGACGCCCGAGCACGTACGGGCACGGTTCGCCGAGCACCTGGTGCGGGCGGCGACCGCCATGGTCGGGGACGGCGACGCGGTCGTCACCGAATTCCGCCTCGACGGCAGCGTCGTCGCCGTGAACTTCACCGTCCTGTCGCCCGCTCTGGCCGGCGGGTATCTGTACGGCGCCGACCCGGCGTTGCGCGATGCCAAGGTCGACGTCACGACGCTGCTGATGCGGCACGGCGTACGGCACGCGGCGGGCGCCGGGCGGCCGGTGCTGAGCCTGCTGCGGGGTGCGGAGCCGCACAAATTCCACTGGCGGCCCGAACACGTCGTCAACGAGCGGCTGCTGCTCGCCGGCCGCCCGCTCGCCCCTGTGCTGTACGCGCGGTACGCCCTCGCCGCCGCCCGCACCCGCCTGGCCCGTACGGCGGCGGCCCGGCTCCCCGCGCTGCGGTCCTGGCGCGGCCGGCTGCGGGAACTGCGGGCCCGGCGCGCTACCTAGCCTTGCGCGACGGCTGCGGTACGGGCGCGGCTCCCGGCGCCGGCGCGGCGGTCCTGCCCGGGCCCTTCGTCGGCGCGAGGACGGTCGGCACGGCGGCGGGCGTGGCACTGGGCTTCACCGCGGGCTTCGGGGTGGGCTGGGGAGTGAGCTTCGGGGTGGGCCGCACCGTGGGTGCGGCGGTCGTGGTGCCGCTCGGCGTGGCACTGGGCGACGGCGTGGCAAGAGGTGCCGGTTCACCGCTGGGCGACGCGCTCGGCGTCGACGTCGCCGTGACCGTCGCGGTCGCGGTCGGCGTCGCGGTCGGCGAAGGTGACACCGACGGGCTCGGCGACCCGGACGCCGTCGGCGTCACCGAAGGTGTCGGCTCCGCAGTAGGCGTCGGCTCGGCAGTGAGCGTGGGCGTGGGCGTGGCGGACGGCGTCACCAGCGCGGCGCCGAGCCCGGACAGCAGCGTGCGGAAGACCTTCGACGACCGCGGGTTGTCCGCGCACTGCCACACGCCGTGCGGGCAGTAGTCGGTGATGGTCTGGTACATCGCGTCGTGGTCGCTCATCCAGCGCAGCATGAGCGCCACGTAGTCGGGGTTGTCGCCGTTGCGGAACAGGCCCCACTCCGGGTAGGACACCGCCTTGCCGTGCCGGGCGGCGAAGTCGACCTGGGCCTGGAGGCCGTAGGGCTCGGTGACCTGGCGGGCGAAGGACTCGCCGGGCGGCTGGTCGTAGGAGTCCATGCCGATGATGTCGACGGTGCCGTCCCCCGGGTAGCACTCGGTCCACGGGATGTCGTCCGTGCCGCGGCTCGGCGCGAAGTCGAAGCGGAACCGCTGGCCCGGAACCGCGCGCATGGCGGCGACGATGCGGTTCCAGTACGCCTTCCAGTCCTCGGGGTCGGGCCCGCAGCGGTGGCTGTAGGTCGTGCCGTTCATCTCCCAGCCGAGCACGACGACCGTGTCCGGCACGCCGAGTTCGACCAGGTGCTCGGCGAGCCGGGTGAAGTGCTCGTCGAACGCGCCGGACGCGCCCTGCCGGATGAGGTCGCGGACCTCGCGGTCGGGGAGGTGGTCCTCGTTGCGGGCCTGCATCGGCACATTGAGCACGAAGAGCCGGTCCTGCTCGGCGCGCCGCCAGTCGGCCCACGGCTGGAGCAGGTCCTGCGGGCCCTCGATACCGTCCCAGTCGTCGCCGGGCAGGTAGGTGTGCCCGACCCGCACCGGGGTGCCGCCGAGCCACTGCGACAGCCCCGAGAGGGCCTGCACGCCCTGCTCGCCGGAGTCGGTGAAGGCGCCCAGGTACGGCAGGTCCAGCGGGACGGAGCGCCCGGCGGGAGAGGCGGAGCCGGCCGGAGCGGGCGCTCCGCCGAAGACGGAGCCGAGGGCGGTGGCCGTCAGGCCGGTCATGAGCAGGGCCGCCGTGGCGACGCCGACACCCGTGCCCGCCACCACCCGGCGTCGGTCGACCATGGTCACTCCTTGCGCGTCGGTTGCAACGACGGGAAGAACGTGCCTCGCCCATGGCAAGTCATAACGTATGAATTAATAAATGCGCGCGGTGGCCTAGACGCCGCGCGGGCGCCTTCCGGGCCGCCCGCCTGCGGCGCTCGGGCCGGAAAAACACTGACGTGACGTCAAATGCGTTCACGGCACAGGCACGGAAGGCCCACCCACCCTCACTCGGGCGGATGAATTTTCGGCCTGGGGTTGCCGATAATCCGCCGTTTCCCACCCCCCGCAGCTACATGATTGCCCGGCAGTCGACGGGTGACATAACGGACGAGAGGAGTCGGTCGTGAGCGAAACCGGCATCACGGACAACGACCACCGGCCGGCCGCGCGCCGCGCCGTGACCCGCAGACGTGTGTTCCAGTCGGGCGTGACGGCCGTCGCCGCGGTGTCGGGGACCGCGGCGGCCCTCTATCCGCTGCTGACGGCCCCTCAGGAGAGCGGTGGGGCCGCGGCGGTCGCCGTGGGTCCCGGCGACCCACAGGACGGCCGGGGGGCCGTCACGACGGCCGTGGAGCCGCTCTTCGACGAGGTCTACCGGGGCCGCCGCATCCAGGGCTTCAGCGACCCGGGCGAGGACGGCGTGGCCATCACCGTGGACGGGACGCCGCTGCCGGTCATGCGCCGGGTGGACGGCAGCTGGATCAGCACCGCCAACCACTACCAGCCCTACACGACGCCACTGGCCACCGCCCGCGGCGCGGTCGACGTCATCGGGCAGGCGCAACTGTCCCGGGACCTCGCACACCACCACGCCTGACCCGCGCCCGGCCGGCCCGGCCGGCCCGCCACACGCGACCCGCCACTGACCCGCTCACCTCCACCGATCGGGGCGTCACCGGTGTACACCCGCAAGAACCAGCGGAATCTGACCAGCAGCCAGCGCAGCCGCTTCGTCGAGGCGGTCATCGAGCTCAAGCGCGCCGGCCGCTACGACAAGTACGTCCGCCTGCACGCCGAATACTTCGCCTCGGACGGCGAGACCGGGCTCCGGGTGGCGCACATGGCACCGACGTTCTTCCCCTGGCACCGGCAGTTCCTGCTGGTGTTCGAGGGCGAACTGCGCGAGCTCGACCCCGGCGTCACCATTCCGTACTGGGACTGGACGGCCGACAACAAGACCACGTCCGCACTGTGGGGGGCGGACTTCATGGGCGGTGACGGGCGGGACAGCGACGGGCAGGTGACGACCGGCCCGTTCGCGTACAGCACGGGCAACTGGCCCATCACCTACGGCGTCACGAACGAGAAGTACCTCACGCGCAACATGGGGCGGCCGGACCGGCCCATCGCGCTGCCGACCAAGGCGGAA
Source organism: Actinacidiphila epipremni (assembly GCF_012034175.1). GTDB lineage: Bacteria > Actinomycetota > Actinomycetes > Streptomycetales > Streptomycetaceae > Actinacidiphila > Actinacidiphila epipremni. The sequence continues at coordinate 47,567 of NZ_JAATEJ010000003.1, forward strand.
CTGGACGGCGCGCTGTCCATCGCCACGTACGACACCGCGCCGTGGAACTCCGCGGCCAGCACGCAGGGCTTCCGCAACAAGATCGAGGGGTGGACGGTCAGCGAGACCAAGGGCGGCTATCTGCACAACCGCGTGCACCAGTGGGTGGGCGGGCACATGGTGGGCGCGGCCTCGCCCAACGACCCGGTCTTCTGGCTGCACCACGCCTTCATCGACCTGATCTGGGTGCGCTGGCAGCGCCTGCATCCCACGTCCGGCTACCTGCCCGCCAAGCCGCTCGCCCAGGGCGACCCCGAGCACGGCCGGGCGATCAGCCTCGACGAGCCGATGCCGCCGTTCGGGGTGCGGCCGTCGCAGGTGCTGGACCACCGGCGGTACTACACCTACGAAGAGGCGTGACGCCGCGACAGGGCCCGTCCATGCGAAAACGGCCTCCCGCACCTCGTGGTGCGGGAGGCCGTGACGCGTCCGCGGACGGACTACCAGTCGTCGCCGTTGTCGACGGGCGCCTGGACGGTGGTCTGCGAGGAGTTCTCGCACTGGTTGCCGAACGTCGGGTTCAGCAGGCCGATCACGTCGACGGTGTTGCCGCAGAGGTTGACCGGGACGTGGACCGGAACCTGGATCAGGTTGCCGGACAGCACGCCAGGGGAACCGACCGCGGCGGCCTGGGCGCCTGCGTCGGCCACCGCCATCCCGGCACCGCCGGCAATGACGGCGCCGGCGGCGGCGGTGACGGCCGCAACCTTTGCGATACGCGACATCGAAATCTCCCTGAGAGGTCTGAGAGGACTGAGAGGAAAAACCCGCCGCAATATGGTGCGGCTTTGGCGCACTGGGCAACGGATCCGGATCACGGATGGTCACGCAAGTTGCGCTGTTCTGGTGATTCGGTATCGGATTACGCCGTTGGAGTGACAAGCATTCCGGAACCGGCCCCCGCGGCGGTTAGTGTCCGGCGCATGAGCCAGACAAATACCGCGTCCGACGCGTCGATGCTGAGCCGGCTGGGGACCCTCGTGGTCATCCCGTGGTCCGGCGAGAACCAGGAGGACGGCCGGGACACCGCCTTCCTGATGGCCTACACCCTCGGCGACGGCGTCGGGGGCCCCGCGGACTCGCAGGCCGCCGTGCTCGCCGTCGCCAGGCAGGCGGGACTGCCGGTCGGCGGGGAGGTCCTCGACGTCGGCCGGGGGCAGAAGGCCCCCGTGAAGGTCCTCGTCGAGGGCGGCAAGGCGATCCTGACGATGCCGTACCTGCACGCCGTCTGCCCCGTGCCGGACGAGTGGACGGCCGCCGCCCGCTCCCGCGGCACGGTCTACGTCATCCTCGCCAGCCGGCCATGGCCCCAGGCCGCGCCCCGCCGCCCGATCACCGAGCGGGACCTCCAGGCCTTCGCCGCCGATCCGGCAGTGCTGACCACGGCCGCGCACTGCCGGATCCCGGTCGGCAGCCTCATCTCCTGACCGCTCCTGATTGCCGCCGACCGCCCGCGGCTACTGGTTGACCAGTTCGTTCCCCGCGTTGACGGCGTCGGTGCCGGCCTGCACGGCCTTCTTCACGGCGGTGACCTTCTTGGCCACGCCGGACTGCGCGACGATCCCCTGCGTGGCCTGCTGGCCCACCGTCTGCGCGGTGACGGCGGTGCCGCTGAGGGTCGAGCCGAGGTCGGCGGCCTGGGCCGCCGCCGTCGCGGAGCTGGCTGCGGCGAGCAGGACCGAGCCTGCCGCCGCCTTGCTGATGATTCGGCGTACGTTCATGATCCTTACAACGAGTGACGGCCCCTCAGGGCACGCCGGCTCACCCCCACGAGCCCGTCCGGAACCCGCGGACGGGCCCGTGCGCCCCCTCACCGCTCCCGCCACGCCAGGAACCCCCGCACCCCCCACGCCGCCGCCCACACCGCCGCCATCGCCGCCAGGGCGGTCCCGACGGCGTACGCGGCGGCGGTGCCGCCCTGGTGCGCGTCGATCAGCCGGCGGGTCTCGACCGCGTACGTCGAGAAGGTGGTGTAACCGCCCAGCACACCGGTGCCGAAGAACGGCCTGACCAGCCGGTGCGCCGCCCAGACCTCGGTGATCACCACCATGAAGGCGCCGATGACCGCGCAACCGGTGACGTTCACCCAGAAGGTCGTCCACGGGAAGGCGCCGGACGACTGGGGCCACAGCAGCAGCGCGCCGTACCGCCCGCTCGCGCCCGCGGCGCCGCCGGCCGCGACCACGGCGACCACCGGCCACTGGCCGTGCATCGGGCCGGACCTGCCCTGCGGCAACCGCATCCGCGGCGTCCCCTCTCGTGCGCGAGCGCCCAGCGTATTGCGCACAGCTGCGCATATTGCCGAGCCACGCGGCGAAAACCGCAGGTCGAAGCGGGCCCGTCCGACACGCCGTCAGGTCCTCGGCACTACGCCGTCCCACCGCCCCGCCCGCTGTTGCAGGCATGTGACAACGGACGGACACCAGACGGACGTTGCCCCGCCAGTCTTTTTCTCGACGCCGCTGCTGCCGGCGCCAGAGGGCTCACACACCGCAATCCGCCAGGGGGAAACCGTCATGTCCGCTCGCGCCAGATACCGCCGCTCCGCCACCGTCGCCCTCGTCGCGAGCGTCACCGCGGGAATCGGCCTCGTCCTCACCGGCTGCGGCCCCGAGGACGCCACCGGCGCGGACGGCTCCGGCACCTCGGCCACGAGCACCCCCACCGGCGGCGCGGACCAGGGGTCGGGCGCCGACGGGCAGCCCGCGGCCTCCACCTCGGACAAGCCCGCGCCCAAGGTCAACGGCACCGCCCACAACGGCCTCACCATCAGCGACGGCACCCGCTACGTCGTCATGAACGGCACCCGCGTCGACTTCGGCACCGAGGTCCGCGACCTGGCCTGGTCGCCCGACGGCGGCAAGGCGGCCTTCGTGGACGGCGACGGCGACCTCGTCGTCAGCAACCCCGACGGCAGCGGCCGTACCGTCGTGGCGAAGAACCCGGGCGGCCAGAACTGGTCGCACCCCACCTGGCAGACCCGCGCCGCCGACACGCAGAACGGCGTGCCCGGGGTGAACAACCTGCTCTTCGCGGCCCGCAAGGACGGCGTCACGCGCCTGTACGGTGTCCCCGCGACCGCGCACAATGCCACGCCCGCCGTGCTGCCCCTCAACCACGAGTCCGGCGAGAACGCCAAGCCGCTGCCGCAGACGGGCAACACCTGGCCCGACTCCGCCGGCACCTATGGCGACGCCGTCTACGCCAACACCGGCGACGGGCAGGTCTACATCCGCGACGACTACCTGCGGCAGCAGGGCGCCCCGATCACCAAGGGCTCCGAGCCGGCGCTCTCCCCGCGCCAGGACGACGGTTTCGTCTTCGTCCGCTCCGTCGGCGGCCACGACCACCTCTTCCGCGAGACGCCCGGCGACGGCGGCCCGGTCTTCAAGGACCTGACCCCGAACGCCGGCACCGACTACACCGAGCCGGCCTTCTCGCCCGACGGCAAGACCCTCGCCGCCCGCACCCCCGCCGGCATCGTGACGCTCCCGGCCGACGGCTCCGCGGCGCCGGTCAAGGTCTCCGACTACACGGGCCTGCCCGCCTTCCGCGGCTGACGGCCCCGGGCGGCACACCGGCCGTCGGTCCCCGGCCGTCAGTCCCCGGCCGTCAGTCCCCGGCGGCCTCCCGGGCCGCCAACTCCGCCCGCAGCTCGTCCAGATGCGCGTCCGACACGTCGTGCGGCAGGAACTCCACGACGTCGAGGAACCGGAAGAGGACGTTGTCCGGCGTGATCGCGAACTCGTAGTCCGCGAAGCCGACCACCGCGCCCATCGACCCGCGCACCGCGCCCCTGACCACATGCGCCGTCATGTCGTCGGGGGCGTACGCGCTCGTGCCGCGCCGCGCGTTGGGCCGGGCGAGGTAGGGGCACACCATGGACGCGTACAACATGCACGCCCGGTGCCCCGGGCCCTCCAGTGTCGGCGCCATGTTGCGGTACGGGCGCCCCGCCGCGACGGCTTCGCCTATTGCCGAGCTTTCCGCCGCGCCCACCACCCGCCACACCGGGCCGCGCGGCATCAGCCGGCCGCACACCGAGCACAGCCGCCCGCGTGCGCAATGGGCGCTGCGCTCGTAGTCGGTCAGCGCGAACTGCGGCTGCTCGTCCTCCCACGGCGTGATCGCCGGTACGGGATAGCCGCGGGCGTCACGCGGCCTGGCCTCGACGGACGGCGGCATGGGGACGGATTCGAAGCGCACCGCCCATCCTTATCAGCCCGACCGCGACCGGCGGAACAGCCGTACGAAACCGCTCTTCCGGCCCGTTTCCGCGCCGCGCTCCGGGGTACCGGCACCAGCCCCGGCCTCCGCCGAGGCCTCCGCCGAGGACCCCGCCTCTTCCGCCGAAGCCGCGGCCAAAGCCCCCGCCTCCGCCCGCGCCGCCCGCCACTCCGCCACGACCTGCTCCACGTCGTACAGCCCGCGCCCCAGCGGCGGCCCCTCCAACGGGCGCCGCATCGCCTCGCGCAGCTTGTCGTTGACGATCTCCACGATCCGCCGCACCTGCGCCTCGGTCCGCGCCGCGCCGACCTCCGCCATCGCGTCCTCGGCCTGCCTGCGCAGCACCAGCGACGCGGGCAGCCCCGACAGGCCCTCGCGCTGCATCTTGCGCCGCACCCACCACAGCTCGTCGTAGGGCTCGTCCATCCCCGGCAGCGGCTTGCCCGCGCCCGGCAGCGACGTGAAGTCCCCGCGCCGCTCGGCCTCGCGGATCTGCTTGTCGGCCCAGGTCTCGAACGAGACCCCGGGCGGTTTGCGTTCGGTCATACGGCGCTCCTCCCGCACCGGCCGGGTACGTACGCGCACGCACCCCGCGAGAGGCCGGCGCGCACCCCCCAGGCTACGACCCGGCCCCGCGCGGCGGCCGGGCGCGGGCCGCCAGCAGCGCCACGTCGTCCTCGGCGGCGGTCGGGGCGAGCCGGTGCACGACGCGGGCCAGCAGCCCGTCCAGCGGGCCCTGCGCGTTCGGCAGCGTGAGGCCGCCGAGCCGGGCCAGCGAGGTGTCGATGTCCTCGCCCCGCCGCTCCACCAGGCCGTCGGTGTAGAGCAGCAGCGTGTGGTCGGCGGGCCAGTCGGCGTAGACCGCCTCGTACTGCCCGCCCAGTTCCGCGCCCAGCGGCGGCCCGGGCGGGACGTCCAGCAGGGTGATGACGCCGTCCGGGGCGACGACGGCGGGCGGCAGGTGGCCGGCGTTGGCGAACCAGCAGCCGCCGCGTACGGGGTCTGCGAGGGCCAGCAGGCACGTTCCCGGGCGCTCGGTCCGGGCCGCGGCCAGCAGGCCGTCCATGCGGCGCAGGACGGCGTCCGGGGCGTCGCCGTCGCCCGCGACGACCCGCAGCATCGAGCGGTAGTGGCTCATCTCCACCGCCGCCTCGACGCCGTGGCCCATGACGTCGCCCATTGCCAGCAGCGTGACGCCGCCGGGCAGCGCGAGCGTGTCGAACCAGTCGCCGCCGACCAGGTCCGTCGCGCCCGAGGGCAGGTAGCGGGTCGCGACGTCGACCTGGGGGTGCGGGATGCCGGGCGCGGCGAGCAGGGCGCGCTGGAGCTCCACCGCGATGCCGTGCTCGCGGCTGTAGCGGCGGGCGTTGTCCATGCTGATGGCGGCCCGGTCGGCGAGCGCGACGGCCACGTCCACGTCGTCGTCGCCGAACGCCGGCGAGGAGCCGGCCCTGATCAGCGTGACCGTGCCCAGGCGGGCGCCGCGCGCGGCGAGCGGCACGATGAGCGCCGAGTGGATGCCGGCGGCGCGGTAGGCGGCCACGCGTTCGGTGTTCGGCGCGGAGCGGCCCATCTCGGCGTCGTCGGGGACGTTGTACGTGACGGGCCTGCCGGTCTCCAGGCAGCTGGGGATCGCGGAGCCCGGCTGGTAGTCGACGAACTCGCCGGGCACCCCGAACTGCGGCACCGCCTCGCGCAGCGAGGACACGGAGGCGAGCGAGACCCTGCGCAGCCGCAGCACCCCGTCCTGCGGCGGGCGGCGGCCCTCGGAGCCGCTCATGGCCAGCAGTTCCACGCCGGCGGCGTCGGCGATGACCTCGACGAGCAGGTCGCACAGCTCCTGGCAGGTGCGGTCGACCTCCAGGGTGCGGCCGATGCGCACCGCCGCGGTGTCCAGCAGCTCCAGCCGCTCGCGGGTGCGCTCCAGCTCGGCCTGCGCCTCGCGGTCGGCGCTGACCTCCATGATGACCGCGCCCAGGCCGCGCACCCGGCCGTGGGTGTCCTCCAGCCGGTGGTAACTGCCGCGCCATACGCGCAGCCGGTGCGGGGAGTCGGCGCGGGTCTGCCCGCTGGAGATCATCTCGCGGGGCTCGCCGTCGGCCAGTACCTGGTGCAATGTGTCCAGCCCGGCGTCCACGCCGGGTACGACGTCGCCAATGGTGCGGCCGATGTGCGCGTCGGCGTCCACGCCGTTGATGAGGGCGAGCGCGGGGTTGACGTAGACGTAGCGCAGGTCGGTGTCCAGGACGGCGACGCCCGCCGACGTCCCGTGCAGCAGCGCGCCCCACACCCAGGGGTCGCCGTACGCGCCCAGAGCCGCGCCGGCACTGCCCGGGCCCGCGCCCGGACCCGCGTCCGGCATCGCCGCCACCCCCTCCCTCCGCGCCTGGAGTCCTCTGCCTACCAAGGGTGCCCCGCCCCCGCGGGCGCAGCGAGTTTTACGGGCCCGCCGAGCGGAAATACGTCGCCGGGCCCGGGCGCGCACGGCAGGGTGGGGCGCCATGACGACCGAGCCGCACATGACCATCGAGCCGTACGAGACGGGGATGCTCGCCGTCGGGGACGGCAACCACGTGTACTGGGAGACCTGCGGGAATCCCGAGGGCAAGCCCGCGCTGGTGGTGCACGGCGGGCCGGGCTCCGGGTGCACGCCCGGCCACCGGCAGATCTTCGCCGCCGACCCGCACGCCTACCGGGCGGTCCTCTTCGACCAGCGCGGCTGCGGCCGGAGCCGCCCGCACGCCGCCGACCCGGCGACCGACCTGGCGCACAACACCACCGCGCACCTGGTCGCCGACATGGAGCGGCTGCGCGAGCACCTGGGGGTCGACCGCTGGCTGCTGATCGGCGGTTCGTGGGGCTCCACGCTGATCCTCGCGTACGCGCAGGCGCACCCCGAGCGGGTCTCCGAGATCGTGATCAACGGCGTGACGACGACCCGGCGGGCCGAGACGGACTGGCTCTACGGCGGGGTCAGCCGGTTCTTCCCCGAGGAGTACGAGCGCTTCCGCGCCGGTGCGGGTCCCGGCGTCGCGCCGGGCGGTGTCGTGGCGGCGTACGCGGCGCTGACCGGGCATCCGGAGGCGGCCGTGCGGGAGCGGGCGACGGCGGAATGGTGCGCGTGGGAGGACGCGGTGCTGTCGCTGGAGCCGCACGGGGGGCCGCGCCCGTACAGCGACCGGCCGGGCGCGGCGAAGCTGGCCATGGTGCGGCTGTGCACCCATTACTTCTCCCAGGGCGCATGGCTCCCCGAGGGCGCGCTGATCGCCGGCGCCCCGCGGCTGGCCGGCATTCCCGGCGCCCTTTTCCACGGCCGGCTCGACCTGAGCTCGCCGCTGGACACGGCGTACCACTTGGTAAAGGGCTGGGCGGACGCGGAGCTGACGGTGGTCGGGGACGCGGGGCACAAGGGGAGCGCGGCAATGAGCAGAGGCGTACGGGAGGCGCTGGCGGGTTTCGCGGGGCGGCGCTGAGGTCGGGTTCGAGGGTTGTACGTTCTTCCGGCGGTCTGACCGTCTCACGGTCGTACGGTCTTACGTTCCCGCGCGGTCCGACGGTTCTACGGTCCGACGGTCGTACGGTCCTGTGGGCGCCGGTCCGGGCGGGAGGCCGCCGCGAGGAGGGCCGCCGCGGCGCACACCGCGCCCGCCAGCAGCAGGGCGAGCGCGACCCGGTGGTCGGCGCGGCCCGCCCCGTGGTGCGGGGCCACCGTCGCGAAGGCGCCGAGGACGGCGACGCCGGCCGTCGCGCCGAGCTGCCGCACGGCGTTGAAGAGCCCGCCGGCCGCTCCCGCGGTGCCCTGCGGGGCGAGGCCGACGACCGCGGTGGTCAGGGCGGGCAGCGCGCACGAGACGCCGAAGCCGCAGCCGGCCAGGCCCGCGGCGAGCAGGGCGTACGGGGCGCCCGTCCCCACGGCGGCGGCCATGAGCGCGCCGCCCGCCGCCAGCAGGCACAGCCCCGCCAGGACCGGTCCGCGCGGCCCGGTGCGGACGACGATCCGGCCAGTGAGCAGGGGGTTGAAGGCGGTGGGCAGCGTCATCGGCAGGAAGGCCAGGCCGGTGCCGATGGCGCTGTAGCCGAGCCGCTGCTGGAGCAGCAGGGGCAGGACGAAAAGCACACCGGTCAGGGCGAAGCCGACTGCCGCGCCGGCCAGCAGCATCACGGCCATGCCGGGCGCCCGCAGCACCGCGCGGGCCAGGACGGGTGCGGGGCTGCGCCGCTCGCGCACCGCGAAGGCCCACCCGGCGGCCAGGGCCGCGCCGCAGGACCACGCGGTGTGGGCCCAGTGCCGGCCGCCCAGCGCGATGAGCGCGTCCGTGCCCAGGGCGAGCGCGGCACAGGCCAGTACCTGACCCGTACGGTCGATACGGCGGGCGGGGTCGGCGGCGCAATGGACTGCGCGTCCGGCGACCAGGGCGAGGGTGAGTGCGGCGATCGGCACGTTGACGAGGAACACCGCGCGCCAGCCCGCGAGCCCGACGAGCAGGCCGCCGGCGATCGGCCCGGCGGCGAGCGCGGCGCCGCTGACCGCCGCCCACACCGCGATGGCCCGCGCCCGGCGGGCCGGCTCGGGATACAGCCGGGTGATCAGCGCCATGGAGCTGGGCACGCAGGCCGCCGCGGCGACCCCGAGGACCGCCCGCAATATGACGAGCGTCCACACATTGGGCGCGGCTGCGCACATTGCCGAGCCGACCCCGAAGACGGCGACCCCGCCGCGGAAGAGCCGGTGCGCCCCGAAGCGGTCGCTGACCGCACCGGCGGACAGCAGCAGCGCCCCGAACGCGACGGTGTACCCCGTCACGGCCCACTGCAGCCCGGCGACCGACCCCCCGAGCGCCCCCGCGAGGTCCGGCTCGGCGACGGACAGCACGGTCATGTCGAGCAGCACCATGAAGTACCCGAGCGCCACCCCGAGCAACGCGTACGGCTGCGCCGCCGCCTGGGCGTCCGGCGAGGGTGGGGGTACGGAAGCGGTGGTGGGCCCAGGCCCGGGCGCATGGCCCGCGCCCGACGCGGCTACGGGAACGGCCCCGGGGGCGGGGGAAGCGCCGGGCCCGAGCGGAGGGGCCGCAGGGGCCGTGCCGGCCCCAGGTGCGGCTGCGGCCTCGCCCGGCGGGCGTACGGGTCCGGACCCGGGCGGGGTCATGGCTTCGTCGGGCCTTGGTGCGGGCGCCGGGGTGGGGCGCAGGGGCGGGGTGGGCATCGGCTCTCCGGGTGGCCGGGGTGGTCCGGCGGTGCAGGGGACGGGACGCCCGTCAGCGTCCGCCCGGCCCGGGCGGTGGCTCCACCGGCGGAGCCGCACGCTGCATTCGGCCGGGCCGAACGCAGGGGCGCGGGTCGGGGAGGATGGCGGGGGACACGGACGGCGTAAGGCGGCGAAGCAGCCGCTACCGGCCCGCCCGCGGCCGGGTCCAGCGCCGTCCAAGCCACGCCACGCCAAGCCCCTCGGCCGGGCCAAGCCGCATCCTCCGAGCCGGGGCCGCCTCGACCAAGCCGGGCCCGCCTCAGCCGGCCGAATCCGCCTCGACCAACCACGCCCGCCCCACCCGAGCCGGCCGCCCGGCCGGGCGGCGTCGCCGCACCCACGGGGAGCAAGCAATGGAACTGCGCCAGTTGCGCACCTTCGAAGCCGTCGTCCGCGGAGGCAGCGTCACGGATGCCGCGAACGTCCTCGGGATGGCGCCGTCGTCCGTGTCGCAGGCGGTGCGGACGTTGGAGCGGGACCTTGGGGTGCGGCTGTTCGAGCGGGATCCGCGGGGGATGCGGGCGACCGCGGCGGGCAGGGAGCTGCTGGTGTGGGCGCGGCGGCTGCTCGGGGAGGTGGAGGAGGCCCGGCGGGAGGTGCGGGCGGTGGACGCGGCGGCGCGTGAGCTCATGACCGTGCGGCTCGGGGCGCTGGAGTCGATCGCGGCGGAGTTGGTGCCGCCGATCCTGGCCCGGCTCGCCGAGCGCAGGCCGGGGCTGCGGGTGGAGGTGCGGGCGGTCGCCTCGCGGGACGCGCTGCTGGCCGCGGTGCGCGGCGGTGAGCTGGACGCGGCGCTGCTGCTCGACACCGGGGACGCCCTCGGCGACCTCGGCTTCGCGGTGCCGCCGGGCGCCCCGCTGGACTTCCTCGACCTCGATCCGGTGCCGCTGCGGCTGGTGGCCGCGCCGGGCCATCCGCGGGCCGCAGCGCGCGATCTGCGGCCCCGCGACCTGGACGGCGAGCGGCTGCTGGTCAACGCGGCGTCCAGCTGCTCCTTCGCGCTCGCCGCCGCGCGGCTGTTCGGCCCCGCGGTCGAGCGCGTCCAGGCCGGCAGCGTCGCCGTGATGCGCGCCTGGGCCCGGCAGGGCGTCGGCCTGGCCCTCCTCCCGGCGTTCGCCGTCACCGCCGACCTCGACGCCGGCACCCTGGTCGGCCTCGACCTCACGCAGGCCCCGACGCTCCACCTGCGCCTCACCTGGCCCCCGTCGGCCGCCGCCCACCCCGCCACGCGCGCCCTGCTCTACGCCACCTCGGCCTGAGATCCGGGGCACGGCCGCCGGGTCCATGTCAGGTGAGCCCCGGGAGGGTGCTGCGCCTCAAGAGGCGGGACCGGTAGGCTTTCCGTGTGATCTTCAAGCGCATCGGAAGCACTCGGCCGTACCCGGACCACGGCCGGGTGAGTACGCGTGAGTGGGCCGACGTGGCCCCCCGACCTGTGCGGCTGGACCAGTTGGTGACCACCAAGGGCCAGCTCGACCTGGAGACGCTGCTCGCCGAGGACTCCACCTTCTATGGCGACCTGTTCGCGCATGTCGTCAAATGGCAGGGTGACCTCTACCTCGAAGACGGCCTGCACCGAGCCGTCCGCGCCGCCCTCCAGCAGCGTCAAGTGCTGCACGCCCGGGTCCTGGAGATGGACTGACAATCCGCTTACGCTGCGCTCATGAGCATGCTGACGCCCTCTGGGATGGGCGGTAAGTACCGAGTCACCGGGGACCAGTATCCGCGGATGCGACGGCCGAAGAAGCGCGGCCGGATCGTGGCCGCCGTGATCGCCTCGGTCGTCGTGCTGGGCCTCTTCGGCTACGGCGCGCTCCAGCTCTTCGATGTCTTCAAGGGCGACGACGGGGACACCAAGGCGAACGCCGCCCCGCAGAACCGCCCGTGCACGCCCACCACCACCGCGCCCGCGCTCAAGCCGATGGCGCTGCCGCAGCCCGCCGGTGTGACGGTGAACGTCTACAACGCCACCACCCGCGGCGGCCTGGCCAAGACCACGGCGGACGCCTTCGCCAGCCGCGGCTTCAAGGTGAAGGCGTTCGGCAACGCCTCGCCGCCGTACGACAAGAAGGTCACGCAGTCGGCGCTGATCGTGGCGGGACCGGCCGCCGAGGCCGCCGCCCGCGAGGCGGGTACGCAAGTTGCCGGGTCGATGGTGAAGATCGATCCGACCCGCAAGGACAAGAACGTCGATGTGATGATCGGCAACGCGTTCACGGCGCTCGCCTCCCCGGCGGACGCGGCCAAGGCCCGTGTCGTCGCGGCGAACCCCCCGCCGCCGAAGGCGGTGTGCGCGACCGGCGCCCCGGCCACCACGCCCGCGAAGGCTCCGGCGAAGCCCTGAGCCGCGGGAGAGAGCACCGGCCTGCGGGGCGGGCCCGGCCGAGACCGGCCGGGCCCGCCCCCACGATCCAGCCGCTAGCTCACGGCCCCGTACAGCCGGTCGCCCGCGTCGCCGAGGCCGGGGACGATGAAGCCCTGGTCGTTGAGGTGGTCGTCGACCGCGGCGGTCACGACGGTGACGGGCTTGCCGGCGAGCTTGCGCTCCATCGTCTCGACGCCCTCCGGCGCGGCCAGCAGGCACAGCGCGGTGACGTCGTCGGCGCCCATGTCGATGAGCAGGTCGATCGCGGCGACCAGGGTGCCGCCGGTGGCCAGCATGGGGTCGACGACGTAGACCTGGCGGCCGGACAGGTCCTCCGGCATCCGGGTGGCGTACGTCGTCGCCTCCAGGGTGTGCTCGTCGCGGACCATGCCGAGGAAGCCGACCTCGGCGGTGGGCAGCAGGCGCATCATGCCGTCGAGCATGCCGAGGCCGGCGCGCAGGATCGGCACGACCATGGGCCGCGGGTAGGACAGCCGCACCCCGGTGGTGGGCGCGACGGGCGTGCGGATGTCGACCTGCTCGGTCCTGACGTCGCGCGTGGCCTCGTAGGCGAGCAGGGTGACCAGCTCGTCCGCCAGCCGGCGGAAGGTCGGGGAGTCGGTGCGCTCGTCGCGCAGCGTGGTGAGCTTGTGCGCGACCAGCGGGTGGTCGACGACGTGGAGACGCATACCGATGACTGTAACGGCCCCTCCGGGTGCCGCTGCCAGCCCCGCCTCACCCTCGGCTCCTGCGCCGCCGGTGGGGTAAACCGCCCGTAAGAGGGAAAGTGGGTCTGTACGCCCGGCCGTGTCAGCCGGGTGCACACGACCGGGCACCTCCCAGGGACGGTGACGCCCATGGCGGACCACGACGACAGCGCCGGCCAGCAGGACTCGGAGCGCCGCAGGCGCCGCGCGACCTTCCTGCGCGAGCTCAACGAGGCCCGCGAGCTGCGCGAGCGCGTGCAGCCGCGCCGGGCCCGCGCGGCACGCATGCGCCGGCAGATGCGGATGCGCACCTTCCGGTGGTGAAAATCACCTGGCCCGGGACGGGCGCCACATGAGCGCTGCGTGACCGTTTCATGGCGGGCGGGTGACCGAAGGACCCCCGCAATGGCGGTACGGGGGCGCGTAATCCCACGAAAGTGACGAAGACCTGGCACGTCGCAGTGCCGAAGACCCTTCGCAACGCCCCGGTTTCTGCCACGATGCCGATGGGTGGGGCCGACCGGAGCCGGTGGAAGCCGACGCCAGGCCCTCACCCGGTCCGGACGGCCTGAGACCTGTGGGAGAGTCACGGTGTACTTCGCCGCACTGCTCGCGCGCACCGAGGACGGTTGGCAAGCGAGCGAACCCGATCTCGACAATGTGGAAACCCTCGCCGATCTGAGTGAACTGGCCCGTGCGGCCGGCGACGAGGACGAAACGGTTCTGGTCTTCATCGAGCAGGAGGACGCCTGGTTCGGCGTCGTCCGTGTCGACGGTGAGGACGACCCCAGGATCTACGTGTCCGACGCGGCAGCCGCCGCCCGCAGCTCGTACGGGGAGATCCTGCTCACCGACGAGGTACTGGGGCGCGACCCGCAGGACCTCGACGACCTGGTCGACCTCGACGGCACCGAGGACGGCGACACGGAGGACGACGAGGGGGCCGTCGCCGGCCTCTCGGAGGACCACGTGCCCGTCGGCCCGCTCGGCGAGACCGATCTGCTCGCCGACCTGGGGATGAGCACCAAGGAGCTGCTGGCCCTCAGCGGCGACGGGGCGCTCACCGGTGAGGCGCTCGGCGAGATCGCCGAGGCCCTGGGTTGTGCCGACGTGCTGGAGGCGGTCCGCTGACACCTCACCCACCGGCATCGCCACCTCCGCCAGGGGACGCGGGCGACCCGCCCGACCCGGTCCGCGACCCGTGGGCGACCGCCATGCGGCTGGCCCTGGCGGAGGCGGAACTGGCTCCGCTCACCGGCGACGTCCCGGTGGGCGCGGTCGTGCTGTCCCCGGACGGCAGGACCGTGCTCGCCCGTGCCCGCAACGAGCGCGAGGCCACCGGCGACCCGACCGCCCACGCCGAGGTCCTCGCCCTGCGCCGGGCGGCCGAGGCGGTCGGCGAATGGCGGCTGACCGGCTGCACACTGGTCGTCACCCTCGAACCCTGCGCCATGTGCGCGGGCGCCCTCGTCCAGTCCCGCGTCGACCGCGTCGTCTACGGCGCCGTCGACCGCAAGGCGGGCGCCGCCGGCTCCCTGTGGGACCTGCTGCGCGACCGCCGCCTCAACCACCGCCCCGAGGTCGTCCCCGGCGTCCTCGCCACCCCGGCCGCCGGCCTCCTCACCGCCTTCTTCCGCACCACCCGCCCGCTGGACCGCTAAGGATTACCGACCACGTCCCGGCGTGGGCTAAGCTCTCTCCCGGTAGCGTGTCCGAGCGGCCTAAGGAGCACGCCTCGAAAGCGTGTGAGGGGGCAACTCCTCCGTGGGTTCAAATCCCACCGCTACCGCCAGATGCACACCGGATGCACACGAACACCCCATCTGCCCAGGCGAGCAGGTGGGGTTTTGTGTTGCCCGCACGGGGCTCCGCGCTGCCCGCACCCACTGGCGTTCGTCGTATGAAAGGCTTGGCGGGACGTCGGATTGGCGTATCTGGTGGATAGACTCAGGCGATTGCACGTGCCGGGCCGCGACTGGGGGTGGGCAAGGAGCATGGCGCAGGCGAGGAAGATCGCCACGTACGTGCTGGTGATCTTCGTGCTGTACACGATCATCAACCAGCCCGCGCGGGCCGCCGACCTGGTGCAAGTAGGCTTCGTGGGGATATCGAACGCGGCCAAGAGCATCGGGCAGTTCATGCACGACCTGGCCAACTGACGAAGGCCGAGGGGGCCGCATGATCCGGCATCTGGTGCTGTTCAAGCTCAACGACGGCGTCGCGCGCGACGAGCCGCGGGTCGTCGCGGGCGCGAAGGGGTTCGCCGAGCTCGGGGCGCTCGTGCCCGAGGTGGTGTCCTGGGAGTGCGGCTGGAACGTGACGGACCGGCCCGTGGCGTACGACTTCGCGATCAACTCCTCGGTCGCGGACACCGCCGCGCTGCAGCGCTACCTCGAACACCCGGCGCACCAGGCGGCCGTCGCCCCCTGGGCGGAGTTCGCCACCTGGGTGATTGCGGACTACGAGATCTGAGCCGGCCGCACGCCCCCGCGCGGGGTGTGCGACGGGTCGCACCGAGCCCCCTGCCGCCGCGGCAGGGGGCTTTGCCGTGCCCGGGTGTGCGCCGGTTGTACAACACGGCAATATGCGGTGCTTGCGCCCCCACACCGGAATTGTGATGCTATGACCGCTTTTGCCGGAAGAGTCGAACCGAAGAGGGGTGTGACGTGCCGGTGCCGGCCCGTACGGCGTCAACGGCGTCAACGCCGCCGTCCACGTATCCCCGCGGCAGGACGCGTACCCCGAGCACCAACGCGGCGGACGCCCGGGCACTCACCCAGGTGCTGTTCGAACAGATCCGCACACTCGAACCCGGCACACCCGAGCACGCCCGGGTGCGGGCCGCGCTCATCGAGGTCAACCTGCCGCTCGTGCGGTACGCCGCCGCGCGCTTCCGCAGCCGCAACGAGCCGATGGAGGACGTCGTCCAGGTCGGCACGATCGGGCTGATCAACGCGATCGACCGGTTCGACCCGGACCGCGGGGTGCAGTTCCCGACCTTCGCGATGCCCACCGTGGTGGGCGAGATCAAACGTTACTTCCGGGACAACGTCAGGACCGTGCACGTCCCGCGCCGGCTGCACGAGCTGTGGGTGCAGGTGAGCGGCGCGATCGAGGACCTGACCGTGCTGCACGGCCGCTCGCCCACGACCGCCGAGATCGCCGCCCGGCTGGGGCTGTCGGAGGAGGAGGTGCTGGCGTGCCTGGAGGCCGGCCGGGCCTACCACGCGACATCCCTGGAGGCCGCCCAGGAGGGCGACGGGGCCCCCGGGCTGCTGGACCGGCTCGGCTACGAGGACCCGGCCCTGTCGGGCGTCGAGCACCGTGATCTGGTCCGGCATCTGCTGGTCCAACTCCCCGAGCGCGAGCGGCGGATCCTGCTGCTGCGCTACTTCGGCAATCTGACGCAGTCGCAGATCAGCGCTGAGCTGGGCGTTTCCCAGATGCACGTGTCCCGGCTGCTGTCCCGGAGCTTCGCCCGGCTGAGGTCCGCAAACCAGCTCGAAGCGTAACCGAAACGGATTAAGTCACCTGCGCAGATATGTCGACTTGGCGCTACAGCGTGTTGCCGACATGTGACATTCTGCGGATACCGCGTTTGTCGCGAGCGCGCCTCCGGTATTCCAGTGGAGGAACGACCGAAGGAACGACGTCGCTCGCGACAACCCGTCCGCGACCTCAGAGGGGGTGGCATGTCCGTACAGGTGGGCAGTCCCAAGGTGCTTACCGACGACGCACCGCACGATGCTCTTCACGGCGAGGCCATCGACACCCGCACGCTGTCCCGCACGCTCTTCCTGCGCCTTGCGGAAGTGCCGCCCGACAGCCCCGAACGCACCTACGTACGCGACACCTTGATCGAGCTGAACCTGCCGCTCGTGCGGTACGCGGCGGCGCGCTTCCGCAGCCGCAACGAGCCGATGGAGGACATCGTCCAGGTCGGCACGATCGGCTTGATCAAGGCGATCGACCGCTTCGACTGCGAGCGCGGGGTCGAGTTCCCGACGTTCGCGATGCCGACGATCGTCGGCGAGGTCAAGCGGTTCTTCCGTGACACGTCCTGGTCGGTGCGGGTGCCGCGCCGGCTCCAGGAGCTGCGGCTGGCGCTCACCAAGGCCAGCGACGAGCTGTCCCAGCGGCTCGACCGCTCCCCCACCGTGGGTGAGCTGGCGGCGTGCCTGGGCGTCTCCGAGGAGGACGTCGTCGACGGCCTCGCGGTCGGCAACGCCTACACCGCGAGCTCGCTGGACTCCCCGCCGCCCGAGGACGACGGCAGCGAGGGCTCGCTGGCGGACCGGCTCGGCTACGAGGACGCGGCGCTCGAAGGCGTCGAGTACCGCGAGTCGCTCAAGCCGCTGCTGGCCCAACTGCCGCCGCGCGAGCGCCAGATCATCATGCTGCGGTTCTTCGCGAACATGACGCAGTCGCAGATCGGCGAGGAGGTCGGCATCTCGCAGATGCACGTCTCCCGCCTGCTGACGCGCACGCTGGCGCAATTGCGTGAGGGTCTGACCGCTGAGGGCTGACGCCCGAGCTCCCGGAGTGGTCGGCCGAGGGACGAGGCCGGCCGCGGAGGGAGTGAGCAGGAAGACCGACCGGAAAAGGCGAGGGATGAGGACGGGACGGAGTGGTCGGGCTTCTGCTCCGGGCCGCCGGTGACGCGGCGGCCGGGCGGATGGTGTCCCTGGTTACTTCAGGGCGAGTGCGACCACTCCGACAATGACGACGACCGCGACGACGATGCCGATGATCAGACCGGTACGCGGCCGGGCCTGCGCCCGCTGCACCTGGGCGGCCTGCCGCGGCTCCTCGTCGACGAAGGCGCGGAACATCTGCGTGGAGCCGGCCGGGTCGTAGTTGTTCTCAGGGCTCTGCTGGTTGCTCGACATGCCGCCTGACCCTAGCGTGTCGGCTCCGGCCCCCGCACCCCCCGCAGGCCCCCCATCTGCGACTGTTCCCCGCATCTTCCCCCCGGGACCAGCCGACTCTCCCGCGTGGCCTTCGCCACAGCCGCCCCACAGCGCTTGCCGTATACAACCAATTCGCCGTATGGTTGCTTCAGGCAATTAAGTGGAGGCCTGATGGCGACGTCCCCTACGTCCGACACACCCCGTACGTCCGCGACGCAACCCGCACCCGCCGCGCAATCCGCGCACACCCCGCAGCCCGCGCACACCGCCCCGCCCCACCCCGCGGCGGGGACGCCGATGTCGCACCGGCAGATCATGGAGGCCCTGTCCGGGCTGCTGCTCGGGCTGTTCGTCGCGATCCTGTCGTCGACCATCGTCTCCAACGCCCTGCCGCGCATCCTCGCCGACATCGGCGGCGGCCAGAGCGCGTACACCTGGGTCGTCACCGCCTCGCTGCTCGCGGTCACCGCGACCACCCCGATCTGGGGCAAGCTCTCCGACCTGTTCAGCAAGAAGCTGCTGATCCAGCTGGCGCTGGTGATCTACGTGGCGGGCTCGGTCGTGGCCGGCTTCTCCACCAGCCCCGGCATGCTCATCGGCTGCCGGCTCATCCAGGGCGTCGGCGCGGGCGGGCTGTCCGCGCTCACCCAGGTGATCATGGCCGCGATGATCTCGCCGCGCGAGCGGGGCCGCTACAGCGGCTACCTCGGCGCGACCTTCGCCGTCGCCACCGTCGGCGGCCCGCTGGTCGGCGGCGTGATCGTCGACTCCGCGCTCGGCTGGCGCTGGTGCTTCTACGTCGGCGTGCCCTTCGCCGTCATCGCGCTGATCGTGCTGCAGAAGACGCTGCACCTGCCGGTGGTCAAGCGGAAGGTCACCATCGACTGGGCCGGCGCGTTCTTCATCACCGCGGCGGTGTCGCTGCTGATGATCTGGGTGTCGCTGGCCGGCCAGAACTACCCGTGGATGTCGTGGCAGACGTATGTGATGGTGCCGGCCGCGCTGCTGCTCGGCGCGGTCTTCGTGTACGTCGAGTCGCGCGCCGCGCAGCCGATCGTGCCGCTGCGGCTGTTCCGCAACAAGACGATCACCCTCACCTCGCTCGCCAGCCTGTTCGTGGGCGTCGCGATGTTCGCCGGCACGGTGTTCCTGAGCCAGTACTTCCAGCTGGCGCGCGGGCGCACCCCGACGATGTCCGGGATCATGACGATCCCGCTGATCGGCGGGCTGTTCATCGCCTCGACCGTGACCGGCCAGGTCATCACCCGCACCGGGCGCTGGAAGGCGTTCCTGGTCTCCGGCGGCCTGCTGCTCACCGCGGGCTCCGCGACGCTCGGCCTGATCCGCTACGACACCCCGTACTGGCAGGTCGCCGTCTACATGGCGCTGCTCGGCCTGGGCGTCGGCATGATGATGCAGAACCTCGTGCTCGCCGTGCAGAACCAGGTCTCCGTGGCCGACCTCGGCGCCGCGAGCTCCCTGGTGACCTTCTTCCGCTCGCTGGGCGGCGCGGTCGGCGTGACCGCGCTGGGCGCGGTGCTCGGCAACCGCGTCACGCACTTCGTCACCGACGGCCTGAGCGCGCTCGGGGTGCAGGGCGGCGGCGCGGGCGGCGGCATCCCGGACGTCGCGACGCTCAAGCAGCCGGTGCGCGGGGTCGTGGAGAGCGCGTACGGGCACGGCATCGGGGACGTCTTCCTCTACGCGGCGCCGTTCGCGCTGCTGGCGTTCGTGCTGGTCGTCTTCGTCAAGGAGGTCGCCCTCAAGACCAGGAGCGGCCTGGAGGGCGCGGCGGGGCGCGACTGACGCCCCCGCGCGCAACGCACAAGGCTCCCGTCCACCCGGCCTGAGGTCCCTGCGGAGAGGTCTCCAGGCAACGGAGGTACGGGTGGGGCCCGGCACGCCGCCGGGCCCGGGTCCCGGCGACGGCCGGAGCAGGGGACGGCCGAGGCCGCCCGCCGGGACCCGATCACCGCGCGGGTGCTCTGTGTACGGGGCGGGTCCGCGCGGGTCGGCAAGGTCCGCGCGGGCGCGGGTCGGCCGGGTCAGGGTGGGCCGGGTCCGGGCGGGCGCGGGCTCGGCCGGGGCGGGGGGAGGGCGGCATAAGGTGGCCGCATGGCTCCCAACATCGCCACGAACACCGCGGTCACGCGGGAAGAGCTCCTCGACTTCGTACGCCCCCGGCACCGGGCGATCCTGCTCACCACCCGGGCCGACGGCCGCCCCCAGGGCTCGCCGCTCACCGCGGGCGTCGACGACTCCGGCCGTATCGTCGTCTCGACCTACCCCGAGCGGGCCAAGACCCGCAACGCCCGCCGCGACCCGCGGGTCAGCGTCATCATCCTGTCCGACGAGTGGAACGGCCCCTGGGTCCAGATCGACGGCACCGCCGAGGTGCTGGACGTCCCGGAGGCGGTCGAACCCCTCGTCGAGTACTTCCGCAACATCAGCGGCGAGCACCCCGACTGGGCGGAATACCGCGAGGCGATGATCCGCCAGGGCAAGTCCCTCATCCGCATCACCCCCGACCGCTGGGGCCCGCTCGCCACCGGCGGCTTCCCGGCGCGCCTGGCGTAGCGCTCAGTAGGGCACGGCCCCGTCGTCCGCCGCCGGGCGGCGGGCCGCCGAGCGGCGCGAGAGCAGCCAGTAGACGAGCGCGGCGGGCGGCGAGACGCACAGCAGGACGACCAGCAGCCGCGAGTCGATCGCGTGAGCGGGGCCGGGGCCGGGGGCCGGCGATTCGGGCACGGGCTCGGGCTCCGGCGGCAGGTCCCGTACGAGGGCGGCGAGTTGGTCGCGGGTGCGGGCGGTGTGCGTCGCGGTCACGCGTGTTTCGAGCTCGGCGAGGTCGAGTCGGCCGGCGGCGTAGTGGTGCTTCAACGTCTCTTCCACGCGGTCGCGTTCGGCGTCCGAGGCACGTAACGCCGGGTGGCTGCCGGGCTCTTGGCTGTCGTGCACGGTGTGTGCTCCTCAGGAGGGTGGGCGGTCCTGCAGGTCGACGACGGCGACGAGCACGCGGGTCCAGGTCCCGGGGGCGTCCCGGTCGCCGGATGCGGCGGTGAGCCGTTCGATGTGGCCGCGCAGCTCGGCGAGGGCCTCGTCGGTGAGCCGTACCGCGCCGCGGTGCAGGTCGATCTCCCGGCGGGCCCCGTCCTGCCGCGCCCGGCAGGCCGCGTTGACGTCCGCGCGGGTCGCGTCGAGCATCGCGCCGAGGAATTCGGCCAGTTCGGCGGGGGTCGCCGCGTCGCCGGGCGGTTCGCCGACGACGGGCGCGTAGACCCGTTCGACCTTGCCGCGGGCCAGCGGGCGGTACTCCGCGATCTCGACGAGGCCGGCCGCTTCGAGCTGCTTGAGGTGGTAGTAGAGCCGGTCGGCCGGCAGCGCCTGCCGCTCGCCGAGCTCGCGGGCGGACTGCGGCGTCTCCCAGAGCGCTTCCAGGAGCCGGATCCGCAGCGGGTCGGCGAGCGCCTTGTGCACGCCGCGCCAATGCGGGGCCGCCGGGCCCGAGTTGTGCGTCGCGCTCATCGGCGGCCCCGTTCGCTGGACAGTGCTCCATTCACTGGAAAACTCTACAACCACCCTCCCGCCCGGTGCCAGAGGTCGGTGCGTGGGTGGCTCAACTCAGGTCGTAGACCGTCGCGTTGCCGACCGTCTTCGCGGTGTAGTGGGCCTCGACCCAGGAGGTGATCTGCGAGGGCGCGTTGGAGCCGCCCATGCTGGCGCCCATGCCGCCTCCGCCGCCGCCCGCGCCGGAGGCGATGAAGTAGTGGATGCGCCCCTGGGAGACGTACTTCTTGAACTGCGCCAACGTCGGTGACGGGTCGCTGCCGTTGAAGCCGCCGATGGCCATCACCGGCTTGCCCGTGGCGAGTTGGTAGCTCGCCTGGTTCTGCGAGCCCACCGTCGCCGCGGCCCAGGTGTACGTGCCGGCGTTCGCCGTGAGGAGTGCCTTCATCTGGGCGCTGACCTGCGTGCCGTTGAGCAGGCCGCCCATGCCGCCGCCACCGCCGCCCCCACCGCCGGGGAAGCCGCCGCGACCGCCGCCGGAGGCGGACTCGCCCGCCGTGCCGCCCTGCGCGCCGGGGAAGCCGGGGAACTGCCCCTGGCCCTGCGGGGATTGGCCCGCCGTACCCTGCCCCTGCGCACCTTGGCCCTGCGTACCGGCGCCGGGGAAGCCGCCGCCGGGGAACGTACCGCCCTGGCCCTGCGGCATCGCGCCGCCGCGACCGCCGCCGCCCGGGAAGCCGCGGCCACCGCCGCCGCCGGGGAAGCCGCCCGCCGAGACCGCCGGGCCCGCGGTGACGATGGAGCCCTGGTGCGGCGTCGTCACCGTGTCCAGGGTGTACGCCACCGGCCCGCCCAGCACCGCCGCGAGGCCCAGCACCGCGGCCACCCGCACGAGCCCGGCGCCCCGGACGTACGGCAGCGCCAGCAGCAGCGCCGCCGCGAGGATGCCCGCCGCGAGGACGGCGTGGCGCAGCCACGGGTGCCAGTCCGGCGAGCGGCCGAGCAGGACGTACGCGACCGCGCCCGTACCGGCCGTGACCGCGGCCAGTGCCGCCGCCGCGGGCAGGGACGCCCGGCGCCGCCACAGCAGCACGCCGCCCATCGCGGTGACCGCCGCGATGTAGGGGGCCAGGGCGATGTTGTAGTACTGGTGGAAGATCCCGGACATGAAGCTGAACGTCACGAACGTGCTCAGCAGCGCCCCGCCCCACAGCAGTTGGTCCGCCCGCACCAGGTCGGTGCGCGCCGCCCGCCGCGTCACGACGAGCCCGGCGAGCAGCAGCGCGAACGCCGCCGGCAGCAGCCAGGCGATCTGCCCGCCCATGTCGGAGCCGAACAGCCGCCCGATGCCGGTCTGGCCCCACATGCCGCCGCCCCCGCCCGGACCGCCCCCGCCGCCGACGCTGCCGGTCTCGTTGCCGGTGATGCGGCCGAAGCCGTTGTAGCCGAAGGTCAGCGACAGGAAGCTGTTGTCCTGCGAGCCGCCGATGTACGGGCGGGACGACGCGGGCCACAGCTCCACGACCGCCACCCACCAGCCGCCGGCCAGCACCATCGCGCCGCCCGCGTACAGCAGTTGCAGCAGCCGGCGGGGCAACCGGGCCGGGGCGCACACCGCGTAGCCGACGGTGAGCGCGGGCACGATGAGCCACGCCTGGAGGGTCTTGGTCAGGAAGGCCAGGCCCAGCAGGGCGCCCGCGGCCAACAGCCAGGAGGTGCGGGCGTGTTCGAGGGCGCGCTGGACGCAGTAGATCGTGGCGACCATGAGCAACGCCAGCAGCGCGTCGGGGTTGTTGAAGCGGAACATCAGCGCGGCGACCGGCGTCACCGCGAGCAGCGCCCCGGCGAGCAGCCCGGCGCCCGCGCCGAACCGGCGGCGTACGGCGGCGTGCAGCAGCGCGACCGTCCCGACGCCCATCAGCGCCTCGGGCACGAGGATCTGCCACGAGCCGAGGCCGAACAGCCGTACCGACAGCGCCATCGGCCACAGCGCGGCCGGCGGCTTGTCGACGGTGATGGCGTTCGCGGCGTCGGAGGAGCCGAAGAAGAAGGCTTTCCAGCTCTGGCTGCCGGCCTGGACGGCCGCGGAGTAGAAGGAGTTGGCGTAGCCGGACGCGCCCAGGTCGTACAGGTAGAGCACGAGGGTGCCGAGCAGCAGCGCGAGCAGGGCGGGCCGCGCCCACGCCGGGTCGGCGGTCCTGCCGCGCCATGCCCGCCGGGCGAGCGAGGCGGCCCGCCCGCGGGGTGCGTCGGCGGTCGGCGCGTGGGGGAAGCCGGTCGTCGCGGTCATCGCGGGCTCCTGGGGGTGTCGACGGAATCGGGTACGCGTACGGGATCGGGTTCGGGTACGGGTACGTGCCCCGGCACGGGTCCGGGTGCGGCGCCCGGGAAGACCCAGGCCCGGAAGAGCAGGAACCTCAGCACCGTCGCCGCCAGGTTCGCCGCGACCAGGACCGCCAACTCGCTGCCGTGCGACGGCGTGGGCGTCGCCGTGTGCAGCGCGGCCAGCGAACCGCTGGTCAGGGCCAGCCCGATGGCGAAGACGACCAGGCCCTGTGCCTGGTGCCGTACTGCCCGGTCGCGCCCGCGGACGCCGAAGGTGAGCCGGCGGTTGGCGGCGGTGTTGCCCAGCGCGGAGAGCAGCAGGGCGAGCGCGTTGGCGGCCTGGGAGCCGGTGCCGAGCCGGAAGAGCGAGAAGAGCGCGAGGTAGACCAGCGTGCTGAGCGCGCCGACGACGCAGAAGCCGACCAGCTGCCGGGCCAACCCGGCGGGCACGCCGGGCAGTTCGCGGTCGCGCGGGTCGTCGCCGAAGGGGCGGCGCAGCCGGTCCAGGGCGAGTTGCCCGGTGGCGAGCGCCCTGCCGACCCGCCACACGCCCCGCAGGTCGTCGGTGGCCGTACGCACGATGTCGACGCTGCTGTCCGGGTCGTCGACCCAGTCGACGGGCACCTCGTGGATGCGCAGGCCCGCCCTTTCGGCGAGCACCAGCATCTCGGTGTCGAAGAACCAGCCCGTGTCCTCGACCATCGGCAGCAGCCGCTGCGCGACGTCCCCGCGGATCGCCTTGAAGCCGCACTGCGCGTCGGAGAAGCGGGCGGCGAGCGAGCCGCGCAGGATGAGGTTGTACGCGCGGGAGATGAACTCCCGTTTGGCGCCGCGCACGACGCGCGAGGAGCGCGCGAGCCGGGTGCCTATGGCCAGGTCGGAGTGGCCGGAGATGAGCGGCGCGACCAGCGGCAGCAGCGCGTTGAGGTCGGTGGACAGGTCGACGTCCATATACGCCAGCACCGGCGCGTCGGAGGCCGTCCACACCGTGCGCAGGGCGCGCCCGCGGCCCTTCTGCTCCAGCCGGCAGGAGCGCACCTCCGTTAGCTCGTCGGCGAGTCGGGCGGCGACGGCCGACGTCAGGTCGGTGCTGGCGTTGTCCGCGACGGTGATGCGGAAGGGGTAGGGGAAGGTGCCGGACAGGTGCGCGTGCAGCCGGCGGACGCAGGGACCGAGGTCGTCCTGCTCGTTGTGGACCGGGATGACGACGTCCAGCACCGGTGTGCTGGCCGCGCCGCCGCCCCGGCCGCCCGCGGGCGCCGCGTCCGCGACCGGCAGGTGCTGCCGGGCGGGCAGATTGCCGAGTGTGGTTCGCATGCCTTGAGGCTCGGCAGCGGCCCTGTCACGAGGATGTGCTGAGGCTGGGGAGAGCCTGTGAGTGCGTAGTGTCGGCGGAGTTCACAGGGGCGGCAGGGGCAGCAGGGCCTGCGAGGGCCACAGGGTCCGCGGAGTTCGCGGAGTTCGCGGAGTTCGCGGAGTTCGCGGAGTTCGCGGCAGGCAGTGTGACCGTGAAGACGGTACGGCCGGGTGCGCTGGCCAGGCTCACGCCGCCGCCGTGCGCGGCGACCACGGACTGCACGATGGCCAGGCCCAGCCCCGTACCGTTGCCGCTCGCGGAGCGGGTGCGGGAGGCGTCGGCGCGGGCGAAGCGCTCGAAGACGACGGGCTGCAGCTCGGCGGGGATGCCGGGGCCGTCGTCCTCGACCTCCAGGCGGACCGGGCCGCCGGGCCCCCCGGTGGTGACGCGGGCGGTGACGGTGGTGCCCGGCGGGGTGTGGGTGCGGGCGTTGGCCAGCAGGTTGGTGAGCACCTGGTGCAGCCGCTGCGGGTCGCCGTCGACGGTCGCGGGGGCGTCGGGCAGGTCGAGCCGCCACACATGGTCGCGGCCGGCCGCGCGGGCGTCGCTGACGGCGTCCACGACCAGCGGCGACAGGTCGGTGGGCACGGGGCTGAGCGGGCGGCCCGCGTCGAGCCGGGCGAGCAGCAGCAGGTCCTCGACCAGCGTCGTCATCCGGGCCGCCTCGGACTCGATACGGCCGAGGGCGTGCCGGGTGTCGGGGCCGGTCTCCTCGCCGCCGCGCCGGGTCAGTTCGGCGTAACCGCGGATCGAGGCGAGCGGGGTGCGCAGCTCGTGGCTGGCGTCGGCGACGAACCGCCGGACCCGGGTCTCGCTCTCCTGCCGGGCGTGCAGCGCGGACGCCACATGGCCGAGCATGCGGTTGAGGGCCGCGCCGACCTGCCCGACCTCGGTGTGCGGGTCGGTGTCGGAGTCCGGGACGCGCTCGTGCAGCGCGACCTCGCCGCGGTCCAGCGGCAGCTCGGAGACGCGGGTGGCGGTCGCGGCGACCCGGCGCAGCGGTTGCAGGGCGATCCGCATCAGGGCCGCGCCGGCGAGACCCGCGGCGACCAGGCCCGCGGCGGACACCGACACCTCGACCCACATCAGCGTCGAGAGGGTGTCCTGCGTGCCCTTGGTGGCCAGGCCCACCAGGACCGTGCTGCCGTCCTGGCCGGGGCGGGCGGACTCCACGCGGTAGTCGCCGAGGCCGGGCACGGTGAGGGTGTGCGGGCGGCCGTCGCGGGGGACGTGCGTGAAGGCGGCGGCCTGGGCGCTGGTGAGCGGGTCGGCGACGAGGGCGCCGCGCGAGCCGGACTCGCCGGAGGCGTCGGTGGCGCTGACGGCGGCCTGGCCGATCGTGCCGGCGGGGGTGACGACCGCGCCGACCGTCTCGCGGGGCTGGCCGCCGCCGATGAGGAAGCCGAGCGGGATGCCGTCGGGGCGGTCGCCCTGCCGGGGCGGGGTGACGGGGCCACCGGGGGTGCCTTGGGCGCCGGTGCCGTTCCCGCTCCCGTTGGCGGTCCCGTTCCCGTTCCCGACGCCGTTCCCGACGCCGTTCCCGTCGCCGCCGCCGTTGCCCTCGCCGCCGTGCGGGCCGGCCGCCGGGCCCGAGGCGCGGGCGGCCAGGTCGTGCACCTTGCCGTCGAGCTGGCCGTACAGGAAGTCGTGCAGCGCGAAGATCGTCACCGCGCCGATGACCGCGCACACGACCGCGACAAGCGCGACGCACGACGCGACGAGCCGGCGCCGCAGCGACCAGCGGGCGCGGACGGTCCGGCGGGCGGTGGTGATCCGGCGCGCGGTGGGGGCGTCGGTCCGCGTTCTGCCGGGGCGCGGCAGGGTCACGCGGGCTCCCCCGGCTTGATCAGGTAGCCGGCGCCGCGCCGGGTGTGGATCATCGGCGGGCGTCCGACGTCGATCTTGCGCCGCAGGTAGGAGATGTAGAGCTCCACGACGTTCGCCTGGCCGCCGAAGTCGTACGACCACACGCGGTCCAGGATCTGCGCCTTGCTGAGCACCCGGCGCGGGTTGCGCATCAGGTAGCGCAGCAGCTCGAACTCGGTCGCGGTGAGGTGGATGTTGTCGCCGCCGCGGCTGACCTCGTGGCTGTCCTCGTTGAGGACGAGGTCGCCGACGGTCAGCAGCGACTCGTTGCGTACGGCGGCGGCGCCGGAGCGGCGCAGCAGGCCGCGCAGCCGGGCGACGACCTCCTCCAGGCTGAACGGCTTGGTCACGTAGTCGTCGCCGCCCGCGGTGAGCCCGGCGATGCGGTCCTCGACGGCGTCCTTCGCGGTGAGGAAGAGCACCGGCACGTCCGGGGTCTCGCGGCGCAGCCGGGCCAGCACCTCCAGGCCGTCCATGTCGGGCAGCATGACGTCCAGGACGACCGCGTCGGGGCGGTCCTCGCGGGCGGCCCGCAGCGCGCTCGCGCCGTCGGCCTCGGTGCGGACCTTCCAGCCCTCGTAGCGCAGGGCCATCGACAGCAGGTCGGCCAGCGGGGTCTCGTCGTCCACGACGAGGACGCGGACGGGCGAGCCGTCGGGACGGGCCAGGTCGGTGGCGGTGGAGGTGCCGCCGGCGGTGCCGGTCACGGCGGTGTGCTGGGCGGTGTGCGGGGCCGCGGTCTGCACGGGGCGGTGGGCGGTGCCGGTGGCCGCGGAGGCGGGGGGTGTCGTCGTCATGGCCCACAGCCTGTGGGGGCGCTATGAGAGGAGCCTTGCCCGTTTCTGTGAATCGTCTGAGAAAACGGGCCGCGAGGGTTGATCGGGGCCGTACGGCTCAGGCGGCGGTCATCGTGGTGAGCACCTCGTCGAGCGGGGTCGCCGTCACGCCGAGCGTGCCGGCGGTGGGCGTGGCGTCCAGCAGGAGGGGCCGCTCCAGCAGGTAGAGCACCTCGGGGAACTCCGCGGCGACCGGGTCGGCGCGGGCCGCCGCGGCCAGCTCGGCCCGGCTCATCCGGCGCAGCCGCGGCGCCGGCAGCCCCGCTTTCGCGGCGAGACGCCGGGCGAGCTCGCGTACGGGCAGCTGCGAGGCGGGCGGTACGTGCCAGGCCCGGCCCCAGGAGTCCGGGTGCCCGGCGGCGGCCACGAGCGTCGCGGCGACGTCGCCGGTGTAGCACCAGGCGTGCGGCACGTCGAGGTCGCCGGGGTAGGCGGCGGGCCGGCCGGCGAGGACCGCGTCGCCGACCAGGATCGTGAAGGGGGCGAGTACGCGCCGGCGCCGAGGAAGTCGCTGGCCCGCACCTCGGTGACCCGGACCCGGCCGGCCTCGTGCGCGGCGAGCGCGGCCTGCCACATCTCGGCCCTGACCCGGCCCTTGACGCTGGTCGGCGCCATGGGCAGGTCGTCGGTGAAGGGCCCGTCGACCGGGCCGTAGCCGTAGACGTTGCCGAGCATGACGTATCCGGCGCCGGTCGCCTCGGCGGCGCCCAGCAGCGCGGCGGCGAGCGGCGGGAAGCCGGCGGGCCAGTCGTCGTAGGGCGGCATCGCGCAGTTGACGAGGACGTCGGCGCCGGCGGTGATCTCCGCGAGCCGTACGGGGTCGGTCGCGTCGGCGGCGACCGGTTCGACCCCGGCCCGCTCGGGCCCGGCCCCGCGCCGGGACACCAGCCGGACCCGTACCCCGGCCGCCGCGAACCGCACGGCGGCGGCCACGCCGGTGGCCCCGGCGCCGACGACGACGGCGGAGGTGAGGGGGGAGGTGGGCGGGGTGTGCTGCTGCGCCATGGTGGGCTCCTTGCGGGGGGTGCGTGCCGGGGGTGCCGGGACGTGCCGACGCCCCACCTTCCGCCGCGGGGGGCGGGGTACGGTAGTGGCCCGAATGCCAAGGTGACGGAGGTTCGGGCCATGGGGGCGGGGCGGGCGGCGCAAGGGGCCGGGCGGGCTGCGGGGGGCGCGGCGCGGTCGGGCGCGGCGGGCGTCGAGGCTGCGGGCGGCGCCGCGGACCGGCGTGCGTACGGGCCCGGGGCAGGGGCGGGTGGGGCTGGAGCTGGGGCGGGAGCGGGGGCTGGGGCTGGGGAGCCGCATCGGGTGGCCGTCGTCGCCGTGCCGCCGGTCACCGTCTTCGACCTGACGATCCCGGAGCTGGTCCTCGGCGAGCTGACCGTACGCGGCCGGCCCGGCTACGACGTGCGGGTCTGCACCGCGGAGCCGGGGCAGGCGGTCACCGCGGGCGGCAGCCTGCGGGTCGGCGTGCCGTACGGGCTGGAGGCGGCGGCGGACGCCGGGACCCTCGTCGTCACCGGCACGGCCGCCCGCGACGGCATCGACCCGCGCGTGCTGGACCTGCTGCGTACCGCCCATGCCGCCGGCCGGCGCATCGTGTCCATCTGCACCGGCGCCTTCGTCCTGGCCGAGGCCGGCCTCCTCGACGGCCGCCCGGCCACCACCTACTGGGCCAAGTCCGAGGAATTCCGGGCCCGTTACCCGGAGGTGGAGCTGCGCCCCGGCGTCCTCTACGTCGACGACGGCCAGATCCTGACCTCCGCCGGGCTCTCGGCGGGCATCGACCTGTGCCTGCACCTGATCCGCAACGACCACGGCGCCGCGACCGCGAACTCCGCGGCGCGGCATGTGGTGGCCGCGCCCGTACGGCCGGGTGGGCAGGCGCAGTTCATCGACAGCCCGCTGCCGCCGGAGAACGGCACGTCGCTCGCCGCGACACGGGCCTGGGCCCTCACCCGGCTCGACGAGCCGCTGACCCGCGCGGACCTCGCCGCGCACGCCCGCACCAGCGTCCGTACGCTGACCCGGCGCTTCCACGCGGAGACCGGCCTGAGCCCGTTGCAGTGGCTGCTCCACCAGCGGGTCAACCGGGCGCAGGAGCTGCTGGAGACCACCGACCTGCCCGTCCCGCACGTCGCCCGGCTCAGCGGCCTGTCCACCCCCGACTCCCTGCGCCACCACCTCACCCGCCGCACCGGCCTGCCCCCGACGGCCTACCGCGAGATCTGGCAGCACCCGCGGACGGCCGCCCCGCAGTCCGGCTGAGCGCGGGGCGTCCGCGGGCGGGGGCGCGCCCTCACTCCGCCGCGTCGGGGGCCGTGGCCGCGTCGGGCGCCTCGGCGGCCTCGGTGGCCTCGGTGGCCTCCCACAGGTCGAGCCGCCAGTCGTTGCACGTCATCCACGTGCCCTTCGGATACTCGAACGCGACCTCCTCCAGCCATACGAACCCCGCGCGCTTGCACACCCCGTTGGACGCGGGGTGGTCGACGCTCGGGAAGGCGTGCAGATGGCGGTGCCCGCCCGCCTCGCGCGCCGCCTCCACCACCGCGCCGGCCGCCGCCGCGGCCACACCCCGGCCCTGGAACTCGGGCAGTACGGCCCACCCGGTCTCCCACACCTGGCCGCCGCGCCACTCGCGCTCCCAGAAGCCGATCGACCCGACCGTCCGCCCGGCCACGCCCTCCCCGCCGTCCACCGCGACGACCCGGAACATCCCGCCTTTCGCCATCTCCAGATACCGCCGGTGCCGCCGCTCCAGGGCCTCCGTGCTCTCCGGGCCGCCGAGATGGTCCGTCATCTCGGGCGCGTTGGCCCGCTCCAGCAGCCAGAAGTCCCCTTCGCCCCAGGCCGCCAGTTCCACCCGTGTCACGCGCTGCTTGTCCATGTCGATCACGGTAGCCCGAGGGTCTGACAACGCCCCCGCGCCACGGATCGGGCGAGGGCGGTGAGGTCCGCGGGCCCGGCCGGAACCGCAGCGCGCCCCGCTCACGGCTGCGCGCCCTCCCCCAGCAGGTCGAGCACCTGCTCCGGGGTCCAGTGCCCGGCGGCGCCCGGGCGGGAGGCGAGGTAGCCGGCGAGGGCGGGGGCCGGCCAGTGCGCTGCCTCGTGCAGGCCGGTGGCGATGACGCGCAGGTAGGGCGCGGAGGGCGTGGTCAGGGGGACGTCGCCGAGGTGCCAGGGGGCGGTGAAGGTCAGCAGGGGGTGGCCGTGGAGGGCGCCGGGGCAGACCAGGGTCTCGTAGCGGCCGGGGCCGAGGCGGGCGTGGCCGGTGGCCAGGGCGGGGGAGAGGTCGAGGTCGCGGCCGGGGGGCTCGTACATCTCCTGCGCGGCGATGTCGGAGAGTTGGGCCGCGGTCAGCAGGTGCGCGCGGGCCCAGCACGTACCCGGGGCGGTGGGGTCGTAGAAGGCGCGGCCACCTTGCCAGACGGGGGAGTGCGTGGCGAAGTACAGCGCGCCGGGCAGCTCGACGGGGGCGGACGCGGCCGGCATCCGGGGGTCGCGCGCGCCCGGGTACGTACGGGAGGCGCCGGGCGGGCGGCCACCGGCGAGGTAGCAACGCAGGCGCCCGGCAGACATGTTGGAGCCGTACGCCACGTACCAGACGGGGGCGTCGGGGCGCAGCGGGGTGCGCCCTGCGCGTACCTGCCGGAGGCCGTCGTCCATGAGGACCATCCGTATCAGGTCATGGGCCGGGTGCGGGGTGCGGCGGGCCGCGTCGGCGCCCGGCGGTCACCTGCGGTCAACGGCGGTCACCGGCGGCGCCACACCTGGGCGGGCGAACCGTCGCACTCCTGCGTACCGATGCCGGTGAGGACCGCGCCGAGGCCGGTGACGGCAAGGCACTTGGCGTCGGAGGCTTCGGCGAGACCGTCGCCGGCGGTCGCGTACCAGGTCTGGAGGCCGGAGGCCGAACAGGACGCCTGGAGGGCGGAGTCGGCGAAGCCGCCGGCCTGGAGGCACTGCGCGGTGGCCTTGTTGACCAGGTGGTAGCCGCCGGGTACGGCCGTCATGGTCCACATCGCGGCGTCGCCGCCGCACGAGCCGAGGGTGACGCCTTTGCCGAGCCCGGCAGCCCGCAGGCAACTGCCCTGGCTGCCGCTCTGGTACGCGTGCGGGTTGTCGTCGTCGCCGGGTGCGGAGGGCGCGGCCGGCGCGGTAGCCGTGCCCGGGGAGGTGGGGGTGCCGCTGCTCGACGGGTCGGCCGCCGCCGCCGTGCCGTCCGCCCGGCCCGCGCCCCGGGCCGCCGGGGACGGCGGCGCGGCGACGACGGCGGGTATCCGCGCCGGGCTCTGCCCCGGTGCGGTGGTGGAGGCGGCGGGCGGGGCGCCCGGCGTGCGCGGGGCCGAGGCCGCGGTGCGCGGGCCGCCCTCGGCGGCGGCGTGGTCGGGCGCGGAGTCGGGAAGGAGCTGGAGCAGCACGGGAGTTCCGGCGGCGAGCACGACGGGCACGGCGATGAGCAGCGCCACCCGCCGACGCCGCCTCGGCTTGCGCGCGGGCGGTACGGCGACGGTCACGGGCGGCGTCGCGTTCACCGCCGACGCGGCGCCCGCGCCGAGCTGCGACGCGGTGGGCCGCGCCCGGGCGACGAACCCGGCACGCTCGGCCAACGCGGCCATGACGGCCACGGGCCACCCGGGGAGTTCCCGCCCGGACGGCGACTGGGCGTCGGGGGCGGGGTGGGGTGCCGCGAGCTCACCGGCGCCGGGGCTGCTCGGGGCCGAGGCGGCGGGGGCTTCCGGGACTGCTGCCGCGAGCTTGCCAGGGCCCGGGCCGTGAGCGGCCGACGCGGCGGCGTCCGCGTGGACGGCCACGGTCGGCTCGCCGGCGCCCGGGCTGTCGGGGTCGGGGGTTCCCGCTGAGCCTGCGGAGCCCTCCGCAGTGATCGCGCCCCGCTCGTCCCGCCCGGCGTCGACGCCGGCCTCCCCTGCGCGCCCGCCCCCGGCGACCTGCGCGCCCGCCGCCGACATGGCCCCGGCAAGTCCCGCCAGCCGCTCGCGCGCCAGCTCGGCCAACTCCCGTGCCGTGGGCCGGGCCGCCGGGTCGTTGTCGAGGCAGGAGGCGACGACGTCCGCCAACGCCCCGTCCACGGAGCGGAGTTCGTCGAGGTCCGGCTCGGAGTGGACGATGCGGTAGAGGACTTCGAGCCCGGCGCCCTCGCCGAACGGCGGGCGGCCCGTCGCCGCGTACGTGAGCAGCGAGCCGAGGGCGAAGACATCCGTCGCGGGCGTCAGGTCCTTGCTCGCGGCGGCCTGCTCCGGCGACATGTACGCGGGCGTGCCGACCACCGTGACCGTACCGGTGAGGTGGCTCTGCTCGGCGGCGCGGGCGATGCCGAAGTCGATGAGGGTGGCGCCCTCGGGCGTGAGCATCACGTTCGACGGCTTGAGGTCGCGGTGCACCATGCCGAGGTCGTGGACGCCGCACAGCCCCACCGCCAGGTGCCGCAGCAGCAGCCACACCGCGGGTACGGGCAGCGGGCGGCGGTGCAGGTCGAGCGCCTGGCCGAGGGTGAGGCCGGGGACGTACGCGGTCGCGCACCACGGCGGGCGGGCGTCGCGGTCGCTGTCGAGCAGCGGCGCGGTGACGTCGCCGGGCAGCCGGGCGAGGTTGTCCAGCTCGCGCCCGAAGCGCCGCAGGAACATCGGGTCCTCGGCGAAGTGCGGGTGCACCTGCTTGACGGCCGCGTACTCCCCGCCGACGAGCCCCAGGTAGACCCGGCCCATGCCGCCGGAGCCGAGCCGGCCGAGCAGCGGGATGTCGCCTATCCGGGCTGGGTCCTCGACCTTCAGCGCGCTGGCACCACTGCCGGCGAGGTCGAACTCCCGATCCGCCTGGTGCTGTTCGGCGTTGCGCGCTTCTGCCCCGTGCTCAGTCACGGGGCGCAGGTTACCCAAGGGATCGCAGATCCTGGAGGGCTTACGCCACAAGGTTGCAGGACCGCTACCGCTCCTTGACGTGCGCGGGCGCGCTCGGCCCGGGCTCCGTGCGCCGCATCCGACTCCGGCGTCAACAGCCTTGCGCCGGGCTCCCGTTCGGCAGCGGGCGCCGCTGCACCGCGTCGGCCATGACCGCGGCGACGAGCTTGCCGGCCGCGTCCGCCGCCGCCCCCGTACCGGCCTCGCCCTCCGCGACGTGCCGGTCGGCGAAGTCCCGGTCGGCGAACAGGAGATGGCCGCCGCCGACGAGCGAGAGGGTGAGCGCGTCGATGTCCGCGTCGGCGGCGATCCGCCCGCGCGCCCGCTCCTCGGCCAGGTACGCCGAGACCGCCTCCGTCGCCTCGGCGAGGACCGCGATGCCGCCGCCGGGCCGGGCCTGGCGCAGCCGGGCGCGCAGTTCGTCGCGGAAGGTGATGAGCGGGATGATCGCGAGCGGGACGGGCCCGAAGAGCGTGCCGAGCGCGCGCGTGAGGTTGCCGGCGACGGTGCCGGTGCCGGCGGACTCCCGCAGGGCGTCGGCCTGTTCGGCCAGCCGCGCGGCGCGGTCGAGGACGAGGGCGGCGAGGAAGTCGTCGAAGTCGCTGAAGTGGCGATGCAGGACGCCCTTGGCGCAGCCCGCCTCGTCGGTGACGGCCCTGCTGGTCAGCCCGTTCGGCCCGGCCCGCAGGAGGACCCGCTCGGCGGCGTCGAAGAGCTGCTGCCGGGCGTCGCGCAGGTGCACTCCGGTGGGCACGGCGGCGGCTCCTTCCGCTCCTCGTCGTCTGTCGGCCCGCTCCCTCATCATTGCCGAGTGGGCGGTTGCCCACTAAGGTGGGCGCGTGCCCACTTTACCGCGAGAGCGGCGTCCACCTGCGGAGCAGCCCATGCGACCTTCCTCTTCCGCGCCCGGCGACCCGGCGCCCGGCCCCTCCGTGCAGCCGCACAAGGCGCGGCACATGGCCGAGTCGTTCGGCGAGGACCCGGGCGGCTACGACGCGAGCCGCCCGGCGTATCCGGCGGAGCTGATCGCCCGCGTCGTCGCCGCGCTGCCTTCCCCGGAGTCCGGCGACGTCCTGGACGTGGGCTGCGGCACCGGTGTCGCCGCCCGGCAGTTCCAGGCCGCGGGCCGTACCGTCCTCGGCGTCGAACCCGACCCGCGCATGGCGGAGTTCGCCCGCTCGCGCGGACTGCCCGTCGAGGTCGCGACGTTCGAGGAGTGGCGCCCGGAAGGCCGTACGTTCGCGGGAGTCGTGGCCGCGCAGTCCTGGCACTGGGTGGACCCGGCGGCGGGCGCGGCCAAGGCGGCGCAAGTCCTGCGCCCCGGGGGCCGGTTGGCGGTCTTCGGCCATGTCTACGAGCCGCCGGCCGAGATCGCCGAGCCCTTCGCCGTTGCCTTCCGCCGCGCGGCCCCCGACTCCCCCTTCGCCCGAACCGGCCCCGCCCGCCGCCCCGTCGAGGCGTACCGGACCCTCTACGCGGGCTTCGCGGACGCGATCCGTACGACCGGCTCATTCGCCGAGCCCGAGCAGTGGCGCTACGACTGGCAGCGCCCGTACACCCGCGACGAATGGCTCGCCCTCCTGCCCACGACGGGCGGCCTCACCCGCCTCGCCCCCGCACAACTCGCCGACGTGCTGGCCGCGGTGGGCACGGCGATCGACGCGCTGGGCGGCGCTTTCACCATGAGCTATACGACGCTGGCGACGGTCGCGGCCCGCCGCTGAGGCGCCGGCGCTGCGCCCCGTACCCCGTGCGTGCCCTCAACTGCCGCAGGCGCAGCCGACGGTGGGAGTCTCGGGCTGTGCGGCTCCGGTGCAGCAGGTGTCGCTCTTGGCGAAGGTGTCGGCGTCGGACGTGACGACGTAGACCTCCCAGGGCTCGTTGCCGGGGGCGGTGACCCAGACCTTGTCCTGGAGGGCGTAGCAGCAGGTGGTGCCGTTCTCCTCGGAGGTGGTGAGGCCGGCCTGCCGGAGGCGGCGGGCCGCGGCGGCGACCTGGGCGGTGGAGTCGACCTCGACGCCGAGGTGGTCGAGCCGGGTGTCCTGGCCGCTCTCACCCGCGCCCTCGCCCGCGCCCTCGATGAGGACGAGCTTGAGCGGTGGCTCGGCGATGGCGAAGTTGGCGTAGCCGGGGCGGAGTTTGGCGGGCTGCGTATCGAAGAGCTTGGAGTAGAAGGCGACGGAGCCTTCGAGGTCGGCGACGCGCAGGGCGAGCTGGACGCGGGACATTGACGTCTCCCTCCTGATGGGCGTTGCATCGACATCCGTCAATACAACAGGACACCCCCGAGGTTGCCATCTGGATCGACAAGCGTCAACATAGACGCATGTCGAAGTCAGAACTGGTCGTCCTGGGCCAGGACGCCGAGCCCGCGGCGTGCTGCTCGCCGATGGTGCGCGAACCGCTCGACGCGGCCGACGCCGTCGACCTGGCGCGGATGTTCAAGGCCCTCGCGGACCCCGTACGGCTCCGCCTGCTCTCGCTCATCGCCTCCCACGAGGGCGGCGAGGCGTGCGTATGCGACCTGACCGGGCCGTTCGACGTGTCCCAGCCGACGATCTCCCACCACCTGAAGGTGCTGCGGGAGGCGGGCCTGGTCGGCAGCGAGCGGCGCGGCACATGGGTCTACTACCGGGCGGTCCCGGGCGCCCTGGCCCGGCTGTCCGCACTGCTCGCCATCCCCCCGGCGGCGCGGCCCGGTACGCCGGCATGACCGAGCCCGTAACGCTGATGCGCCGGGCCGCGGCGGAGTGCATTGGCACCGGTGCGCTGGTCGCGGTGGTCGTCGGCTCCGGGATCCAGGCGGCGAGCCTGACGCAGGACGCCGGAGTGCAGTTGCTCGCCAATGCGCTGGCCACCGTCTTCGGCCTCGGCGTGCTCGTCGCCCTGCTCGGCCCGGTCTCCGGCGCGCACTTCAACCCGGTGGTGACCCTCGCCGCGTGGTGGACCGGCCGGCCGGGCCTGCCGCCCCGGGAGGTCGCCGCGTACGTGGCCGCGCAGGTCGCAGGGGCCGTCGGCGGCGCGGTGCTGGCGGACGCGATGTTCGGGCAGCCGCTGGTGCGGTGGTCCGGGCACGACCGGTCGGCCGGGCACCTGTGGCTGGGCGAGGTCGTGGCGACGGCGGGCCTGGTGCTGCTGGTCGTCGGCCTCGGCAGGACCGGCCGGCAGCGTACGGCGCCGGTCGCGGTGGCCGCGTACGTAGGGGCGGCGTACTGGTTCACGTCGTCCACGGGCTTCGCGAACCCCGCCGTGACGGTCGGCCGCGCCTTCTCCGACTCGTTCGCCGGGATAGCGCCGGGGTCGGTGCCGGCGTTCGTCGCCGCGCAGCTCGCCGGCGCGGTGGCGGGCCTCGCGCTGGCCTCCGCCCTCTTCGGCCGCCCCACCCCGCGGCCGGCCCCCGTACCCGCCGGCCACCGGCCTCCGATCGAAGGAACCCCGTGAACGCCGTGAACCCCGTGAACCCCCTGAAGCCCGTGAACGCCGTGAACCCCGTGAGCGCGTCCACCGTCCCCTCCGTGCTCTTCGTCTGCGTGCACAACGCGGGCCGGTCGCAGATGGCCGCGGCCTTCCTCACCCACCTGGCGGGCGACGCGGTCGAGGTCCGCTCGGCGGGCTCCGTACCGGCCGACTCGGTGAACCCCGCGGTGGTCGAGGCGATGCGCGAGGCGGGCATCGACATCTCGGCGGAGGTCCCCAAGGTCCTGACCGCCGAGGCCGTCCAAGCCTCGGACGTCGTGATCACGATGGGCTGCGGCGACACCTGCCCCGTCTTCCCGGGCAAGCGCTACCTCGACTGGCCCCTCCCCGACCCCGCGGGCCAAGACACCGCCGCCGTCCGCCCCATCCGCGACGCGATCCACGCCCGCGTCCTGGCCCTCCTGGCCGACCTGGGCGTCCCGCCCCTGAGCTGAGCCGGGCTCCAGCGCCCGGGCATGATGTCCAGGTGTTCTACGAGGACCTCAGCGCGTACACCTACCGGGACGAGGACACGTTCGACGACAGGGAGTCGTTCCGCGGCCTCTCGTACCGCCCCGCGTACACCCGCCTGAACGTCGGATGGCTGGAAGCGGGCAAGCCGTACCCGACGGGGCCCGTCCCGGCCGGCTTCCTGGACAAGCTGAGGGCCCTCCAGGAGGTCCAGTGGATGAACGTCTGCCTCGGCTTCCACGACTGCGACCTGTGCCCGGCGGAGCAAGCCCCGCAAGGCAACGGCGAGATACGCATCCCCGGCGAACCCGGCACCGCCTACGCGGCGCCCTTCCTGATCACCCACTACATCGCCGCCCACGGCTACCAGCCGCCCCCCGCCTTCATCACCGCCGTCCTCGCCGTCGACCTCCCCACCTGGTCCGCCACCCACTGGCCCGACGTCCCCTTCCCCTGGGTCCCGCCCGACGCGGAACGCCTGCTGGAGTAGGGCCTGGCGCCATCGGGCCGATGGCACCTGCGACGCAGCCTCCGACCGCGGCTTGCCTGCGCCGCAGGTTGCGGCGAGCTTCCGTGCCAACTCTGCGGCGATGACGCCAATGTCGGGCTCGACGCCGTAGGCGTAGACCTTGAGCATGCCGGTGCCACGTTCGAGGAGCGTGGGGATCAGCGTCCCGCCGGGCCGGTGGACGACATCCCCTGTCAGCGCTGACTCCGCCTTGGCGCCGGACCAGCGCAGGTCCTTGTCGGTACGGCAGGAAGCGTCTGGTACCAGCGGTCCGCAGGATGTCCGCGAACAAGTCCACCGTGAGTACGGAAGGGTGCACGGGCCCAATCGTGGGGACAGACGTGCTCCTGCGGTACTGCCGGGCCGTAAGGCCAAGTAGCCGTCGGGGGACGGGCTGACGATCAGGTCATGAGGCATCGGCAGTTCCTTCGGGCCGGGCGGGGCGGGGGTTCCAGGGGTCGTGGAGTTGCCAGGTGTGGCCGCCGGGGTGGCCTTCGTACTCGCTGCAGCCGCCGTGGTCGGGGTGGGTGGCGAGGCAGTCGGGGAGGACGAGCAGCGTGTCGGGGATGCTGCCTTGGGGCCAGCGGCTCCACACGGCCGTGTTGCCGGCGACATCGTGGACCAGAGCGTAGTGATAGCCCCCGGTGTGGGATTCGAGGGTGCAGCGCAGGTCGCGGATGTCCGCGGGATCGCCGTGGTGATCGCCGGTCCAGGCAAGTGCGGTTCGGGCGAGCGGGTCGGGCAGGACGGTCATCGCCGAGCAGATGGTCGGAGGGTCGGGCGTCGGGGCGCGGCCGTTCATGGGGATGGAGTCGGGGGCGGTCACGGCGTATCCCTGGGGGTGAGTGCGGATCGGTTGTGGATCACATCGACATACGTCCAGAGGCGGCCGGGGGAGGCGACGATGCCGCCTGGCCGGGCAGGGCAGCGCGTGGTGGATAACGACGTCTGCATCGGAGGAACTGGGATGGCCAGTCCCGCCCAGACGACCTTTCCGGCAGGCTCGGATTTCTCGAATCCCCAGTTCCCGTCAGTGAGCCCGGCGATGAGTTGCAGCCCGCGGCCGGTTTCGGCGTCGAGCGAGATCGGCCGCAGTTGCGGCAGCCGTTCGCTCTGATCCGCGACAGCAACGAACAGCCATTTCCAGGCGATCCACAAAGTCAGGGAGCACATACGGGCTGCGGGTCGGTCCTGCTGCTCGAACTCCTGCTCGTTGGGCTCACCGGTGTGACGAACGGCGTTGGTCGTCAGCTCGGAGACGATCGTGAGGGCGTCCCGGACGACCTCGTCCGTAAGGCTCCAGCCCTGGAGCACCTCGCACGCATGGCGTCGGGCGTGAGCTGGAGCAGACGGCAGGCAGGCCAAGTCCAGCCTGCTACCGAAGCGAAAGCCAGGAACCATGGTCAACACCTCTCGCCGATTCCCTGACGGCCGGCCGCTCGGGGCTGTCGACTGCTGGAGCTGTCGGCTGCTGGAGCCCCGCGGCGGGTGATGTCAGTGAAGGGCACCGGTGCGGGTGCCGACAGGAAGAGACGTGTGTGGTCCGCCTACCGAAAGGCGGAAAACTTTACGTATGCATTACCCGACAGCTGGTGCGATTGGGGACAGCGCCCTTACGTTCGGTGCATGGGAGTGAACCTCGTTCTGAAGGCCCGGATGGATGAACTCGGGGTGACCCAGGAAGAGTTCGCGGCTCGGATGAACGATGCACTGGCACAGATCACGGGACGGCCGGGCGATGTCACCGACCGGACCGTCCGCAACCTGCTGAGCGGAAGTACCAGGCGGCCCATCGGGCGGACATGCGCCGCTTTGGAGATGGTTCTCGGCTGCTCGGTCGAGGACTTAGGGTTCGAGTCACCACGCTCCGCAGCACCGCGGGAGGTTGATCCTTTGCAACGCCGTACCTTCATGACATCGGCGACGGGAACGGCAGCCGCAGCTCTCGCTTCCGGCCTGGGCTCGACCAAGCGGATCGGTCGCAGCGATGTGGCGCGGTTGGAGGACAAGTTCGCCGCGATCATCGACCAAGACCACAAGTACGGCGGCCTGATCAGCATCGAAACACGCGCCTCCGCCCTGGCCGGGGAGGCGTTGTCGCTGCTTCAGCGCGGTTCGACCAGCCAACGTGTCCGCAGTAGCCTCTACGCCGCTGCCGCGTCCTTCACGTCCAGCGCCCTGTGGGCGGCCATCGACGGCCGGCGCTTCAACGAGGCGCAACGCTACCTCGACCGGGCGTCCACCCTCGCGGCGATGTCGGGTGACGCGGCGATCCAGTTCCGCATCTGGTCGCATGCGGGGAGTCTGTACCGGCACTTGGGACGCCCGATCGATGCCTTGGCGGCAAACGACGTCGCACGCGGGTTGCCGATCACCCGGCGCGATCCGCTGTTCGCTTCGCTGGGTCATGCCCGGCACGCCGCGATCCTGGGGCTCACCCATGATGCGGTCGCCGTCGAGCGGGCCATCGGCACGGCTCGGGCTGCTTACGGACGGGCGGACTTGGGCGAGCGGCGTCCTACATGGATGACGGCCTTCTTCGGGCAGGCCGAGATCGAGAGCCTGGCGCTGACCGCTCACCTCGCGCTCGGAAACTACGCGCAGGCCGAGGCCCATGCCCACCGCGGCATCTCACTTCTGCGCCCGCACATGGTGCGCAGCCGAGCCATCGCCACTGCACGCCTCGCCCATGCCCAGTTGGGCCAAGGCGACCTCGAACCCGCAGTCGCCACAGCGGCGGGCGCCCGGATCGCCCACCCGCGGGTGGCGCGCATGCTGGACGACTTCGGAACCAAGTTGCGTACCGTCGCACCGAACAGCCGGGCTGCCCGGTCGTGGGACGAACAGACCGCCGACCGAAAGGACCTCCCGTGACTGCCTCGGGCATCGAACTCCGTCACTTCCGGGACATCGAACCCGTCTGGGACACGCTCATCGACGTCTACGCCGAGGTGCGGGCCGACCGGCTGCACGATCCCCACTACTCCGTCGAGCGCTACGCCGAGCGGCTCGCCCGCCACGCCTCGGAGCCCGGCTGGGAAGCAGTCGTCGGCTACGACGGGGACCAGGCCGTCGGATACGCGTACGGCAACCGGATCGAGTACGGCGACCGCTTCTGGAAACGCGTCACCAGCCCGCTCCCCGACACCCTGACCCGGACTCCCACCCTGGCACTCAAGGAGATCATGGTCCGCGTGCCCTGGCGGAAGACCGGCGCCTCGCTCGCCATCCACGACAGCCTGCTGTCCCAGCGCCCCGAGACCCAGGTGACCCTCATGGTCAACCCCCTGGCCGGCGACGGAAAGGTCCACCGCCTCTACGAGACCTGGGGCTACCACGACATAGGCCGGAGCCAGCCCTCCCCCGACTCGCCGGTCCTGACGGCCATGGTGCGCGAGGTGGCCGTCGACAACACCGCATCCCGCTGACCGCCCGGGCCGGCAAACGGCCGCCTCTTCCGCCCCGGGACGAAAGGCGCCGCCCGGTGCTGCCCCGCCGTACTGCTCGGCCAGTGACGCCAGAAGCCCCCCGGGATGATCCCGGAGGGCTTCTGCACTATGTGCACTCGGCAGGATTCGAACCTGCAACCTTCTGATCCGTAGTCAGATGCTCTATCCGTTGAGCTACGAGTGCGGGGCTGCTTCGTGGCTTTTGGGCCGGTCGGCGTTGCGGGAACAACATTACATGAGGTGCGGCGGGAGGTGAAATCGATAAGGGGGGGGGGGGGGGGAGGAGGGGAACGGGCAGGTCAGGGGGGAGGTGGGCCTGTGGTGGGGCCCGAGGAGGGGTGGGGGTGGGAACGGCGGAACCCCGCGGTCCGGGGGACGGGCGGGGTTCCGGGGTGTGGTGGCGGAGGCGGAGGGATTTGAACCCTCGATGGACGGTAAAGCCCAAACCGCATTAGCAGTGCGGCGCCATAGACCGGACTAGGCGACGCCTCCAAGGCGCGACCCCGCGAGGGGTGCGTGTGCTGATGATGGCACAGCCGTGTGGGCTGCGACCAATCGCAGACTACGGTACAAGGCCGCCGGTGGGCAGGGCAAAGGGGTTGTGCCGGTGGGGCGGCAAAATCCGGTGGGTGGGATGCCGGGTGCCTGGTGTGGGTGCCTGGTGTGGGTGTCTGGCGTGGGGTGCCTGACCGTGGGTGCCTGATGCCCTGATGCCGGGTGCCTGTGGGATGCCGGGGTCGAACCGCCGGGTGCCGTCCGCACCTCGCGGGAGGGGACCCGGCCGTGTCTCGGGGTCGGGGGCGGCGCGCCCACGGATGGGTGGAATGGCCGGGGTCGGGCGGGGCCCCGCGGTAGAGGAATGGCATGGCTCTCGTCAGCGCTCGCGCCGCCCGCCGCCTCGGCGGCCTCCTCGACCGTTCCCTCACGCGTCTCGGCCGCTCCGGCGACGTCACGTCCGGCGCCGGGTTCGTCACCCGCAACGCCCGCGGCAGCGATCGGCCCCGTACCTCCGGCGATCGGCCCCGTACCCGGCCCGCTGGCCGCCGTGCCCTCCGTACCGGCGGAGCCGTCGTGCTCGGGCTCGCGGCCCTGCTCGGGGCAGCCCGAAGCGCCGCGGCCGTCGGGGGTCCCTGGTCCACCGCCGGGTGGCGGGGGGACCGGCTCACCGTCACGTACGACGACGGCGACGGGCACGCCAGTACCCGGACGCTCGCGTGCGGGGGGCGGGTCGTGCGGTCCGCGCAGGAGCAGGACGCCTGCCGGCGGCTCGACACGCTCGGCGGGCCCCTCGCCCCCGTACCCGCCGGGCAGATGTGCTCGATGATCTACGGCGGCCCCCAGACCGCCCACGTCAGCGGCCTGTGGCACGGCGAGCCCGTCGACGAGACGTACCGCCGTACGGACGGCTGCGAGGTCGCCCGCTGGAACCGCATGGTCCCCGCCCTGCCCTCCCCCACGGCCGCCGGCGGCGGCACCCGCGGCCTCGCCGCCTGAGCGCGCGCGAGGCCGCGTAATGCCCCGGCGGGGTGACCGACGACACACAAATCCCGCACACGACCGAACCCCTATACGCACAGCCCCACATGGGCATCCGTGACCCCGCCCCCGGACCCGACCCGTACACTCGGTCTAGTGACATGTCCCGGGGGTGGCGGCAAGATGGGCCGCCCGTAAAGTCAGCTGACGCAGCCGGCCGGTGCCAGGGACCGGCAGGGCGGGCGGGCGCAGCGTGCACGCGCCGGGACCAGACGCAAAGCGGTGACCAGAGAGGACGCGTCTCGTGAGCAGCAGGCCATCCCGAGGCGCTGCTCGCCTCGCCTCCATACTCGACGCCCTCCCGGACGCCCTGCTGCTGGTCGACGTCAACGGCACCGTCGTCAACGCCAACTCCATCGCGCTGGAGACGTTCGAATCCCCCGGCACCGCCCTGGTCGGGCGCGGCCTGCTGGACCTGCTGCCGTCCTTCGACTCCAAGCGCATCCCCGGCTCCATGCGCAGCCTGCGCGAGGCCGAGGAGGACCGGCGCACGAAGCCGACCCGGATGGTCGCCCGGCG
The DNA here is from genome assembly GCF_012034175.1 of Actinacidiphila epipremni. Lineage (GTDB taxonomy): Bacteria > Actinomycetota > Actinomycetes > Streptomycetales > Streptomycetaceae > Actinacidiphila > Actinacidiphila epipremni. Next base: position 90,811 of record NZ_JAATEJ010000003.1, read on the forward strand.
CACCGACGGCACGGAATTCCCCGTCGAGGTCACGAGCGCGAACCTGGAGGACGCCCGCACCCCGTACGCGGAGTACGGCGACGGCGTCCCCCACTACACCGGCGACGAACTGCTCATGCTGGTGGTGCGCGACCTCACCGGCACCATGGACACCGAGGCCGAACTCGCCCGCCAGCAGCGGCAGACGGAGATGATCCTGCGGGCGGCGGCCGAGGGCGTCGTGGGCGTGGACACCGCCGGCAAGGTGGTGCTGGTCAACCCGTCGGCCGCGCAGATCCTCGGCTACCGGGCCACCGACCTCGGCGGCAAGGAGCTGCACCCCTTGGTGCACCACTCGCGCCCGGACGGCAGCCCGCTGGCGTACGAGGAGACGCCGCTCGCCGACACCCTGCGCAGTGGGCGCAAGCACCGGGTGCGCGGGCAGGTGCTGTGGCGCAAGGACGGCAAGCCCGTGCCGGTGGACCTCACGACGGCGCCGGTACGGGACGGGGACCAGCTGGTCGGCGCGGTCATGACGTTCACCGACCGCACCGCCTTCGACGCGCTCGCCGCCCGCACCGCGCAGCTGCGGGCGCTGCTCGACGACTCCCTGCGCGGCCCCCTCGCGGAGCTGCGCGGCGAGCTGACGGGCCTGGCCGCCGACCCGGCCGGGCAGCTGTGGCCCGAGGCCAACCAGATCCTGCACCACCTGTCGGCCGGCTACGCCCGCATCACGACCCTCATCGACAATGTGCTGGCCTTCCAGCGCCTGGACCGCGGCGAGGACAAGCTGCGGCGCGAGGACGTCGGGCTCGACCATGTGATCGCGGCGGCCATCGAGGGCGCGACCGAGCTGATCGGGCCGGGGCGGGCGCAGTTCGCGGTGCACGCGCCGCCCGTCGAGGTCGCGGTGGACGGCGACCGGATGGCGCAGGCGCTGGCCCACCTCATCGCGGACGTCGCCGGCATCGACGCGGCCGGCAACGCGCTCGCCTTCAGCGGCGACTCGACGATCGTGGTGGCCGCGGCCCCGCGCGGCGACGTCGTGCGCATCGACGTCCACGGCCCCCACCCCGGCGGCGACCCCGTCCACCTCCCGCTCGCCCGCGGCATCGTCGAACGCCACGGCGGCGTCCTCCAGACCCACCAGGTGCCCGGCCAGGGCAGCGCGTACGTCCTGGAGGTGCCGGTGGGTGCGTCGGGTGGCGGTGGTGGTGGGCGTGGTGTCCATACGAGTACGGACAAGGTCCGCTCCGGTGCATCGGCGTCGGCTCATGGCGCGGGCGCGGCGGACGGCGGTGCGAAGGCCGGCGGGGCGGGGGGCGGGGTTGGTGGCGGGGCCGGTGCTGGTGCCGGCGGCGCGTCCGGCGCGGAGGACGGGGGTGCGGCAGGCGCGTCGTCCGAGACCACCGTCATGCCGCTGCCGGCCGAGCCCGCGCGCGGGATGCGCGGCACGGGCGCGGGCGCGGCGGGCGGCGACGCGGGGGCGTGGACGGCTCAGGCGCAGGGTCAGGGTCAGGTCCGGCGGGAGGTCCAGGCGCAAGGGCAGGTCCAGGGTCAAGGGCAGGGGCCGGCGCAGGGCCAGGCGCACGGGCAGGCCCCCGGCGCCCCGGGCCGGCCCCTCGCGCTGGGTCCCGCGCAGCCCGCGGCCCCGACCCCGCACGTCCCGGCGCAAACGGGCCCGGCGGAGCCGGACGGCACCGCACCCACCGGGCGCCGGCGTGCCCTGCGCCGCCCCGAGGGCAGGCCCGAGCCCGCACCGGCAGGACCCGAGCCGCAGCAGCAGCCCCCGACCGGCCGCCGCCGGGCCCGTACCGAGGAACCCCGCAACGCCGCCGCCCCCTCGGACCGCGCGGAGCTCCCCGCCCCACCCATCCCCAACGCCCTCCCGGCCGCAGCCCAAGACGCCCCCGGCGGACCTCAGGCCACGGCCCCCGGCGTCGTCCCCACGGGCCTGCCCACCGCACCCGGCGGCCCTCACCCGGGCGCACCCGGCGTCGTCCCCACGGGTCTCCCCACGGCACCCGGCGGCCCCCACCCCGGCATCCCCGGCGGCCCCCACCCCACGGCCCCCGGCGTCGTCCCGACCGGCCTCCCCACCGCACCCGGCGGCCCTCACGCGGGCGCACCCGGCCCGGTCCCGACCGGCCTCCCCACGGCACCCGGCGGCCACCCGGGCGCACCCGGCGTCGTCCCCACCGGCCTCCCCACCGCACCCGGCGCCACCCCCGAAGCCAACGGCACCGCCCGCCGCGCCGCCCACCGCGCCCCCGAGCCCCCGACCCCCGCCGTGCCGGCCCAGCAGGCCCACCCCCAGCCCCAGCCACCGCACCCGGCGGTCCCCGGGACCCCGGCCGCCCCCGCACCCCCCTCCGCGCCCGCGGCCCAGACCCCGGCCCTCGCCCCACCGCCGCCGCCGCAGCCCCAACTGCCCGCCCCCCAGGCCCCCTCGGCCCAGCCGCCGGCCCCGCAGACCTGGCCCGACGCCGGCCGCCCGGCCCCGCAGTCCTGGCCCGCCGCGGGCAGCACCCCCGCGTCCCCCAACGCCTGGCCCGACGCCGGAGCGCAGTCACAGCCGCAGCCGCAGCCGCAAGCCCCCGCCGCCTCCACCACCCCCCCGCAGCAGCCGACGCCCCCAGCTCCCCCGGCCGCCCCGAACGCCCTGCCCCCCGCCACCCAGTGGCCCCCGGCCCAAGGCACCCGCCCCGCGCTCGCCTCACCGCCGCCCGCGCCGCCCGCCGTGGCCGTACCGCCGCAGGACCCGACGCACAGCACGTACGGGCGGGCCATAAGCGTGCGCACCCTCGGCGAAGGGGTCTACCCGCACCGCCCGAACGGCGCCGGGGGCGCACCGGCGCAGGACCCGCAGACGCAGACCCAGGCCGTCGAGGCGAGCAGCCCGCAGGGCCTGCCCGCGCAGGTCGCCGCAGGCGGCTCCGGGCGCCGCCGCCGGCTCAGCCCGGACCGCGCCGCCGACGACAACGCCCCCTCGACCCGCAGCCTCATCCAGCAGGTGCCGAGCCAGCCGCACGGCCCCGGCGGCGAGACGCAGGCCCGCCAGCACCCGCAGGCCGACCCGGACAGCGGCCAGTTGCCGCTGCCCCGCCCCGAGCCGCACGCCCCGCCCGCCCCGGCCCCGGCCCCGGCGGCGCAGCCGCCCGCGCCGTCCCCCGAGGAGGAGACGGCCCTGCTGCGCCCGGTGCCGCCGGCCCCCGGCCCCGTACAACCCCAGCAGCAGCCGCCCGGCCGTTCCTACGCGATAGGCGCGCCCGCGGCCGGTGCCGCGGAGGGTCCCGAGCCGCTGGACGGTCCGAACGGCGCGGTCGACGTCACCGACATGGGCGACGCCGGCCTGGGCGCGGACCTCGCGGACGACCGGCTGGAGGAGCCGCTCGACGAGCCGCGCCGGCTGCTGGTGTGGCCCGAGCCGGACGTCTCGACGCGGCAGGCGCTCACCGACCGCGGCTATCGTCCGGTGATCGTACGGTCGCGGGAGGAGGTGGACGCGCAGGTCGCCGAACCGCCGGCCGCGCTGTTCGTCGACCCGCTGACCGGGCCCATCACCCGTACGGCCCTGCAAGCGCTGCGCCAGGCCGCCGCGGCGGCGGACGTACCCGTCCTCGTGACGGCCGGCCTCGGCCAGGCCACCCGCGAGGCCGCCTACGGAGCCGACCCCGCCGTACTGCTCAAGGCGCTCGCCCCGCGCGACAGCGAGCAGCACCCGCCGCGGGTGCTGCTCGTCGAGAGCCACGAGCCCATCGCCCAGGCCTTCGCGGCCACCCTCGAACGCCGCGGCATGCAGGTCGCCCACGCGACCTCCGAGGCCGAGGCGATGACCACCGCGGCCCAGGTCCACCCCAACCTGGTGGTGATGGACCTGATGCTCATCCGCCGCCGGCGCCAGGGCATCGTCGACTGGCTCCGCAGCCACTCCCGCCTCAACACCACCCCCCTGGTCGTCTACACCTCCGCCGACATCGACCCCGCCGAACTCCCCCGCCTCGCCTCCGGCGAAACCGTCCTCTTCCTCGCCGAACGCTCCACCAGCACGGACGTCCAGTCCCGCATCGTCGACCTGCTGGGCAAAATCGGCACATAGGCCCTGCGGGCACGCTCACGGGGGGCTCCGCGAGCCGGACCCGCGGCCGACGCACGCCCGGCGCCCGCTCGTCAACGCCCGCACCGGAGCTACGGGCCCGGGGGCCGGCACGGCGGGCGCACGACCGGCAAGGTCCGCACCGGAGCTCCGCCGCCCAGAGCCCGCGGTACGGTCTGCCCCGCGCGGGGCGGCCCCACGGTGTGGCCCGCGGCCGACGCTCGGCTTCGCTCGGGCCGAGCCGGCGGTACGGCCCCCGGCATTGCCCGCGGCCGACGCCCCGCCGGCGCCCCGCCGACACGCCCGCACTGGAGGATTCCGGCGACCAGGATCCGCGGCCCACGCTCGGCAGGCGCGCGCCCGGCAACGCCCGCACCGAAGCCCGGCGACCAGAGCTCGTGGCCGACACACGGCCGGCGCGCGCCCGGCAACGCCCGCACCGAAGCCCGGCGACCGGAGCCCGTGGGCGACGCACGGCCGACGCGTGCCCGGCAAGGTACACTTCGGAATCCCGGCGACCGGAGTGCGCGGTACGGCCCGCGACCGACTGCCTGGTCGGCGACCCGGCGGACGCTCCACCCCGCGGGGGCCCGAGCCTGCGGCTGACGCAAGACCAGCGACGTCCGCGCCAAAGTCCCCGCGGCCAGAGCCTGTGGTACGGTCCGCGCTCGGCGCTCGGCCGGCGCCAGGCCGACATGTCCGGAGTGGAGCTCCGGCGACCGGGCCTGAGCCGGCGGTGGCGCAGGCGGCGGACTCCCGGGGCGTCGCCCTCAGCGCCCTCGCCTCGTACCGCCACCCGCAGGCCCCTTCCTCCGGCACGCCGGGCGACGGCCTGGTCGTGGGCTACGTGGCCCCGCCGGACCACGCGTTCGGCGCCGCCCTGGAGGCGCTGTGCGGGGTGCTGCCCCGGGGCTGAGCGGCGCTTCCCCCCGGGGGGAGCGCTGTCCGGCCCGGACGCCACCGGGCCGCGCCCCGGCCAACGGGCCTTTATTTGCGGTCGGTTGCTGAAAACCCCGGTCAAATCGCGCGCCGGTCGCCATGATGGTGTGCCGGCACGGCACACAGCAGACGGGGGCACGCGGTGGACGCGGCGGACACGGGAGACGGCGAGGACGCACGGGAGTTGGCGGAGCGGGTCGCCCTGCTCGCCGACCGCGCCGGCGCGGACCTCTTCTCCACCCTGATCCGCCAGTCGCTGCGCCGCGCCCGCTCGCCGGTGGCCCGGGTCTGCTTCGTGGGCGGTACGAACACGGGCAAGTCGCTGCTCGTCAACTCCCTCGCGGGTGCCGCCCTCTTACCGGTCTCGGTCCGCCCTTCCGACGACCCGCCGACCCTCGTCCGCCCGTACACCGCCCAGGGCGCGCCGGACGACGGGTACCGCGTGGTGACGGTCCAAGCGGACGCCGGCGACGGGTGGTTGGCGGAGGCGGGGCTCGAACTCGTCGACACGCAGGGCTGGGACGTGTGGGTGGCCGACTCGCTCGACTCCATGTCCGGTGCGGCGCCCGGCGGTTCGGACCCTGGGCGCCAACACGCCTACGCCGAGCCGCAGTCCGTGAACCTCGCGTCGGCGCAACGTACTTCGAACCCCAGCGCTCTGAACGCAACTCCGCCCAGCAGCACTTCGGCAGCCCCGGCGGCAAACGCAGCTCCGCCCAGCGGAACTTCGGCCCCGACCGGCCCGAACGCCCTTGCCCCGGAGTCCGGTTCGCAGGGCGTAGCGCCCACCTCCGACCGACCGCACAACCCCCCACCCGCCGCCGCCGGTTCACCCCCCACCGCCACCAACCTCACCGCCCCGCACGCCACTTCCGCCCGCCTCGTCGCCGACTGCGACGCCCTCGTCGTCGTCATCCAGGCGGAACGCGCCCTCACCAGCACCGAGCAGGCCGCCGTCCGCGCGCTCGCCGGTGAACCGCACTGCCCTCCGCTGCTCGTGGTCGTCACGGCGCTGGATCGGCTGGCGGACGGGCCCGAGCCGGCGGCGGCCGTGGCCAGCGGGGACGAAGGCGGTGCGAACGGCGAGGACAGCGAGGGCGGTGAAGTCGGCGAGGTCATGCGCCGGGTACGGCAGCGGGTACGCACGCTCGCGCCCGAGGCGTTGGTGCTGGCCGGGCCGGGAGTGCCGGTGTCCGGGGAGCGGCTCGCGCAACTGCGGGGCGCGCTGGTCACGCTGACCGGCGCGCGGCTGCGGCTCTCGCACCGCGGCGAGCGGCGGTTGCTGCTGCTCGGCGCGGCCTGCGCGCTGGTCGCGGACGCGGCCCGGCGGGCGGTCGCCGACGCCGGGCGGGCGGACGACCCGCTGCGGGCCCGGGCGTTGGAGGTGTGGCACGCGGCGCGGGAGAGCGCGGCGTACGAGTGGGTGGGCCTGGCCGCCGCGCTGGACCGGCGCAGGGCCGGGCTGCTGGCCCGGGTCGGCGCCGAGGCGGGGCGGCGCAGGGCCGCGTGCGTGGCGGCGCTGGCCGCCGAGTTGGCGCAGGCGCCCGACACCCCGGCCTTCGTACGGCTGCGGATCCTGCCGCAGACGGACGTCGCCGTACGGGAGTTCCAGGAGTGGGTCGCCGGCGAGATCACCGCGGCCTTCACCGACGACACGCGGTGGCTGCGCGCGGCGCTGTCCCGTACCCGCCCCGGTACGGACCCGGTGCCCGCCCCGGCGGGCGGGGATCCGGCCGCCGCGGCCGTCCCCGTCGCGGCACCGTACGCCGTGAACGGCGGTGCGGACGACGGCGGTTGGGATGCCTCCTGGGTGCCCGAGGTGCTGGGGCAGGCCGTCGAGAGCGTCCTCGCGCCGCTCGCGCCCGAGGTGCTGGCCCGCGCGGTGGGCGCGGCGGCGGACGCGCTGCTCGCCGACCTGGTCGAACGCGCGCAGGAGCGGCGCCTGGACCGTACGGCCGACGCTCTGGAACGTACCGTCGCGGCGGCCTTCGCCGGGCACCTGGCCAGGGTCGAGGACCGGCTCGACCAACTCCACGCCCAACTCCTCGCCCGCGCACAGGAGCGCGACGAGCAGTGGTGGCATCTCCACAGCGCGGCCCTGGCCGCCCGCCCGGACTCCGCCCGGCACTGGCACGCGCTGCTGGCGGAGGCGACGTCCCTGGGCGACACGGTCGCGGCGCGGCTCGCGGCACGGGAAGAGGTCTGATGAACGACAACGCGAACGACCCGACGCCGCAGGGCCCCTGGGACACCCCGCCAGCCCCGGGCCCGAGCGGCACCGCAACAGCCCCCGGCCCGGCGGGCGCCAACTCGGCCGGCGCCAGCCCGGCAGCCCCCGGCCCGAGCGGCACCACGACACCCCCCGGCCCAACGGCCGGCAGCCCGGACGCGGTCGGCGCCCCGCCGCCGTACCCGCCCGGCGGTGCGCCCGCGGACTCCGCGGCACCCCCCGCGACCGCCCCCGCGGCAGCGGCCGGCTTCGACGGCTGGAACACCCGCATCGGCGAACTCCGCGACATCTACCTCAAGATCCGCCGCGTCGCCGAGGAGTCCGCCCGGCTCACCGGCGGCGCCGAGGGCGACGTGCGGTTGCAGCAACTCGCCCGCACCGGCAGCGCGCTGGAGCGCGAGACGTTCAGGATCATGGTGCTCGGCGAGTTCAGCAGCGGCAAGAGCACCCTCATCAACGCCATGCTCGGCAAGAACCTGCTGCCCGCGAAGGCGAATCCGGCGACCGCCTTCACCACCGTGCTGCGCTGGGGCGAGATCGAGCAGGCCGAGCTGTACCGGACGGCGGACCGGCGCGGCGGCTCGACGGTCGTCGGCGTCGAGGAGTTCCGCAACGAGGTGACGCTCCAGTTCGACGCGATGGGCAAGCCGCGCGACCCCTCCTTCGCGCTCGCCGTCGTCTCGCAGCAGCTCGAACTCCTCCGCAACTCCGTCGAGATCGTCGACTCCGCGGGCGTCAACGAGAGCCCCGACCGCGAACTGGTCACGCTCGGCATGCTGGAGCAGGTCGACGCGGTGGTCTTCGTCACCAACGCCGGCCACCCCTTCAGCACGCACGAGACGGAGAAATACCTCGCGCACGTCCTCCAACTCGGCCACCGGGACGTCTTCTTCGTCGTCAACAAGTTCGACCACATCGCCGAGGACGAGCAGAACGACGTCATGAGCCGCTGCCGCAGCACGGTCGCCCAGGTCGGCGCGTCCTACGGCGGCTTCTCGGCCTCCAACGTCTTCTTCGTCAGCGCGCGGGACGCACTGCGCTCCCGGCTGACCGCCGACGCCGAGCTCGAACGCAGCTCCGCGATCGGCGGGTTCGAGCGGGCCCTGGAGCTCTTCTGCGTACGGGACGCGGCCCGCGTCAAGCTGCTGCGGCTCGCGGAGTACCTGCGCTACAACGCGGTCGGGCTGCGCGGCCGGCTGCACAGCGAGAACATCATCCTGGACCGGTCGACGGAGCAGCTGCGGGCGATGCTGGAGCAGAGCCGCAGCACGCAGGAGCGGTTGCAGCGCAACATGGCGCAGATCCGCGACTCGATCGACGAATGGCTCGTGGACGTCGAGCACCGCATCCAGGGCAAGCTCGCCGAGCACCTGGTGGAGCTGAGCAAGCAGGTCCCGGACTGGAACGCCGAGCACAGCCCGTGGCTGGACGCCCTCGGCCAGCGGCTGACGGCGGAGGGCCGCGAGACGATGGTCCGCAAGGTCTTCGACGGCTACCGCAGTGTGCTCCAGCGGCGCATGCAGATCTTCTGCGCCGAGACGATAGAGCCGCTGATCGCCGAGCGGCAGGAAAAGCTGGTGAGCCGGCTGGACCCGCTGCTGCGCGAGCACGAGGCCGCCTTCGACGCGCTGCACGGCGAGCTGACCGGGCTGCCGGGTGGGGGTGTGCGCGGCCATCTGCTCCAGATGCTCGCCTCGGCGATCGGCGTGCAGACCGGCGCGCGCGGGGTGCTGGAGGGCGTGCCGATGCGGCTGCGGCCCGGATCGGTGCTGCTCGCGGGGGCCGGCGCGGGCGCGGCGGCCGGCGGCGGGCTGTCGGCGGCGAGCGCGGCCGGGCTGCTGGCGCTGGGCGTCACGGTGCCGCCGCTCGGGGTCGCGGTGGCGATCGGCGCGGCGCTCGGGCCGGTCATGGCGGCGGTGTCGGTCGTGCTGTCGGGCGGCAAGCTGCGCGGGCGGGCGGCGGAGGCGTTCGCGGAGCAGCTGCGCGGCTCGGCGGACACCTCGGCGCGCGAGTACGCCGGCAGTCGTACGCAGGAGCTGCGCGAGGTGTGGCGCGGCGTCTCGGCGTCGCTGACCGCCCGCCTGGAGGAGCTGATCGGCGGCGTCCGGCGCAATGTCGAGGGCAACCGGCAGGACGAGCAGGGCAAGCTCGCGACCCGCAACCGGCTGTACGAGTACGAGCGGGAGCTGACGGCGATCGAGGAGGAGATCAGCGCCTTCCTGCGCCCGTACATCACGGACCTCCCGGACCCGGTGTAGCGGGGGGCCACCGCGGCGCCCGGGCGCGATTGCCCGGGCCGGGCACGCTGCCGTCCCTGCCCGGCGCGAGCCCGGGCCCGGGCCCGGGCCCGTACGACCGCACGCCCCGCCCGTACGACCGCACGCCCTGCCCGTACGCCCCGGGCCCTACAACCGGGTCACGTCCAGCTCACCTTCGGCGTACGACCTGCGGAGCACCTTCTTGTCGAACTTGCCCACGCTCGTCTTCGGCACCGCCGCGATCCGCGTCCAGCGCTCCGGCAGCTGCCAGTGCGCGACGCGCTCGGCGAGGAAGGCGCGCAGCTCCTCGTAGCCGGTCGCCGTGCCGTCCGCGAGGACGACCGCGGCCAGCGGGCGCTCGCCCCACCGCTCGTCGGGGACCGCCACCACCGCGGCCTCGGTGACGTCGGGGTGGGCCATCAGCGCGTTCTCCAGCTCGACCGAGGAGATCCACTCACCGCCGGACTTGATGACGTCCTTGGCCCGGTCGGTGAGGGTCAGGAAGCCGTCCGGCGAGATGACGCCGACGTCACCCGTACGCAGCCAGCCGTCCGGGCTGAACTTGTCCTCGGGGCGCAGCGGCTCCGCGCCGGCGCCGCCGAAGTACGCCCCGGCGATCCAGGGGCCGCGTACCTCCAGCTCGCCGGCCGAGGCGTTGTCCCAGGGCATGATCGCGCCGTCCGGGCCGACGAGCCGGGCCTCGACTGACGCGGGGAAGCGGCCCTGCGTGACGCGGTACGCCCACTCCTCCTCCGCGCCCCGCGCGTGCCCGGGCGGCAGCGCGACCGTGCCGAGCGGCGAGGTCTCCGTCATGCCCCAGGCGTGGCAGACCTGTACGCCCAGCTGCTCCTCGAAGGCTTGCATCAGCGCGGGCGGGCACGCGGAGCCGCCGATGGTCACCCGGGTGAGGGAGCCGATGTCGCGCGGCTTGGCGGTGAGCTCGGCGAGCAGGCCCTGCCAGATGGTGGGCACGGCGGCGGCGTGCGTGGGGCGCTCGCTCTCGATCATCTCGGCGAGCGGGCCGGGCTGCAGGAAGCGGTCGGGCATCAGCAGGTTGACCCCGCTCATGAAGGCCGCGTGCGGCAGCCCCCACGCGTTGACGTGGAACATCGGCACGACCGGCAGCGTCGTGTCGTGGTCGGTCAGGCCCATCGACTCGGCGCTGCCGACCTGCATCGAGTGCAGGTAGATCGACCGGTGGGAGTAGACCACGCCCTTGGGCTCGCCGGTGGTGCCGGAAGTGTAGCACATGGCCGCGGCGGTGCGCTCGTCCAGCTCGGGCCAGGCGTAGCTGGTGGGGCGGCCGGCCAGCAGCTCCTCGTAGTCGTGCACGGCGGGCGCGGAGCCGTCCAGGAGGGCGCGGTCGCCGGGCCCGACGACGACGATGTGCTCCAGCGGTTCCATGCGGGGCAGCAGCGGGGCGAGCAGCGGCAGCAGCGTGCCGTTGACGAGCAGGACGCGGTCGGCGGCGTGGCCCACGATCCAGACCAGCTGGTCGGCGGGCAGCCGCAGGTTCAGGGTGTGCAGGATCGCGCCCATGGAGGGGATCGCGAGATACGCCTCCAGGTGCTCGGCGTTGTTCCACATGAGGGTCGCGACCCGGTCGCCCTCGGACACGCCGAGCTCGTCGCGCAGGGCGTTGGCGAGCTGCACCGCGCGCTCCCCGGTCTCGCGGAACGTACGCCGCTGCGGTGCCCCCTCGCCGGTCCAGGTGGTGACGGTGGACCTGCCGTGCACCACCGTCCCGTGCGCGAGGATGCGGGTCACGGTCAGCGGTACGTCCTGCATGGTGCTCAGCACGGCGGGGCCTCCGGTGGACGGCACGGGGTCGGCGGTCGGTTCCCGGCATTGTGCTGGCATACCAGGCGGTATGTCACTACCCCGCGCGAGCGGCACCGCCCGCTCCCCCCGGATCTCCCCGCCGGATCCCCCCTCCGGTCTCCGCTCCGATCCCCCTCCGATCCCCTCCGATCCCCCTCGCCCCCTCGGCGCTCAGGCCACGCACAGCTCCAGCTCGGGGTCGTCGCGCAGCTTGCCCAGGGCGCGGGAGACCGCGCTCTTGACGGTGCCGATCGACACGCCCATCGCCTCGGCGGTCTGCGCCTCGCTCATGTCCTCGTAGTAGCGCAGCACCACCATGGCCCGCTGGCGCGGGGGCAGCCGGGCTATCGCGCGCAGCAGCGCGTCCCGCTGGGCCTGCTGCTCGGTGAGGTCGGGGGTGGCGGCGCCGGCGGGCTCGGGCAGTTCGTCGGTGCTGAACTCGTCCACCTTGCGCTTGCGCCACTGCGACGTCCTGGTGTTCACCAGGGTGCGGCGCACATAGCCGTCGAGGGCGCGGTGGTCGTCGATGCGGTCCCAGGCGAGATACGTCTTGGTCAGCGCGGTCTGGAGCAGGTCCTCGGCGTCGGCGGCGTTCGGGGTCAGGGAGCGCGCGGTGCGCAGCAGCGTCGGGCCCTTGGTCCGGACGTAGGCCGTGAACTGCGTCGTGCCGGCGCGGGTGCACACAGGCGTGGTCATGGCTCCACGCTAGGCGCCGGGGCACCCCCGGCGGATCGGCCGCAGGTGCCGACCGGGGATCACCCTCAGGTCGTAGGACGGGGGCTTTCCCCACCTTCCGAGGGGGGAGCCGCGGGCCCGGTTCCCGCAGGGGCTCCCCCTGACGACCCTGGTGGGCCGCCGTGCGGCTCAGCCCACCACGGCCACCGGCGCGTCGACGAGGTCGCGGTCGATGGTGAGCTTCTTGCCGCCGTAGGACTCGGTGACGCTGCCGGTGTACTGGTGGATGCGGGCGTGCGAGGCCCAGGCGTCCTTGGCGAGCGCCGGCTCGGCGGTGAGCGTGGCGCTGACGCCCCAGCGGGCGTACCAGACGGCGTCCGGCAGGTCGGTGGCGCCGGCCTTGCGGGCGGTCTCGATGTGCTTGATGCCGGAGTCGGCGCTGCTGTAGAAGCCGGCGAGGTAGCCGGCGGCCTGCACCTGGCGGTCCCAGCCGCGCAGGAAGGTGAGCGTCGCGGCGGCGCAGTCCGCGTCGCGGATGTCGTACGCCTCCATGTCGAGGTAGAGGGCGCTGCCCTTGCCCAGGCCGAGGGCCCTGGCGGCGGTGACCGCGTCCGCGCCCTCGGTGCCGCCCTGCGTCGCGGCCGTGGCCGGGTCGATGCGGAAGGGGTTCTTGTTGGTGCCGTTGACGCAGGGGCTCTGCGAGCCGACGTAGATGGGCAGCAGGCTCCAGCCGGCGGCCGTGGTCTGCCGGACCCAGTCGGGGGTGAGGTGGGCCTGGCTCTTGCAGGCGCGGGCGCGTCCGCCGAAGTAGATCCCGGCGGCGCGGTAGGCCGACGAGGCCCGCCAGGCGCGCATCGTCGCCAGGTCGGGGGCCTGGCAGGTGTCAAAGCCGCGGCCCTGGAAAATACGGGGAGCGGTGTCGCCGCGGTTCGCTCCGGGGGCGGCCGGCGCGGCGGCGGCGCTCATCACGGGGAGGAGCAGGCAGGTCATCGTCAGGGTGCCCACCAGCAGGTGGCGTACATAACGGACAAAACCACTTCTCTCGGTCATCCGGCGAGTCAACGCGGGGTTCGGCTCCAGAGCACGCAGACACGCCGCGAGGCGTTGTCCACAGGCTGTGGACAACGCCTCCCTGACACACACCTCCAGGAACGTACGGGCGCGCGACGGCACGGGGATACCGTCGCGCGCCCAGCCCGGGGGTTCACGGCCGAAAGCTCACAGCAGAGGGCTCACCAGAAGAACGGGAAGACGTTGCCGTTCGCCGTGTTCTGGCCGATGACCGTGAAGCCCGAGCCGGTCACGCTCGCGGTGTTGTTCTGGTTGGACGCGCCCGCGCCGGTCGCGGCCTGCTGCGTCGTCGTCACGTTCCCGAGGTTGCCGCCGAGGACGTTGCCACCGGAGTTGCTGACGACCGTCGCGTCCGAGTTGCCACCCGCGAAAGCGCCGTCATCCGCCGCGGCGGTGCCGGCGAACAGCACCGCCGCGACGGGCAGTGCGGCCACGGCGGCCAGGACGCGGAGGTTGCGGATGCTTGCCATGGTGTTCCCTCCCAGGAAACGGAAATGCGCGCAACGGGAATCGCGCGTCGGACCTGCTGCCAGGCCCTGTTGCCAGGCGGTGGAGCGGCCGGCCGACCGCTCCGCCTTTTCCTCTCACGGCGTCGCCGAATCCAGACTTGCCCGGTCCGGCCGGGCCAAAGCGCGCGACTGATCCTTTTCCCTCCCACGCGTGACGATCTTCCCGCAAACCTCCGCGCGGGGTCGTACGCGCCACATCCGCTCCTGGGAGAAGCCGCAGCTCAGCGGGTTTGCGCGCGAAGCCAGTCGCGGTAGTGCGTCGGCGCGAGGTGCGCGTCGGGCCCGGCGATGAGCACATCGCCGCCGGCCGCCGCGAACATCCCGGCGGAGTCGTCGGTGACGACGGTACGGCCGTCGCCCTCGGCCTCCAGGGTGATCCTGCCGAGCTCGTCGAGCGCGAAGACGTCGGGCCCGGCGATGTTGCGGATGCCGCGCAGCGGCGCGCCGGTGGCGACCTCGACGACCCCGTCGACGACGTCGGCCGCCGCGATGGGCTGCAGGCGGGTGGCCGGCAGCCGTACGGCCTTGTCGTCCGCGGTCCACGACAGCACGTCGCCCATGAACTCGAAGAACTGCGTGGCGCGGACGATCGAGTACGGCGTCGGGCCCTGCTGCAGCAGCTCCTCCTGGAGGGTCTTGGCCCGGTAGTAGTCCAGCGCGGGGACCTGGTCCACGCCGACGATGGACAGCACGACCTGGTGGCCGACACCGGCGCGCTCGCCCGCGGCGAGCAGATTGCCCATCGAGGTGCGGAAGAAGTCGAGCGAGGCCGCGTCGAAGGTCGGCGAGTTCGCGAGGTTGACCACGGTGTCGGCGCCTTCGAGGGCGCCGGCCAGGCCCGCGCCGGACAGCATGTCGACGCCGGTGGACGGCGCGGCGGGGACGGCCTCGTGCCCGGCGGCCCGCAGCTTGGCCACCACCTGCGAGCCGATCCGGCCGGTTCCGCCGATCACGGTGAACTTCATGGCTGACACCTTTCCGGGGCCGCGCGGGCCCCGCCACTCGTGGCGCATACTCGGACAGTTCTTATCCGGGATAATAGTCGGATAGTCTTTGTCCGAGTCAATGGGGGCCGGCCGGCGGGAGGGACGGATCCGTGAAACTGTCCGGCGGGGTCGAGTGGGCCCTGCACTGCTGCGTCGTCCTGACCACCGCGACCGAGCCCGTACCGGCGGCGCGGCTGGCCGAGCTGCACGACGTCTCCGCGAGCTATCTGGCCAAGCAGCTCCAGGCGCTCTCCCGGGCCGGCCTGGTCCAGTCGGTGCAGGGCAAGGCGGGCGGCTACGTCCTGACCCGGGCGCCCGCGCGCATCTCCGTCCTCGACGTCGTGACGGCCGTGGACGGCGCGACGCCCGCCTTCGTCTGCACCGAGATCCGGCAGCGCGGCCCGCTCGCCGCCCCACCCGAGGCGTGCACCCGCCCGTGCGCGATCACCCGCGCGATGTCCGCGGCGGACGCCGCCTGGCGCGCCGCCCTGGCCGCGATATCCGTCGCCGACCTCGCCGCGGACGTCAACGCCGACTACGGCCCCGCGACGATGTCCACGATCGCCCGGTGGCTCGCGACCCCGCAGGACGGCGCGTCGGGCGCCTGAACCCCGCGGGGCCGGGCGCCCGACGGCTGCCGTACGTCAGGCTGCCGTACGTCAGGCCAGGCCGTTCCAGCCCCGGTGGGGGACGGGGCCGGGGTCGCCCAGCTCGGTGCCGGGCTGCGAGACGGAGGCGGCGATCAGCCCACCCGCTCCAGGCGGGAGGCCGCCTCGGGTGCCGGCTCGGGTGCCGGCTCGTGCCGGGTGGCGCACAGGTGGCCCAGCAGGTCGTGGCGGGTCACGACGCCCACCGGCTTGCCCTCGTCGAGGACCATCACGCCGTCCGCCGTGCCGAGCGCGGCGATCGCGTCGGGCAGCGTCGCGCCCGCGCCCACGCAGGCGAGCGGCGGCGACATGTGCGCGGCCACCGGGTCGGCCGGGTCGGTCGACGGGGAGAACATCGCCTCCAGCAGGGCGCGTTCGGTGATCGAGCCGACCACCTCGCCCGCCGTCACCGGCGGTTCGGCGTTGACGACCGGCATCTGCGAGACGCCGTAGCGGCGCAGCACCTCGGCCGCCTCCGCGAGCGACTGGCCGGGGTGGATGTGCACCATCTGCGGGAGCGAGCTGCCCTTGCCGCGCAGCACCTCGCGCATGGTGACCGCGCGCAGCGGGTCGGTGCCGTCCGCGGGGGCGGTCAGGAAGCCGTGCGAGGCCATCCACGTGTCGTTGAAGATCTTGCCCAGGTAGCCGCGCCCGCCGTCCGGCAGCAGCACCACGACCACGTCGTCCGGGCCGCACGTGCGGGCCACCCGCAGTGCCGCGGCGACCGCAAGCCCGCACGAGCCGCCCACCAGCAGCCCCTCCTCGCGGGCGAGCCGGCGGGTGAGATGGAAGGCCTCGGCGTCGCTCACCTTGACGATCTCGTCGCAGATCCCCGGGTCGTACGCCGCCGGCCACAGGTCCTCGCCGACGCCCTCGACCAGGTACGGGCGGCCCGTTCCGCCGGAGTAGACCGAGCCGTCGGGGTCGGCGCCGACGATCCGCACCCGCCCGCCGGACACCTCCTTCAGGTACCGCCCGGTCCCGGTGATCGTCCCGCCCGTGCCGATCCCGGCGACGAAGTGCGTGACCCGGCCCTGCGTCTGCCGCCAGATCTCCGGCCCGGTCGTGGCGTAATGGCTCGCCGGGTTCTCGGGGTTGGCGTACTGGTCGGGCTTCCACGCGCCGGGGATCTGCCGGGCCAGCCGGTCGGAGACGCTGTAATAGGAGTCGGGGTGGTCGGCCGGCACCGCCGTGGGACAGACCACGACGTCGGCCCCGTACGCCCGCAGCGTGTCGCGCTTGCTCTCGCTCACCTTGTCCGGACAGACGAACACGCAGCGGTAGCCGCGCTGTTGGGCGACGATCGCGAGGCCCACGCCGGTGTTGCCGGACGTCGGCTCGACGATCGTGCCGCCGGGCATCAGCAGCCCGGCCTGCTCGGCGGCGTCGATCATCCGCCGGGCGATGCGGTCCTTGGAGCTGCCGCCGGGGTTGAAGAACTCGACCTTGGCCAGCACCAGCGGGCTCAGCCCGGCGGCGACCGGGCCGAGCCGCACCAGCGGGGTGTTGCCGATCAGTTCGCAGACGTCGTTGGCGTATTCCACGGCTTTCTCCTCGTGCGTGTCGGGTGGGTGACGGCGGTACGGAGAGCGTCCGAGCGGCGAACGGGCCTACGGGTGGGGGGTGTTGTGCCGGGCCCAGGACCTGGGGGTCACGCCAGGCCGAGGCCGCCGCCGACGGTGACGACCTGGCCGGTGAGCGAGGGGCCGCCGGCGGCGATGAGCTGGTAGGCGGTGTCGGCGACCTCGCCGGGGCCGACCAGCCGGCCGAGCGGCACCCGCGACAGGTAGGCGGCGAGCGCCTGTTCGGGGTCGGGCCCGATGGTGGCCAGGACGTCGTCCCGCAGCCCGCCGTCGACGAGCGCGGGCGCGACCGCGTTGCAGCGCACCGGCAGCCCGGCCCGGGCGCAGTGGAGCGCGACGGACCGCGTCAGGTGCTCGACCGCCGCCTTCATCGCCCCGTACGCGACCATCCCGGGCGTCGCCAACTGCCCTGCCGTGGAGCTGACGTTGACCAGCGAGACCGGGTGCGCGGGCCGGCGCCGCACGATCTCGGCGCAGCCCAGCCAGGCCCCGACGACGTGGGTGTCCAGCAGGTCGTGCCACTGCTCGGGCGTGGCGGTCAGCACGTCCTGCGGTACGCCGCCGAGGTGGCCGGCGGCGTTGACGAGGGCGTCGACCCGGCCGTGGCACCGTATGACCTCGTCGACGAGCGCCGTCCAGGACTTGGGGTCGCGGACGTCGTGGACGACGCCGCCGGGGCGGGGGGTGCGGCCGGTGCGGACGACGGTCATGCCGTCCCGCTCGGCCCGCTCACCGATGGCGGCGCCGAGCCTGCCGAAGCCGCCGGTGACGATGACGACCCGGCCGACCGGGCCCGCGGTGCTGCTGGCTGCGCTCATGGCATCTCCATCTCCTCGACACGTCGTCCGGTGCGGTCAGTTCGCCGGTCGCCGGCCCGTACGGGCCAGGTGGCGCTCCAGGCGCGCCGCCGCCTCGCGCAGGGTGTCCTCGCGCTTGCACAGGGCGAAGCGCACCCGTGTGCGGGCGTCGCCGCCGGGTCCGGCGTAGAAGGCGGTGAGCGGCAGCGCGGCGACGCCGCCCTCGGTGATGGCCCGTTCGCACCACGCCTCGGCGTCCTCGCCGACGTCGCAGACGACGTAGAAGCCGCTCTCGGGCACCGGCGCGGGCAGCCCGGCGGCCGTCAGGCGCCGGCAGAAGTCGCCGACGACGCGGGCCAGTTCGGCGGACCGGGCCGCGACCAGTTCCGGGAAGCCGGGCGAGTCCAGCACGTGCGCGGCGGCCAGTTGCAGCGGTGTGGCGGGGCAGAAGGTCAGGAACTGGTGAACGGCCCTGATGCGGCGGGTCAGTTCGGGCCCGGCGACCGCCCAGCCGACCCGCCAGCCGGTCGCGGCCAGCGTCTTGGAGATCGAGGAGACCTTCACCCGCCGCTCCGGGTCCTCGACCAGTGACAGCACGCCCGGGTGCGGGGTGCCGTCGAGGGTGAGGTGCTCGTAGGTCTCGTCGGAGACGACGGTGAGGCCGTGCCGTGCGGCGAGGTCGGCGACCGCCTGCCATTCGGCCGGGTCGAAGGACCGGCCGAGCGGGTTCCAGGGCGAGTTGACGACGATGACCCGGGTCGCCGGGGTCACGGCCGCCGCGAGCAGCGCCGGTTCGATGCCGGCGCGCGGCCCCGGCGGGCGCACCCGGCGCACGGTGGCGCCGGTCGCGGCGACGACCGGGGCGTAGCTCTCGTACGCGGGCTCGACCAGGATCGCCTCGTCGCCGGGGCCGAGCAGCGCGAAGAGGGTGCAGTAGAGGGCCTCGGTCGCGCCCGCGGTCACGGTGACCTCGGTGTCCGGGTCGCATGCGACGCCCGCCCACCGCGTGGTGTGGGCGGCGAGCGCGGCCCGCAGCGCCGGGTGGCCGGAGCTGGGCGAATACTGGTGCTCGGGGCCGCCGCCGAGCGAGCCGAGCGCGTCGAGGAGGGCGGGCGCGGGGCCGTGGTCGAAGACGCCCTGGGCGAGGTTGATCGCCCCGTGCCGCGCGGCGGCGGCCGGGATGCGGACGAAGACGGACTCGGCGGCCGGCGCCGCGGGTGCGGCGGTGCTCATGGCGCTGGTGGCGCCCGTGGCGGTGGTCGCGGCGCTCGTGGCGGTGCTGGTGGCGCTCATGGCGGTGCTCATGTCGAGGACTCCCTTTCCGCGGCGGAGGGCACGGGCTGCGGTGCCTCGCCCGCCGGGCCGCCGGCCGCCCCGGCCCGCGCGCCGAACCGCCGCTGCCCGAACTGCACGCCGAGCGCCAGCAGCAGCACCACGACGCCGTAGAGCGACTGCCAGCGCGCCTGGACGAGGCTCACGGCCATGACGACCAGCAGCACCATGTTCAGCGCCGACCGGACGGTCAGGCCGCGCACGCGCGCGTACGAGACGATCGCGAGCACGTAGAGGATCATGAAGATGGCGCTCGCGGTCGCCGTCGCGTCCACGACGAGGCCGGGGAAGAGCACCAGCACGGTGAAGGTCACGGCGAAAAGGGCGACCAGCAGGGCCGCGGTGCCGCGGGAGACACCGCGGGCGCCGTCGGGGGCGGCGAAGCGGGACGGCAGCATGCCGTTGTGGGCGGCGTCGGAGACCAGGCCGGAGACGCCCCACACCCACGCGACCGCGTTGAGCAGCATCGCGCTGAAGGCGATGACGGTCACCGCCCACGTCACCAGCTTCTCCGGGTGCATGGTCGCGGCCAGTTGCAGCAGCCCGGTGACCTCGTCGACGTCGCCGCGCGGGATGCGGACGGCGATGGCGACCGTCAGCAGGATGGTGAACACCCCGTAGACGCTCAGCGCGATGGCGCTCACCGGCAGGAAGTCCTTTGCCGGGCGGCGGAATTCACGGCTGAGGAAGGTCAGGTTCTCGAAGCCGGCGAAGGCCCAGAAGGCCAGCAGCATGCCGGGCAGCACCACGGACAGGTGCCCGCTGTCGGGTGTGACGGTGTCCAGGTGGCCGCCGGCGGAGGGCAGCGCGGAGCCGAGCAGGATCGTCGCCATCGCCACCAGGCCCCACGTGACGACAGTTTGCAGCCGGCTGCTGGTGCGCACGCCCGCGAGGTTGGTGGCGAGCGCGGCGAGCAGCACGGCCGCGGCGACGGCGCTGGTGGCGGCGAGCCCGCCGTGGAAGGTGCGGGACACATAGCGGCCGGCGACGAAGGCGCCCGAGGGCAGGCCGACGATGACCAGCGCGATGAAGAGCACCGGCACCGCCCGGCCGAACAGCGGGCCGAGTCCCATCCGGATGAACGCCTCGATGCCGCGGCCGTCGGGGTTGGCGCGCACCATGTCGTCGAACATCAGCAGCATGGGTAAACACAGCAGGATGGAAAGCCCCCAGACGAGGAGGCTGTTGTCACCCGCCTTGGCGTAGGTGGCGGACGGCAGGAAGAGGATGCCGGAGCCGGCGATGGAGCCGATGGCGAGCGGCACGGCCTGCCAGCGGGTCAGTCCGCGGTGGGCTGCGGCGGGCCCGTTCTCGCTGGTGGCGGGGTTGTCAGCAGGCATCGGCATCATCTCCTGGCCAGGTCAGTACGCGTCCGCGGTTCAGGACGCCGCGCGGGTCGAAGGTCCGCTTCAGTGCCCGCATGATCTCGATCTCCTGGGGCGAGCGCGTGTAGTCGAGGTAATCGCGCTTTTCGAAGCCGATGCCATGTTCCGCCGAGATGGACCCGCCGTACGCCGACACCGCCCGGTAGACGATGTGTTCGACCTCGGCCTTGCGCTTGCGGGTGGCCTCGCCGGTGACCACGGCGAGGTGGACGTTGTCGTCGCCGAGGTGGCCGAAGACCAGCAGCCTCACCCGCGGCCAGACGGGGGTGAGTTCGGCCCGTATCGCGTCCAGGCAGTCGCTGAGCGCCTGCGCCGGGAGGCTCACGTCGAAGCCGAACAGCGGCTGCATGCGCAGCACTTCGGACGGCACGCGCTCGCGGGCCTGCCAGAAGGTGCGCAGGTCCGCGGCGTCGGTGGCGACCGCGGTGTCCAGCAGGACCTCCGACAGTCCGTCCAGGCAGTCCAGCAGCACCGCCTGGTCGGCGCTTGCGCGCGCCGACTCGCACTCCAGGAGGATGTAGAGCGGGTGCCCCTGCGGCAGCGGCAGCCGCACCCCAGTGCCGTCCAGTACGGCGTAGGCGTCGGCCCACATCACCTCGAAGGCGGTGAGCGCGCCCGGCAGCGCGGACCGTACCGCGGCCAGCAGCCGCAGCGCCGCGGGAATGTCGGCAACCGCGCAGAAGGCGCCGAGGCGGTCCGCGGCGGCCGGGCGCAGCGCGATCGTGGCCTCGGTGATGACGCCGAGGGTGCCCTCGCTGCCGATGAAGAGCTGCTTGAGGTCGTAGCCGGCGTTGTCCTTGACCAGCGGCGTCGACAGGTCCAGCAACGTGCCGTCGGTGCAGGCGACTTGGAGCGAGCGCACGTGCTGCCGGGTCATGCCGTGGCCGACGACGTTGACGCCGCCGGCGTTGGTGGCGACGCAACCGCCGATCGTCGCCGAGTCCTTGGAGGCGAGGTCGATCGGCACGGCCAGGCCGTGCCCGGCGGCGACCGCCTGGAGCACGGCCAGCGTGACGCCGGCCTGCGCCGTGACGGTCGCGGCGGCGGTGTCCACCGGGCCGACGGCGGTGAGGCGTTCGGTCGAGACGATGACCTCCTCGGCGCCCGGCACCCCGCCGGATACCAGGCCCGTCATGCCGCCCTGCACCACCATCGGCTGCCGGTGCTCATGGCAGTAGCGCAGCACCAGCGCGACCTCCTGCGCCGACCCGGGGCGTACGACCAGGCTCGCGACGCCCTCGCGGTCGCTGCCCCACAGGTCCTGGGTGTAGCGGGCGGGCAGGCCCGGGCCGGTCAGGACGTGCCGGTCGCCGACGATCGCGGCGAGGGCGGGGGCGTGGTCCAGGACGGCGGGGCGGGCGGGGGCGGCGTCGGGTGCGGCTGCGGCGGGGGCGTTCCCGGCGGCGGGGGCAGCTTCGGACGCGGCAACTGCGGCTTCAGGCGTGGTGGTTGCGGCGGAGGCGGGCACCGTGGGCTCCTCAAGCTCGGCGGGGCAGGTCGAAGTTGGCGTGGACGGCCTGGAGGCTGGTCCGTACGTGCAGCAGGTAGCCGCGGCGGGCGGCGAGCGCGCGGCGGAGCGCCGGCTCCACCTGGTGCGGCTCCTCGACGCGTTCGGCGGCCAGCCCGAAGGACCGCGCCCAGCCCACCAGGTCGGGGTTGACGAGGTCGGTGCCGCAGTCCCGGCCGGGGAAGGCGCGGTCCTGGTGGCCGCGGATGGTGCCGTACGAGCCGTTGTCGGCGACGACCACGACGGGCGCCCGGCCGGCGGCGCACCCGGTGGCGAGCTCGTTGCCGGTCATGAGCAGCCCGCCGTCCCCGACGACGGCGACGACCGTACGGTCCGGGTGGCGCAGTGCCGCGGCGACCGCGGCGGGCACGCCGAAGCCCATGGAGCCGCCCGCGAGGGCGAGTTGCCGCTGGCCGGCGCCGAGCGGGACATGGCGGTGGATCCAGCTGCTGAAGTTCCCGGCGTCGAGGGTGACGATCGCGTCGGGCGGGAGCCGGCGGCCGAGCGCGGCGGCGACGGCCGCGAAGTCCACGCCGTCGGGACGGGGTTGCGGCGCCGCCTGGGCGAGCGCGGTCTCCAGGGCCCGCCAGCCGCGCAGCCACTCGCGGCGGGCGGCCGGGGCTTCCGGCCAGTCCTGGCCCGCCAGTTCGGCCAGCACGGCGACCGGGTCCGCGGCCAACGGCTCACCGGGGCCGGCCGGTTCGGGGTGGACGGTGAGGACGCGCAGGCCGGGCGGCGGCGGTCCGGCCAGGTGCACGGTGTCGGCGCGGTCGCCGAGGACGACGAGCAGGTCCGCGCCGGCCAGCCGCTCGCGGGTCGCGCGCGGGGTGCCGAGGTGCAGGTGGCCGCCGTAGCAGGGCGCGGCGTTGTCGAGCAGGTCCTGCTGCTTGTTGCCCAGCAGCACCGGCAGCCCCGCGCCCTCGCCAAGCCGCGCGAGCAGCGCCCCGGGCCTTTCGGCGGGCCCGCCCGGGCCCCGCAGCAGCCGCCCGGCCAGCAGCACCGGCCGCTCCGCCGCGAGCAGTGCCTCGCGTACGGCGGCGGCGGTCCGCTGCCCGTTGCGGCGCCGCTCCGAGGCCGTGCAGGGCTCCGGGTCGGCCGCGGGCGCGGGCCCTGCGGGCTCCTCCC
The DNA here is from genome assembly GCF_012034175.1 of Actinacidiphila epipremni. GTDB lineage: Bacteria > Actinomycetota > Actinomycetes > Streptomycetales > Streptomycetaceae > Actinacidiphila > Actinacidiphila epipremni. The sequence goes on from NZ_JAATEJ010000003.1 coordinate 113,751, forward strand.
ACACGTCCTCGGGGACGACCAGCACCACAGGGCCGGGCACCGCGGCCCGCAGCGCCCGCCGGCAGCGCTCCAGCGCCGCGGGCAGCCCGGCCGCGCCGGTGACGGTCACGACGGGCGCGAGGCCGCCGAGGAAGGCCGCGATGTCGGTGGCCTGGAAGCCGGTACGGGGGTCGGCGCCGCGCTCGGCGCCGCCGACGACGAGCAGCAGCGCCGTGGGGTCGGCCTGCGCCGCGTCGAGGGCGATGGCGGCGTTGGCGGCGCCAGGGGAGCGGTTGACGGCGAGCACGCCGGGCCGGCCGGTCAGCCGCGCGTCGGCCAGTGCGGCGAATCCGGCGCCGGCCTCGTGCCGTACGGTCACCAGCTCCAGGCCCGCCTCGCCGGCCCGGCCGAGCAGCGGCAGGAAGGCCTCGCCGGGCACGGTGAAGAGCCGGTCGCAGCCCAACTCGGCACGCAGGAAGCGCAGGACGGCGTGCGTGACGGTCCAGTCGGTGCCCTGCGGGCCGGCGTCGGGGGTGCGGGGTGCGGTCGCGGTCGCCATGGCTCACTCACCCGCCGGCTCGTAGGGACCGGTCACGGACTGCGGCGGCCAGACGACGACCGCCTCGTCCACGGTGTCGCCGAAGCGCCGGTAGTGCATGAGCACGATCTCCGGCGGCTGGTGGTGCGGCGCGGGCGCGCCGGACCACGGGAAGGACACCGGGCCGCGCCAGGTGTCGAACGTGCCCGACTCCAGGGCCTGGTGGAGTTCGGCCCGGCCGGTGCCGCCCGCCGCCGCGGCGGCCTGCGCGAGGATCGTGACGTCGGTGAAGGCGCCCAGCGCGTTGTCGGGCGGGAAGCTGCCGAACTCGCGCTGGTAGGTGTCCACGAACCAGCGGCCGATCGCCGTGAGCCCGGGCCAGCCGCCGCTGAAGCGGGTCGCCGGCCACACGACGCCGGCGCCCGCCTTGCCGGCCAGCCGCCAGTAGTCGTCGGCGCGCATCGGGAAGGGGAAGCACGCCATCATCGGCACGCCCGGCAGCAGTCCCGCGGTGATCGCGGCCTGCACGATGAGGTAGTTGGTGCGCACGACGCCGGCGTTGAGCAGCAGGTCCGGCCCGAAGTCCGCGACGGCGCCGAGCTGTTCGTCGAGGTCGGTGACGCCGTCCTGCGCGAAGTCGACGCGGAACTGCTCGGCCTCGGGCACGGTGGTGCGCAGCTCGGCGGCGAGGGTGTCGGCGAGCATCTGCCCGAAGACGGTGTCGGCGGCGACCAGCGCGATCCGCCGGAAGCCCTGCTCCTTGACGAAGCCGGCCATCAGCGGCGCCCGGTCGGCGATGGAGAAATACGTGCGGAAGACGTAACGCCGGTCGTCCGCCACGGTGTTGTGGCCGTTCTCGACGAAGAGCGGCAGGCCGATCTCCTCGGCCGCGGCGGCGACGGTGGGGGTGGTGCGCAGGTGCCACTGACCGACGACCGCCGAGACGCGGTCGACGAAGGCGAGCTTGGCCAGGCCGCCGACGGCGGAACGGGACATGTGCTCCTCGGTGGCGCCGCGCTGGTCGTTCTCCAGCACGAGCCGCACACCGGGCCCGATGCCGTGCTCGGCGGCGTAGCGGGCGCCCAACACGGCGCCGCGAACGGCCAGTTCACCGGCGGTCGGGTCGCCGGGCGGGGTGAGCGGGGTGAGGATGCCGACGGGAAGGGCCCCCGCGCCGGCGGTGCGGTTGTGGGCGGCGACGAGTGCGGCGGCACGTATGGCGTGGTCGTCGGCGGGTGCGGCGTCGCTGTGCGGGTTCGCAGGCACGGGGGTTCGGCTCCTTCGCGGGTGGGTGGGGCGTGACCGCCGGGGTCGGGGGCGTGGTCGGCGGGGGTCGCGGGCCCGGGCGCGGCCCGGGGTCAGACCCCGAAGCGGGCGCGGTAGGAGGCGGTGGCGCGCAGGATCGCGGCCTCGTCGAGGCCGAACTCGGCCGGCCCGTAGCGGTGTCCGCCGTGTGCGCGCTGGGAGTGGTTGCGCAGGTGGTCCTCGACGCCGGCGCGGAAGCTGTCGCTGAAGGGCAGCTCCAGGAAGGAGCACACCTCGCGCATCGCCTCGACCGGATCGGCCACGAGCTTGCGGTACGGCAGGTCCAGCACCGGCGCCCCGCCGAGCAAGTCGTCCCGCCCCTCGGCGAGTTCGCCGGACAGCCCGGTGATGCGGCCGGACCACAGCGCGCCGATCTCCTTGAGGTCCTGCTCCCCGCTGCGGGCGCCGCGCACCGTACGGCACAGGCTCGCGGTCGAGGCGACGACCTGGACCGGGTCGCGGTGCAGGTGGATGAAGCGGGCCTCCGGGTATACCTGCGCCAGGTCGCGCAGGAACCAGGTGTGGAAAGGGCACTTGAGCACCGGCGTCGGCACGCTGCCGTCGGCGCGGCGGTGCGCCCACATCAGCGTCTGGAGCTGCCGCCGGTGCCAGCGGTAGGGCTCGACGAGGCTCTGCCGGTGCAGCCAGTAGCCGTACGACGGGACGCGGTAGCGCATCTCCAGCACCATGCTGTGGAAGGTGTTGGCGAGCAGCCGGTGGCACTCGTCGGGCAGGTGCGCGTCGATGTAGTGGATGCCGGGCAGCGCCGGCGCCTTGGCGTAGTAGTCGGCGACGTAGTCCTCGGTCCAGCGGCGCAGCGCCCGGTGCTCCTGCGGGTGGATGCCGGTGTCGACCGGGTTGGCCAGCTCCCACAGCAGGGGGCTGTGCAACTCCTCGTGCCGGCCCAGCAGGTTGTGCAGCAGCGTCGAGCCGGTGCGCAGGAAGCCGATGACGAACACCGGCCGCCCGAGGTCGAGTCGGGCGAGCTTGGGGCGGTGGCGGCGGGCCTGCGCGGTGTCGCTGAGGATCTGCAGGCCGCGCTCGACCGAGCGCAGCACCGGCTCGACGTCGCCGGGGCGCAGCCGCGCCTCCGCGTCGAGCGCGGCGGTGAACCGGCGGACGCCTTCCTCGACGCCGGGCACGAGGTCGAAGGCGGGCGAACCGAGGTACACGTCGTAGGGCTGAACGGCCATCATTGCGCGGTCCTTTCGCCGGTCCTGGAGGTGCTGTCCGTGTCGTCGGTCGGTGCGGTGGCGCGGGGCTCCGGGTGCCAGAGGGTGATGTCGCGCGGCGAGCGCAGGGCACGCAGGTCGTGCAGGTTGGCGAGGAACGCCTGGGCCACCTGGGCGGGTTCGTCGGGAAAGGCGAAGGCCCGGTGCGGCGAGACGACCAGGCCGGGGACGTGCCACGCGGGGTCGTCCGCGGGCAGCGGCTCGGTGTCGTGCACGTCGAGGAACGCGCCGCGCAGCCGCCCGGCGCGCAGGGCCGCGTAAAGGGCACGGGTGTCGAGGGTCTCGGCGCGGCCGACGTTGACGACGGTGCCGTGCGGCGGCAGGGCGGCCAGCACGCGCTCGCCGGCGAGCAGCCGGGTGCCGGGCCCGCCGGGCAGGCACAGCACCAGGTGGTCGGCCGTGGCGGCGACCTCGGCGAGCCGGTCGGACGGCACGGTGCGGTCCGCGCCGGGCACGGGGCACGTCCGTCCGGGCCGGGTGACGGCGACGGTACGGGCGCCGAGCGCGGCCAGCCGGCGCAGCACCGCCCGGCCGATCCGCCCGGCGCCGACCACCGCGACCGTGCTGCCGCCCAGCATCAGCGCGTCGGAGCGGTACCAGGCGCCGCCGGAGCCGCGCCCGAGGTCGGGCAGCGCCTTGAGCAGGTGCAGCAGCCCGGCCACGGCGTACTCGGCCACCGCGTCCACCGGCACCCGGGCGGAGGTGGTGACGAGCACGCCGGGGGGCAGCCCGGCGGCGGCCAGGTGGTCGGTTCCGGTACCGGTGAGGTGCAGCCAGCGCAGCCGCGGGTAGCCGGCGAGGCTGCCGGGCGGGAACTGGTAGCCGACGACGACGTCGGCCGTACGGTACGGGTCGGCGGGGCCGGGGGCGCCCTCGCTGCCTGCGCCGTGGCCGTGGCTGCCGTCGCCGCGCGTACGGTCGCCGCCCGTACCCTCGCCGCAGGTGCCGTCGCCGTAGCTGCCGGCCTCGCCCGACTCCGGGCGGTGCGCGTCCGGTTCGCCGACGTGCAGCCGCACGCCGGGGGTGCCGTCGAGCTCGTCGTGCAGCACCTTGGCCATCTTGGTGTGGGCGATGAGGACGTCGAGGTCCCCCCACCCGCGCCGTACCGCCGACTCCTGAACGCCGGGGCGGGTCATGTCACCGGCCCGCCCGCCTGCGGTCGGCCAGCAGCTCGGGCACGGGGTCGCCGGTGCCGCCGCGGGCGATCTCCAGCACGTCGCGGCTGTTGCGCCGCACCCGCCGGTCGACCCAGTCGAAGAGCCAGGCCACGGTCTCCTTGTGCGGCATCTTCGGCAGCGCGCCGGTGAGCACGCAGCCGGTGACGGCCGCACCGCCGACGTTCGCCACGACGTCCGGCAGGACGATCGTGCCGGTCGCGCGCATGCGCTCCTTGGCCTGCGGGGTACAGCACAGGTTGCCGCCCTCGACGACGAGCGAGGCCCGTACGCGGTGGACGTTGTCGGCGCGGACGGCATCGCCGCCGGCGGCCAGCACCAGCACGTCCGCGTCGACGTCCAGCCACGCCTCGGGCTCGGCGGTCGCGGTCACGCAGGGCGGGAGCTTGGCGCGGTCGATGGTGCCGGCGGTGTCGGTGATCGCGAGCAGGTCGCGTACCGGCAGCCCCGCCGGATCGTGTACGGTCCCGGCGACGTCCGCGACCGCGACGACCCGGTGGCCGCGGGCCTCCAGCGTCTTGGCGACGGCGCGGCCGACGGTCCCGAAGCCCTGGATCGCGATCCGCCGCGGGGTGTTGGCGCCGCCGTACTCCAGCGCGGTGAGGGTGCCGGCGCTCACGCCGAAGCCGGTGATGTCGACCAGCGGGTGCCAGAAACTCGCCCAGTCGGTGGGCAGTTCGGACGCGCGCGGGTTGGCCGCGAGGTCGTAGCCGGCCTCGGCGAAGAACAGGTCGCGGTCGGCGTGCGTGGTGCCCTGGTCGCAGCCGAGGTAGATGCCGCCGTGCAGCAGCGGCGCCACCGCCCGCCCGAACGAGCGCAGCGCCCGCTCGCGGTGCCCGGGCACCGCCACGATGCCGGCCTTCGCGCCGCCGATCGGCAGCCCCACCAGGCCCAGCTTGACGGTCATCGCCCGGGCCAGCGCGCACACTTCGGCCTCGGTGACCGAGCCCGTCATACGCGTGCCGCCCATCGCCATGCCGTCGACCAGGGAGTCGACGACGACCCAGCCGTCCAACGCGTCGGACGGGGTCGCCACGGACGTACACAGCAGCGGCGGAGGCGCGTCGTCGCCCTCGACCGGCTTGCTCTCGAGCAGAGTTTCAGTCACGGTTCTCCCCATTCCTGCCGTCGCAGGCGTCGTTATGAAGCCATGAAGAGTCAGTCGGGTAATTCCATGGGGCCGGGCCATGGGGCCATCGGCCATCCGGCGATCCGGCCGTGCCCATGGCGGACATGGCGGGCCCGGAGAACATGGGATACGAAACGCGCCACTTCACTCGGAGCCACCGGGACGCTCTTTACGATCTTTTTCGGCGGCGTGGAATTTGCCGCCGGTAACAACCGGTGGGCCGTACCGCCGACTTGACCAAGGCGCCGCGCGCCCGGCCGAACCGGCTAACCGGAGTGGTGGTCGGCCATTCCGTCGCGGAACCAGCCGCGCAGCGCCGCGTCGGCCAGCACCGTGTCGACGATTCGCTCGACCTCGGCCGAGGACGAACTCCCCGGCGGCGTCAGGGCCAGCGTCACCGCCTCGGAGCAGTCCAGCAGCCGCGCCGACCAGGCGCCGGGCAGCAGCGCCACCAGCCGTACGGCAGCGGTCTCGGGTACGGCGTCGTCGCCGTTGCGGATACGTACGCGGTACGTGGTGGGCACGGGCGGACTCCCCTCATCGGCGGGCGGACAACATCGGCGCCCCCGCGGCAGGTTGGGGTCAGCCCCACGGGGTCATCCCCAGTCGTTCACGTTCCCCGTCATGACGACGGGGCTCTGGTCGGGCCCGTCCGCGGCAGTGGCGGGGGCGGCCGTCGCGGCGCCCGCGGCCACGAACGCCAGCGACATCGCGCCGACGATCGGACCAAGGGCGAGGCGGAGGATCCGGTTCTGCCGGGAGGGCCCGGTACAGGAACGAGCTGCGCGACACATGTCTGCTCCGTTTCATCGGGAATTCGTCGTTGCGGCCACCTCGTTGCACAAACCACTGTGCCGGTTCCCGAACCGCCGTTGGAGGGCATGCGCGTTCAGCTTCCTGCACGCCCGCGGGCAACTTGCTGCACGCGCGAAGAGCAACTTGGCGGGGGCCTGAGGAGCGACTTGGCGCACGCGCGAAGACCCACTGCGCTTGAAGTCGGCCGGCGGAATTCCGGAGGCAGTCTTGCCCGGAATGCGCGCGGGTCAATATCCTGCCTCCGCGGGGACACGAAGCCCGGACCAGGTCAAGGGGAATGTGGTGGCCCAAGCGGACCTGAGGTTCCTCGGAGTGGACCCGGACGACGAGGCCCTGTACCGACTGCTGCTGCGCCGCGGCGGGTTCGGCCACGCGGAGGTCTCCCGCCACCTCGCCCACGAGGCCCAGCAGGGCATCGAGCCGCAGGACGTCTACCGCCGGCTCACGTCCCTGGGCCTGGCGACCGAGACGCCCGGCGGCCTGCTCGCCCCGGTCTCCCCCGCGAAGGCCGTCGAGGGCCTGGTCGAGCGCCAAGTGGACCGATTACGCGCACAGTTGGAGGAGGAGGCGATCACCAGCGGCGTCGTCGACTCGCTGCTCGCCGAGCACGAGAAGTCACTGGCGGACGGCAGCCGGCCCGCGGACATCCAAAGCTCCGTGCAGCACATCGAGGGCATGGCGGCGGTGCGGGCCGTCATCGACGAACTGACCTTCTTCACCCGCACCGAGAGCCTGACGACCAGCCCCACCGGCGTCCTGAGCCAGGACACCATCGACCACGCGCGAGTCCTCGACACCCGCATCCTGCGCCGCGGCGTCCACATGCGCACCCTGCTCGCCTCACCCGCGCTCGACGACGCCACGACGATGAGCTACGCCCGCGAGCTCACCACCAAGGGCGCGCACGTCCGGATCTCCTACCAGCCCCTCGAACGCCTCATCATCTGCGACCGCACCGCCGCCCTCACCCCCATCGACCCCACCCACACATCCAAGGGCGCCATCCTCACCCGCGACCCGGGCCTGGTCGCCGCCCTCGTCTCGCTCTTCGAGCGCATGTGGCACACCGCCCACGACCTCCCCGTCTCCGAGGACGCCGACGCGACGTCCGCGGCCTTCGCCTCGACGATGGAACGCCAGATCCTCCAGTCGCTGTGCACGGCCGACAAGGACGAGACCGCGGCCCGCGAACTGGGCGTGGCGGTCCGCACCTACCGCAAGCACGTGGCGTCCGTGATGCAGCGCCTCGGCGCGTCCAACCGCTTCCAAGCAGCCCTCCTGGCCCGCGAACGCGGCTGGGTGTGACCTCAGTTCGCGGCGGCCCGCTCGGACTGGCTGCGCAGCACGCAGAATTCGTTGCCCTCGGGGTCGGCAAGCACGGCCCACCCCGTACCGTCGGGATTGCGCCGGTCGGCAAGGAAGCTCGCCCCGAGCGCGAGCAGCCGCTCGACCTCCTCGTCACGCGAGGTGTCCGGCCGCAGGCACAGATGCAGCCGGTTCTTCCCGGCCTTGCCCTCCGGCACCTGGTTGAAATACAAGGCTGGCCCTTCGGCCATCCCCACCCGCACCTCCCGGTCCCCCGCCTCCCCCTCCACGTCCCGCCCCACCACGGCACCCCAGAACCGCGCAAGCCCATACGCATCCGCGCAGTCAATGGCCACGTTCTCCACAACCGTTCCCATACCCCCCGACCCTCCCCGATCCGCCCTCCACACGCCACCGGCTTGCACCTTCAGGGCGTCTCGTCCCTACTGCCCGGTTCGGCCGACTCGACCCGCATCGTTCCGCTAGGGTCTGCCCCTACAGCGCCTGAGTGGCGCGGAATGCGGGGGTTGCCGTGAGTGTGCGCTTGTCGGGCGGCTTGGGCCCGCTCCGGGTGTCGGTGCCATTGACGCCGCGAAGGCGACGGCGGCGCCGGGGGCGTTCCTCGGGCGGCGGTGGCGGAGGCGCGATCGCCGCGCTCGGGACGCTGATGTGGTGGACGGTCCTCTACCTCGCGATCTGGCCCATGCGGCTGCTCTGCTGGGAACTTCCCAAGCTCGCCTGGCGCGGTTACCAGGCATGGCAGACCCGCCGCCCCACCGCTTCGGCCCCTCCGCCGCCCGTCACGCCGCCGACGAGCTGAAGAAGGACGGGCACCTGCCACTCTCGTCTCCGCCACAATCACCACCAAGGGGGAACCAGCTTGCGGACCCGAATAGTCGCAGTCATTTGAGCCGCCCTCGGCGCATGCGGCGGGGGCGGTGACCAGAAGGCCGGCCCCGACACCGCCAACGCACGGCCACCCGCGTCCGGGCCCGGCTGGGACGGTGGACGCACAGAGCGGGTGCCCCCAGGATGAGGGCACCCGCTCTGGCCTGCTCGATGCGTCAGCTGTGCGGAGGCTGTGGGATTTGAACCCACGGTGACATCGCTGCCACGACGGTTTTCAAGACCGTTCCCTTCGGCCGCTCGGGCAAGCCTCCCCGCAGGGCGCCCCGCGGGGTCGGCTCCGGGTGAGGGGAGCCGGGGGGTGGGGGCGCTGCGGGGGTCAGCCTACTGGGTGGAGTCGCCGGTGCGGGCGCCGAGGGTGACGGTGGTGGTGTGGGTCGTGCCGTCGCGGGTGTAGGTGACGGGGACGGTGTCCTTGGGCTGGTGCTGCCAGATCTCGCCGATCAGCGTCTCGTCGCTGTCGATGATCGTGTGGTCGAACTGGGTGATGACGTCGCCCGGCTTGAGGCCGGCCTTGTCGCCGGGGCCGCCGGGGGTGACGGAGCTGGAGTCCTGGCCGATCTTGGCGCCGTCGCCCTGGTACTGGCCGTCGAGGGTGACCTGGATGACGGGGTAGACGGGCTGGCCGGTCTTGATCAGCTCGTCGGCGACGCGCTTGGCCTGGTTGATCGGGATGGCGAAGCCGAGGCCGACGCTGCCGCCCTGGCTGCCGGGGGAGCTGGTGCCGCCGGGCTGGATCGCGGAGTTGATGCCGATGACCGCGCCATTGGCGTTGAGGAGGGGGCCGCCCGAGTTGCCGGGGTTGATGGACGCGTCGGTCTGGATCGCGCTCATGTACGACGCCTGCGAGCCCTGGCCGTCGCTGGAGGCGACCGGGCGGTGCACCGCGCTGACGATGCCCGTCGTCACCGTGCCGGACAGACCGAACGGTGCGCCGATCGCGATCGTCGCGTCGCCGACCGCCGCCTGGTCGGAGTTGCCGAGCGGCAGCGGCGAGAGGGTGACGCCCGAGGCGTTCTTGAGCTTGATCACCGCGACGTCGTAGCCCTGGGCGCGGCCGACGATCTCCGCGTCGTACGTCTTGCCGTTGGAGAACGTGACGGTGAGCTTGCCGCCGTCCGCCGCCGGGGCGACGACGTGGTTGTTGGTGAGGATGTGGCCCTGGGTGTCGTAGACGAAGCCGGTGCCGGTGCCGCTCTCCTGGCTGCCGCTGGCCTTGATCGTCACCACGCGCGGCAGCGCCTTGCTCGCGATGCCGGCGACCGACGTGGGCGCGCGGTTGAGGGCCTTCTGGCTGCCGCTGTCGGAGACCGTGGTGGACGACGAGGCGTTGTCGTTGTCGTTGTGCTCCGCCGCCCAGTAGCCGATCCCGCCGCCGACGCCGCCGGCGACCAGCGCCGCCACCAGCACCGCGGCGACCAGACCGCCGATGCCGCGGCGCTTGCGCCCGCCGTCCGGCGGTACGGGCACGGGCGCGCCCCACACCGGGCCTTCGGGGCCGCCGGGGCCGCCGTAACCGGGCTGCGTCTGCGGCGGCTGCCCGCCGGTCGCGTACGACGGGGTGGCCGGCACGGCGTACGGGTCCTGCGGCGGCTGCTGGGGCTGGCTCTGCGGCTGCGGGAGCTGCTGCTGCTCCTGGGGCTTCTCGTGCGGCTCCGAGCCGTACTCCGGGCCGTACGCCGCGTGCTGCCCGTACGCCTGCGGCTGCGCCGGCACGACCGGCGGGTGCGCGTCCTGCGCGGACTGCTGCGGCTGCGGCGGTACGGGCGCGGGCGCGGCGGCCGGCGCCGCGGGGGGCTCGTACGCGGGCGAGGGCACGGGGGAGGGTGAAGGTGCGGGCGCGGAAGCCTGCGCCGGGGCGTCGTACGGGCCGGGCGGCGGGCCCACGGGAGCCTGGTGCTGGTGCGCGAGCGCGGCCGGCGGCGGGCCGTACGGCGACGGCGGGCCCACCGGCGGCGGTGCCTGCGTCGGCAGGACCTCGGTGCGCGCCACGTCGTCGACGGGCGCCGGCGGTGCCGCCGGAGGAGCGGGGGCCTGTGCGGCCGAGGCACCGTCGGGCGCCGCACCTGCGGGCGCGGTCGCCGCCGACTCCGCAGCCGGGACGGATCCGGCTTCGTTCTCGGTGCTCACAGCGTTTCTCCTCGGGTCAAAACAGGGTGGTTAGCCGAACACAGCATTTCCCACGGCGTGTCGGACCGCCGTAAGCGGGAGCTGTGCATGTCAGCGACGCGTACGCAAGGGGGCCGGTTCGCGGGGGCTCCGCCGGGGCGGTGGCACCATGAACCGATGACACATGCGCACGCGGTCCCGGAGACGTACCCGCAGGGGCGCCCTGTCCAGGTCGTCGCCCATCGGGGTGCCTCCGAAGATGTACCAGAACATACGCTCGCCGCGTACCGGAAAGCCATCGAGGACGGCGCCGACGCCCTGGAGTGCGACATCCGGCTGACGGCGGACGGCGAGCTGGTGTGCGTGCACGACTGGCGGGTCAACCGGACGTCCAACGGCCGCGGGGCCGTCTCCTCGCTGGAACTGGCGGACCTGGCGGCGCTGGACTTCGGCTCCTGGAAGGGCCGGCAGTCCGACCCCGAGACGCCGGAGCGCTACGACCTCGACGAGCGCAGCCGGGTCCTGACCCTGCGGCGGCTGCTGGAGCTGGTCGTGGACACCGACCGCCGCGTGGAGCTGGCGATCGAGACGAAGCACCCGACGCGCTGGGCCGGACAGGTGGAGGAGCGGCTCATCGACCTGCTGCGCCACTTCGGCCTCGACCGGCCGGACCAACGAGACCAACGAGACCAACGAGACCAGCGGGACCGGTCCGGCCCGTCCCCCGTCGCGCCTACGGCCACGGCGCCGGAAGGGAGCCCCACGGCTTGGCCTATTGCCGCGGATACGCCGCCGGCCCCGCAATATGCCCCGTCCCAGGTCCGTGTGATGAGTTTCTCGTCACGTTCCCTGCGCCGCGTTCACCTCTCCGCGCCCGCGCTGCCCACCGTCTATCTGATGCAGTACGTGCTGCCGCGGCATCGTGACGGCCGGCTTCCCGCGGGCGTCCGGATCGCCGGTCCCGGCATGCGCATCATCCGCGCGAATCCCGGCTACGTGGCGCGTTTGCACCGGGCGGGAAACCAGGTCCATGTATGGACGGTGGACGACCCCGCCGATGTGGAACTGTGCGCCCGGCTGGGCGTCGACGCCCTCATCACCAACCGGCCCCGCCAGGTGATCGAGCAGCTCAGCGGCATCGAGGGCCTGCGCCGCTGACCGGCCGACGGCGGCGCCCGCCCGTTCCGGCTCCGCCTATTGCCGGCGATTCCGCCGCCCATTGCCACGTCTTTCGCCGGCGCCCCGCCACCGCGCCGGTTCACCGGCAAGCCCCCGCAATATCCCGCGTGAAACGCGGCAAGAGACGTCGGGCCTTCTCTCACGTTGCGGCAAATTGCGAGCGATACGGCGGAGGATCGCACCCGCACCGGCGCCGGGCGTACGCGGGCGGCCGTTGCCAAGGGCATGGGCGTGCCCGGCGCACCCGAGCGGTTGCTTTCAGGCGGTGTATGGAGTGCGTCAAGAGATCGCGGCCGGGCAGTTTCCGGTGCAGCCCCAGAGGGCATCCATCCCGTGGCGTGGGGTGAAGGAGGTCACGGGGGTGTCGGTGATGGTCGCACAGGAGGTGCCGACGTCTACGACCATGGCCCTGCCCCATGGTCCTGGAGGCGTCGCGGACGCACGACGGCGCATGCGCCGGGATCTGTACGCGCAGAACGTGCCGGAGACGGTGGTCGACGACGCGGTGCTGATCCTTTCCGAACTGCTGAGCAATTCGTGCCGGCACGCCCGCCCGCTGGGTGATCCGGCGCGGGAGGTGGAAGGCCGCGGCACACCGGGCCCGAGGCGGGCCGAGAGCGCGGCGCCCGCGGGTGTCGCCACGGAGCCGGACGGCGGCATACGGGCCGGGTGGGCCGTGGGCGCGGACGGCCTGCTCAAGATCGAGGTCACCGACGGCGGCGGCCCGACCCGGCCACGCCCGTCCAGCCCGTCGCTGACGGCGCACGGCGGTCGCGGCCTCGGCATCGTCGCCAGGCTCACCCTGCGCTGGGGCGTGGCCGACCACGCGCCGGGCGAGGTCACCGTCTGGGCGCTGCTCCCGGTCCGCGGCCGGCACGCCCGGCGGGACGACGTGGGCCTCGGCGGTACGGGCATCGGCCTGCCCCGCGGTATCCCGCTCGACCTTCCGCTGGACCTCGCGGAGTCGCTGGACGACCGTGGCTGACCGCGGCCGACAGCGGCCGGCCGCCGCTGACCGCCCCCGAGGGGGCGGCGCCGGGCGCGTACGGCGTACGCCCGCGTACGCCCGCCCGTCGTGGTCGGGTGCGGGTCGCTCCGGGCGCTAGGCTCGCGGCCGGAACACCGCCGCGACGGGAGAGACCGAGCCATGGCCAAGAAGCGCGCGACCGCCACCAGGACCAAGGGGGCCGCACCGGCCGCCGGGAGCGTGAGGGGCGGCGAGGCCGTGCCGGTGGTCGGCGCGCGGGAGCCCTGCCCGTGCGGCTCCGGCCGCCGCTACAAGGCCTGCCACGGCCGGGAGGCCGCGCACGCGGTCACCGAGCTCGTCAAGCGCCCCTTCGAGGGCCTGCCCGGCGAGTGCGACTGGGTGGCGCTGCGCGAACTGGTGCCCGCCGCCACCGCCGCGCTGGCCCTGAAGGACCCGCTGCCCGAGGGCGTGCCGTCCGTCACCCTCGGCACGGTGCTGCCGATGGCGTGGCCGGGGCTGCGCCGCGACACCGGCGCGGTGCTGCTGGGCCTGCAGAGCGACACCGCCTCCGGCGACATCAGCCGCGACCTGGCGGACACCCTGGTCCGGGCGCTCACCGCCGAGCCGGGCAACCCCGTGGAGGGCCGCAGGAAGGCCCCTGACGGCCCGCGGCTGCAGGACCTGCTGGATCTGGACGCGGCCTTCGTCCCGGAGGTCCACAGCGGCTTCGAGTTCTGGCTGGAGGACGCCGGGACCGCGACCGGCGAGGTCGCCGCGTCGCTGGAGCGCGCCAACCAGGCCGCGATCCCGACCGTGCGGCTCACCGGCGTCGAGGCGGCGTACTGGTGCGAGACGCCGGAGAAGAACCACCTGCGCTGGGTGATGCCGCACGCCGAGGAGACGCTGCTCGACGCGATGGCCCGGCTGCATGTGGCCGGCGCCTCGTCGCTCGGCGAGGGCACCCGGCTGGTGGGGTCCTTCCGCGCGCACGGGCTGACGGTCCCGGTGTGGGACCTGCCGGTGGGCATGGGGGCGGACGAGGTCGAGAAGCCGGCCGCGGCCTTCGGTGAGCGCCTGGCGGAGACCCTGAGCCGTACCGAGCCGCTGACGGCGGAGGAGCGGCGGGCCAGGAGCGGCTTCATGAACCGGCAGATCACCCTCAGCTGAGCGCCCGCGCGACGCGCGGCGGAACGCCCGGATCGCCCGGATCTGGGCCCCGCTCGCGGGCAGACTGAGCGGTTGGTCAGTGATTCCGGTCACAACTCCCCTGGAATTGCCGGGATTACGGGACCAGCGCGGCCCGGGGAATTTGCGATCGGACGAAGTCTTGTTACCGTTTATTCAGCCCGGTCGCTGATGCATCCCCCGTCGTCAGCGACCGGGTTTTCCCTGTGTGGGCGCAGGTCAGCGGGCTGCGGACCATGGCCGGCGGACCGCTGGCTGCGGCTGCGGTCCGCACATGTGACGGGCAGGCCGCGCGGCTCAGTCGCCGTCCGCCGCGCCCGGGGCCCGGGCGCCCCGGTCACCGTCGTCGTCCTGGTGGGACGCGCTGTGCCGGGCCTGGCCGTGCCGGCCGCCGTCGTGCTGGTCCGCCGTCGCCGCGGCAAGCGGCAGCGCCAAGGCCAGGGCGACGACACTGGCCGCGGCGATCAGACGCAAACGATTGCCGGTTTCCTGCGCATTCTGGTGCGATGCCATCCGCCGCTCCCCTCGCCCTCGACGTCGCCGTACGGTCCGCGGCAGCGGACTCGCCGCAACGAAGAACATAGCGGTCGCATACGGGCCGTTCCGCCCACGCGGCGCCGCCACCGCGGTCGCACACGGCCGGCGGCAACCCGAACGAGTGACGGTACGACGTACGTTCACCCGTACGAACCGTCCCTCGACCATACGCCGCCCCGCGCGCCTGTCACATACGGGCGGCTACCCCGCCGCAGCCTCTTTTCACCGCGGCGGCGGGCTTCGCAATCCCCCCGGGGCCGGGAAACCCGGCCGCACATTGCCGAGCTGCCAGGCCGGCTGCCGGCCGGGCCGAGCTGTCAGTACGTCAGCCGGTCGCCGTCCGGCGCCAGGCGGCCGGCGCGCACCAGCGCGTCGACCAGGGTGCCGATCTGCGGCAGCCAGGGCGCGCCGACGGCGGTACGGTCGTCGATCCGCGGCGGGCGCAGCCAGCGCAGTTGGCCGCCGCTGCTGCTGGACGGCGGCAGGCCGACGTAGCCGCCGTCACCGTGGTAGCGCAACGAGGTCGGCACCCAGTCGTGGCCGTCGAGGATCTCGCCGAGGTCGGCGAGCGAGTAGGGCGCGACGAGTATCTGCAGCCGCGTCGGGGTGGCGACCACGGGGCCGAGCCGGACGCCCAGCCGCTCCATCGTCTCCAGCGCCCGTGCGCCCGCGACGGCCGGCAGGCTCGCCGCGGAGACCCGGTCGCCGGTGGCCAGGACGACCGGCGCGTCGGGCCGGTGCGTCCACCAGAACCGCACCATACGTGGGTCGCGGGTCGCCGCCAGCAGTCCGGGGTCGAGCGGATGCGCCCCGGGCACCGGGCAGTTGGGCCGCGCGCAGGCGCACGGCTGCGCTCCCGCCCCGCGCCAGCTGCCGCGCCGGTCGTAACCCACACCGGGTACGACCCGCCACTGCCACTGCTCGGCGTAGGTGAGCGCCGCGTTGAGCAACGCGGTCCGCTCCTTCCGCTGTAGTGAGAGCTTGCGTCGCCTTCCGAGGATCTCGCGCATCAGCGCTCGTTCCTTTCCGTTAACGCCCAGGGATCTGCCCATTACAGAACGTAACTTGTCGAGCACACCGCTTACGAGGCAGCGCAGCACAGCGAACGCCGCCAGCCGAGCGTGGAACGTGGCGGAGGTTAGCGCGTGAAAAGCGCTTGGCTGTTCGTGGTGCCCTGATCGTGACCCACTCGTTCGTGGCTCACTCCGGGACCGTGCCCCCGCCACCCGGGGTTGGGTCGGCCGTCAACTGATTACGTACTTACGACGCTTGAGCCAGACTTCGGGTTCCTACCCATCGCCCGCAAAATGACGCGCTGTTGGCTGGGATCAGTCGACAGCGCGCATACGACGGGGGTGGTTGTTTTCAGCCAACGTAGGGCGTCGGAGGTGTGGAGCGCAAGGCGGCCGACACCACTCCGTGTACCCGGACAATCCTGGACATGCCCACGATAGGGCGTGTAGAAGTGGGGTCCTTGATAGCGGCGCAGCACACATGGGGGTTTGCGATGCTAATCATGCAAGTGCTCCGCGCACCGCGGACGAAAAGCGCTGAATGCCCCACCCGCTGGTCCCTGGCCGGAAGTCCCCGCAGGTGAACCCGCCCCGGGTCAGAAAAGTGGCCGGAAGCGAGCCACTTCGGCCCGCCGCGGCGCATACTCCCAGCGCGCCCGCAGTGACCGCGGCCCCGGCCGCCGTCGCCGCCGTACCGCCCCCTGCCGTCGCGGGGGTGCCGGCCGCGGCCTCCGCGCCTCCCGCGGGACCGGCGCCGGGAAGCGGCCAGGACATGGCCCGTGAGCAGCCGGAACGCGCCTCGTACGAACACCGCCTCGGTGTCCAGGACCGGCTCGCGGCCTGGGTGTGCGACCTGTCCCTACTGCACGAGCTGACCGAACGGCTCGCCCGTACCGCCCTCTTGGACGACACGCTGCGTGAAGTGGTGCAGGCCGGCGGCACGCTGGTCGGCGCGCGACGCGGCCTGATCTCGCTGTCGCCCGCCGACGGGCTCGGGCCCGACACAACGGTCGGACTCGGCCTCGGACACGCCGACCTCGGCGCGTTGGAGACTGTCGCCTTCGGGTCCGTGCCGCCGGGCGCCGAGGAGGTCCTGCACCCGGATCTGCGCCACGGGCCGGGCTCACTCGGGCGCCAGCGGGAAGTGGCCGCACAGCTCGGCCTCGGCGCCGGATACGGCCTCGCGCTCGCCGTCGACCGCACCGTATCCGCACCTGATCCGGCCAACTCCTCCACAAGCGGCCCCGCCGCTTCCTCCGGGCCGGGCGACACCGCCGCGCTGCTCAGCGACCCCTCCGACGAAAACCTCCGCGACTTCTCCACAGGCGTCGCCGACTTCTCCACAGCCGACGACGGCTCCCCCGCACCTCTTGCCGAGACCGCGCCCTATACAGAGCCGGCACCCTTTGCCGAGGCTGCGCCCTTTGCCGAGGCTGCGCCTTATACCGAGCCAAAGCCGCGCCCGGCGCCCGCTGCCCGCAGGCACCGGCTCGGCCAGGTCGTGTGGTTCTACGACGAGGCCGCCGAGCCCACCGCCCGGCAGCGCCGGCTCACCGGTATGTACCTGCGCTTCGCCGCCGAGCACATCGCCCGCGGCCTGGACCTGGCCCGCAGCCGGCAGGCCGCCGCCGACCTGGCCGCCGAGATGCTGCCCGCCCGGCTGCCGCGCGTCCCCGGCGTGCGGATGGCCGTACGGCACCGCGGCGGGCCGCGCGGCGGCGGCGACTGGTACGACGCCCTGCCGCTGCCCGAGGGAGCCCTGGGGCTGGCCGTGGGCGGCGTGACGGGCGCCGGGCCGGGCGCGGTGGCCGCGCGCGACCGGCTGCGCGCCTCGCTGCGGGCGTACGCGGTCATGGAGGGCGAGGACCCGGTCGCGGTGCTCTCCGACCTGGAGCTGCTGCTGCGGCTCACCGAGCCCGCCCGCTCCGCCACCGCGCTCTTCGGCCATGTGTGCGCCCCGCAGGACGCCGGGGGGCGGCGGGTGACCCTGGCAGGTGCCGGGCACTGCCCGCCGCTGCTGGTCGGCGACCACCGCTGCGAGTTCGTCGAGACGTCGCTGTCCGCGCCGCTGAACATGCTCAGCTGCTGGGAGGCGCCGAGCGTCGAGCTGCGGGTGCGGCCGGGCGAGAGCCTGGTGCTGTTCACCGACGGGCTGCTGCACCGCACCGGCGACTGCGCCGACCGGGCCTTCGCCCGGGTGCACGCCGCCGCCCGCAGCGCGACCGGGGCCGTACGGGAGGACCCCGGGCGGCTGGCCGACCACCTGCTGCACACCGTGCTGCCCGGCGGCCTGGACCGCACCGGCGGCGAGGAGGACCTGGTGCTTCTGGTGGCCCGTTTCGACTGACGTACCCCCCGCCTACGATGGACGAACGGTTCATCTGAGGAGGCAGGACGTGACGGAGGCCCACCAGCAGCAGGGCACGACCGGGGACGAACGGCGCGAGGCCGCCGCGGACGCCGCGACGGCGGCGGCAGCGGACGCGCAGGACACCGAGGCGGCGCAGGCCGCCGAGGACAAGCCGGTCAAGCAGCGCAAGAACGGCCTCTACCCGGCGGTGTCCGACGAGCTGGCCGACGTCATGAAGTCCGGCTGGGCCGACACCGAGCGGCGCGGCCTCACCCCGATCCCGCAGGCCGCGCACGCGGCGGTCCGCCGGGCCGCGCTGTCCGCCCGCTTCCCCGGCGAGCGGATCGTCGTTCCCGCCGGCAATTTGCGCAGGCGTTCCAACGACACGGAGTATCCCTTCCGCGCCGCCACCGAGTACGTCCACCTCACCGGCGACCAGACGCAGGACGCCGTCCTGGTGCTGGAGCCGCTGCCCGAGGGCGGCCACGAGGCGACCGCGTATCTGCTGCCCCGCTCGGACCGGGAGAACGGCGAGTTCTGGCTCGACGGGCAGGGCGAGCTGTGGGTGGGCCGCCGCAACAGCCTGGCCGAGGGCGAGCAGCTGCTCGGCATCCCCTGCCGTGACGTGCGCAAGGTCACCGGGCAGTTGCGCGAGGCCACCGGCCCGGTGCGGGTCGTGCGCGGCCACGACGCGGGCATCGAGGCGGCGCTGGCGGACAAGGTCACCGCCGAGCGGGACGCGGAGCTGACCGTCTTCCTGTCCGAGCTGCGGCTGGTCAAGGACGACTTCGAGATCGCCGAGCTGGAGCAGGCGTGCGCGTCCACCGCCCGCGGCTTCGAGGACGTCGTCAAGGTGCTGGACAAGGCGCAGGCCACCTCCGAGCGCTACATCGAGGGCACGTTCTTCCTGCGCGCCCGCGTCGAGGGCAACGACGTCGGCTACGGCTCCATCTGCGCGTCGGGACCGCACGCCACCACGCTGCACTGGGTGCGCAACGACGGCCCGGTCCGCTCCGGCGACCTGCTGCTGCTGGACGCCGGCGTGGAGACGCGCAACCTGTACACCGCCGACGTCACCCGTACGCTCCCGGTCAGCGGGCACTTCACGCCGATCCAGCGGCAGATCTACGACGCCGTGTACGCCGCCCAGCAGGCGGGCATGGACGCGGTCAAGCCGGGCGCCGCCTACCGCGACTTCCACGAGGCCGCGCAGCGCGTCCTGGCCGAGCACCTGGTCGCGTGGGGGCTGCTGGACGGGCCGGTCGAGAAGGTGCTCGCACTGGGGCTGCAGCGCCGCTGGACGCTGCACGGCACCGGGCACATGCTCGGCATCGACGTGCACGACTGCGCGCACGCCCGCACCGAGGCGTACGTGGACTGCACCCTGGAGCCGGGCATGGTGCTCACGGTCGAGCCGGGGCTGTACTTCCAGGCCGACGACGAGACGGTGCCGGAGGAATACCGCGGTATCGGCGTCCGGATCGAGGACGACATCCTGGTGACGCCTTCGGGGCACCGGAACCTGTCCGGTGGGCTGCCGCGCGCCGCGGACGAGGTGGAGTCCTGGATGGCGGCGCTGCGCGCCTAGAAGGCGCCTGCGTGGCTCCTGCGGCGGGTCGGGCTGGCTGGTCGGGCGGTCGGGCTGGTCGGGCTCAGGACGCCCGCAGCAGCGCGTCGTCGCGCCACTTGAGGACCTTGTCGAAGGACACGGCCGTCCCGAGCCCGGGGCGGTCGTGGAAGCGCACGTGGTCCACCAGCGCCTCGATGAGGAACAGGCCGCGCCCGTGCTCGGCGTACTGCCCGCGGTGGCTCAGCGGGCGCGCCGGGTGCAGGACCCAGTCCGGTTTGCGGTCGGATTCGGGTGCGTGGTCGAAGACGGTCGTGCGGTCGCGGGACGACGCGGGCTCGGAGTCGGCGACTTCGATACGGCAGCAGTCGCCGTCGATGTGGGCGGTGACGCAGTAGCCGTTTGCCGATCCGGCGTGCTCCACGGCGTTCGCGCACGCCTCGGACAGCGCCACGCACAGGTCGAAGGAGATGTCGGGGTCGACCCCCGCGGTCTCCATCGTCCCCAGCAGCAGCTTCCGGGCGATCGGAACGCTCGCAGCCTCGCGCCGCAAATGGAGTGACCACCAGATGCTCATGCTCCAGCCTCCTGGCTGCGGCTCGACATACGGTTACGTATTGCCGCGAAGGCCGCGCCGTAAGCGCGGTGTTGACGCCATGCCGCTCGTTCGGCGGATGTGTGCACCCGGCGTACGGGTGTAAAAGGCGGCCGGACACACCGCCGCGAGGCGGACACCCCGTGTTCTCTGCTGGGGCCCGTGGTGAGAAGATGTCGGCCGTCATGGCTTCCCCCGCGACCGCTGTGCGCGCAGGCGCCGGCATGCGACTGCTGCGGGCCGCGGTGTTCGCCGCGGTCTGCGTCGTGCTGGCCGCGGCCGGTCACACGCTGGCCTCGGGCGCCCCGGTGCCGGTGTGGTCGCTGGCGCTGGGATGGGTGGGGGTCTTCGCGGTCGTGGTGCCGCTCGCCGGCCGGGAGCGGGCGATGCCGGGCATCGCGGTGAGCCTGGCCGCGGGCCAGCTGACGCTGCACGTGGTCTTCGGCGCCGGGCAGATGTGCGCCGCGCCGGGGTTGTACCGTCCGGGTGAAAACGACGGCGGGCTGCTGGCCCTGGCCGCCCGCCTGGTGTGCGGCACCCACGGCGGGCCGCTGACCGTGCAGTCGGCCCGGCAGATCGTCACCGCGGCGGGCCTCGACCCGGACACCGCGGCCACGATGCCGGGGATGACCGGCATGACGGGCGGCGGACGCCCGGCCGGCCCCGACGCGCACACGCTGATGGCGGCGCTGCCGCTGTGCTCGCTGCCGATGCTGCTCGGCCATCTGCTCGCCGCCGTGGTCGCGGGATGGGTGCTGCGCCGGGGCGAGGCCGCGGTCTGGCGCCTGGTCAGGCTGTCGGTCCGGGGCGCGGCGGAGCTCGCCGTGCTCAACCCGGCCGTCCTGCGCCGCGCCCGCGCGCTGCTCGCCGCCCTCGCGGGCGACGCGCCGGGCCCGCTGCGGCCGGGCCTGTGGCGTGCCGGCGAACCACCGGGCGCCGCCTGGCGCACGGTGCTGCTGCGACATTCGCTGGCCCGGCGCGGCCCACCGGTGGCCCTGGCGGCCTGACGCGGCGTCCGCGCCTCCCGTATCGCCTCGTGTTCCGTTTTCTCCCGTATGCGCCTATTGCGCGCGCTATGGGCGTACGGTCGCGGCGTGGGTGGATGGGCGGCGGCGCGCGGGACCGCCCGGCCGCATAACGCCACGGGAACGCCACCGGTGGCGCGTGACCCGTACGCCCGGAAATCCGTCGCCCATTGCCACGGCGGACCGGCCGCGTACGCCCGTCGCACGCCGCGCAGAGCCTTCGGCTCGGCACATTGCCCCGGCGTCACCCCGTGCGCAGATGGCGCGGCCTGTTCCCCGTCCACCGTCAGCAGCACCCTTCACCGTGGAGAAACCCCTGCCATGAGCAGTTCCCGCATGTCCCGCATCTCCGGCCGTGCCGCGGCCGTCGCGGCCACCGCCGGCGCCTTCGTCGTCCTGGCCGCCATGCCGGCCTTCGCCCATGTCACCGTGCAGCCCACTTCCGCCGCCAAGGGCGGCTACACCACGGTCGCCTTCAAGGTGCCCAACGAGCAGGACAACGCGTCCACGATCAAGCTCGAAGTGAACCTGCCGACCGACCACCCGATCGCGTCGGTGTCGATCCAGCCGGTGCCGGGCTGGACCGCGCAGGTGACCCAGTCGAAGCTCGCCACGCCGATCAAGACCGACGACGGCACCATCGACCAGGCCGTCACCAAGATCACCTGGAGCGGCGGGAAGATCGCGCCGGGGCAGTTCCAGCAGTTCCCGGTGTCCTTCGGGCCGCTGCCCTCCGACACCGACTCGCTGGCCTTCAAGGCGCTGCAGACCTACGACAACGGCGACGTCGTCCGCTGGATCGAGATCCCGCAGGCCGGCCAGGCCGAGCCGCAGAACCCGGCGCCGACCCTGAAACTGACGGCAGCCGCCGACGACGGCGCCGCGTCCGCCGCCACCGGCACGCCCGCCCCGGCGCCCGCGGCCGACAGCGGCGCCGGCAAGGCGACACCGCAGGCAGCCGCCTCGGGCAGCGGCAGCGACGACACCGCCCGCGGCCTGGGCATCGCCGGCATCGTCGTCGGCGCTGCGGGCGTCGGCTTCGGCGTCTTCGCGGGCCGGCGCCGTACGCCCGCGCAGGACGGCTCGTCGGCCGCCGGCTGACGGCACCGCCGGGCGGCCACGTCCCCGCACCGGGGCTCCGCAGCCGCCCGGCCCCTTCACCACCGCACTTTGAGGACCACTTCCATGCGTACCACCGCCAAGACCGCCGCCGCCGTCCTCGCCGCCGCCTGCGCCCTCCTGCTCACCGGCTGCGGGGGCTCCTCCGGCGGCGGCGACACCGACTCCGACTCCGCCGCCGCAGCTGTGGTGAGCACCGCCGCGAACCAGCCCGGCACCGTGCTCGACACCCCCTTCGCCAAGCCGCAGCTGCATCTGACCGACAACCAGGGCAAGCCGTTCGACCTGGTCAAGCAGACGGCGGGTCATCCCACGCTGCTCTTCTTCGGCTACACCCATTGCCCCGACGTGTGCCCGACCACCATGAGCGACCTCGCCCTGGCCAAGTCCAAGCTGTCCGCGGCCGACCAGGCCAAGCTCAAGGTGGTGTTCGTCAGCACCGACCCCGAGCGCGACACCCCCGCGCGGCTGAGCCAGTGGCTGGGCGCGATGGACAAGAGCTTCATCGGCCTGACCGGCGACTTCGCCACCATCCAGACGGCGGCCCGCTCGGTGGGCGTCGGCATCTCCCCGCCGGTCAAGGAGAAGGACGGCAGCATCACCGTCACCCATGGCGCGGAGGTGCTGGCCTTCTCGCCCAAGGACGACAAGGCCCACGTGCTGTACATGTCGGGCACCACCGCCGACCAGTACAGCCACGACCTGCCGAAGATCATCAGCGGCGGAACGCCGTGAGGCGGCGGCGGGCACTGCTCGGTGCCCTAGGCGGAGTCGTGGCCGTGGCCGCGGCGAGCGGCGCCGCGGCGGGACTGACCGGACACACGTCGGGCTCCTCCGGCCCGGCGAAGCTGGCGGTCAGCACCGGGTACATTCCCCAGCCGCTGCTGACGGACGAGGCCGCCGCCTATGTGACGGTGACCAACACCGGCGGCACGGACGCGCAACTGACGTCGGTGAGCACCCCGCTCGCCGCGTCCGTCACCCTGCACACGACAACCGGCACCACGATGCGCCAGGTGGGCGCACTGACCGTGCCCGCGGGCGGAAAACTCGTCCTCGGGACCGGCGGCGACCACATGATGCTGGAGAACCTCACCCACAAGCCCTCGGTGGGCGAGCAGATCACCCTGCTACTCCACTTCACCCATGCGTCGCCCGCCACGGTCACGGTCACCGTGCCCGTGCGCCCGACGACGTACGACCCGAGGGGCTGATCGACGGATGAACAGACGGTTGTACGTACCCCGGCGCGCCCTGGCCACGGCAGTGGCCACGTTCTGCGCGCTCGTCGCGGTGCTGCTGGGCAGCGCGACACCGGCGTCCGCGCACGCGGCGCTGCTGCACACCGATCCCGCGGACGGCGCCGTGGTGCAGACCGCGCCGCAGCAAGTGGTGCTGACCTTCTCCGAAGGCGTGCTGCTGTCGGCCGATTCACTGCGGGTCCTGGACCCGGCCGGCACCAACGTCGCCGTGGGCACGCCCGGGCACGCGGCCGGCAAGGACTCCGGGTCGACCGCGACGGTCGCGCTGCGGCCGGGCCTGGGCAACGGCACGTACACCGTCGCGTGGAAGGCCGTCTCGCAGGACAGCCACCCCGTGGCGGGCGCCTTCACCTTCTCGGTGGGCGCGCCGTCGAAGACGACGGTGGACCTGTCGGCGCAGGCCGCGCTCGGCGGCGGGGCGGCGGGCACGCTCTACGGGGTGGCGCGCTACTTCGCCTACGGCGGCTTCGCGCTGCTGGTCGGCGGCAGCGTCTTCCTGTCGGTGTGCTGGCCGCGCGGCGCCCGGCTGCGCCCCATGCGGCGGCTGGCCGCCGGCGGCTGGGTCGCGCTCGTCGCGTCGACCATCGCGCTGATCATGCTGCGCGGCCCGTACGTCAACGGCAGCGGGCTCGGCGACGCCTTCGACCTGGACGTGATCCGCACGCAGTTGGAGACCCGGCCGGGTGCCGCGCTGGTCTCCCGGCTGCTGCTGCTCGCGGCGGCGGCGGTCTTCCTCGCCGTGCTCTTCGGCAGCTTCACCCAGCGGGAGGACCCCGAGGAGCGCGCCGACCTCGCGTGGGGCCTCGGCATCGGCGGCAGCGTCGTGGCGGTGGGCATCGCCGCGACGTGGGCGATGGCCGAGCACGCCTCGGTCGGCATCCAGCACCAGGTGGCGATGCCGGTCGACGTCGTCCACCTGCTGTCGATGGCGGTGTGGCTCGGCGGCCTGATCACGCTGCTGACCGCGCTGTTCCTGCCGTCCGCCGCGGGCACGCTGGAACGCGCCGCGGTCCGCCGCTTCTCCGCGATCGCGCTGACCGCGGTCACCGCGCTGGTCGGCACCGGCACGTACCAGGCGTGGCGGCAGATCGGCACCTGGCGGGCCTTCACCGACACCTCCTACGGGCGGCTGCTGCTGATCAAGATCGGCCTGGTGTGCTGCCTGGTGGGCGTCGCGTGGTTCTCCCGCCGCTGGACGCAGGCCCTCGGCGAGCCGGCCGCCGCGAGCGCGGGCACCTCGCGGGTGGGGCGGGTCGGCCGGCAGAAGGAGCGGCTGGCCGCTGCCCAGACGCCCCGTCAGGCCGTACGGGCGGCGGCCGGGGCACAGGAGCCCGGCGCGACCGTGGAAGGCGATCAGGAGGCCGCGCAGGGCGCCCGGCGGGACGAGGCGGACGCACCGGGCGGGGACTCCCCGGCCGGTACGGGCGCGGAGTCCGCCGGCGCCTCGGCCTCGGGGGCGGCCGGCCCGGACGGCTCCCCCGCGGCGGACCCGAAGCGGGCGGCGCAGCTGCGCAGGCAGCAGGCCGCGCGGACCGCGGCCCGCGAGCGGAAGACGCGCGACGCCGACCCGGCCCGGGTGTCGCTGCGCCGCTCGGTGCTGGCCGAGGCGGGGATCGCGGTGGTGCTGCTGACCGTCACCACGATCCTCAGCGGCAGCCAGCCCGGCCGCGCCGCGGAGGAGCAGAAGCAGTTCGCCAAGGCGCCGGCCGCCCCGGGCGCGAGCGCCCCGGCGACCGCCGCTCCGAAGGACGTGAACCTGCGCATCCCGTTCGACACCGGCGGCGCGGGCGGCAAGGGCACCGCGGGCCTGACCATGTCGCCGGCGCGGGCCGTCCTGCCCGCGGCGGTGCACCTGGAGCTGACCGACCCTGCGGGCAAGCCGGTCAATGCCGTCGAGGTGCGGCTCGCCTTCACCCTGCCGGCGCAGCACCTCGGGCCGCTGCAGGAGAAGGTCACCACCTTCGGCGCCGGGCACTGGATTGCCGACAACGTCCAGCTGCCGCTGCCGGGCACCTGGCAGGTGTCGCTGACGATCCGCACCTCCGACATCGACGAGGTGACGGTGACGCAGAACGTGCAGATCGCGTCATGAGCCATGGCCGTACCGCAAGCACCATCGTGAGCGAGAACGTATGAGCACGTCGGAAAAGGCCGGCTCCGGCGCCCCCGCACAGGGCGGCGCCGGAACCGGCGGCTCGGCACAAGGCAACCGCAAGGCACCGGCGGCGCGGTCCGCCGCAGGGCGCAAAGGCTCGGCAAGAGGCAAAGCCGCGACGGACGGCCCGGCAATGGGCCAAGCCACGGCGGAAGGCTCGGCAATAGGCGAAGCCGTGGCGCACGACTCGGCAATTGGCGACCGGAAAGCCGCCCCGTCCGGCCCCGCGGGCGGTGTGAGCCGGCGGCGGCTGTTCGGCGTCGCGGGGGCCGCCGGGGCGGTGGGGCTCGTCGGCGGCGGTGCCGCGGGAGCGGCGGCGACAGCCGCCGGGCACCACGATCCGGTGGCGCTCACGACGGTCGGCTCCGCGCACATCCCCTTCGAGGGCGCACGGCAGGCCGGCATCGTGCAGCCGGCGCAGGCCCGCGGTCACCTCGTCGCCTTCGACCTGGCGCCGGGCGCCGACCGCAGGGCCGCGGCGGCGCTGCTGCGCCGCTGGTCGGACGCGGTGCGGTCGATGACCAGGGCGGACCGCCCGGCGGCGCCCGCCGCGTACGACGACCAGGTGGCGTACGACGCGGGTCCCGCCTCGCTCACCGTCACCTTCGGCTTCGGCCGCAGCTTCTTCGGGCGCACCGGCCTCGGCTCGGCGCTGCCCGAGGCGCTGGCGCCGCTGCCGGACTTCCCCGGCGACCACCTCGACCGTACGCGCAGCGACGGCGACCTGTGGGTGCAGATCGGCGCGGACGACGCGCTCGTGGCTTTTCACGCGCTGCGGGTGCTGCAGAAGGCGGCCCGGGACACCGCGGCGGTGCGCTGGCAGATGAACGGCTTCTCCCGGACGCCCGGCGCCACCGCGCACCCCATGACCGGCCGCAATCTGATGGGGCAGATCGACGGCACCAACAACCCCAAGCCCACGGACCCGGATTTCGAGTCCCGGGTGTTCGTGCCGGCGCACGGCTCGCCGGCGTGGATGGCGGGCGGGTCGTACGCGGTGGTGCGGCGGATCAGGATGCTGCTCGACGACTGGGACCACCTGCCGGTCGCCCGGCAGGAGCAGGTGATCGGGCGGCGCAAGTCCGACGGGGCGCCGCTGTCGGGCGGCACCGAGACGACGCCGGTCGACCTGGCGAAATTCCGGCCGGACGGCTCGCTCGCCATCGCCGGGGACGCGCACATCCGCGTCGCCGCCCCCGCCTCCAACAGCGGCGCGGCCATGCTGCGGCGCTCGTTCTCGTACCACGACGGCATCGGTGCGGACGGGGTGCCGGACGCCGGGCTGCTGTTCGTGGCGTGGCAGGCGGACCCGATGCGCGGCTTCGTGCCCGTGCAGCGCAAGCTGGACGGCGCGGACGGCCTGTCCCGCTTCCTGCGGCACGAGGCGAGCGGCCTGTTCGCGGTGCCGGGGGGCGCGGGGCCCGGGGAGTACGTGGGGCAGCGGCTGCTGGAGGGCTGACGTGGGCGGGGCGGCCGTCGCCCGCAGCCGGTGCGCGCGACCGTGACCCGTACGGAGCAGGGCGCGCGGGCGGCTAGGCTGCTTGCATGTTGTCAGCGAGCCGCTACACGTATCTGGGCCCCGAGGGCACGTTCACGGAGGCCGCGCTGCGGTCGCTGCCCGAGGCGGCGACGCGGGAGCTCGTGCCGATGGTGTCCGTGCCGGCGGCGCTGGACGCGGTGCGCTCCGGCAGCGCGGGCGGCGCGCTGGTGCCGATCGAGAACTCGGTGGAGGGCGGTATCACCGCCACCCTGGACGAGCTGGCGTTCGGCGAGCCGCTGATGATCTACCGCGAGGTGCTGCTGCCGATCGCCTTCGCGCTGCTGGTGCGGCCGGGCACGGAGCTGGCGTCGGTGAAGACGGTCACCGGGCACCCGGCGGCGCAGATCCAGGTGCGGCAGTGGCTGTCGGAGCATCTGCCCGACGCGGTGTGGGAGTCGGCGGCGTCCAACGCGGACGGTGCGCGGCTGGTGCAGGAAGGCCGTTTCGACGGGGCTTTCGCGGGGGAATTCGCCGCGCCGACGTACGGTCTGGAGCCGCTGGCCACTGAGATCCACGACGCGGCGAACGCGACGACGCGCTTCGTGCTGGTCGGCCGCCCGGCACGGCTCGCGGCGCCGACCGGCGCGGACAAGACGTCGGCGGTCTTCTGGCTGCGCGACGACCACCCCGGTGCGCTGCTGGAGCTGCTGCAGGAATTCGCGATCCGCGGAGTGAACCTGATGCGGATCGAGTCCCGGCCGACGGGGGAGGGCCTGGGCAAGTACTGCTTCTCCGTGGACGCCGAGGGGCACCTGACCGACCGGCGGGTGGGCGAGGCGCTGATGGGCCTGCGGCGGCGCTGCCTGGGCGTGCGCTTCCTCGGGTCGTACCCGCGTGCCGACGAGGTGGCGGGGACGGTCGTGCGGGGAACGGGCGACGCGGAGTTCACCGAGGCCGCGGACTGGCTGAACCGGGCGCTCGACGGCCGCGGCTGAACTGCTCTGCTGGGTTCTGCACAGCTACCGATGAGTTATCCACAGGGGTGGTCACCCGCCTGTGGGTAACGTGGGGACAAGTCGACAGGAGCTGTGGAGAGAGCCCGACCTAGTCGACAAATCGGTACACAGCCGCCCGCACCCCTCAGAGTGACGCAGGACACTCCGCGTCATCCCAATTCCTCCGGCCCACTCGTCCGAGGGAGTATTTCTCACCCGAAAGTGAGTGTGGAGCGAGTTTGAACGGGGAATCCATAGCCGAACATCCGGCGCCCGAAATGATCTCGGTCCTCTTCCACAGATCTTCCCCACACCCTGTGGACAAGTGGTGGAGATCTTCCCCGCCCCTGTGGATAACCAGCCCCCGACGCCGATGATCAACTCCACTTCTCCACAAGCCGGATGCC
Source organism: Actinacidiphila epipremni (assembly GCF_012034175.1). Lineage (GTDB taxonomy): Bacteria > Actinomycetota > Actinomycetes > Streptomycetales > Streptomycetaceae > Actinacidiphila > Actinacidiphila epipremni. Next base: position 142,081 of record NZ_JAATEJ010000003.1, read on the forward strand.
CCTGCGGAGGGACGCCCGCAATAGGGTTGACGACCCATTTTTTCGCCCCCTCTGTGGATTTTCCTCGCTTTTGCACTGAAGCTCTCATATCGGGCATAAAGCCGCTAAGTTGTCGCGGGCGACGGCCCCTCCCCGGTAGCCTGTAGCCGTGATCGACCTTCGCCTGCTTCGTGAGGACCCCGACCGTGTGCGCGCCTCGCAGCGCGCCCGTGGAGAGGACGTCGCGCTCGTCGACTCCCTGCTGTCCGCCGACGAGCGCCGCCGGTCCTCCGGCACCCGCTTCGACGAGCTGCGCGCCGAGCAGAAGCAGCTGGGCAAGCTGATCCCCAAGGCGCAGGGCGACGAGAAGGCCGAGCTGCTGCGCCGGGCCGGCGAGCTGTCGGCCGCGGTCAAGGCCGCCGACGCCGAGCAGCACGAGGCGGCCGAGGAGGCGCAGCGGCTGCTGCTGCAGATCGGCAACATCGTCCACCCCGACGCCCCCGTGGGCGGCGAGGAGGATTTCGTCGTCGTCGAGCAGCACGGCACCCCGCGCGACTTCGCCGCCGAGGGCTTCACGCCGCGCGACCACCTGGAGCTCGGCGAGCTGCTGGGCGCCATCGACACCGAGCGCGGCGCCAAGGTCTCCGGCTCGCGCTTCTACTACCTCACCGGCATCGGCGCCCTGCTGGAGCTGGCCCTGGTCAACGCCGCCATGGCGCAGGCCACCGCGGCCGGCTTCACCCCGATGCTGACGCCGAACCTGGTCAAGCCCGCCGCCATGGCCGGCACCGGCTACCTCGGCCAGGCCGAGGACGACGTCTACCACCTCGACAACGACGACCTCTACCTCGTCGGCACGTCCGAGGTGCCGCTCGCCGCCTACCACATGGACGAGATCATCGACGCGGCCCGGCTGCCGCTGCGCTACGCGGGCTTCTCGTCCTGCTACCGGCGCGAGGCCGGCTCGTACGGCAAGGACACCCGCGGCATCTTCCGGGTGCACCAGTTCGACAAGGTCGAGATGTTCGTCTTCACCACCCCGGAGGAGTCGCACGCCGAGCACCGGCGGCTGCTGGAGTGGGAGAAGCAGTGGCTGACGTCGCTGGAGCTGCCCTTCCAGGTCGTCGAGCTCGCCTCGGGCGACCTCGGCCTGTCGGCGTCGCGCAAGTTCGACTGCGAGGCGTGGATCCCGACGCAGGGCAAGTACCGCGAGCTGACGTCGACGTCCAACACCAACGAGTTCCAGGCGCGGCGGCTGAGCGTACGCATGCGCGAGGAGGGCGCCACGCGTCCGCTGGCCACGCTCAACGGCACGCTGTGCGCGGTCACCCGGACGATCGTGGCGATCCTGGAGAACCACCAGCAGCCGGACGGCTCGGTGCGCGTCCCGGAGATCCTGCGCCCGTACCTGGGCGGCCGGGAGCTGCTGGAGCCCGCCGCCACCGCGCCGGCCGCGGCCAAGTGAGCGGTACGCAGGCCGCGGCGGGCCGCCCGCCCGCCGCGCTGCCGTTCCGCCTGGTCGCCACCGACCTCGACGGCACGCTGCTGCGCAGTGACGGCACCGTCTCACCGGCCTCGCGGGACGCGCTCGCGGCGGTCTCGGCGCAGGGGGCGGCGCACATCGTCGTGACCGGCCGCGCGGTGCCGTGGACGCGGCATGTACTGGACGACCTCGGCTACCAGGGCCTGGCCGTGTGCGGGCAGGGCGCGCAGGTTTACGACGCGGGCGCGGGCCGCCTGCTGACCTCCGTCACCCTGGACCGGCAGCTCGCCGCCATGGCGCTGGCGAAGATCGAGGCCGAGGTCGGGCCGCTGGCGCTGGCCGCGAGCCGTGACGGGCTGGGCGGCGAGGTACTGATCGGCCCGGGTTACGTCTACAACCCCGAGCTGCCGGTGCTGCACATCACCGGCAGCGACGACCTGTGGGCCGAGCCGATCAACAAGATCTACATACAGCACCCGGGTCTGAGCGACGACGAGCTGACGCAGGTGGCCACCGATGTCGCCGGTGACCTGGTGAGCGCCACCATGGCGGGCGCGGGCATCGTGGAGCTGCTGCCGCTGGGGCTGACGAAGGCGACCGGCCTGTCGCTGGCCGCCCGGCGGCTCGGGGTGCCGGCCGCCAAGACCATCGCCTTCGGCGACATGCCCAACGACATCCCGATGTTCGGCTGGGCCGGCTACGGCGTGGCCATGGCCAACGGCCACCCGGAGCTGAAGGCGGTCGCCGACGAGGTCACCGCCTCCCACGACGAGGACGGCATCGCCCTCGTCCTCACCCGCCTCTTCGGCCCGTTCTGACCTCTGCCCCCGCCTCCACCTTCACCTCCGCCCCGCCCCGCGCGGCGCGGGCCGCGGCAGCGGGGTGGCGGCGTGGCAGCACAGGCCCAGCAGGAACGCCGTCAGATGCCCGAGGTCGGTGTACGTGCCCCCGCGCAGCACCGGATACCCGAAGAAGCACAGCACCGCCGCCAGATAGGCCCACCGCCAGCGCACCGGCACCCGGTAGGCCAGCACCCCGACCACACCGGCCAGCCCGTAGCTGACGCCGATGTCCACGGTGTGCGCGAGCGAGTGCGGCAGCCGGTCGTCCCGAATGCCGAAGAAGACCGCCTTCTGGCTGATCAGGGTGGCGCCGATGTGCGCGGTCGCCGCGGTGAAGAGCCAGTGCCATGTGCCGAGCCAGCGCTCGGCGGGGGCGTGCACCAGCTCGAAGAGCACGGTGTAGAAGGCGAAGGCGGAGGGCGTCTGGATCCAGAACGCGCTGCCGATCAGTACGCGGATCGGGTGACGGTGCAGCTCGACGAGGTTGGTGCTGTAGTGGTGCAGCAGCATCTCGCGGGTGTGCGGTGCGGCGACCGCCACGACCGTGCTGGTCACGGCCAGTATCGCCAGCCAGACGTGCGTGCCGGGCGACGAGCGGACCCACCCCGCGGCGCATCGGCACGCGTCGCGCGGGGTGACGCGGCGGAGCCGGTGCGCCGCGACGCGGATCCGGGTGGGTACGGTCGGCGCCGCCGGCGTGGTCTGCTGGGCCATCGCCCCCCAGTCTTCACCGCCGCACCCCACGCCGCCCGCCGACACCCTGCCCCTGCCCCGCGGGACCGCCCGCGAGGCAGGGCGTCAGGGGCAGGGGATCAGTGCAGGGGGTCAGGGGCGGGAACTCACTCGTCGACGGCGAGCTTGAGCGTGCTCAGCTTGCGGGCGGCGAACCAGGTGGCCGCCACCGTCACCAGGACCAGCGCGACCACGCCCACGTTCAGGCTCACGGCGGAGTCGACCAGGTCGCCGTGCGCGATCTTCTGCGCCACCGCGAGCGACCACTGCTGGACGCTGAGCGTACGGGCGCCGGGCACCACATTGCCGACGACGCCCTCCCACACCAGCGCGTAGACCAGGCCGACCACCACCGCGTGCCGTGTCACGACGCCCAGCAGCAGGAAGATCGCGGCGTAGGCGATGCACGCGACGGCGGCGGCTATCGCGTAGGCGACGGCGAGATTCTGGCCGTTGGCGTTGAGGACATAGCCGGCGATGAGCGTCGGGACGGCGGAGAAGGCGACGGTGACGCCTATCGCGACCAGCAGCTTGGTCAGGATGATCGTGCGGCGTCTGATCGGCTTGGCCAGCAGGTAGACGATCGCGCCGTCGTCGATCTCCGGGCCGATCGCGCCGGTGCCGGCGATGACGCCGACCAGCGGCACCATGGCGCTGAGCGCGAAGCCCTGGAGCAGGTCGTCGGTGGTGGAGTCGTCGGCGCCGGCGAGCAGGCGGACCGCGGCGACGATGACCAGGAGCAGCAGCGGCAGCGCGAACAGCAGCAGGGCGCGGCGCCGGCCGAGCAGCGCGCCGTACGTCAGCCGGGCGACCGTCGGATGGTAGATCGCGGGCCCCGTCGACGGCGGCTGCGGCTGCGCGGTGCGGCCGGGCCCGGTGGTGGTGGCGGACATGTCGATGGGCTCCTTACGCCGTGACCAGGTAGGAGAAGACGCTCTCCAGGGACTCGTCGGACGGCGAGACGGTGAAGAGCCGGATGCCGTGGTCGCGGGCGATCCGGGGCAGGAACTCGGTGAAGCCGGCGAAGTCGACCGCCTGGACGTGCAGCGCGCCGTCCCGCATGTCGAGCTCGATCGCGGCGGTGGAGGCGTGGCCGATGAGCGCGGACGCCAGCTGCCGGTCGTCGCTGGACCGTACGAGGTAGCGGTGCGGGCGGTCGGTCATCAGCCGGCGGATCTTGCGGAAGTCGCCGGAGGCGGCGTGCCGGCCGGCCACCACGACCTCGATGTGGTGGGCGAGCTGCTCGACCTCCTCCAGGATGTGCGAGGAGAACAGCACCGTGCGGCCGTCGGCTCCCATTCGCCGCAGCAGCTCCATCAGCTGCAGCCGCTGCCGCGGGTCCATGCCGTTGAAGGGCTCGTCCAGCAGCAGCACGGACGGCTCGTGGACCAGCGCGGAGGCCATCTTCGCGCGCTGGCGCATGCCCTTGCTGTATGTCTCGATGCGGCGGTCCTGCGCGTACTCCATCTCGACGACGGCCAGCGCCCGCTGCGCGGCGGCGTCCGGGTCGGGCAGGCCGTGCAGTTCGGCGTTGGCGACGACGAACTCGCGCGCGGTCAGGAAGTCGTACATCGACTCGCGCTCGGGCACGATGCCGATCTCCCGGTACGCCTGCTCGTTGCGCCAGATGACCGCTCCGTCGAGGGTGACGGTGCCGTTGGAGGGCGCGAGGAAGCCCGCCATCATGTTGATGAGGGTGGACTTGCCGGCGCCGTTCGGGCCGAGCAGTCCCGTCACGCCGGGGCCGATGGTCATCGTGACGTCGTTGACCGCCACCACGTTGCCGAACCAGCGCGAGACGTTGTCGATGGTGAGGGTCGTCATGCCATGCCCACCTTCTCGTAGCGGCGCATCAGCAGCGCGAACGTGCCGGCGACGATGCCGAGCAGGACCAGCAGATACGCGATGCCCGCCGCCGCGTTCGGCGGCCCGGAGGCGTGCGGGAAGGCGGAGTGCGCGCCGAGGAACCAGGTCTGGAAGCCGTCGATCAAGGTGATCGGGGAGAACAGCCCGATCCAGCCGATGACGTCGTAGCGCTCCTGCGCGGCGGCCACGCCCTGGACGCTGGAGACCGCCGCGTAGGTGATGACGAACAGCGCGATGACCGCCGCCACGCCGAAGCCGCGGCGCGGGGTGACCGCGGAGATGACCAGGCCGATCCCCGCGAAGAGCAGGGAGAGCAGCAGGACGGACACCAGGCCCTTCGCAAACCCGGCGGTCTGGTGGCCGAAGCTGAGCTTCGCCAGCAGTGCGCCGATGTAGAGGATGAGCAGGGGGAGCGCGGTCAGCAGGAACAGCGCGCTGGCGAGCGCGGCGTATTTGGCGGCCACGTAGTCGACCCGCTCGATGGGGCGGGAGAAATACAGCGGGGTCGTCTTGAAGCGCAGGTCGCGGCTGACCGACTGGGGCGCCTGGGAGGCGACGAAGAGCGTGATGACCGCCTGGAGGATCACGGCGTACCGCGTGTACTGCACCGGGAGGTCGGAGCGGTCGGCGAAGACGGTGACCGCGACGATGATCAGCGCGGGCAGGCACATCACGCCGAGCAGGATCATCGGCAGCACCTTGGACTTGGCGCTGCGGCCGAGGCCGTAGGCGCCGCGCAGGCTCTGCGCGAACAGCGACTTGCGGGCGTAGGCGCGACCGAGGCGGGGTCCTTCGTAGCTGCGGTACCCGATGTTGTGGATGACGTCGGGCGGTGAACCGGCGCGGGTGCCCGCGGCGGCGGCCGGGGCGCCGGGCGTGGCGTGGGGCGTGGCGGTGTCAGGCTGCGTCACGGCCGTCTCCTTCCGTTGCGTGGGCGGTTTCCCCCGCGGGGGCTGACGCGTCGTCGATGAACAGTTCGGCTATGCGGTGCCGGCGCTGCTCCATGCGCACCAGGCCGACGCCGAGGCCGGCCACCGCGTCGCGCACGGTGTCGTACGTCTCGTCGCCGGCGATGTCGACCAGCAGCAGGTGCCCGTTGGCCTGCGCCGTCAGGCCGGCGCCGGTCAGCAGCGCGAGCAGCTCGCCTTCCCGGTCGGTGACCTCGACGGCGAGGGAGGCGGTGGTCTGCGTGAAGTCGCTGGTGGAGGAGGCGCGCAGCAGCTTGCCGCCGTCGATGACGACGATGTGGTCGCTGGTGCGCTCCAGCTCGCCGAGCAGGTGGGAGGTGACGAGGACCGAGATGCCGAAGTCGGTGTGCACGCGGCGGATCAGGCCGAGCATCTCGTCCCGGCCGGCCGGGTCGAGCCCGTTGGTCGGCTCGTCGAGCAGCACCAGCTTCGGGTCGTGCACGAGCGCCTGGGCGAGCTTGACGCGCTGTTTCATGCCCGTCGAGTAGCCGCCCATCGGGCGGTACCGCTCTTCGTAGAGCCCGACGTGCCGGAGCGTGTCGGCGGTGCGCTCGCGCGCGGCGGACGGCGGCAGGCCCGACATCCTGGCCATGTGCACGACGAACTCGGTCGCCGAGACGTCCGGCGGCAGGCAGTCGTGCTCGGGCATGTAGCCGACCAGGCCGCGGATACGCGGGCCCTCGGTGGCCACGTCGAGTCCGAGCACGGCGGCACGACCCTCCGTCGCCGGGGACAGGCCCAGCAGGATCTTGATCAGGGTCGATTTCCCGGCTCCGTTGGCCCCCACCAGCCCGGTCACACCGGGGGCGACGGCCACGGACAGCCGGTCGAGAGCGGTCACGCTCGGATACCGCTTGCTCAGGCTTTCGGTGGCGATCACAGTCACGGAAACGACCGTAGTGGCCCGCGCCACAGCCCCGCGTCCCCCCAGCGGCCGGAATCCGGTAGTCCTGTGGGCTGACTCTCCCGTAGGGGTCGCCAACCTCGGGCTGCCGCCATGTGGGGGACAGCGGGCTTTCCCCCGATTTTCCGGGGGTTACCGCGGTTATCCACAGGCTGGAGGTGGGCCTTGACCATCCCATCCGTCGATGTCACATTGATTGATGTCAGCGACCGCGAGCGGCGGTCGGAGGTCGGCTGTGGGCGGTTCCGGCGAGGGGGCGGGTGAGCGCGATGAGCGGTACGGGCGGGGCGGGCGCGACGGGCGGGACGGGCGCGGACGAGAGGTTCGTGACGGGCGCGGACGGGGTGCGGCTGTGCGTGGCCGAGTCCGGCGACGCCGGGCGGCCGACGGTCGTGCTGCTGCACGGCTATCCGGACAGCAAGGAGGTGTGGGGGCCGGTCGCGGCGCTGCTGGCCGACCGCTTCCATGTCGTCCTCTATGACGTACGCGGGCACGGGCGCTCCTCGGCTCCCGCGCGGCTGCGCGGCGGCTTCACGCTGGAGAAGCTGACCCGGGATTTCCTGGCGGTCGCCGACGCGGTGAGCCCGGACCGGCCGGTGCACCTGGTCGGCCACGACTGGGGGTCGGTGCAGGGCTGGGAGTTCGCCACCGTGCCCGCGACGGAGGGCAGGATCGCCTCCTTCACATCCGTGTCCGGCCCCTGCCTGGACCACTTCGGCCACTGGATCAGACGCCGGGTGCGCCGCCCCACCCCGCGCCGGGCCGCGCAGGTGCTCGGCCAGGGCGTGAAGTCCTGGTACGTCTACGCGCTGCACACCCCGGTGCTGCCCGAGCTGGCCTGGCGCGGTCCGCTGGGCCGGCAGTGGCCGAAACTCCTCGCGCGCGCGGAGAAGCTGCCCTTCGACGGCTACCCGACGCCGTCGCTGCCGCGGGACGCCGCGCACGGCGCCTGGCTCTACCGCGACAACGTGCGGCAGCGCCTCGGCCACCCGCGTGAGGACGCGTACGCGCACGTGCCCGTACAGCTCGTCACCCCGACCGAGGACGCTTTTCTGTCCGAGCGGCTCTACGACGACCTGGAGCACTGGGCGCCCCGGCTGACCCGGCGCACGGTGCCCGCCAAGCACTGGGTGCCGCGCTCCCGGCCGCAGCACATGGCCGACTGGATCACGGAGTTCGTCACCGCGGTGGAGGCCGGCGGCGCGGGCGAGGTGACGGCGGGCGGGCAGGCGAAGGCCGGACGGGGGCCGGGTTCCGGGGAGCCGGCGCGGTCCGCGCTGGGCAGGCGGCTGCCGGCCGCGCGGGAGCGGTTCGCCGGCCAGGTGGTGGTGGTCACGGGCGCGGCGAGCGGGATCGGCCGGGCGACGGCGCTGGCCTTCGCCGAGGCCGGGGCGCGGGTGGTGGCCGTGGACCGAGACGCGCCGGGTGCGGCCCGCACCGCAGAGCTGGCCCGTGCGGCGGGGGCGGCCGGTGCCTGGGCGGAGGTCGTCGACGTGTCGGACGCGGCGGCGATGGAGGAGCTGGCGGCCGGTGTCCGGGAGCGGTACGGCGTGCCGGACGTCGTGGTCAACAACGCCGGTATCGGCCTGGCCGGCCGCTTCCTGGACACCTCGCCGGAGGACTGGAAGCAGGTGCTGGACGTCAATGTGTGGGGGGTCATCCACGGTTGCCGGCTCTTCGGGCGCCAGATGGCCGAGCGCGGCGAGGGCGGGCACATCGTCAACACCGCGTCGGCGGCGGCGTTCCTGCCGTCCCGCACCCTGCCCGCGTACAGCACGTCGAAGGCCGCGGTGCTGATGCTGAGCGAATGCCTCAGGGCGGAGCTGGCCCCGCTCGGCATCGGGGTGAGCGCGATCTGCCCCGGCCCGGTGAACACCCCGATCACCGGCAGCGCCCGGCATCTCGGCGTGACGTCGCAGGAGCAGGAGCGCCGCCGCGCCAGGACGGCGAGGTTCTACCGGATGCGCAACTACCCGCCGCAGAAGGTCGCCCGTGCGGTCGTCACGGCGGTGCTGCGGGACACCGCGGTCGTGCCGGTCATGCCGGAGGTCCGTGCCGTCCGGCTGCTGACCCGGCTGGCGCCGGGCGTGACGCGGACCCTCGCGCGTATCGACCCGCCGCTGTGAACCGCCCGCGGCGCCGTCCCCGTACCGACGGCGTACCGACGCCGTGCCGCCCGCGCGGCACCGACCGCCCGCACGACCCGCCGCCGGGAGCACCGGCGGCCACCGGCAAGGAGGCCGTCTCGTGAGTCAGCCACGTCAGCACCCGGGTCAGCCCGGTCGGCCCAGCCGACCCGGTCAGCCCGGTCAGCCCGGTCAGCCCGGTCAGCCCGGTCACTCCGGTCGGCCGATCAGACCGCGGCGGGTCGCGTTCGACTGGAAGCGGACGCCGCTGCACTGGATTCCGGGCGAGCCGACTGCGACGCATGTCATCAACGTGCTGCATCTGCTGCTGCCGGCCGGCGAGCGGTGGTTCGTCAAGGTGTTCAAGGAGGCGCTGCCGCTGGTGACCGACGAGCAGCTGCTCAGGGACGTCAAGGGCTTCATGGGCCAGGAGGCCACGCACAGTGTGCAGCACGCGTACGTCCTGGAGCATCTGGCGGAGCAGGATCTCGACACGGCCGCGTACACCCGGCACGTGGAGTGGATGTTCGACGTACTGCTCGGTGAACGGCCGCCGTGGGGGATACCGATACCGCGGCGCGAGTGGCTGCGCTTCCGGCTGTCGCTGATCGCGGCGATCGAGCACTTCACGGCGGTGCTGGGCGACTGGGTCCTGGACGCCGACGCGCTGGACGGCGCGGCGGCCGACGAGGTCATGCTGGACCTGCTGCGCTGGCACGGGGCGGAGGAGGTCGAGCACCGGGCGGTCGCGTTCGACATGTACCAGCACACCGGCGGGCGGGGCGCGGTGCGCTACCTGCGGCGGGTGGAGGGGATGGCGCTGGCCTGGCCGACGCTGTTCTACCTGTGGACGGCCGGGGCGCGCTATCTGCTGCGGCACGATCCGGCGCTGCCCGGGGGCCGGTACCGCTTCCGGGACCACCGGGCAGCGGCCCGCCGCGGGCTGCTGCCGTCGTGGGCGTCGCTGAACGCCGCGATGCCGCGCTATCTGCGCGGGTCGTACCATCCGTCGCAGGAGGGCTCGCTGCGCAAGGCGGCGGACTATCTGGCCGTCTCCCCCGCGGCCAGGGCCGCCGGCGGCGCGGCGGCGGCCTCCTGACGGCGCGGCGGAGGCGTGCGCGCGGGTGAGAGCGACGAGCGAGTGAGGGCCGGCAGGTGAGCACCGACACCGACGCAAGCCAGGGTGCGTACCGGATCGAGGACCTGTCCCGGCTCACCGGGACGACGGTCCGCACGATCCGTGCGTACACCGACCGCGGGCTGCTGCCGAAGCCGGAGCGGCGCGGGCGGGCCAACGTCTACGGCGACACGCATCTGGAGCGGCTGCGGCAGATCGCCGATCTGCTGGAGCGCGGCTACACGCTGGCCAGCATCAAGGAGCTGCTGGCCGCGTGGGACGCGGGCACCGGGCTCGGCGGTGTGCTGGGCCTGGTCGGCGAGGTGGACCGGCCGTGGTCGGACGAGGAGCCGGTGCGGATCGGGCTGCCCGAGCTCATGGCGGCGTTCGGCGGGGTCGACGACCCGTCGGCGGTGCAGGAGGCGCTGCGGCTGGGGGTGCTGGAGCCGGTGCCGGGCCGGGACGACGAGTTCACCGTGCCGAGCCCGCAGGAGCTGGCCGTCGCGGTGGAACTGCACGCGGCGGGCGTGCCGTTGAGCGCGATCACCGGCCATCTGCGGGAGCTGCGCGGCCAGGTGGAGCACATCTCGGAGCGCTTCCTGGAGTTCACCACGGAGTACGTCTTCCAGCGCTTCCTGCACCACCCGCCGACCGACACGGAGGCCGCCGAGGCCGCCGCCCTCGTCCGCCGGCTGCGCCCCCTCGCCCAGCAGACCGTCGACGCGGAGCTGGCCCGGGCGATGCGGCTGCGCGCCACCGCCCACATCCGCCGCCACCTCGGCGACTCCGTCCTCCCCCCGCGCCCCGCCGCCGAGCCGCCCGCCCCGGACACCGTCCCCCTCCCCCTGCCGGCGACCACCCTCGCCGCCGTCCGCGCCCTGGTCGGCCCGGCCCACGTCGCCGCTTTCGTGGCCGCGGCCACCGACCGCGAGATAGCCGCCCGCCGCATGGACGCCCTCGCCCGTCCGCCGGACCGGCAGCCGGACTGAGCGCGGGGCCGCCGATCCGCGGCCGGCGTCGGGCGTCCCGGGCGGGGAAAGCGGGCGGGATGGGAGAGATACGGGTCGGGACGTGCTCGTGGACGGACAAGGCGCTGGTGTCCAGCGGGTGGTATCCGGCGGGGAGGCGGGATGCCGAGGGCAGGCTGCGGTATTACGCCACGCGGTTCCCGGTCGCCGAAGTGGACTCCACCTACTACGGGTTGCCCAGCGCCCGCAACAGCGAGCTGTGGCGGGACCGCACGCCGGACGGCTTCCGCTTTGACGTCAAGGCGTTCTCGCTGCTGACCGGCCATCCGACGCGGCCGGCCGCGCTGCCGCCCGACCTGCGCCCGGCCCTCGCCGGCCGGAGCCCGGACGGCGGCACCGATCCCGGCCTGCTCGACGAGGTGTGGGCGCGGTTCAGCGGCGCGCTCGCACCGCTGCGCGAGGCCGGCCGCCTCGGCGCGGTGCTTTTCCAGTTCCCGCGGCGGCTCGCGCCGGGCAGGCCCGCCGAGGCGTTCCTGCGCCGAAGCCGTGAGCGGGCCGTCGGCTGGCCGGTGGCCGTGGAGTTCCGGCACCCGGGCTGGTGGCGCCCGGACCACGCCGCCACGACGGCCGCCCTGCTGACGGACCTTGACGCCACCGCCGTCGCCGTCGACATGGCGCAGGACCTCCCCGCGTCCATCCCCCCGACCGTACGGGTCACGTCCCCGCGCCTCGCGGTCGTCCGCTTCCACGGCCGCAGCGCGCACTGGGGCACCGGCAGCAAGAAGGACCGCTTCCGCCACACCTACACCCGCCAGGAGCTCGCCGAGTGGACCCCGCGCATCCGCGCCCTCTCCCACCAGGCGGCGCAGGTCCACGTCCTGTTCAACAACTGCTGCGCCACCGCCTCCGTCCACGCCGCCCAGACCATGCGCGACCTCCTGACCACCGAGAACCCGGAGCCGCCGCCCGCGGCGGCGGACGTTAACATCGCCTGAACTACGCCGCACCTCCGCACCACCCATACACAACCGAGGAAGACCACGTGCGCTCCAGGCGCCTTCCGATATCGCTCGTACCCCTGGCGCTGGTCGCAGGCACCTTCTGCCTGGCCCCGCCCACCGACGCGTCGGCCGACGCCGGCACGCTGTATGTGAACGACCGGCTGCTCACCTGCTCCGACACCGCCGAGAACCGCGGCACGCAGGCCCGCCCGTTCTGCTCGATCCAGCCCGCCGTGGACGCGGCGCAGCCCGGGCAGACCGTCGAAGTCGCCCCGGGCGTCAGCTACAAAGGCCCGATCGTGCTGCACCGGTCGGGAGAGCCGGGTCAGCCGATCACCCTCGAAGGCAACGTCAGCCGCGCCGTCACCGGTGCCTACCCGGTGGTGGAGAGCACCACCGCGACCGGGCTGACGGCCGATCATGTGCACGACGTGGTCGTCCGAGGGCTGGCCTTCAGGGGATACCGCCAGGGCGCGGTACTGACCGACTCCAGCGCGGTCACCCTCGACAACAACATGTTCGACGCGACGACGACGGCGACGAGCGGGTACACGCCGACGGACAGCGGCATCACGCTCGAAGGCGCCTCGGCGGACGTCACCCTCTCCCGTAACCTGGTCCGCTTCCACCCCGCGGCGGGCATCTCCGTGGGCCCGGGCGTGACCGGAACGATCGTCACCACGAACGTCGTCGAGGACAACGGCGGCCACGGGATCGTCGCCACCGACGCACCGGACACCGCGGTGACCGGCAACACCGTGAGCCTCAACTGCGGGAGCGGGCTCGTACTCGACGGGTCCTCGTCGCACGCGGCCGTCGAGAACAACATCGTCGCCGGCGACGACCTGCTCAAAGCCGGCAGCGCGACCGCACCGGCCTGCACCGACCAGGACCAGCCGGAAGTCTCCGTCTCCGCCGGGTCGGCCGCCGGATCGACCCTCGGCTACAACATCGTCCACCCGCGCGGGACGGCGCAGCCGTACTCCTGGGCGGGCACGCCGTACGCCGACGCCGCGAGCCTGCTCGCCCGCACGGGCCAGGGCGGGCACGAGCTGAACACCGATCCCGGCACCAGGCTGCTGCCCCCCGCCGATCAGTCCCCGGCGATCGACTCGGCGGACGCCGGCGCGATCGGCGAGCTGAGCACCGACTTCCAGGGCCGCCCCCGGGTCGACGATCCGTTGGTCGGCAACAGCGGCACGGGCGACGGCGGCTATGCCGACCGGGGCGCCTACGAGGTCCAGGACCCGTTCAATGTCAGCCTGGCCGGCGACGTCAGGGCCGCGCCCACCCTGGCGGCGTTCACCTTCACGGCGCAGGTGAACAACCCCTGGAACGACACCGTCTCCTACCGCTTCGACTTCGGTGACGGCAGCGCCGCGCAGCCCGCCGCCACCCCCACCGCGCAGCACGCCTACCAGGCGACCGGGACGTACACGGTGACGGTGACGGCCACGACGACGTCCGGTGTCAGCCGCTCCGCGACGACGCAGGTCACCGTCAACCCGCCCGGGCCGTTGACCCCCTACCTCGGGGTGGAGTCCGGCATCACGGGCGAGCCGCTGCACGTCCGGGCGACCTTCGACGGCCGCACCGACCCCTGGCCGGTCACGGCGGGGACGCTCGACTTCGGTGACGGAACCGCGCCGACCGCAGGCTCCGGCGTCCTCCAGCACGACTACGACAAGCCCGGTACGTACACCGTCGTCGGCACGCTGAGCGACGCCGGCGGCCGGACGGCCACGGTCAGCAAGCAGGTCAGCGTCGGCGGGCAGTTCGTTCCGGTCACGAAGACCCGGATCCTGGACACCCGGTCCGGTACCGGCGCGCCCAAGGCCGCGCTGTCCGCCGGGCACGTCCTGGCGCTGCAGGTCACCGGCAGGGGCGGTGTCCCCCGCGACGGGACCACGGCCGTGGTCCTCAACGTCACCGAGACCGCTGCCACGAACGCCGGGAACGTCATCGTCTACCCCGGAGGGGCGGGCACGGCTCCGGCCACCTCCAACCTCAACTACAAGGCCGGGCAGACGACCCAGAACCTGGTCACCGTCCCGCTCGGCCCGGACGGAACGGTGAACCTGGTCGACTCGGCGGGCTCGGCCGACCTGCTCGCCGACGTCCAGGGCTACTACACCACCGACGGCACCACGCCCGGCGCGGGCTACCTCGACGTCCTCACCCCGGTCCGGGTCCTCGACACCCGCTCCGGCGCGGCCAAGGCCACGGTGGGCCCGGGCAAGACGCTCACCCTCGACCTGTCGAAGAACGTCAGCGCCGAGTCCGCCGTGCTGCTGCACGTCACGGCGACCGGCGCGACCGGCAACACGTACGTCAGCACGTACACCACCGGCAGCGCACGGCCGGACGTCTCCGACCTCAACGTCGGCGCCGGTGAGACCGTCTCCAACCTGGTGGCCGTCCGGCCGGACAGCCACCACCGGGTGACCTTCTTCAACCACGCCGGCAGCACCGACCTGGTGGTGGACCTGGTGGGCGTGTTCGGCGCCGACGTCGCCGGTGACGCCTCGTACGTCGCGCTCGCGCCCCACCGGGTGCTCGACACCCGCTACGGGACGGGCGCGCCGGCCGCGAAGGCCGGTCCGGGCGGCACGCTCACGGTCAAGGTCACCGGGCAGGGCGGGGTGCCGGCCGGCGCCGCCGCCGTGCTGGTCAACCTCACCGGCACCGGCGCGAGCGCCAACACCTACGTGACGGCGTACATGCCCGGCTCGGACCGGCCCGTCGCCTCCAGCCTCAACGTGACGCCGGGAGCGACCGTGCCGAACCTGACGCTGGTACGGGTCAGCCAGGCCGGCTACATCACCCTCTACAACCACGCCGGAACCCTCGACCTCATCGCCGACATCGAGGGCTTCTACACCCCCTCCGCCTTCTGACCCGCCCCCCGTCCCACCCGCCGAAGCCCCGCCCGGCCAGTTCCGGGACGGGGCTTCGGCCATCCGCGGCCCCGCAGGGCGGGCAAGGCCCTACGAGGCCGCGATCGCGAACCCCAGCACCACGGCGGCCGAGACCACCACGGAACCAGGAGCAAGGTCCGCCTCGGTGACGCTGCCGGCGTCGCTGTGGCTGCGGTAGCGGCCCGCCCCGACGCTCTCGGGATCGACATCCTCGACGTGGACGACCTGGCCCAGCCCGACCCCGGCTGCCGCGGCGTAGAGCTCGGCCTTCGCCCTTGCGACGCGAACGGCCTTCTCCCGGGCCTGCGACCGCAGTTCCGGTTTGCTGCGGACGTCGAAGTCGACACCCTCCACCTGGTTCGCCCCCGCCTCGACCGCGGCGACCAGAAACGGCTCAAGGGCATCGAGGTCGCGGCACTCGATGGCGAATGCCGCACGGCAGCGATAGCCCAGGAACACGCGGTCCGTCCCGTACCCGTTCCACGCGGTTTGCATGTCGAGCCTTGAGGCTGACACCTGGGCGTCCCGGACACCGTGGATCCGGACTGTTTCGCGCAGGCTGGTTGGCCCGCGCCGGCGCATGTGAGCTGCGACCGGACGGTCGTTCGATGTACGGTCCGTGCACGTGTCGCGGTGCCGCCTCGACAACTTGGACAGGGCCTCGCTGTCCAGCACAAGAGTGCCGCTCACGCAGCGCCCGCCGGGGAGGCGTCACCCCGGTGCGCGGCATGGTGTGCGCGGATTCTTTCAGCCCGGGCCGCCACCTCGGCCTGGTCGATGGGCCCGTGCTCAGCCGCGTACTCCGCGATGTGGTCGTCGACGGCCTCACGCTGGAGCTGACGCCGCACGGCTTACTCGATGTACGACGAAACGCCCTGCCTGCCGGCGCGCGAGCGAATCGCCTCCAGGGTCTCGGCGCGCAGCGAGACGCTTCCGGGACGGGCCCTGGTTCAGGGCGGTGCCGACGGTGACCGCTGCCGTCGCCGGCACGGAGCGGATCAGGCGGGGGTCCAGGTGCCGCAGGGGGAAGCTCGCGCGGGACGGACACACGGCCCAGCGGGCCTCACACCTGGCGGACCACGTACGGAACGGCCGTGGTCCGCGTACCGGCGTTCCGGCGGGCGAGGCCCGGGGAGTCGCCGGTGCCGACGACGCGGCCGTCGCGCACCGCGAGCCAGGTGCCCGCCGGCAGCCCTTCGGGAACGGCGAGGGCCAGCGCCGCCCCGGCCTGGCTCTCCGGCTCCGGGGATTCGCGGCGGGAGGCCGGTGGAGCGGCGCCGTCGCGCCAGGCGACGACGGTCCGCTCGCCACCCGTGCGCCGCGACCACACGATGTGCTGCGCCACGATCAGCGGGCCGAGAGCGGTCAGCAGCGGGAAACCGGACGACAGCGCACCGGCGGCGAACAGCGCGCTGATCGCGCTGGTCACCACCACGGCGACCACGCCCGCCAGGATCGCGGCCGTCCGCCCGTACGCCTTCGCAGCCACGAGGGGGAACAGGACGAGCAGCAGCAGGTCCCCGAGGCCGACCGCCACCGGTGCGTGGCCGCCGGTCAGCGCGAGAAGCGGGGCGAACGGTCGCCCCCGCACCTGGGTGACGAAGTGCTCGGTGACCTGCGTCAGCGTGGTCGCCACCAGGTCGTAGCAGGTCAGCACCCCGGCGAGCGCAGCCACATGGGCCGAACGCATACCGCTCTGCACCCAGAGATTGGTCACGCCCACCACAGCGACGGCGAGCAGTACATCGGTGCAGGCACGTACGCCGGCATCGCTGCCGCTGAGGGTGAAGGCGACGGTGACGCCCGTCGCCGCGAGGGCCAGGCACCACGCCCACAGGTTCGGGAGGACGGGCGCCAGGGTGAACTGCACGGCCAGGCAGAGCACCAGGCCGAAAAGGGCGGAGTCGGCGGCGCCCGGCAGGTGGGCGTAGATCAGCGGAGCCAGCACGACGCCCACGCACAGCACCGCGATGTCGGCGGGTACGTAGACGCCCACCGGTGGCCTGGGCATACGCACCCGGGCCAGGTACACCCCGGCTCCGGCCACGAGCAGCGCCACGCAGCAACTCAGCGCGACCAGCGCGATTCCGCTCATGCGCCGCTGCCCGCCCGTGCGGCGGCGGGCACGCGGACGGACTCGAAACTCCGTTCGTGGAGGTCCGCGCGCAGCGGCCCGGTCGGCGGCATGAGCGAACGGTCGTCGTGCAGGACGATGCCCGCCAGGGGCAGTCCCGCTTCCGCGGCCCGCTGTTCCAGGGCACCCTGCAGACCGGGCGCGGGCAAGGAGCGGACCAGGACGTGCAGCAGGACCGTTCCGTCCGGTTCCTCGGTCAGCGTGTACCGCGCGGGCAGCGGCACCTCCGGCTCCGCCTCGATCAGATCGAGGACGCTCGCGGTCGGCACGATGGCGCTGAGCGGGCCCGACCAGCGGCCCAGGACGGGGGAGGTGGCCGGCAGGTGCGCCCACTCGCAGGTCGGATCCTCGGACGGCAGCCGGACCAGGTCGCCCGTGGCGTACCGCAGCAGGAGGGTGCACTCCCGATACGGCACGTAGGGGGTGTGCACCATGGTGCCGACGTCTCCCGGCTGCGTCGGCTCCCAGGTCTGGGGGTCGAGCACCTCCAGGTGCCCGAACTCGGTGGTGTGGTGCAGATGCCCCTGCGAGCAGGGGGTGCCGCCGGACGGCAGCGTCTCCGTCATCAGGTAGGAGGTGGTCACCGGGGCGCCGAGCACGGCCTCGGCCCGCCGGCGCAGCGGGTCCGACAGCACCTCGCCGCCCACGGCGATGCTCTCAAGACCGAAGTCGGCGGGTCGCCATCCGCCCTGCTCGGCCGCCTCGACCAGTGCCGAGAGGTAGGACGCGGACGAGCTGACATGGGTGATCTGCGGCGCCTTGCCGGGCAGTCCCAGCGGGGCGGCCAGCCGGTCCAGCGCGAGCGAGGCGTCGATCGTCCCGAACTGGACGAACGAGGCGCCGACCCGCGTGATCGACTCCTCGGTGTTCAGGAGCGGGAGAGTGGCCCGCGAGCAGCCCGCGTAGGCCACGGTGTGCCGCGGGCGCAGGCCCAGGGTCAGGGCCGCGGAGATGGTGCTCAGGGCGATCGTCATCTCCAACTCGGCACGCGAGAACCAGACCGTGGTGGGCGTGCCGCTGGTCCCGGTGGTCAGCGCCATGAGGGCGGGCGAGGCGGCTGCCGAGACGAAAGCCGCGGGCATGCCGCGCAGGGCCTTCTTCTCAGTGATGGGCACCTGCGCCCAGGTGTCGACGTCGAGTCCGGCGGGGTCGATGTCCAGGCCGCGGAAGACCCGCCGGTAGTAGGCGGTGTGCCGGGCGGCGGCCCGTGCGGTGGCCCGTAGGCTCCTGCGGGTGATGGTGCGCCGCACCTCGGGATCGACCTGTCCGGCCTGGCCGGGGAGCAGGGACGAGTCGGCGCCCGGCTCGCCGAACTCGGCGAGGGTGGCGACCATGTCGCGCGCGATCCGTTCGAGGTCCTGCGGCCTGATCCTGCGGTTGAGCAGGATCGCGGCACCGTAGCGGAGCTGGCTCACGGCTGTGCCGAACACGAGGCCTCCTGGAGCCTGGGCCGAAGATGCTCCCCCGGCCCAGGCCGGGACCGCACCTGGTCAGGAAACGTGGACGAACATGGCGGCGGTCAACGTGCTCAGGGCGTACTTGAGGTAGTGCTTGACCATGGTCGAACCTCCCTCCTGCGACGCCGGCACATCAGGCCGCACGCCGCCTTTGATCGGCTCCCCCGGCCATCCGACCGGTGAGCAGCCGCAGTTTAAGGAACCGAACGGGACGACGGATAGAGCTGACGTAATTTCATATAGTCGGCCCTGAAGGTGGGTTGCCGTGCCGATTGCAGGCCGCGGCGGACGCTTCTGCCACTCAGAGGCCGATGAGCCCGATCCGCTTGTCGCACAGGCGGGCCATGTCGTCGATGTCCGACGTCAGGAGGACCACGGGACCGGGCTGCCGCAGCGCCACCTCCGCGACGGTCGCGTCGATGGCGTACTTGTGACCGTGCAGGCCGGCCGTCTTGAGCAGCCGCGCCGCGTCCTTGGCGGTTTGCTCGGTGACCGGCTCCACCTTGACCCGGGACAGCGTCCACTGGAGTCGCGGCATGTTCACGCGCGAATGGCTGACCTCCACGATGGTGTTCGCGCTGATGATCAAGTCCGCGCCCATCTCGTGGAACACCTTCAGCAGGCCGAGGACCTTCCGGTCCTGGGCGACCCAGGCGGACAGGCCCTCGCTGTCCAGGACCACGGATTCGATGTGCTGCCTCACGCGGCGCTCGCGCCGCCCGTGGTTTCCGTCGCCCCCGCGATACGCGCCCGGGCCTCGGCCAGCTCCTCTTCGCTGAAGGAGCCGTGCTCGTCCTCGTAGCTCCGCAGGTCGGCCCCGAGCAGTTGGTGTCTGATCTGACGGGCGACCGCCTCGGCCACGTAGCCGGAGACGTTGTCCGTGAGTTTCTTCAGCTCCGCCACCTGCTCGGTCGGCAGCGTGACCGTGATCCGGGTCGTGTCAGCCATAGGGGCGAGCATACTGCAGTATGCACGCACTGGTCTACTCCTCGGCTCCCGGGTGCGAGGGACGTCCAGGCGCTGGGCCGTATGGTCGTCCCTATGCGACTGAGCACCGTGATCCTGCCGATCTACCGCTGGCACGAGCATGGGCGGGAGGTGTGGCGGCGGGCGGAGGAGCTGGGATTCCACGCGGCCTATACGTACGACCATCTGTCGTGGCGGACTTTCCGGGACGGGCCGTGGTTCGGGGCGGTGCCGACGTTGACCGCCGCTGCCGCCGTCACCGAGCGGATCAGGCTGGGGACGCTCGTGACGTCGCCGAACTTCAGGCATCCGGTCACGCTCGCGAAGGACCTCATGACGTTGGACGACGTCTCCGGGGGGCGGGTCGTGATGGGGGTCGGGGCCGGGGGGACGGGGTTCGACGCGACGGTGCTGGGGCAGGAGGCGTGGACGCCGCGGGAGCGGGCCTCGCGGTTCGGGGAGTTCGTGGGGCTGCTGGACCGGCTGCTCACGCAGGGCTCGGTCACCGAGCGGGGCACCTACTACGCCGCCGAGGAGGCGCGGAACATCCCCGGGTGCGTGCAGCGGCCCCGGCTGCCGTTCGCGATCGCGGCGACCGGGCCGCGCGGGCTCGCGCTCGCCGCGCGGTACGGGCAGGCGTGGGTGACCACCGGGGACGACTCGCTCTACGCCGAGGGCACGCCCGAGCAGTCGCGCGCCGCGATCCGCGGGCAGGTCGAGCGGCTCGGCGCGGCGTGCGAGGCCGCCGGGCGCGATCCCGGCGAGCTGGAGCGGATCCTCCTCACCGGCTTCACGCCCGACCGGAACACGCCGCTGGAATCGGTGGACGCCTTCGTCGACTTCGCCGGCCGGCACGCGGAGCTGGGCATCACCGAGATCGTGCTCCACCGCCCCATCCCGGACTCCGACTTCGCCGCCGACCTGGGCGTCTACGAGCGCATCGCCACGGAGGGGCTGGCGCAGCTCGGCGGGTGACGGGCGGGCGCGGCCGGCCGCCCCCGCGCCCGGCGTGCGCACCTCACCGCCGCGGGCCCCCAATACTTTCCCCTAGGTACCTACTATCCAGCCGATGCTAGCTTCGCCGGGTCAGCGAACGAACGACCCGGGAGTAAGCATGATCGTGGTGACCGGAGCCACCGGAAACGTCGGCCGCCAGGTGGTGGAAGGGCTGGTCGCGGCCGGCGAGGAGGTGGTCGGCGTCTCCCGCAACGCGCAGGCCGTCGCAGGCGGGCAGGCGCTCGTGCGTCATGTGCGCGGGGACCTCGCCGAGCCCGACGGGCTGCGGGGGGCCTTCGAAGGGGCCGACGCGCTCTTCCTGCTCGTCGCGGGGGACGCCCCGCACGCCGTGCTGGACGTCGCGAAGTCCGCCGGCGTGCGCCGGGTGGTGCTGCTGTCGTCGCAGGGCGCCGGCACCCGCCCCGCCGCGTATCCGCACCCGGCCGGCTTCGAGGCGGCGGTGCGCGGCTCGGGCCTGGAGTGGACGGTGCTGCGCCCGGGCGGGTTCGCCTCCAACGCCTTCGCCTGGGCCGAGCCCGTACGCACCCGGCGCACCGCCTTCGCGCCCTTCGGCGACGTCGCCATGCCCGTCGTCGACCCCGCGGACATCGCCGCCGCGGCCGTCGCGGTGCTGCGCGGGGACGGCCACGCCGGGCGGACGTACGTACTGACCGGGCCCGCCGCGATATCGCCGCGCGAGCAGGTGCGGGCGATCGGGGCGGCGCTCGGCGAGGACGTGGCCTTCATGGAGCTGAGCCGGGCCGAGGCCAGGGAGCGGATGGTGGCCTTCATGCCGGAGCAGGTCGCCGACGCGACCCTCGGCATCCTCGGCGACCCGCGGCCCGAGGAGCAGGCGGTGTCCCCCGACGTCGCGCGGCTGCTCCGCCGCCCGGCCGGCACGTTCGCGGACTGGGCCGCCCGGCACGTGGCGGCGTTCCGGTAGCGCGAGCGCCGGGCGTCGCCGAGGGTGGGAGGGGAGTGGTTCAGCGGAGGGGGCAGCCGTCCGGCCGACCGGTCGGGGCGGCGGCACGTCCACCGGGGCCGCGCACGGCACCCGGAGCAGCCAAGGAGGCGCCAGATGCCCGAAGTCACCGGCCCCTACGAGCCCGGCACGCCGTGCTGGATCGACATCATGCTGCCCGACCAGCAGGCGGGGCTCGACTTCTACCGTGACCTGTTCGGCTGGCAGGGCGAGATCGGGCCGGAGGAGTACGGCGGCTACTCGGTCTGCCGGCAGAAGGGCAAGCCGGTCGCGGGCCTGATGAAGACCATGGTCACCGAGGGCCAGCCGACCCCGCCGACCGCCTGGACGACCTACTTCTCCGTCACCGACGCCGACGCGACCGAGTCCGCGGTGGTCAACAACGGCGGTACGGTCATCATGCCGGCGACCGACGTCATGTCGCTGGGCCGGATGTTCGTCGCGGCCGACCCGTTCGGCGCGGTCTTCGGCGTGTGGCAGCCGAAGGACTTCAAGGGCGCGGAGATCGTCAACGAGCACGGCGCCCTGGTCTGGAACCAGCTGCGCACCCCCGACCCGGCCGCGGCCGGCGGCTTCTACTCGGCGGTGCTCGGGGTGACGGTGGGCCCGATGCCGGACATGCCCGAGCTCACCGGCATCCAGGTCAAGGGCCGCACGGTCGGCGGGGTCCAGGCCCTGGAGGACCTCGACGAGCCGTCGCACTGGGTGGTGAGCTTCGCCGTCGACGACGTCGACAGCGTCGTCGACGCGCTCGTACGCAAGGACGGCAGCGTGCTCGTGCCGCCGTTCGACATGGACAAGGTCGGGCGGATGGCCCTGGTGCAGGACCCGCAGGGCGCGGTCTTCTCCGTCGTCGCGCCCCGGCCGTGACGCCCGCCGGCCCACGCCGCTCACCCGTACGGCGGTAGGGCGGCACGGCATACGGCGGTACGGCGGGCAGGGCGGATCAGTTGCTGCGGGCCGCCACGATCCGCTCGATGACGCGCGCCACGCCGTCGTCCTCGTTCGCCGCCGTGCGGTGGGTGGTGGCGGCCAGGACGGCGGGGTGCGCGTTGGCCACCGCGTAGGACGTACCGGCCCAGCCGAGCATCGCCAGGTCGTTGGGCATGTCGCCGAAAGCGACGACCTCCGCCGCGCTCACCCCCCGTTCGGCGCAGCAGCGGGCCAGCGTGCTGGCCTTGCTCACGCCCGCGCCGCTGACCTCCAGCAGCGCGTAATCGCTCGACCGGGTGATCTCGCCGTAGCCGCCGGCGACGCGCAGCGCGGTCGCGAGGAAGGCGTCCGGGTCCATGGAGGGGTGCTTGGCCAGCAGCTTGAGCAGCGGAAAGCCGCGGTCCTGCGCGAGCAGCGCCTCGACCGGGGCCGCCGGAGCACCATCGGGCTCGACGGCGGCGTACGCGGGTTCGCGCCGGAAGATCTCGGCGCGCTCGACCGCGAAGGTGGTGCCGGGCAGCGCGGTACGCAGCGCGTGCACGACGGCGAGTGCGTTGTCCTCGGGCAGCGGGAAGGCCTCGATCAGCCGGTGGGCGCGCAGGTCGTAGACCGCCGCCCCGTTGGCCAGGATCGCTATCCCGTGACCTGCGAGGTGTTCGGCGACGACGCCCATCCACCGGGCGGGCCGCCCGGTGACGAAGAAGACCTCGACACCGGCCGCTTCCGCGGCGGCGAGCGCGGCGATCGTACGCGGCGACACGGTCCGGTCGTTGCGCAGCAACGTTCCGTCCAGGTCGGTGGCGATCAGCCGCGGTGAGGCTGTGGCGACGTCGTCGTGCTGGTGTGGCTGGGAGTGCGCTTCAGGAGCGTCCGAGGGTTCGGGGGAACCGGCGGACTTCTCTCCCGGGGCACCGATGGCTTGGGTCACACACCCCATCCTCCCGTATCCGCCGTGCGAGCCCCGCACAAAGGTGCGGACGGCTGCTCAGCAGAGCCGGATGCGGACCGGGGTCACGCGAAGCGGCGTGCCGCGGGGATGCGGCGAGCGCGGCGGCTCAGCCGCACAGCAGGGCGCGGTCGCGGCGGCGCGCGGCGGGGATGCGGACCTCGCCGCGGCCCGAGGTGGTCGCGGCGGTCGGGACGGCGAGGGCGCCGACGCAGCCGTCGGCCGGCACGGCCACGCTGCGGGCGCTGGGGGAGGCGCCGTGCGCTTCCGCGCTGATGCGCTGCTTCATCGTCGGCGGCAGCGAGCGGTCACGGCGCGACGACCGGGGCGAGGGCACGAAGGCGCTGCCGTACGAGGGGGCCGGCGGCGCGGCCGGACGCCGCTTCTTCTCCTCGCGGGCGGCGGACCTGGCGGCGGGCCTGGCGGTGGGCCGGGCCGAGCGCGGCTCCGGCACGGCTGCCGCTGCCGCCGATGCCGCTGCCTGCTGCGGTACGGCCGCGGTCCGCGCGGGTGCGGCGGCGCCTTGCGCCGGTACGGCGGCGTGCGGCGGTGGGAGCGCCCTGGTGCGGGCGGCCGGCGCGGCGGCGGGGGTCACGGCGGCGGGGGCAACGGTGGCGGACGCCGCGGTCGCGGCGGCGGCGCGGAGCCGGGCGGGGGCGGTGAAGCCGAGTCCGGCGATGCACGCGAGGAGCAGGTTCAGGAATGCGCCCCAGAAGGCGCTGACGCGGGAAGTGACGGCAGCCATGGCCTCTCTCGTTTCTTATCCATCGAGCTGACTAATCCGATGATGGGGAAACGAGCACGGTTTTGCCGGATCCGCACGTCGAGTTCGCCGATATTCAGACCAACGCCACCTGCCTGGCGTAATTCGCGCGTTTTTCGGTCAGCGGCCGAGGCTCGCGAGGCCCGTCTGCAGGTCGTCCATGGACATCACCGGCCGCAGATCGACCTTGGCGCCGGCGTGGAAGAAGGGTTCGAGCATGGGGGGCATCTGGGCGCTGTCCCGCATGTCGAAGACCATGTAGCAGCACCGGGCGCCCCCGGTGGCGGTGAAGTAGGCGGACTCCGGGCGCAGGGTCTCCGCCATTTCCTGCATCATCTTGGACATCGTGCCGTCGTCGACCGCTTGGTTCGCGGCCTCGGTGTCCATGGTCGCGGTCAGCAGCATCCGCATGGGGTGTCACCCTTTCGGCAGCGTGCGGCCGGCGAGCTGCGCGATTTGCGCGCACCGAAAACCCCGGTCGCGCCCTCCTTTTTCAGCGTCCTCCGGGCCGGTGCCGCCCGCAACCGCGTACCGGGCGGCGCCGCCGGGCCGCCCGCGGCGGGGGCGACCCGGCGGCCCGGCCGCGCGGTCAGGCCGCGACCGGCAGCGGGGCGGCGGCGCCGGTCGCGGCGAGCGCGTCGGCGAGCCGCTCGCGCTCCAGGGTGCGGCAGAAGGGCCCGTCCACCGCGGCGAGTTCGCGGTACGTGCCGCGCTGCACGACCCGCCCCGCGTCCAGCACCACGATCTCGTCGACGGCGTCCCCCGCGAGCCCGGCCAGCCGGTGCGTGATCAGCAGCGTCGTACGGGCATGGGCGCGGGTCGCGGCGAGCAGGTCGGCGGTGAGGGCGTCGGCGGTCTCGGTGTCCAGGTGCTCGGCGGGCTCGTCGAGCAGCAGCACCGGGAAGCCGGCGAGCAGCGCGCGGGCCAGCGCGAGCCGCTGGCGCATACCGCCCGAGAGCCGGGCGCCGTGCTCGCCGACCGCGGTGTCCAGGTCCAGGTCGAGCCGGGCGGCGGCGAGCGCGGCGCGCAGCGCGTCGTCATCGGCGCCGGGCCTGGCCAGCCGCAGGTTCTCCCGGACGGTGCTGTCGAAGACATGGGCGTCCTGCGCGCACAGCCCGACGAGCCGCCGGACGTCGTCGCCGTCGAGGCTGCCGGCGGGCACCCCGCCGAGGGTGTACGTGCCGGCCTCGGCGTCCAGGAACCGCAGCAGGACGTGCGCGAGCGTCGTCTTGCCGGCGCCCGACGGCCCGACCACCGCGACCCGGCGACCCTCGGTGAGGGTCACGCCAACGCTGTCCAGGGCGGCGGTCGTACGTCCCGGGTGCCGCGCGGTCACGCCGTCCAGCACCAGCGGGAAGGGCGAGGCGGGCGGCGCCGCGGGGTGCGCGGGCTCGCGTACCGGGAGCGGGGCGTCCAGCACCTCCCTCACCCGTTCGGCGGCACGGCGGCTGCGTTGCCGCTGCTGGGCGGCGAGCGGCAGGCCGGTGACGGCCTCGAACGCGGCGAGCGGCGCCAGCAGCAGGACGGCGAGCGTCACGCCGGGCAGTTCGTGCGCGGCCACCGCCCGCACCCCGAGCCAGCCGCACGCGGTCACCGTCAGCCCGCTGACCAGCGTCGTCAGCCCGGCCCCGAGCGCGGTGACCGCGGCGGACCCGGCGGCGACCGAGGTGAGCGTACGGTCGGCGTCCGCGGCCCGGGCCCGCCGCCGGTCCAGCGCGCCGGCGACCGTCAGCTCGGCGGTGCCGGTGAACAGCGCCAGCACCCGGGCCGACAGCTCCCCGCGGGCGGGGGCGAGCCGCGCCTCGGTACGCCCGGCCACCGCCGCGGCGAGCGCCGGCACCGCGACACCGGCGACCAGCAGCCCGGCCGCGAGCGCGACGCCGGCGGCGGGCAGCAGCCAGCCGGCGAAGGCCGCGGACGTCACGACGACGAGCCCGGCGGTGATCGCGGGCTGCAACCAGCGCAGGTAATGGTCCTGGACGGCGTCGACGTCGGCGACCAGCCGCGACAGCAGGTCCCCGCGCTGCCGCTCCCGCAGCCCCGCGGGCGCCAGCCGCTCCAGCCGCCGGAAGACGGCGACCCGCACCCCGGCGAGCGCCCGGAAGACGGCGTCGTGCGCCACCAGCCGCTCCCCGTAACGGAACGCCGCCCGGCCGATCCCGAAGGCCCGCGTCGCGGTGACCGCCACCATCAGATACAGCACCGGCGGCTGCTGCGCCGCCCGGCTGATCAGCCACCCCGAGGTCCCCATCAGCCCCACAGCCGAAAGCAACGCAAGCGCCCCGAGCCCACAGGCCCCGGCAAACCGCCCCCGAAACCCCCGCGCCCGCGCCATGGGCAGCAGCCCGCCGCGGGACACCAGGCCCTCGCCATGCTCACGGCCACCGGCCCCGGCACGCACCACGGCGTTCGCAACCGCCCGCCCCCGAGCACCCGGCGCCCCCCGTCCCGCCGGGACAGCCCCGGCACCGTCGCTCGTATTCGCCTCCGCATCGCCGCCGGCGGCAGCCCGTACGGAAACGGTCAGCACCTCCCGCCCCGCCGCAAGAGCCCCGGCACCGCGCCGGCCCGCGTCTTCGGCGAGCCCCGCGGGCTTCGCTGCCGGCGCGGCTCCGCTCATCGCCCCCGCGGCAGCGGCCTGCTCACCCGCCGGAGGGGTCAGGTGCAGGACGCGGTCGGCCAAGGGGAGGAGGGCCGGGCGGTGGGCGATGAGGAGGGTTGTGCGGGCGCGGGTCAGGGTGCGCAGGGTGGCGATGAGGGAGTCCTCCGTGTCGCCGTCCAGGTTGGCGGTGGGCTCGTCGAGGAGGAGCAGGGGGCGGTCGGCGAGGAAGGCGCGGGCCAGGGCGATGCGCTGGCGCTGGCCGGCCGAGAGGCCGGCGCCGTCCTCGCCGACGCGGTCGCCCGGGGCGGCGAAGCCGAGCACGCCCGCCGCGGCGAGCGCGGCCTCCACCTCGGCGGCGGTGGCGTCGGGCCGGACCAGCCGGACGTTCTCCGCGACCGTGCCGGCGAACAGGTGCGGGCGCTGCGGCACCCAGGCGATCTGCCGGTGCCAGGACGCCGGCTCGACCGTACGCAGGTCCGCGACCCGCCCGTCCGCGGCCTCGACGGTGATACGGCCCTGCGCCGCAGGGGCGAACCCCAGCAGCGCGCTGAGCAGCGTGGACTTGCCGACGCCGCTCGGCCCGGTCACCGCCAGCGTCTCGCCCGGCGCGAGCGTGAACGACGTCGCCGCCAGCGCGCCCTCCTCACGTACCGCCAGGCCCTCGACCCGCAGGGTCGCCCCCCGCAGGTCGGGCGCCGCAGCGGTGCCGGGCTCGACGGCGGGGCGGGCCTCAAGGACCTCGAAGACCTGCTCCGCCGCCGCCAGCCCCTCCGCCGCCGCGTGGTACTGCGCCCCGACCTGCCGCAGCGGCAGATACGCCTCGGGCGCCAGGATCAGCACCAGCAGCCCGGTGCGCAGCGACAGCTCACCGTGCACGAGCCGCATGCCGATGTCGACGGCCACCAGCGCGACCGAGATGGTCGCCAGCAGCTCCAGCACGAAGGACGACAGGAAGGCGATCCGCAGCGTCCGCAGCGTCGCCCGGCGGTAGTCGCCGGTGATGGCCCGGATGTTCTCGGCCTGCGCCTTGGCCCGCCCGAAGACCTTGAGCGTGGGCAGCCCGGCGACGACATCCAGGAAGTGCCCGGACAGCCGGCCGAGCAGCCGCCACTGCCGGTCCATCCGGTCCCGGGTGGCCCAGCCGACCAGCACCATGAACAGCGGGATCAGCGGCAGCGTCACCACGATGGTGACCGCCGAGATCCAGTCCGCGAACAGGATGCGGGCCAGCACCACCGCGGGCACGACCGCGGCGAGCCCCAGCTGCGGCAGGTAGCGCGCGAAGTAGTCGTCCAGCGCGTCGACACCGCGGGTCGCCAGCGTGGTCAGCTCACCACTGCGCCGCCCGGTCAGCCAGGCCGGCCCCAGCTCCGTCGCCTTGGCCAGCAGCTTGTTGCGCAGCTGTGAGGTGACGGCGGCGCCGGCGCGGTGCGCGCACAGCTCGGTCAGCCAGGCCACCAGCGCCCGGCCCACCGACACCGCCACCAGCCCCAGCAGGTCACCACGCAGTTGCCCGGCGCCCCGGCCGTGCTGGAAGCCGCCCACGACCAGGTCGGCGATCAGCGTCGCCTGCGCCACGATCAGCCCGGCGCCCACCAGCCCCAGCACGACCGTCCCGGCGAGGAAGACCCGGGTGGTGCGCGCATACCGCAGAAGTCGCGGATCGACCGGTTTCACGTGGAACATCCCCTTCCACCGCGAATGTGTTTCACGTGGAACATCCCGCCGGCGCTCTGCCGGCCACGGACGCCCACCGCCGCCTCACAAGCTCCGGCACCCCTCACCGGCACCCTCACCGGCCCTGGCACTGGCCCTGACCCTGGCACCAGCACTGGCATCAGCACCGGCACCGCCGAACCCCTCATCACCGCGCCTCGTCCGCCGCCGAGGAGCCCTCCGCCCGCGCCGCCGGCAACGCCACCGCACCGGCCGCCGCACCGGCCACCGCCGGCTGCGGCAGCCCGCCCGCGATGTGCTGCGTCCCGATCCGCTTGCGGAACACCCAGTACGTCCACCCCTGATACAGCAGCACCAGCGGTGTCGCGATCCCCGCGCACCACGTCATGATCTTCAGCGTGTACGGCGTCGCCGACGCGTTCGTGACGGTCAGGCTCCACGCGCTGTCCAGCGACGACGGCATCACGTCCGGGAAGAGGCTCAGGAAGAGCAGCGCGACCGCCGAGGCGATCGTCACCCCGGAGAAGGCGAACGACCAGCCCTCGCGCCCCGCCGCGTTCGCGCCCAGCGCCAGCAGCAGCGCCACGACGGCCACGACCAGCGCGACCAGGCTGCGCCCGTTGCCGCTGGCGACCTGCGTCCACACCAGGAACGCCACCGCCAGCACCGCCGCGAGCGCCCCGACGCCCGCCGCGAAGGCCCGCGACCGCTGCCGGATCGGGCCGACCGTCTTGAGCGAGGCGAAGACCGCGCCGTGGAAGGTGAAGAGCGTGAGCGTCACCAGCCCGCCGAGCAGCGCATACGGGGTGAGCAGGTCCCAGAAGCCGCCCACGTACTCCTTGTGCGCGTCGATCTTCACGCCGTGCGTGATGTCGGCGAAGGCGACGCCCCACAGGAAGGCCGGCAGCAGCGAGGTCCAGAAGATCGCATGCTCCCAGTTGCGCTGCCAGCGCTCGTCCGGCCGCTTGGCGCGGTATTCGAAGGCGACCCCGCGCACGATCAGGCACACCAGGATGATCAGCAGCGGCAGGTAGAAGCCCGAGAAGAGGGTCGCGTACCAGTCGGGGAAGGCGGCGAAGGTCGCGCCGCCCGCGCTGAGCAGCCACACCTCGTTGCCGTCCCAGACCGGGCCGATCGTGTTGATCAGCACCCGCCGCTCGGTACGGTCGCGCGCCACCAGCTTGGTCAGCACGCCGATCCCGAAGTCGAAGCCCTCCAGGAAGAAGTAGCCGGTCCACAGAACGGCGATCAGGACGAACCAGACGTCGTGCAGATGCATGATCTCTCCTCCTGCCGCTCAGTACGAGAAGGCCATCGGGCGGTCGTCGGCCTCGGCGCCCTCGCCGCTGCCGCTGCCGCCGCCGATACGGGTGGGGGGCCGCAGGTCGTCCTCGGTCAGCTCCGGCGGGCCGGCCTTGACGTACTTGACCATCAGCCGGACCTCGACGACGGCGAGGATCCCGTACAGCAGCGTGAAGACGATGAGCGAGGTGAGCACCTGGCCGGTCGAGACGCCGGGGGAGACCGCGTCCTGGGTGCGCAGCAGGCCGTAGACGACCCAGGGCTGGCGGCCGGTCTCGGTGAAGATCCAGCCCCAGGAGTTGGCGAGCAGCGGGAAGACCATGGTCAGCAGGGCGATCCGCCAATACCAGCGGGAGAGGCCCGGGCCGAAGCGGGTGCTGCGGGTGAGCATGAGGTGGGGCACCTCGTCGGGACCGGTGCGCAGCTCAGGCGCCAGCCAGAACTTCCGGCGGGTGAGCCACAGGCCGGCCGCGCCGACGCCGATCGAGACCACGCCGAAGCCGATCATCCAGCGGAAGCCCCAGTAGGCGACCGGGATGTTCGGCCGGTAGTCGCCGGGGCCGAACTTCTGCTGCTCGGCCTTGTTCACGTCGTTGATGCCGCCGACGTACGCGCCGAAGTCGTCGGTGGCGAGGAAGGAGAGCAGGTCGGGGACGTCGATCGCGACCTCGTTGTGGCCCTTGTTCACGTTGCCGACGGCGAAGATCGAGAAGGGCGCGCCGTCCTGGCCGTCCCACAGCGCCTCGGCCGCGGCCATCTTCATCGGCTGCTGCTTGAACATGACCTTGCCGAGCTGGTCGCCGCTGATCGCGGTGAGCGCCCCGGCGACGACCGCGACCACCAGCGCCAGCCGCAGCGAGGAGCGCATCACGGCGATGTGCCGCTTGCGGGCCAGGTGGTAGGCGGCGATGCCGATCATGAAGGCGGCGCCGGTGAGGAAGGCGGCGGAGATGGTGTGGGCGAACTGCGCGAGCGCGGTGTTCTGGGTCAGCACGGCCCAGAAGTCGGTCAGCTCGGCGCGCTTGGTCACCGGGTTGTAGCGGTAGCCGACCGGGTGCTGCATCCAGGAGTTGGCGGCGAGGATGAAGTACGCCGACAGGATCGTGCCGATCGAGACCATCCATATGCAGGCCAGGTGGATCTTCTTCGGGAGCTTGTCCCAGCCGAAGATCCACAGGCCGACGAAGGTCGACTCGAAGAAGAAGGCGATGAGCGCTTCAAAGGCGAGCGGGGCGCCGAAGATGTCGCCCACGAAGCGGGAGTAGTCCGACCAGTTCATGCCGAACTGGAACTCCTGGACGATGCCCGTCACCACGCCCATGGCGATGTTGATCAGGAAGAGCTTGCCCCAGAACTTGGTGGCCCGGAGGTACTTCTCCTTGGAGGTCCGCACCCAGGCGGTCTGCAGTCCCGCGGTCAGCGCGGAGAGCGAGATCGTGAGGGGGACGAAGAGGAAGTGGTAGACGGTCGTCACGCCGAACTGCCACCTGGCGACGTTCAGTGGCTCCAGTGCGAGCTGCACGATACGTCTCCTTTTGCGTCGCGCTTGTGAACGTGAACTCATTCACAAGCAGTATCGCGCACATGCGTTCGCCCCCTGCCACCGGGGGGTGGTCAGGGGGCGAAGATGCAGCTCAGAGCCGGTTTGTCAGAGGTCCTTGCGGTACTGGGCGGCCGTCCGCAGCAGCAGGTCGTTGGCCTCGCTCTCGCCGACCGTGATACGTACGCCCTCGCCCGCGAACGGGCGGACCGTCGCGCCGGCCCGCTCGCACACCGCCGCGAAGTCCATCGTGCGCTCCCCCAGCCGCAGCCAGACGAAGTTCGCCTGCGTCTCCGGGACCGTCCAGCCCTGCGCGGTCAGCTCGGACACCACCCGGGAGCGCTCGGCGACCAGGCCCATGACCCGCTCCAGCAGCGCCGGCTCCGCGCGCAGGCTCGCCACGGCCGCGTCCTGCGCGAGCTGGCTCACCCCGAAGGGGACGGCGGTCTTGCGCAGCGCCTCGGCGACCGGCTCGTGCGCGAAGGCGAAGCCGATCCGCAGGCCCGCCAGGCCGTACGCCTTGGAGAAGGTCCGCAGCACGGCGACATTGGGCCGGTCCCGGTAGACCTGCACGCCGTCCGGCACGTCGGGGTCGGTGTTGAACTCGCGGTACGCCTCGTCGAGCACCACCAGCACATCGCCCGGCACCCGGTCCAGGAAGCGCTCCAGCTCGGCGCGGCGCACGGCGGTGCCGGTGGGGTTGTTGGGGTTGCACACGAAGACCAGCCGCGTCCGGTCGGTTATCGCCTCCGCCATGGCGTCGAGGTCGTGCCGCTCCTCGGCGTCCAGCGGGATCTGTACGGCGCGGGCGCCGCTGATCTGCGTGATGATCGGATACGCCTCGAAGGACCGCCAGGCGTAGACCACCTCGTCGCCCGGCCCCGCGGTCGCCTGCACGAGCTGCTGCGCCACCCCGACCGAGCCGGTCCCGGTCGCCACATGCGCGGCCGGCACCCCGAACCGCTCGGCGAGCTCCGCGGTGAGCTCCGCGCAGGCGAGGTCCGGATAGCGGTTGATCTTCGTCGCGGCGGCCACCGCCGCCTCCAGCACCCCGGGCAGCGGCGGATACGGGTTCTCGTTCGAGGACAGCTTGAACGCCGGCACCCCCTCGGCCGCCGCCGGGGGCCGCCCCGGCTTGTACGTGGGAATACCGTCCAGCTCCGCCCGCAGCTTGGGGTTCTCGCGACTCATGCCCTCACCCTACGAGCCCCCCGCCCGCGACGGAATCCGGCGTGCCCTGGTGGCGCGCCGGGTGGCGCGCGTCCCTCGTAGGGGTGAGTTGCGGAAGCCGTCCGTATTGGGCCAATGGCCGATTCCCGGGGGCACCCGGAGGCGTAAGGCCCTCAACACCGGCCCTGCCGCCTGCATATTCCACCTTGCATAAGGACTTGGATCATGCAGAAACCTTTCTTCTCAGGGTAGATCGTTGTAACGGCCGGACGGCCCAACCCCGCCCTACTATCGGCACGCCATGACAGCAGCAGGGAATCACCAGGCGAGCCGGCCCGTCGGACGCCGGCTGGAGCGCGCGGGGATCAGGGACGTCGCCGCGGCGGCCGGCGTCTCGATCACGACCGTCTCCGACGCGCTCAACGGCAAGGGCCGACTGCCCGACGCCACCCGTCGCCATGTCCGCGAGGTCGCCGACCGGCTGGGCTACCGCCCGTCGGCCGCGGCCCGCACACTGCGCACCGGCAGGTCGGGCCTGATCGGCCTGACGGTGACGACATACGGCGAAGAACCGTTCACCTTCACCGAGTTCGCGTACTTCGCGGAGATGGCCAGGGCCGCCACCTCCGCCGCGCTGGCCCGCGGCTACGCGCTGGTCATCCTGCCCGCGTCCTCCCGCCACGACGTGTGGGGCAACGTCGCGCTGGACGGCACCGTCGTCGTCGACCCCTCCGACCAGGACCCGGTGGTCACCGAACTGGTCCGGCAGGGCGTGCCGGTGGTCAGCGACGGCCGCCCGGCCGGCAGCCTGCCGGTGCACGCGTGGGTCGACAACGACCACGAGGAGGCCGTGCTCGGCATCCTCGACCACCTCGCCGCCGCCGGCGCCCGCCGTATCGGCCTGCTCACCGGCACCAGCACCGACACGTACACCCGGCTGTCGACGACGGCGTATCTGGAGTGGTGCGAGCGCGTCGGCCAGGAGCCGGTCTACGAGGCGTACCCGGCGCACGACCCGTGCGCGGGCTCGGTCGCCGCCGACCGGTTACTCGCCCGGCCCGACCGCCCCGACGCGGTCTACGGGCTCTTCGACCCCAACGGCACCGACCTGCTCGCCGCCGCCCGCCGCTACGGCCTGCGGGTGCCCGACGACCTCATGCTGGTGTGCTGCAGCGAGAGCACCGGCTACGCGGCCACCGAGCCGCCCATCACCACGCTGTCGCTCAAGCCGCGCCGGATCGGCACCGCCGTCGTCCAGCTGCTCATCGACGCGATCGAGGGCGTGGGCCCGGCGCAGCCGGTGCAGCAGGTGATGCCGACCGAGCTGATCGTGCGCACCTCGTCCCAGCGGCGCCTGCACCGCACCACCGTCAGCCCGCCGCGCGGCCCCGCGCGGGAGGAGGGCTGAATCCCCGTCACCACGTCAAGGCTTGGCATTGCCGCGGGGACTACGGGCAGGTTTGTCTGTACCCTGCGAAATCCAGCTGCCCGGGTATGTCACAACGCGACAGCGTCATTCCTATGATGGGCGGATGGCGGCGCGAGTGTGGAGGGGTCGATGACTCAGGGGGCAGGTCAGGGGGCCGAGTGGTTCGGGCAGCCCGCCGGTTACGGGCCCGCGCCCGCCGGCTACGAGGGCCCCGGCTACGAGCAGCAGCACGCGCACGAGCACGCCCACGCGCCGGAGCCCGGGTACGACGGCGCGCCGCCCGCGCCCGCGCACATCCCCACCGTGCCCGCGCCGCCCCGCCCGTACGAGCCGACCCAGCGCGACACGCCGTTGGTCCCCGTCGACTACACCCCCACCGCCCGTGACCTGCCGGTGCTGTCCGACCCCGCGGACACGCCCGGCGACCGCCCCGAGCACGCCGGGCCGCTCTACGTCGTCGGCGATGTGCACGGCTACCTCGACGAGCTGCTGGCCGCGCTGGGCGAGCGCGGGCTGGTGGACGAGACGGGCCACTGGGCCGCGGGCAACGCCCGGCTGTGGTTCCTCGGCGACTTCACCGACCGCGGCCCCGACGGCATCGGCGTCATCGAGCTGGTCATGCAGCTGTCCGCGGAGGCCGCCGCCGCCGGCGGCTACTGCCGCGCCCTGATGGGCAACCACGAGCTGCTGCTGCTGGGCGCCCACCGGTTCGGCGACACGCCGGTCAACTCCACCGGCGGCACCGCGTCCTTCCTCGCCGCGTGGCGGCTCAACGGCGGGCAGCCCTCCGACATGGAGCGGCTGGAGGACCGGCACCTGACGTGGATCTCCCGGCTGGACGCCGCGCACCTCACCGACGGCCACCTGCTGGTGCACTCCGACACCACCGCGTATCTGGACTACGGCCGCAGCATCGAGGAGATGAACGACGCCGTCACCGGTGTGCTGCAGCGCAACGACGCCGACGAATGCTGGGACCTGTTCCGCAAGTTCACCAAGCGCTTCGCCTTCCGCGGCGACGGCGGCGCCGACGCGGCACGTGAACTGCTCGGCGTCTACGGGGGCCAGCGCGTCGTGCACGGCCACAGCCCGATCCCGTACCTGCTCGGCGAGGTCGGCGGCGAGGTGCCCGACAGCGAGGAGCCGCGCCATCAGGTGAGCGGTCCGATGATCTACGCGGACAACCTCGCGGTCGCGATGGACGGCGGAGTCACGATGGAAGGGCGGCTCCTGGTTGCCCAACTCCCGCTCATCGGCTAACCTCCGCATTTCCTCGCTGTTTCCTGGTTGCACCCTGTCACGGTCTGACCTCCCCGCTCTACCATCGCTTTATCCGTAGGCACACCGCTCTCCGCGCATCCGGCCGGCCGAGCCCGTTCCGCCACCGGACGACCGGCGGCACCGGAACACCGGCCCGGATTCGGGGAGTCGGAGCATCGGGGGATGCACATGACCACCGCCCCACACCTGCTCAACGAAGACCGCCCCGACTTCGAGCACGTACTGGACGAGGCCCTGCGCATCGTGCTGGGCCCCGACGACTCCAGGAGTGCTGAACTGCCGCTGAACGGCGAGCAGTTGCGTACGCTCGCGCTCTCGGCCGCCGACCGGATCAGCAGCCGGGCCGAGGAGGAGTACGACGCCTACCGCCGGCTGCGGACCCAGGCCCGGCAGGATGTACGGGACGCGGCGCGCACCCGGGAGAGCCGGGCCTTCAGCTACGGGGCGCTGGGCGTCGCGGACGGCGCCGGCTCCGGGGCCGGGCTCTTCGCCGTCCTCGCGGTCCTGACGCCGCTGCTCGCGGGAGCCGCGGCGCTGATATTCCTGCTGATCGGGTACGCGATGGGCGCGGTGCACCCGCAGCCGGCGATCGCCCAGCCGCTGCGCACGGCCGGCTGGTTCTTCGCGGCGGTCGCCGCGGCGGCGGTCCTGCTCGGGGCGATAGGGCTGCTGCTCACCGCGCTGCGGGACGGCTCCACCGCCCTCCACGACGCGCCCGACGGGCTGCCGCCCGAGGTGCACGCGGCGCGCGAGGCGTGGCAGCAGGCGCTGCTGGAACGCGGGCTGCTGCCCTTCCTCGACGACGCGCTGCGCGACCCGGCCACCGCCGCTGCCGCCGCGCCCGCCCCGGCGCCCGCCGCGCCGCGCATGCCGCGGCTGGGCTACTCGCGCCCCGACTTCAGCTCGCCGCACGACGCGGCGTCCCCGCGTACGGCGCCGCGCTACAGCAGCCCGGACTTCACCAGCCCCGACTTCGGCGGCCCGGACCACACCCCGGAGTAGCGGCTCCGATCACACCCCGGAGTAGCCCCCGGCGGAGTGGCCCCCGGTTGGCCCCGCCCGGCTCGCGCCGGCCCGGCGGCGGCGGTTGACTCGTCCCGTACCTGCCCAGCGGGGACCAGACGGGAGAAGGTCATGCGCGTCCGCCGTACGCTCGCCGCCCTGTGTGCGGTCGTCCCGCTCGCCTGGGCCGCCGCGGGGTGCTCGGACTCCTCGGCCGGCCAGGTCGTCGGCACCCGGGGGACGACCTTCCGGCAGGCCGTGAGCAACCCGGTGCACGACAAGTGCCACTCCTTCGCCCCGAGCGGCGTGGACCAGGTCACCAACAACACGGGCGTGGACATCGTGCTCCACAAGGGCCCCAACTGCACCGACCCGCCCGGCCGCCCCAGCTTCTACCTGGCGGCGACCTACTCCACGACCGCGGTCGCCCAACTGGGCCTCTACCGCAGCTTCTCCACCGTCGGCTGGCCCCCGCCGGTCCCCGCGGCCTGAACCCGAGTCCTGGCCCGGGCCCGGCGCCCGGGCGGCGCCGTGAAGGCCGCCGCCCGGGCGCGGAAAGGCCGTCAGTCGGCCAGCGGGAGGTACACCCGGTTGCCCGCGGCGGCGAACTCGGCGGACTTCGCCGCCATGCCCGCCGCGATCTCCTCGTCGAGGGCCGGGTCCTGGCCCGGCACCGCGCCGGCGTCGGAGCCGACGTCGGCGCCGGAGCCGTGGGTGCGGCGGATGTCGTGGGAGATGCGCATCGAGCAGAACTTCGGCCCGCACATGGAGCAGAAGTGCGCGGTCTTCGCCGGCTCGGCCGGCAGCGTCTCGTCGTGGAAGGAGCGGGCGGTGTCGGGGTCGAGGGCCAGGTTGAACTGGTCCTCCCAGCGGAATTCGAACCGGGCGTCGGACAGGGCGTCGTCCCACGCCTGCGCGCCGGGGTGGCCCTTGGCGAGGTCGGCGGCGTGCGCGGCGATCTTGTAGGTGATCACGCCGGTCTTGACGTCGTCCCGGTCGGGCAGGCCCAGGTGCTCCTTGGGGGTGACGTAGCAGAGCATCGCCGTGCCCCACCAGGCGATCATCGCCGCGCCGATGCCGGAGGTGATGTGGTCGTAGGCGGGCGCGATGTCGGTGGTGAGGGGGCCGAGGGTGTAGAACGGCGCCTCGTCGCAGATCTCCTGCTGGAGCTCGACGTTCTCCTTGATCTTGTGCATGGGGACATGCCCCGGGCCCTCGATCATCGTCTGGACGTGGTGCTCCTTGGCGATGGCGTTGAGCTCGCCGAGGGTGCGCAGCTCGGCGAACTGGGCCTCGTCGTTGGCGTCGGCGATGGAGCCGGGGCGCAGGCCGTCGCCGAGGGAGAAGGTGACGTCGTAGGCGGCGAGGATGTCGCACAGCTCGGCGAAGTGCGTGTAGAGGAAGCTCTCCCGGTGGTGCGCCAGGCACCACGCCGCCATGATCGAGCCGCCGCGCGAGACGATGCCGGTCTTGCGGCGCGCGGTCAGCGGCACGTAGCGCAGCAGGACGCCGGCGTGCACGGTCATGTAGTCGACGCCCTGCTCGGCCTGCTCGATGACGGTGTCCTTGTAGATCTCCCAGGTCAGCTCCTCGGCGCGGCCGTCGACCTTCTCCAGCGCCTGGTAGAGCGGGACGGTGCCGATGGGCACGGGGGAGTTGCGCAGCACCCACTCGCGGGTCGTGTGGATGTTGCGGCCGGTGGACAGGTCCATGACGGTGTCGGCGCCCCAGCGGGTGGCCCACGTCATCTTCTCCACCTCCTCCTCGATGGAGGAGGTGACGGCGGAGTTGCCGATGTTGGCGTTGACCTTCACCAGGAACCGCTTGCCGATGATCATCGGCTCGGTCTCGGGGTGGTTGACGTTGGCCGGGAGCACCGCGCGCCCGGCGGCGATCTCCTCGCGGACGACCTCGGGCGCGACGTTCTCGCGCAGCGCCACGAACTCCATCTCGGGGGTGATCTCGCCGCGCCGGGCGTAGGCGAGCTGGGTGACGGGCCGGCCGGGCAGGCCCCGGCGGGGGAGCCGGGGGCGGCCGGGGAAGAGCGCGTCGAGGTTGCGCAAGTCGCCGGCGGCGGGCCCCCGGCCGTCGTCCTCGGGCCGGACCGGGCGGCCCGGGTACTCCTCGGTGTCGCCGCGCGCGGCGATCCACCCGGCCCGTACCGGCTCCAGGCCGCGCCGGACGTCGGTGTGCGCGGTGGGGTCGGTGTACGGGCCCGAGGTGTCGTAGAGCGTGACGTCGCGCCCGTCGGTCAGGTGCACCCGGCGCACCGGGACCCTGAGGTCGGGCCGCGACCCGGTGACGTAGTCCTTGTGCGAGCCGATCGCGGCGTCGTCGCGCGTGCGTGATTCCTGCGTGGTCATCAGACCTACTCCCTACGCCGGCATTACCCGGTAACAGGTTCGGCGGTCGGCGCAGCTGTGCCGTCGGCGTCCGTACGGGGTACGTCCGCGTCCGCTGTCAGCGCCCTCTCAGCCCGGTGCTCCGAGCTCCCGCGTGTGCAAAGGTGGCCCTAACGGTAGCGGCCGGGTGCGTACAGGGACCAGGGGGCCTGGCGGTGACCGGCCCGCGGACAGCAGACGCCGCCGGTGGCAGCAGCCACCGGCGGCGGGCGGAACGGGGGGACGCAGGGCGTACGGGCGGGGCCTCGGGCGTCACCAGTCGCGCTTGTTCGACCTCGAACCTCCCGACGTGACGCGCTTGACGACCAGCACCAGCGCGCCCACCAGGATCACGAACACGATCAGCTTGAACAGCAGACCGATCACGAAACTGACCAGGGCCGCGACCAGGGAGCCGAAGACCACCAGCGCGATGACCGGGACCGCGACCCACTTGACCCACCACGGCAGGCCCTTCAGCAGCTTGTCCATGACGCCTTGACTCTCCTTCGTCCCCGCATCGGGTCGGTGTGCCGGCTTCTTCCGCCGGTACTTCGACTGTAGGGCCACTCCACCCCGCGGCGGGACCCGCGGACGCCGGATACGACCCTGACAAAGCCCTTAGGGTTCGGGAGGGGAGAAGACCACCATGACCCTGAGGTCCTCGGTGATGTGGTGGAAGC
Source organism: Actinacidiphila epipremni (assembly GCF_012034175.1). Lineage (GTDB taxonomy): Bacteria > Actinomycetota > Actinomycetes > Streptomycetales > Streptomycetaceae > Actinacidiphila > Actinacidiphila epipremni. Next base: position 181,229 of record NZ_JAATEJ010000003.1, read on the forward strand.
GGTGCGGGGTGCCGGCCGGGACGTAGACGACGCTGCCGCGCGCCACGGTCTGCGTCTCGTCACCCACCGTGAGCGCGGCCCGGCCGCTCACGACGAAGTAGATCTCGTCCTGGGCGTGCGGCGTCTGCGGGTCGCTCTCCCCCGCGCGCAGCGCGTACAGCCCGGCGGACATCTGGCGCTCCTTGAGGAAGCGCAGGTAGGCGCCCTGGTTGGCGGCCCGCTCGGCGTCCAGGTCATCCAGTCGGAAGGACTTCATCGGTGCTGCTCCACCACTGCTCAGCCACTCCTCCGCTGCGGTCGGGCTACGGTTTTGCTCCGTCTCTTGCCCTGTCGATCGAGTCTGCGACGATCACACCATGAAGAATTTCATCGTCAAAACGCTGGCGAACGCGGCGGCGCTCGGCATCGCCACATGGGTGATCAAGGACATCACCCTCACCGGCGATTCGACCGCGCGCAAGGCCCTGAGCCTGATATTGGTCGCCCTGGTCTTCGGCGTGGTGAACTGGCTGGTCAAGCCGGTCGTCAAGGTGCTGTCCTTCCCGCTGTTCATCCTCACCCTGGGGCTGATCACGCTGGTGGTCAACGCCCTGATGCTGCTGCTGACGTCGTGGCTGGCGGGCAAGCTGGACCTGGACTTCCATGTGCACGGCTTCTGGACCGCGGTGGTGGGCGCGCTGATCGTCAGCATCGTGTCGTGGGCGATGCACGTCGTCCTGCCGGACGACGAGTGAGCGCCGAGCAGGGGGACACGCACTTCCCGGCGGGCCCGGGGGCTCTGGGGGACCCGGCGGCTCCGGTGGGGGACAGCACGCGCAGTGTGCACGCCGGGCGGCCGGCGGCGCGGGCGTACGAGCCGTCGCTGCCCGGGCCGGTCTTCGTATCGCACTACCACCTGCCCGGCGAGCCGACCGGTCCTTACGTCTACGGGCGCGACGACAATCCGACGTGGGAGCGCCTGGAGGCGGCCGTCTCGGAGCTGGAGGCGCCCGGCGAGCAGGACGTGACGACCGCGGTGTTCGCCTCGGGCATGGCGGCCGTCGCTGCGGTGCTGCTCTCGCAGGTCAGGGCGGGTCAGACGGTGCTGCTGCCGTCCGACAGCTACCAGACGACGCGGGCGCTGCGTGAGCGCCTGGAGTCGTACGGGGTACGGGTGCGGCTCGCGCCCACCGCGGGGGACGCGCAGCTCGCGGCGCTGGAGGGCGTCGCGCTGGTGTGGCTGGAGACACCCTCGAACCCGGGCCTGGACGTGTGCGACATCCGCCGGCTCGCGGACGCCGCGCACACGGCCGGCGCGCTGGTCGCCGTCGACAACACGCTGGCCACCCCGCTCGGCCAGCGCCCGCTCGCGCTCGGCGCGGACTTCTCCGTGGCCAGCGGCACCAAGGCGCTCAGCGGGCACGGCGACCTGCTACTCGGTTACGTCGCCACGCGCGACCCGGACCTGGCGGCGAGCGTGCGCTACTGGCGCAAGACGGTCGGCGCGATCCCCGGGCCCATGGAGGCGTGGCTCGCGCACCGCTCGATCGCGACCTTCGCGCTGCGGGTGGACCGCCAGTGCGCGAACGCCCTCGCGCTCGCGACCGCGCTCCAGGACCGCCCCGAGGTCACCGGCCTGCGGTACCCGGGCCTGCCCACCGACCCCTCCCACGCGCTCGCCGCCCGGCAGATGCGGCGCTTCGGCGGCGTGGTCTCCTTCACCCTGCCCGACCGGGCCCACGCCGAGCGCTTCCTCGCCGCGCTGCGGATGACCTCGGAGGCCACCAGCTTCGGCAGCATCCAGAGCACCGCCGAGCGGCGCGCCCGCTGGGGCGGCGACGCGGTGCCGGCCGGCTTCATCCGCTTCTCGGTCGGCATCGAGGACGCCGAGGACATCGTCGCGGACGTGCTGCGCGCCTTGGACGAGGCGGCGAAGTGAGCCGGGCGTTCACCTCCGTCTGCGGTGAGGTGCGTGCTGCGTTCACCCCGGCCGGCGGTGAGGTGAGCCCGGCGTTCACCCCGATTGACGGCCGCCGGCACGTTTTATGCCGGCCCGGCCGCGGCAGATGACAGGCATGCCTCCGGATCCGCACCCCAGCTCCGCGACCGCCCGCCCGGTGGTCAAGCGCACCGCCCGCGCCCTGGTCCTCGACGGGGACCAGCTCGTCCTGATCAAGCGCACCAAGCCCGGCATCGCGCCCTACTGGGTCACGCCCGGCGGCGGTGTCGAGGACGACGACGCGAGCGTGGTGGCCGCGCTGCACCGCGAGGTCGACGAGGAGCTGGGCGCGAAGATCACCGACGTGGTGCCCGCGTTCGTCGACACCGTCGAGCACATCACGGGCGACGGGGCGCACGGCGTGAAGGTGCAGTTCTTCTTCGCCTGCCGGCTGGAGTCGATGGACCTCGACCGCCGGCACGGCCCCGAGGTGGACGACCCGTGCGGGGAGTACGAGGTGGTGCGGGTGCCGTTCAGCCGGCTGGGCATCGCCTCGGTCGGCATCGTGCCGCTGACGCTGCGGCACTACCTGGATGCGAACATCGAGGGCGTGCTGGGCCTGCTCGGCCCCGACCTGGGCTGACGCGCCCGGGCCGCACGGTGCCGGCTCGCACGGCGCCGGCTCGCACAGTGCCGGCCCGTGGCCGGGCCGGACCGCCGCGCCCGGTCGTCGCCGTCCGCCGGCCGGTGGCCGCGCCTATCGCCGCCCAAAGATAGGTCCGTTACGGGATCGTCCCGTAACGGACCTATCTTGCTACGCTCGACGGCATGACCGCCACCACCGAAGCCGTCACCACCGAAGCCCTCGCCACCGAGCCCGCCACCACCGAAGCCCTCGCCACCGAGCCCGTCGCCGCCCCGCCCGGGGGCGCCCTGAGCGCCACCACCACCGACGTCTCGTTCCTGCTCCAGCACACCGCGCACACGCTGACCACCCGGATGACCGCCGCCCTCGCCGAGCTGGGCATGTCGCCGCGGGAGCACTGCGTGCTCGCGCACGCCGCCCAGCGCGACCGGACGCAGGCGCAGCTCGCCGAGCTGTGCGACCTGGACAAGACCACGATGGTCGTCACCGTCGACACCCTGGAGCGCGCCGGGCTCGCCGAGCGGGTGCCGTCGCCGACCGACCGCAGGGCGCGCATCATCCGGGTCACGCCGGCCGGCGCCGACATGGTGCGGGCCGGGCAGGCCATCGTCGACCGGGTGCACCAGGAGGTGCTGGACGCGCTGCCGGACGCCGAGCGGACCGTGTTCGTCTCGGCGCTGAACCGGCTGGCCACCGGGCATCTCGCCGAGCCGGTCGACTGCCCCGAGGTGGTCCGCAGGCCGCGCCAGTCCCGCAAGTAGCGCCTGGCGCCCACGGGTTGGGCCCGGCGGGGCAGCTGGCGCGCGCCACCCGACAGCTCGGCCCGTAAAAGATAGTCTCCAACAAAACCTTCTGCTACGGTCAGTCCTGGCATCCCATCCGCGCCAGGAGGCGACCGTTCATGCCACTGCCTGCTCCTGCCCCTGCCCCAACCCCTCTCCGCTCCCGCGGCGCCGCGCTCGGCGTGCTCAGCGCGGGGACCCTGATGATCATCCTCGACGGCACGATCGTGACCGTCGCCCTGCCGTCCATCCAGCACGACCTGCACTTCTCCCAGTCGGCGCTGGCGTGGGTGGTGAACGCCTACCTGATCGCCTTCGCCGGTCTGCTGCTGCTGTCCGGCCGGCTCGGCGACCTCGTCGGGCGCCGCCGGATCCTCGTCGGCGGCCTCACCGTCTTCACCGCCGCCTCCCTCGCCTGCGGGCTCGCCGACTCCGCGGGGCTGCTGATCACCGCGCGCTTCGTGCAGGGCGCGGCCGGCGCGATGGTCTCCGCGGTCAGCCTCGGCATGGTCATCGCGCTCTACCCGGACCCGCGCGGACGTGGCCGGGCCATGGGCGTCTACAGCTTCGTGCAGTCCGCGGGCGGCACGATCGGGCTGCTGGCCGGCGGCATCCTCACCCAGGCCGTGAACTGGCACTGGATCTTCTTCGTCAACCTGCCGATCGGCGCCGCAGCCGCCGCCCTGAGCCTGCGGCTGCTCCCCGACGACCGGCCCGGCAAGGTGGCCGCCGCCACTGCGGACCGGCGTGAGGCGCGGGCCGCGGGATCGCTGCGGGGCGCCGACGCCTCCGGCGCGCTGCTGGTCACCGCGGCCCTCATGCTCGGGGTCTACGCCATCGTCGGCACTGCCGACCACGGCTGGACCTCCGGCTCCACCCTCGGCTTCACCCTGCTCGCACTCGCGCTGCTCGCCGGCTTCCTGGTCCGGCAGACCAAGGCGGCGCAGCCGCTCATGCCGCTGCGGATCTTCCGCTCCCGGAGGGTGACGGGCGCCAACATCGTGCAGGCGCTGATGGTCGCGGGCGGCTTCGGCTTCCAGTTCACCGTCTCGCTCTACCTCCAGAAGGTGCAGGGCTACGACCCGCTGGAGATCGGCCTGGCGCTGCTGCCCACCGGGATCGTCATCGGCGTGATGTCGCTCGTGCTGTCCGCCCGGCTCGGCGCCCGGTTCGGCGAGCGGGCGGTGCTGCTGCCGAGCCTGCTGCTCTTCGCCGGCGGCTTCCTGCTGCTGGCGCGGGTGCCCGCGGGCCACGCCTCGTACGTCGTGGACATCCTGCCGGTGACGGTCGTCTTCGGTGTCGCCTTCGGTCTGGCCATGCCCGCGATCATGACGCTGGGCATGGCGGACGCCACGCCCGCGGACTCCGGCCTGATCTCCGGTGTCTTCAACACCGCCCAGCAGGTCGGCGCCGCGCTCGGCCTCGCGGTGCTGGCCGCGCTCTCCGCCGCCCGCACCGACCGGCTGCTGTCCCGCGGGCACTCCCAGCCCGACGCCCTGACCGGCGGCTACCACCTGGCCTTCCTGGTCGCCGCGGGCCTGCTCGCGCTGGCCGCGCTGGCGGCGGCGGTGCTGCTACGTGCACCGGTACGCGCCGGGGGGCCGGCCGCGGGGGACGCGGGTACGGGGGCGGCGCCGGGTCCGGGGGAGTCCGCGGATGCAGCGGCCGGGGAGGCGGAGGAGGTGGTCAGCTCCAGCCCGGAAACCCACCGGGTACCGGAGCCGCGGGATCGTACGGCTCGCGCGTGAAGACGAAGGAGCCGAGGTCGAGGTGGCTCAGCGAACCGTCCGGGCGGCGCACCGGCCGCAGCCGCTCACCCGCGTAGTAGCCCTCGCGGCCGATCCAGGTGTCGCCTGTCCCGTTATGTTCCACGTGGAACCTCGCGGCGCGGCCCGATCCGGTGAGCGGGCCGAGGCTCAGCCCGCCGTCCGCGTGGACCCGCAGCGCATAGGCGTTGGTGCCCCAGTACCAGGGCCCGGCCAGCTCCAGCAGCTCCGGCGGCAGGGAGTCGGCCGGGCGCCACGCGGGCGGCAGCACCGGCTCGGCGTCGGCGGTGATCGCCAGCAGATCGGCCGCGATCGTGCCGACCTGCGGCCCCGAGGTCGCATTGGCCAGCACGATCGCCCCGACCCGCTCCTGCGGGCTCACCCACAGCGTCGCCAGGAAGCCCGGCATCGACCCGGTGTGCCCCGACAGCCGCCGCTTGCCGTACTGCCCGAGCTGGAGCCCCAGCCCATAGCCCCCGCCCGGGTCCTCCGGCGGCGCGGCCGGCCGCCGCATCTCCTCCAGCGTCGCCTCGCCCAGCACCCCGGCCCGACCGTCCGTCAAGAACGCCGCCCAGCGCGCCAGATCCCCGGCCGTCGACCACAACTGCCCGGCCGGCGCCATGAGCCCGGTGTCCTGTACGGCCTCGGGCCGCATCACATCCGCCCACGGGTGGACGGCGAAGCCGCCGGCGGCCGGTGCCTGCGGCAGCAGCGTCGTCCGCGACATGCCCAGCGGCTCCAGGACCTCCGCGCGCAGCGCCTCGTACCAGTGCGTGCCGCGCAGCCGCTCCACCAGCGCGCCCAGCAGCGCGAAGCCGGGGTTGGAGTAGTGGTAGCGGCGGCCCGCCGGGTGCTTGACCGGGTCGGCGCCCAGCACATCGGCGAGCTCGGGCCGCAGATCGCCCGGCGTGCGCTCCCACCACGGGCCCGGTGTCTCCGACGCGATACCCGAGGTGTGGCTGAGCAGTTGGGCCACCGTCAGCCGGCCGGCCGCCCGCAGCCCGTCGGCGTCCAGGCCCGTACCGCCGAGGTCCGCCGCCGATCCGGGGCGGGAGGGTGCGGTGGTCTCCGGCAGATGGCGGGACAGCGGGTCGGCCAGGTCGATCAGGCCCTCGTCGCGCAGCCGCATGACCAGCACCGCGACGAAGGACTTGGTGAGGGAGCCGATGCGGTACTGCGTGTCGGCGTCCGGGGCGTGCCCCTCGATCATGCTGCGCGACCCGCACCAGACCAGCGACCCGTCCCGTACCACCGCACCGACCAGCGAGGGCGCCCGCCCGTCACGCTGCCCCACCGCCACCCGCTGCAGCAACGCCCGCCGTGTACTGGGCAGCAACTCCCCGCCGTCGCCCGCACCACCGCCCGGCCCAGCACTCGACCCGCCGCCCGGCTGCCCGCCCAGCCCCTCGGTCCCGGCCCGCACCGTCACCCGTCCACGTCCTTCCACGTCCAGTCGCCCGCAGCTCTCACCCCGCCCGCGCCCACCGTCCGAGCGCCGAGGTGCGCCGCGGGTTCAGCCCCGCGCCGCGTTGTTACGGTAGTCCGCCGGGCCGAAGCGCACCGCCACGATCGACATCCGCAGCGAGCGCAGGCCGGGCAGCAGATGCGAGACCGGCGCGATCGCGAACGGCCCCCGGCCGCGCGGCAGCGGCAGGCTTCGGACCTCGGCGATACGCGGTGAGGCGGTCGCCACCTTGCGGTATTCGCCGGCGTTCATGCCCCACTGCCACTGCGGCGCCCGGTAGCCGCCGGCCTCGGCCTCGGGCCCTCGCTCCTTGCCCGCCGCGGCCTGGCTGCGGGCGACCATCGCCCGCGGCAGTGCGTCGAAGAGGAAGGACCCGCCGGGGAAGCGCTCGGCGCACGCCGCGATGAGCCGCCGGACATCCCGCCCGGGCAGATACATCAGCAGGCCCTGCGCGGTGACCAGCACGTTCTGCGGCGGCGTGCCGGGCTCCACCGCGTCCATCCAGCGCAGGTCCAGGGCCGAGCAGGCCAGCGTGCGGCGGCGCGGCGGGTCGTCCGGCAGCAGCCGCTCGCGTACCGCCACGGTCTCCGGCAGGTCCACCGAGAGCCAGCGCACCAGGCCGTCGTCGACCCGCCAGAACTGCGTCTCCAGCCCCTCGCCCAGCGCCACCACCGTGCCGCCCGGGTGCGCGGCGAGGAAGCGCCGCACCTCGCCGTCGAGCGCGGCGATCCGCAGCGCGTGCCACTGCGCCAGCACGCCGCCGTCGCCGCCGAAGCGGGCGAAGGGGTAGTCGATCCGCTCCACCAGCTCCACGGCGCGCGGGTCGTCGAGCACCCGGCGCCCGGGGCGGGCGGCCTCGATCGCCCGCTGGTGGAGGTTCCACAGCAGCGTCTCGGGGACGCCCTCCAGCTCGACCCTGATCCGCCCGCCGTCGTCGCCCTGCCGGTCCGTTCCCTGCTCGTCCATGGACCCAGGCTGCCATCCGAGCGGCCCGAGGTGGGGGACGGGAGCGCTCCCAACGCACCCCGAGCGCACTCCCAGGTCAACGGCTGTGCAAAGCAAGCGGTTTCACGGGCCGTCGGCTGTCAGAAATATTGACACCCCCGAGGGCCCGGCGTAGACATCCCCTGCCAGAGAGCGCTCTCAGCTGCCCGCTGGCGGTTCCTCCTACCACCCCCCACAACCGATCGCATCCGACACGTAGGAGCAGACATATGAGGGTCACCCCACAAGGGCTCTCCCTGTCCCGTAAACGTTTCCGACAGAATCCGCAGGCCGTCGTCCTGCTCATCCTGGTGATGATCGCCTCGGCCTATCTGTCGATCACGGCGACCTCGTCCCGCGCGGCCACCCCGGTGCTGCTCTCCCAGGGCAAGCCGGCGACGGCCTCGTCCGTACAGGACGCCTTCACGGCCAATGCCGCCGTCGACGGCGACCCCGGCACCCGCTGGTCCAGCGCGGCCTCCGACCCGCAGTGGCTCCAGGTGGACCTGGGCTCCAGCCAGCCGATCACCCAGGTGGTGCTCAACTGGGAGACCGCCTACGGCAAGTCCTTCCAGATCCAGGTGTCCGACAACGGTTCCACGTGGAACAACATCTACTCCACGACCACCGGCACCGGCGGCGTCCAGACCCTCAATGTCACCGGCACCGGCCGCTACGTCCGGATGTACGGCACCGCCCGCGGCACCCAGTGGGGCTACTCGCTGTGGGAGTTCCAGGTGTACGGCGGCTCGGGCGGCGGCGGCACCCCGCCCGCCGTGTGCGGCAACACCACCGCGGCGCTCGGCAAGCCCGCCACCGCCTCCTCGACCGAGAACGACGGCACCCCGGCCAGCGCGGCCTTCGACGGCAACGCGGGCACCCGCTGGTCCAGCGCGGCCTCCGACCCGCAGTGGGTCCAGGTCGACCTCGGCTCCTCGCAGACCCTCTGCGGCGCCCAGCTGAGCTGGGAGACCGCATACGCCAAGGCGTACCAGATCCAGGTCTCGGACAACGGTTCCACGTGGAACACCGTCTACTCCACGACCAACGGGCCCGGCGGGGTGGAGAACCTCTCCTTCAACGCCACCGGCCGCTACGTCCGGATGTACGGCACTGTCCGCGCCACCCAGTGGGGCTACTCGCTGTGGGAGTTCACCCTGCTGACCCCCGGCAGCGGCAGCACCACCCCGCCGCCGAGCGGCGGTGACGGCAACTGCCCGTGGGTCGGCTCCACCGCGCCGGTCTCCACCCGGGTCTCGCAGGTCATGGCGCAGATGACCAATGCGCAAAAGGTCTCCATCCTGCACGGCAACAACAACGCCTCGCCCTACATCGGCAACATCACCGGCATCCCGTCGCTGTGCATCCCCGGCATCGGCCTGCAGGACGGCCCGCACGGCGTCGGCGACGGTCTTGGCGGCGTCACCCAGATGCCGTCCGCGAACCTGTCGGCGGCGACCTTCGACACCGCCCTGGAGCAGCAGTACGGCGCCGCGATCGGCCAGGAGTTCGCCGGCAAGGGCGCGCAGGTCGCGCTCGGCCCGACGCTCAACATCGTGCGCGACCCGCGCTGGGGCCGCTCCTTCGAGACCTTCAGCGAGGACCCGTACCTCAACGGGCAGATGGCCGCGGCCGACATCAAGGGCATCCAGAGCCAGGGTGTGATGGCCGAGATGAAGCATCTGGCCGTCTACAACATCGAGAACCCGGCCGGCACGGTCATCGTCGACAAGCGCACCATGCAGGAGCTCTACCTGCCGGCCTTCCAGACCGCCGTGCAGCTCGGCTCGCCGGCCGCCGCGATGTGCGCGTACAGCGTCGTCAACAACACCCCGGCGTGCCAGGACCCGGACCTGATGAACACCGCGCTCTACCAGCAGGCCAACTTCGGCGGCTTCATCACCAGTGACTGGGGCGGCACCCACTCCACCGTGGAGTCCGCCAACGCCGGTCTGACGGTGGAGATGCCCAACGGCTACTTCTTCGCCGACTTCCTCGCCCAGGCGGTCGCGAACGGCACGGTCAGCCAGGCGACGCTGGACACCATGGTCAGCCGGCTGCTCACGCAGTTCTTCGCCTTCGGCCTGTTCGACAAGGCGCCCACCGGCAACCGGGACGCCAATGTGTCGACGCCCGCGCATGTGCAGGTCGCGCTGCAGGGCGCCGAGGAGGGCACCGTCCTGCTGAAGAACAACGGCATCCTGCCGCTGTCCACGTCCACCACCCACTCGATCGCCGTGATCGGCTGGGACGGCGGCGCGGGCGTGCAGTCCATCGGCGGCGGCAGCGCCACCGTGACCAGCTCCGGCACGGTCTGGCCGATCACCGGCATCCAGAACCGGGTCGCCGGCACGGGGACGACCGTGCAGTACAACGACGCGACGAACCTGGCCTCGGCCGTCACGCTGGCCCGCAGCTCGGATGTCGCGATCGTCTTCGCCAGCGACAACTACGGCAACGAGGAACACGACACGACGACGCTGGACCTGCCCAACAACGGCGGCAGCTCCGTCAGCCAGAACGACATGATCGCGCAGGTCGCCGCGGCGAACCCGCACACCATCGTCGTGCTCAACAACAACTCGGCGATCAACATGCCGTGGCTGAACCAGGTCGCGGGCGTCTTCGAGGGCTTCTACCCGGGCCAGCAGATCGGCACGGCGATGGCCGCGCTGATCTTCGGTGACGTCAACCCGTCCGGCAAGCTGCCGGTGACCTTCCCCAAGTCGATCGCGGACGTGCCCGCCCACACCGCGGCCCAGTGGCCCGGCACCAACGGGCAGGTGCAGTACAGCGAGGGCCTCAAGGTCGGCTACCGCTGGTACGACTCGCAGAACATCGAGCCGCTCTTCCCGTTCGGCTTCGGCCTGTCGTACACCACCTTCGGCTACAGCAACCTCCAGGTGGGCGCGCTCAGCGGCGGCAACGCCACGGTGCACGTCACGGTGACCAACACCGGGTCGCGGGCCGGCACGGACGTCGCCCAGCTGTACGTCGGCTTCCCGTCGTCGACGGGTGAGCCGCCGCACCAGCTGCGCGGCTACCAGCGGGTGACGCTCAACCCGGGCCAGTCGCAGACGCTGACCTTCACCGTCAGCACGCACGACCTGGCGTACTGGAACACCGGCAGCAACAACTGGACGACGGCCGCGGGCACCTACCAGATCCTGGTCGGCGACTCCTCCCGCAACCTGCCGGTGACCGGCACGCTCAATGTGCCGACCACCGTCAACGGGGCGATCGCCGCGGCGACGGCACCCCAGGCCGCCTCCGCCGCGTCGGCTCCCGCCGCGACCGCCGCCGCGCTGTCCGTGCCCAACCCGCACGGCATGAGCAGCCCGCTGCACGCCGCCGTCGACTGGGCCTTCGACCCGGCCGACGCCGCCGCGCACCACACCTACACCGCGACCGGCCTCCCGCCGGGCATCTCCCTCTCCCCCATCGGCCAGTTCACCGGCGCGGCCACGACGAAGGGAACCTACACGGTGACCGTCACAGCGAAGGCCACCTCAGGCGCCACCGGTTCAGCGACCTTCGTCTGGACCACAACCTGACCCCGTAGCGCCTCACCACCCCGAAGCCGCCCCCGCAGCCCCCGGCCGCGGGGGCGGCCCACATCCCGAACCGCCGTCGTCGACCCCCCGGGTCACGGTGCGGGCGTGCACCCGACGGCCACCACCGGCTCGCCCTGACCGGCTGAACGGGGCCGCCGACGGGATCGCCGCGCCGACTCTCGCCCGGCAGACCCGGCGCTGCGGCACGGTGCCTCCGGCTTCCTGCCCAAACGGTCGGGCCCCGCTTGGCGCCCGCAACCGGGTGCGCATCGCCGTCTACACCTGGGACGCGGGCTACGCCTCCGCCGTCCGGGCCGGCCCGCGGACGCTGCTGACCGACACTGTGCCGGGACGGCGCGGCGGGCGCGGCAACGTCCTCTGGTTCTTCGGCTGGCTCGCCCTCGCCTTCGCAGGCCAGGGCCCGCACGCCCCGCTCCGCGGCCTCGGTGTCCACGCCGCGTCCTGCTCGCGACGGCGACCGCCCTGCTCCCGGCCCTGTGGTTCGCCCGCTTCGACCCCGCACGCACCTCCGCTGCAACCCACGTCGCCCGTACGACGCACCTCATGCGTACGACCGCCCGGCGGCAGCCCGCGAGGGCCCCCGCCCGAAGGCGCCGGCCGAACGGCACCCTCGCCCCCGCGTGCCCCGGCGGCCTGCCCTCCTACGTGCCGCCGACAGCCCCGGCTCCCCGCATACCCGGTCTGGGTGCACCACCACGTACGGAGATACGTGCACCAGCGGCTCATGTCACCTCGTGGGCATGGTGGTGGCAGGGAGGCAAACCTCCAAGACGACTCCGGTGCCGGCCACGGTTCGGTTCTCGTGCATGGTGATCTGCTGGCCGGGCTGGACGTGCGTCCAGTGGGAGGGAGTGAGGGGCACAAGGCGAACCGTGGCTCGCCCACCAGGCTCCAGCACCGGCACGTTCTCAACCCAGAGCCCAGCGATGCTGACCGCACGTCCGCCGGTGGGTGAGAGGCGTCCGATGTCCCACATGGGCCGCAGAACACTGCCGCCGGAGATTGGCGTCGTGCGTCGCGCCTCGGCAGCAGAGCGGAGCGTCAGATCCGCCCGGATCACACCGTTGCGGATCTCGGAGCATCGCCAATGGCACCACGTCGCGCTCCGCTCCAGCTTGAGCTCCTCAGCCGCTTCGGCGAGCTGCTCCCAGAACGCCAGAGGGAGCGAGCGAGCGTCCCCGAGCTCCTCCAGCAGGACCAGGGCGATCTCCCACTCGTCGTGGACGAGGTAGTCCCAGATGTCTCGCACCGTGACGTCGTTCTCGGTGGCGTCCTCTTCCGGAACCAGCAGGGAAGCTGCTTCGAGCAACGTAGGGACGTCCATGCGCTCATTGTCGACCATATGAAAGTGCTGCCCGGTCTGAATTGTCAGACCCTGCGCCTAGAGTGCGGTGAGATGGGGCCGGTCCCGAGGCCGCCAGCACCGGAAAACGGCAGCCTCCCTGGTCTGCTCGGGGGTGGTTTCGACCCAACCGGCGTCCAGGCATCATTGAGAGCCACGAGTGCATTCACCGCGATCGGAGAGCATCGTGAAGAACAGCGCGTTGTGGCGAGTCGTTGACAACCAGAGTGGTACCCAGTCCATCGTCAGCACGCCCTCCGAGGCGGTTGCGTTCGTCAACAGTCGGTTCGACACCGATGACGACGACGAGCCGTTCAGCATCACCGAGGTCGGCCCTCTCCTTCCGAAGCCGCTCGGGATCATCACCGCATGGGCCGCCAAGAAGGACGGTGAGCGAACCGACGGGCTTATTGCGCCGATCACCATCAGGCCGGTTGTGACGGATAACGCCGTCGAGTGCGACGACGTCGTGCTCTGGGACGACGTGTATGTGTCATGGGACCACGACATGTACACCGTCGAGGGGCCGGACGGATCGGAGTACAGCGAGGCTTACAGCGCAGCCGAGTTGAGCGAGATCCTTGACGAGTACGCCGACGACTACGAGTACGCGCCTGAAGGGCCTGACAGCCATAGGTGGCCAAAACCCGGAGAGTTGATCCCCTACGGGGCCCAGGAGTGTGCCAAGCGGTTCGGGCACCTTGACGACGACGCCCTGCTGTGGCTGGCTGCCACCCGCATCACGCTCGACGTGTGGCGCAACACACCCGTCGAGAACTGGCATGCGGGTATGAGTCCGCTCCACGACGGCACGATGATGCGGATCAACGTGGCAACCACCCGACTCGTGCGCTCGATGCTGTCGTTCGATCATGTCGACTGGATCGCTGTCGGTCTCGCGATCGTCAACCCGTCTCGGGTTCTACCGACAGGGCAGTCCGTGCTCGAGCTCGGGTTGGCCTGCCACAACGCTGACGACCCGGCGCACGAGGTTGATCCGCGAGAAGAACTCGCGGAGATGGCACAGGTCGCGATCTCATGGGGGCGAAGGTACTGCCTTCACGAGAAGGAGTTCGGCCTGCGAACCCTGATCGAATCCTTCTGCGCGTTCGACAACGGCTGGTTCGGAGCTCCGAGTTGGGAGCGCATCGTCGATCGGTTCCTCACGGCTGTCGACGACCGGGAGAATGCGCACTGGGGCATACACCGGGACAAGCCTTGGTTCGACGAGTGGTTCACCAACCGCCCGGCCGACATTGCGGACACCACGGAATTTCGTCGGCTACTCCTTGCCGGGCCCGACCTGCTGTCCGAGGAGGCCGCCGAATGGTGCGTAGATGGTGCCATCCGCTACGTCTGCCAGGACGACCACGCGAACGACTGCCGGCGGTGCGGTATCCCACTGGCAACGGAGTCCCCCAACGAGTGAACGTGGGCACCACTGACTGGAGATGCGCGGGTGCTTCTGACGGATCTGGGGCAGCAACTCTGACCCGGCTGCCCGCCGGTCGGTCACAAGCTCCGTGAGCCCTACAGGAATGTCTGGGTCCGCTTCCACCGTCCGTCGGGTCTTTGTCAGACCGGATGGACCGCCATCTTCAATGGCACTGAGACCGAGATCGGTCGCATGGTGCGTGTGGAGGGATGGGATCCCGCAACCGGGACAGCCTTGGTGGTCGACCCGCAGCGAGGGGCACTGCGCCAGGTCACGGACTACGTGGACTTCTCCCCCTTGGAGCGGGCCGATCAGGTCGTTGCCGCGATACCCGGTAGGGGATGGCGGGCACATTGGACGGATGAAGGGCCGGGTGGACCACCTCTCACGGAGCAGGTGCTGGCCTGGTTGATCACTTCGCAGGGCCCGGCGTCTGAGGGTCGGGCTTCTGATGCCGCCTGGGAGGCTCCCTACTAAGGGCTGGGCCACGATGGAACGGACGGCTCGAAATCAGCGAAGAGGAGCCGCGCCAGTTCAAGGCGCGACTCGTAGATGATGTGGTCGCACGTCGTGGCGGACCAGTAAGTATCCGAATAGTGCCGCTGGCCCCCATACCAGCGGAAGGTCCGCCAGGGTGCCGCTGCCGCAAGCCCGTCGATCGATGACGCGGTCCACTCCCGGTTCTCGACCAGGCCGCCGTTCGCATTTGCGCGAGGCGTCCACGCCGGACCTGAAGCAAGGCCACCCGAACGAGTGATGGGATTGGCCAGCGATTCTCAATCCCGTGTCAGATCGGTCAGTCACATGACATAGCGATTGAGAACCCACAGGTGTAGGTTCTCGCCGCTCGTGTCCAACGCCGACTCTGTGACCTGCGGTTTTTCACGACTTCTCATGCCATGTCCAGCCGCGGATTCTCGCGGCCGTGTCCATTTCCTCGGGAGCTATCGCTCAGAGCAAGGCTCTGTGTCCCTTGCTGGATCACCCAGCCATCGCCGTCCACTTCGAAGTACAACCAGACGGTTTCCTTGTCTCAGGTACAGCGAACCCAGATCGTCACGGATTCACCGCGTCGAAGGGCTCGTCATGCCAGCGCCAGCCAGCGGTGCCGTCGTCGTGGATGTACAGCATGAACTCGGCGACCCGGCCGCCGTCGGGGAACGTCAGCGTGAGCGCACTGCGTATCTGGGTGTAGCAGACGTCGGCCCGCTCCCAGTCCTCCTCTTCAGCAGCCCGCTCCTGCTCACTGAAGAGGGGACGAAACTCTTCAAAACCAGGGAGCGTCTCGACTTCGGCATGCGTCCAGGGCATATCGGCACCGGTCACGGTCAGCCGGACAATCTCTTGGTCACCGCGGTGGAGCCGCCAGATACTGCCGACGGTCAGGTTCGGGTTGGTCATATCTACCATGATGACGATCGACCTCCCGGGGTCGGCTCGCTTCGCCAATAGTCTCGGGTTTCACAGCTGGAGGCTCAGGGACGATCGCCGATACCATCCCCGCTTGATCCGGGAAGAGCACGACGCAAGGGTTCAAGAGCGGCAAGGAAGAGAGGCCAGAATCGCTGAGGGGCGCCCGGGTGCAGATTCAGTCCACAAATGATGTAGTCCCTCATCGAGGCGTTGCGGAGACTGCTGGTCTGCTTGCTTCGTAGAATTTCGAGGAGGCTAGGGCCCGAATCTTCCTGAAGAGCCTCAATCATTTCCAGCTCTTCGATGTCCACGATCTCGATCGGGTCCACATCAGCCTTCTGCAACAGACCTCTGGCTGCGGCTCGCTCACGGATCACCGTGAGCGTGATCGGATTAACCGGGAAGCCCTCCGGAAGTACAAGCAGCGGAAGGTATCTCCGGTGAGCTGGAGCCGGCGTACCAGTCAGTTTGGATTCCCCAACGCGGAGGGCCTTGATCGTGGAATCGATCTGGTCCAATTCATCGACGAGTTTGTCGATGTCTTGGGTCTGCGATTCACCAGGTACTGCTGTCGCGGCTTCACGTCTCAGTTGAGTCGTGGTGACCTCGATCACGATCCATGATCCCGGGTAGTCGATCGCCGCGTCGGCAACCCTCTGTCCCGGTGCTGTGAAAACCTTTTTAAGATCGGCATCGTCATAGACCCGACGATTTGAACTCACGTCACCCGCGATAGCGTGAAGTACCTCGGAAGTATAAACCTCACTCACGTGGCGGAGCGTTTGCATGGCCTGGGTGGCAAGCTTCCTGTGCCCTGATGGTTTTGTTCGTGCACTCGGGGGAAATTTAATGTCGAGGATTGGCAGCCAACCGAAGATTCGATCTATTAGATAACGGGCGTCCAGAGTAAGAAGAAGGTCGCCAGCAAGCCGGATCACTGGATAGCGTTCAAATGGATCGAAAGTCCATTCAGTGCGATGCTCTGGGCGGCCGGTCAGCAACTCAGCACGCATCGCTGGCAGATCCGCGCTGATCAAATCGAGCACTCCGGCAACACGCTCTTCCGGAATATTCAAAGCATTCAGCTCATCGCGTGGAACAACGAAGCGCCCCTGCGTAGCGACCGCCGCCCAGAGGTAACCTCCGACAGCCGCCAAGTCGTCCAGGGTTACACCAGTGCACTCCAGATATGCATCGTCCAGGCTGGTCATGCCCGGCTGGTTTCGCAAATCGTGATGAATCTGTCTCCAACGCCTTTGATAGCGCGCGAGAGTGTGTGTGGCTGCCCGCGTTCGGTTGAAGTGCTGGTTGGCGATCAACTCTCTCCCCAAGGGACCAGGGCTGTCGGATATCACCGTAGGTCCATCGTCAAGACCGGATCCCATGTACTGGTTCAGGACTAGGAGAGCGCCAACTACGTCCCCGTGAATGCCGTCAGGAACATAATCTGGACAGATTTCGAGAGCCCTCCTGGCAAGGAGCATGAGGGCTTGAGGGACAACAAGGCCGCGGTTTGGTTCCTGCAGAAGGTTGAGAATCCTGGTGCGAGTCGGCTCGTGGAACCAGTTGCCAACAAAGTGCCTGTCGATATCGCTGCGCGAAACTCCCGGCAACGCGAGAGAGTGAATGGCCTGAGCACAGAATCGCAGAACACCGTCCACTGGAATACGCTCCAGTTGGCTATCTGTATAATCAGCCGGTAGCGCAAAACCATAGATCTCTTGGGGTGTGAGGAAGGTCAACACCAGATCGATGGGGCTCACGGGCTGCATGGAAGCTGGAACAAGTAGTCCACTGTCCCGTTTTTGCCACGCGGGTACCAGCGCAGTAGCGGTAGATCCCCGGAGGACCGGGCGTCCGGCCGCGGGCACTGCTATATAGCCGTTACGGAGGGAGTCAGGCTCCTCTGATGAGAGTAGTTTCCTGATTCTATCGATCTGCTGCGCGGCATCGTCGCCACCCATCAGCCCTCCCGTAACAAATCTTGACCGACCTTGGCCGTGGCCACGCTCAACCCGCCAGCCACTCCGCTGCACGTTCATCTACTGGCTCCGTCGAACACCTCAGGCCAGCTATCCATTCTGGCGCTTGCAGCCGCACTAGGTGCCGTAGCCAGCACCGGTTGAAGAACGGTACCTGAACTATGACACGAGGGACTCCCTTCTTGCGACGCATTATTTCTACGGATGGCCAGATGCTTGCGCCTGTCTATATCTGTTGCGTTTGTGGCTTGCGGGGTTTGCTGGCACCTCTCGACCGCCAAGGGTCCGGGGCTGACGATCAGACGACGCGTGCTGCCCGCACTCCTGCCCTTTCCACAAGTGAGGTCTTTGAGCATCCGTCCGCGGACGGGCAGCCAGTCGCGATCGATCGCGTCGAGGCGAATGGAATTCCTTGAGCCGTCGGAAAAGGATGCGGACGTATTCCCGCCGACTCTGGCACTGCAGGTTTGAGATGGTCGTACAGCACTTTTAGATCCTCGATTCCAACGCCTCCGGATGATCCCTGGCCAGCGGGTTCCGCTGTCGTCCCACTCCGTGTCCGGCGGTTACCTAACCGCTGGCGTTTCCATTCCCTCAGCCGCTGCAGCGATACAGGCTCGAAGCGTTGATCGTGGCCGATACGTCGAGAACAACAAGTCCTATAGGGGTGGGGCGGAGCGATTCGCCCCTGTGGGGGCGGATGTAGAGCGGGGCTCCCAGGTCCTTTTCCAGTCGGGCGATCTGATCGGATAGGACTGCTTGTCGAATGCCCAGATGGAAGGCAGCTTCGGTGATGGTGCGGTGCTCCATCGCATGCCGAAAGCGTTGTAGGCGCCCCCACCCGCGGCGATCTGTGAGAGCGGGTTTAAGGAACGGAGGCAGTGCGTCGAGTCCAGCTGGGCTCACGATGTGATGTCCGCCGCGGGGGCGGAGTTCGATGCCCATGGCTCGGGCGCGCCGGCCCAGGTGCGTGTCACTCATGCCAAGTTCGGCGGCGATGCTGGCCAACGATCGAGCCTGTCGGAGGTACTGATCGCGGAGCCACTGCTCGTCGATGTGGTTCGCCCGAGGCGATTTGCGGCTGGTGAGGAGGCCGGCGTGGTCTAGCCGTTCGCTAATGAGGACCTTGGGCAGACCGGTCTCTGCGGCGATCTTCTTAATGGGCTTCCGGGACTCGACGTACTCATGTCGGAGGAACTCGTCGGTCAGTAGGTTCTGTGCTCGATGCCGGCTTTGTGCGGCTGCGAGCCGGGAACGTCGAGCGAGGGGTTTGGTTGGGTCGATCCACGACCCGCGGCCGTTGGAAGGCCAGGGAACGTCGGGCGGATGCTCTTCGAAGCAGTGCCGAAGGGATTCCAGGGTGACGCCCATCTGTTTCGCTGCGGCTGCGGGTGCTTGATCATCGATACAGATCAGGCGGTGTGCCTTTTGGATGTTCACCTGTTGACCGGGTAGAGAAAGGTCTGCTGTGAGGCCAGCTGGGGGCTCCCAGGTCGGGGGTTCATCGATGCTCAGGTCCCGCAGGTAGGCGCTGGCGTGGTCATCGAGGGCTCGCAGCAGTGCTGCGGTGATCCGAAACGGGATCTCTGCGAGGGCGGCCGCCTCCGTGTTGGTCTTGATCTGAAGGGGCGCTGATGCCTGCCGGAGATTATTGCCGGTGATGCGCTGGTAGAGGTAGCGACGCATGGTCAGCAACCGCATGTCGTGTCCCGGGTGGATTCCGGTGTTCGCGCAGATGGTCATCCAAGCGTCGGCGGGCAGGAGCCCGCTCCCGTCCAGTTTGCGACGCCGCCCGTAGTCGATAGGAATGGGACAGGTGTCCAGGTGTTCGGCGATCTCGCAGAGCGCGGTGAAGACGCTGCCGTGACCCTGCTGAGCCAGTTCGGCGAGCATGTAGTGGATGTCGATCTTCCGATTGTGGTGCAACATGCCGATCAGCGGGTCGAAGCGGCGTTTGGACCATCCAGGCAGCAGCAAAGCGACGGCCAAGGCCCCGCGAAACTTGTTGACGTGCCGGACGCCGGTGGTCGGCATGAGGCGGGCTGTCCAGCCTCGCCAGAGTAGCTGCGGGATTCGAGCAACTCGTGCGGTAATGCGCGGATCGTCCTTCTCTGGCGGACACGGACGGCTCGTGCAACTGCGATAGCGGAGCCGTTCAACGGTTTCTAGACGCGGATCCATTGCCCGCCAGATCAGCTGCTGCAGGCCGCTGGAGTGGGTTTTCCAGCGCTTGTTGACGTCTCCGGGTGGCATCAAGTCCAGTCGCTCGCCGTCACGCTCGATGAGGGCTCGGACGGCGGCGATGTTGTCTTGGCTGGAGCCATCCTGCAGGAACTGAACCGCGCGGGTCAGACCGCCGGCGGTCACGGCTGCGGAGGCGGGCGAGAACCGGCCGTCACCGGAGTACTCCTGACAGGCTCGTTCGATGTGGTGGCCGAGGCCGTGGAAGTCGCCGGGCCGGGCCCCGCGCAGTGTCCAACCGGCCAGAGCACGAAGGTCGTTGAAGAAGGAGCGAGGTTCGAGTTGCCCGTCAGGTTGTCCGCTCTCGACCTGGGACAACAGGTCGTTAATGCATTCCTGAGCGGCCAGGACCGGACTACCGCTGGAGATCGGGGTGGTAGGGGTCAGGGTGAGGTCTGCCTGGCAGAAGGGGCCAGATCGCTCCAGCGACCTGGAGCACTGGTGGGGCGGAATTGCGCGGTAAAGCGTGACCCGGCCGTGCCGGGCGCGCTGCCCGCAGGCAGGACAGGCGTGGGCCAACAGGGTGCGGTGGCGCACGCATGCGAAACTCCAGGGTAGGCGCCAACGCACCTGCCAGCGGCCGTCTTGCTCACGAAGACACTCAGGGCAGAAGCGTGAGCCGGCGCGACCCCACAGCTGCATGCGGTTCACCGACCGGCGCTCGGCGTGGAGGACGACGGCGTGTCCGTCGTACTGGCGCAGGGTCATCGTGTGCAACTGCTTGGCAGGGACCCCGCTGGCGGCAGCGGCCCGCCTTGCCTCTTCCGGCTGAAGGTAGATCGTGTGGTCGGGGATCTCGCCACCGCGTCGGTGGTGGAGGCCCAGCGAGACAAGGATCTCGCGAAAATCGACCCTGTTGCGATGGGCCAGTGCCTCCAGCCAGGAGTCCAGGGACTCGCCGGGACGCGGGACGACGCGGATCGGCAGTGTCCGCAGAATCTCTGTCATGCGGTTGTGCGGGACGGGATCTTGAGACGGCTGGTCAGTTTGCCGGTCTCGAAGGCCAACTGCAGCTCCCGACGGGCCTTCTCGGAAGCAGCATCGTTCTTGACACCGCTCAGCAGGGCTTCGTCCAGCCGCTCGGTGCCAGTGCGTACGGCTCTTTGACAGCCGCGGTTGATCAGCGTCATGAGCGATCCGATGTGTCCGGTGCTGCGGGCGAAGAGGTAGTCGGACAGGCCGTCCACGATCATGCCGGGGTGCTTGTTCGCGAGGAGGACGCGTTCCTCGATCGCGAGGAGGGTGTCACGCCATCCGCGGCGCCCTTGGTCGGTCTTGATGTCGAACGGTTCCATCCCCAGCCGGGTCGTGCGGCGTCCAGTCTGAGCCAGGACCCCGTCCTCGTAGGTTGATCCCTCGCTGAACAGTCCCCGCTTCTCCAAGCCGACTCCGACCATCAAGAGGGTCACGGGGAATTCGTTGGCAATGTATTTGAAGTGGTTGCTGACCTCGATCCCGTTCTGGTTCCGCCACTTCAGAAAGTGCAGGTCGTCGACGATCAGCAGCTTCGTCTCCGCAGACAGGACGCAGTCAAGAGCGCGGTAGCCGAAGTCGGCCGTGGTGCCACGGTGACGGCCGGGGTGCCCGAAGTACTCCAAGATGGCCCGGTTGAAGTCACGCATCCCGGTGTTACTGGTCAAGCCGACGCGGCAGACGGGCCAGCGCTCATGTCCGTCGTCGGTGTACTTGCCTTCCTCTCGGATGATGCGGCGGTGGAGCTTGCGGGCGAACGCGAGCACGGCAGTGGTCTTGCCCAGCCCGGGAAAGGCATCGAGGGCGATCCCTCCCTTGACCTTGTCGCCGTCCTGGTCGTTGCTGTCAAAGATGTCCCAGAGATCTTCGTGCAGGACCTCCATCTGCGGGGTTCCGAGCGGGCCGAGGTTCGCATGCCATTTGCGGCGCGCGCGGTTGTACTCAGCCAGCGCTTCCTCGCCCAGCTTTTTCAGCTGCCGGTGGGACAGGAACTCCGGACGGACCCGGCGCGGGGTGTCCGCGAGGCGAGCGAAGCCTTCCTTGCGGGACAGCGTGAGGTGATCAAGCCGAGCGCGCAGATCGTCTTCCTCTGCCTGGGGGCGGGCTGGCTTACTCATCGTCATCGACGTCCTTCAAAGCGGTGGCGTAGAAGTCGAGTTCCTCTTCCAGCTCCTCCAGGCCGTCAGCGTCGTCATCGCCCGCTTCCAGCTCCTGGACCTGGCCGGTCTCGATCACCAGCGGCAACGGCTGTTCGGGAAGGGACAGCACGCGGGCGACCGACGGCAGCGAACTGACAGCGTCAGCTCGCGGTTCGGGAAGGTCCAAGGCAGCCTGTTCACGGGAGAGCCGCAGGGCCATCCGACGTTCGACCAGGGAAGTACCCAGGCCAAGGTTCCACCGCTTCAGCAGCATGGCGATGGCGAGCCGGTCGTCGGGATAGGTGTACTCCTTCGCCGCCAGGCGTCGGGCGAACTGAAGCGCTTCGTCGCTCAGCGGCATGTCCAGGCTGGGTGAGTGCTCCCACTCAAGGGTGTGCCAGATGCGTTCGTGGTCCCGGAAGTGGATCCGGGTGGCGTCGTCGGGATCGGCGAAGAACTCCAGGCGCCGCTTGTCCAGGCCGAGGTCGGAGCCGGCCATGTCGCGCAGCCCATCGAGACAGGGACCGTTGTAGCGGCGGCCGTTGATCTCGACGCCGTAGGGCTGGACCGTGCGCATCGTGACGTCGAGGAACTCGAAGGCAAGATTCGGGTCACGGGGCACCTCAATGTAGCCCGCCCGCGCGAGACCGTGCTCGAACATCCTCGCCGGGGACACTTCCACCTTCGGCAGGTGGGGGTCGAGCAGCCCCTCATGCGGTGTGCGGTGGTAGTCCACCGCGACCCACTCGCGGATGATCGCCTCAAGCTCGTGGTGGAAGAAGAAGGCGTCCTTCTCCGGGTTCAAACCACGCGAGTGGATGTTGGGCCCCTTGTAGCCCGGCAGACGCTGCAGCAGGTCTTCCCGCAAGGTCCGGAAGAACCGCTCCACCGGGCCTTTATCCCGGCCCGTGCGCAGCCTCGCCGGCTGCACCGAGATCCCCATCCGGTGACAGACGCTGGTCAGATGCGCCGACAGGTAGATCTTGCCGTGGTCGACGATCAGCGTCTCCGGCGCAATCTTCGGCCCCCAGACCCCGGTGACGGGCCCGTGGACGGCCTCGGCCTCCACCAGCACTCCGCGGGGAATCCCGTGCTCGGGCCAGGCCGCGTCCCTCGGCCAGCTCTCCGGCACCGGCTGAGGACGGTATGCCTGATAGAGCACGGCTGCCGCGTCGATGGCCTTCGTCGACACCGGAGTCACGCGCAGACCGATGATGCAGCGGGTGTACCAATCCATCGCCACGGTCAGCTCTGCCTGCATCCACCGCAGCGTCACCGGGTCCAGGGCGAACACGTCCAACCGCGTCGTGTCCATCAACACGTACTCGCCCGGCCGTGTGGGCCGCAGCTTCCCGTAAACCCCCCTCGGCCGGGCTGCGATGTCCCGATTGCGCTGGGTACTGAGCCGGAAAGTCGGATAGCGCCGCTCCAACTCCTTCATCCACCGATAGCCCGACGCCTGCGATGGCACCGGCACCTTGACCAGCTTGAACTTCGTCTTGACGCGGGCCTCTACCTCCTCCAGCACTACCTTCACCGATGGCCGCGACTTTTCCTCGTACTCCTTCAGCACCTCCACCGCCGCCTCGACCCAACGCTGATCAGCACCGCCAAGTCCGCCGTCCGCCTGCACAGGCTTCGGCACCAGTCCTGCCTCGCCCAGCTCACGGAACGCGCGTGCCCACCGGCGCACTGTTCGCTCGGTCACCCCCAGTTCTGCGGCCTTGGCCGCATACCGGGCCAGCAGGGGCAAGGCTGGGGCGTACTGAGGGCGCGGCTCATCCGCCCGCGCAAGATCTTCGCTGCCGGAACGGTAGCCCGTCACCATCTCCCGGACGTGCTCGGCACGTTCCAGAACCTCCTTCCTCTCATGCTCGGCCAGCCGGTTCAGCACCACGGCCGCAAGATCTTCGTCATCGACGGAAGACGGACCAGATCTGTCGTGGATCAGTTCGGCACGATCCGAGGTCAGCAGCTCACTCACCGAAATCCGGGCCAGCCGGTCGCGCCCATCCCTGAGGATGACCTCCATGCCCGTGGCCAGGATGGCAAAATCCACGACCTTGACCGTCTCACCGTCCAGGCGGAAATGCGTCCCCACTCCCAGTTTCGTCCCTGCCCCGCTCATGCAGCCCTCCGCAACACGTGCCCTGCACTCAGCGGCCGGTCCAAGGCGGTCGTCACATGCCCGGACCACAGCAGGTGCAGCACCGCCGACTTCACCAGGGGACGAGGACAATCAGGCAGCAGTCGGAAGGCATCACCCAGCAACATCCCATCCAGACCCGCAGCCCGTAAGGCGCCGACCAGGTCGGGGTCGAACAGCCACTCGCGCCGATAGCCCGCGAGAAACCGGATGTTCTCCAGCACGGCTGGCTCCGCCTCGCTCCACACCTCGTACTGCCATCCCCGCGAAGTGACTGCCTCCCGTGTCCAGGAGAACGTGAAGGCAACCTCCGGCTTCTTCAACCGGTGACGAGGCTTGACGTCCACGACCAGCGGACCGTCATCCGTCAGCAGCAGGTAGTCCGGGATGTGCTTGCAGACCTTGCCATCGATGTCGGCCTTGAGCAGGAACGGCTGAGCGACAATGTGCCGCACCTCCGAGGCAAAGTCGGCGAACAGCAACCGACCCAGCTCCAGCCGGGACTCGTAGATCACATGATCGCCCACGGTCGCCGACCAGTACGTGCCCGAGTAGTGCTGCTGCCCCTTGTGCCAGCGAAACGTCCGCCACGGTCGGGCCTCACGCAGCAGTCCGAGCGGCACCGACTGCCACTCCAAGTCCTCCGCCACGGATGCATCACTGCGCCGGACGCTCAGCCAAACGGGCGTGGCAACCCCTGTACTCATCGGACCGACCCCATGTCTTCCGGAGCAGCCTCGCTGGCCGCCGAACGCTGGGGTCCTGCCCTAGGCACACACGCGGATGCGACCGGAGACAGTCATGTACACAAAGAGGGGAATCACTCGATCAAGAAGCATGATTCTCACCTCCATGTCCTATTGGACGCGCGGTGGACATTCCCAGTGAGAAATGGACACGCGATCTGAGAACCTACAACAGGCGCGCGTCAGGTCTGGGCCATGTCCACGAAGCGGGAGTAGTGGCCCTGGAAGGCGACGGTGATGGTGGCCGTCGGGCCGTTGCGGTGCTTGGCGACGATCAGGTCGGCCTCGCCGGCGCGCGGGGACTCCTTCTCGTAGGCGTCCTCGCGGTGCAGCAGGATCACCATGTCCGCGTCCTGCTCGATGGAGCCGGACTCACGCAGGTCGGACACCATCGGCTTCTTGTCGGTGCGCTGCTCGGGCCCACGGTTGAGCTGGGAGAGCGCGATGACCGGGACCTCCAGCTCCTTGGCCAGCAGCTTGAGGTTCCGGGACATGTCCGAGACCTCCTGCTGCCGGCTCTCCGGCCGCCGCGACCCGCCGGACTGCATGAGCTGCAGATAGTCGATGACGACCAGCCGCAGATCGTTGCGCTGCTTGAGCCGCCGGCACTTCGCCCGGATCTCCATCATCGACAGGTTCGGCGAGTCGTCGATATACAGCGGCGCCTCGGTGACGTCCGACATCCGCCGCGCGACCTTCGTCCAGTCGTCATCGGTCATCGTCCCGGACCGCATGTGATGCAGCGCGACCCGCGCCTCCGCCGACAGCAGCCGCATCGCGATCTCGTTGCGCCCCATCTCCAGCGAGAAGATGACGCTGGGCATCTTGTTGGCGATGGAGCAGGTCCGGGCAAAATCCAGCGCCAGCGTAGATTTGCCCATGGCCGGGCGGGCGGCGATGACGATCATTTGGCCCGGGTGGAGGCCGTTGGTGAGGGAGTCGAGGTCGGTGAAGCCGGTGGGGACGCCGGACATCTGGCCGCTGCGGGAGCCGATCGCCTCGATCTCGTCGAGGGCGCCCTCCATGATGTCGCCGAGGGGGAGGTAGTCCTCGGAGGTGCGCTGTTCGGTGACGGCGTAGATCTCGGCCTGGGCGTTGTTGACGATATCGTCGACGTCGCCGTCGGCGGCGTAGCCCATCTGGGTGATGCGGGTGCCGGCTTCGACGAGGCGGCGCAGGACCGCCCGTTCGTGGACGATCTCGGCGTAGAACTCGGCGTTGGCGGCGGTGGGGACGGCGTTGACGAGGGTGTGGAGGTAGGGGGCGCCGCCGACCCGGGCGATCTCGCCGCGCTTGGTGAGTTCGGCGGCGGTGGTGATGGGGTCGGCGGGTTCGCCGCGCGCGTAGAGGTCGAGGATCGCGGAGTAGATCGTCTCGTGGGCCGGGCGGTAGAAGTCCGCGCCCTTGAGGACCTCGACGACATCGGCGATGGCGTCCTTGGACAGCAGCATGCCGCCGAGCACGGACTGCTCGGCGTCGAGGTCCTGCGGGGGGACCCGCTCGAAGCCGGTGCCGCCCTCGGAGTAGCGGCCCTCGTCCGGGGCGGACTTCTTGCGGAAGGGGGCGACGCCGGAGGAGGGGCCCTGGCGGTCGCCGGGCGGGAGGTCGGCCCACTGGTCGCCGACGGGTTGTGTCACCCCCGCCCACCTCCTCCCGGCCGGCCGGTGCGGCCGGACCCCCGCTGCGGGCCACTCTTTCATGGCGCCGCGGACGTTCCTCGAACCACCCGTCGGCGCCGAGCGCACGCCAGGGGAGGGGTCCACGGTAGGGCGCGCGGCGGCCCAGACCAAGGCGGTTATCCACAGGGGGTGTGGACGACCGCGGGATACCTGTGGAGAACTGCCCCCAACCTGTGTACAGCCCTTGGGACAGCGCTGTGGACAAGCCGCGCCGCCCGGTTATCCACAGGGTCTGACCTGGTCTTTCTTCATCCATAGGCTGTGCAGGAGAAAAAGTTTTCCGCCGATGCCAAGATCGCCACAAACGACGCGGAGGAGATCACGCTACGCAGTCGCCCGTAATAGTCCCTCACGGCTCTTGCCTCTTACTTGTGGACGATTAAGCTGTGCTTGTGAATCCCGCCGTCGAGCCCCCGGACACCCGCGCACCCGGCAGCGCTTCCGGCACCGCACCCGGAGCCGCCCCCGGCCCCCGCCGCAGCCGTACGGCCCGCCGCCGGCACGACCGGGAGATCGTCGCCCTCGCGCTGCCCGCCTTCGGCGCGCTCGTCGCCGAACCCCTCTTCGTCATGGTCGACAGCGCCGTCGTCGGCCACCTCGGCACCGCCCAGCTGGCCGGCCTCGGCGTCGCCGCCACCCTGCTCACCACCGCCGTCGGCATCTTCGTCTTCCTCGCCTACGCCACCACCGCCGCGGTCGCCCGCCGGATCGGCGCCGGCGACCCGGCCGCCGCACTGCGGCAGGGCGTGGACGGCATCTGGCTCGCCCTGCTACTGGGCGCCGCGGTCATCGCCGCCGTGCTGCCCGCCGCGCCCGCCCTCGTCGACCTCTTCGGCGCCTCCGGCACCGCCGCCCCGTACGCCGTCAGCTATCTGCGGATCAGCTCGCTCGGCATCCCCGGCATGCTCGTGGTGCTGGCCGCCACCGGTGTGCTGCGCGGCCTCCAGGACACCCGCACCCCGCTCTACGTCGCCGTCGCCGGCTTCACCGCCAACGCCGGGCTCAACGCCGGGCTCGTCTACGGCGCCGGCCTCGGCATCGCCGGCTCCGCCTGGGGCACGGTCATCGCCCAGACCGGCATGGCCGCGGTCTACCTGCGGGTCGTGGTCCGCGGCATCCGCCGGCAGCACGCCACGGCGACAACCGGCGCCCCCTGGTGGACGGCGCTGCGCCCCGACGCCGCCGGCATACGCGCCTGCGCCCGCGCCGGCCTCCCGCTCCTGGTGCGTACCGTCAGCCTGCGCGGTGTGCTGATGATCGCCACCGCGGTCGCCGCCCGGCTGGGGGACACCGCGATCGCCGCCCACCAGGTCACCCTCACCGTCTGGTCGCTGCTGGCCTTCGCGCTGGACGCGATCGCGATCGCCGGGCAGGCCATCATCGGCCGCTACCTGGGCGCGGACGACGCCGAGGGCGCCAAGGCGGCCTGCCGCCGGATGATCGAGTGGGGCGTGGCGTGCGGTGTCGCCCTGGGGGTGCTGCTGGTGCTGGCCCGGCCGCTGGTCGGGCCGCTGTTCAGCTCCGACCCGGCCGTACAGCACGCGCTGACCGCCGCGCTGCTGGTGGTGGCGCTCACGCAGCCGGTCGCCGGGGTGGTCTTCGTCCTGGACGGCGTGCTGATGGGCGCCGGCGACGGCCCGTACCTGGCCTGGTCGATGCTGGTGACGCTGGCGGTCTTCGCCCCGGCCGCCTTCGCCGTACCGGCCCTGGGCGCGGGGCTGACGGCGCTGTGGTGGGCCATGGGGCTGATGATGCTGACCCGCCTGGCCGCCCTGTGGCTGCGGGCCCGCTCGGGCCGCTGGATCGTGACCGGCGCCGCCCGCTGAGCACGCCCGCTCCGGGCAGCACGAAGGGCCGGGCACCCCCGCGGGGATGCCCGGCCCTCGGCGCTTACGTGCGCTTACGTGCAGGCACGCGACGGCCAGCCGCGCAACGGCCGGCCACGTACCGTCCAGGCGCGTTACGCCGCGACGACCTCGAGCTCGAGGACGGCCTCGACCTCGGGGTGCAGCCGCACCGACACCTTGTGCGCGCCGAGCGTCTTGATCGGCGCGACGACCTCGACCCGGCGCTTGTCGACGGCCGGGCCACCGGCGGCCTTGATCGCCGTGGCGATGTCGGCCGGGGTGATGGAGCCGAACAGCCGGCCCGTGTCACCGGCGCGGGTGCTCAGCTTGACCTTGACGGCCTCCAGCTGGCCCTTGACCACGTTCGCGTCGTCCAGCGAGTGGATCTCGCGGATACGGCGGGCGCGGCGGATCTGCTCGACGTCCTTCTCGCCACCCTTGGTCCACGCGATGGCGAAGCCCCGCGGGATCAGGTAGTTGCGGGCGTAGCCCGGCTTGACGTCGACGATGTCGCCGGCGGCACCGAGGCCGCTGACCTCGTTGGTAAGGATGATCTTGGACATTGCGGTCATCCTTCCTTAGCGCGCGGTCGACGTGTACGGCAGCAGCGCCATCTCACGGCTGTTCTTCACAGCCGTGGCGACGTCACGCTGGTGCTGCGTGCAGTTGCCGGTGACGCGGCGGGCACGGATCTTGCCGCGGTCGGAAATGAACTTCCGCAGCATGTTGGTGTCCTTGTAGTCCACGTACACGGTCTTGTCCTTGCAGAACGCGCAGACCTTCTTCTTCGGCTTGCGCGGAGGCGGCTTCGCCATGGTGTTTCTCCTATGCGATCAACAAGTGTGTGAGGGGTCCGCCCTTAGAAGGGCGGCTCGTCCGAGTAGCCGCCGCCGTTGCCGCCGGAGCCGCCGCCCCAGCCGCCACCGCCGCCACCGCCGCCCTGCTGGCCGCCGCCGGCCGGTGCGCTGGTGGCCCAGGGGTCGTCGGCGGGAGCCCCGCCGCCGCCGGGGCCGCCGCCCCAGCCGCCGCCCTGCTGGCCGCCACCGCCACCGCCGCCGTAGCCGCCCTGCTGGCCCCGGCCGCCACCGCCGCTGGTCTTGGTGACCTTGGCCGTGGCGCTCCGCAGGCTGGCGCCGACCTCGTCGACGTCCAGCTCGTAGACCGTCCGCTTGACGCCCTCGCGGTCGTCGTACGACCGCTGCTTGAGGCGGCCCTGCACGATGACGCGCATGCCGCGCTGCAGGGACTCCGCGACGTTCTCCGCCGCCTGACGCCAGACCGAGCAGGTCAGGAACAGGCTCTCGCCGTCCTTCCACTCATTGGTCTGCCGGTCGAAGGTGCGGGGAGTGGACGCGACGCGGAACTTCGCGACCGCCGCACCGGACGGGGTGAAGCGCAGCTCGGGGTCGTCGACAAGATTGCCGACGACCGTGATGACGGTCTCGCCTGCCATGGGGTGACCTCTCGACTGGCTCTGGGCAGTGCTGGTAACTGCTGCTCGGACTGTCCGGTACTGCTAGTGCAGTTCCGGACGCAGGACCTTGGTCCGCAGCACCGACTCGTTCAGGTTGAGCTGGCGGTCCAGCTCCTTGACGACATCAGGCGTGGCCTTGAGGTCGACGACCGAGTAGATGCCCTCGGGCTTCTTGTTGATCTCATAAGCGAGACGACGACGGCCCCAGGTGTCGACCTTCTCCACGCTGCCGCCGCCGTTGCGGACGACGGACAGGAAGGACTCGATCAGCGGGGCGACGGCGCGCTCCTCCAGATCGGGGTCGAGGATGAGCATGAGCTCGTAGTGACGCATAGTGGAACCCACCTCCTTCGGACTCAGGCGGCCACGGCGTTTCCGTGGCAGGAGGGTTTCTATCTGCGTCGCAACGGTAGCGCGGGCCACTGACAGTCGAGGGCGATCCCCCGGACTGCCCCAGCGGGCCCGGCGCAGACACCGGTGCAGACGGTACACACTACCTGGCTCCGCCTCCCGGGTTGAAATCCGCCCCCTTATGGCCGCAATCTGTACACATCGGGTGTGGCACGCGCCACAGCGTGCCACGGCTCCGAAACGGAGGTACTGATGGCACAGCACGCGGCAGGACCCCACCGCCTCACCTTCAACACCGACGGCCGACGCCATCCCCTGGTCAACTCGCTCGCGATCGTCACGCTGGTCCTCGGCGGCATCGCGGCGATCTCGTCCATCTGGTCCAACCTGCATCTGCTGAGTTCCTGGACCGGTCTGGTCGGCATCTTCACCGGCGGCTTCGGCCAGTTCATCTCGGTCACCACGGCCGAGCGCTTCGCCCTGATCATCGGACTGGGCGCGTCCGCCGTCGGCTTCTACATCGGCGTGGCGCACGGCGGCCTGACCGGCGGGCTCTGGTAGCGCGCCGGGCGCCCCGCACGCGCGCCGCGGCGGGCTGTGGAAAGCCGCGCCGTTGTCCACAGGGCTGGTGGGGCCGCTCCCCCTGAGCAGTAGGCTTCGGGCCAAGTAACCCCGAAGTCGTGAGCATGGGGAGCGCCCCGCATGAGCCTGACCCTGAGGACCATCAGCCGAGAGCAGCACCTGGCCTACATCCAGAGCCTGCCCTCGGCGAGCCACTGCCAGGTCCCCGCATGGGCCGACGTCAAGTCCGAGTGGCGGTCGGAGAGCCTGGGCTGGTTCGACGAGCAGCCGGGCCAGCTGTCCAAGGGCGGCGGCCGGATGGTCGGCGCCGGCCTGGTGCTCTACCGGCAGCTGCCCAAGGTGAAGCGGTATCTCGCCTACCTGCCCGAGGGCCCGGTCATCAACTGGTACGCGCCCAACCTGGACGAGTGGCTGCAGCCGATGCTCAAGCACCTCAAGGCCCAGGGCGCCTTCAGCGTGAAGATGGGCCCGCCGGTGATCATCCGCCGGTGGGAGGCGAACACCATCAAGGCCGGCATCGCCGACCCCGACATCAAGCGGCTGCGGGACGTCGAGGCGGACTTCATCGAGCCGCGCGCCTTCGAGGTGGCCGAGCGGCTGCGCCGGATGGGCTGGCAGCAGGGCGAGGACGGCGGCGCCGGCTTTGGTGACGTGCAGCCGCGCTACGTCTACCAGGTCCCGCTGGAGAACCGCTCGCTCGACGACATCCTGAAGAACTTCAACCAGCTGTGGCGCCGCAACATCAAGAAGGCCGAGAAGGCCGGCGTCCAGGTCATCCAGGGCGGGTACGACGACCTGCCGACGTGGCAGCAGCTGTACGAGATCACCGCGGAGCGCGACCACTTCCGCCCGCGCCCGCTGTCGTACTTCCAGCGCATGTGGACCAAGCTCAACGCCGAGGACCCCAACCGGATGCGGCTGTACCTGGCGCTGCACGAGGGCGAGGCGGTCGCCGCGGCCACCATGCTCACCGTCGGGCGGCACGTCTGGTATTCGTACGGCGCCTCCGCCAACCACAAGCGCGAGGTCCGGCCGTCCAACGCGATGCAGTGGCGGATGCTGCGGGACGCCTACGCGATGGGCGCGAGCGTCTACGATCTGCGCGGAATCAGTGATTCCCTGGACGAGACCGACCACCTGTTCGGCCTGATCCAGTTCAAGGTGGGCACCGGCGGCCAGGCCGCCGAATACCTGGGCGAGTGGGACTACCCGCTCAACAAGCTGCTCCACAAGGCACTCGACATCTACATGTCGCGCCGCTGACCGGCCGACGCTCGACAGGAAGGTCCTCCAGGCCATGGCGCTCACGCTGTATGTCGACACCGCGCGCTGGCGCGCCCACCAGCAGCAGGTGGCAGACCAGTTCCCCGGCATAGTCCCGGTCTGCAAGGGAAACGGCTACGGTTTTGGCCATGAGCGGCTCGCCGACGAGGCGACCCGGCTGCGCGCCGACATGCTCGCCGTGGGCACGACGTACGAGGCGGCCCGGATCAAGGACTTCTTCGGCGGCGACATCCTGGTGCTGACCCCCTACCGGCTCGGCGAGGAGCCGGTGCCGCTGCCGGACCGGGCGATCCGCTCGGTGTCCTCGGTGGAGGGCGTACGGGGCTTGGTCGGCGCCCGGGTCGTCATCGAGGTGATGAGCTCGATGCGGCGGCACGGCGTCGCGGAGGACGACCTGGCCAAGCTGCACACCGCGATCGACGACGTACGGCTGGAGGGCTTCGCCATCCACCTGCCGCTGGACCGCCCGGACGGCAGCGACGCGGTGGAGGAGGTCTTCACGTGGATGGAGCGGCTGCGGGCCGCCCGGCTGCCGCTGCACACCATGTTCGTCAGCCACTTGAAGGCCACCGAGCAGGCGGCCCTCCAGCAGCAGTTCCCGCAGACCCGGTTCCGGGCCCGGATCGGCACCCGGATGTGGCTCGGCGACCATGACGCGACGGAGTACCGCGGCGCGGTACTGGACGTCACCCGGATCGCCAAGGGCGAGCGCTACGGCTACCGGCAGGAGAAGGCCGCCGACGCCGGCCACCTGGTCGTGGTGGCCGGCGGTACGTCGCACGGCGTGGGCTTGGAGGCGCCCAAGGCGCTGCACGGCCTGATGCCGCGGGCCAAGGGCGTGGCGCGGGCGGGCCTGGCGACCGTCAACCGCAACCTGTCGCCGTTCGTGTGGGCGGGCAAGCAGCGGTGGTTCGCCGAGCCGCCGCACATGCAGGTCTCGATCCTCTTCCTGCCGAACGACGTGGCGCCGCCCGCGGTCGGTGACGAGCTGGTGGCGCACCTGCGGCACACCACCACGCAGTTCGACCGGATAGTGGACCGTCAGTCGTCGTAGCGAGGCGCCCCCGGCACCCCGGGGGCACCGGCCGGCGGCAGGACGGACCCGCCGTCGGCCGCGTCCTGCGGGCCCGGCCCGGGCTCGGCGGGGACGAAGGTGAGCACGAACGAGTCCTCGGCCCCGTCCAGCACGCCGCCCGCCGGGTCGTCGGAGCCGTCCTGCCGCAGCACGTCGTACTGCGGCAGCAGGATGTCGCGGACGACCACCGCGGACAGGTACAGCACCCCCAGCAGATGGATCGCGACGGCCAGCTGGTAGCCGTCGGCGGACAGCCCGTGGTGCTTGGTGCCGCCGGTGACGTACGCCAGCTGCATCCAGATCGCCAGGAAGTACAGCACCTCCGCGCCCTGCCAGATGAGCAGGTCGCGCCAGCGCGGCCGGGCGAGCACCGCAAGCGGCAGCAGCCACAGCACGTACTGCGGCGAGTAGACCTTGTTGCTCACGATGAGCGCGGCCACCACCAGGAAGGCGACCTGCCCGAGCCGCGGCCGGCGCGGGGCGTAGAAGGTGAGGGCGGCGATGCCCGCGCACAGCAGGATCAGCAGCGCGGCGGCGTACGCGCTGACGCCGCTGAGCGGGTTGCCGGTGCGCTGCATGACGATGAGCCACAGCGAGCCGTAGTCGACGCCCCGGGTGCGGCTGTAGTCGTAGAACTGGTCCCAGCCGGACCTGGCCAGCAGGATCACCGGCAGGTTGACCACCAGCCACGCCCCGATCGCGCCGCCCAGCGCCGCCCCGTAGGCCCGCATACGGCCGGCCCGCAGGCACAGCAGGAACAGCGCGAGCAGCAGCAGGACCGGATAGAGCTTGGCGGCGGTCGCGAGTCCGATGAGCACACCGGCGGCCAGTGGCCGGCTGCGGGACCACAGCATCAGCCCGGCGGCGGCCAGCGCCACCGCGAAAAGGTCCCAGTTGATGGTCGCCGACAGGGCGAGCGCGGGGGACAGGGCAATGAACAGCCCGTCCCAGGGCCGCCGCCGGCTGGTGCGGGACACCAGCACCACGAGCGCGACCGCGCAGATCATCAGCATGCCGGAGTTGACGACCCAGAACACCTGCGAGCGGTGCTGCATGCTGCCGCCGTGCGGGGTCAGCCAGGAGGCCACCTCCATGAAGAGCCCGGTCAGGACCGGGTACTCCAGGTAGTGGAAGCCGCTGCCGGACAGCGAGCCGGGGATGCTGTCGAAGTACGGCACCACGTCGTCGGCGAAGCCGCGGTCGTGGTAGAGGTGCGGGATGTCGGAGTAGCAGGCGTGGATGTACTGCGGGTCGCCGCCGGTGAACCAGGCGCCGTCGTAGCACGGCACCTTCTGCACCATGCCGAGCGCGAACATCCCGATGACGACCAGCACCATGACGCGTAGCGCGGTCCACCAGCGGTGCCCGCCGGCGCCGGCATGACGGCCGGCCGGGCCGCCGATGAGCTCGCTCGCCGCCGCGGCCAGCGCGTCCTCTTCGGTGGGGCGCACCGGGACGTCCTGCCCGTCGGCCTCTTGTGGTGTCCGCACGCTCGTCATGCGGACATCCTGCCGTACGGGGCTGTGGGTACAGCAGACCCCGTGGCGGTCGTCATGTGATCTGCCGACTGCCACGGGGTCCTGGGCGGGCCGTCCGGGGCCCGGGGTTCAGGCGTTCACGCCGTCAGGGGTGCTCAGCCACCGCCGCCGGGACCGTGACGTGGCGGCCCGCTGGTGGTCGGGGGTTCCCCTCCTGGAGGTGTCGTCGTGTCGCACGGGTTGAAGAAGTTGCACGACGGCGTGGTGGGGGGCGGGGAATCGGGCTGGGTCGGCGGCGTCCACGTGGGCGTGCCGGTCGGCGGGGTGTTGGTCGGCGGGGCGGTGGTGGGCGCCTCGGTGGTGGGCGTCGTCGTCGGGGTCATCGACGGGGTCGGCGTCGGGGCGCCGGGCTCGTTGATGGTCTTGCCCTCGCCGATCTTGCCCGGCGTCGGGAAGCCCGGGTCCTTGGCGTTGCCCAGCGCCTGCTTCATGTAGTCGGTCCAGATGGTGGCCGGGATGTCACCACCGTGGGTGGTGGACGTCGGACCGCCGGTGCCGGCCATCGGCAGCAGGATCTTCTCCTTGGAGTTCTGCCGGAACATCACCACGGAGGTGGACAGCTGCTGGGTGTAGCCGACGAACCACGCCGACCGGGTACCGCCCGGGGTGTCGGTCGTACCCGTCTTGCCGGCCACCGCGCGGTCCAGCTCCAGCGCCTTCTTGCCCGTACCGTTCTTGACGACGTTCTGCAGCACCTTGGTCACGGTGTCCGCGACGTCGGCGTCGAGTGCGCGGGTGCGGGTGACCTTCGGCTTCTTGAACGCCTTGGAGTCCTCGCCGTTGTGCAGGACCTTGGTCACCGAGTACGGCTCGACGGCCTGGCCGGAGTCGGCGAAGGTGCCGTAGGCGTTGGCCATCCGGATGGCGCTCGGGGTCGAGGTGCCGATGGAGAACGAGGCGACGTTGTCGGTGGCCTTCATGGAGTCCACCAGCAGGCCGGCCTTGAGGGCGGTCTGCTCGACCTTGTCCAGGCCGACGTCCTCGCCGAGCTGCACGAAGGGCGAGTTGATGGACTGCTCCATCGCCTTGTTCAAGGTGACGTAGCCCCATTTGGTGCCGGACTCGTTCTTCTGCTTGAAGACGCTGTTGTCCTTGTTGAGGACCGTCTTGCCGTTGTGGTCCTTGATCGGGATCAGGTCGTCGGCGTTGTATTTGGTGTCCGGCGTCAGCGGCTTGCCGTCGCTGTAGTTCGTGCCGTACGTCATGGCCGCGGCGAGCACGAACGGCTTGAAGGTCGAGCCGACCGGGACACCCTGGGTGTCGGCGTTGTTGTTGAACTCGCCCTTGTCGTAGCCCGGGCCGCCGTAGAGCGCCACGATCTTGCCGTCGCCGGGGACGACCGAGGCCGCGCCGAACTGCACATAGGTGTCGGCGTCGCCGCCGAACTCCTTCTTCTGGTCGCCGGTGTACATATGCCCGGCGCCGGGCTTGATCTTCGCCTTCTGGACCGTCTCGACGGACGTCTTGAGCGCCTCGACCTTGGCCTTGTCGAAGGTCGTGTAGATCTGGTAACCGCCGCGCTCCAGCTCCTCCTGGGTGATCTTCGGATCGGAGTGCGAGATTATGTACTTGTTGGCGGTGTCGACGAGATAGCCGATCTGGCCGTTCATGCCGGCCTGCGCCTTGAGGCCCTGCGGCATCGGGAATTCGGTGTACTTCGCGCGCTCGGCCGCGCTCATGTGGCCGAAGCGGACCTCATTGTCGAGGATCGACCCCCAGCGCTCCTTGGCCCTGGCCAGGTTCGCCTCGGGCGTCGCGGTCTTGTCGATGCTCTCGTTGCCGTTGGGGTCGTAGTACGTCGGGCCCTTGAGCAGCGCGGCGAGCACGGCGCACTGGCTGGGGTTGAGCTTCTCGGCGTCGATGCCGTAGTACGTCTGGGCCGCGGCCTGGATGCCGTACGCGCCCCGGCCGAAGTAGGAGGTGTTCAGGTAGCCGGACATGATGTCGTCCTTGCTGACCTTCTCACCCACCTTTATCGAGATGAACAGCTCCTTGAACTTACGGCTGATCGTCTGCGACTGGTCGAGCATGGTGTTCTTGACGTACTGCTGGGTGATCGTCGAGCCGCCCTGCGTCTCGCCGCCCTTGGCCATGTTGACCAGCGCGCGGGCGATACCCATCGGGTCAACGCCCTTGTCGGTCTCGAACGTCTTGTTCTCCGCCGAGATCACCGCGTAGCGCATGGCCTTGGGGATCTTCTCGTACGGGATGTTCTGCCGGTTGACGCTGCCGCCGCCGGTGACCATACGGGAGCCGTCGGCCCAGTAGTAGACGTTGTTCTGGGCCTGGGAGGCCTTGTTGACGTCGGGGATGTCGACCATGGCGTAGGCGATGCCGGCGATACCGACCAGGGTGCCGACGAAGCCGATGAACAGCGCGGTGACCTGGCGCCAGGACGGCATCCAGCGGCGCCAGCCCTCCTTGCCGAAGCGCGGGTAGTCGATGAAGCGCTTCTTGGCCGGGCGCCGCCCGGGTCCGCGACCGCCGCGCCCGGCCGGGCCCCCGGTGCCGGGACCGCCCGGGCCGCCGGGTCCACCGGGGCCGCCGCCCGCGCCCCTGCGCCGGCCGCGCGACTGGGCCGCGCGGCGGGCCGCCGCCCGGCCCTGGTACGGCTCGCCGCCGCTGGGTGAGCCGGTGGGGGTGTCACGTTCGCCGCGGGCGCCCGCCGGTGGGCCGCCCGCGGAACGGTGGCCGCCGGACGGCGGGGGCGTCGGTGGCTGCCCCCCGCGCCGGGCGGCAGCACGGCCGCCCGAGGGCGACTGCGGCGGCAGCTTGCGACGGTGCTCGCTCATGAACAGCTACTCCTCGACAGGCGGGATCGCCTGAAGGCATCGATGACATTGCGGTCGGTCCCCCTGGATGCGGCTGTGTCAGGCCGCACCGCACCGAGGATCAAGACGCCCGCGGACGGCGGGGGGTTCCCGGTGCTCTGCATGGCGAACAGAGTACGCAGGGCCAAAAGACGCACGATGCGAATGTTCATCACATAGCGGACAGTTGGCGGCCCACAGGTTTGAGGATGTGACGCCGGTCACGACCTGCCGCCTTGCATCATGTCTCGGCCCGCTCTATCGTCGCGATGTATCGACTCGATACATCGGAACGACAGAACCGGACGAGAGGACGAGGGGACGCGGTTGTGAGCAAGCGCTCCGGAATCCTCGAGTTCGCGGTTCTCGGTCTGCTGCGCGAGTCCCCGATGCACGGTTACGAGCTGCGCAAGCGGCTCAACACCTCGCTCGGGGTCTTCCGGGCCTTCAGTTACGGGAGCTTGTACCCCTGCCTGAAGACGCTGGTCGCGCTGGGGTGGCTGGTGGAGGAGCCGGCGGTGGACGCCGATCCGCTCGCCGCGCCGCTCGCCGGCCGCCGGGCGAAGATCGTCTACCGGCTGACGGCCGCCGGCAAGGAGCACTTCGAGGAGCTCCTCGCCCACTCCGGCCCCGATGCCTGGGAGGACGAGCACTTCGCCGCTCGCTTCGCCTTCTTCGGCCAGACGTCCAAGGACGTCAGGATGCGGGTGCTCGAAGGCCGGCGCAGCCGGCTGGAAGAGCGCCTGGAGAAGATGCGCGCCTCACTGGCCCGCACCCGCGAACGGCTCGACGACTACACGCTCGAGCTGCAGCGGCACGGCATGGAGTCGGTGGAGCGCGAGGTCCGCTGGCTCAACGAGCTGATCGAGACCGAGCGGGCGGGGCGGACACAGAGCCCGCCCGGCGAGCGGGACGACAACGACAACAACCAAGAGAACGGCGGCCGACCCGAAGCCCGGGGAACCGCGTGACGATTACACAGGGAGCAACGGGTATGGGTGCGGTTCGCGTAGCCATTGTCGGCGTGGGCAACTGCGCCACGTCGCTGGTGCAGGGCGTCGAGTACTACAAGGACGCCGACCCGGACAGCAGGGTGCCTGGTCTCATGCACGTGCAGTTCGGTGAGTACCACGTGCGGGACGTCGAGTTCGTCGCCGCCTTCGACGTCGACGCGAAGAAGGTCGGCCTCGACCTCGCCGACGCCATCGGCGCGAGCGAGAACAACACCATCAAGATCTGCGACGTGCCGCAGACCGGAGTGACCGTGCAGCGCGGCCACACCCTCGACGGCCTCGGCAAGTACTACCGGCTGACCATCGAGGAGTCCGACGAGGAGCCGGTGGACGTCGTCCAGATCCTCAAGGACCGCCAGGTCGACGTGCTGGTGTGCTACCTGCCGGTCGGCTCCGAGGACGCGGCGAAGTTCTACGCCCAGTGCGCCATCGACGCCAAGGTCGCCTTCGTCAACGCCCTGCCGGTCTTCATCGCCGGGACGAAGGAGTGGGCGGACAAGTTCACCGAGGCCGGCGTGCCGATCGTCGGCGACGACATCAAGTCCCAGGTGGGCGCCACCATCACGCACCGCGTGATGGCCAAGCTCTTCGAGGACCGCGGTGTCGTCCTGGAGCGCACCATGCAGCTGAACGTCGGCGGCAACATGGACTTCAAGAACATGCTGGAGCGCGAGCGCCTGGAGTCCAAGAAGATCTCCAAGACGCAGGCCGTCACCTCGCAGATCCCCGACCGCGACCTCGGCGCCAAGAACGTGCACATCGGCCCGTCCGACTACGTGCAGTGGCTCGACGACCGCAAGTGGGCCTACGTCCGGCTGGAGGGCCGCGCGTTCGGTGACGTCCCGCTGAACCTGGAGTACAAGCTGGAGGTCTGGGACTCCCCGAACTCCGCCGGCGTCATCATCGACGCGCTGCGGGCCGCGAAGATCGCCAAGGACCGCGGCATCGGCGGCCCGATCCTGTCGGCCTCCTCGTACTTCATGAAGTCCCCGCCGGTGCAGTACTTCGACGACGAGGCCCGCGAGAACGTCGAGAAGTTCATCCGCGGCGAGGTCGAGCGCTGAGCCGTCATGGCGCCGAGCGCGCAGCGCTCGCGTGACGCGCGGACGTAGGGCGCGGACGTGAAGAACGCCAGGAAGGCCCCGGGTCGCGTGCCCGGGGCCTTCCTCGTCGTGTGAGGCTGTGCCCATGGGCCTTCTGCGCGATCTCCGCGTCCTGCTGCGGCTGCCGGACTTCCGCCGGCTGCTCGGGGTGCGGCTGCTGTCCCAGCTCTCCGACGGCGTCTTCCAGGTCGCGCTGGCCGCCTATGTGGTCTTCTCCCCGGAGAAGCAGGCGACCGCTGGAGCCGTCGCCTCCGCGATGGCGGTCCTGCTGCTGCCCTACTCGCTGCTCGGCCCGTTCACCGGGGTGCTGCTCGACCGCTGGCGGCGCCGCCAGGTACTGCTCTACTGCAACCTGCTGCGGGCCGTGCTGTCCTGCGGCACCGCGGGGCTGATCCTGCTGCGGGTGCCGGACTGGCTGTTCTATCTGTCCGCGCTGTCCGTGACCGCCGTCAACCGCTTCGTCCTGGCGGGGCTGTCCGCGGCCCTGCCCCGGGTGGTGGGCCGGGACCGGCTGGTGACCGCCAACGCCCTGTCACCGACCGCGGGTACGCTCGCGGCCACCGTGGGCGGCGGCGCGGCCTTCGTGGTGCATCTGTTCGCCCCCGACGGGGACGGCGCCAACGCGGCGACCGTACTGCTCGGGGCGCTGCTCTATCTGTGCGCGGGCCTGTCGGCGCTGACGCTCGGCCGGGATCTGCTCGGCCCCGCGCCGGACCGGGTGCGCCCGCGGTTCCTGGCCGCCCTCGCCGGCACCGCCCAGGGCCTGGGGGACGGGCTGCGGCACCTGCGGCGGCGCCCGCCGGCCGCCCGGGCGATGGCCGCGATGACCGCCATGCGCTTCTGCTTCGGCGCGCTCACCGTGACGCTGCTGATGCTGTGCCGCTACGCCTGGTCCGACCCGTCCGACACCGACGCGGGGCTCGGGCTGCTGGGGCTGGCCGTCGGGCTGTCGGCGGCCGGGTTCTTCGCGGCGGCGCTCCTCACCCCGTGGGCCACCGCCCGCTTCGGCACGGCCGGCTGGATCATCGGCTGCTCGGCCGCCTCCGCCGTGCTGCTGCCGCCGCTGGCGCTCGGCTTCCGCATCGGGCCGATGATGCTGGCCGCCGTACTGCTGGGCCTCACGACCCAGGGCGCCAAGATCGCCACCGACACCGTCGTCCAGGCCCAGGTGGACGACGGCTACCGGGGGCGGGTCTTCTCCGTCTACGACGTCGTCTTCAATGTCGCCTTCGTCGGCGCCGCAGCGGTCGCGGCCCTGGTGCTGCCGGCCGACGGCCGCTCCACCGGGCTGGTCGTGGTGCTGGCCCTGATCTACGCGGCAACCGCGGTCGGGATGCTGCGAACGCGCGATGTTCCACGTGAAACATCGCCGGTGCGCACCCCGACCGGCTGACGGCGATCCGCCCGCCGGGCGCGATGTTCCACGTGGAACATCACTGCGACGTGGAGCGTCACCGCGACGACTGCGCCGCCCACCACTCCCGCAGGGCCGCGGTCGCGGCCTCCTCGCCCAGCGGCCCGTTCTCCAGCCGCAGCTCCAGCAGATACTGGTACGCCTTGCCGACCGCCGGCCCCGGCGGGATCTCCAGCACCGCCATGATCTGGTTGCCGTCCAGGTCCGGCCGGATCGCGTCCAGCTCCTCCTGCTCCTGCAACTCGGCGATCCGCGCCTCCAGGGCGTCGTACGTCCGGGACAGCGCCGCCGCCTTGCGCTTGTTGCGGGTCGTGCAGTCCGACCGGGTCAGCTTGTGCAGCCGGTCCAGCAGCGGCCCGGCGTCCCTTACGTAGCGGCGCACCGCGGAGTCGGTCCACTCGCCGCTGCCGTAGCCGTGGAAGCGCAGATGCAGCTCGACCAGCCGCGAGACGTCCTTGACCATCTCGTTGGAGTACTTCAGCTGCAGCATCCGCGCCTTGGCGAGCTTGGCGCCCACCACCTCGTGGTGGTGGAACGAGACCCGGCCGTCGGACTCGAAGCGCCGGGTCTTGGGCTTGCCGATGTCATGCAGCAGCGCGGCCAGCCGCAGCACCAGGTCCGGCCCGTCGTCCTCCAGGTCGATGGCCTGCTCCAGCACCGTCAGGGTGTGCTCGTAGACGTCCTTGTGCCGGAAGTGCTCGTCGCGCTCCAGCCGCAGCGCCGACAGCTCGGGCAGCACCCGGTCGGCGAGCCCCGTCTCGACCAGCAGCCGCAGGCCCTTGCGCGGATGGGCGGACAGGACGAGCTTGTTCAGCTCGTCCCGGATCCGCTCCGCCGAGACGATCCCGATCCGGTCGGCCATCGCTGTCATCGCCGCGACGACCTCCGGGGCGACCTCGAAGTCCAGCTGCGCGGCGAACCGGGCGGCCCGCAGCATCCGCAGCGGGTCGTCGGAGAACGACGACTCCGGGGAGCCCGGGGTGCGCAGCGTCCGGGCCGCAAGGTCGTCCAGGCCGCCGTACGGGTCGATGAAGTCGCTGCCGGGCAGCGCCACCGCCATCGCGTTGACCGTGAAGTCCCGGCGGACCAGGTCCTCCTCGATGGTGTCGCCGTAGGAGACCTCCGGCTTGCGGGAGGTCCGGTCGTACGCCTCGCTGCGGTAGGTCGTGACCTCGATCTGGAAGTCGCGGGTGGTGCCGTCCAGGGCCGGCGCCTTCTTCCGGCCGCCGACCGTGCCGAAGGCGATGCCGACCTCCCACACCGCGTCCGCCCACGGCCGCAGGATCGTCAGCACCTGCTCGGGCCGGGCGTCCGTGGTGAAGTCCAGGTCGTTGCCGAGCCGGCCGAGCAGGGTGTCCCGGACGGAGCCGCCGACCAGGGCGAGGGCGAATCCGGCGGCACGGAAGCGGCGGCCCAGTTCCTCCGCGACGGGCTCGACCCGTCGGGCGGCCTGTCCTGCGGGCACGGGCGGCGGGGTCTGAGCGGCGTTGTTGGCGTTCGGCACAACGTAAAAGGGTACGGGTCCGCGGGCCCGGGCCGCGCGCCGGATCACCCCGCGTACAGCGCCGCGTACCAACCGCGTACCAAGCCGGGCTCCGCAGCACTCCGGCACAGCGCCGCTCGTTACCATGCCAGCACGCACATCCGATGGACCACCAGCGGCGGACGGAACCGCCCGACACATGACGAGGACGGGCGAACGCGTGGGCGAGGCGGCACAGTCACCCGGGAAACCCCCGTCCCCG
This sequence comes from Actinacidiphila epipremni, assembly GCF_012034175.1. Classification (GTDB taxonomy): domain Bacteria; phylum Actinomycetota; class Actinomycetes; order Streptomycetales; family Streptomycetaceae; genus Actinacidiphila; species Actinacidiphila epipremni. The sequence goes on from NZ_JAATEJ010000003.1 coordinate 223,696, forward strand.
GCACGCCGCCGGGTGGCGCGGGTCGTCGCACTGGTGGCGGGAGCCACCCTGCTGACCGGGCTGCTGCAGGCCACCGGCGCGGCCCCGGCCCGGGCGGCGTCCGCCACCGGCTCGCGTACGGTCGCGGTGTCGGTCGACGGGATCTCCCCGCGCATCCCGGCCAAGGGCGACTCCGTCACGCTGACCGGCCGGCTCGCCAACAACGGCAAAACCGCGGTCACCGGCGCCCACGTGGGCGTGCTGACCCGCGGCGACGGCCCGCTGGACACCCGCAGCGCCCTCAAGAGCGCGGCCTCCCGTACCGGCTACAGCTACCCGCAGGACGGCGACGAGGTGAAGGGCTACACCGCCGCCGTCCCCGACCTGCCGGCCGGCGGCACCGGCACTTTCAGCCTCACCGTGCCGGTCAGCGCGCTCGGCCTGTCCGACGCCGGCGTCTACCAGCTCGGCGTGGCGCTGGAGGGCGGCACCCCGTCGGACTCCTCGACGCGCGTGCTGGGCATCAAGCGGACGTTCCTGCCCTGGTACAGCGACCAGGACGCCAACAGCACCAAGCACACCAAGATCGGCTATCTGTGGCCGCTCACCGACCGGTCGCACATCGCGCCGCGCGGCGACACCGACTCGCAGCGCAACCCGATCTTCATGGACGACGAGCTGGCCACCGAGCTCGCCGCGGGCGGCCGGCTGCGCACCATGATCGACCTGGTCAGGAACCTCCCGGTGACCTGGGTCATCGATCCCGACCTGCTGGCGACCGTGGAGTTCATGACCAAGGGCTACCGCGTCGCGGGCCCGGGCGGCGACGTCACCAAGACCACCCCGGGCACCGGCGCGACAGCGGCGCGGGAGTGGCTGAACGACCTCAAGACTGCGGTCGCCGGCGACCAGGTCATCGCCCTGCCGTTCGGCGACACCGACCTCGCGTCGATCGCCCACCACGGGCAGAGCGTCCCCGGCACCCTGAGCCATCTCAAGACCGGCGCCGAGCTCGGGGTGAGCACCGTGCAGACCATCCTCGGCGGCGCGCCGGTCGGCGACACCGCCTGGCCGGTCGACGGAGCGCTCGACCCGTCCATCGTGTCGGTGGCCCGGTCCGGCGGCGCCAAGCGGATCATCGCGCGCAGCGACACCTTCCACGAGAGCGACAGCCTCGACTACACCCCCAGCGCCGCCCGTCCGATCGGCGGCGGCACGACGGCGGTGGTGAGCGACGCGACGCTGTCCACCGCCTTCAGCGGTCCGCTCACCGACCCGCAGGACGCCGACCTCGCGGTGCAGAACTTCATCGCGCAGACGCTGATGATCACCATGGAGTCGCCGGAGAAGCAGCGAACGGTGCTGTTCGCCCCGCAGCGCACGCCCACCGTCGCCCAGGCGACCGCGATGGCCGAGGCCATCCACGCCACCTACACCGCGCTGTGGGTCACCCCGGTCGCCTTCGGCGAGGTCGCCTCCGCCCACCCGGACCCGCGCGCCAACGACAAGGTGCCCTCGGCCAAGTCCTACCCGGCGAGCCTGCGCCGCCAGGAGCTGCCCACGGGCGCCTTCCAGCAGATCCAGCGGATCCAGGCCGACCTGAACGCCTTCGTGGTCATCCTGACCCGCCAGGACCGTGTGACGGTGCCGTTCGGCAACGCGATGATGCGGGCGATGTCCACCAGCTGGCGCGGCGACCCCGGTGGCGCGCAGGGCTACCGCGACGCGACCGGCCGGTATCTGACGGACCTGATCAACGCGGTCCACATCATCGACAAGACCACGCTGACGCTGTCGGGCCGCAGCGGCACCATTCCGATCACGGTGAAGAACGAGCTGAGCCAGCCGGTGAACCTGGTGCTCAAGCTCAGGTCCGGCGCGAACATCCGGTTGGAGATCAAGGGCGGCGACCAGCCGATCACCGTCGAGGGCGGCCACACCCGTACCCTGAAGTTCCAGACCAAGGCCAGCGCGAACGGCACCGTCCAGGTCGTCGCGGCTCTCTACACCGTGGACAATGTCGTCTACAGGAGTAACCCCGTCACGTTCGAGGTCCACGTCAACAAGGTCACCGACCTGGTGATGCTCGTCATCGGCGCCGGTCTGCTGCTGTTGGTCCTGGCCGGCGTCCGGATCTACCGCCAGCGCAAGAGGCAGGCCGCCGACGGCGGCGGCGAGGACGACGGGGAGGGCGGCGAGTCGGACGGCACGGACCCGGGGCACCCGGGTGACCCTGCCGCTGACACCGGGCAGGAAAGCCGTGAGCCGTCCCCGGCAGGTGAGAAGGTGGACGGGTAGCCGCGACAATAAGGTGGGGCACTGATGAACGCGCCGTACGACGGTGACCGCGACCCCGCGGGCCGGCTGCCCCACTCTTCGGAGCAGCCGCCGGCGCCCCAGCCCGATCCCTACCTGCAGGGCACCTACGCCTACGACCCCTACCAGCAGCAGGATCCGGCGCAGTGGCAGCAGCAGGGCGGCTACCCGCAGGGCCCGTACCCCGAGGACGCCGCGGCGCAGTACGGCGGCCAGGGCGCGCCCGCGCCCGGCCAGGTCCCGCCCGGCCAGGGCGAGGACCCGTTCGCGCACCTCTTCCGCGACCAGCAGCAGTATCCCCAGCAGCAACAGCAGCAGCCGTACCCGCCGCAGGACTACCAGCAGGCCGGCTACCAGCAGCAGTATCCGCAGCAGGGCTACGACCCGCGGACGCACTACCAGCAGGGCGGCGGCTACCAGGACGGCTACGGCGGCCAGCACGGCTACGGGCAGGGCGGGCACGGGCAGGGCGGGCACGGCGGCTACCCGGCGCAGCAGCCCCCGGTTCAGCCCCAGCCGCAGCAGAGCTACGGCTACCCCGCGGGCTATCCGCACATGCCGTCGCCGAACGAGACGACGGGCTTCTCGATCCCGGTCTTCCAGGACCCCGGCTACGGCCAGGAGATCTACCAGAGCCAGTCCTACGGCGACCCGCGGTACGCCGACCAGCAGTACGTCGACCCGCGCTACGCCGACCCCCGCTACGGCTACCCGTACCAGCAGCCGTACCAGGAACCGTACGAGCAGCCCTACCAGGACCCGCAGCAGCAGCCGTACCCGCCGCAGGGCCAGGGGCAGGTGCAGCAGGGGCAGCCGCAGCAGGGCGCCCCGGTGGGCGCGGGAGCGCCGCGCAGGGCCCCGGTGGCGGCGGGGGCCGCGGCGGCGGCCGGTGCGGGCAGCGCGGCGGCTCCGGCTGCCGCCGCCACGGCCGCCCCGGCCGCGACGGGCAAGGCCGGCGGCATCCTCAAGTCCAGCGCGCTGATGGCGGCCGGCACCCTGGTGTCCCGCCTCACCGGCTTCGTCCGCACCCTGGTGATCGCCGGCGCGATCGGCGTGGCGACCCTCGGCGACTCCTACACCGTCGCCAACACCCTGCCGACGATGATCTACATCCTCACCATCGGCGGCGGCCTGAACTCGGTCTTCGTGCCGCAGCTCGTGCGGTCGATGAAGGACGACGAGGACGGCGGCTCGGCGTACGCCAACCGGCTGCTCACCGTCGTGATGGTGGTGCTCGGCGCCATCGTCATGGTCACCGTGCTGGGGGCGCCGGTGCTGATCCGGCTGATGTCGGCGAAGATCGCCGACAACCCGGACACGTACGACGTGGCGATCACCTTCGCCCGCTACTGCCTGCCGACGATCTTCTTCATGGGCATCCATGTGGTGATGGGCCAGGTGCTCAACGCGCGCGGGAAGTTCGGCGCGATGATGTGGACGCCGGTGCTGAACAACGTCGTGGTGATCTTCACCTTCGGCATGTTCATCTGGGTCTACGGCTCCTACAGCACCACGCGGATGGACGCCACGACGATCTCGCCCGAGGGCGTGCGGCTGCTGGGCATCGGCACCCTGCTCGGCCTGGTGGTGCAGTCGCTGGCGATGCTGCCCTACCTGCGGGACGCCGGTTTCCGGTTCCGGCCGCGCTTCGACTGGCGCGGGCACGGCCTGGGCAAGGCCGCCAGGCTCGCCAAGTGGACGTTCTTCTTCGTGCTGGCCAACCAGGCCGGCCTGATCGTGGTCACCCAGCTCGCCACCTGGGCGGGCGCCAACGCCGACAAGAGCGGCTTCCAGGGCACCGGCATCACGGCGTACAACAACGCGCTGCTGATCTGGCAGATGCCGCAGGCGATCATCACGGTGTCGGTGATGGCCGCGGTGCTGCCGCGGATCTCCCGGGCCGCGGCCGACGGCGACATCACCGCGGTGCGCGACGACATCTCCTACGGCCTGCGCACCTCGGCGGTCGCGATCGTGCCGGCCGCCTTCGCCTTCCTCGCGCTCGGCATCCCGATGTGCACCCTGCTCTACGCGAGCACCAGCGGCGGCTCGGCCCGCAACATCGGCTTCGTCCTGATGGCGTTCGGCGGCGGCCTGATCCCCTACTCGGTGCAGTACGTCATCCTGCGCGGCTTCTACGCCTTCGAGGACACCCGCACCCCCTTCTACAACACGGTGGTCGTCGCGGCCGTCAACGCCGCCGCCTCCGCCTTCTGCTTCCTCATCCTGCCCTCCCGCTGGGCCGTGGTCGGCATGGCCTTCTCATACGGCCTCGCGTACGCGGTCGGCGTCGGGGTAGCCGTCAAGCGGCTGCGCAAGCGGCTGAACGGCGATCTGGACGGCCGCAGGGTGGTCCGCACGTATGCCCGGCTGGTCGGGGCGTGCGTCCCGGCTGCCGCGCTGGCCGGCCTCGCGGTGTACGTCATCAGCGAAAAGCTGGGCGGCGGCGTGACCGGATCGCTGGCGTCGCTGGTAGTCGGCGGCGTCCTGCTGGGCGGTGTCTTCCTGGTGATCGCGAAGCGGATGCGGATCCAGGAGCTGAACGGCATGATCGGCATGGTCCGGGGGCGGCTCGGGCGCTGATCGCACACCGCGCCCGCCGGTCCACGCCCCGGGCGCAACCATCGCGGTCTGCCGCGTGTCGTGCATAGAGCCGGAGTGCGGGCACAATTGTCATCGGCTCGACGTGGGATCGCGCTATGGATGGGGAGGCAGGAACGACGGTGGCGGATCGGAGCACGGCGGCCGTCGAAGTGGCGGATGAGGACGGCGAGATCGCACCCGTCTCTCCCCAGGACGGCACCACACCCGGCGCAGCGGCGCAGGACGACCACAACGGCGTGAGCGCCGGCGACACCCCACCGAAGGATCCGGCAGACAGCACCCCCACCCTCGTCGAGGAACCGGCCGGCGAGTCCACGGACGCACCCGCGGTCGAGCCCGCGGACGAACCCACCGGCGAGCAGACGCAGCCCATGACGCAGGCCGACGACGAGCCCGCGCCCCCGCAGCCGCCCGCCGACCCCACGACGGAAGAGCCGGTCGCCGAGCGGCCCACCGCCGGGAAGCCGACCGCCGCCGAAGAGCCCGCCGTCGAAGCCCCCGCCGCCGAGCAGCCGGCCAGCGAGCAGCCGGCCACCGAGCCCGCCGCCGCGGAGGCCGCGGCCGGAGCGCCGGTCCTCGACAAGGCCGCCGCGGAGGAGCCCGCCGCCGAGGCCGCGGGAAAGACAGCCCCCACGGTGGCGCTGGCCGGCGCCGACAAGCCCCGCGGGACGCAGAGCCGGCCGCGGCCCAAGCCCGCCGCGCCCGACCTGCACAGCGGCCACCGGCTCGCCCGCCGCTACCAGCTCGCCGAGTGCGTCACACGGGTCGACGGCTTCAGCAGCTGGCGCGCGGTCGACGAGAAGCTGCGCCGGGCGGTCGGCATCCATCTGCTGCCCGCCGACCACCCCCGGGCCCGCCAGGTGCTCGCCGCGGCCCGCTCCGCCGCCCTGCTCGGCGACCCGCGCTTTGTCCAGGTCCTCGACGCGGTCGAGGAGGACGAGCTGGTCTATGTGATCCACGAATGGCTGCCGGACGCCGCGTCGCTCGCCGACCTGCTGGCCCTGGGCCCGCTGGAGCCGCACGAGGCCTACCAGATGGCCGGCCAGGTCGCCCAGGGCATGGCCGCCGCGCACCGCGAGGGGCTGGCACATCTGCGGCTCGACCCCGGCGCCGTGCTGCGCACCAGCTCCGGGCAGTACCGCATCCGCGGCCTGGCCGTGGCCGCCGCGCTGCGCGGGCTGAGCTCCGAGCGCCCGCAGCGGCAGGACACCGAGGCGATCGGCGCGCTGCTGTACGCCTCCCTCACCCAGCGCTGGCCGTACGAGGAGGACGCGCACGGCCTGGCCGGGCTGCCCAAGAGCGTCGGGCTGGTCGCGCCCGACCAGCTGCGCGCGGGGGTCCACCGCGGACTGTCGGACCTGTCGATGCGCGCCCTGGTCAACGACGGGGCGACCGCCTCCCGCGAGGAGCCGCCCTGCACCACCCCGGAGGAGCTGGCCAAGGCGCTCGCCGCGATCCCGCGGATCCGCCCGCCGGAGCACCCCGCGCCGGTCTACCGGCCGCCGGCCTTCCCGCAGCCGCCGCAGCCGGTCGCCGCGGCCGGCTACAGCGCCCCGGATCTCGCGCCCGTGCCGCCGCCCGCGCTGCCCGGGCGTACCGGCAGCGCCCTGAAGTGGGCGGTGTCGGCACTGCTGATCGTGGCGATCGGCCTCGGCAGCTGGCAGCTCGCGGACGCCCTGAAGTCGCGGGAGAACAACGCACCCGCGCCGACCCCGACGCCGACGGCGCAGCAGCACCCGGCGCCGCCGCCCGTGGTGCCGCTGAAGATCACCGGGATCACGTCCTTCGATCCGCAGGGCGACGGCAGCGAGCACCCGGCCGAGACCGGCAACGCCGACGACGGCGACCCGTCCACCTCCTGGCAGACGCAGTCCTACACCCGCGCCGATCTCGGCGGCCTCAAGGAAGGCGTGGGGCTGGTGCTGGACCTGGGCAGCGCGCACCGGGTCAGCTCGGTCACCGTGGACCTGGTCGGCGCCACGGACGTCGAGCTGCTGGCCGCGCCCGCCGGCAGCAAGGCCCGGCCCACCCAGCTGGACGGCTTCGGCAAGGTGGCGTCCGCCTCCGGCGACGGCAAGCTGACCTTCAAGCCCACCGGGCAGGTCACCACCCGCTATCTGCTGGTCTGGCTGACCAAGCTGCCTCCCTCCGACGGCCAGTTCCGTGGCAAGATCTCGGAGATCGACGTCACCGGCTGACCGGCAGCGGGCGGGGGGAGGCAGGCTGTGGAGCGCATACCGCTCGGCGAAGCCGATGACGCCGCCCTGCTCGCGCGCCATGTGGCCGGCGAGGCCGACGCCTTCGGCGAACTGGTCCGCCGGCACCGCGACCGGCTCTGGGCGGTCGCGCTGCGCACCCTGGGGGACCGCGAGGAGGCCGCCGACGCCGTGCAGGACGCACTGGTGTCGGCCTTCCGGGCCGCCCACACCTTCCGCGGCCAGTCGGCCGTCACCACCTGGCTGCACCGCATCACCGTGAACGCGTGCCTGGACCGGGCCCGCCGCAGCGCCGCCCGGCGGACGGCGGCGGTGGCCGACGAGGCGGGCCTGGACGCCCTCCTGGAGCCGCACGAGTCCGCCGAGGCGCCCGCGGAGCGCCAGGAGCTGCACCGGGAGCTGCTGGCCGCGCTGGGCACGCTGCCCGCCGAGCAGCGGGCCGCGCTGGTGCTGGTCGACATGCAGGGCTATCCGGTCGCCGAGGCCGCGGCGGTGCTGTCCGTGCCGGAGGGCACGATCAAGAGCCGGTGCGCCCGCGGCAGGGCGCGGCTGCTGCCGCTGCTCGCGCATCTGCGGGCCGGCGGCGCGGACCGTGCGGGCCCCGGCCCTGGCGCGGGAAGGAACCGGGCGGCGGGGACATCCGTCCCACCGGCAGTGACGGAGCAGGGCGGAGGTGAGCACCGATGACATCGGCAACGGACCACGACGCGCATCCCGACGTCATCGAGATCGCCGACTTCGCCGAGGACCTGCTGCCGGCCGAGCGGGCGGCCCAGGTGCGGACGCATATCGGGTCCTGCCCGCAGTGCGCGGAGGTCCTGGCCTCGCTCCAGGAGATCGGCACCCTGCTGGGCGACCTCCCGGCGGCGGAACCGATGCCCGCGGATGTCGCCGCCCGGATCGATGCCGCCCTCGCCGCCGAGGCGGACCACCCGGCGGAGACCGGCCGCCCGGCAGGGACGGCCGCCGGTATCGAGGCGCGGGCGGACATCCCGCGGGCGCGTGTTCCACGTGAAACATCGCCGCACGCGTCCGACCGCCCGCCGACCGATGTTCCACGTGGAACATCCGCACCTGCCGGACGCCCGGCTACCCCGACCGGTCCGGGCCGCGGCAGCCGGCGGCGGCGCGGCCTGCTGATCGCGGCCCTCTCGTCCGCCGGCATCCTGCTGCTGGGCGGCGGGGTGTACGAGCTTGCCGCCCACAGCGGGTCCAGTGCCTCGAAGAGCGACAGCGCCGCGGTACGCAGCGGCGCCAAGGACGCCGGTCCGGTGGCCGATGTGGGCGCCGATGTGGCCCGGCTGCTCGCCAGCGGGGAGGGCACCAAAGGCGGCGCCAGCGTGGGGAAGTCCCCGATGCTCGGCGGCGACGGCAGCACGACCGTCACCGCGCCCGACGGCAGCGCCACCTCGGTGCCGCTGTGTGTGCTGAAGGCCACCCAGCGGACCGAGCGGCCACTGGCCGCGGAGCGGGAAGACTTCCTGGGGGTCGACTCCTATCTGGTCGTGCTGCCGGACCCGGCCGGCGGCGACCAGGTCGACGCCTTTGTGCTGACCGCGGCCTGCACGGCCGACAGCCCCGCGCAGGTGCTCTTCCAGAACAGCTATCCGCAGGGCTGACCCGCCGCCGAGGGCACGCCACGGTGTGCCCCGGGCGGCGCGCACCGCCAGGGGAATGCCAGCCCCGTAGGATCCGTTAGGCACGACGAGAGTCCAGCCAGTACCGGGCCCCCACCGCAGTCCGCAGAGACGAGGAAGACATCCGTGAGCGACGTTCGTAACGTGATCATCATCGGTTCAGGGCCTGCGGGCTACACCGCTGCGCTCTACACGGCACGTGCCTCCCTCAGCCCGCTCGTCTTCGAGGGCTCGGTCACCGCGGGCGGCGCGCTGATGAACACCACCGAGGTGGAGAACTTCCCCGGCTTCCGGGAGGGCATCCTCGGCCCCGACCTGATGGACAACATGCGCGCCCAGGCGGAGCGCTTCGGTGCCGAGCTGGTCCCGGACGACGTGGTGGCGGTCGACCTGTCCGGCGACATCAAGACCGTCACCGACACCGCGGGCACCGTGCACCGCGCGAAGGCCGTCATCGTCACCACCGGCTCGCAGCACCGCAAGCTCAACCTGCCCAACGAGGACATGCTCTCCGGTCGTGGCGTCTCGTGGTGTGCCACATGTGACGGCTTCTTCTTCCGCGAGCACGACATCGCGGTCATCGGCGGCGGTGACACCGCGATGGAGGAGGCGACCTTCCTTTCCCGGTTCGCCAAGTCCGTGAAGATCGTGCACCGCCGGGACAGCCTGCGGGCCTCCAAGGCGATGCAGGAGCGGGCCTTCGCCGACCCGAAGATCTCCTTCGTGTGGGACAGCGAGGTGGCCGAGATCCACGGCGAGGGGAAGCTCTCCGGGCTGACCCTCCGCAACACCAAGACCGGCGAGACCTCGGAGCTGCCCGTCACCGGCCTGTTCATCGCGATCGGCCACGACCCGCGCACCGAGCTCTTCAAGGGCGTCCTCGACCTCGACGCCGAGGGCTACCTCAAGGTCCAGTCGCCCAGCACCCGTACCAACCTCCCCGGTGTGTTCGCCGCCGGGGATGTCGTGGACCACACCTACCGCCAGGCGATCACCGCGGCCGGCACCGGATGTTCCGCCGCCCTGGACGCCGAGCGCTATCTGGCGGCCCTCAGCGACGCCGAGAAGACCGCCTGACCCTTCCGCCGCATTCCATCCGTACGCATCGAACCCGAGGAGAGCGCCGTGGCCGGCAAGCCGAAGCCCGTAACCGATGACACCTTCGCCGAGGAGGTCCTGGCCAGCGACAAGCCCGTACTGGTCGACTTCTGGGCCGAGTGGTGCGGCCCGTGCCGCCAGATCGCCCCGTCGCTGGAAGCCATCGCGGCCGAGCACCCCGACGAGATCACCATCGTCAAGCTCAACATCGACGAGAACCCCGTCACCGCCGCGAAGTACGGCGTGATGTCGATCCCGACCCTCAATGTCTACAAGGGCGGCGAGGTCGTGAAGACGATCGTCGGCGCCAAGCCGAAGGCCGCCCTGGTGCGCGACCTCGCCGACTTCATCGGCTGAGGAAGCGCGTATGTTCCACGTGGAACATACGCAGTGGGCCGGCTCCCCCGCGGGGGAGCCGGCCCACTGTCACAACGGGCGCAGCACCGGCTCCTTCTGGACCGCGCCCAGCAGCCGGTCGATGGCCATCTCGACGTCCTCCTTCCAGGAGATCGTCGAGCGCAGCTCCAGCCGGAGCCGCGGATAGCGCGGGTGGTGGCGGACGGTCTTGAAGCCGACGGCCAGCAGATGGTCGGCCGGCAGCACACAGGACGGCGCGGACCACTGGGCGTCGCCGAACGCCTCGATGGCCTTGAAGCCCCGCCGCACCAGATCCTTGGCGACGGTCTGCACCAGTACCCGCCCGATGCCCTGCCCCTGGTAGCCCGGCAGCACCCGGGCGGTCATCAGCTGGACGGCGTCCGGGGAGACCGGGCTGGTCGGGAAGGCGGTCGACCGCGGCACATACGCGGCGGGGGCGTAGAGCACAAAGCCCGCCGGCACCTCGTCGACATAGACCACCCGGCCGCAGGAGCCCCACTCCAGCAGGGCCGCGGAGATCCATGCCTCCTTCTCCAGCTCGGGCTTGCCCGCCTGCACAGCGGCCTCGCCACTGACCGGATCAAGCTCCCAGAAGACACAGCGCCGACAAGGTCTGGGAAGGTCCGGAAGGTTGTCCAGTGTGAGCGGTACCAGCCGACGCCCCATCTGCCGAAGCCCCCAATCCTTCCGCTGCCCCTGTCACGACCGCATACCGAGGGCGCCCCGGCATCGACTGCCGGGGCGCCCTGGTGTCACTCGTCGTCGTCCTCGGCCTCGTCGTCCAGCCGGTTCTCCAGCACCTTGCCCTCGCCCGGGGCCATCGCGCCGAGGATCCGCTCCAGATCCTCTATCGAGGCGAACTCGACGACGATCTTTCCGCGCTTCTGGCCCAGGTCGACCTTTACCCGGGTGTCGAAGCGGTCGGAGAGCCGGGTCGCCAGATGCGTGAGCGCCGGGGACACCCGGCGGCCGGCCCGCGGGGCCGCCGTCTTCCGGGTCGTCTTGGGCTCGCTGTTGAAGAGCTTGACGATCTCCTCGACCGTGCGGACCGACAGCTCCTCGGCGACGATCCGGTGCGCCAGCCGGTCCTGCTCCTCGGAGTCCTCCAGCGCGAGCAGCGCCCGCGCATGCCCGAAGGAGATCACCCCGGCGGCGACCCGGCGCTGCACCGGAGCCGACAGCTTCAGCAGCCGCAGCGTGTTGGAGACCTGCGAGCGGGACCGCCCGATGCGGTCGGCCAGCTGCTCATGCGTGCAGGAGAAGTCCCGCAGCAACTGGTCGTAGGCGGCGGCCTCTTCCAGCGGGTTGAGCTGCGCCCGGTGCAGATTCTCCAGCAGCGCGTCCAGCAGCAGCTTCTCGTCGTCCGTCGCGCGGACGATCGCCGGGATCCGCTCCAGCCCGGCCTCACGGCAGGCCCGCCAGCGGCGCTCGCCCATGATGAGCTCAAAGCGGTCCGCGCTGATCTGCCGCACCACCACGGGCTGCAGCAGGCCGACTTCCTTGATGGAGGTGATCAGCTCATTGAGCGCGTCCTCGTCGAACACCTCCCGCGGCTGCCGCGGGTTGGGGGTGATCGCGTCCAGTTCCAGCTCGGCGAAGTAGGCGCCGCTGACCGGGACGCGGGCGGCGGACAGATCCGGCTCTGTTTCACGTGAAACAGGGATGTCCACCACGGTCGCCCCGGCGTCGGTCGGCCGGCGCTCCACCAGCCCCGCCACCTTGGCCGCCGCCACTCCACGGTCCGGCGCCAGGACCGGACCGGCGCCCTGCGCGGGACCGGCCGGCTGCGGCGCGGCCGGGATCAGCGCGCCAAGACCACGGCCGAGACCTCTGCGACGATCACTCACTGGATCCCCTCCGACATGCTGTGCGGGTGCTGCTCATTGTGCGGTGCGCCCTGTGGGTCATAGGTGACGGTCATGCCGCCCGGCAGACCGCGGAGGGCCATCTCCCGTGCGGCCTCCAGATAGGACAGGGCGCCACTGGAGCCCGGGTCGTAGGTCAGCACGGTCTGACCGTAGCTGGGCGCCTCGGAGATCCGGACCGAGCGCGGGATGCTGGTGCGCAGCACCTCCTTGCCGAAGTGGGTGCGCACCTCCTCCGCGACCTGGGAGGCGAGCCGGGTCCTGCCGTCGTACATCGTCAGCAGGATCGTCGAGACATGGAGCTTGGGATTGAGATGGGCGCGGACCAGGTCCACGTTCTTCAGCAGCTGGCCCAGGCCCTCCAGCGCGTAATACTCGCACTGGATCGGGATGACCACCTCGGCGCCGGCCACCAGGGCGTTGACGGTGAGCAGCCCCAGGGAGGGCGGGCAGTCGATCAGGACATAGTCCAGCGGCTGCTCGTAGGCCGCGATGGCACGCTGCAGCCGGCTCTCCCGGGCGACCAGCGAGACCAGTTCGATCTCGGCGCCGGCGAGGTCGATGGTGGCGGGCGCGCAGAACAGCCCCTCCACATCGACCACCGGAACCACGACATCCGACAGCGGCTTGCTCTCCACCAGCACGTCATAGATCGACGGCACTTCGGCGTGGTGGTCGATGCCCAGCGCCGTGGAGGCATTGCCCTGCGGGTCAAGGTCGATGACCAGCACCCGGGCGCCGTGCAGTGCCAGCGAGGCGGCGAGATTGACCGTCGTGGTGGTCTTGCCGACCCCGCCCTTCTGGTTGGCGACCACCATCACCCGGGTCTGGGCCGGTCTGGGCAGCCCCTCACCGGTGCGGTTCAGCGCCTCGACGGCCATCTGGGCAGCGCGGCCGATCGGGGTGTCATCCATGGGAGGCAATGTTTCACGTGAAACATCGCTCCCGAACCCCGGGGGCGTGGAAAGCGGGCCCCCGGCTGATTCAGCTGTGCGGGGGCCGGGGACCGGGTCGGCCATCGGCCCCGCGATGTTGGCGTCGGACCGCAAGGACTCACTCTCCTCGACTTCAGGCTCGCGATAAGAAGAGCCTGCCATGCCCGAGGGGTGCTGAACCAGCGAGCCCCGGCCGCCTGTGGACAATTCCCGGTTATCCACAGCCGAATTGGTCTTGGTCGGTTTGTTGGCGTGCGCTTCTGCCGCGGCCCGGCCGCGGCTGAGAACTCCTGGAAGCAGTGAGCGACGTTTCACGTGAAACACGATGCGCCGCACCGCGCCGGTATTGTCGCAGACACTCCGATTTATGCAGCTTTGGGCATCTATCGCCGGACTGTACGGTCCGGTCGCCCCGCCCGGCCCCGTCGCACCCTGTCCCGCCCCGCCGTGCTCAGCGGCGCCGGCGTCCGGCCGCGCCGCCCCGCGGGGCACGACTGGCCCGGGCCGCCTTGGCCCGCCGGGTCGCCGCGCGGACACCACCGGGGCTCTCCCCCACCTGGACCCGCACCACGGTGGACAACGGCTCCACCACGCCCTCGCCGACCTGCACCACCGAGGCGCCGACCGCGCCGAGCCGGCCGAGCGCCGCACGGGCCGCCCGCAGCTCGTCCTCGGCGGTATCCCCCTTGAGGACGGCCATCTCACCGTGCGGGCGCAGCAGCGGCAGCCCCCAGCCGGCCAGCCGCTCCAGCGGCGCCACCGCCCGGGCGGTCACCACGTCCACCGGCGGCAGCTTGCCGACCATCTCCTCGGCGCGCCCGCGTACCACCGTCACATTGGCCAGCCCCAGCAGCCGTACCGCCTCTTCGAGAAAGGTGGTGCGGCGCAGCAGCGGCTCCAGCAGGGTGATCTCCAGATCGGGCCGGGCCAGCGCCAGCGGGATGCCGGGCAGGCCGGCGCCGGAGCCCACGTCGCACACCGACACGTGCGCGTCGATCACCTCGGAGAGCACCGCGCAGTTCAGCAGATGCCGCTCCCACAGCCGCGGCACCTCGCGCGGACCGATGAGGCCGCGCTGCACCCCGGCGTCCGCCAGCAGCTCGGCATAGCGCACCGCGTCGGCGAAGCGCTCGCCGAACACCGCCCCGGCCTGCTCCGGCGGCGCGGGAAGCTCCGCAGCTGCCTCCGTCACGGCACTGTCCTTTCGTCGGTGGTTCCAGGCTGACAAGCTTCGGCCCCGCCTGCGAGGCGAGCAGACGGGGCCGAACGATCATGGGGTGCAGCCGGTCAGACCGGCAGGACGACCACCCGGCGCTGGGGCTCCTCGCCCTCGGACTCGCTGCGCAGGCCCGCGGCGGCGACCGCGTCATGCACGACCTTGCGCTCGAACGGCGTCATCGGGTCCAGCGTGACCGGCTGCCCGGTCTCCTTGGCCTCGGCCGCCGCCTCCGCGCCCAGCTGCGCCAGCTCGGCGCGCTTACGGGCCCGGAAGCCGGCGATGTCGAGCATCAGGCGGCTGCGCTCACCGGTCTCCCGGTGCACCGCGAGCCTGGTCAGCTCCTGGAGCGCCTCCAGCACCTCGCCGTCCCGGCCGACGAGCTTGGACAGCTCGCGCGCGGACCCGTCACCGACGATCGACACCGAGGCGCGCTCGCCCTCGACATCCATGTCGATGTCACCGTCGAGGTCGGCGATGTCCAGCAGCCCCTCCAGGTAGTCCGCCGCGATCTCGCCCTCCTGCTCCAGCCGGGTCAGGGTCGCGGACGGACCGCTGTCGGATGCCGTGCCGCTCTTGACGTCGCTCACGCCTGGCCTCTCCTCTTGCTTCCTCTTACTTCTTCTTCGACGACAGGTTGGTCGGCTTGGACTTGGCTCCGGGCTGCTTGCCCGCCGTGCCGCCGCCCTGCTTCTGACCACCCGATCCGGCCCGTGGGGCACCGGCCCGGGGCGCGCCGGCCCGCGGGGCACCACCGCCGGACTTGGGCTTCCCGCCGGACGCCTTGGCGCCGCCGTCGGTCTTCGCCGGGGCCGAGTCCTGCTTCTGGGCGCCGCCCGCGGCACCCGAGCCGCCGGCTCCCGTGGCACCCGCGCCCTGGCCGCCCGCGCGCGGGGCGCCGCCGGGGGCGGTGCCACCGGTCTGCCGCTTGGCCTTGGGCTGCCGCTTGGGCTGCGTGCGGTTGGCCCGCGCGACCTCGACGGCCTCCTTGGCCGCGACCTCCTCGGGCGCCTCGACGAGCTTGCCCTTGGCCCGCAGCCGCTCCTGGCGCTGCTGGAAGGCCAGGCTGCCCGGGGTGGGGTTGCGGTAGATCACGAACATCTGCTGGCCCATGGTCCACACGTTGGTGGTCAGCCAGTAGATGAGGACACCGACGGGGAAGTTGATGCCGAGGACGGCGAAGATCAGCGGGAAGACGTACATCAGCATCTTCTGCTGCTGCATGAACGGCGTCTTCACCGACATGTCCACGTTCTTCGTCATCAGCTGGCGCTGGGTGAAGAACTGCGAGGCCGACATCAGCACGATCATGATGATGGTGACGAGCCGCACATTGGTGAGGGTGGCGCCGAGCTCACTGGCCTTCGACGCGCTGTCGAGGAACTTCGCCGACAGCGGGGCGCCGAAGATGTGCGCGTTCTGCGCGCTCTGGACGAGGCTGTGGTGGATCACACCGACCTCGTTGCCCTTCGCGATGTTGCTCAGCACGTGGTACAGCGCGAAGAAGAACGGTGACTGCGCCAGAATCGGCAGGCACGAGGAGAGCGGGTTGGTGCCCGTCTCCTTGTACAGCTTCATCATCTCTTCGGACTGCTTCTGGCGGTCGTTCTTGTAGCGCTCCTGGATCGCCTTCATCTTCGGCTGGAGCGCCTGCATGTTCCGCGTCGACTTGATCTGCTTGACGAACAGCGGGATCAGGCAGATGCGGATCAGGACCACCAGCGAGACGATGGACAGACCCCACGCCCAGCCGCTGTCCTTGTCGAAGATCAGGCTGTAGAACGAGTGGAACTGGACGATGATCCACGACACTGCGTCGTATAGGGGGTTCAGGATCCCCACGGTCAGGCTCCTTGGGCGTGAGAGGGTCCGGTGGGCTCGGGCGTGACGGGCCCGTCGGAGCCGCCCCGCAGTGCGCGGCGCAGCAGTTCGTGCCATGGCGGTCGCTTGCGCGGCGGTACATGGTCCACACCACCGGGCGACCACGGGTTGCACCGGAGGATGCGCCACGCGGTCAGGGCGGTGCCCTTGATCGCGCCATGCCGGTCGATGGCGGTGTACCCATAGTGCGAGCACGACGGGTAATACCGGCAGACCGGGCCGAGCAGCGGACTGATCGTCCACTGGTACAGCTTGATCAGTGCCAGCAGCGGGTATTTCATTGAGCCACCCTCCCCTCGGCGTCGCCACGGGTGTCACGGCCCAGCAGCCGCGTCAGCGCGGCGTCCAGGTCGAGGGCCAGCTGTGCATGGTCCGCCTTCCCGGCCTCGGGAAGAGCGCGTACCACTACCAGGCTACCGGGGGGCAGCAGGGACAGACGCTCCCGGACGAGATGCCGCAGTCTGCGCTTGACCTGATTGCGCTGGACCGCGCCGCCGACCGCTTTGCTTACGACGAAACCCGCACGGGCCGGGGGAGTGCTCTCCCCAGGCACATGCGGGTCTGTGGCGTCGCGGCGCAGATGGACGACCAGCAGCGGGCGGCCCGCCCGGCGTCCACGGCGCACGGCCGTAGCGAAATCCTGGCGCCGCCTCAGCCGATTCTCGGAGGGCAGCACGACATCAGGCCTGGGGCGATCAGGCGGACAGGCGGGCGCGACCCTTGGCACGGCGGGTCGCGAGGATCGCGCGACCGGCACGCGTCCGCATGCGCAGACGGAAGCCGTGGGTCTTGGCACGACGGCGGTTGTTCGGCTGGAAAGTGCGCTTGCTCACTTGAGGGCTCCAGGGGAGTTCGGTCCTGCGGGGCGGGGCGTCGCCTGGCTGTCACCGTGCGCCCACGAAGCACTCGCGGACCAGACGGGTCACCGCTTGAACGACCGCCCGGGGGCGTCAACGTCCCGGAGGATCCTCGCCTCGAAGTAGGCAGGCGGCAGCAGCCATCGACAACTCGACCTCGATACGGTACGTGCGGCTAGGCCATCCGGTCAAACCCGGCGCCGCGGCCCCGCCATTTGTACACACCCTGTGGACAACGACTTGAACCGTGCACGCCGCCCTGATTACCGTGGCTGAACTCCGTACTCTTCCCGCCCCTCATCAGATCCACACGTCCGCGGGAGCCCGCCACCCCTACAAGCAACTCAGCAACCCGAGAGAGCGTGCCCTGTGGCTGACGTAAGCGCCGATCTTGCCGCAGTGTGGCCGCGGGTACTGCAGAAGCTGCTGGCGGCGGGGGAGGACCTCAAGCCGACGCACGCGCAGTGGCTGCGCCGTATCCAGCCGCTCGCGCTGGTCGCCGGCACCGCCGTGCTCTCGGCGCCCAACGAGTACGCCAAGAACATCCTGGAGGGCCAGCAGCTGCGGCAGCTGATCACCGATGTGCTCAGCCATGAGTTCGGTCACACCGTGGGCATCGCGATCGCGGTCGCGTCCGGCGGCGACCAGGACCAGGAGGCCGCGCCGCCCGCCCCGCACCGGGAGCACCCGGGACACCAAGGTCACCAGGGCCATCCGGAGCCCCCGGAGCCGCAGCGCGGCGGCCCCGGCGACCCGTACGAGGAGCCGCACCGGCCCCGGCACGCCTACCGGGAGCAGCCCGAGAGCGGCGACTGGACCCCGCGCAACCCCGCCGACAGCTGGCAGCAGCCCGGGCTCGGCAACTGGGGCGTGCCGCAGGCCGGCGGCTTCCAGGACCGCGGCCCCTACCGCCCCGAGCGGCCGGACGGCTACGGGACCGTCCCCCACCAGCCGCTGCCCTCCGACCGCCCGCCGCCGCCCGACGGCATGGGCGCGGGCTCCGGAGGCCGGGGCGGCGCGGGGCCGGGCTCCCACCCGGGCCCCCACTCGCATACGGGCTCAGGCCCGGGCGCGGGCGGCAGCGGCGGCTCGGTGGAGCCCACCGCGCGGCTGAACCCGAAGTACCTCTTCGACACCTTCGTCATCGGCGCCTCCAACCGCTTCGCGCACGCCGCCGCCGTGGCGGTCGCCGAGGCGCCGGCCAAGGCGTACAACCCGCTCTTCATCTACGGCGAGTCCGGGCTCGGCAAGACGCACCTGCTGCACGCGATCGGCCACTACGCGCGCAGCCTCTACCCGGGCACCCGGGTCAGGTACGTCAGCTCCGAGGAGTTCACCAACGAGTTCATCAACTCCATCCGGGACGGCAAGGCGGACGCGTTCCGCAAGCGCTACCGGGACATGGACATCCTGCTGGTCGACGACATCCAGTTCCTGGCGCAGAAGGAGTCGACGCAGGAGGAGTTCTTCCACACCTTCAACACGCTGCACAACGCCAACAAGCAGATCGTGCTGTCCTCGGACCGGCCGCCCAAGCAGCTGATCACCCTGGAGGACCGGCTGCGCAACCGGTTCGAGTGGGGATTGATCACCGACGTCCAGCCGCCCGAACTGGAGACCCGGATCGCGATCCTGCGCAAGAAGGCCGTGCAGGAGCAGCTGAACGCGCCGCCCGAGGTGCTGGAGTTCATCGCCTCGCGGATCTCCCGCAACATCCGGGAGCTGGAAGGCGCGCTGATCCGGGTGACGGCCTTCGCGAGCCTGAACCGGCAGCCGGTGGACCTGCAGCTCACCGAGATCGTGCTGAAGGACCTGATCCCGGGCGGCGAGGACTCGGTGCCGGAGATCAGCGGGACGGCGATCATGGCCGAGACGGCCGCCTACTTCGGTCTGGCGGTGGACGACCTGTCGGGTTCGTCACGCAGCCGGGTACTGGTCACCGCGCGGCAGATCGCGATGTACCTGTGCCGGGAGCTGACGGACCTGTCGCTGCCGAAGATCGGCGCGCTGTTCGGCGGGCGCGACCACACCACGGTGATGCACGCCGACCGCAAGATCCGCTCGCTGATGGCCGAGCGGCGGTCGATCTACAACCAGGTGACCGAGCTCACCAACCGCATCAAGAGCTGAGACCCGCTCCCACGCTGTTCGATTCCCCGGCGCCGCGGTCCTGTTGTCCACAGGACCGCGGCTTTTTTGTCGTCCACACCCTGGGGACACCGCAGTTGTCCCGATACTCTCCACAGCGGCCCGCTGCGTGAGGGTGTCCCGGCAGCTCAGCCGGTTGGGGAAATGTGGGTAACCGTCGTCCACAGGCTGTGGACGGGAGAGTTGTCCCCAGCACCCGTGAGCGGTTGTCCCCAGGCCGCCCACAGGCTGGGGCCGGTTGTGCACAGCTACCGGTCAGTTCTCCACATCTTTGTCCACTGTTCGGCAACGAAATGCACTCTGTCCCACGGAAGAGTGAAAGCCGTCACACCAACGTGGTGGGTTGGCCTGGGGAGAACCTGGGTATTCCTGGGGACAGCGCTGGGGACAACCCCCATGAGCCTGTGTACGGGATGTGCACAACTTTCCTGTGTCCACAGGACGGCCCGGTTGTCCACCGCCGTCACCCACAGGCTCTGGGGATAAAAAACGTGGCCTGACCTGCGCAGGAACCGGTTATCCACGGTATCCACACCCCCTACTACTACGACTACACGTAGAGAGCGGGGAATCGGTTGGGAAGCGGGCCCTGTGCACAACTCGGCCCTCGTCGCCCGACCCTCCGTGTCGCCGCTTGACGCCAAGCCGCTCCGAGTGACAGTGCTGTGCGTCAGACTGTTCCCCGACAGTCGGCAACAAGCAGGAGGCGGTTCCGGTGAAGATCCGGGTGGAGCGCGACGTACTCGCCGAGGCTGTGGCGTGGGCAGCACGCAGCCTCCCGGCCCGTCCCCCGGTGCCGGTGCTCGCCGGGCTGCTGCTCAAGGCCGAGGAGGGCCAGCTGAGCCTGTCCGGCTTCGACTACGAGGTCTCGGCCCGGGTCGCCGTCGAGGCCGAGGTGGACGAGGAGGGCACCGTCCTGGTGTCCGGCCGACTGCTCGCCGACATCTCCCGGGCGCTGCCCAACCGCCCGGTGGAGATCTCCACCGACGGCGTCCGCGTCACCGTCGTGTGCGGCAGCTCGCGCTTCACCCTCCACACACTCCCTGTGGAGGAGTACCCGGCGCTGCCCGCGATGCCGGTGGCCTCCGGCACGGTCTCCGGCGAGGTCTTCGCCGCCGCCGCCAGCCAGGCCGCCATCGCCGCGGGCCGGGACGACACCCTGCCGGTGCTCACCGGCGTGCGGATCGAGATCGAGGGCGACACGGTGACGCTGGCCGCCACCGACCGCTACCGCTTCGCCGTCCGGGAGTTCCTGTGGAAGCCCGAGCAGCCCGACATCTCCGCGGTCGCCCTGGTGCCCGCCAAGACGCTGCAGGACATCGCCAAGTCGCTCACCAGCGGCGACACCGTGTCCATCGCACTGGCCGGCTCCGGCGCCGGTGAGGGCCTGATCGGCTTCGAGGGCGCCGGCCGCCGCACCACGACCCGGCTGCTGGAGGGCGACCTGCCCAAGTACCGCACGCTCTTCCCCACCGAGTTCGCCTCCGTCGCGGTGATCGAGACCGCGCCCTTCGTCGAGGCCGTCAAGCGCGTCGCCCTGGTCGCCGAGCGCAACACCCCGGTGCGGCTGAGCTTCGAGCAGGGCGTGCTGACCCTGGAGGCCGGCTCCAGCGAGGACGCACAGGCTGTGGAAAGGGTCGACGCGACGCTGGAGGGCGACGACATCTCCATCGCCTTCAACCCGACGTTCCTGCTCGACGGCCTGAGCGCGATCGACTCCCCGGCCGCGCAGCTGTCGTTCACCACGTCCACCAAGCCGGCCCTGCTCAGCGGGCGCCCGGCCGTCGACGCCGAGGCCGACGAGGCGTACAAGTACCTGATCATGCCGGTGCGGCTGTCCGGCTGAGCCCGCCCGCAGCGCCCGCCGCCGCCGACGTAGGCTCGTCCTCAGGTCAGGTTCACGGTCAAGGCAGCGGCAAAGCGGCACCCGGGTACATCCCGGGCGTCCCGGACGCCGCCCGGCGCTTCGAAACGAAGGAAGTGTGATGGAGCTCGGTCTCATCGGTCTCGGCAAGATGGGCGGCAACATGCGCGAGCGGATCCGCCGCGCGGGCCACACCGTCATCGGCTACGACCGCAACCCGGACGTCGCCGATGTCCACAGCCTCAAGGAGCTTGTGGACAGCCTGCAAGGGCCGCGGGTGGTGTGGGTCATGGTGCCGGCCGGCGCCGCGACGCAGTCCACCATCGACGAGCTGGGCGAGCTGCTCTCCCCCGGCGACCTGGTCATCGACGGCGGCAACTCCCGCTGGACGGACGACGAGAAGCACGCCGACCAGCTGGCCGGCAAGGGCATCGGCTTTGTCGACTGCGGTGTGTCCGGCGGTGTGTGGGGCCTGGCGAACGGCTACGCGCTGATGTACGGCGGCAAGGCCGAGGACATCGCCAAGGCGCAGCCGATCTTCGACGCGCTCAAGCCGGAGGGCGACAGCGGCGCGGTGCACGCCGGCCGGGTCGGCGCGGGGCATTTCGCGAAGATGGTCCACAACGGCATCGAGTACGCGATGATGCAGGCTTACGCCGAGGGCTGGGAGCTGCTGGAGGCGGTGGACTCGGTCACCGACGTCCGCGAGGTCTTCCGCTCCTGGAAGTCGGGCACGGTCATCCGCTCCTGGCTGCTGGACCTGGCCGTCGACGCCCTCGACAAGGACGAGCACCTGCACGGGCTGCGCGGCTACGCCGACGACTCGGGCGAGGGCCGCTGGACGGTGGAGGCCGCGATCGACAACGCGGTGCCGCTGCCGGCGATCACCGCCTCCCTCTTCGCGCGGTTCGCCTCCCGGCAGGACGACTCGCCGCAGATGAAGATGATCGCCGCGCTGCGCAACGAGTTCGGCGGCCACGCGGTCACCGCCGCCGAGTAGCACCCGAGTAGCACTGCAGGGAGGTCGGCGCGGCGACGCGCCACGCAAGACGATGCACGTAGCGCACCTGTCGCTCGCCGACTTCCGCTCCTACGCCCGGGCCGAGGTCCCTCTCGACCCGGGCGTCACGGCTTTCGTGGGCCCCAACGGGCAGGGCAAGACCAACCTGGTCGAGGCGGTCGGCTACCTGGCGACGCTGGGCAGCCACCGGGTGGCCTCCGACGCCCCGCTGGTGCGGATCGGCGCCGAGCGCGCGGTGGTACGGGCCCAGGTCGTGCAGGGCGGCGGCGGGCCGCACGGCGACGCCCCCGCCGACGGTGAGCGCCGCCGGCTGCTGGAGCTGGAGATCAACCCCGGCCGCGCCAACCGGGCCCGGATCAACCGCTCCACGCAGGTCCGGCCGCGCGACCTGCTCGGCATCGTCCGCAGCGTGCTGTTCGCGCCCGAGGACCTGGCGCTGGTCAAGGGCGACCCCGGGGAGCGCCGGCGCTTCCTCGACGAGCTGATCACCGCCCGCGCGCCGCGGCTGGCCGGAGTGCGCGCGGACTACGAGCGGGTGCTCAAGCAGCGCAACACCCTGCTGAAGACCGCGGCGCTGGCCCGCCGGCACGGCGGCAAGGGCGCGGACTTGTCCACGCTCGACGTGTGGGACCAGCACCTGGCCACGGCCGGCGCCGAGTTGCTGGCCCAGCGCCTGGACCTGGTGGCGGCGCTGCAACCGCGGGTGGACAAGGCGTACGAGCAACTGGCGCCCGGCGGCGGCCCGGTGGGCCTGGAGTACCGCTCCAGCGCCGCGGCGGCAGGTGCGGACGGCACGGACGGCACGGCCGGTGCGCCCGGCGACGAGGCCCTGGCGGGGGCGAGCGGTCGCGCCGAGCTCTTCCAGCTGCTGCTGGAGGCGCTGACGCGGGCCCGCCGGCAGGAGATCGAGCGCGGGGTGACGCTGGTCGGCCCGCACCGCGACGATCTGCTGCTGAAGCTGGGCCCGATGCCCGCGAAGGGGTATGCGAGCCACGGCGAGTCGTGGTCGTACGCGCTCGCGCTGCGGCTGGCCTCGTACGAGCTGCTGTGCGCGGACGGCGACGAGCCGGTGCTGGTGCTGGACGACGTCTTCGCGGAGCTGGACGTCCGGCGCCGGGAGCGGCTCGCGGAGCTGGTCGCGCCGGGCGAGCAGGTGCTGGTCACGGCCGCGGTGGACGACGACGTGCCGGGGGCGCTGCGCGGGGCGCGCTTCGCGGTGGAGAACGGAACGGTGGTACGGCAGTGAGCGACTCGACCCCACCCGCGCCCCGCCCCGCCGAGCCCTCCGGGGTGGACCTGGCGCGGGTCGCGCTGCGCGCGGCGAAGGAGCAGGCCCGCGCCCGGGGCGCGGCGGCGGTGCAGAAGAAGCAGGCCAGGCGCGGCGGCCTGCGCAGCGGCGCGCACGCCGACGGGCGGGACCCGCTGCCGCTGGGCGCGGCCATCAACCGGCTCATCACCGAGCGCGGCTGGGAGGCGCCGGCCGCGGTCGGCGGGGTGATGGGCCGCTGGCCGCAGCTGGTCGGCCCGGAGGTCGCCCAGCACTGCGCGCCCGAGCGCTACGACGAGGAGGAGCGGGTCCTCACCGTGAGCTGCGACTCCACGGCGTGGGCGACCCAGCTGCGGCTGCTGGCCCCCACCCTGGTGGCCCGGCTCAACTCCGACCTCGGCCACGGCACCGTCAAGCTGCTGAAGGTGCTGGGCCCGGCCGGCCCCCCGCGCGGTTACGGCGGCCGGCTGCGCGCTCCCGGCAGCCGCGGCCCCGGCGACACCTACGGCTGAGCCGGCCCGGCACCCCGCCCCGGCCCGCCCGGCCCCGTAGCCCCCGTGATCCGCGTAACCCGCGCGGCCCACCGCTCGTACGCGCGTACGAACGCGGCGCCGTACCGCGGACCGGTCCCGTACGCCCTGATGAAACCCCAGGTCACAGCGCTGTGTCGGACCTGTGTGCGAGCCTGGGAGCAGGTTCGGGGGAGCGGTCGGCGGGGTCCCTGCTGAGCGTAGCCGGGCCTTGACAGCCGGAAGCCCTGGACGCCCGTGTGAGCGGTTTTGAGGCCGGGGCCGCGTGGAGGGAGTCTCACGACCGCGGTTTTGGGCGGCACATGGGAAGGGAGGTACCGGCAAAGCCCCATTCGGGTCGGCGCTACCGGTAGACTGGTCCCAACAACCGCCCTCCCCTGGCGACGCGGCAGGGGTACCCCAGCGGAACATGTCGAAGACGCAGCCGATCCCGCCCTGCGGGACCCGGCATGTGCTGTGCCAGAAAGGGCGCTTCGTGGCCGATTCCGGCAACCCCAACGAGAACTCCAGCAAGTCCTACGACGCCAGCGCGATCACCGTGCTCGAGGGCCTCGACGCGGTACGCAAGCGCCCGGGCATGTACATCGGCTCGACCGGTGAGCGCGGTCTGCACCACCTCGTGCAGGAGGTCGTGGACAACTCGGTCGACGAGGCGATGGCCGGCCACGCCGACACCATCGACGTCACGATCCTGCCCGACGGCGGCGTGCGCGTGGTGGACAACGGGCGCGGTATCCCGGTCGGCATGGTCGCCTCGGAGGGCAAGCCGGCCGTCGAGGTCGTGCTGACCGTGCTGCACGCCGGCGGCAAGTTCGGCGGCGGCGGCTACGCCGTCTCCGGCGGCCTGCACGGCGTCGGCGTCTCGGTCGTCAACGCCCTGTCCACCCGGGTCGCGGTCGAGGTGCGCACCGACGGCTACCGCTGGACG
Source organism: Actinacidiphila epipremni (assembly GCF_012034175.1). GTDB lineage: Bacteria > Actinomycetota > Actinomycetes > Streptomycetales > Streptomycetaceae > Actinacidiphila > Actinacidiphila epipremni. The sequence continues at coordinate 248,436 of NZ_JAATEJ010000003.1, forward strand.
CAGGACTACAAGCTCGGAGTGCCGACGGCGCCGCTGGCCCGCAACGAGCCGGTCGAGGAGACGGGCACGTCGGTGACCTTCTGGGCCGACGGCGACATCTTCGAGACGACGGACTACTCGTTCGAGACGCTCTCCCGCCGCTTCCAGGAGATGGCCTTCCTCAACAAGGGCCTGCGCATCTCGCTCACCGACGAGCGCCCCGACCACGTCGACGAGGAGGGCAAGCCCCTGTCCGTCACGTACCTCTACGAGGGCGGCCTGGTCGACTATGTGACGTATCTCAACTCGCGCAAGGGCGAGCTGATCCACCCCACCGTGATCGACATCGAGGCCGAGGACAAGGAACGGCTGCTGTCGGTCGAGGTCGCGATGCAGTGGAACAGCCAGTACAGCGAGGGCGTCTACAGCTTCGCCAACACCATCCACACCCATGAGGGCGGCACCCACGAGGAGGGCTTCCGCGCCGCGCTGACCAGCCTGGTCAACAAGTACGCGCGCGAGAAGAAGCTGCTGCGGGAGAAGGACGACAACCTCAACGGCGAGGACATCCGCGAAGGCCTGACCGCGATCATCTCGGTCAAGCTCGGCGAGCCGCAGTTCGAGGGCCAGACCAAGACCAAGCTCGGCAACACCGAGGCGAAGACCTTCGTCCAGAAGGTCGTCCACGAGCACTTGAGCGACTGGCTGGACCGCAACCCCGTCGAGGCCGCGGACATCGTCCGCAAGTCGATCCAGGCGGCCACCGCCCGGGTCGCGGCCCGCAAGGCGCGCGACCTGACCCGCCGCAAGGGCCTGCTGGAGTCGGCGTCGCTGCCGGGCAAGCTCGCCGACTGCCAGTCCAACGACCCGTCCAAGTGCGAGATCTTCATCGTCGAGGGCGACTCGGCCGGCGGCTCCGCCAAGTCCGGCCGCAACCCGCAGTACCAGGCGATCCTGCCGATCCGCGGCAAGATCCTCAACGTCGAGAAGGCCAGGATCGACAAGATCCTGCAGAACCAGGAGATCCAGGCGCTGATCTCCGCCTTCGGCACCGGCGTGCACGAGGACTTCGACATCGCCAAGCTGCGCTATCACAAGATCATCCTGATGGCGGACGCCGACGTCGACGGCCAGCACATCAACACCCTGCTGCTGACCTTCCTCTTCCGCTTCATGCGCCCGCTGGTGGAGGCCGGACACGTCTACCTGTCCCGCCCGCCGCTGTACAAGATCAAGTGGGGCCGGGACGACTTCGAGTACGCCTACTCCGACCGCGAGCGCGACGCGCTGGTGGAGCTCGGCAAGCAGAGCGGCAAGCGGATCCGCGTGGACTCGATCCAGCGCTTCAAGGGCCTGGGCGAGATGAACGCCGAAGAGCTGCGCGTCACCACCATGGACATCGACCACCGTGTGCTCGGCCAGGTCACGCTGGACGACGCGGCGCAGGCCGACGACCTGTTCTCGGTCCTGATGGGCGAGGACGTGGAAGCCCGCCGCTCCTTCATCCAGCGCAACGCCAAGGACGTCCGGTTCCTGGACATCTGAGTCGGCCCCCCCATTGGCCGTGTGAAAGGACTATCTGACAGCGATGGCCGACGACGAGACCCCCCCGAACCTGCCCCCCGTGCCCGACGTCCCCGAATCCGAGCGCGAACTGCGCAACGAGGCCGGCGGACTGCGGGTCGAGCCCGTCGGGCTCGAGACCGAGATGCAGCGCAGCTACCTCGACTACGCGATGTCCGTCATCGTCTCGCGTGCGCTGCCCGACGTCCGGGACGGCCTCAAGCCCGTGCACCGCCGGGTGCTGTACGCCATGTACGACGGCGGCTACCGGCCGGAGAAGGGCTTCTACAAGTGCGCCCGCGTCGTCGGCGACGTCATGGGCACCTACCACCCGCACGGCGACTCCTCGATCTACGACGCGCTGGTCCGCCTCGCGCAGCCGTGGTCGATGCGGATGCCGCTCGTGGACTCCAACGGCAACTTCGGCTCCCCGGGCAACGACCCGGCCGCCGCCATGCGGTACACCGAGTGCCGCATGATGCCGCTGTCCATGGAGATGGTCCGGGACATCGACGAGGAGACCGTCGACCTCCAGGACAACTACGACGGCCGCAACCAGGAGCCGACGGTGCTGCCGTCGCGCTTCCCGAACCTGCTGATCAACGGCTCGGCCGGTATCGCGGTCGGCATGGCCACCAACATCCCGCCGCACAACCTGCGCGAGGTCGCCGACGGCGCCCAGTGGTGCCTGGCCAACCCCGACGCGAGCCCGGAGGAGCTGCTGGACGCGCTCATGGAGCGCATCAAGGGCCCCGACTTCCCGACCGGCGCACTGGTCGTCGGCCGCAAGGGCATCGAGGAGGCGTACCGCACCGGCCGCGGCTCGATCACCATGCGGGCGGTCGTCGAGGTCGAGGAGATCCAGAACCGGCAGTGCCTGGTCGTCACCGAGCTGCCCTACCAGGTCAACCCGGACAACCTGGCGCAGAAGATCGCCGACCTCGTCAAGGACGGCCGGATCGGCGGCATCGCCGACGTCCGCGACGAGACGTCCTCGCGCACCGGCCAGCGGCTGGTCATCGTCCTCAAGCGGGACGCGGTCGCCAAGGTCGTGCTGAACAACCTCTACAAGCACACCGACCTGCAGACCAACTTCGGCGCCAACATGCTGGCCCTGGTCGACGGGGTGCCGCGCACCCTGTCGCTGGACGCCTTCATCCGGCACTGGGTCACCCACCAGGTAGAGGTCATCGTCCGGCGCACCCGCTTCCGGCTGCGCAAGGCCGAGGAGCGCGCCCACATCCTGCGCGGCCTGCTCAAGGCGCTCGACGCGATCGACGAGGTCATCGCGCTGATCCGGCGCAGCGACACCGTCGAGGTCGCGCGCGAGGGCCTGATGGGCCTGCTGGACATCGACGAGATCCAGGCCAACGCGATCCTGGAGATGCAGCTGCGCCGGCTGGCCGCCCTGGAGCGGCAGAAGATCATCGCCGAGCACGACGAGCTGCAGGCGAAGATCAACGAGTACAACGCGATCCTCGCCTCGCCCGCCAAGCAGCGGCAGATCATCAGCGAGGAGCTGCAGGCCATCGTCGACAAGTTCGGCGACGACCGGCGCACCAAGCTGGTGCCCTTCGACGGCGACATGTCCATGGAGGACCTGATCGCCGAGGAGGACATCGTCGTCACGATCACCCGCGGCGGCTACGTCAAGCGGACCAAGACCGAGGACTACCGCTCGCAGAAGCGCGGCGGCAAGGGCGTACGCGGCACGAAGCTCAAGCAGGACGACATCGTCGACCACTTCTTCGTGACCACGACCCACCAGTGGCTGCTGTTCTTCACCAACAAGGGCCGGGTCTACCGCGCCAAGGCCTACGAGCTGCCCGACGCCGGGCGGGACGCGCGCGGCCAGCACGTCGCGAACCTGCTGGCCTTCCAGCCCGACGAGCGGATCGCCCAGATCCTGGCCATCAAGGACTACCAGGCGGCGCCGTACCTGGTGCTCGCCACCAAGTCCGGCCTGGTGAAGAAGACCCCGCTCAAGGACTACGACTCCCCGCGGGCCGGCGGCGTCATCGCCATCAACCTGCGCGAGGCCGAGGGCGAGGGCGGCCTGGGCGGTACGCCCGACGAGCTGATCGGCGCCGAGCTGGTCTCGGCCGAGGACGACCTGCTGCTGGTCAGCCGGAAGGCGCAGTGCATCCGGTTCACCGCCTCGGACGACGCGTTGCGGCCGATGGGCCGGGCGACCTCCGGGGTCAAGGGCATGAGCTTCCGCGAGGGCGACGAGCTGCTGTCCATGAACGTGGTGCGGCCCGGCACGTACGTCTTCACCGCCACCGACGGCGGCTACGCCAAGCGCACCTCGGTCGACGAGTACCGGGTGCAGGGGCGCGGCGGCCTCGGCATCAAGGCGGCCAAGATCGTGGAGGATCGCGGCTCCCTGGTCGGCGCGCTCGTCGTCGAGGGCACCGACGAGATCCTGGCCATCACGCTCAGCGGCGGGGTGATCCGCACCCGCGTGAACGGGGTGCGTGAAACCGGACGTGACACCATGGGCGTCCAATTGATCAACCTCGGCAAGCGCGACTCCGTGGTCGGTATCGCGCGCAACGCCGAAGCGGAGGATGATCCGGAGGCGGCCGGTCCCGCCGTTATGGGCGAGGATGGGTCCGCAGACGGAATCGAACAGGTCACGTCCGGCAGCGGGCAGGACGCCGGGCAGGACGTTACGGCCGGGGGCGCAGCGCCCGCGGCCGGTGAACCGGAGGAGTAAGCCGTGAGCGGAGCCACGGGCGGCGCGGGCGGGTCCGGCACGGCCGGCGGATCCCGTGGCTCGGCCAACGGACCCGACCAGGGGGGATACGCAGTGACGGGCACGCGACAGCAGCCGGCCCAGCCGCACCAGCCGCCGCAGGCCTACGCGCCCCCGCCGCCCGGCGCCCCACCGGTGCCCCCGGGCGGCACGCAGGGCGGCCACGGCGGCACCCGGGCCGGCGCGCAGGCCCGCCCCGGCGCGTCCGGCGGCGCGCACGGCTCATCGGCCGCCGCCGGAGTGCGCCGCCCGCGCCCCGCGGCGCGCACGGTGCCGCGCACCCGCAAGGCGCGGCTGCGGGTGTCGAAGGCCGACCCGTGGTCGGTGATGAAGGTCAGCTTCCTGCTGTCCATCGCGCTGGGCGTCTGCACGATCGTGGCGGTCGCGGTGCTGTGGATGGTGCTGGACGCGATCGGCGTCTTCAGCACCGTCGGCTCCACCATCTCCGACGCCACCACGTCCGAGCAGGGCGGCAAGGGCGGCTTCGACCTGGTGTCGTTCCTGTCGCTGTCGCGCGTGATGCTCTTCACGACGGTCATCGCCGTCATCGACGTCGTCCTGGCCACCGCGCTGGCGACGCTGGGCGCGTTCATCTACAACCTGTCGGCGGGCTTCGTGGGCGGCGTGGAGCTGACCCTCGCCGAGGACGAGTAGCCACCGGGTGCCGTGGGGTGCGCCGGGGCCCGCGGGCCCCGGCGATACCGATTTTGGGACACGGCCGGGCGTGCGCTAATCTTTCGTTGCAGCGCGGGGCTATAGCTCAGACGGTTAGAGCGCTTCCCTGATAAGGAAGAGGCCCCAGGTTCAAGTCCTGGTAGCCCCACCGCGTGATGAGCCACCTACTCGGTCGAGTGGGTGGCTCTTCTGCGTTCGCGGGCCTCTCCGTTATTGCTCGGCTGCGGTCTACGGGTCCGTAACCGGGGCGCAGGTCACTGTTCGGTATCGGCTGCTGTGTATAGTCGGGCGCGTCAGAAGGTGTCCCCCACGCATGAAGGAGGAGGTCGCGCGATGAAGAAGTTTCTCCTGGTTGCACTGGCCGCCGTCGCCGGGTTGTTCGTCTACCGACAGATCCAGGCGGATCGCGCCGAGCAGGACCTGTGGACGGAAGCCACTGACTCGGTCCCGGCGGGTTCCGGCGCGAACGTGTGACGTGGCGGTGGGCGCCGTGAGGTTGCCGGCACCGCCCTGGGTCCCGGCCGCAGTGACTGCGGCCGGGACCTTCGTTGTTGCAAGGCCGTGACCGTAGCCGCTTGAGTTTGCGTGAGCAAATTATTAGCTTTGCTTGAGCAAACCGCCGTGCGGGTGGCTGCGGATACGAGGGGGAATGGCGCCATGGGACGACGACCACCGCCGGGTCGGCTGCGTGCGCTGCCGGCCGCCGGGCTGCTGTGCGCGGCGGTGAGCCTGCTGGGCGCGCCGGCCGCGGTGGCGGCGCCGCCGGGGACGGTTCCTGGGTCTGCTCCTGGGACGGCTTCTGGTTCCGCGCCGGGGCTGGCACCGAGGTCTGCTCCCGCGCAGGACGGCAGCCTGGTGATGGTGCTGGACTCCTCCGGGTCGATGGCCGGGCCCGACGGCTCGGGCCACACCCGCATCGAGTCGGCCCGCACCGCCGTGGACTCCGTGGCGGACGCGCTGCCCGACGGCTACCCGACTGGCCTGCGCGTCTACGGCGCCGGCAAGACGCACGGCTGCGACGACACCTCGCTGGCCCGGCCCGTCACCGCGCTGGACCGCGCCGCCGTCAAGGCCGCGGTGGGCGCCGTAAGCCCCAAGGGCGACACCCCGACCGCGCTCGCGCTCACCAAGGCCGCCGCCGACCTGCCGGCGAAGGGCCGGCGCACCATCCTGCTCATCTCGGACGGCGAGTCCGACTGCGGCGCCCCCGAGCCCTGCGACGTCGCCGCGCAGCTCGCCGGGGACGGCCTGGACCTGCGGATCGACACCGTCGGCTTCCAGGTGCGGGGCGCCGCCAAGGACGAGCTGGAGTGCATCGCCAAGGCCGGGCACGGCGCCTACTACGACGCCCCGGACGCCGCCGCGCTCGCCCGCCAGCTGGTCCGCGCCTCGCAACTGAGCGCCGAGGCCTACCGGATGGCGGGCACGCCGGTCACCGGCGGGGCGACCCCGGCGGCGGCCCCGGCCCTGGCGCCCGGGCAGTACACCGACACCATCGGCCCCGGCGAGACCCGCTGGTACGCCGTCACGCTCGACGCGGCGAGCACCGCGGACCTCTCCGCGACCGCCGCCCCGCAGCCGGGTGTGCCGGTCGGCTACGGGGACGGGCTGGAGCTGAAGCTCACCGGGACGGGTACGTACGCTTTCACGTGCGACACCGGGACCGCGCACTTCGGGCAGGACGAGGGCGCGATGACGCTGACCGGCGCGGTCAGCCGGGTGCCGAGCCATGACCACCGCGACGACTGCGACAAGGCCGGCCGCTACCTGCTGGCCGTGCACCGCACCAGCGCGGCGACCTCCGACCCCGGGCGCTGGCCGGTCGAGCTGCGCTTCGACGAGGAGACGCCGCTGCCCGCCGGCACGGTCCCGGCCGCCGCGCGCACCGACTACGGCACCGCGCCCGCGCCGCTGACCGGCACACCGCAGGACGTGGCCGGCGGCACCGGCTTCAACGACGCGACGACGCTGACCAAGGGCGTGTGGCGGGACCGGCTGCTGCCGGGGCAGACCCGGTATTACAAGGTGCACGTCGGATGGGGCCAGCAGCTCACGTACGCGGCCGAGTTCGCCAACGAGCCGGTGATCGACAAGGCCGCGGCGGCGTCCACCTTCGTACGGACCAGCGCGTACGCACCGGGTCGGCTGCCGCTGCGGGACGCCTCGGGGGCGAGCGACGACCGCTCGTACACCGGCAGCCCGGTGGCGGTCGGTGTCGGGACGGTGCCGGTGACGTGGACGAACCGCTGGGTCGACGAGGGCGACGCCGAGGCCGTGCACAGCGCGGGCGACTACTGGATCGCGCTCGGCCTCGGGCCGGACGCCGCGCAACTGGCCCGCAACACCGCCGTCGGGGTGATCCTGCGGGTGAACGTGACCGGTACGGAGCTGTCCGGGCCGCAGTACCAGGCGCCGCCGCTGGCCGCGCAGGGGGATGCGGCGCGGGGCGCGGGCGACGGGAAGGGCGCGGGGCCGGGGCCGGCCGGTGCCGGGTCCATGGCCGGCGCGTCGGCCGGCGCGTCCGGGACCTCCGGGGCTTCCGGGCCTTCCGGTGGCGGGCTGCGCGGCATGGACCTGGTCGCCGCGGGTACGGGCGGCGCGGTCGCGCTCGCCGGGATCGGGGTGGCGGCGCTGGTGCACCGCCTGCGGAGCCGTACGGCAAGGGGTGGGGCATGAGGGGCATGACACGGGGGAGCACGATGGGGCACGCGATACGCAAGGCGATAGGTAAGGCGGTACGTCCGGTGATACGACCGGCGGTTCGTCCGGTGATCGGCATGACGGCTCGTACGCGGATACGTCCGGCGGCGCGTAGGGCAGCTCGTCCGGTGATACGTCCGGCGGCGCGCGGGCGGCGGGGTGTGCTCGCCGCGGTGGGTGCGCTCGCGGCGCTGGGCGTGCTGGCCGGGCCCGCGTACGCCGACGGGACGGGCGGGGCGACACCGGGGGCGCCCGCGACCTGGCAGCCGCAGGGCGCGCAGCTCACCGGCGCCGCCACCACCGCGGACGCGCCCGCGATGAAGCCGGGCGTCACGTACCGGGACGTCGTCAAGTCCGGCGAGACCCGGGTCTACGGCGTCGCCCTGGACTCCGTCTCCTCCGCCTACGTCTCGGCCTTCGCGCTTCCGCCGCTCGGCGGTCGGGTGGCGTACGGCGACGGCATCGAGCTGAAGCTGGAGAGCGCGGACGGCGACACGTGCGACAGCGACGACGCGCACTTCAGGACCGACGGCGGGGTGCGGCCGGTCGGCACCGCGGTCGCCCGGACCATCGAGAAGGACGGCAGTTGCCAGGACGCCAACCAGTACACGCTGTCCGTGCATCGCACGAGCGACGGCGCCTCCGACCCCACGCCCTGGCCGCTGGAGCTGCGCTTCGTGCTGGAGCCGCCGCTGAAGGCGGGCGCGAGCGCCGGGCCGCCGCCCGCGGACCCCGACGGCACCGGCACCGCCTCGCCCACCCCGCTGATCAGCGGGACCCCGCGGCAGGCGGCCGGCGGGCCGTCCTTCGACACCGCCGCGGCGGTCAAGACCGGCATCTGGAAGGACCGGGTGCTGCCGGGCGAGACCCGCTTCTACAAGGTCCCGGTCGACTGGGGCCAGCAGGCCACCGTCTTCGCCGACTTCTCCACCGCCCCGACCCTCGACGACTCCGCGTTCGTCGCCTCGGGCGTACGGCTGGACACCTACAACCCCGTACGCGGGCTGGTGGACGACCAGGACCACTCGTACGACGGCACGCAGACCTCGGTGCATGAGCAGCTGGCCCCGGTGGCGTACGCCAACCGGGAGGCGGACGACACCGACGTCGCGGTGGTGCGCTTCGCGGGCTGGTACTACTTCGCCGTCACCGTGCACCCGGACGTGGCCAAGGCGGTACGCGGCCCGGTGCCGGTGACGCTGCGGATCGAGGTCTCGGGCGCGGCGAAGGCCGGCCCGGCGTATGCGGGGGACGCGGGGGCGGCCGGCATCGGCGTCGGGGCGCATGACGTGTCCTCCGCGAACGGCAGCCCGCAGTCCGCGGCGTCGGCCTCGGGCAGTACGTCGGCGCGGCGCTTCCTGGGCTTCGCGGCGGTGGGCGCCGGCGTGGTGCTGCTGGTGGCGCTGGGCGTGTGGACGCTCGCGGCCCGCCGCCGGCCGGCCCTGCCGGACACCGTCACGCAGCCGGGCCCGCCGCCTTCGGGCTTCGGGCCGCCGCCGCAGTGGTGAGCCGCTGAGCCTTTGCGGGGCGGGGTCGCGCCGCCGGGTCAGCCGGCCAGCGCGACGATGCCGACGGCGAAGCAGAGGGCGGCGAGGACCAGGACCGGGATCACCACGGAGCGTGGGGGTCCCGGTCGGCGTTGCGGGGCGTGGGGCTGCGGGTGCTGCGGGTGGGCGCTTGGCTGGGGCTGCGGTGGCGCGGCGACCGGTGCGGGCTGCTGCGCGGCGCCGGCGTTGTCGGGCACGGTCGGCGGGTGCGCGGGCGGGGCCAGCCGATAGCCGGTCGTCGAGGAGGCGTACGGGGCTTCGGGCGGTGTGCCGCCCTGGGGGTACGGGCCCGGCGGCGGCGTATTCGGCGAGGCGTACGGGGCCTCGGGCGGGGTGGCCGGGGAGGCGTACGGGACCTGCGCCGGTTGCGCCGGCGGGGTGTACGGCCCCTCCACGGGGGCCCCGTTCGCGCCGGTCGCCGGCCCGGCGGGCTGCGGGTACGGCTGCGGCGGTATGCCCGGCTGCGGCTGCGGCTGCGGCTGCGGCTGCGGCTGCGGTGTAGCCGGCGCCTGCGGCCGTACCGGGCGGGGGTCGGCCGGCGGGACGCCCGCCGCGGCGGGGCGGAGGGGGCCCGCGGGGCCGAAGCCCTCGGGCAGCGGGCCTATCTGGTCGAAGATCTCGACCGGCTCCTCGCCCGCCGGCGGCTCCGGCAGCAGCTCGACCGCCGCGGCCAGCGCCTTGCGGGCGCCCGTCGCCGTACGGAACCGGGCCTGCGGATCCGGCTGCAGCAGCGCCGCGAGCACCTGCCACAGCGGCTCGGGCACCCCGACCGGCGCCGGCGGCGTACCGTCGGTGAGGAAGCGCGCGTTGATCGCCTGGGCGTCGGGGCGTTGCCCGCCGAGCAGGTAGAGGGCGACGAGCGCGACGGCGTAGAGGTCGGCGGGGACGTCGGGTTCGGCGCCGAGCATCTGCTCGGGGGCGAAGTAGCCGGGCGTGCCGACGACGAAGTGCGCCTCGGTCAGCCGCGGTTCGCCCTTGCGCATGGCGATGCCGAAGTCGGACAGCCGTACGTGCGGCGTGCCGGTGCCGGTCGCCTCCAGCAGGACGTTCGCCGGCTTGATGTCCCGGTGGATGATGCCCTCGGAGTGCACCGCGTGCAGCCCGGCGAGCAACTGGTCGAGCAGCACGCACACATAGCGCGGCGGCAGCGGCCCGTAGTCGCCGACCAGGTGCGACAGCGAGCCGCCGCGCACCAGGTCCATGGTGAAGAGGACCTTGTCGTCGTCGGCCGCCCAGCTCGCCGGGGCCAGGACGTGCGGGTGGTCGATGCGCATGGCCTGCTCGCGCACGAAGCGCAGCAGCGCGTGGGCGTCCCGCTGCAGGAGCACCTTGGCCGCCACGTAGCGGCTGCGCCGCTGGTCCCAGGCCCGCCAGACCGCGCCGGCGCCGCCGCGCCCGATCGGGTCCACGAGCTCGTAGCGGCCTGCGAAGACCTCACCCATGGCGTACCGCTCCCCCTGCCGTGCCGTTTGCGTCTCACGTCGTGTGCCCGGCCCCGCGCGCCCGCTCGCCTGCCGATCGAGCCGTCCGGCCCGATCACCCGCCGGTCAGTCCCGGGGTCAGTCCCGGTGCGCCTCGTAATGGGCCACGGCCTCGCTGGTGCGCCCGGTGCCGTACACACGAAGGAACTCTGCCAGGTGGGGATGGCCCGGCGCGAGGGAGCGGGCGGCCTGCTCGATCTCGGCGGCCGAGGCGACCGAGCGCAGCACCTCCTGCATGCCGCGCACCACCTGCCGCGGCGCGGCGGCGGTGTCGGAGGCGGCCGAGTGCGTCGTGGTCGTGCCCAGCACCGACGAGCCGGCCGACTCGCGGATCTCGTCCATCCGCGCGGCGGCCTCCAGCGCCCCGGTCCGCCCCTCGGCGACCTGCACGGCCAGCTCCTGGAGCGCCTGCAGCCGCTGTACGACCGCGGGGTTGCCGATCTTGGCCCGCTGCCCGCTCTTGAGCTGCGACAGCATCGGCGCCGACAGCCCCAGCACCGCCGCGAGCCGCGCCTGGTTGAGCCCGAGGTCACCGATCAGCCGCTGGAACAGCTCCCCCAACGGCTCCCCGTACCACCCCCGCTGCAACTCCCGCGCCTCCACCGCCCGCCCTGCGGCATCCTGCCCAGCCTCCCCGCCGTGCCCCGAGCCGCCCATACCCACTCCCGTTTGCGCCTGCGAATCCCGCAAACCATCCTAGGCGCCCCATTCCCAGTACGGCCCGCCCCGCCCCACCGGGTACGCTGTCTCCGACGCGGGGCCTTAGCTCAGTTGGTAGAGCGCTGTCTTTGCATGGCAGATGTCAGGGGTTCGACTCCCCTAGGCTCCACTCCCCTGAATGCCCTCCGGCTGGCCGAACATGGCGCCGGGGGCATTCGCCTATGTGCGGACGGACTTCAAGCGCCTCCGCTGACCCGGGCCGGTCCGGGGGGAGCTTCGGTGACCCTTGTGTGTCGGGGCGGGCCGCTAACGTGGGGGCACTGGATGTCCGGGGAGGTGGGCGGCTGTGGCTCTGCCGGCGCTTCGCCCGCGCCCTGGGAATCTGCGGGAGGTCGCCGAGCAGGTCGAGGCGTCCACAGGGCTTCGGGTCGAGATCCTCGGCGGCAGTCTCGTGAAGTCCACGCCGCCGGGCGGCAAGCACGCCGGTACGATTCGGCGGCTGCGGGTGCAGCTTGAACCCGCTCTGCCGGCCGCGCTCGCGGCGTACGAGATGTCGTCGGTCCTGATGCCGGAGGACCCCGACGACTACGCCACGCCTGATCTGGCCGTCCTGCCGGTGGAGTGGGACGAGGACGACGCGTGGCTCGCCGACCCGGGGGACGTCGTGCTGGCGGTCGAGGTGATCTCCCAGTCCGAGAAGGCCAAGGACATCACCGACAAGAACGGCTGGTACGCCCGGGCGGGGGTTCCGCTGCTGCTCGTCCTGGACCCCCGCTCCGGCAAGTGGGCGCTGCATTCGCTTCCCAAGGACGGCGAGTACCGCGGGCAGGTGCACGGGGTCTACGGCGAGCCCGTCGAGTTGCCCGCGCCGCTGCCGGCCCGGCTCGACACCGGGGTGTTCTCGCTCTACGGCAGGTGATCGACCGCCGCGCGGGTCACCAGGTGTTCCAGTGGAGGACCTGGTCGCGGGGGATGCGCTGGGCCGGGTGGAAGTCGGTGCCGATCGTGTGGGCCAGGGGGAGGAACGCGGCGAGCATGACGTCGTCGTAGGGGATGCCGAGGGTGGTGGCGAGTTCGCGTTCGAGGGGGGCCTGGGCGGTGGTCCACACCGTGCCGAGGCCGCGGGCGCGGGCGGCGAGCATGAAGCTCCAGACGGCGGGGAGGATCGAGCCCCAGGTGTTGGCCTGCTCGACGACGCTGCGGCCGTCGGTGCGGCCCTCGACCGCCGGGATGACGAACGCCGGGACGCGGTGGATGTTGTCGTAGAGGTGGCGCAGGCCCGAGGTGGTGCGGTCCATCGCGCCGGGGCGGACGTGCATACGCTCCAGGTCGCGCGCGCTGAGCGGGCTGCTGGGGACGGGCGCGTGCAGGGCGCGGCGGAAGATGTCGGCGACCGCGCGGCGCGGGCTGGGGTCGGTGACGGCGACGAAGTGCCAGCGCTGGCGGTTGCGGCCGGTCGGCGCCTGGGTGGCGAGGTCGATGCACTCCTCGATGAGCCGCGGGTCGACGGGGCGGTCCAGGTCGAGGCGCTTGCGGACGGCGCGGGTGGTGGACAGCAGCTCGTCGGGGGTCAGGTCGAGGGTCATCGGGCGGTCTCCTCGCGGGTCCGTCTGCGTGACGATCGTCTGTGGTCAGACGATCTGTGAGCATACGAAAAGACTGATCCGCCGTCAAACAATCTGTGGGCAGATGGATTTGCTAGGGTCGAGGGGTGGGAGCCGTGCGACGGGAGGCGGGATGGTGGCGGGGACGGTGGCAGTGAGCAGCGGCTACTTCGCGCAACTGGTCGCCGAGCGGCCGGACATCGCCCTGTGCCGGGCGTCCTCCGCGGTGGCCAAGGCCGCCGACGCGGCGGCGGAAGGGCGCGGCGGGCTGTGCGTCGGGCGGCACCTTGTGCTGAAGATGCTTGCGGCGGTGGGTCCCTGCTCGCAGCGCGTGCTGTGCGAGGAGCTGCGGATCGACCGTACGGTCATGGTGGGGCTGTGCGACCGGCTGGAAAGCGCCGGGCTGGTCCGCCGGGAGCGGGACGCCGCCGACCGGCGCGCCTATGCCGTGACGATCACGCCCGCCGGGCGGCAGGCCCTGGAGCAAGCCGAGGCGGCGGTCCCCGGCTACCTCGACGGCGTCTTTGCTCTGCTCAGCGCCGCCGAGCGCGATCAGCTGTCCGCGCTGCTCGCGAAGGCGCTGGGCGTCGACCCCCTGGGCGTCGCCGGCTGACCGGCACCTTCGCGACCCGGCGCCTGCGCCCGGCGCCCGCACCTCGCTACTGCTCCCCGCGCCCGCACCTCGCACCTGGACCCGGCGCCCGCGCCGCCCCCCGCCCGCCGAACGCCCACCGCACCAGTCCCGCCGTACGGCGAGGGCGGCGCGGTGGGCGGTGGTCGTAAGAGCTCCGCTCAGGCGGCTGCCGGTGCCCACAGGGCGTCGATCGCCTGCTCGGCCTCCGCGAGGCTGCGGTCGGCGAGGGGGATGAACTCGGACATCGCCGGGTTGACCTTCGCCAGCGTCAGCTCCACGGTGATGAAACGCGGCGTCAGGCCGGTGAGGGAGACGCCGTGCGGGAGCCACTGCTCGGCGTGGTCCCAGCCCTCGCGCGGGGTGCCGGGGGCGTAACCGCCGCCGCGGGACTCCAGGACGATGAAGTCGCGGTCGCCGAGCAGCCCCTGCTGGGTCTCCGGGTCGACGGACAGGCCCACCGCGATCAGGTGGTCCACCCAGGACTTCACGCTGCTGGGAGCGCCCCAGTTGTAGACGGGCAGGCCCAGCAGGACGGTGTCGGCCGCCTTGACCTCGCCCACCACCTCCTCGCTCAGCGCCCAGGCCGCCGCCTGCTCCGGCGTACGGGACTCCGCCGGGACCATGCCGGCGTGCACGGTCGCGGGGGTGAGGTGCGGCAGCGGGTGATTGCCCAGGTCGCGATAGGTGACCGTGCCCCCGGGGTGGGCCGCGCGCCATGCCGCGGTGGCGCGGGCGGTCAGCCGCCGGCTGGTGGAGTTCTCGCCCTGGATACTCGCGTCTATGTGCAGCAGGTGAGGCATCTCATTGAGCCTTTCTCATTGGTTTGTGTAGCACCAACGATTTATAGCACGTCATGATTCCTGCCCGCCGGATAGACTGCGTGGATGGCCTCCCTGCCCGTGCTGAACCAGCCGCCGAGGCGGTCGGGCGCGCTGCTCGACAACCTCGCGCGGCGCATGAGGCTGCACGCGGAAGGGGTGCTGGCCCCGCTGGGGCTGCGCCCGCGGCATCTGGTGGCGCTCACCGTGCTGCGCGACCGCGACGGCAGTACGCAGCAGGCGCTCGCGACGACGCTGATGATGGACCGGGCCACGGTGGTCGGCCTGCTCAACGACCTGGAGGCGGACGGCCTGGTCGAGCGGCAGCGCTCGCCCGAGGACCGCAGGCGGCACATCGTGCGGCTGACCGACCACGGAGCGCGCCTCCTGGCGAAGGCGGAGTTCTCGCTCGCGGAGGTCGAGGACGCGGTGCTGTGCGCGCTGGACACCGACCAGCGTGCCCAGCTCTACGACCTGCTCGCCCTCGCCGCGTCCGGCCCCGAGCACGGCCCCGACCACGGCGGATGCGGCGCCGCCGCCGCAGCGCAGGACGACGCACCCGACGCGAGCTGCTAGCCGCCACGTTGCCCCTTGTCAGGGTTTTTTCCGGGGCACGTATGCCACGCGCGTACGACACAATCGGGTGCGTGATGTTCGGCATTCTCGGTGCGACGCGCGCCCTGGGCGCGGACGGTGCCGAACTGGCGCTGGGCGGGCCGCGGCGCCGCGCCCTGCTGGCAGTGCTGCTGCTGGACGCCGGGCGGCTGGTCTCCACCGAGCGGCTGATCGACGCGCTGTACGGCGAGGAGCCGCCGGCGAACGCCGCCAACGCCCTCCAGTCGCAGGTCTCCCGGCTGCGCCAGGTGCTGCCCGTGCCGGTCGAGGGACTGCCCGCCGGCTACCGGCTCGCCGCCGACCCCGACCAGGTCGACGCCCACCGCTTCCAGCGGCTCAGCGCGCAGGGCCGGGAGGTGCTGCTCGGCGGCGACGCCGCCCGGGCCGCCGAGCTGTTGCGGGAGGCGCTGGCGCTGTGGCGCGGCCCGGCGCTCGCCGACGTCGGGGACGCGCCCTTCGCCGCCGCCCAGGTCGTCCGGCTTGAGGAGCTGCGCACCGGCGCGGTCGAGGACCGCATCGAGGCCGACCTCGCGCTCGGCCGGCACCGCTCGCTGGTCGCCGAACTGGGCGAGGCGGTCGCCGCCCATCCGCTACGGGAGCGGCTGCGCGGCCAGCTCATGCGGGCGCTGCACGGCAGCGGGCGGCAGAGCGAAGCCCTGGAAGCGTACGAGGACGCCCGCCGCGAGCTGGCGGAATCCCTCGGCGCCGACCCGGGCCCGGAACTGGCCGCCGTCCACCTCGCGATACTCCGGGGCGAGCCGCCGGCCGGTGATCCGTCCTCCGCCCGGGCGGATGTTTCACGTGAAACACCGAAAACCGGACCCGGTCCGGATGTTCCACGTGAAACATCGCCCCCGGCAGCCTCCGCCACCCCTGCCCCCGTCGGCCCTTCCGTCGCCGATACGTTCCCGGCCCCCGCCGCCGCCCCCTCCGCACCCGCGCTGCCGGCCACCCCACCCCCCGCCCGCCATGAACTGCCCGCCCAGCTCACCAGCTTCGTCGGCCGCTCCGGTGAACTCGCCGCGATCGGCGCCCATCTGACCCGGTATCGGCTGGTCACCCTGCTCGGCCCGGGCGGCGCGGGCAAGACCCGGCTCGCGGTGGAGGCCGCGGGACGCCATCCGCAGGACGCCTGCTTCGTGGACCTGACCGGTGTGACCGCGGGCGACGAGGTCCCGCAGGCGGTGCTCGGCGCGCTGGGCCTGCGCGACGGTGGCCTGCTGCCCGCGACCGGCCACGCCCCGGTTCCCGGGGGAGCTCAAGGCGGCCCGGCGCCCGGCACCGACCCGGTCGCGCGGATCGCCGCGGCGCTCGCCGACCGGCCGCTGCTGCTGGTCCTCGACAACTGCGAGCACGTGGTCGCCGAAGCGGCCCTGCTCGCCGAACGGCTGCTCACCGCCTCCCCGCAGCTGCGGATCCTGGCCACCAGCCGGGAGGCCCTGGGCATCACCGGCGAGACGCTGTGCCCTGTGCCGACGCTGGGCCTGCCCCGGCCCGGCAGCGACCGCGCCCAGCTGCTGGCCTCCCCCGCGGTGCGGCTGTTCGCCGAGCGCGCCGCCGCCGTCAGCCCCGGCTTTGACCCGGTCGCCGACCCGGACACCGCCGACGCCGTCCTGCGGCTGTGCACCGCGCTGGACGGGCTGCCGCTGGCCATCGAGCTGGCCGCCGCGAGGCTCCGCTCGCTGCCGGTCACCGAGATCGCCGCCCGGCTCGGCGCCCTGCCCGCGCACGACGCCGGCCCGTACAGCTCCGGCCTGCGGCCCGACGCGCTCTTCCGGCTGCTGTCGCGCGGCAGCAGGACCGCCCAGCCGCGGCAGCGGACACTGCGCGGGGTCGTCGACTGGAGCTGGGAGCTGCTGCCCGACGACGAGCGGGCGGCGCTGCGCCGCGCCTCGGTCTTCGCGGGCGGCTGGACCCTGGCCGCCGCCGAGGCGGTGTGCGCCGACGGGGAGACGATCGAGCCGGACGACGTGCTGGACCTGATGGCCGCGCTGGTGGAGAAGTCCCTGGTGGTGGCCCAGCACACCGAGGGCGGGCGCGGGGTGCGCTACCGGATGCTGGAGTCCATCCGCGCGTACGGCGCCGAGCGGCTGGCCGAGGCCGGGGAGACCGAGCGGACGTACGGCGTCCACGCGGGCCACTTCCTGGACTTCGCGACGGCCGCCGACCCGCACCTGCGCGGGCCCGAGCAGCTGGAGTGGCTGCGACGGCTCTCCGACGAGCGCGACAACCTGCAGGCCGCCCTGCACCGCACCCTCGACGCCGGCGACATCCCCCGCGCCATGCGGCTGATCGCCGTGCTCTCCTCCTACTGGCTGCTGCGCGGTGTGCGCTACGAGGGCGTCGGGCCCGCCCGCCAGGTGCTCGCGGCGCTCGGGCCGCACGCACCGCAGGGGCTGGAGGAGGAGTACGTGCTGTGCGTGCTCGCCGTGGTCAGCGCGCTGACCAAGACCGCCGACTACACCGCGCACGTGGCCGAGGCCACCACCATCGTCGACGGGATGTACCGCGTGGCCCGCCGCTACCCCGTCCTCACGCTGCTGTGGGCGCCCTTCGCCGGAGTGCCCGCGTACGATCCGCAGACGCTCGCCGACGTCGAGGCGACGCTCGCCGCCCGCAACGACCCCTGGTACGACGCGCTCGCCCGGCTCGGCGACGGCTTCCAGGCGTGGCTGACGCACCGCGACGCCGCACTGGCCCGCATCGCCGGCGAGGAGGCGCTCGCGGGCTTCCGCCGCCAGGGCGACCGCTGGGGGATGATCACCTGCCAGCACCTACTCGCGGACCTCGCCGACCGGGAGGGCGACCTGGAGCGGGCGGTGGCGCTCAACGCCGACGCGCTGGTGCTCGCCGAGGAGCTGGACTCCGCGCTCGACGTCGCCGACCTGCTCACCCACCGCGCCGCCTCCCGGCTGCGCGCCGGGGACCTCGCGGGCGCGCAGGAGGACGGCGAGCGGGCCGTCGCGCTGTCCCGGCGGGCCGGGGCGCCGGAGAGCCTGGCGCTCGCGCACGCGGGCCTCGCCGACCTCGCGCGGCTGCGCGGCGACCTGCCGGCCGCCCGCGCGTTCGCCGAGCAGGCGCTCGCCGAATGCCCCACCGGCTGGTTCGCCGGCAATGCGAGCCGCTGCACGGTCCAGGTGGCGCTCGGCCGGATCGCCGTCGCCGAGGGCGATCCGGTACGCGCCCGGGCCTGCCTGCGCGAGGCGGCGACCTTCGACCCCGAGGTGCTGCGGGCCGCGGCGGAGAACGCCGCGGCCGTCGCCGAGGCCG
This sequence comes from Actinacidiphila epipremni, assembly GCF_012034175.1. Taxonomy (GTDB): domain Bacteria; phylum Actinomycetota; class Actinomycetes; order Streptomycetales; family Streptomycetaceae; genus Actinacidiphila; species Actinacidiphila epipremni. Next base: position 266,740 of record NZ_JAATEJ010000003.1, read on the forward strand.
CCGCCGCCCTCGCCCTGCTGGACGGTGAGCCGCGGCGGGCCGCCGGGCTGCTCGGCGCCGCCGAGGCGCTGCGCGGCGACCGCGCCACCGGTCCCGACGCGGCAGCCGCCCGCCGGGACGCCCGTACGGCACTCGGCGCGGCGGACTGCGCCGCGGCCGTCGCGGAGGCCGCCGCCCTCGACCGCGCCGCCGCCGTCGACCTGCTGACCGGGTACGTCACCGGCTGACCCGGTACGTCGACCCGCTGACCCTGAACGCCGCCGGCCGACCCGGCCGAGGAACACCGCGCACGAGCAGCCGGCAGGCGGTGCGCGGGCGGTGCGTACGCGGTCAGCGCGCGGTGCGCGGGCGGTCAGCGGCGGCGAGCACGCTGCGGGACATGACGACGACAACGAAGTACGACACCACCGGCGCACCGGCCGCGGGCGGGAAGAGCGGGCGGCGCTGGGCCGTCCTGGCGATCTGCAGCGTCGCCTCCGCGCTGCTCGGCATCGACACCAGCGTCCTGAACTACGCCGTGCCCTCGCTCTCCGCCCAGCTCGCCCCCTCCGCCACCCAGCTGCTGTGGATCGTGGACGTCTACGGCTTCGTGCTGGGCGGCCTGCTGATCGTCGCCGGCAACGTCGGCGACCGCATCGGCCGCAAGAAGCTGCTGCTGATGGGCGTGGCGGCCTTCGGCGCCGCCTCCGCGCTGACCGCCTACGCCAACAGCGCCGAGACGCTGATCGCCGCCCGCGCGCTGCTCGGCATGGCCGGCGCCACGATCATGCCGTCCACGCTGTCGCTGGTGCGGGCCACCTTCACCGACCCCAAGGAGCGCACCACCGCGGTCGGCATCTCCGGCGGTGTCGGCGCGGCCAGCTTCGCGCTCGGCCCGGTCGTCGGCGGGCTGCTGCTCGACCACTTCTGGTGGGGCTCGGTCTTCCTGGTCAACGTGCCCGTCATGGCGCTGGTGCTGGTGGCCGGCGCGGTGATCCTGCCGGAGAGCCGCAACCCGCGCCCGGGCCGGCTGGACTGGGTGAGCGTGCCGCTGTCGGTGCTGGGCATGTTCGGCGTCATCTACGCGATCAAGACCGCCGCCCGTGACGGGGTCGCCGAGCCGGCGGTGTGGATCTCCGCGGGCCTGGGCGTCGCGCTGCTGGGCGCCTTCCTGCGCCGCCAGACCACGCTCGCCGAACCGCTGCTGGAACTGCGCCTGTTCCGCAACCCCGCCTTCTCCGGCGCGATCGGCGCCAACGTCGTGACGATGTTCGCCTCGACCGTGCTGTCGCTGGGCTTCTCGCTGTACTTCCAGGAGGTGCGCGGCTGGTCGCCGCTGACCGCGGGCCTGGCGGTGCTGCCCGGCCCGCTGGCCGCCGCCGCCGTCGCGCCGGCCGCCGGCGCGCTGATCCCGCTCATCGGCCGGGCCCGTACCGTCGCCGCGGGGCTGGTGCTGATGGGCGTGAGCACGGTGGGCCTGGGGATGGCGACGCCGCACACCGCGTACTGGGAGCTGCTGCCGGTGGTCGTCATCAACGGCGCCGGCCTGATGCTGACCTTCGCCGTGACCGCCGACACCATCCTGGCGAGCGCCCCGGCCACCAGGACCGGCGCCGCCGCGGCGATCTCGGAGACGGCGATGGAGCTGGGCGGCGCGCTGGGCATCGCGATCCTCGGCTCGGTCCTCAGCGCCTACTACCGTAGCGACCTGACGCTGCCCAAGGGCCTGACGCCCGAGCAGGCCGGCGCGGCCCGCGAGTCGGTCAGCGGCGGCGTCGAGACCGGCCGCCACATGACCGGCGGCCTGGGGCACCAGCTCGTGGACGCCGCACGGGAGGCCTTCACCCACAGCCTGCACACCACGACGCTGATCGGCGGCGCGCTGATGCTGGCCGGCGCGGTCACCGCGCTGGTCACCCTGCGGAACGTGCCGGCCGTCCTGACCGACCCGGCGCCGGACGCGGCCTGACGCCCCGCCCCCGCAGGCGGCAAGCGCCGACGAGCGCCGACGAGCGCCGCCATGAGCCGCCCGCGGCCACAGGAGCCCGGCCCCGCACCCCCTCCGACCAGGGGGTGCGGGGCCGGGCTGGTCCTGCGGGCGGGGTACGCCGGCGCCGCCGCCGTACCCCGGGCCGTACGAGACGGCCCCGGCAGAGATCAGGCGCCGTCGCGGCCCGGGTTCTCGTCGTCCTCGGGGTAGGCCTCGACGTCCGAGTCGAGCCCGGAGCCGTCCACCCGGTCGACGTGGGCGCCGCCGTCGCCGTTCAGCGAGGACGCCGGGGCGTCCAGCGGGTCCACCACGGTGAGCGTGCTCGTGCCGCTGATCCGGTCGGCGGACTCCGGCGCCTCGGTCGCCTCGCTGGGCTCCACCAGCCAGTCCGGGTTGGCCTGCGCGCTCCACCAGCGCCAGGCCGCGTAGACGGCGCCGCCGGCGACCCCGGCGAGCACCAGGGTGCGGAAGGCGCGGGCGGTCTGCTGCCGGCGGACGCGCTTGCGTACCAGCCGGTCGATGTCGGCGGCCGTCACCTGGCCGCGCAGCGCGTGCACGGCGGCCATGCCGCGCACCAGCGCCTCGTTGGTCACCGGCACGGCGACCGCCCGGGTCGCCGCGACCGCCGAGTTCACCTTGGGCGCGGCGTAGTCGGTGGCGGTGCGGGCGCTGTCGATGGTGCGCCGGGCGGCGGTCTCCACCGCGCCCGCGGCCTTCGGCGGCACCGCCGCCCAGGCCTGCTCGCGCGCCTGCTTCACCTGTGCGGCGAGCTTGGCGTCGTAGGCGCGCCGGGCCGCGGTCCCGGCCTGCTGGGCGTAGACGCCGGCCTGCTGTGCGTACCGCGCGGCCTCGTCCCGTGCGGTGCTCGCGTACGGCGCAGCCACCTCCGCGGCGTGCCGCACACCGTCCTTCGTCATGTCGGCCGCGCTGCGCACGCTGTCGATGCGGGTCACGTGAACCTCCTCCTCGGTGGCGTACGGATTTCGCCTTTCCACCCGGTTTGAAATCATGCCCGCCGACCGCGGGTACGGCATGTGCGGACGCGCATCCGGGTCAGTCGGCCCGATTGCCGCGCGGTCGCGGTCGCGGAGTACGGGGGAAGCCCGCGCGCCGCGCCACGGCGTGCGAGGATCGGTCCCTGTCACCGACATCGATGGAAGGTAGACCGTGGCCGAGCAGCTCTACGCCACCTTGAAGACCAACCAGGGCGACATCGTCATCCGGCTGCTGCCGAACCACGCCCCCAAGACCGTGGCCAACTTCGTCGGGCTCGCCGAGGGCACCCGCGAGTGGACCGACCCGCGGACCGGCAAGGCCTCGCACGACCGCCTCTACGACGGAACGGTCTTCCACCGGGTCATCTCCGGCTTCATGATCCAGGGCGGTGACCCGCTGGGGAACGGCACGGGTGGCCCGGGCTACGAGTTCGCCGACGAGTTCCACCCCGACCTCGCCTTCGACAAGCCGTACCTGGTGGCGATGGCCAACGCCGGCCCGCACACCAACGGCTCGCAGTTCTTCATCACGGTCGCCCCCACCACCTGGCTGACCCGCAAGCACACCATCTTCGGCGAGGTCGCGGACGAGGCCAGCAAGAAGGTCGTCGACGCGATCATCAGCAGCCCCGCCAACCCGCGCACCGACCGCCCGCTGGAGGACGTGGTCATCCAGACGGTCGTGGTCGACAAGCGCTCCTGACGTAACCTTCCACGGGAACGCAGCGCCCCGCCCGCACGTATAGCGGGCGGGGCGTCATCACGTCAGGGCACCGTGCCCCCGGGGCCGCGACAGGGGAGTGGACTCATGGACCAGGCGGTCTGCTGCTACCGGCATCCGGACCGGGAGACCGGCATACGCTGCACCCGGTGCGAGCGGCCGATCTGCCCGCAGTGCATGATCACGGCCTCCGTCGGCTTCCAGTGCCCGCAGTGCGTACGGCAGGGCTCGGCCGGCGCGCCCCGGCAGCGCACGGTGGCCGGCGGGGTGGTGACCCGCGACCCGTTCCTGGTCACCAAGGTCCTCATCGCGCTCAACATCGCCGTCTTCCTGCTGGAGCTGGCGGGCGGCGACCGGGTCGTCACCGACCTCGGGCTGTTCGCGGCCTGCACGCCCAAGGGCTATCCGGTGCACCAGTGCGTCGGTGTCGCCGACGGCGAGTGGTACCGCGTGATCACCTCGGCCTTCGTGCACGAGCGCACGTTCCCCCCGACGCACATCCTGTTCAACATGCTGTCGCTGTGGTGGATCGGCGGCCCGCTGGAGCGGCTGCTCGGCCGCAGCCGCTATGTCGCGGTCTACGTGGTCTCCGCGCTGGCCGCCAGCGCCTCGGTGCTGCTGATCTCCCCGGACGTCAACACCATCGGCGCCTCGGGGGCGATCTTCGGGCTCTTCGGCGCCTTCGCGGTGCTGCTCAAGCGGCTCAACCAGGACATGCGCTTCATCTTCATCCTGCTGGCGCTCAACATCTTCTTCACCTTCACCTGGGCGCACGTGAGCTGGCAGGCGCATCTCGGAGGTCTGGTCGCGGGTGTCGCGGTGGCGATCGGGATGGCCTACGCGCCCCGGGACCGGCGGCAGCTGGTGCAGTGGGGGACGGCCGCGGGGGTGGCGGTGCTCGCGGTGGTGCTCAATGTGATCGCTGTGGTGCAGGTCACGTCCTGAGGGCCGTAACCGCTGGCGTTGATCACACGTTATCCACAGCGGGTAGGGGATCCTGTGCGAGTTGTGCACAGCCCGTGTGCAGAGCCTGTGCACCGCACGGACGTACCCGTATTGTCCCGGTTTTCCCGGGAAGATCGCGGCGGTTGAGTGTCAGGACAGCAAACGACCGGTGGCCGTCAGCAGCGGCCACCGGTCGTACCGGCGTCAACCCCGTAGAGGTTATCCACAGATCTTCCGACCTTTTCCCCACTGTGGATAACCGTGTGGACAACTCGTGCCACCCACTACTTCCACTGTGTGGAGACGACGAAGCCGCCCGCGATGAAGCCGAAGCCCACCACGATGTTCCAGTTGCCGAGCGCGTCCACCGGCAGGTCGCCCTGGGTGACGTAGAACAGCACGATCCACGCGAGACCCACCACGAAGAAGGCCAGCATCAGCGGGGCGACCCAGGAGCGGTTGCCGAGCTTTATGGCGGTGGCCGCCTTCGCGGGGGGCGGGGTGAAGTCGGCCTTCTTGCGGATCCGTGACTTCGGCACGAGGGAATCTCCTGTCGATGCGCTGCGTAACCGCGCGGGTACGGGGCGGTCCTGGCGGGTATGGGGTGGCGCCGCCGGCCGCCGGCGAGGGATCCTGCCGCCGCCGGACGTCCGTTAGCGTAGTGCTTCATCTGCTTGTAAGGAGACAGAGTACGGTGGCGACGGATCCCGGTGGAAGCTCACCCACCCCCTCCCCCCGCGCTGTCTCCCGCACCGTAGCGCTGCGCGTGGCGAGCGCGGGAGTCTTCGCGCTCGCCGGGCTCATCTTCTGGATGAGTTTCGACACCGCCAAGGGCGTGGACATCCGCAGCGACGACCCGCTGCCGAAGCTGTCGGACACCATCCGCACCAAGAACGCCCACAACGAGCAGCTGGAGAACCAGCTCGGCGGGGTGCGCGACGACGTCGACAAGCTCACCCGGCAGGGCAGCGGCCTCAGCGCCGCCGAGCAGGCCAGGATCGACGCGCTGGCCAAGGACGCCGGCACCACCGCGCTCACCGGCCCGGCCCTGGAGGTCACCCTCGACGACGCCCCGCCGGACGCCACCCCGCTCATCCCCGGCGTCCCCGACCCGCAGCCCAACGACCTGGTCATCCACCAGCAGGACCTGCAAGCCGTGGTGAACGCCCTGTGGCAGGGCGGCGCCCGCGGCATCCGCGTCATGGACCAGCGGCTGATCTCCACCAGCGCGGTGCGCTGCGTCGGCAACACCCTGATCCTCCAGGGCCGGGTCTACTCGCCGCCCTACCGCATCACCGCGGTCGGCGACCAGGGCAAACTGCGCCAGGCCCTGGACACCAGCTCCTCGATCCGGAACTACCTCCAGTACGTGGACGCGTACGGCCTGGGCTGGAAGGTCACCACCAGCCGCAGCACCACCCTGCCGGCGTACGCGGGCTCCACGGGCCTGACCTATGCACAGCCTGTGGAACAGCCCTGAAATCCCGCCGGGCCACGGGCTCCTGGCCGCAGGACGCCCAGGTGAAGCGATGACGAAGCTTTGTCCGGCTACCAACCCACTCCGGGCGATCTCCCCTTACTCTGTTGCGGGGAGCCGGAAGGAAGGGACCGCATGTACGGCTGGATCTGGCGACATCTGCCGGGCAACGCGTGGATGAGGGCGCTGATCAGCCTGGTGATGGTGCTTGCCGTCGTCTACCTCCTCTTCCAGTACGTCTTCCCCTGGGCGGAGCCGCTGCTGCCGTTCAACGACGTCACCGTCGACAACGGGATGGCCGCAGTCCGATGAGCACACGCATTCTCGTGGTCGACAACTACGACAGCTTCGTCTTCAACCTGGTGCAGTACCTGTACCAGCTCGGCGCCGAGTGCGAGGTGCTGCGCAACGACGAGGTCCGCCCCGAGCACGCGCAGGACGGCTTCGACGGCGTGCTGCTCTCCCCCGGCCCCGGCACGCCGGAAGAGGCCGGCGTGTGCGTCGACATGGTGCGGCACTGCGCGGAAACCGCGGTGCCCGTCTTCGGTGTCTGCCTGGGTGTGCAGTCCATCGCGGTCGCCTACGGCGGCGTCGTCGACCGGGCGCCCGAGCTGCTGCACGGCAAGACCTCGCTGGTGACGCACGAGGGAGCCGGTGTCTTCGCCGGGCTGCCCACGCCCTTCACCGCCACGCGCTACCACTCGCTCGCCGTCGAGGGCGCCACGCTGCCCGACGAGCTCCAGGTCACCGCGTGGACCGACAGCGGGATCATCATGGGCCTGCGGCACCGGGACGCACCCGTCGAGGGCGTGCAGTTCCACCCCGAGTCGGTGCTCACCGAATGGGGTCACCTGATGCTGGCGAACTGGCTCGCCGAATGCGGCGACGCCGGCGCCCGGGACCGCTCGCAGGGGCTCGCACCGGTCGTCGGGAGGGCGGGGGCGTGACCACGCTCCGCCCGGAGCGCCCCGCGGACGGCCCGATGTCGTACGAGAACACCGGGCAGTTCAAAGCTGTCGTCGAGCAGCTCGACGATCCCCTCAACGACCCGCTGCCCGGCCGCCCGCCGGCCGTCCAGGAGGAGCCGCCGCCCGAGCCGTACGTCGAGGAGGCGTACGTCGAGGAGGCGTTCGAGGAGCCGTACCCGGAGCCGGAGCCGTCCTATCCCGAGCCGCAGGCCGCCCCCGAGCCGCCGCCCTCCCCGTGGTTCAGCCCCCCGCAGCCGGCCGAGCCGGAACCGGAGCCCGCGCCCGTACCGTACGAGGAGCCCGTACCGCTTGAGGCGGAGCTCGACCAGACCGCGCGGATGCCGGTGATCACCGAGCCGCAGGCGGAGCCCGAACCCGTACCGTACGACGAACCCGCGCCCGTACCGTACGAGGAAGCTGCGCCCGTCGTGCCGCTCGTGCCCGCGGACGGGGGGCGGGCGGCGCGGCGGAAGGCGGCGCGGCAGGGTGGGGGACACCGGGCGCGGGGGCAGGGTGGCCCCGCAGGGGGTGCTCAGGGCCGGAGCGGGGCGGCGGAGGGCACGGGGGCGCCGCTGAGCCGGGTGGAGGCCAGACGGGCCGCCAGGGCCGCCAAGGACAGCCCCGCGGTCATCGCCAGCCGGGTCGTCGGCGAGCTCTTCATCACCGTCGGCGTCCTGATGCTGCTCTTCGTGACCTACCAGCTGTGGTGGACCAACGTCCGCGCGCACCAGCAGGCCAACGGCGCCGCCAACAACCTCCAGCACCAGTGGGACAGCGAGTCCGCCGACCCCAACCGGGTGCCCGGCACCTTCGAGCCCGGCCAGGGCTTCGCGATCATGTACATCCCCAAGCTGGACGTCAAGGCGCCCATCGCCGAGGGCGTGTCCAAGCACAACGTGCTCGACAAGGGCATGATCGGCCACTACGACGGCTCCCTGAACACCGCGATGCCCTGGGACAAGACCGGCAACTTCGCGGTCGCCGCGCACCGCAACACCCACGGTGAGCCGTTCCGCTACATCAACCACCTCGCCCCGGGCGACAAGGTCGTGGTCGAGACGGCGAGCGAGTACTACACGTACCAGATCACCAGTTCGCTCGCGAGCACCCCGCCGTCCAACATCAGCGTGCTCAAGCCGATCCCGGACGGGTCGGGCTTCACCCAGCCCGGCCGCTACCTCACCCTCACCACCTGCACCCCCGAGTTCACCAGCACCAACCGGCTGATCGTGTGGGGCAAACTTGTCGAGGAACGGCCGCGCAGCAAGGGCAAGCCGGACGCGCTCGTCAGCGGCGGCTGACCGACCGGTCCGCGACCCACCCCCGGCCACGGGGACCCCCTCGCCAGCAGCGCCACCGGACGGAGAGCTGAACAGCGTGACGACCACGACGACCGGCACGACCAACCCGGACGGAGACGGCGAAGGCGGCGGTGGGGGCGGCGGCGGTAGTCAGCCTGAGGGTGCGCGCCCGCGCAGCACCGCGGCCTCCGTCATCAGCGTCATCGGCGAGTTGCTGATCACCGCGGGTCTGGTCCTGGCCCTCTTCGTCGTCTACTCGCTGTGGTGGACCAATGTGCTGGCCGACCGGCACGAGGCGAAGGAGAGCCAGCAGATCCGGCAGCAGTGGGACAACCAGCCGCCCGGCACCCCCGCGCGCGGCCTGGACACCGCGGACGGCATAGGTTTCCTGCACGTCCCGGCGATGGGCAGGAACTACGAGGTGCTGGTCAAGAAGGGCACCTCCACCAAGGTGCTCAACGAGGGCGTCGCCGGCTACTACACCAAGCCCACGCCCTCGGCCATGCCGTGGGACACCACCGGCAACTTCACGCTCGCCGCGCACCGCGACGGGCACGGCGCGAAGTTCCACAACATCAACAAGATCCACACCGGTGACCCGATCGTCTTCGAATCCAAGGACACCTGGTACGTCTACAAGGTCTACAAGGTCCTCGACCAGACGTCGAAGTACAACGTCGCCGTGACCGACCAGGTCCCCAAGGAGTCCGGCCGCACCAAGCCCGGCCGCTACATCACCCTGACGACCTGCACCCCCGTCTACACCTCGCGCTACCGCTACATCGTGTGGGGTGAGCTGGTGCGCACGCAGAAGGTGGACGCGCAAAGGACGCCGCCGCCCGAACTGCGCTAGTCCGGACGGCGGCGCCCTCGATGCCGTACGGGGCGGGTCCCGGGGTGTCCCGGGCCGGCCCCCGCGCGGGTCAGCCCCCGTTGCCCCCGCCGCCGCCGATGGTCTGCAGCTGGATCGTCTGGCCCTGGGTGAGCTGCGCGCCCGCCGGCGGGTTGCTGTTGACCACCCGGGCGTTGCCGTCCTCGGGACCGCCGTTGACGACCACGATGTTCAGGCCGAGGTTCATCTGGTTGAGCTGGTCGCGGACCTCGCTGAGCTTGTGGAACTGCACGGTGGGCATCTGGCCGCTCGCCGGGGGCTGCTGGCTCTGCTGCGAGGGGCCGCTGGAGATGACCAGGTTGATCGGGTCGTCCTTGGCCGCCTGGCTGCCGCCCTGCGGGGTCTGGCTGATGACCGTGCCGGCCGGGAAGTTCGGGTCGTCCGAGGACTGCTGCGTGGTGTGGACGTTGGTGAAGCCGTCCTTCTGCAGCTCGCTCTTGGCGCCCTGCTCCGGGTAGCGGGTCAGGTCCGGGACGTCGATCTTCTCCGGCTGCACCGCGACCGTCAGCGTGATGACCGTGCCCTTGACCGCCTTCGTGCCGGGCTTGGGGTCCTGGCTGAGGACGGTATTCTCCTCCTTGGTCGTGGACTCCTGCTCCACCCGCTTGACCTGGAAGCCGGCGTTGGTCAGCTCGGTCTGCGCGGCGTCGTACGTGTCGTTGCGCACGTCCGGCACGTCCACCGGCGCCGAGCCCTTCGACAGCACCACGGTGACCGTCTTGTCGGACGGGATCGCGGAGTTCGCGGCCGGGGTCTGCGAGCAGATCAGGTCCTTCTCGACCGCGTCGCAGTAGGCCGGGGCGCCCTTGACGATCTTCAGGTCGACGTTGGAGCCGGTCGTCGTCGCCTCGTCGAGGGTCTTGCCGACGAAGTTGGGCACCTTGGCGTCGGAGTTCGCGCCCTTGGGGCCGAACAGCGCCTTGCCGAGGAAGATCGCGCCGATGAGCACCAGCACCGCGGCGACCACCAGCAGGACGGTCGAGGTGCTGCCGCCCTTCTTCTGCCGGCGCCGGTCGGGCCGCTCGTCGTAGCCGTAGCCGCCGTCGTCGTCGCGGGACGGCGGCAGCATCGAGGTGCGCGGGTCGGCCTGCGGCGGCAGCGCGGTGGTCGCGGCGCCGTCGGCGTACGCGTGCGGGTAGCCGTAGCCGGCCGCGCCCATCGCGACGGCCGCGGCGACCGGCTGCCCGTCCAGCGCGGCCTCGATGTCGGCGCGCATCTCGTCGGCGGTCTGGTAGCGGTAGTCCGGGTCCTTGGTCAGCGCCTTGAGGACGATCGCGTCCATCGCCGGGGTGACCTCGGGGTCGAAGATCGACGGCGGCTGCGGGTCCTCGCGTACGTGCTGGTAGGCCACCGCGACGGGGGAGTCCCCGACGAACGGCGGCCGTACCGTCAGCAGCTCGTAGAGCAGGCAGCCGGTGGAGTACAGGTCGGAGCGGGCGTCGACCTGCTCGCCCTTGGCCTGCTCGGGCGACAGGTACTGCGCGGTGCCGATCACGGCCGCGGTCTGCGTCATCGTCATGCCGGCGTCGCCCATCGCGCGGGCGATGCCGAAGTCCATGACCTTGACCTGGCCCGTGCGGGTCAGCATCACGTTGGCCGGCTTGATGTCGCGGTGGACGATGCCGGCGCGGTGGCTGTACTCCAGCGCCTGGAGGATGCCGACGGTCATCTCCAGCGCACGCTCGGGCAGCAGCTTGCGCCCGGAGTGCAGCAGCTCGCGCAGCGTCGAGCCGTCGACGTACTCCATCACGATGTAGGGGATGGACACGCCGTCGACGTAGTCCTCGCCGGTGTCGTACACGGCGACGATCGAGGGGTGGTTGAGCGAGGCGGCCGACTGGGCCTCCCGGCGGAACCGGGCCTGGAACGACGGGTCGCGGGCGAGGTCCGCCCGCAGCGTCTTCACGGCGACGGTACGGCCGAGGCGGGTGTCATGCGCGAGGTACACCTCCGCCATGCCACCGCGGCCGAGCACCGAGCCCAGCTCGTACCGGCCGCCGAGGCGACGCGGCTCTTCCATAGCTCTGCCCTCTCCTCAAACCCGTATCGTGACGTTCACGGCGACCCGTGTCCGTCAGTGCCTGTGCTGCGCCGCACGGAGCTACGGTACCGGGCCGTACTCGCTGGGCCGTGCCCGAGCGGTGCGCCGATACCCGACCGGTATGTGAACGGGCGCCGCAACACGCGTGACGTTCGTCTCACCGGGGCGGTCACTTGTTCAGTACCGCTTCCATGACGGCCTTGGCGATCGGTGCGGCGAGGCCGCCGCCGCTGATGTCGTCGCGGTTGGCCGAGCCGTCCTCGACGACGACGGCGACCGCGACCGGGGAGCCGTGGTCGGTCATCGCGTAGGAGACGAACCAGGCGTAGGGCGCCTTGTCGTTGTTCACGCCGTGCTGCGCGGTGCCGGTCTTGCCGCCGACCCGCACGCCCGCGATCTTGGCGTTCTTGCCGGTGCCGTCGTTGACCACGGTCTCCATCATCGACTGGAGCTTCTGCGCGTTCTCCGGCGACAGCGGCTTGCTCATCTCCTTGGGCGTGGTCTGGGAGATGGTGCTGAGGTTGGGCGCCACGAGCTTGTCGACCTCGTAGGGCTGCATCAGCACCCCGTTGTTGGCGATGGCCGAGGCGACCATCGCCATCTGCAGCGGGGTGGCGGCGGTGTCGTACTGGCCGATGGAGGACTGGGCGACCTTGTCGGTGCTCATGTCGGTGTCGAAGTTGCTCGCGGCGGCCCGCACCGGCACGAACTGCTCCTTGTTGAAGCCGAACTTCTCGGCCTCGTCCAGCATCGCCTTCTCACCGAGGTCGGCGCCGAGCTTGCCGAAGACGGTGTTGCAGGACACCTTCAGCGCATCGCGCAGCGAGACGTCCTTGCACTTGATGTGCCCCTCGTTCCGCAGCGGAACGGTGGTGCCCTGCGGGGTGTACGGGTCGGGCGAGGTCGTCTTCGCGTCGATGTCGGGGTACTTCCCGTTCTCCAGCGCCGCCGCGGCCGTGACCAGCTTGAACGTCGAGCCCGGCGGGTAGCTGATGCGCAGCGCCCGGTTCTGCGTCGGGTCGTCGGGGTTGTTCTTCTTGTCGAGCGCGATCCAGTTCTTCTGGTCGGTCAGCGAGTTCCCGGCGATCGTCGAGGGGTCGTACGAGGGGGTGCTCGCCATCGCCAGGATCGCGCCGGTCTGCGGGTCCAGCGCGACGACCGCGCCCTTCTTGTCGCCGAGCCCGGTGAAGGCCGCCTTCTGCGCCTTGGGGTTGAGCGTGGTCACCACGTTGCCGCCCTGCCGCTGCTTGCCGGTGAGCAGGTCGATGGTGCGGTTGAAGAACAGCCGGTCGTCGTCGCCGGTCAGGAACTTGTCCTCGACGCCCTCCAGGAACGTGGTGCCGTACGCCTGCGAGGCGTGGCCGGTGACCGGCGCCCACATCGCCCCGTCGGTGTAGGTGCGCTTGTACTTGAAGTCGCTGCCGGTGGTCTCGGTGTGGCCGGTGATCGCCTTGCCGTCGACGATGATGTCGCCGCGCGGCTGGGCGTACTGGTTGATCGCGACCCGGCGGTTCTTCGGGTCGTTGGCCAGCTGGCCGGCCTGCACGAACTGCACGTAGTTCACCCGCAGCAGCAGGGCGAGGACGAGCAGGCCGCAGAAGACCGCGACCCGTCGCAGCGGCTTGTTCACTGGCTTCGCACCACCTGGGTCGCTTCGGCGTCGGGGGAGGGCGCGGGGCTCGGGGCCGGCCGCCGCGCGGTGTCGCTGATCCGCAGCAGGATCGCGACGAGCGCCCAGTTGGCGATCACCGAGGAGCCGCCCTGGGCCATGAACGGCATCGTCATGCCGGTCAGCGGGATGAGCCCGGTCACCCCGCCGGCCACCACGAAGACCTGGAGCGCGAACGCGCCGGACAGGCCGATGGCCAGCAGCTTGCCGAACGGGTCACGGGCGGCGAGCGCGGTGCGTATGCCCCGCTCGATCAGCAGCCCGTACAGCAGCAGGACCGCCATCACCCCGGCCAGGCCCAGCTCCTCGCCGACGGTGGCCAGGATGTAGTCGCTCTTGGGGGCGATACCGCCGATCAGCCGCGAGTAGCCCTGGCCGAGCCCGGAGCCGAACAGGCCGCCGGAGCCGAAGGCGTAGCGGGACTGGGCGGTCTCGGTGACGTCCCCGTTGACGGTCGCCAGCGGGTGCAGCCAGTTGGTGACCCGGACCTTGACGTGCGGCTCGGAGGAGGCGACGGCGACCGCGCCGGCCGAGCTGAGTAGCAGGCCGAAGACGATCCAGCTGGTGCGCTCGGTGGCCACGTACAGCATGATCACGAAGAGGCCGAAGAAGAGCAGTGACGTGCCCAGGTCGGTCTCGAAGATCAGGATGAGCAGGCTCATCGCCCAGATCACCAGGATCGGGCCGAGGTCGCGGCCACGCGGCAGGTACAGGCCCATCACCCGGCGGCTGGCGAGCGCGAGCGCGTCCCGCTTGACCATCAGGTAGCCCGCGAAGAAGACCGTGATGACGATCTTGGCGAACTCGCCCGGCTGGAGCGAGCCGATACCGGGCAGCGTGACCCAGATGCGGGCGCCGTAGACGGGCGGGAAGAACACCGGGAGCACCAGCAGGACCAGCGCGACGACCATCGAGATGTACGTGTAGCGCTGCAGGATGCGGTGGTCCTTGAGGAACACCAGCACGACGATGAACAGCGCCACGCCGACCGTCGACCACATCAGCTGCTTGGGCGCCATCGCCGGCCCGAGCGGCTCCAGGTCCAGCCGCCAGATCAGCACCAGGCCGAGGCCGTTGAGCAGCGTCGCGATCGGCAGCATCAGCGGGTCGGAGTAGGGGGCGAACTTGCGCACCAGCAGATGCGCCACCCCCGCCAGCAGGCCGAGCCCCACGCCGTAGCCGAGCAGGCCCGCGGGGACCGAGCCGTTCTTGGCGAGGCCGACGTTCGCGTAGGCGAACACCGGGATCAGGACGGCGAAGACGAGCAGGGCGAGCTCGGTGTTGCGGCGGTTGGGGGCGCCGACCGACGTGATGGTGGTGGTGTTGCTGGCGCTCATGACGAGCCGAGCCCTCCTGGTGTTACTGCTGGCCCGAAGTGCAGTTCGGGGCCAGCTTCTGCTCGTCGGGCGTCAGGTCCGGCGTCTGGGCCGGGGTCGGGGTGGTCGTGGTCTTCTTCGGCGCGGTGGTGGGGCTGGTCGTCGGCGAGGTCGTGGGGGTGCCCTTCTGGCCGGCCAGCGGGGCGCCGGCCGCGCCGCCGGAGCCGTTGACCGTGTCCTCGGCCTTCTTGGCGGCCTCCGCGGCCTTGGCCGCCTGGTCGGTGGTGGTGCGGAAGGTCTCGACCTTCTTGCAGACCGCGGCCTGCTTGGCCAGCTCGTCGGCCTTGTCGTCGGCCTGGCCGAGGCTGCTGAGCGCGATGGTGTCGCGCACCTGGTCGCGCTGGTAGGCCGGCAGGTACTTCAGTTCGATGTCGGAGCGGTCCTTGTGGAGCTTCGACAGCTGGATCCAGGCCAGCTTCTGGTCGATGCCCTGGTAGACCGCGACATGGTCGCCCTTGGCGCCGACGTAATACTGCGTCTGCGCCCAGGCGTACACCCCGTACAGGCCGCCGCCGGCGACCACGGCGAGCACGACCACACCGATCACCGTGCGCTTGACCCATTTGCGGTTCTTGCGGGGCTTGTCGAGGTCGTCCTGGTGCTCGCCGAAGGAGCCGAGTGCGGCGCCGCCGGCGGCTGCGGCCACCGGGCCGCCGCTGCCGGGCGGTCCGAACGCACCGGCCGGGCCCGGCTGCTGGGGTGCGCGGCCGAGCTCGGCGGCCCGGCCGGCCGGGGTCTGCAGGTGCCGGGCGTCGCTGAGCGGCAGCTGGGTGTCGGCGACCGCGCCGACGACCACGGGGGTGTCGTTGAGGTGGCCGGCCAGGGTGTCGCCGTCGTCGGTGTCGAGCACGTCGGCGACGATGCAGGTGATGTTGTCGGGGCCGCCGCCGCGCAGGGCGAGCTGGATCAGCTCCTGGACCGTGTCGTGCGGCGGCTGGTAGCCGGCCAGGGTGTCTTCCAGCGTCTGGTGGCTGACCACGCCGGACAGGCCGTCGGAGCAGATCAGATAGCGGTCGCCGACCCGCACCTCGCGGATCGACAGGTCCGGCTCGACGCGCTCACCGCTGCCCAGCGCCCGCATCAGCAGCGAGCGCTGCGGATGGGTGGTGGCCTCCTCCTCGGTGATCCGCCCCTCGTCGACCAGCCGCTGCACCCACGTGTGGTCCTGGGTGATCTGGGTCAGCACACCGTCGCGCAGCAGATACGCGCGGGAGTCGCCGACGTGCACCAGGCCGAGCCGCTGGCCCGTCCACAGCAGGGCGGTCAGCGTGGTGCCCATGCCTTCGAGCTGCGGGTCCTCCTGGACCATCTGGAGCAGCTGGTCGTTGGCGCGCTGCACCGCCGAGCCGAGCGAGGTCAGGATGTCGGAACCGGGAATGTCGTCGTCGAGCGAGACAATGGTGGAGATCACCTCGGACGAGGCGACCTCACCGGCGGCCTGGCCGCCCATGCCGTCGGCGATCGCGAGCAGACGGGGGCCGGCGTAGCCGGAGTCCTCGTTCCCCTCGCGGATCATGCCCTTGTGCGAACCGGCGGCGAAACGCAGGCTCAGAGACATGCGCACCTCCCCCGTCGGCTCCGGGTACATCCGCACGCTGCCCACCCTCTCGCTCGCGCGTCGTGGCTCCGCTCGCCCATTGTGCGACTACTTCCGCAGCTCGATGACGGTCTTGCCGATGCGGATCGGCGCACCCAGCGGGACCGGCGTGGGCGTGGTGAGCCGGTTCCGGTCGAGATAGGTGCCGTTGGTGGATCCCAGGTCCTCGACGATCCACTGGCCGTCGCGGTCCGGGTAGATCCTGGCATGCCGGCTGGACGCGTAGTCGTCGTCGAGGACGATGGTCGAGTCGTGCGCCCGGCCGAGCGTGATGGTCTGGCCCTGGAGGGCCACCGTCGTGCCGGCCAGCGACCCCTCGGCGACCACCAGCTTGGTGGGCGCGCCGCGGCGCTGCCGGCTGCTCTGCGCCGGTTGCTGCTGGCCGCGCCGGTCCTGCGCGGCCTGCTGGCGCTGCTGCGGGGGCCGCGCGGCGGCGTCCCGGCGGCCCGCTCGCTGGGTCACCCGGGTCCCGAAGAGGTCGCTGCGGATGACCTGCACCGCGACGATCACGAACAGCCACAGAACGGCGAGGAAACCCAACCGCATGACCGTCAGGGTCAGCTCTGACATTGGCCCCGCTTCACCCTTCGGCTTGCCGGTAGACGATGGTGGTGCTCCCCACGACAATGCGGGAGCCGTCGCGGAGCGTAGCGCGCTGGGTGTGCTGCCCGTCCACCACAATGCCGTTTGTCGACCCGAGGTCCTGCACGAGCGAGGGCATGCCGACCCGGATCTCGCAGTGTTTGCGCGATACGCCCGGGTCGTCCACCCGCACGTCGGCCTCGGTGGAGCGGCCGAGGACGAGGGTCTGCTTGGAGATCTGGTGCCGGACCCCGTTGATCTCGATCCAGCGCCGCAGCGACGCGCCGGGTGCCCCGGGCGGCAGCGCGGTGCCGGGCAGCCGGGTGACCGCCGCGGGCGGCCGGGCTCCGGCGGGCGGCGGGGCCGCGGGCATCGGCGGCGGGCCGGCCGGGCGCTGCGGGCCGGCGCCGTGCGGGACGGGCTGCCCGCCGGCCGGCGGGTAACCCGCGTGCGGCTGCGGATAGCCCTGCGGGGCCTGCGCGTAGGGCGCCTGGTAGCCCTGCTGCTGCCCCTGCGGGAACTGCGGCTGCTGGTGCTGCGACTCGCTGGACGCCAGGGTGCGGCTGCGCACCCGGTAGAGCCCGGTGTCGAGGTCGGCGGCCCGCTCCAGGTGCACCTTGATGGTGCCCATGAAGGTGTAGCGCTGCTGCTTGGCGTAGTCCCTGACCATGCCGGCCAGTTCGTCGCCCAGCTGGATCGCGTACGGGCTCAGCCGCTCGAAGTCGGGGGTGCTCAACTCCACGATGAAGTCGTTGGGGACGACCGTGCGGTCCCGGTTCCAGATCGTGGCGTTGTTGTCGCACTCGCGCTGCAGTGCGCCGGCGATCTCGACGGGCTGCACCTCGCTCTTGAACACCTTGGCGAAGGTGCCGTTCACCAGGCCTTCGAGCCGCTGCTCAAAGCGCTTCATCACTCCCACGGGGCACCTCCCTCCTCGGGCCTTCCTCCGAGTCGAATCCGATACTGCTTACTGATCGTATCCACGCTCGGGAAAAACCAGTGGTTCCCCGGACGCGCTGGACAGAGGCAGTGTCAACCCTCACACGCCCGCACTTCCCCTTGCCCCGCCACAGCGATGGTAGGTCCGGCTCCGTGCCCAGTCCCCCCAGTGTCCCGCACCACCGCGTACCCCCGTGCCGTCTCCCCGCAACCTGTCACTTCCCTCCCTCCGCCCCGTTCACCCCCGGTCCGGCCGGGGCCAAACGGATGTGATTCCACCCCATGGCCCGTGCTAATCTTCTGCATGTCGGAAGGCGCTCCACCTCACCCGGACCGAACAGTCCACCGGATGTGTGAGCATCGAACGACAGCACCCATGCGCGGGTGGCGGAATAGGCAGACGCGCTGGATTCAGGTTCCAGTGCCCGAAAGGGCGTGGGGGTTCAACTCCCCCCTCGCGCACCATGTGAGGCCCCCGTTCCGGAGAGATCCGGGGCGGGGGTTTTCGCGTGCCCGGACGGGGTTGCCGGGCCGGAGGCGTCCGACCCGGCGTACAGGTCGGGGCGTCAGGCCAGGCGGGCGCGGACGCGCTCGGGGTAGCGGGCGGTGAAGACCGCGGGGACGGCGAAGCCGGCTATCTGGAGCGGGACGGACACCGCGGAGCCGAGGTGGGCGGCGCTCGCCCCCGCAAGGAGCGCGGCGGTGACGGTGAAGGCGGCGGCCCACGCGGTGGTCAGCACCACGTTGACCCGCAGGAACACCGGGTTCTCCCACAGCTCGGGCGGGGTCTGGCGGCGGGCTATGCCCAGGGTGAAGGGGCGGTGCAGCGCCAGCCCGGCCCAGGCGGTCAGTGCGAGCCAGCCGAGGGAGAGCGCGCCGGTGTAGTGCTGCACGGGGCTGTCGCCGCGGGCGAAGGAGAAGGCGGTCAGCGCGGCGAACCAGACGACCGTGCTGTGCTCCAGGATCAGCGCCTGCGCGGCGACGCCCGCCCTGCGGTCCTGCACCACCCGGTGCAGCCCCAGCAGCAGGCCGGCCAGCGCACCCCACTGCCAGCCGGCCGGCGAGACGGCGGCGAAGGCGATCCACGGGACGAAGCCGCGCAGGTAGTTCATCTTTCCCCCTCGGTAGAGGCCCGGGCGCGGTCGGACGCGAGTACGAGTGCGGATGCGCCACGGGCCGTCGGTGTGTCCGGCGTGCTGCCGTATTCCAACTCTGACATGTCGAGAGTGGAAGGTCAAGGGTTGACCTGTCGAGACTGGAAGGTACGATGATGTGCCATGAGCCTTCGCCACGCGGTTCTCGGACTGCTCGCCGATCGCACGGCCAGCGGCTACGACCTGATGAAGCTGTTCGACTCCTCGCTCGCCAACGTCTGGCCGGCCACGCAGAGCCAGGTCTACGGCGAGCTGGGCAAGCTCGCCGGCGCCGGCCTGCTGGAGGTGGCGGCCGAGGGCCCGCGCGGCCGTAAGGAATACGCCATCACCGAGTCGGGCCTGGCCGAGCTGCGCAGCTGGCTGATCGACACCCGGCCGGACCGCACCCGGCGCAGCGAGACGCTGCTGCGGGTCTTCTTCCTCGGCGTCCTCTCCCGGGTCGAGGCGATCACCTACCTCAGCCTGGAGGCGGACCGCGCCGCCGCCGAGCACGAGGAGCTGGAAGGGCTCGAAGCGTCGGTGGACTGGGGCGACGACCAGATCTCCGTCTACGGCCGGCTCGCCCTCGCCTACGGCCTGCGGCTGACCGCCATGCAGCAGGAGTGGGCCGAGTGGGCCCGCGGCCAGGTCGCCGCCCGCCTCCCGGCCGACTGACGCGGGGCCCCGGCCCGTGAGGACCCCGGCCCGTAAGGACCCCGGGACCGGCTCATGGGGGACCCCGGCGGCACGCCGGGTGCGGATAGCTGGCAGGGTGCGGGGAACCGGGGCACTGTGGTGTCCGTTGGACCCATTGGGCAAAGGAATCGTCAAGTGGCGCGGCCCGCGCCGGAATGAGCAGGGAGATCCATCATGGGTGTCAGCCTTTCCAAAGGCGGCAATGTCTCACTGACGAAGGAGGCCCCCGGACTCACGGCGGTCACCGTCGGCCTGGGCTGGGACGTCCGTACGACCACCGGCACGGACTTTGACCTCGACGCGAGCGCGCTGCTGCTCGACGCCTCCGGCAAGGTCGTGTCCGACAAGCACTTCGTCTTCTTCAACAACCTCAAGAGCCCCGACGGCTCGGTCGAGCACACCGGCGACAACCTCACCGGTGAGGGCGAGGGCGACGACGAGGCGATCAACGTCAACCTGGCCGCCGTCCCCGCCGAGGTCGACAAGATCGTCTTCCCGGTCTCGATCTACGACGGCGAGACGCGCCAGCAGAGCTTCGGCCAGGTGCGCAACGCCTTCATCCGGGTCGTCAACCAGGCCGGCGGCACGGAGATCGCCCGCTACGACCTGACCGAGGACGCCTCGACCGAGACCGCCATGGTCTTCGGCGAGCTGTACCGCAACGGCGCGGAGTGGAAGTTCCGCGCGGTCGGCCAGGGGTACGCCTCCGGCCTGCGCGGCATCGCGCAGGACTTCGGCGTCAACCTCTGACGTACGCCGACCTCTGACGTACGCCCGTTTTCTGACGTACGCCGACCCCTGACGTAGCAGCGGACGCCCGGCGTAGGCACCCGCCGACGTACCACGAGCCCCGCCGCGCCGCCCGTGCACCGGGCGGCGGGCGGGGCTCACGGGTGTGCGGCGGCGTCCGCGTTGTAGCGGACCAGGTAGGAGGCGAAGCGCGCGAGGTCCTCGGGGTCCCAGTCGGCGAGCCGGGCCTGGATCGACTCCTGGCGGCTGGAGCGGGCCGAGGCGAGGATCTCCTCGCCGCCGGGCGCCAGGTGCAGCAGCTGCACCCGGTGGTCGCTCTCGTCCACCCGGCGCTCGATGAAGCCCATCTTCTCCAGCGCCGCGACCTGGCGGCTCACGGTGGACTTGTCGAGCATGTAGTGCGCGGCGAGATCGGTGGCCCGGCAGCCCTGCCGCTCCTCCAGGTGGGACAGGATCGTGTACGACACGAGCGACAGCTCAGGGTGCATACGCGCCGCGGTGGCCCGGGCGCGGCGGGCGAACGCGGTCAGTTCACGCTGGACGACGTCGAGCGACGACTCCCGTGCGGCCATGGCGGCGACTCCTCACACCGGTCCCGCGGGCGGCCGGCGGCCCGGCCGGTGCGGCACGGCGACCTCCCTGCGTGCACTTGTGTTGTAGAGTGCAACGATATCAGCTGGGCAGCTTGAGTTCGAACCACACGACCTTGCCGACCGCCTTGCGGCTGGTCCCCCAGCGCCGCGACATGTGCGACACCAGCGCGAGCCCGCGCCCCTTGGTGTCGTCGGCGTCCGCGCGCTGCAACTGCGGCAGGTTGTGGTTGTCGTCGCTGACCTCGACCAGCAGCTTGCCGACCCGCATCAGCCGCAGCTCCACCTCGTACGAAGCGGCCCGGATCGCGTTCGTGACCAGCTCGCTGACCAGCAGCTCCGCGGTGTCGGCGAGCCGGTCCAGGCCCCACGCGGCGAGCTGCCGCCGGGTCAGCTCGCGGGCCCGCGCCACCTCGCACTGGTCCACCCGCAGCGCCCACTGCACCACGTCCTGCGGGGCGATGCCCTCGAACTTCGCGACCAGCAGGGCCACGTCGTCGCGCCGGTCCTCCGAGTGCACCCGGCCCAGGATCTGCGCGCACACGTCCTCGGGCGTCTGCTGCGGCTCGATCACATGCGCGCACAGTGCCGCGAGCCCGGCGTCTATGCCCTGGCCGCGCACTTCCACCAGGCCGTCCGTGCACAGCACCAGCCAGCTGCCGTCCGGCACCGGGATCTCGACGGTCTCGAACGGCACCCCGCCCACCCCGATCGGCGCGCCGCCCGGGATCTGCAGCAGCTCGCTGCGCCCGTCGTGGCCGGCCAGCACCGGCGGGATGTGCCCGGCGTTGGCGAGCGCCAGGGTGCGGTTGATCGGGTCGTAGACGGCGTAGACGCAGGTGGCCAGGTGGTCGGTGCCCAGCCGGTGGGCGAGGTTGTCCAGGTGCCGCAGCAGCTGGGCGGGCGGCAGGTCCAGCGCCGCCATGGTGATGACCGCGGTACGGAACTGGCCCATCGCCGCCGCGGCCTGGAGCCCGTGGCCCATCACGTCGCCGACGATCAGCGCGACCCTGCCGCCCGGCAACTGGATCGCGTCGAACCAGTCGCCGCCGACCTGCGCCTGCCGGTCGCCGGGCATGTAGTGGTGGGCGATCCGCACACCGGGGATACGGGGCGGGCGGGTCGGCATCATCGAGCGCTGGAGGGTGGCCGCGGCCCGGGACTCCAGGCGGTGCAGCCGCGCGTTGTCGAGGTGGACGGCGCCGCGGGCGGCGACCTCGGCGGCGGTCGCGGCGTCCCGGGCGTCGAAGGGGCGGCGCCCGGGGCCGCGCACGAAGCACACCCGGCCGAGCACGGTGCCGCGGGCGGTGAGCGGCGCGAGTATCAGCGAGTGGCCCGCCAGCAGCCCGCCGAGCGTCGGTACGCCCAGGTCGGCGGCGATGTCGGCCGCGAGCGAGGGGTCGACGACGGGGACGTGGACCGGTTCGCCGAGCCGGGGCCGCGCGTCCTGCGCCGGCAGCGTCAGCAGCTCGCCCTCCGGCAGCGCCGTCTCCCAGCCCGGCATGACGCCCTCGGTGCGCGCGTGCGCCAGCGCCACGCGGCGCACCACGACCGAGTCGGAGGCGCGGTCGTCCTTGAGCGGCTCGGTGTCGGAGAAGAGCTGGTCCACGACGAGGACCGAGGCCAGGTCGGCGAACCGCGGCACGGTGACCTGGCACAGCTCACGGGCGGTCAGATGCAGGTCGAGGGTGGAGCCGACGACCGAGCCGGTCTCGCGCAGCAGCGACAGCTGCTCGTCCAGGGCGCTGCCCGGCAGATCACCGCGGGGTCCCGGGGGCGGTCCGGGGCGGGGGCCGGCGGCGGGCAGCGGGCGCCCGGGGCGCCCGGGGCGTACGGGGGCGTCGGGGCGGGGCAGGGGCGGCGCGGCGAAAGTCACCGGGTCGGCGGGGCTCGCGGCGGACAGTGGCGGGACGGCGGGGCCCGCGGTGGACGGGGGCGGGACGGCGGTGAGGGCCGAGGCGCTCGAACGGTCCGCGCTGTGGGAGGCCGCGCCATTGCGCGGCGTGCTCATCGCGGGGGTCGCGGTGGCCGGGCCGGGGCGGGGTCCGGGCAGCAGCTCGCGGCGGGCGCCGCGGTCGGCGCGGGCGGCGGCGGCGACCTGGGCGTAATCCTGCGGTGTGACCGGGAGCCTGACGTTGCCCTCGACCTCGATCGCGGGGTGGCCGAGCGGGGCGATCTGCCGGACGATGCGGTCCAGCCGGCCGGGGCTGACGCCGGGCAGTACCGTGCCGAGCCGGGCGGTCAGCGCGTGCCCCCGCGCGGGGTCGGGCGGCGGGCTGAGCACGGCGGCGACGGCGATGTCCTGCCGCTGCGGGCCCTCCGCGGTGTACGGCAGCAGCCGGCCGCCGAGCGCGATCCGCAGCCCGCCGGTGCGCAGCGGCCTGCCGTGCGTGGCGATGGCGAGCAGGCTGCGCCCGCCGGGCTCGGCGATCCGGTACGTCCACCACAGCACGTCCTTGACGGTGCCGTCCCGGTCGGCCGCGGCGAGCGCGCCGGCCCAGGCGGAGGTGGTCAGGTCGTCGAGGATGTCGAGGGTGTCCTGCCGCGCGCTGCCCGAGGCCGCCAGCGGCGCCCCGGTGGCGGTCCTGGTGGGGGTGAGCAGCCCGGCGGCCCGGTGGCCGAAGACATGCTCCCAGCGGTGGCCGAAGAGCTCCTCCGCGCCGCGGTTCCAGTACGAGATCCGTCCGTCGGGGTCGACGCACAGCACCGCGAGGCGCAGCAGTGCGGTCAGGCCGCGGCCGTCGGGGCCCGGCACGGTCGGCCGGCCGCCGGGCGCTGCGCCTTCGACGGGCGGTTCTTGGGGTGTGGGACGTTCCGTGTGATCATCTGCGTCGGTGGCTGCGCGCTGCCGGGTGATGTCGTCCAACGTCGTGCACCTGCGGTTCGCCGCTGAATAGAGTCCTCGGGGTTCCTGGGTTCAAGGCAAGCACGAATCGTGCGGCGGGGGCGACCGAATAGCCGGATTAACCCCCGCAGTGGGGTACATGACGGGATGTCCGCTGACGCGGGCGAACGGGGGGAGTGTCGGATGAACGCACGCGTGCCGCACGTGACGGGTTTCGCGCACTGGCCGCACGAGCGGTCGGCGAAGCAGCAGGGCAAGGCGCTGCGGGAGCGGGTGCCGCGCGGGGCCTTCGGCCGGCCCGAGCTGTGGACGTGGCGGGACCGGGCCGGGCGGGATGCGGCGGCGAGCGTGGCGGCGGGTGCGGGTGCGGGGGCGAGTACGGGTGCGGCGGCGGGTGCGGGTGCGGGTGCAGGGGCGGCTGGTGTGGCGGTCACTGCGGCGATCGGCAGGGCGGGTGCGGCCGGCGTGGTGGCCGGTGTCGTGGCCGGGGCCGATGCGCCGACCGCGGCCGTCGCCGCCGTCGAGGAGTCCAACGCCGGCCGGATACCGGAACTCGTCCCGCTGCGGGTCGGGCGGATGGCGGCGAGCCCGTTCGCCTTCCTGCGCGGCTCGGCGGGGCTGATGGCCGCCGACCTCGCCGACCGCCCGGTCACCGGCATCGCCGCCCAGATCTGCGGCGACGCGCACGCGGCGAACTTCGGCCTCTACGGCGACGCCCGCGGCGGCCTGGTCATGGACATCAACGACTTCGACGAGACGGTGCGCGGCCCCTGGGAGTGGGACGTGCTGCGGCTGGCGACGTCCCTGGTGCTGGCCGGCCGGGAGGCGGGCGCCGCCGAGGACGTGTGCCGGGCGGCGGCGTACGACGCGGTCGGCGCGTACCGGCGGACCATGCGGCTGCTGGCGAAGCTCCCGGTGCACGAGGCGTGGAACGCCATCGCCGACGAGCGGCTCGTCGCGCACGCCGACGCCCACGACCTCGCCGGCACGCTGGAGCAGGTGTCGGCGAAGGCCCGCCGCAACACCAGCGCGAAGTTCGCGGCGCGCTCGACGGTGGCCGGGGAGGGCGGCGCCCGGCGCTTCACCGACGCCCCGCCCGTACTGCGGCGGATCCCGGACGCCGAGGCCGCCGCGGTCGCCGCCGGGCTCGACGGCTACCTGCGCACGGTCGGCGAGGACCGGCTGCCGCTGCTGGGGCGGTACGCCGTGCACGACGTCGCCTTCCGGGTCGTCGGCACCGGCAGCGTCGGCACCCGGTCGTACGTGGTGCTGCTGCTGGACCACCTGGGGGAGCCGCTGGTGCTCCAGGTCAAGGAGGCCCGCCCGTCGGCGCTGCTGCCTTACGTCGCCAAGGCCGGCTTCCCCGCCGAGGCCGCGCAGCACGAGGGGCGGCGGGTGGTGCTGGGGCAGAAGCGCATGCAGGTCGTCAGCGACATCCTGCTCGGCTGGACGGACGTGGACGGGGTGCCGTACCAGGTGCGGCAGTTCAGGAACCGCAAGGGCAGCGTGGACCCGGCGACGCTGCCGCCGGGGCTGCTGGACGACTACGGGCGGATGACCGGCGCGCTGCTGGCCCGCGCGCACGCGCACACCGCGGACCCGCGGGTGGTGGCCGGCTACTGCGGCAAGAACGAGGAGCTGGACGAGGCGGTCGCGGCCTTCGCGGTGGCCTACGCCGACCGTACCGAGGCCGATCACGCGGACCTCCTGGCGGCGATCGGCTCGGGCCGGCTCGCGGCGGAGTCCGAGGGCTGAGCCGCCGCGGCCCCGGACCTCCCACCGGGTGCGGCGATCTTGCCGTCCGGCGTGTTCATCCGGAGCAGGGCCTAGGCTGTCCGGGTGAACACCTTCGGAACCGAGTCCGCCGCCGTGCCCGGTGCCGCCGCCGTGTCCGTACCCGGGGGACAGGAACGGCTGGCGAAGGCGGTGCGTGCGGCCGAGCAGGCGCTGATCGAGTTCGAGATCGCGGTGGAGACCTACCGGGTCGAGGTGGAGAACTTCTCCCGGCTGCACCACCAGCGGCTCGGCCCCATGTACGCACGCCTCGACGAACTGGACGCGCTCATCGCCGAGGCCGTCGCCGCGCACAGCGGCGACCGCGCCGACATCGAGCGGGCGTGGGAGGCCCGGGCGCTGGTCATGCCGATGCCGGGCGTCGAGGAGCTCTTCGGCGGGCTGCTCGGCTCGGACGGGGTGCGCCCGGTCGAGGACCCCAACCCGCCGCGCCGGGTCCGGCCCGGCAAGGAGGCGCAGCGGCTCTACCGCGAGCTGGTCCGCAAGGCCCACCCCGACCTCGCGCAGGACGACGAGGGGGAGAAGGAGCGGCGCAGCGCCTTCATCGCCCGGGTCAACGAGGCGTACGCCTACGCCGACGAGGACGCGCTGCACGCGCTGGCCGCCGAGTGGGAGGCCGGCCCCGTGCCGCTGGCGGACCTGCCGGGCGAGGCCGAGGTGCTCTACGGCCGGCTGGAGTGGCTGGCCGAGCGCAAGGAGAAGCTGTCGGCGCTGGCCGCCGAGCTGGGCGAGAGCGCGATCGGCCAGATGATGCGGCTCGCCCCGGAGGACCCGGACGCGCTGCTCAACGAGATCGCCGAGCAGCTGCTCACCCAGGTCGCGCAGCGCGAGGCGAGGCTTGCCGAACTCGTCCGGGACCCCGCGGGCGGCTGAGGTAGCTTTGCGGGAGCGCGTCGTACGCGGCTTCCGCGTGCGGTGCGAGTGAGCGGCGCCGCCGGCGTGCGGACCGCGTCGCCCGTCTTCCCGACTTCCCCGTGCCGTCCAGGAGGCCCACCCCGATGTTCCGTTCCCAGCTGCCCTCGGTGGACGCCGGCTCCGTACCGGCCGACGCGGTCCTGCTCGACGTACGCGAGGACGACGAGTGGGCGGCCGGTCACGCCGAGGGCGCGGTGCACATCCCGATGGGCGAGGTCGTCGCCCGGATCGACGAGGTGCCCGACGGCTCCCCGGTTCACGTCCTGTGCCGCGTCGGCGGGCGCTCCGCGCAGGTCACCCAGTACCTGATCGCGCAGGGCCGGCACGCCGTCAACGTCAACGGCGGCATGCTCGACTGGGAGGCCGCCGGCCGCCCGGTCGTCACCGGCGACGGCTCCGAGGGCTTCGTCCTCTGAGCCACCGCCGCCCGCCCGCCGCCGGCCCGCGGTCCTGGCCGCGGGCGCGGTCCGCGGGCGCGGTCAGGCGTCGAAGTCGACCTCGACCTCCGGGGTGAGCGGGTGCGACTGGCAGGCCAGCACATACCCCGCCTCCGTCTCCTCCGGCTCCAGCGCGTAGTTGCGGTCCATCCGCACCTCGCCCGTCACCAGCCGGGCCCGGCACGTCCCGCACACCCCGCCCTTGCAAGCGAAGGGCGCGTCGGAGCGGTTGCGCAGCACGGTCTCCAGCACCGTCTCGCCGGCGGCCGAGCGCCAGCTGCCGGCCCGGCCGTCCAGCCTCGCCCGTACCGTCCCGCCGCCGGCCGTCGCGGCCGGCGCGGGCGCGCGCCCGGGCGCCTCGTCCACATGGAAGATCTCCTGGTGGACGCGCGAGCGCGGTACGCCGAGGTCGCGCAGCGCCCGCTCGGCGGCGCCGACCAGCCCCAGCGGCCCGCACAGATACCAGCCGTCGACCTCCGCGACCGGCAGCAGCGCGGGGAGCAGCGCCCGCAGCCGCCCGGCGTCCAGCCGCCCGGACGGCAGGCCCGTTTGCTGCTCCTCCCGGGACAGCGCCGGCACCAGCTGGAACCGGTCGGGCCAGCGGTCCTTCAGCTCGGCCACCTCGTCGAGGAACATCGTGGACGCGGCGGTGCGGTCGCTGCGGATCAGGCAGCACGTCGCGGCGGGCTCGCGCGCCAGCAGCGTCGCCAGCTGCGACAGCACCGGGGTGATGCCGCTGCCGCCGACGATCGCGGCGAACCGCCCCGGCCGCGGCTCCAGCACGAACCTCCCGGCCGGTGTCATCACGTCCAGCACATCCCCCGCGGCCAGCTCCTTGAGGGCGTACGTGGAGAACTCCCCCGCCTCGACCAGCCGCACCCCCACCCGCAGCCGCCGCGGCCCGGGACCGGAGGCGGCCGGGACCGGGTCGCACAGCGAGTAGGTGCGGCGGATCTCGGCGCCGTCCACCCGGCGGCGGATCGCTATGTGCTGGCCGGGCGCGTAGCGGTACGCGCCGCGCAACTCCTCGGGGACGTCGAAGGCGATGGTCACCGCGTCGTCGGTGAGCGGGCTGACCTCCGCGACCCGCAGCGGATGGAACATTCACACCTCCTTGAAGTGGTCGAACGGCTCGCCGCACGACTCGCAGCGGCGCAGCGCCTTGCACGCGGTGGACGAGAACCGGCTCAGCAGCACCGTCCGCGTGGAGCCGCAGTGCGGGCAGCGCACCGCCAGGTCCACCCCGACCGGCGCCGGGCGCCTCCCGGCGGTCGCCCCGCCGGCCCTGCCCGCGGCGCCGGCCGCGCCCGCACCGGGGCGCGGCGGCGCGACCCCGTGCTCGGCGAGCTTGCGGCGCCCTTCGGGGCTGATCGCGTCGGTCGTCCAGGCCGGCGCGAGCACCGTGCGCACCGCGACCTCGGACATGCCCTGCTCGGCCAGCACCCGGGTGATGTCGGCGGCCATCGCCTCCAGCGCGGGGCAGCCCGTCCAGGTGGGCGTCAGCTCCACCTCCACCCGGCCCGGGCCGGTGACCTCTATGCGGCGCAGTACCCCCAGCTCGGCCAGCGATATCACCGGCAGCTCCGGGTCCGGCACCTCGCCGACGAGCCGCAGCAGCTCCTCCTCCAGCGCGCTCCCGGTCACCATGACGCCCCCGGGTGCGCGCGGTGCAGATACTGCATCTCGGCCAGCATCCGCCCGAACGGCTCGGTGTGGACGCCCTGCCGGCCCGCCCCGGCCGACCACGCCGTACGGTCGGCGCCCTCCGGTATCTCCAGGGTGGCCCGGCCCAGCACACCGGCGATCCGCTCGCGCCATGGGGCGTGCAGCGCGGGCAGCTCCACCGCCAGGCCCTCCAGCGGCTCGAACAGCTCGCCGGTGAAGCGCCACAGCGTGCCGAGGGCGCGCTGCATCCGGCGATGGCTCTCCTCCGTGCCGTCGCCGAGCCGCAGCGTCCACTGCTCGGCGTGGTCGCGGTGGTAGGCCACCTCCTTGACCGCCTTGCCGGCCAGCGGCGCCAGTTCGCTCCCGCCCTCGGCGAGGGCCCCGTACAGCAGCTCCTGGTAGACGGAGAAGTACAGCTGCCGGGCGATGGTGTCGGCGAAGTCGCCGTTGGGCTGCTCCACCAGCTGCACGTTGCGGAACTCGTGGGCCTCGCGGCGGAAGGCCAGTTCGTCCTCGTCACCGGTCAGCGACAGCAGGGTGCGGGCCTGGCCGAGCAGGTCCAGGGCGATGTTGGTGAGGGCGACGTCCTCCTCCAGCACCGGCGCGTTCCCGGCCCACTCCCCCAGGCGCTGGGCCAGCACGAGCGCGTCGTCGCCGAGCGCCAGGGCGGCGTTCACAGGTGCTTCACCCCTTCCGGGATCGCGTAGAAGGTCGGATGGCGGTACGCCTTGTCGGCGGCGGGCTCGAAGAACGGGTCCTTCTCGTCGGGGGAGGAGGCGGTGACCGCGGCGGACGGCACCACCCAGATCGACACGCCCTCGGCCCGCCGGGTGTACAGATCCCGCGCGTTGCGCAGGGCCATCTCGGCGTCGGGCGCGTGCAGGCTGCCCGCGTGGGTGTGGCTGAGCCCGCGCCGGCTGCGGACGAAGACCTCCCACAGCGGCCAGCCGCCGCCCTCCTGCCGCTGCCCCTCGCTCATGCGCCCGCCTCCTGATCCGCTCCGTGGCCGGCCGCCCGGCCTGCTTCCCGCTGCTTGGCGGCGTAGGCGACCGCGGCCTGCCTGACCCATGCCCCGCTCTCGTGCGCGGCCCTGCGGCGCTCCAGCCGCTCCCGGTTGCACGGCCCGTTCCCCCGCAGCACCTCGCGGAACTCCGCCCAGTCGATGGGCCCGTGGTCGTAGCCCCCGCGCTCCTCGTTCCACCGCAGGTCCGGGTCGGGCAGGGTGAGGCCCAGGATCTCCGCCTGCGGGACGCATATGTCCACGAAGCGCCGCCGCAGCTCGTCGTTGGAGTGCCGCTTGATACGCCAGGCCATCGACTGCGCGGAGTGCGCCGACTCGTCGTCGGGCGGGCCGAACATCATCAGCGAGGGCCACCACCACCGGTTCACCGCGTCCTGCGCCATCGCGTGCTGCTCCGGGGTGCCGCGGCTGAGGGCGAGCAGCAGTTCGTAGCCCTGGCGCTGGTGGAAGGACTCCTCCTTGCAGATCCGCACCATGGCCCGCGCGTAGGGACCGTAGGAGCAGCGGCACAGCGGCACCTGGTTGGTGATCGCGGCGCCGTCCACCAGCCAGCCGATCGCGCCGACGTCGGCCCAGGTCAGCGTCGGGTAGTTGAAGATGGACGAATAGCGCTGGCGGCCCGCGTGCAGCTTGTCCAGCAGGTCGTCCCGGCTGACGCCCAGGGTCTCGGTGGCGCTGTAGAGATAGAGGCCGTGGCCGGCTTCGTCCTGGACCTTGGCCATCAGGATCGCCTTGCGCCGCAGCGACGGCGCCCGGGTGATCCAGTTGGCCTCCGGCTGCATGCCGATGATCTCCGAATGGGCGTGCTGGGCCATCTGGCGG
Organism: Actinacidiphila epipremni; assembly: GCF_012034175.1. Taxonomy (GTDB): domain Bacteria; phylum Actinomycetota; class Actinomycetes; order Streptomycetales; family Streptomycetaceae; genus Actinacidiphila; species Actinacidiphila epipremni. Next base: position 296,880 of record NZ_JAATEJ010000003.1, read on the forward strand.
ACGAGGGTGTCCCGGTAGGCGTCCGGCATCCAGTCCCGCGGCTCGATCCTGACCTCGTCGGCCACCGCCGCGTCGAAGGCAGCCGCGAGGGCGTGCGGATCCGCCGTCGCGTGCCCGTCTGCCTGGGCCGTTGTCACCGTCGTCGTCATGCGGACCCCTCCTTCGCCCGAGTGCGTGACCGATCGCTTCCCGAACCGACCGACCGATCGTTCGGTACATCCATGGTCGGTGGCTCGTCGTGTGGGTGTCAAGGCATTCCGTCACCTGTGGATAACTCGGTAAGGTCACCGCCGGACCTCGGGATGGGTAGCGTGCTGCCCCGGCGCGCCGCCCGGTGCGGACAGCGGGAGAGCGGGAGAGCGGAGAGACGATGCAGTCAGCGGAGGGGCCCCCGCCCCAGGTGGCGACGTTGTCGCTGCCCGCCCGAATAGCAGTCGCGGTGACCGTCGGTGCCGTCGCCGTGGGAGCGCTCCTACACCTCGGGATGGTGTTCCTGCACGTCGCGCCCTCGAACACGCTCAGCACCCAGCACGCCACGGCGGTCAGGGAGTACATCTATCCGGAGTTCGAGCAGAACTGGAAGCTGTTCGCGCCCGACCCCGTCCAGCAGAACAATCATGTGCAGGCGCGTGCCGAGGTCCGCAAGCCGGACGGGACCACCCAGACCACCGGATGGGTCGACCTCACCGCGGCGGACGTCGCGGACATGCGGCACAACCCCATCCCCAGCCACAGCGACCAGAACGAGCTGCGGCGCGCGTGGAGCTACTACACCGACACGCACAACGACCAGAACCAGCCGACCGCGGGCAGCGGCAGCGACCTGAGCGACGCCTACCTGCGCAACATCGTCGCCGCCCGGCTCGGCACCGAGCTGAACGGCGGCACGGTCGTCCGCATCCAGGCCAGGGCCGCGGTCACCCCGGTCGCCCGGCCCAGCTGGAGCGGCCAGACGGTCGACACCACCACCACGTACCGCGAACTGCCCTGGTGGACCCTCCCCGCGGCACCGGCCGGTCAGGAGAACGCGTCGTGAGCGAGCCCCGCACCCCCGCCGGCCACGCCGAGGACGACGGCCCGGTCCCCTCGCCCTTCGCCGGGCTCGGCCTCGCGGTCGACCGCGGCATCGCGCGCGGCCTGACCCGGATCACCGGCGCGGCCCTCGGCCCGTACCAGACCGCGATCGTCCGGATCGGCTTCGCGCTGACCTGGCTGCTCTTCCTGCTGCGGGAATTCCCGCACCGCGACGAGCTCTACGGCCCCGACAGCCCCTGGAGCCTGGACCTCGCCAAGCAGCTGGTCGCCGGCAACCACGCCTTCACCGCGCTGCTGTGGAACGACAGCCGCGGCTGGTTCGAGCTGGTCTACGCGGTCGCCATCGTCAGCAGCGCCATGCTGCTGGTCGGGTGGCGCACCAGGACCGCGTCGGTGCTCTTCATGATCGGCGTGCTCTCGCTGCAGAACCGCAGCGTCTTCATGGGTGACGGCGGCGACAACGTCGTCCACCTCATGGCCATCTACCTGGTCTTCACCCGCTGCGGCCAGGTCTGGTCGGTGGACCGCGCGCTCGCGGACCGCGCCGCGGCCAAGGCCCAGCCGGCGAGTGAGGCCGCGGCCAGGAACGAGGCCGAGGACGAGACCGGCTCCGCGGGCAGGCCCTCCTCGCGGCTCCTCGGCGCCGACCCGGTCGGCATCGCCCTGTGGGTGGTGCTCGCCGTCGCCCTGGTGCTCGCCACGGCGGCGGGCAAGCTCAGCACCGAGTGGAAGATCGCCCTGTGGGCGGGCCTGCTGCTCCAGGCGCTGTGGTGGGCGGTGCGGCGCTACGCACCCGGCGAGCCGCGCTCCGTGCTCGACATCATGGCCAACGTCGTCCACAACGGCGCCATGCTGGTCGTCGTCGTCGAGGTGTGCCTGATCTACTCCACGGCCGGCTGGTACAAGATCCAGGGCAGCAAGTGGGAGGACGGCACCGCCCTCTACTACCCGCTCCACCTGGACGACTTCACCCCCTGGCCGTCGCTGTCGCACGCGCTCGCGGGCAATTCGCTGATGGTGATGCTGATCAGCTACGGCACCGTCATCGTGCAGGTCGCCTTCCCCTTCACCCTGTTCAACCGGCGGGTGAAGAACGTGCTGCTGGCGGCGATGATGCTGGAGCACGCGTCCATCGCGGTCGTCCTCGGGCTGCCCTTCTTCTCGCTCGCGATGATCGCCGCGGACGCCGTCTTCCTGCCCACCGGCTTCCTGCGCTGGCTCGGCCAGCAGGTCGCCCGCCCGCTGAAGAGCCGCACCGGGCCGCGGCCCGCCGTCGCGATCCCGGGCAGCAGGTCCGCGGACGCCGAGGCGCCCGCGGAGGGCCCGCCGCCGGGCGAGCCGGTGAGCGACCCGATCTGACGGGCGCGCCCGCCCCCGCAAGGACCCGGCTCCCCCCGCCCCGGTCCGGCCCGCACCGGCCGGCCGGGGCGGCGCCGTCGCCGGCCGTAGGCTGACGGCATGAGCGACGAGCAGGCCGTATCCGTATCCCGGCAGGACGCGGAGCGGTCCGCCGTACGGCGGTGGCACGACCACGCGGCCGGCGCCGTCCTGCTCGACGGCTTCCACGCCCTCAAGCACGCGCTGCGCTTCGGCGCCGACGTCCCCGTCGCGGTCAGCAGCGACAAGGCCGCCCTGCTGCGGCTCGCCGCCGACCTCGCGCCGGACCTGGCCGCCACCCTCGCGCACCGGGTCACCGAGATCCCCGCCGCCGAACTGCGCGGCCTGGTCACCCGCGTCCACCCCACCGCCGTGGCCGCCCTCGCCGCCCCGCCCGACCCCGGCGCCCTGGCCGCGGTACTGAACACGCTGCCCCGGCAGGCGCCCGTCGTCGTCCTCGACCAGCCGCGCAACCTCGGCAACGTCGGCGCCGTGGTCCGGCTCGCCGCCGGCTTCGGCGTCACCGGCGTCGTGACCACCGGGGACCTCGACCCCTGGCACCCCAACGCCGTACGCTCCGGCGCCGGGCTGCACTACGCGACGGCGGTGGCCCGCACCGGCCCGGAAGGACTGCCGCCCGGCCCGCTGTACGTCCTCGACCCGGACGGCGACGACATCCGCGCCACCGAGCTGCCGGACGACGCCCTCGTCGTCTTCGGCTCGGAGCGGCACGGTGTCTCCGCCGAGCTGCGGGCCCGCGCCACCGCGCTGGTGTCGCTGCCGATGCGCGCCCAGGTCTCCAGCTACAACCTCGCCACCAGCGTCGGCATGGCGCTCTACCACTGGGCCGCCACCTCGCGCTCCCCGCTCGTCCCGGGCCGCCGCCCCTGACCAGGAGGCGGGGCCCCGTGCCGTACGGCCGGCCCCGCGTCAGGCGGGCCTGCGCACCTCCACCGTCCGGAAGCGGCCGGCGACGAAGGCCGCGTCGCACAGCGCGGCGTTGGCCGCCGGGTTGCCCCCCGAGCCGTGGAAGTCGGAGAAGGCGGCCGTCTGGTTCACGTACACCCCGCCGGTCAGGTTGAGCGACAGCTGGGCGCACTCCTCCCAGCACACCTCCTCCAACTGCCGCTCGACCTCGGGCGACGTCGTGTACCCGCCCACCGTCATGGCGCCGTGGTCGCGGATCGTACGGCGCAGCAGCCGCAGCGCCTCCGCGGTGGAATCCACCGCCACGGCGAAGGCGACCGGCCCGAAGCACTCCGCCATGAACACCTCCTCGGTGTCCGGCTTCGCCGCGTCCAGCCGCACCAGCGCGGGCGTGCGGACCACCGCGCCGGGGAAGTCGGGGTGGGCGACCTCACGGGAGGCCAGCGCGACCTCGCCCATGCCGGAGGCCGCCTCCAGCCGCGCCCTGACGTCCGGATTGACCAGCGCGCCCAGCAGCGCGTTGGCCCTCGTGTCGTCACCGAGCAGCCGCTCCACGGCGGCGGCGAGGTCGGCGACCACCTCGTCGTACGCCCGCGGGCCCGCCTCGGTGTCGATGCCCTGGCGGGGGATCAGCAGATTCTGCGGGGTGGTGCACATCTGGCCGCTGTAGAGCGACAGGGAGAAGGCCAGGTTGGAGAGCATGCCGCGGTAGTCGTCGGTGGAGTCGATCACCACCGTGTTGACGCCCGCCTTCTCGGTGTAGACCTGCGCCTGGCGGGCGTTGGCTTCCAGCCAGTCGCCGAACGCGGTCGAGCCGGTGTAGTCGACGATGCGGACCTCGGGGCGTACCGCCAGCGTCTTGGCCAGGCCCTCGCCGGGGCGGTCCGCGGCCAGGCACACCAGGTCGGGGGAGAAGCCCGCCTCGGACAGCACGTCCCGCGCGGCCGAGACGGTGATCGCGAGCGGCAGGACGGCCTGCGGGTGCGGCTTGACCAGCACCGCGTTCCCGGTCGCCAGCGAGGCGAACAGGCCCGGGTAGCCGTTCCACGTCGGGAAGGTGTTGCAGCCGATCACCAGGCCGATGCCGCGCGGCACCGCGGTGAAGGACTTGCGCAGCTCCAGCGGATCCCGCTTGCCCTGCGGCTTGACCCATGCGGCGGTCTGCGGGGCGCGCACCTGCTCGGCGTACGCGTACGCCACCGCTTCGAGGCCGCGGTCCTGCGCGTGCGGGCCGCCGGCCTGGAAGGCCATCGTGAACGCCTGGCCCGAGGTGTGCATCACCGCATGCGCCACCTCGTGGGTGCGGGCGTTGATCCGGGCCAGGATCTCCAGGCACACCAGCGCCCGCGTCAGCGGTCCCGCCTCCCGCCAGGCGGGCATGGCCGCGCGCATGGCCGGCAGCAGCACGTCCGGATCCGGGTGCGGATAGCGCACGCCGAGCTCCATCCCGTACGGCGAGCGCTCGCCGCCGGTCCACTCGTCCGTCCCCGGCTGCTCGGCGGCGAAGAGGAAGGGGTGGCCGAGCAGCGCCTCGAAGGCCGCCTTGCCCTCCTCCGCGTCCGCGTACGCCTTCGGGTGCTCGGGGTAGGGCGACCAGTAACCGCGCGTCCTGATGGTGTCCAGCGCCGTGTCGAGGGTGGCGCGATGGCGGTCGGCCAGGGACTGGGGGGTGAGACCGGCGGACAATGGGACCAACTCCTCGTCGAGCTGGGCGGAATGGAGTCAACACCGCTAGATTAACCGAATGGTCGGTCGGGACAAGGGTGAAAAACCCGGCCTGTGGAAAACTCACCCGGGCGACCCCGGAGACCCCGGGCCCGCACACCGGACCCCGGAGACCGGCCCCGCAGGCCAGGTCCCGGAGACCCGGTTCCGCCGGGACGGCAAGTCAGCAGCGAAAGGGTGACAGCGTGACCGCACTGGACCGCAGCAGCACTGTCGCCGTCGTCGGCGCCGGCACCATGGGCCAGGGCATCGCGCAGGTCGCGCTGCTCGCCGGCCACCGGGTGCTGCTGCACGACGCGGCGCCGGGCCGTGCGCAGGCCGCCGCCGACGGCGTGGCCGGCCGCCTCGACCGGCTGGTCGCCAAGGGCCGGATCGGCGTGGTCGAGCACAAGGACGCGCTGGCCGGGCTGGTGCCCGTCGAGGGCGTCGCCGAGCTCGCCGGCGCCGCGCTCGTGGTGGAGGCCGTCGTGGAGGACCTGGCCGCCAAGCAGGAGCTCTTCGCCGCGCTGGAGGCGGTCGTCGGGGACGACTGCCTGCTGGCGACCAACACCTCCTCGCTGCCGGTGACCGCGATCGGCGGCGCGCTGCGGCTGCCGGGCCGGCTGGTGGGCCTGCACTTCTTCAACCCGGCCCCGGTCATGCCGCTGGTCGAGGTGGTCGCCGGGGCCGCGACCGACCCCGCCGCCGTGACCCGCGCCTGCGACACGGCCGCCGCGTGGCACAAGACGCCCGTGCGCTGCACCGACACCCCCGGCTTCGTCGTCAACCGGATCGCCCGCCCCTTCTACGCCGAGGCGCTGCGGCTCTACGAGGACCGGGTGGCCGACCCCGCGACGATCGACGCGGTGCTGCGCGAGTGCGGCGGCTTCCCGATGGGGCCTTTCGAGCTGACCGACCTGATCGGCCAGGACGTCAACGAGGCGGTGACCCGCTCGGTGTGGGAGGCGTTCTACCACGACCCGAGGTTCACCCCGTCGCTGGCCCAGCGCCGGTTGGTGGAGTCCGGGCGGCTCGGCAGGAAGTCCGGCCGCGGCTGGTATCCGTACCCCGCGGACGGCAGCCCCGGCGGCCGGGCCCATCCCGGCCACCGGCCGCACACGGCCGAGCCCGCGGCGGCGCCGGCCCGGGTCGCCGTACGCGGCAGCCTCGGTCCGGCGTGGGAGCTGGTCCCGATGCTGAAGGAGGCCGGGATCGAGGTCGGTGAGGACACCGGGGCCGGTGACTGCCTCGTCCTCCCCGGCGGCACACGCCTGCACCTGGCCACGGGAGGGAGCGACGACGAGGCGGACATCACCTTCGACCTGGCCATGGACTACCGCGCCGCCACCCGGGTCGCGCTCGCCCCCGCGCCCGGTGTGCACGCCGACGCGGTGGCGCACGCGGTCGGGCTGTTCCAGGCGCTCGGCAAGGAGGTCAGCGTCGTCAACGCCGTGCCGGGCATGATCGTGGCCCGGACCGTCGCCATGCTGGTCAACCTCGCCGCCGAGGCGGTCGCCCGCCAGGTGGCCGCCGCCTCCGACATCGACACCGCCATGCGCCTCGGGGCCAACCATCCGCTGGGTCCGCTGGAGTGGTGCGACCGGATCTCCGCGGCATACGTCGTCGAGGTGCTGGACGGGCTGGACGAGGCGTATTCCGGCGGGCGCTACACACCCTGCCGGGCACTGAGGCGGCGCGCGGCGGCCGAGGAGGATGTGGTCTCCTCATGACCATGCCGAAGCGCGACACCTATACGCCGGATTCGCTGCTCGCCGTGGCCGTCGAGGTCTTCAACGAGCGGGGCTACGACGGCACGTCGATGGAAGACCTCTCCCGGGTGGCGGGGATCTCGAAATCCTCCATCTATCACCACGTGCGCGGTAAGGAGGAACTGCTCAACCGCGCGGTGGGGCGCGCCCTGGAAGGGCTCTTCGGCATCCTGGACCAGCCGGAGGCTGTCGACGGCCCGGCGGTGCGGCGGCTGGAGTACGTCATCCGGCGCACGGCCGTCGTCCTGATGGACGAACTTCCCTACGTCACGCTGCTGCTGCGGGTGCGGGGCAACACCACGACGGAACGCTGGGCCATGAAGCGGCGCCGGGAGTTCGACCAGCGGGTCGCGGAGCTGCTGAAGGACGCCGTGGCGGAGGGCGACCTGCGCACCGACGTCGAAGCGCGCCTGGCGACCAGGTTGTTGTTCGGGATGATCAACTCCATAGTCGAGTGGTACCGGCCGGCGGCCAAGGGCGCGCTGGACCGGGAGCAGGTCGCCGACGCCGTCGTACGGCTGGCCTTCGACGGGCTGCGTGCGTAGACCGCCTCCGCCGGGGTGCGGCAGCTGTCCGCATATTGGTCCAGACCATTGACTCGGCGGTGCATCACCGCCACGATCCAGCCATGGCTGCGGACGATCGATCTCCTGTACGAGTCCCGGTGGCGCTGCGCGCGGCCGGCGCCGCCCTTGTCGCGGTGTCCTTCCTGCTGCTCGCCGGCTGCGGCGGTGGGAACGGCGGCGGGGACGGCGGCGCAAACGGTGCCGGGAAGCCGTCGGCCGCCGCGGCGGCCGACGTCGAGGACTTCGGCTGCCTGTCACCCGAACAGGCGAAGACCGGCTATGTGACCTTCCCCAGCACCGAGGGCCAGGACGTCGAGGCCTTCGCGACCGGGACAGGCGACACCGCGCTCGTGCTGGCGCACCAGGCCGACGGCGACGTCTGCCAGTGGGTGCCGGACGCCGAGGAGCTGGGCAAGGAGGGCTACCGGGTCGTCGCCGTGCAGTCCGCCGGCAGCGAGGTCGCGGAGATCACCGCGGCCGTCACGTACGCCCGCTCCAAAGGCGCGCACAAAGTGCTGCTGATGGGCGCGTCCAAGGGCGGCACCACCGTGCTGACCTCGGCGGGCACCATTACGCCGCCGGTGGACGCGGTGGTGTCGCTCTCCGCGCCCGCCGACTACAACGGCATGGACGCGGCCGGTACCGTCCCGGGCCTGACCATGCCGGTCTTCTACATGGCCGCCGAGGGCGACACCGACTTCGCCGCCTCGACCAAGGACCTCAGCAAGGCCACGACGAAGGCGAAGGAGAACGACCTCACCATCGTCGGCGGCGCCAACCACGGCGTGAGCATGCTCGACAACCCCGACAACTTCGCCAAGGTCAAGGCGTTCCTGAAGAAGTACGCCTCCTGAGAAGCGCCTCCTGAGGAAGTGCGGTGGCCGGCCGGCCCCGGTCTGCCGCCGCGGACCTGTGTCACTCCCCGGTACGTTCCCCCGGCCGGTCCCCCAGGACGAGGTCGGTCTCCTCGAAGACCAGCAGCGTCCTGCTGCTCAGCACCTCCTCGATCGCCTGCAGCCGGGTGAGCACCAGCTCGCGCAGGCTGCGGTTGTCGACGGTGTGCACCAGCAGCAGGACGTCGAAATCACCGCTCACCAGGGCGATGTGGACCACCCCCGGCAGGGTGACGAGCTTTTCCCGCACCGTCCGCCACGAGTTCTGCACGATCTTGAGGGTGATGTACGCGGAGGCGCCGTTGCCGGCCCGCTCGTGGTCCACCCGGGCGGTGAAGCCCCGTATGACCCCGTCCTCGATGAGCCGGTTGATCCGGGCGTACGCGTTGGCCCGCGAGACGTGCACCCGCTCGGCCACCGAGCGTATCGAGGCCCTGCCGTCCTCCTGGAGCAGCCGCACAATGGCCGCGTCGATCGGGTCCAGAGGCCGTGCCGCCGGCTCCCCGCCGGCCATCTGTTCTCTCGCCATCCCCCGCAAGCTCCCTACCATGGACGTACTGGCTCCATCTCAGGCTGTGCAGAACCGTTTGTCCACAGGCAGAACACCCCCGTAGCCAAAATGCCTCCGGCGACCGAACAATCGGTAGGGAGAGCGGAACCCGCTCGCGCCACCGAACGCCAACGGTCACCGACCACAAGGAGGTGCTCGCGATGACCGTGCTGGACACCCCCGCCTGGCGGCCACGCGCCGACGCCGCGCCGCTGCTGCCCGACCAGGAGCCGTACCGGCTGCTCGGCACCCCCGCCGCCGCCGAGCTGGACCCGGGGCTGCTGCGCGCCCTGTACGGGCAGCTCGTCCGCGGGCGCCGCTACAACCGGCAGGCCACCGCCCTGACCAAGCAGGGCAGGCTCGCCGTCTACCCGTCCAGCACCGGCCAGGAGGCGTGCGAGATCGCCGCCGCGCTCGCGCTCGGCCCGCGCGACTGGCTCTTCCCCAGCTACCGCGACACGCTCGCCGTCGTCGCCCGCGGTGTCGATCCCGTCGAGGCGCTCACGCTGCTGCGCGGCGACTGGCACACCGGCTACGACCCGCGCGTCCACCGCGTCGCCCCGCTCAGCACCCCGCTGTCCACCCAGCTGCCGCACGCCGTGGGCCTGGCCCACGCCGCCCGGCTCAGCGGGGACGCGGTGGCGGCGCTGGCCATGGTCGGCGACGGCGGGACCAGCGAGGGCGACTTCCACGAGGCCCTCAACTTCGCGGCCGTCTGGCACGCGCCGGTGGTCTTCCTCGTGCAGAACAACGGCTTCGCCATCTCCGTGCCGCTGGCCAAGCAGACCGCGGCCCCCACCTTCGCCCACAAGGCCGTCGGCTACGGCATGCCGGGCCGGCTGGTGGACGGCAACGACGCGCCGGCCGTGCACCGGGTGCTCACCGACGCGATGAACCGCGCCCGCGACGGCGGCGGGCCCACGCTGGTCGAGGCGGTCACCTACCGGATCGACGCCCACACCAACGCCGACGACGCGACCCGCTACCGCGACGACGACGAGGTCGCCGCCTGGCGTGCCCATGACCCGATCGAGCTGCTGGAGCGGGAGATGACCGCCCGCGGACTGCTCGACGACGACGGGCGGCAGCGCGCGGCCGACGAGGCCGAGACGCTGGCCGCCGACCTGCGGGAGCGCATGCACGCCGACCCGGCGCTCGACCCGATGGAGCTCTTCGCCCACGTATATGCCGAGCAGACACCCCAACTGCGCGAGCAGGCGGCGCAGTTGCGGGCCGAGCTGGCGGCCGAGGCGGAAGCGGACCGCGCGCAGGTTGCGGAGCCGCGCTCATGACCACCGCCACCACCGCGCAGGGCCGGCCCGAGGCGCCCGCCCGCCGGTCCGCGACCATGGCGCAGGCCCTCAACCAGGCGCTGCGCGACGCCCTGGCAGCCGACCCGGCGGTGCACGTCATGGGCGAGGACGTCGGCACCCTCGGCGGCGTCTTCCGCGTCACCGACGGCCTCGCCAAGGACTTCGGCGAGGACCGCTGTACCGACACCCCGCTCGCCGAGGCCGGCATCCTCGGCGCGGCCGTCGGCATGGCCATGTACGGGCTGCGGCCGGTCGTGGAGATGCAGTTCGACGCGTTCGCCTACCCGGCGTTCGAGCAGCTCGTCAGCCACGTCGCCCGGATGCGCAACCGCACCCGCGGCGCCCTGCCGCTGCCGATCACCGTGCGCATCCCGTACGGCGGCGGCATCGGCGGTGTGGAGCACCACAGCGACTCCTCCGAGGCGTACTACGCGCACACTCCCGGCCTGCATGTGCTCACCCCGGCGACGGTCGAGGACGCCTATGGGATGCTGCGGGCCGCGATCGCGTCGGACGATCCGGTGATCTTCCTGGAGCCCAAGCGGCTCTACTGGTCCAAGGCCGACTGGTCGCCGCAGGAGCCGGCCGCCGTCCCGCCGATCGGCCGGGCGGTGGTGCGCCGCACCGGCCGCACGGCGACGCTCGTCACCTACGGCCCCTCGCTGCCGGTGTGCCTGGAGGCCGCCGAGGCGGCCCGCGAGGAGGGCTGGGACCTCGGCGTGGTGGACCTGCGCAGCCTGGTCCCCTTCGACGAGGAGACCGCCGCGGCGGCCGTCCGCGCCACGGGCCGGGCGGTCGTCGTCCACGAATCGGCGGGCTTCGCCGGGATGGGCGCGGAGATCGCCGCGCGGCTGACCGAACGCTGCTTCCACCACCTGGAGGCGCCCGTGCTGCGGGTCACCGGCTTTGACATCCCCTACCCGCCGCCGATGCTGGAGCGGCACCATCTGCCCGGCGTGGACCGCATCCTCGACGCCGTCGGCCGGCTGCAGTGGGAGGACTGATGGCCGTCGTGCGCGAGTTCACCCTGCCCGACCTCGGGGAAGGGCTGACGGAGGCGGAGATCGTCCGCTGGCTGGTGCAGGTCGGCGAGGTCGTCGCGGTGGACCAGCCGGTGGTGGAGGTGGAGACGGCCAAGGCCGTCGTCGAGGTGCCGTGCCCCTACGGCGGGGTCGTGACCGCCCGCTTCGGCGAGGAGGGCGACTCGCTCGCGGTGGGCCGCCCGCTGGTCACCGTCGCCGTCGGCTCCTCCGCCGCCGAGCCGGACGAGGCCGATGGCGCCGCCGGTGGGCAGGGCTCGGGCGCCGTCCTGGTCGGCTACGGCACGGGTACGGCCGCAGGCCGCCGCCGCTCACGGCTGCGCGCGGGCGGCACGGCACCCGGCGCCGGCCGTACCGCGGTCGACGGCGTCCCGGTGGACGGTACGCGTCCCGGCGGCGCGGGCCGCACGCCGGTCGAGGGCGCCCCGGCCGACCGTACGGGCGCGGCGTCGGCCCCTGCGCCGGCCACCGCCCCTGCCCTGGCCCCTGTTGCGCCGGCTCCCGCACCTGCGGCCGGCGACGGGCCCGTGGCGGTCATCTCGCCGCTGGTCCGGCGGATCGCCCGGGAGCACGGCCTCGACCTGCGGAGCCTGGCCGGCAGCGGACCCGAAGGGCTGATCCTGCGCTCCGACGTCGAGCGCGCGGTCGCGGCCCTGGCGTCCGCCCCGGCGCCGGCGGCCGAGCCGGACGGCGTCGAGCGGGTGCCGCTGCGCGGGCTGCGCGGTGCGGTCGCGGACAAGCTGGCCCGCAGCCGCCGGGAGATCCCCGACGCGACCTGCTGGGTGGACGCCGACGCCACCGAACTGCTCGCCGCCCGCGCCGCCATGAACGCCCCCGGGCGGCAGAAGATCTCGCTGCTCGCCCTGCTGGCCAGGGTGGTCACCGCCGCGCTGGCCCGCTACCCCGAGCTCAACGCCACGGTGGACACCGAGCGCGCGGAGATCGTCCGGCTGCCCGCGGTGCACCTCGGCTTCGCCGCGCAGACCGACCGCGGCCTCGTCGTGCCCGTGGTCCGCGACGCGCACACCCTGACCACCACCGCCCTGGCGGCGGAGATCGCCCGCCTCACCGAGACCGCCAAGGCCGGGCGGCTCTCCCCCGCCGAGCTGACCGGCGGGACCTTCACCCTCAACAACTACGGCGTCTTCGGCGTCGACGGCTCCACGCCGATCCTCAACCACCCCGAGGCCGCGATGCTCGGCGTCGGCCGGATCGTCGCCAAACCCTGGGTGCACCAAGGCGAACTGGCGGTCCGCCAGGTGGTGCAGCTCTCCTTCACCTTCGACCACCGAGTGTGCGACGGCGGCACCGCGGGCGGCTTCCTGCGCTTCGTCGCGGACTGCGTCGAACAGCCGGCGATGCTGCTCGCCGCGGTGTGACCCCCTTCCCCGGGCTTTCCCCCGGCCCGGACCGCGCATCCGGGCCCCGCGCCCGGACCGCGCACCCGGGCCCCGCGCCCGGACCGCGCGCCCAAGCGGCGCACCCGGGCCGGGGGATACTCACGGGCATGACGACGAGCTACGACGCGCTGGTCCTCGCCGGCGGTGCCGCCCGCCGGCTGGGCGGCACGGACAAGCCGGCGCTCGCGGTCGGCGGACGCAGCCTGCTCGACCGGGTGCTCGCCGCGTGCGCGGGCGCGGGCCGTACCGTCGTGGTCGGCCCGCGCCGGCCCACCGCCCGGCCCGTGCACTGGACCAGGGAGCAGCCCGCCGGCGGCGGCCCGCTGCCCGCCCTCGACGCCGGACTCGCCGCCCTCACCGGGCCCGGCCGGCCATCGGTGGTGCTGCTGCTCGCCGCCGACCTGCCCTTCCTCACCGCCGAGGCGGTCACCGCCCTGACCGGCGCCCTCACCCCCGACTGCGAAGGCGTTCTGCTCACCGACCCCGACGGCCGCGACCAGCCGCTCACCGCCGCCTACCGCGCCGAGCCCCTGCGCCGCGAGACCGCCCTCCTGCGCTCCGAGCACGGCACCCTCACCGGACTCCCCTTGCGCCTGCTCACCCGCGAACTGACCCTGCGCCGCATCCCCGACCCCACCGGCCGGGCCGGCTTCGACTGCGACACCTGGGAGGACGTCGCCGTCGCCCGCTCCCACCTGGACCCGCCCGGCACCTGACGCCCCACCAGGCCGCCCGGCGCACCGCGCGGGAAGTCCACGGGGTGAGCCTGGGTGGCTTGCGGCGGCGGATCGTGGACCATGGGCGTGTGTTGGACGAATGGATCGCAGCAGTCAAGACCGAACTGGGCATCGACCTCACCGTGGACACCGGTGTCCTGCTCGACCTGGCCCGTGACGCCGCCCACGGCGTCGCCCGCCCGGCCGCGCCGCTCACCACCTTCCTGGTCGGCTACGCCGCCGCGCAGGCGGGTGGCGGTCCGCAGGCCGTACGGGAGGCCGCCCAGAAGGCGGCGGACCTGGCCGTGCACTGGCCGGAGCCGGAGGAGTAGGGCGGATGAACGGCCCACGTGACCGCGGCCGGCCCGGCGGGGACGCCGCCGACCGCGCGCTCGACGACGCCCTCGCGCTGGCCAACGCCGCACCCCGCGGCCGGGCCGCCCGCCCGGGCGCGAACGACCCGCTGGTCGTCGCCCTCGGCCACGAACCCGCCGCCGGGGCGCACCCGGCGCAGCAGACGGTGCCGCACGCGAAGGACACCGTCTCCTGGCCCGAGGCGCGCCGGATCGCCCGGCACGCGGCACGCCGGCTCGAAGCACGGGCGCTCCCGCTCGGCGAGGACATCCTCGGCATGGCCCTGGCGCAGAGCCTCACGGCGCTGACCGACCTGCCCGCCTTCGACTCCTCGGCCATGGACGGCTGGGCCGTCGCAGGCCCCGGCCCGTGGCGGCTGCGAGGCCAGGTGCTCGCGGGCCAGCGGCGCCCCGCCGACCCGCTGCTCGGCGGCCACGCGGTGCGCATCGCCACCGGCGCGGTGCTCCCGCCGGGCGCGACCGCCGTGCTGCGCTCCGAGCACGGCAGCGTCCGGAACCTGACCGACGGCGAGTGGCTGCACGTCCTCGCACCGCACCCCGCGCCCGACCCCGGCCAGGAGATACGGCGCAGGGGCCAGGAATGCCGGCACGGCGACGAACTGCTGCCCGCCGGCGCCGTCGTCACCCCCGCGGTGCTGGGGCTCGCGGCTGCCGCCGGATACGACGAACTGACCGTCACCATGCGTCCCCGGGTGGAGATCCTCGTCCTCGGCGACGAACTGCTCGACCACGGCCTGCCGCGGGCCGGCCGGGTCCGCGACGCGCTCGGCCCCATGCTGCCGTCGTGGCTGCGTGCTCTCGGCGCGGACGTCACCGACCTGCGGCGGCTGAGGGACGACGCGGACACGCTGCACGCCGCCCTGGCCGCGAGCGGCGCCGACCTGGTGGTGACCACCGGCGGGACCGCGGGCGGCCCCGTCGACCACGTCCACCCCGTGCTGGCCCGGCTCGGCGCCCGGCTGCTGGTCGACGGGGTCGCGGTACGGCCCGGGCACCCCATGCTGCTCGCCGAACTCCCCTCCGGCCCCCTGCTGGCGGGCCTGCCGGGCAATCCGCTCGCCGCCGTCTCCGGGGTGCTCACCCTGGTCGCCCCGGCGCTGCGGGCGCTGGCCGGCCACCCGGTGCCCGCTCCGTACGCGGCGCCGCTCACCACCGACGTGCCGGGGCACCCGGTGGACACCCGGCTCGTCCCGGTCGTCTTCGACGACGAGTCGGCCGCCCGCCCGCTGCACTTCACCGGGCCCGCGATGCTGCGCGGGCTGGCCGCCGCCGACGGCATGGCGGTCATCCCGCCGGGCGGCGGCAGGGCGGGCCAGGAGACGGCCGTCCTGGACACCGGCGCCCTCGCGCCCGCGTGGGGGAGCGGCGGGTGAGCCCGCAGGACGGATCCGGCGCGGGCGACTCCGCGCCGCCGGACGCCGTGCCCGGCGGCGGCCACCGGATCGCCTTCCCCCGCCCGGTCACCGGGCCGCTGGTGCAGGTCACCCGGCGCCTGCTGCTGGCCCTGCTGGTGCTGGTCGTGACCGTGGCGATCGTCTACGCCGACCGCGGCGGCTACCACGACGCCGCGGACAGCTCGGTGAGCTTCCTCGACGCGCTCTACTACTCCACGGTGACGCTGTCCACGACCGGCTACGGCGACATCGTCCCCTACAGCACCTTCGCGCGGCTGACCAACACCTTCCTGGTGACACCGCTGCGGGTGGTCTTCCTGATCATCCTGGTCGGCACGACCCTGGAGGTGCTGACCGAACGGACCCGGGAGCAGTTCCGCCTCACCCGCTGGAGGAAAAAGGTGCGCGATCACGTCGTCATCGTGGGATACGGCACCAAGGGCCGCTCCGCCGCGACCACCCTGCGCGGACGCGGGATGCCCAAGGACCGGATCGTCGTCGTCGACACCAACCCCAAGGCGGTGCAGGGCGCGACGGAGGAGGGCTACGTCGCCGTCGCGGGCGACGCGACCCACAGCGACGTCCTGCTGCGGGCTGAGGCGCACCAGGCCCGGCAGATCGTCGTCGCGACCCAGCGCGACGACACCGCCGTCCTGGTCACCCTCACCGCCCGCCAGCTCAACGGCACCGCCCACATCGTCGCCTCCGTCCGCGAGGAGGAGAACGCGCCGCTGCTGCGGCAGTCCGGCGCGGACTCCGTCATCACCAGCTCCGGCTCGGTGGGCCGGATGCTCGGGCTGTCCCTGCTCAGCCCCAGCGTCGGCCGCGTCATGGACGACCTGATCACCTACGGCAGCGGACTTGACCTCATCGAGCGGCCCGTCGATCCCTCCGAAGTGGGCAGGGCGCCGCGGGAGATCACCGACCTCGTGGTGTCGGTGATCCGCGGACCGCGGCTGTTCGACTTCGACGACCCCGAAGCCTCGCCCCTGCGGCCCACCGACCGGCTGATCACCATCTGCCGGTCCGGCAGCCGGCCCGACGCGGCCCTCGGCTGACCGGGACGCCGACCGGGCTCCCGCACGCCCGTCCCGTAGGGTCGGGGCATGCGTGCGATCACCATTGACGAGCCCGGCGGGCCCGATGCGCTGGTCCTTGCCGACGTCCCCGACCCCGAGCCCGGTCCCGGCGAAGTGCTGGTCGAGGTCGCGGCCTCGGCCGTGAACCGCGCCGATATCCTCCAGCGGCAGGGCTTCTACGACCCGCCGCCCGGCGCCTCCCCCTACCCCGGCCTCGAATGCTCCGGCCGCGTCGCGGAACTCGGCCCGGGCGTGACCGGCTGGACGGTCGGCCAGGAGGTGTGCGCGCTGCTCGCCGGCGGCGGCTACGCCGAGCGTGTCGTCGTCCCCGCCGGGCAGTTGCTGCCGCTCCCCGAGGGCGTCGACCTGGTGACGGCCGCGGCGCTGCCCGAGGTCACCGCGACGGTCTGGTCCAACGTCTTCCAGATCGCCCACCTGCGGCCCGGTGAGACGCTGCTCGTGCACGGCGGCTCCAGCGGCATCGGGACCATGGCCGTCCAGCTGGGCAAGGCGGTCGGGGCGACGGTCGCGACCACCGCGGGCAGCGCGCACAAGCTCGCCTTCTGCCGCGACCTCGGCGCCGACATCCTCGTCAACTACCGGGAGCAGGACTTCGTCGAGCAGCTCGGCGAGCACGGGGCCGACGTCATCCTGGACGTGATGGGCGCCAAGTACCTGGAGCGCAACATCGAGGCGCTGGCGTTCAACGGCCGGCTCGTCGTCATCGGCATGCAGGGCGGCGTCAAGGCCGAACTCGACCTCGCCCGGCTGATGGCCAAGCGCGCCGCGGTGATCGCGACCGGCCTGCGGGCCCGGCCCGCGCAGGAGAAGGCGGCCATCGTCGCGGCGGTCCGCGAGCACGTCTGGCCGCTCATCGCGGCGGGCGCCGTCCGCCCGATCGTCGACCGGACGCTTCCGCTGGCCTCCGCGCCCGAGGCGCACCGCCTGATGGAGAGCAGCGAGCACATCGGCAAGATCCTCCTCACCGTGTGACCGCCGTGACTGCATCGGCCGCAGCATCGGCCGCAGCCATGCCATGATCCCCCGCCCGGGATGCCGGAATTGTCGTCTCATGTGACGCTGATTCCACCGGGGGTCAGGCGGAGAGGCGATCGATGTGCGGTGGGCGGCATGGCCGGCGCGTGCGCTGACGATCCGTACGGCGACGCCCGTGCTGCTCGCGGCCACGCTGCTCACACCGCTCGCCGCGGATCCCGCGAGCGCCACTGCCGCGGGTGCGACTGCCGCCGGGCGCGGCGCGGTTGACGCCTCCCTCCCGCGCGGGCCGCTGAGCGCGACGGCGGCCGGGACCTCGGCCGGTCCGCCCGCGGTGCGCGGCTCGGCCGGCGCAGGACCCGAGGCGGCCGTCGCCCCCGGTCCGGTGCGGCCCCCGCCCCCTCCCGGGCACGACCCCCGGCCGGGCGGGCCGCAGCCCGGAGCCGGGCCCGGGATCCCGCCGGGCGCCGACCGCCCGGACTCTTCCCAGCCCCGGCCGCCCGGCCCCACCGTGCCCGCAGCTCCGCCGGGTGCGCCCCGGCCCTCCCTCACCAGCGGCATGCCGTCCATGCCGTCACCTCCCTCTTCCTCTTCCCGTCCGCCTACTGCTTCTTCCGGTCCTGCCGCCCGGCCCTCCGCCGCCGGCCGGCCGCCCGCGCCTGCACCGGCGCCGACGAAGGCACCGCCGCACCCGCCGGCGGAGCCGAAGCCCTCGGCCTCCGGATCGGCGCCGCTGCATCCGCCCGCACGCCCGCCCGCGGTCACGGACAGTGCACGGCCTCGGGGTCACGCCTTCACCGACCGGCCGCGGGCGCGCGGGCACGGATACGGCCGCCGCGACCGGGCCGACTCGCTCGTGCCCGACGCGGACGCCACCGGCTCCGCGCCGACCAGCGCCGCACCCGCCGACCCCGTCACGGGGCGGAAGGCCTCGTCCTCACCCGCCGCCCACAGGCCGCACGTGGCGCGGGTGCTGCCGCTCGGAGCGGGGCTGCTGCTGGTCGGGCTCGGGCTCGGCTTCCTCGGGCTCCGGCTGCGCCGGGCCTGACCGCTGCCCGGCGCCGCTCCCGCCGTGTCCGCTCCGCTTTCTCTTCGCGTACGCCCGCCCGCACGCGCGAGGCGCGCACGTGCCCGCGCGGGCGTACGCGAGGGTCTTCGTCCCGGTCGCCGGTGACTGCCGGTGACCGTTCACGATCTTGTCTCCCCGCCCGCCGGCCCTCCGAACCTCCTATCCGAATCGTCCACTCGTTCGAGTGAAGAACGCCCTCGCGACCCGGATCGCCCTTGCCGGGGCCGACCTTACTCGGTATACATACTGAGTATGTCGATCCGTCACGGCCTGCTGGCCCTCCTCGAACGAGGCCCGCGCTACGGCTACCAACTGCGTACCGAGTTCGAGTCGCGCACCGGTTCCACCTGGCCGCTCAACGTCGGGCAGGTCTATACGACCGTCGCCCGGCTGGAGCGGGACGGCCTTGTCGTGCCCGCGGGCGAGGACGAGGCCGGGCACGCCCTCTACGCGATAACCGAGGACGGCCGGGACGAGCTGCGGCGGTGGTTCGCGACGCCGGTGGACCGGACGAGCCCGCCCCGCGACGAGCTGGCGATAAAGCTCGCGATGGCGGTGGGGTCGCCCGGGGTGGACGTGCGCGCGGTCATCCAGTCGCAGCGCTCCCACACCATCCGCGCGATGCAGGACTACACACGGCTGAAGGCGCAGGCGCTGGAGGAGGCGATGACCCGTGAGCCGGGCGTGTTCGACGCGGACGACATCGCCTGGCAGCTGGTCCTCGACCAGATGATCTTCCAGGCGGAGGCCGAGGCGCGCTGGCTCGACCACTGCGAGACCAGGCTCATACGGCTGGCCCCGCGGGCCGCGGCGAGCGCCCGGCCGGACACGGCGGCGGCCCCCGCGGGGGAGAGCGGCACCGACGACCAGGCCGGCAGCGGCCTGCCGCAGGGCTCCGCGCGGAACGGAGGGCTGCGCGGCGCCCTGCGGCGGCCCCGGCGCTGAGCGCGCCGGCGTCCGAGCGCGCCGGCGTCCGAGCGCGCCGGCGTCCGAGCGGGCCGGTGGGCGGGCCCCGGCCGGCCGCACGTAGGGCCGGCCTCGCACGGCCCCGGCGCCGAGCGGGCCGGAGACGACAGGAACAGCGGAAGAGCAGAGCACGAGTCCGGGACGAGTGGACCGGACCTGACAGCAGGGGGAAAAGGGATGTCCAGCGAGTACGCGTCGGCGCAGGCGGGAGAGCCGGCGGAGGAGGGCGGCGGGGGCGCGCGGGAAGCGGCGGCGGCCGGCCGGCGTGCGGGCCCGGTGCTGGAGCTGGTGGAGCTGACCCGGGTGCACGGCGAGGGAGCCGCCGAGGTGCAGGCCCTGCGCGGGGTGGATCTGGAGGTCGCCGCGGGGGAGCTGGTCGCGGTGATGGGGCCCTCGGGATCGGGGAAGTCCACGCTGCTGACCCTCGCCGGTGGGCTGGACATGCCGACGTCCGGGCGGGTCGTGGTGGAGGGGACGGATCTCACGACCGCGAGCCGCAAGGAGCTCGCGGCGCTGCGGCGGCGGAGCATCGGCTACGTCTTCCAGGACTACAACCTGATCCCGGCACTCACGGCGGCCGAGAACGTGGCGCTGCCGCGGGAGCTGGACGGGATCAGCAGCCGGCGGGCGCGCAAGGAGGCGCTGGCGGCGCTGGAGGAGTTCGGGCTGCAGCAGCTGGCCGACCGCTTCCCGGACGAGATGTCCGGCGGGCAGCAGCAGCGGGTGGCGATCGCCCGCGCGCTGGTCGGGGACCGGCGGCTGGTGCTGGCGGACGAGCCCACCGGTGCGCTGGACTCGGAGACCGGTGACGCGGTGCTGGCGCTGCTGAGGTCGCGGTGCGACGCGGGGGCGGCCGGGATCCTGGTCACGCACGAGCCGCGGTTCGCGGCGTGGGCGGACCGGGTGGTGTTCCTGCGGGACGGCTCGGTGGTGGACACGACGCTGCGCTCCGCCGCGGAGTCGCTGCTCGCGGGCGGAGCGGCACAGTGAGCGCGCAGAACGGGCGGGCGCAGCCGGCGGTGCCGGGCGTGGGGCGGTTGCACGCCTGGCGGGTGGCGGTACGGATCGCCCGGCGGGACGCGATGCGGTACAAGGCGCGCAGCCTGATGGTGCTGGCGATGATCGCGGTGCCGATCATCGGGGTGAGCGCCGCGGACGTGACGATCCGCAGCTCGCAGCTGACGGTGGCACAGGAGGCCGACCGGGAGCTGGGCGCGGCGGACGTGCGGCTGACCGACGGGGGCGACGGACCGCAGCCGGTGTACCAGGAACCCCACGGCGGTTCGCTGTCGGTGCGCCAGGCCGAGGAGTTGGCGAAGGGCGCCGGCGACTCGGCGGTCGAGTCCAACGGGGAGTCGCCGCCGGTCGACATGACGAAGGCGCTGCCGCCCGGGGCGCGCTGGATCACCGACGACGAGACGTACGCGCCGGTGATGACGAAGTACGGGCTGCTGGACGTCGAGGTCAGGGAGTTGAAGGCCGACGATCCGATCGCCCGGGGCATCACCCGGCTGGACAAGGGGCGCTTCCCGCGCACGGCGGGAGAGATGAGCGCGACCACGGCGTTCCTCAAGTCCAGCGGCCTGCACATCGGTTCGCAGGTCAAGGTGCGCGGGCTCGGGCGGTCGTACACGATCGTCGGGGCGTACGAGCTGCCGAGCGAGCTGGACACCGAGCAGCTGGACGCGTTGCCGGGTGCCTTCATCGAGCCCTACAAGAAGTCGCCGGCCACGTCGAAGGACATGTGGTTCGCGCCCTCGCCGTCGTATCTGGTGTCGGTCGAGGGCGACTTCACCTGGGACATGGTCAAGCACGCCAACACGCTGGGTGTGCTGGGCGATTCGCGGGTGGTGCGCGAGCACCCGCCGGCCAGGGCGGATGTGCCGCTCTACCAGGTGCTGCCGAGTTACGGGAAGTCGCAGTACGGCGGGGACAACGGGCGGGCGGAGGCGGTCGCGGTGGGCGTGACCATCGTGAGCCTGAGCATGCTGGAGATCTGCCTGCTGGCGGGCCCGGCCTTCGCGGTGGGGGCGCGCCGGTCGCGGCGGCAGCTCGGGCTGGTGGGGGCCAACGGCGGTGACCGCAGGCACGTCAGGGCCATCGTGATCTCCAGCGGGCTGGTGATCGGAGTCGCGGCGGCCGTGGTCGGCACGCTGCTCGGGGTGGCGCTGACCGAGGTGCTGCGGGGGCCGCTGGAAGGCTACGTCGGCAAGCGCTTCGGCGGACTGCGGCTGGAGCCGCTGGAGTTGGCGGCGATCGGCGGGCTGGCGGTGCTCACCGGGGTGCTCGCCGCGGTGGTGCCGGCGGTGGCGGCGTCGCGGCAGAGCGTGCTGGCGTCGCTCACCGGGCGGCGCGGGGTGCGGCGGGCCAGCCGCATGCTGCCGACGGCGG
This sequence comes from Actinacidiphila epipremni, assembly GCF_012034175.1. Classification (GTDB taxonomy): domain Bacteria; phylum Actinomycetota; class Actinomycetes; order Streptomycetales; family Streptomycetaceae; genus Actinacidiphila; species Actinacidiphila epipremni. Next base: position 318,439 of record NZ_JAATEJ010000003.1, read on the forward strand.
GGCTGTTCCTGCTGTGCCTCGGGGTGGCCGTCGTCTTCTACGCGACGGCGCGGGCCGACAACATCTACACGGCGGTGCTGGGGTCCGGCCTGGCGGAGATCGGGCTGGCGATGATGACGTCGGTGCTGGTCGGGTTGTTCGGGCGGCTCGGCAGGTGGCTGCCGGTGGCGCCCCGGCTGGCGCTGCGGGACGCGGTGCGCAACCGGGGGCGCACGGCGCCGGCGGTGGCGGCGGTGCTGGCGGCGGTGGCGGGCTCGGTCGCGGTGGCGACGTATGCGGCGAGCAAGTCGGTGGAGGACCGGCAGTCGTACCAGGCGGAGCTGCCGCGCGGGGCGGTGGCGGTGTCGGCGTACGGGGACGCGCAGCGCGACCTCGGGCAGGTGCGGGCCGTGGTGGCCAAGCACTATCCGGTCACGGGCCGGGTGGACGTGTCACGGATCTACGTGGGGCCGCCGGAGTGCGCGACCGGGGACGGCGCGGAGAAGTGCGGTTCGGTGCAGCCGGTGATGCCGGAGGCCAATAAGTGCCCGTCGTCGCGGCAGGACATCGGGCCGTTGACGAGAGCGCAGGCCGACAAGCTGATGACCGACTGGCGGTGCGACCGGCCGGGGCGGCCTGCGGCGATCGGGACGGAGGGCGGGGTGCTGGTCGGCGGGCCCGGGGTGCTGCACGCGCTGGGGATCAGGGACGGCGCGGCGGAGCAGGCGCTGGCCCGCGGTGAGACGGTGCTGTTCGACCGGGCGTACGCCGATCACGGGACGTTCAAGATCAAGCTGGTCGCCGACTCGACGGACGTCCCCGAGGACGGTGCGGAGCCGAAGGGGCCGGTGAAGGCGCTGCCGGCGTATCTGTCGGCGCAGTCCCAGTCGTACGGGGTCACGGCGGTCGTGCCGCAGCGGGCGGCCGACGCGGCGGGGATGACGACGACGCCGGCCGGGTCGTTCTTCACGACCGCGAGCATGCCGACCGACGCGCAGCGGCAGGCGCTCAACGAGGACGTGGCCAAGATCGGCACCCGGGCGCAGGTGTATCTGGAGCGCGGATACGAGGGGAACGGCGGGGTGATCCTGCTGGCGCTGACGCTCTTCGCGGGCCTGATCACGATCGGTGCCTCCGGGATAACCACGGGGCTCGCGCAGGCCGACGCGGAGCCCGACCTGCGGACGCTGGCGGCGATCGGGGCGGCGGGCCGGTTGCGGCGGACACTGTCCGGCTTCCAGTGCGCGGTGGTCGCGGCGATGGGTGTGGTGCTGGGGTCGATCGCCGGTGTGCTGCCCGCCGTGGCGCTGCGGCGGGTGGAGAAACGGCACCAGTGGAACGAATACCGCCGGATGCTCATGGCCGGCTGGTCCGACGGGAGCAATGTGCCGCATGTGCCGGTGGCGATCCCCTGGGAGACGCTGGCGCTGCTCGTGGTGGGCGTGCCGGTGGGTGCGGGGCTGCTGGCGGCGCTGGTCACCCGGTCGCGCCCGGAGCTCGGGAGGAGGGCCGAAGGGTAAGGGGCCGGTCGGGGCATGAGGGGGCTCGGGACCGCGGCGGACGGGGGTGCGGGACAATGACCTTATGGAGATGCCGATGGACGGAAGCTCGCCGGAGAGCTCGCAGAATCCGCAGGTCCTGGTCGTCGGGCCGGACGGTATGGCCCTGGGCGGGTCCTCGGGCGGCGACGGCGAGGAGGGCCGGGAGATCCCGGTCACGGAGATGGTCGAGCAGCCGGCCAAGGTGATGCGGATCGGCAGCATGATCAAGCAGCTCCTGGAGGAAGTGCGGGCGGCGCCTTTGGACGAGGCCAGCCGGGTGCGGCTGAAGGAGATCCACGCCAGTTCGGTGAAGGAGTTGGAGGCGGGCCTGGCGCCGGAGCTGGTGGCGGAGCTGGAGCGGCTGTCGCTGCCCTTCACCGACGACAGCGTGCCGAGCGAGGCCGAGCTGCGGATCGCGCAGGCGCAGCTGGTGGGCTGGCTGGAGGGCCTCTTCCACGGCATCCAGACGGCGCTTTTCGCCCAGCAGATGGCGGCGCGGGCGCAGCTGGAGCAGATGCGGCGGGCGCTGCCGCCGGGTGCGCTCGGCCATGAGGAGGAGGGCGACCTCGGCCACCCGGGGTCACGTTCGGGCCCGTACCTGTAAGCCCACGAGGGGCCCGGCCCCTGGGCCGACGCCCGCCGGGCCGGGCCCCCGAGCGGACGCCCGCCGGGCTCGGGCCCTGACCGCCGGACCCTGACCGCCGGCCCCGGCGCCGGGCCCGAGCCCTCGCCCTGCGGGGACCCGCCCGGTTCCGCCGCCGGCCCCCGTGCCTGGACCCCGCACCCCGCCCCCGGGGGAATGCGAACCGCCCGGCGCCCCTGGTGGGGCCGGGCGGGGTGGGGGCCGGGGGCTAGTTCGCGCTCTTGCCCGTGGAGACCCAGATGGTGACCTTCTGGCCGGAGGTCGGGTCGAAGTCGTCGAGGTCCTTGGGGGACTGGGCGGTGATCGTGCCCTTGCCCCACTGCTGCTCGTCCATGTCCTTGATCTCGTAGGGCCAGTTCGCGGCCTTCATGCAGGCGACGGCGGAGTCCACGTAGATCGAGGTGAAGTCGGGCATCGTCATGATGTTGGGCTTGCCCGGGTTGATCAGGTCGTTGTGGGCCTTGGTGCACTCGCTGGACTCGATGGTGCGGCTCTGGTCGCCCATGACGACGTCGGCCTGGGTGGGCGTGGGCGCCGCGGTGGTGCTGGGGGCGGTCGGGGCGGGGGTGCTGGTGTCGTCGGCGTTGGGGTCGCCCTTGCCGCCGCCGCTCATCGCGACGACGACGGAGATGATGACGACGACGGCCACGGCCGCGACCGAGGCGCCCAGGATGAGCGGCATGTTGCGCTTGCGGCCACCACCGGGCCCGCCCGGGCCGCCCGGCCCGCCGCTCAGGTGCTGCTGCGGCATGGACGGCATCGGCGGCGGCGTCGGTGCCGAGCCCTGCTGCGGGTAGCCGTACGGGCTGCTCGGCGGCGGGGCCTGGGCGCCGCCCTGCTGCGGGTAGCCGTAGGCGCTGGGCGGCGGGGTCGAGGGGCCGTAGCCGGACTGCGGGGTGGGCGTCGGGGCGTACGGCGTCTGGAGCTGCGGCGGCGGAGTCTGGACCGGGCCCTGCGCGGAGGGGAAGACGGCGGCGGCCACGCCCTCGCCGCGGTTGCCGGAGCCGGACTCGCCGGACAGCAGCGGCACGGTGTTGCGGGCGGTGGCAGCCAGTACGCGCTCGGTCTCGTCGTGCATGGCGTCGGCGGTCGGGAAGCGCTCGGCGGGGTTCTTGCGCAGGGCGCGGGCGACCAGGGCGTCGACGGCCGGGGTGAGGGCGCGGTTGAAGCCCGAGGGCGCCGGCGGCGTCTCCTGCACATGCTGGTACGCCATCGCCAGCGGCGAGTCCGCGTCGAACGGCAGCCGCCCGGTGAGCAGTTCGAAGAGCATGCAGCCGACCGAGTAGAGGTCGGAGCGCTCGTCGACGCCGCGCCCCAGGGCCTGTTCGGGCGACAGGTACTGCGGGGTGCCGACGACCATGCCGGTCTGCGTCATCGAGGTGACCCCGGACTGCATGGCCCGCGCGATGCCGAAGTCCATGACCTTGACGACACCGCGCTTGGTGATCATCACATTGCCGGGCTTGATGTCCCGGTGGACCAGGCCCATTTCATGGCTGACGGCGAGCGCGGCGAGCACATCGCCCACGACCTTCAGCGCCTTGTCGGCCGGCATCGCGCCGAACTGGGCTATGTCGGCGGCCAGGACGTCACCGAGCGGCTTGCCCTCGATGTACTCCATGACGATGTAGGGGACGACCTGGCCGTCGATCGTGTCCTCGCCGGAGTCGAAGACCGAGACGATGTTGGTGTGGTTGAGCTTGGCGACGGACTGGGCCTCGCGGCGGAAGCGCTCGCGGAAGGACTGCTCGTGGCCGAGATTGGTATGCAGGGTCTTGACGGCCACCGGCCGGTCCAGCACCGTGTCATGTGCCAGGTGCACGGAGGCCATGCCGCCCTGGCCGAGCAGGTTGCGCAGGACGTAGCGTCCGCCGCCGACCGAGCGCCCCGTGTACCCGCCGCCCTGCGTGGCGTCCCCGCTCATCAGTACCGCTACCCCCATGAAGATGCCGACGGGAAGTCATGCGTCCCCGAGCTTGCCCGCTCAGTCTGGTCGATCGCGCGAGCACGTCAAGTTCGTTGACCATCTCGTCACCTGATGCGCATCGAGCGCGCACAGAACGCGGAACTTTGCCAAGTATCAGGATCCGGCCGTCAAAGGTGGGTAAGCGGCCGGTAAGCGGGGTGCAAGAGCTGGGCGGGATCCACCGCGGGATCCACAGCGGATCCCCCGCAGGATCCGTGGCCGGAGCCACAGCGGACAGGTGCGCTCGTACGGGGGCCGCGGGGTGGACGTGGGCCATGGCGGTTGGCGGAAAAGCGGTACGGTGGCGCACCAGACGCAGCGATGGCGAACGACGGCGAGGACTGATGGTCGACCCGAACGAGACGGCCGCCGGCACCGGAGCATCGGAGGCATCCGTCCAGCAGTGGCGGGTGGGCTCCGTCGTCGGCGACGGCCGCTACCGGCTGACCGGGCGGCTCGGCCGGGGCGGTATGGCCGAGGTCTTCGCGGCCGAGGACGTACGGCTCGGCCGGACCGTCGCCGTCAAGCTGCTGCGCGGCGACCTCGCCGAGGACGCCGTCGCCAAGGCCCGTTTCGCCCGTGAGGCACAGGCCGTCGCGGGCCTGAACCACCACGCGGTCGTCGCCGTGTACGACTCCGGCGAGGACCGCACGCCGTCCGGGACGGCGCCGTACATCGTGATGGAGCTGGTCGAGGGCCATACGATCAAGGACCTGCTCACCGGGGCGACCCCGCCGCCGGTCGACCAGGCGCTGCTCATCGTCTCCGGGGTGCTGGACGCGCTCGCGTACAGCCATCAGCACGGCATCGTGCACCGGGATATCAAACCGGCCAATGTGATCATCACCAACAGCGGTGCCGTCAAGGTCATGGACTTCGGCATCGCGCGGGCCCTGCACGGCGCGGCCAGCACCATGACGCAGACCGGCATGGTCATGGGCACCCCGCAGTATCTGTCGCCCGAGCAGGCGCTCGGCAAGTCCGTCGACCACCGCAGCGATCTGTACGCGACCGGCTGCCTGCTCTACGAACTGCTCGCGCTGCGCCCGCCGTTCGTCGGTGAGACGCCGCTGTCGGTGGTCTACCAGCACGTGCAGGACGAGCCGCGGCTGCCGTCGCAGGTCAGCGAGCGGGTGCCGCCCGAGCTCGACGGGCTGGTGCTGCGCTCGCTCGCCAAGCAGCCGGAGGACCGCTTCCAGAGCGCGGAGGAGATGCGCGGCGTCGTCGGATACGCGCACCAGGCGCTGACGCAGCAGGGCGGCTGGACCGGCGGCATGTGGAACACCGGCGCGATCACCAAGGTGCTCCCCCAGGGCCCGGGCTCCACGCCGGCCGGCGCCACCGGCCCGTACCGCCCCGACGGGCGCAGCGGCGGCACGGCCGAGCTCGGCCTCCCGCTGGTCCCCGGCGTCGTCGGCGGCGCGGGTGCGGCCGGGGCGGGCGCGGGCACGGGCGACGGCTACGACGACGGGTACGGCTCCGGCGCCGGATACGGTACGGGCGGCTCCGGGCAGGGCGGCGGCAGCCGCTGGCTCAAGCCCGTGCTGTTCGCGGTCGCGGCGGTGCTGGCGGTGGTCATCGGCGTCGTCCTGGCCACGAAGGGCGGCGGGCACGGCGGCACCCCCACCGACAACCCGGCGTCGTCCTCGCCGACCGCGCCGGACCAGCAGCCGACCGACGACCAGGTCACCGACGGCCCGACCGACCAGGGCAGCGACCCCGACGAGCCGACGTCCGGCCCGACGACCCCGAGCTGGACCCCTTCGACCAGCGCCCCGCCCTCGTCCAAGCCGACCGGGACGCCGTCCAAGACCCCGCCGACGACCCCGCCGACCAGCCACACCGCGACGCCCACGAAGCCGACCCCGACGGACAGCGAGCCCAGCGACGGCCCCACCGACACGGCGAGCCCCGGCTCGAACGGCGGCGGCTCGGGCGGCGGCAGCGGCCCGGGCGGTCCCGGCAGCAACTGACCCGCACCGCCAGCCCGCCGCACCGCCGGGCACGGCACCGCACCGCACCCGGACCTCGCCCCGCGAGCCGGGCTCACCCCGCGAAAGCGTCCAGCACCGCGTCGTACTCCCCCGTCCACCACACCGCCAGCGCCGAGGTCGCGGGGAAGAGCGGGTCGGAGCGCAGGTCGCGGTGCTCGTAGCGCCACTGGAGCATCCAGAAGTCGTTGACCCGCTCCCACCACACCCGGTGCACCGCGGCGGCGACCTCCGCCGCGCCCGCGCCCGCGGCGGCCCGGTACGCCGTCGCGTACGCGCGCACCTTGCCCAGGTCGAGGCGGCCGTCGACGGGGTGGACGAAGAAGATCGCGGCGGCCCGTACCGCCTCCTCGGCGCGCGGCTGGACGCCGAGGCGGTCCCAGTCGACGATCGCGGCGGGCTCGTCGCCCCGGTAGAGCAGGTTGAGCGGGTGGAAGTCGCCGTGCACCCAGCCCTGCGCGCCGCCGGCCTGCGCGGGGGCGGGCGAGGGGTCCGGCGGGCGGCGGTGGGCGTGCCGGCGCAGCAGGTCGCGGCGCTCCAGCAGCCGGTGCTCGGCGAGCCGGTCGAAGGCGTCGTGCGGGCGGTGGGCGCGGGCGAGGTCGAGCAGCCGCTCGATGTCGGCGTGGGTACGGTCCGGGTCCGCGCTCGGCCGCGGCGGCGCGGCGGCGGGTGGCGGCTGCACGTGGGCCAGGCCGGTGTGGACCCGGCCCAGCAGCGCGCCGAGCCGCCGGGACTGCTCGGCGTCGAGGTCGGTGCCCTCGCGGTGGGTGCCGTCGATCCAGGGGAAGAGGGCGTAGCCGGCGCCGCCGTGCAGGGTGACGGTGCGGCCGTCGGCGGCGCGCAGGGGCGCGGCGGCGGGCAGGCCCAGGCCGGCCAGGCGCCGGGTGGCGCGGTGCTGGCGCGCGATGACCGCGGGCTCTGCGGTGTCCGCGGCGACGTACTCCTTGAGGAAGTAGCGGCCGGTCGTGGTGGTCACCCGCCACCCGCGGTTCAGCAGCCCCCGGGGGACGGCCTCGCAGGTCAGTGGCTCTCCCGCGTCCTCGTACCGGTGCAGCAGCGCGGACAGCGAGGCCGGCGCGTGCGGCTCCGTTGCCGTGCCCGTCACGAGCGACAGCGTAGATCACCGAAGGCGCCCGTTCGGGCGGGGTGGCGCCACCCCACCCCGACCTGCTAGGGGCAGCCTTAGGCCATCCCGCGGCCCAGCAGCCCCCACCCACCTCCGACCGGCTACGCCACCCGCCGGTGGCCGCGCTCCATCCCCAGCTTGGCCAGCAGTTTCGACACCTGCCGGCGCACCTCGCGCTCCTTGAGCCCGGCCTGCTCGCCGATCTCGCGGTTGGTCAGGCCCTCGCCGATCAGGTCCAGGATGTGCCGCTCCTGCGCGGTGAGCCGGCCGGGGCGGTCCTCCGCCACCTCACTGCGGGTACCGCCCTCGCGCAGGCGTTCCAGGACGTGCGCGGTCGCGGCCGGGTCGATGAGGGAGTGGCCCGCGGCGACCTCGCGGACCGCGGTGATCAGGTCGTCGCCGGTGATGACCTTGGGGACGTAGCCGGCGGCGCCGCCCATGACGGCGTCGAAGAGGGCCTCGTCGTCGGCGAAGGAGGTGAGCATCAGGCACTTCACCGACTCGTCGTGCGAGCGGATCTCCCGGCAGGCCTCGACACCGCTGGCGTCCGGCAGCCGTACGTCCAGGACGGCGACGTCCGGATGGGCGTCCGGGACGCGGTCCATGGCCTCGCGCGTGGTGGCGGCCTCGCCGACGATCTCGATCGCGGGGTCGTGGGACAGCAGCCGGTTCACGCCCCGCCGGACGACGGCGTGGTCGTCGACGACGAATACGCGTATATGCCCCTTGTGCGCGTCATGTGCTTTTTCGCTCACGTGCCCAGGGTCCCACCGCGCGTCCGCCCGCGCCTCCCGCGCACCCCGGTGGCCCCTTACGGATGTCCGCCATCCGAGATACGGTGCCGTTGTCCCGGTGGCCTGCGGCGACATCCGACCCACCGACCCGCATGCGCGGCGCTCGCGCAGTTACTAGGAAATCCAAGCAAAACCGCAGGTCGGACGGCTTCGCGCATTTGCCGGACTTCTGGGTAACGTCTGTAGTTGCAGGCCATTCGCCGGGGCACTGTCAGCCTGGCTCGGCCATGCCGCACACACCCCGTGCGTCCCGCCGGACCAGGTGCGCCGCCCCCCGTACACGCGGGAGGAGGCCCCATCCTGCTCCCCGGCAGATCCCGGGGGCCGGACAGACGGAGGAGCGAACGTGAGCGTGAAGAGCACTGCACCGCGGAGGACGACCCGCGGCAGCGCCGCCAAGCGCCGTAGCGGGGAGCCCGGGCTCGTACAGCTGCTGACGCCGCAGGGCGAGCGGGTGGAGCACGACGAATACGCGGTCGACCTGACGCCGGAGGAGCTGCGCGGCCTGTACCGCGACATGGTGCTGACCCGGCGGTTCGACGGCGAGGCGGTCACGCTGCAGCGGCAGGGCGAGCTGGGGCTGTGGGCGTCGCTGCTGGGCCAGGAGGCCGCGCAGATCGGCTCGGGCCGCGCGACCCGCCCCGACGACTACGTCTTCCCGACGTACCGCGAGCACGGCGTGGCCTGGACGCGCGACGTGGACCCGCTGAACCTGCTCGGGATGTTCCGCGGCGTGAACCACGGCGGCTGGGACCCCAACGAGAACAACTTCCACCTTTACACCATCGTCATCGGCTCGCAGACCCTGCACGCCACGGGGTACGCGATGGGTGTGGCCAAGGACGGCGCCGAGTCGGCGGTGCTCGCGTACTTCGGCGACGGCGCCTCCAGCCAGGGCGACGTCGCCGAGGCGTTCACCTTCGCCGCGGTCTACAACGCGCCGGTGGTCTTCTTCTGCCAGAACAACCAGTGGGCCATCTCCGAGCCGACCGAGAAGCAGTCCCGGGTGCCGATCTACCAGCGCGCCGCCGGCTTCGGCTTCCCCGGCGTGCGGGTGGACGGCAACGACGTGCTGGCGGTGCTCGCGGTGACCCGGGCGGCGCTGGAGCACGCCCGCAGCGGGCAGGGCCCGATGCTGGTCGAGGCGTTCACCTACCGGATGGGCGCGCACACCACGACCGACGACCCGACGCGCTACCGCAGCGAGGACGAGCGCTCGGAGTGGGCGGCCAAGGACCCGATCGCCCGGCTGCGCGCCTACCTCGACCGCGAGGGCCTGGCCGACGAGGACTTCTACGCCGGCGTCGACACCGAGAGCGACGCCCTGGCCAAGCGCGTGCGCGAGGGCGTACGCACCATGCCGAACCCCGGCCCGATGGCCATGTTCGAGCACGTCTACGCGGACGGCAGCGCGCTCGTCGACGAGGAGCGCGCCCAGTACGCCGCATACGCCGCGTCCTTCGAGGACGCAGAAACCGGCGGCAACCCGGGACAGGGGCACTGACATGACGCAGACGATGGCTGTGGCCAAGGCGCTCAACGAGTCGCTGCGCAAGGCCCTGGAGAGCGACCCCAAGGTCCTGGTGATGGGCGAGGACGTCGGCAAGCTCGGCGGCGTCTTCCGGATCACCGACGGGCTGCACAAGGACTTCGGCGAGGGCCGGGTCATCGACACCCCGCTGGCGGAGTCCGGCATCGTCGGCACCGCGATCGGCCTGGCGCTGCGCGGCTACCGGCCGGTGGCGGAGATCCAGTTCGACGGGTTCGTCTTCCCCGCCTACGACCAGATCGTCACCCAGCTGGCCAAGATGCACGCCCGCGCGCTCGGCAAGATCAAGCTGCCGATCGTCATCCGCATCCCCTACGGCGGCGGCATCGGCGCGGTCGAGCACCACAGCGAGTCGCCGGAGTCGCTGTTCGCGCATGTCCCGGGCCTGAAGGTGGTCTCGCCCTCGAACGCCTCGGACGCCTACTGGATGCTCCAGCAGGCCATCGAATGCGACGACCCGGTGATCTTCTTCGAGCCCAAGCGGCGCTACTGGGACAAGGGCGAGGTCGACGTCGAGGCGGTGCCGGGCGACCTGCACCGGGCGGTCGTCGTCCAGCAGGGCACGGACGTCACGCTCGCCGCGTACGGGCCGATGGTGAAGGTGTGCCTGGAGGCGGCGGCAGCGGCGGCGAACGAGGGCCGTAGCCTGGAGGTCGTGGATCTGCGCTCGCTCTCGCCGATCGACTTCGACACGATCCAGGCGTCCGTGCAGAAGACCCGCCGGCTGGTGGTCGTGCACGAGGCGCCGGTCTTCTACGGGGCCGGTGCCGAGATCGCCGCCCGGATCACGGAGCGCTGCTTCTACCACCTCGAGGCACCGGTGCTGCGGGTCGGCGGTTTCCACGCCCCCTACCCGCCGGCGCGCCTGGAGGACGAGTACCTGCCCGGGCTCGACCGGGTGCTGGACGCCGTCGACCGCGCGCTGGCGTTCTGAGGGAGAGGGTTGTGACGACCATGACGGCACAGGCCGCACAGACGCAGCGGGGCCCGCGCTTCCGCGAGTTCCGGATGCCGGACGTCGGCGAGGGGCTGACCGAGGCGGAGATCCTCAAGTGGTACGTGGCGGTGGGCGACGCCGTGCACGACGGCATGGTGATCTGCGAGGTGGAGACGGCCAAGGCGGCCGTCGAGCTGCCCATCCCGTTCGACGGGGTGATCAGCGAGATCCGCTTCGACGAGGGCACGACGGTGGACGTCGGCACGCCGATCATCGTGGTGGACGCGGGCGACACGGGGGAGGCGGCAGCGCAGCCGGCGCCGGCCGCCGAGGCCGCGCCGCAGCCCGCGCCCGAGGCGCCGCCGGCCGCCAAGCGGGAGGCGGTGCTGGTCGGTTACGGCGTCGCGCCGTCCTCGACGACCCGCCGGCCGCGCAAGCAGCAGCAGGCCGCGCCGCTGAACGGGCACGCGGATACGGGCGCCGGTACGACTACGGGTACGGGCCCGGCCGCCGCCGCTCCCGCGGTGACCCCTGCCCCGGTCCCTGCCCCCGCCCCCGCGCCCGTACCGGAGCAGCCCGCCGCCGGACGGCCGCTGGCCAAGCCGCCGGTGCGCAAGCTCGCCAAGGAGCTGGGCATCGACCTGGCGACCGTGGTGCCGACCGGCCCGAACGGCGTGGTGACGCGCGAGGACATCCGCGCCGCCGCCGCGCCCCCGGCCCGGCTCCCGTCGGCCCCGGAGCCGGCGCCCGCGGTGGCGGCCGGCGCGCGGGAGACCCGTACGCCCATCAAGGGCGTGCGCAAGGCGACCGCGCAGGCCATGGTGGCCAGCGCCTTCACCGCGCCGCACGTCACGGAGTTCGTGACCTTCGACATCTCCCGGACCATGAAGCTGGTCCAGGAGCTGAAGGAGGACCGGGCCTTCGCCGGGCTCAAGGTCAGCCCGCTGCTGCTGGTCGCGCGGGCGCTGCTGGTGGCGATCCGGCGCAACCCGGCGGTCAACTCGGCGTGGGACGAGGAGGCGCAGGAGATCGTCCAGAAGTCCTACGTCAACCTCGGCATCGCGGCGGCGACCCCGCGCGGCCTGATCGTCCCCAACATCAAGGACGCGCAGGACAAGACGCTGCCGGAGCTGGCCGCGGCGCTCGGCGAGCTGGTGAGCACCGCGCGCGAGGGCCGGACGGCGCCGGCCGACATGCAGGGCGGCACGGTCACGATCACCAACGTCGGCGTCTTCGGCGTCGACACCGGCACGCCGATCCTCAACCCGGGCGAGTCGGCGATCCTGGCCTTCGGCGCGGTCAAGCTCCAGCCGTGGGTGCACAAGGGCAAGGTCAAGCCGCGGCACGTCACGACGCTGGCGCTGTCCTTCGACCACCGGCTGGTGGACGGGGAGCTGGGCTCGAAGGTGCTGGCCGACGTCGCGGCGATCCTGGAGCAGCCCAAGCGGCTGATCACCTGGGCGTAGCCGATACGGCCCACGGGTCTCGGCACACGGGCCACGAACGGATGAGGCGGGTGCGGGCGTACTGACGTCCGCACCCGCTCTTTGTGCGTGTTTGCGCCATTCCGCGGCCGGTTTGTGCTGCTATCGCGGCATGGTCGTCTCCGTGTCCGTCGTCATGCTGCTGGTCGTCATCGCGGCGCTGCTGATGCGCAACAAGAACCTGAAGGTCAGTCACGCCATCGTGTGCGGCCTGCTCGGCTTCTGCCTGGCCGGGTCCAGCCTGGCGCCCACGATCCAGTCCACGGTGGCCTCGACGGCGGACCTGGTGAGCACCATCCGCCCCTGAGCTGGCCCTGAGCCGGCCCTGAGCCGGTCCGGAGGCCGCCCGGAACCGGCCGCGCGGACCTCGTCCGTACGATGATCGGATGACTGACACTCCCGCGGGCACCTCCCCGCACGCCGATGTGTCCCTGCGCCCGATCGGCGAGGACGACCTTCCGGTGATCACCGGCTATCTCGCCGACCCGGCGGCCGTCGGCCCCTTCCAGTGGTTCGGCTGGCCCGACCCGCACCGCTGGAAGCGCGACTGGGCCGAGAACGGCCTGCTCGGCCCGGACGGCGGCCGGCTGCTGGTGACCCGCGGGGCGGAGTCGGCCGGCTTCGTCGCGTGGCGCAAGATCCCCAGCGCCACGTCCTTCTACTGGAACATGGGCATCCTGCTCTGGCCCCAGGCCCGCGGCCACGGCCTCGGCACCCAGGCCCAACGCCTCCTCGTGCGCTACCTGTTCGCCCACACCCTGACCGCCCGCATCGAGGCCGACACCGACGTCGAGAACCACGCCGAGCAGCGCGCCCTGGAAAAAGCCGGCTTCACCCGCGAGGGCGTCCTGCGCGGCAGCAACTTCCGCGACGGCCAATGGCACGACAGCGTCGTCTACGGCATCCTCCGCACCGACCCGCAGCCCACCCCCTGACCCCCTCCCCCCGAGGGCCGGTGCGGGGGCGCACGCGGGAGGGTGCGGCGGGCGGGTGCGCGCCGGCGCCGTGACCCCGGTTCACCCGTCCGGATCGCAGACGGCATGTCGGACGCCCGGTTGTTGTATCTATGATGTGCGCATCATGGATGCAGCCACCGCCACGCCGGCCGTCACGCCCACGCCCACGGCCGCGCCCGCAGTCAAGCCCCCCGCCGCGGCCACCAAGTCGCCGCCCGCCGCCGAGCGGGTGTATCTGCACGTCAAGGCCGGGGTGCTGGACCGCAGTTACGAGGGCGGGACGCTGCTGACGGAAGGGGATCTCGCCGAGGCGGTGGGGGTCTCGCGGACGCCGGTGCGGGAGGCGCTGCTGCGGCTGGAGGCGGAGGGGCTGCTCAAGCTCTATCCGAAGAAGGGCGCGCTCGTGTTGCCGGTGTCGGCGCAGGAGATCGCGGACGTCGTGGAGACCCGGCTGCTGGTGGAGCAGCACGCGGTGGCCAAGCTCGTGGGCGCGCTGCCCGAGCCGCTGGTGGCGCGGCTGGAGGAGCTGCTGGCCGAGCAGCGCGGGCACGCCGCCGCGGGCGACCTCGCCGCCTTCGCCGTCGCCGACCGCTGCTTCCACGCCGAGATCGTGCGCGCCGCCGGCAACCGTATCCTCGCCCAGCTCTACGACCAGCTGCGCGACCGGCAGCTGCGGATGGGCGTGGCCACGATGCACGCCGAGCCGAGCCGGGTCGCCAAGAACATCGAGGAGCACACCGAGATCCTCGACGCGCTGCGCCAGGGCGGCGCCCGCGAGGCCAGAGCGGCCGTGACCCGGCACCTTTCCCGCGTCAACACACTGGCGCGGGGCGAGTCGTGACGGCCCGTACGCTGCGGGCCGTCGCGGTGCCGGGCGATCCACCGGGCGGCCGGCGCGCGGTGCTGGTGTGGGGCGTCGGCACGCTGGTCTACCTGGTCGCGGTGGTGCACCGCACGAGCCTGGGCGTCGCGGGCATCGACGCCGCCGACCGCTTCCACGTCGGCGCCTCCGCGCTGTCGTCGTTCTCGATCCTCCAGGTGCTGGTCTACGCCGGCATGCAGATACCCGTCGGGCTGATGGTGGACCGGCTCGGCACGAAGAAGGTGCTCACGCTGGGCGCGGTGCTCTACACCGCCGGCCAGTTCACCTTCGGGCTGTCGCACTCCTACCCCATGGCGCTGGCCGCCCGCGCGGTGCTCGGCTGCGGCGACGCGATGACGTTCGTGAGCGTGCTGCGGCTGGGCTCGCGCTGGTTCCCGGCCCGCCGCGGGCCGCTGGTCACGCAGGCCGCCGCGCTCTTCGGGGTGGCCGGCAACCTCATCTCGACGGTCGTGCTGTCCCGGCTGCTGCACACCGCCGGCTGGACGCCGACCTTCCTCGGCGCCGCGGTCGCCGGCGCCTTCGTCCTGCTGCTGGTCGTCTTCTTCCTCCAGGACCACCCGCCCGGTTACGAGCCCGCGCCCGTCGAGCACGCGGGCGCGGCGTACGTGCGGCGGCAGATCGCGGCGTCGTGGGCGGAGCCGGGCACGCGGCTGGGGATGTGGACGCACTTCACGACGCAATTCCCCGGCATGGTGTTCCTGCTGCTGTGGGGCATGCCGTTTCTGGTCGAGGCGCAGCACCTGTCGCGCGGGGCGGCCGGCGCGCTGCTGACGCTGGTGGTGCTGGCCAACATGGCCTTCGGGATGGTCTTCGGCCAGCTGATCTCCCGTCACCACGGGGCGCGGCTGCCGCTGACGCTCGGCGTGGTCGCGGTGACCGCGGGCACCTGGGCGGCGGTGCTGGGCTGGCCCGGCGGGCACGACCCGATGTGGCTGCTGGTGGCGCTGTGCGTCGTGCTCGGCGCGAGCGGCCCGGCGTCGATGATCGGCTTCGACTTCGCCCGCCCGGCCAACCCGCCGGAACGATTCGGCACCGCCTCGGGCATCGTCAACATCGGCGGCTTCATCGCCTCCATGCTGACGCTGCTGGCGATCGGCGTGCTCCTGGACTCCACCGGCGACGACTACCGCGTGGCCTGGTGCAGCATCTTCGTCCTCCAGGCGGTGGGCCTCACCCAGATCCTGCGGCTGCGCCGCGCCAGCGAGCGCCTGGAGCGCGAACGCATCGCCGTCAGCCGCGTCGAGAGCGTCCACCGCACCGCCCCGGCGACCCTCAGCGGCGAATAGCCCCTCCCGGCCCCGGCCCACCCCTCCCGGCCCGCACCGCAAAACACCGCGGGCCGGTACCGGGGTACGCCCCCGGCGCCGGCCCGTCGCCACGCGACCCGTACGGCTCAGCGCGTCACGGCGATGTGGGCCAGGATGGCCTCCGCGAGGTCCTGGTCGCCCTCGATCTTGACCTGGCCGGCGACCGCGGCCGGGCGGACCCGGCCGGTGAGCAGGCGCAGGAAGGTCTCCCAGTCCAGGACGAAGGTCACCGCGGGGCCGAGCGAGACCGCGGAGTCGATCGAGCCGCGGCCCTCGGCGTTCACCCGGATGGTGCGCATGAACTCCAGCGGGCCGTGCACGTCGAAGACCACCGCGGAGCCGGGCCGCGCGCCCGCGTCGTGCGCGACCAGCTTCGGCAGCGCGCGCAGCACGAAGTCGCGGGAGAGCACCGCCGCCGCCGAGGCCAGGTTGCCGGGCTTGTCCAGCGCGCGGCGCAGATCCTGCTCGTGCACCCACACGTCGAAGACCCGGGCCCACAGCTGCTCCTCCAGCGTGACCTCGCCGCCGCCGATCCCCCGTACGGTCGCGTCGGGCTGCCGGGACTCGTTGCGCAGCTGCCGCGACCTGCGGATGATCGTGTACTCCAGCTCGGAGGTCATCTCCGGGGCGGTGTGGTGCCGCCGGATGTCGACCGGCACCTCGGTGTAGCGGGCGGTCTCGGAGGTGATGTGCCGCAGGTCGCTGGGAAGTGTGTGGATCGGGCGCGGATCGCCGAGGAGTTCGCACTCGAAGCCGATGATGTGGGAGACGATGTCGCGGACCGACCAGTACGGGCACTCCGTGGGGCGGTTCCACTCCCCCTCGGTCAGTGGCGACACCAGCTCGTTGACGGATTCAATGGAGTGGGTCCAGGCGTCTATGTACGGCTGGAGCTTGCTGTGGACGGTCACGGGACCCCTCGACGGATCGGTGCGCGGTCGTGGTGGTTGGCGCCTAAGTTACGCTGCGCGCGGGCGCCCACGCAGTGCTTTCGAGTGACGATGGTAGGCCCGGCTTGACGACCCAACGTATGGGCGGTGTCCAGGTGCGCGCAACGCTTGTTCAGATCGACGTCGACCCGGCCGAGACGCCCGCGGAGCGCCGCGGGCGGGTGGCCGCGCTGGTACGTGCCCAGGCGGGGGCGGATCTTGTCGTCCTGCCCGAATTGTGGCCCGTCGGAGCGTTCGCCTCCGGCGAGTTCGCGGCGGAGGCGGAGCCGGTGGAGGGCGGGCCCACCGCGGAGGCGATGTCCGCGGCGGCGCGGGACGCCGGGGTGTGGCTGCACGCCGGGTCCGTCGTTGAACGCGATCCCGCGGGGGCGCTGTACAACACGTCGCTGCTCTTCGCGCCGGACGGGGAGCTCGCGGCGGTCTACCGCAAGATTCACCGGTTCGGGTTCGACAGCGGGGAGGCGGTGCTGATGTCGGGCGGGGACCGGGTCGTGACGGCCCGGCTGCCGTTCGGCGTCGCCGGGCTCGCCACGTGCTACGACCTGCGGTTCCCGGAGCAGTTCCGGTTGCTGGTGGAGGGCGGCGCGGAGCTGCTGGTGCTGTGCGCGGGGTGGCCCGCGCGGCGGCTCGCGCACTGGCAGGTGCTGGTGCGCGCGCGAGCGATCGAGTCGCAAGCGTATGTGCTGGCCTGCGGGACTGCCGGCACGCATGCCGGGGTCGAGCAGGCCGGGCACAGTGTGGTCGTGGACCCGTGGGGTGAGGTGCTCTGCGAGGCTGGGGCGGGGGAGCAGGTGCTGAGCTGCGAGCTTGACGTTGGCCTTGTCGGCCGGACCCGTGCGCAATTTCCCGTCTTGCGTGATCGTGTCCTCCGAGGGTGAGCCCTCCGCCCTGCCGGGCGGGGGTCGTGTCGGGACCTTCCGCCGGTCGGTGGCTGGTCGCTCCGTTCTCCCCCGGAGCTTCGCCCGGGGGTACCCCCACGCGCCCCTGGTTTGCTGGCCTCGCGCGTGAGTGCGGCCTCGGACCGCGCCCCTGGTTTGCTGGCCGGCGGGCTAGTCGGTGGCGTCCTTGTCGGTGAGGCGGTCTACGCAGATGGCGATGGCGATGAGCATGGCGGGGTCCGCGTCCGGGTGGTCGAGGGAGATGGCGTAGGAGTCGCGGAGGGAGAACCAGCGGCGGGAGATGCGGGCGAGGCGGTCGCCGGCGTAGTCGATGTCGTACTCCTTGCCGATGAGGTCGCCGCGGATTTCGAGCTCCTCGCCGGAGGCGAGTTCCGCGCGGAAGACGTCGTGGACGAAGGCCAGGCGTTTGCGGCGGACGGTGACGAGGACGGCGCCGCCGCGTTCGACGGTCATGGCGTCACGCAGGGTGAGCAGCTTCTTGTGGATGACGGCGAGCACCTCGCCGTCCGGGGCCTGGAGCTCCAGGGTCTCGCGGACCCGCAGCACCTTGCCGTCGACGTAGAAGGCCCGGCGGCCCTCCTCGTCCTCGATCCAGTAGTCGTCGCCGATGGCGAGCATCTTCTCCCGCACCACGTATTTCATGACGGAATGCCTACCCCGCCCGATGCTGTTGGATGGGGACATGACTGCACGTGCACGCGTCCGGGCGCCCGAGCTGATCGGCAAGGGCGGCTGGCTGAACACCGGTGGGGCGGCCCCCACCCTCGCCGACCTCCGCGGATCCATCGTCATCCTGGACTTCTGGACCTTCTGCTGTGTCAACTGCCTGCACGTCCTGGACGAGCTGCGCGAGCTGGAGCGGCGGCACCGGGACACCGTGGTGATCGTCGGCGTGCACTCGCCGAAGTTCGTGCACGAGGCCGAGCACCGGGCGGTCGTGGACGCCGTCGAGCGCTACGACGTGGAGCACCCGGTGCTGGACGACCCGGAGCTGGCGACCTGGCGGCAGTACGCGGTACGGGCGTGGCCGACGCTCGTGGTGATCGACCCCGAGGGCTACGTCGTGGCGCAGCACGCCGGCGAGGGGCATGCGCACGCGCTGGAGCGGCTGGTGAGCGAGCTGGAGGCCGAGCACGCCGCCAAGGGGACCCTGCGGCGGGGTGACGGCCCCTACGTGCCGCCGGAGCCCGTTGCGACGGACCTGCGCTTCCCCGGCAAGGTCATCGCGCTGCCCGGCTCCGGGCACTACCTGGTCTCGGACTCCACCCGGCACGCCCTGGTGGAGCTGGCCGCGGACGGCGAGAGCGTGGTGCGCCGGATCGGCACCGGCGAGCGCGGCCTGGTCGACGGGGACGCCGGGACCGCGCAGTTCAGCGAGCCGCAGGGGCTGGCGATGCTGCCGGACGGCAGTGTCGTGGTCGCCGACACCGTCAACCACGCGCTGCGCCGGCTGGACCTGGACAGCGGCCGGGTCACGACGGTCGCCGGCACCGGGCGGCAGTGGTGGCAGGGCGCGCCGACCGCGGGCGGGGCGCTGGACGTGGACCTGTCCTCACCGTGGGACGTCGCCTGGTTCGAGGGCAAGGTGTGGATCGCCATGGCGGGCGTCCACCAGCTGTGGACGTACGACCCCGAGGCGGGCCGGGTCGAGGTCGCTGCGGGCACCACCAACGAGGGCCTGGTCGACGGTCCCGCCGCTGACGCCTGGTTCGCCCAGCCCTCGGGCCTGACGGTCAGCGGCGGCCGGCTGTGGATCGCGGACTCCGAGACCTCGGCCCTGCGCTGGGCCGAACGGTCCAACGGCGCCGGCTACGTCATCCGTACGGCCGTGGGCACCGGCCTGTTCGACTTCGGGCACCGCGACGGCCCCGCCGGGCAGGCGCTGCTCCAGCACCCGCTCGGGGTCACGGGCCTGCCGGACGGCTCGGTCGCGGTGAGCGACACGTACAACAACGCCCTGCGCCGCTACGACCCGGTGACGGGCGAGGTCAGCACGCTCGCGACGGACCTGCGGGAGCCCTCGGACGCGGCGGTGGTGGCGGGCGACATCGTGGTCGTGGAGTCCGCCGCGCACAAGCTCACCCGGATGCACCTGCCGGAGGAGGCCGTACGGGTCGAGGCCGTCGCCCACCGCACGCAGCGGGCCGCGACGGACGTGGCGCCCGGGGCCTTCCGGCTGGACGTCGTCTTCTCCGCGCCGGCCGGGCAGAAGCTCGACGACCGCTACGGGCCCTCGACGCGGCTGCTGGTCAGCGCGACCCCGCCGGAGCTGCTCACGCAGGGCGCGGGCAAGGGCACGGACCTCTTCCGTGACCTGGTGCTGGACCCCTCCGTGCCGGAGGGGGTGCTGCACGTGTCGGCGATGGCCGCCTCCTGCGACGACGACCCGGGCAATGAGTACCCGGCCTGCCATGTGCACCAGCAGGACTGGGGTGTGCCGGTGCGGCTGGCCGACACCGGCGACACACGGTTGGCGCTGGTCCTCGCCGGGATGGACGCGGGCCCTCAGTAGCGCGGGCCCGGGTAGTAGCGCTCCTCGACCACGGGCGGCACGTCGCCGTCCGCCGTCGGGGGGATCCGGCGGCGCTTGAAGATGCTCACGTACGCGGCGAGGCCGACGATGCCCACGGCCATCATGATCAGGCCCACCACGTCCGTGTTGACGCCCTTGGCGTGCCAGTCGGTCGCGAACGTGAGGATCCCGCCCGCCGCGATCAGGATGATGCAGCCTCCGATACCCACGGTGTCCGCCTCCTGCGGTGGAGTTCGTCTGAGTTCCTGGTGAATCGCCTTCCCGGGCAAGGGGGTTGCATGCCCTCGTCGGACAACTGCTCGAAGCGCGGGCGGTGTCAGGCGCGCAGGAACGCCGTGAGCGCCGAGGCCAGATACGCCGGGTCGTCGGCGCCGCACAGCTCGCGCGCGGAGTGCATGGAGAGCATCGGCACCCCGACGTCCACCGTCGAGATGCCGTGCCGGGCCGCGGTGATGGGGCCGATCGTCGTCCCGCAGGGCATCGCGTTGCTGGACACGAAGTGCTGGAAGGGCACGCCCGCCTCCTCGCACGCGGCGGCGAACAGGGCGCGGCCCGGGCCGTCGGTGGCGTAGCGCTGGTTGACGTTGGTCTTCAGGATCGGGCCGCCGTTGGCGCGCGGGTGGTGCGTCGGGTCGTGCCGCTCGGCGTAGTTGGGGTGCACCGCGTGGCCCACGTCGGAGGACACGCACACCGTGCCGGCCAGCGCCCGCAGCCGGTCCTCGTAGCCGCCGCCGCGGGCGTGCACCGAGCGCTCCAGCACATTGCCCAGCAGGGGGCCCTGCGCGCCGGTGTCGGACTCGCTGCCGTTCTCCTCGTGGTCGAAGGCGGCGAGCACCGGGATGCAGCTCGCGTCGCCGGCCTGCGCGGCGGCCAGCAGCGCGGCGGTGCAGGCGTGCACGGACAGCAGGTTGTCCAGCCGGGGGGAGGCGAGCAGTTCGCGGTCGCGGCCGAGGAAGGCGGGCGGCTGCACGTCGTGCGTCATCAGGTCCCAGCCGATGACGTCCTCGGCGTCCACGCCCGCCTCGCCGGCGACGAAGCGGATGAGGTCGCCGTCGTGCGCCTCGCCGAGGCCCCACAGCGGCTGGAGGTGGCGCTGCTTGTCGAGGTTGAGCCCGTTGTCGTTGACGCCGCGGTCCAGGTGGATGGCCAGCTGGGCGACCCGCAGCAGCGGCCGGTCGACGTTCACCAGCACCGAGGAGCCGTCGCGCAGCGACAGCCGCCCGGCCAGGCCGAGATCCCGGTCCAGCCAGCTGTTGAGCAGCGGCCCGCCGTAGATCTCCACGGCGACCTGCCGCCAGCCCGCCGCGCCCATGTCCGGCCGCGGCTTGACCCGCAGGTTCGGCGAGTCGGTGTGCGCGCCGACCACCCGGTACGGCGTCTCCGGCCGCGCGCCCTGCGGCACGTACCACGCGACGATCGCCCCGCCGCGGACGACGAACTTGCCCCCGGCCTCGCCGTCCCACGCGTCCGTCTCGGCCACCCGCCGGAAGCCGGCCTTCTCCAGCCGGCCCGCCACCGCGGCGACGGCGTGGTAGGGGGAGGGGGCCACCTGCACGAAGGCGGCGAGGTCTTCGGTGTGGCTGCGGTCGAATACACGCGTCGAGGGACTCATACCGGCCAGCATAGAAAACCCCTCCGACACCCCCCGCCCCCCGCCGGACCCGCCCTTCCGCCCCGCCCACGCCCCTGCGGCCCCCGCCGCGAGGGGGTCACATCCGGTCGATCTCCGTGAGGTCCACGCTGATCGGGTACGGCACGTCGACCTTGAGCTGGTCGCGGTGGACGCCGGTGGGCACGTACTTCTTGGTTGTCGGTTCGAGCTCGAAGGTGTAAACGACCACCTGGTCGTGGGGCCCGGACATCTCGACCCGCCAAAAGTGCGGAATGCCTGCCTCGGCGTACTTGTGCGGCTTGTAGTCGCGATCCCTGGACTCGGAGTCCGGAGAGACCACCTCTACTGCAAGGTGGACGTCGGCGGCGTCGTACCGCGTCCGCCGGCGGTCTGTGACCGCCACAGCCGACAGGACGATGAGGTCCGGCTCCGGGACGTTGCGCCTGTCGAGCACGACGGCCATCTCGCGGCGGACTCGGAAGCCCTCCGGAACGGACGCCTGCATGGATCGTTCCAGCACGAACATGGTCATCGTGTGGAAATCGCGCTGCGGACTCACGAAGACGAGACTCCCGTCGATCAGCTCGGTATGCGGCGGGAGATCGAGCCGGAAGAAGTCGTCAACGGTGTAGCCGTTCTCCGGCGGTACAGGCCACGGCGAACCGTCCGGCTGTGCGGGCGCCATATGAGGCGGGGCCTCGGCGGTCATGGTTCCTCCCATGGGTGGGATTCTTGCCGTCACGATCAGCGTACCCACAACCAAACGCCCCGCTCTCACCCGAAAGGGTGAAGGCGGGACGTTTCGGCAGGTCAGGGCGCTACAAGCGGAGGGCGGTCCTCCGTAGGAGCGGGGTCAGAACGCGTCCTCCGGGAGGTCCATCACGTCGAGGTCGACGGACTCGGCGATCGCGCGTTGCGCGGACACCGCCGGGAGGACGGTCGTGGCGAAGAACTTCGCCGCGGCGATCTTGCCCCGGTAGAAGGCCGTGTCCTTCGGGGACGCCGAGGGCAGCTTGTCCAAGGCGACGCCCGCGCCCTTGAGGAGCAGGTAGGCCACGACCACGTCGCCGGAGGCGAGCAGCAGCCGCGTCGTGTTGAGGCCCACCTTGTAGATCGAGCGGACGTCCTCCTGCGTCGCGGAAAGATCCGTGAGCATCGTGCCGACGATGCCCTCCAGGTCGGCCGCCGCCTTGGCCAGCTGCTCGCGCGCCTCGGCCAGCTCCTCGCCGCCGGCCGCCTCGGCCAGGAACTTCCTGATCTCCTCGCTCAGCGAGGTCAGCGCCTGGCCCTGGTCACGGACGATCTTGCGGAAGAAGTAGTCCTGGCCCTGGATCGCGGTCGTGCCCTCGTACAGCGTGTCGATCTTGGCGTCCCGGATGTACTGCTCGACCGGGTACTCCTGGAGGTAGCCGGAGCCGCCGAAGGTCTGCAGGGACTGGGCCAGCTGCTCGTAGGACTTCTCCGAGCCGTAGCCCTTGACGATGGGCAGCAGCAGGTCGTTGAGGCCGTTGAGCCGCGTGGTGTCCTCGCCGGCCGCCTCGGCGACCTGGATCGCGTCCTGGACGGAGGCGGTGTAGAGGACCAGCGCGCGCATGCCCTCCGCGTACGCCTTCTGCGTCATGAGGGAGCGGCGCACGTCGGGGTGGTGGGTGATGGTGACCTTGGGCGCGGCCTTGTCGGTGAACTGCGCGAGGTCCGGGCCCTGGACGCGCTCCTTGGCGTACTCCAGCGCGTTGAGGTAGCCGGTGGACAGCGTCGCGATGGCCTTCGTGCCGACCATCATGCGGGCGAACTCGATGATCCGGAACATCTGCCGGATGCCGTCGTGCTTCTCGCCGATGAGCCAGCCCTTGGCGGGGTGCTTGTCGCCGAAGGTCATCTCGCACGTGTTGGACGCCTTCAGGCCCATCTTGTGCTCGACGTTGGTGGCGTAGACGCCGTTGCGCTCGCCGAGCTCGCCGGTCTCCCAGTCGAACTCGTACTTGGGCACCATGAACAGCGACAGGCCCTTGGTGCCGGGTCCGGCGCCCTCGGGGCGGGCCAGCACGTAGTGGATGATGTTCTCGGCCATGTCGTGCTCGCCCGAGGTGATGAAGCGCTTGACGCCCTCGATGTGCCAGCTGCCGTCGTCCTGCCGGATCGCCTTGGTGCGGCCGGCGCCGACGTCGGAGCCGGCGTCCGGCTCGGTGAGCACCATCGTGGAGCCCCACTGCTTCTCGACCGCGAGCGCGGCGATCTTCTGCTGCTGCTCGGTGCCCTCGTCGTAGAGGATGCCGGCGAAGGCCGGGCCGGACGAATACATCCAGATCGCCGGGTTGGAGCCGAGGACCAGCTCCGCGTACGACCAGATCAGGGAGCGCGGGGCGGTGGTGCCGCCGATCTCCTCGGGCAGGCCCAGCCGCCAGTACTCGGCGTCCATGAAGGCCGCGTAGCTCTTCTTGAAGGTGTCGGGGATCGGCGCGGTGTTCGTCTCGGGGTCGAAAACCGGGGGGTTGCGGTCGGCGTCGGCGAAGGACTCCGCCAGCTCGTTCTCCGCCAGCCGGGCCAGCTCGGCCAGGATGTCGCGCGCCGTGTCGGCGTCCATGTCGGCGAACGGGCCCGTGCCGTACAGCTGGTCGCGGCCGAGCACCTCGAAGAGGTTGAACTCGATGTCGCGGAGGTTCGACTTGTAGTGGCCCATGACGTCGGCTCCGTATCGCTGCTGCTTGTCACATCACGTCCCCCACATGATGCTACCCGTGAGTAATAAGACGCAAGCCCCGGCCGGGGGATGTGACCGGATCGACCGCCGGCGGCCCGATGTGGCCGGATCCCGGCGGTCGCACCCCCTACCGGGCCGGCGGCCGGGCCTTCGCCCGCTGTTCCCGGCCGGTAGGAAGGGTCTCCCGGTTACGCTAGGGGCCGTGTACGGCTACGACCAGAGCGTGAATCCCGGCCCGGGACCGGGCCCTGGCGGCCTCGGCGGTCCCGGGCCCATGCCCGGCTACCCCGACGCGGGCGGCGCGCCCATGTCCGGCGGGTACGCCGACCCCGGCGCGGCGCCGATGTCCGGCTACCCCGAGCCCTCCCCGCCCTCCCTCGCCGACGCCGTACGCGCCTTCACCACCGGCTCGATGTCGGCGGAGGACTTCCAGGCGGTCTTCGCCACCTCCCGCGTCTACTGCCCGCGCGGCGAGAACCCGGGCTTCCTGGCGCTGCACGACACGCAGCAGCCGGTCATCCCGATGTTCAGCTCGCTCAAGGAGCTGCGGCGCTACGCGGGCAAGGAGTCCAAATACTTCGTGATCACCGGCGCCGAGGTGCTCGACCTGCTGCCGACCGGCTACGGCTTTGTCCTGGACATCGACGGCCAGCACCGGATGGTCTTCGACGCGAAGGCGGTCGAGCAGATGGTCGACTTCACGATGCGCCGGATGTACGGCTGAGGGCGCGCGCCCCTGCGACCGGCGTACGGCTGAGGAGCCGCCGGGTCCTCCTGTGACACCACCCTCACCGCCCCCGCAATGGTCTCAGCGGGCGGTGAGGGAATGGTCACGCGTTGCGAGATGTTCAGAGTTCAACTACATTGGAAGCGCAACGTCCACGAGGAGGTCCCCCCATGCCCGCCGTGACCGTAGACAACCCGCTCACCCTGCCGCGGGTCGCGGCGCCCGCAGGAGCGCACTCCCGCCGGGTCGTCGTCGTGACCACCGCCCCCAGCGGGCTGGAGGGCGAGGGCTTCCCGGTCCGCCGGGCCTTCGCCGGCATCGACTACCGGCACCTCGACCCGTTCATCCTGATGGACCAGATGGGCGAGGTGGACTACGCGGCCGGTGAGCCGAAGGGCACCCCGTGGCACCCGCACCGCGGCTTCGAGACCGTCACGTACATCATGGACGGCACCTTCATCCACCAGGACTCGCACGGCGGCGGCGGCACGATCACCAACGGCGACACGCAGTGGATGACCGCCGGCTCCGGGCTGCTGCACATCGAGACGCCGCCGGAGTCGCTGGTGCTCAGCGGCGGCCTCTTCCACGGGCTCCAGCTGTGGGTCAATCTGCCGAAGTCGGACAAGATGATGCCGCCGAAGTACCAGGACCTGCGGGCCTCCGGGCTGAAGCTGCTCACCTCGGCGGACGGCGGCGCTCTCATCCGGCTCATCGCCGGCGACCTCGGCGGGCATGTCGGCCCGGGCGCGACGCACACCCCGATCGTCATGGCGCATGTCTCGCTCACCGCGGGCGCCGAGGTCACGATCCCGTGGCGCACCGACTTCAACGCCCTCGCCTACGGCCTGGCCGGCTCCGGCTCGGCGGGCGCGGAGGGCCGGCCCTTCCGCATGGGGCAGGCCGTCGTCTTCGGCAAGGGCGACCCGGAGTCCGCGCCCGCGCTGACGATCCGGGCCGACGCCACGCAGGACTCGCGCTCGGAGCACTTCGAGTTCGTGCTGCTCGGCGGCCAGCCGATCCGCGAGCCGATGATGCAGTACGGGCCGTTCGTGATGAACACCCACGCCGAACTGGCGCAGGCCTTCGACGACTTCCAGGCCGGCCGGCTCGGCACGATCCCGGCGGACTCCCCGTACGGCCGCTGAACGACCCTACGGGCCCGGTCGGTCGCTGCTGCTGCTTCAGCTGGTGGCGAGGGTCCGCAGCACACCGCTGACGTTGAGGATCTCGTGGCACCCCGCGGCCTGCTTGCCGGTCGCCGGGGTGCCCGGCTTCTGGCAGGTGACCTCGATCGTCACCGCGGCGTTCTGGGGTACGTCGATCGGGGTCACCCAGTGGTAGTCCTGGTTGCGGAAGGTCTCCAGGGCGATCGTGGTGATCTTGCGGTCGCCGAAGGTGATCGTCATCAGCCCCTCGTCGCCCTGGAAGTTGGCGACGACGATGTCGGTGACGCCGAAGTCGCTGCCCGCCGGGACCAGATACGTACCGGTCTTCGTCTGGCCGCCGGACGCCTGGACGTCGATGGTCTGCGAGCTCTGCACCCCGCCGCCGAGGGCGCCGGGTACTGAGCCGCCGGTACCGCCGCCCGTGCCGGACCCGGCGCCGCCGGTCCCGGCCTGGGTGCCGGAGCCCTGCGTGCCCGGGGACGCGCCGCCCGTCGTGCCCGGCGTCTGCCGGCCCTGCTCGCCGGGGGAGGGCTGCGGGTGGACGACCTTGTTCGCCGCCGCCTTGGCGGTGCTGCGTACCGCGGGGCGCACCAGGGCGAACCACGCCAGCAGCAGGGCGAGCAGCGCGGCGAGCACCGCGAGCAGCCACCGCGGGAAGATCGGGATCTGCACGAACTCGCCGTCCAGCGGCGGCCGGAAGGCGCTCTCCTCCAGCCGGGTGCGCTCCAGCTCGGCGGCCCGGCGCTGGGCCGGCACCGGGGCCGCACCCGCCGTCGCCGCCGCCCCGCCGGCCGACCCGGAACCGGCCCCGGACCCCGAACTGGAGCCGGCCCCGCCGCCCGTCCCCCCGCCGTCCGTCACCGGCGCCCCCAGCCACGCGGCCGGCCCGGTCAGCGGCGCGTACCCGGCGGTGTCCACGGTGAAGGGCCGGGTCACGGCCTTGCCGAACCACAGCGGCCGGCCCGTCCGCACCAGCAGCCGCACGTCCGCCGACTCGCCCGGCTCCAGCGTCCGGCGCGCCGGGCTGAAGGCGAACTTCAGCTCGTCGCCGGCCTGGCCGGGAGTGCAGCCGGTCTCCACGGGCGCGTTGCCCTGGTTGCGCACCGCCAGCCGGTAGCGCCCGCGCAGCCAGCCGTGCCGGCGCCGCGGCACCAGCTCGGTGCGCAGCTCGTGGAACTGCTCGACGTGCACGGTGGTCTCGGGCACCCGTACGGCCTCGGGGTGCTCGGCGGGCAGCACCCGTACCGCCAGGGGCACCGCGCCTGCCCGCACCTCGGGGGAGCGGGGCGGCGCCAGCCGGATCTCGACCGTCTCCGAGGTGCCGGGGTAGAGGGAGACCCGCGCGGGCTCCACGGTCGTCCAGGGCGCGCAGTCGCCGGCGACCTCCAGGCTGTACGCCTCGACGATGTCGCTGTCGTTGCGGACGGTCAGGGTGGTCGTGGCGGTGCTGCCGGGGACGACCGTCACCTCCGGGATGCCGAGGCCGGACGCGCCGGTGCCGGGGGTGCCGGAGGAGGCACCGGGAGAGGCTGCAGAAGGCGTCACGCCGGAAGGCTAGGCCGGTGGCCGGGTGTGTCACGAGACGCACGGAGGGCAACGGCCGGGCAGTCGTGATGCCCGGGAAGTCTGGGTAGCCATGGTGTCGTTGTGAGCTGTTGGTGCCCTCGGGAGGTGGTGCGTCGAATCGTCCGGATGCGCGCGGCCCTCGTGGCGCATGCCCCTTGCCGCCTGCCCCCGACCCCAGCCCCTACTCCCCCTGGACCCCAACTCCCCCGATTCCCGCAGGACTTCTACGAACTCGTGGAACGCACCACACCGGCGTCATGTGCGAAGGAGAACCCTTGACCATGTCCGTAGCCGCGTCACACGAACCCGCACCGAATCGCGCGGCCTCCGCACACCGCGCCTTAACCGACGCCCGCCCCGACCGTGTGACCGTCGCCGTCCACGCCGCCGACCTGGTGCTGCGCGTCGGCGTCGTGCAGCAACTGCGCCAGCGCCCCGAGATCGACCTGCTCGACGCCGCCGACGCCGAGCGGGCCCAGGTCTCCCTGGTGGTGGTCGACACCGTCGACGACGAGGTCGCCGCGCTGCTGGCGCGGCTGCGCCACAACAACGCCACCCGCACCGGGCTGATCGCCGGGTCGCTGGGGCCCGGCGCGCTGCAACGCGTCATCGAATGCGGTGTGGCAGCCGTGCTGCGCCGCGCCGAGGCCGACCAGGACCGGCTGCTGCACCTGGTCCTGGCGATCGCCAACGGCGAGGGCGTGCTGCCGGGCGACATGCTCGGCAAGCTCCTCACGCATGTGGCGAGCCTGCACCGCTCCGCGCCCGAACCGCAGGGGCTGTCCCTGTCCACCCTGTCCACGCGCGAGGCGGACATGCTGCGCCTGGTGTCGGAGGGCCTCGACACCGCGGAGATCGCCCGGAAGACCGCCTACTCCGAACGGACCGTCAAGAACGTGCTGCACGAGGTGACCACCCGGCTGCAACTGCGCAACCGGGCGCACGCCGTGGGCTACGCGTTGCGCAACGGGCTCATCTGACGGCACGGCCGGCCCTGCCGGCTCCACCGGCTCCGACGGTCGGTGAGCCGGCACTACCCCCGGAGCGCAGCCGCGTTTCCCCCGGGTACGGACCCGCCGCCCTGCCATCCGGCGCCGCCGACGGCGCAGGCTGGCAGGGCCACATCCGTACGCCGCGGCGACTGTGAGGGAACGTGACCGGACCTGCTGACCCCGGCGGGAGGTACCGCCTGGGGAAACTCGGCTTGTCGTTGCTGCTGACGGTCCCGCTGCTGGGTGCGACGGCCGCGGCCGAGCACGACGCCGGCACCCCCTCCGGGCGCGCCCTCGCCCCGCGGGCGGCGGTCGCCGCGGTCGCCGCCGAGAACCGGATCGCGTACGCGGGCACGCAGCACCGCAGCCTCGGCGCGGTCGCCGGTGACGACACCAGCACCAGCACACCGCTGTTCGGCGCTGGGCCCGCGCACTTCGACACGCAGCCGGCCGCGCTCGGCGACCGGCTGGTCTTCGCCAGCCGCAGGGACGAGCCGAAACCGCAGGTCTACCTGCGCTCCCCGGACGGCTCGGTCCTGAAGCTCACCAGCGGCCGGGACGCCGCGCACCCCCGGCTGACCCCCGACGGCGGCACCGTCGTCTTTGACTCCGCCGAGCCCGGCGGCCCGGGCGGCGCGACCGAGCGCGACCTGTGGAGCGTACGGACCGACGGCACGGACCTGACCCGGCTCACCGACACCCCGGCCGTGAATGAGCAGAGCCCCACGGTCTCCCCGGACGGGCAGCGGCTGGCGTACTCCGCCGACGCCGATTCGGCGACCGGGGCGCAGATCTACGTACGCCCGCTCGCCGGCGGCGCCGCCACCCGGGTCAGCGACCCGGCGAACGGCGCGGCCACCGAGCCGGTGTGGAACCCGGTGGACGACCCCGCGCACCGCGACCTCATCGCCTACACCGCGACCGCCGCCACGCAGGGAGCCGCCGCCGACCCCGCGCCGCAACCCCACCTCAGGCTCACCGGTGACGGCACCGACCAGCCGCTGCTCGGCGGCGACCGGGCAGCGTGGCGGGCCCACGGGGCAGCGTGGTTGCCCGACGGGGACGGGCTGCTCTTCCTCAGCCCCGAGGTCACCTGCGAATGCCAGGGCGACTACGACCACGTCTTCCGTACCACGGCCCTGTCCGCCGACGTCCCCTCGCTGGTGCTCAGCGAGGACCGCGAGGTCGGCTCGCCCACCTGGCTCGGCCCGCTGGACGGCGGCGGGGCGGTCGTGGAGCGGGACACCGCGCCCAACAAGTGCGACGCCACGCTCCAGGACATCCGCCCGGACGGCACCGACCCGCGCGACCTGGGCCTGACCGTGCTGGAGGAGGACCCGGCCGCGAGCACCGACACCGACCCCACGCACGACCCGCTCTTCCACCCCGCGGCCGGCTACGACCCGTGGACCGAGCGGCAGAACTACACGCCGGACGGGCGGCGGATCGTCGTGACCCGCTTCGAGACGCTCGACGACCAGCGCGTCGAGCGGATCTGGACGGTCGACGCCGACGGCGCGAACCCGGCCGTGCTGCCGCTCGACGGCCGCGGCCCCACCGACTGGGACACCGACCCGACGTTCTCGCCGGACGGGACGTCGCTGGCCTTCACCCGCACCTCCCCCGGCGGCATCGGCGACGGCCACCCCAGCCGTATCCTCATCGCCGATGTCGCCACCGGGCGCATCACCGGCGAGATCACCCCGCCGGCCGACCAGGTGCAGGGCGCGGACGCGCAGCCCACATGGTCGCCGGACGGCACGACGCTGGCCTTCACCCGGGGCGCGGCCGTCGAGGGCGGCGCCAAGCACATCTGGACCGTGCCGCTGGCCGACCTCACCGCCCAGCACGACCTGACCGCGGGCAACTGCCCGGCCGGCTGCGCGGTCATCGACGACAGCCCGGCCTTCTCGCCGGACGGCCGCGGCATCGTCTTCAACCGCAAGAACGGCGGCGGCGCGGTCGACGAACGCAACGGCCTGGTCCAGATCTCCACCGCCGGCGACGGCTGCACGGTGCTGCTGCCCGCCGCCGCCCGCGGCCTGCCCGGCGCGTGCGGGCGGCAGCTGCCCGACACCACCGCGACCGGCCCCTTCCAGCCGCGCGACGCCGCGTGGACCGCCGACGGGACGGGCGTGGTCTTCAGCTCGCGCGCCGCGGTCGCCGCCAACAGCCCGGAGAAGCTCAACCTGCTGGACGTGGCGTCCGGCGCGGTCACGCCGATCACCGCGGACCTGCCGGGGCGGCAGAAGGAGCCGTCCGTGCAGCAGTCGGTGGACCTCGCGGTGCAGGCGCCCGGCACCGTCCCGCAGGTCGTCGTGGGGGAGCCGGCGACGATCCCGGTCGATGTCGTCAACCACGGCCCGGCCGCCTCCCCCGGCACCCGGCTGACCGTCGCGCCGCCCGCCGGCGTACGGGTCACCGGGCTCACCTGGCCCGGCGGCACGTGCGACCCGGCCGCGCTCCAGTGCGACCTCGGCGTGCTGCCGCCGGGCGACACGGTCACGGTGAGCGTCACGGTCATCGGCGATGTGCCGGGCGACGCGCCGCTCGGCTGGTCGGTGACCGGCACGGTGGAGGACCCGCAGCCCGAGGACAACGCCGGGCAGACCGTCGTACCGGTCGTCGAGGCCACCCCGCCGCCCACCTCACCCCCGCCCACCTCGCCGCCGCCCAGCAGCCCGCCGCCCACGACGGCACCGCCCACCTCGCCTCCCCCGACGTCGAAGCCCCCCACGCCCCCGCCGCCCCCGGCCGCCGGGCCCGGCGTGCGGATCACCGCGCAGCCGAACCCCGGTTACGTCGGCGGCCGGGTCGTCGTGACGTACACCGTGCGCAACGGGCGCAACGCCCTCGCGACCGGGCTGCGGCTGCGGATCGGCCTGCCCGCGGGCATCCCGCACGCCGCCCCGCCACCGGGCTGCTCCGCCTCCTGGGAGTGCGCGCTGCCCGACCTCGACCCGGGCGGCAGCACCGTCGTCCGGGTCGTGCTGAGCCCCGACAAGGCGCTGACCGCGAATGTGACCGGGGTGCTCACCACGACCGGCACGGACGCGGACCCCCGCGACAACACCGCACGGCAGCGGCTGCGCATCCTCCAGCCGCGGATCGTCGCCGTCCCGAACATCGGCCGGCCCGGCTTTGTCACCTCGGTGCGCGGCAAGGACTTCCCGCCGGGCGTACCGGTACGTTTCACGTGGAACATCGGCATCACCGCCGCCGCGGCGCCGACCGTGCCGAAGCGGGACGGCACGTTCATCGGCCAGCTGCTCATCCTGGCCAAGGACCAGACCGGGCCGCGGGTCATCACCGCCGCCGGGCCCGGATTCTCCCCGGTGACCACGGACTTCCTGGTGGTCAGCGGCAGCGTGCAGCCCCCGGACGAGGTGACCCGCCGATGATCCAGGACGTCGACGAAGGGCTGCGCCGGCTGCTCGGCGAGTCCGGCTTCGAGGCATCGGGCGTGGACGTGGTCTTCGACGCGCCGACGAAGGAGTGGGCGGCGCGGCGGAGCGTGCCCACGGTGTGCGTCTTCCTCTACGACATCCGCGAGGACGTCAGCCGGCGCGGCAACGGCGGCGGCGAGGTCTACGACGAGGACGGGCATGTGGTGGGGCGGCGCACCCCGCCGCGCTGGTTCGACCTCACCTACCTCGTCACGGCGTGGGCGAGCCGCCCGCAGGACGAGCACCGGCTGCTCACCCAGGTGCTCACCTGCCTGACCGCCACGGACACGCTGCCCGCCCGGCTGCTCGGCGGCTCGCTCGCCGAACTCGGCCTCCAGGTCGGCATGGACACCGCCGGCACCGCGATGGACGCGCCGGCCGCCGCGGACGTCTGGTCCGCACTCGGCGGCGAGCTCAAGGCATCGGTGGGCGTCCGGGTGCGGGCGCCGCTCGCCGGCATCACGCAGGCCGTCGCGCCGCCCGTCACGGAGGGCCTGCTGGTGCGCTCGGCCGACCGCCGCGACACCGCCGGCCCCGAGCAGGGCCGCCGGCTGCGCTACACCGAGGTCTCCGACCCCGGCCCCGAGGGCTTCGCCGGCCCCCGCGACCGCGGCCCCGCCCCCGCCCGCCGCCGGCGCGGGGAGCGGCAGCCGTGAGCACTGCCGCGCAGGCTTCCGCGGGCGGCGGGGCGGCGGTGGGGCCGTACGCGGGGGAGGCGGCTGCGGGCGATGCCGGGGCGGTCGCCGGTGACGCCGCCGGGGGGACGTCCCCGGGGGACGCCGACGCCGGGCCGCTCGGGCTGTGGGGCCGGCTCGGGGCGCTGGAGCGGCGGGTGCGGTGGGCCGTCGAGGGGCGGCGGGCCGGGGACCCCGACCCGGACGACCCGTACCGGGGGCAGTATCTGACGCCCGAGGCGGCCCTGGGCATCCTCGACGCCGGGCACGGGTCCGGGCTCGGTTCCGGGCTCGGCGCGGCGGAGCGCTGGGAGCCGGCCGCCGGGTCCGGGCTCGGGGAGCTGGCCGGGCGGTTCGGGCTGGACCCGCTGGACCTGGACCTGCTGCTCGTCGCCCTCGCGCCCGACCTGGACGCCCGCTTCGAGGCGCTCTACGGCTACCTCAACGACGACCTCACCCGCCGCCGCCCCACCGTCGGCCTCGCCCTGGAGCTGTGCGGACTCGGCGCCGCGCCCGCCGCCCGCTTCCGGCTCGCCGCGGGCGCGCCGCTGGTGGACGGCGGGCTGCTGGAGGTCACCGAGCCGGACCGGCCGCCGCTGTCCCGGGTGCTGGTGGTGCCCGACCGGGTGACGGCGCATCTGCTGGGCGGCACGCGCCCGGACCCGCGCCTCGCGGCGGTGCTCGCCGAGCCGGCGGAGGACCCCACGGCCGAGCCGGCACAGCTGCGCCGGGCGGCGGGCGCGGCCCGCGGCGGTACGGGGCCGGTCCACCTGCGCAGCCGGGGCGGCGACGCGGAGGGCCTGGCCGTCGCCGCGCTGCGGCACGCGGGCCTGCGCCCACTGGTCCTGGACGCCGCCGCGCTGGCCCGGCGCCCCGCGGACGTGCCGGACCTGGCCCGTACCGCCGCGCGCGAGGCCCGGCTCACCGGCGCCGGGGTCGTCCTCGGGCCGCTGGAGGCGCTGCCCGCGGCGCCCGCGGAACGCGCCAGGGCGCTCGGCGAGTTGTGCGCCGCCCTGCGCGGCATCCCGCTGCTCACCCATTGCGCCGCCGACTGGGACCCGGCGTGGGCGGCCGACAGCCCCGTCGTGCTGGCCGTCCCGCCGCCCGCCCCGGAACGCCGGACCGCCCGCTGGGCCCACGCCCTCACCCGCGCCGCCGCAGCCGCCGGCGCCCCCGCGCCCGCCGCCGACCTCGCCGGCGCCGTCGCCGCGCACCGGCTCGACGCCCGGCAGGTACGGCGGGCCGCGGACGTCGCCGTACGGACCGCGGGGCTCGACGGGCGGGCGGTCGGCGCGGACGACCTGCGGGCGGCGGTACGGGCGCAGAACGGCGCCGCGCTGGACCGGCTGGCGCGGCGGATCGAGCCCGGCGTCGGGTGGGACGACCTGGTCCTCCCGCCGGCCACCCACCGGCGGCTGCGGGAGCTGGCGCTGCGCGCCCGGCACCGCGACCAGGTGCTCGGCCAGTGGGGGATGCGGCCCGGCGGCGGGCGCGGACGCGGCGTCATCGCGCTCTTCTCCGGCGAGTCCGGCACCGGCAAGACCATGTCCGCCGAGGTCGTCGCCGCGGACCTCGGCATGGACCTCTACGTCGTGGACCTGTCGACCGTCGTCGACAAATACGTGGGGGAGACCGAGAAGAACCTGGAGCGCATCTTCACCGAGGCCGCCGCCGTCAACGCGGTGCTGCTCTTCGACGAGGCCGACGCCATCTTCGGCAAGCGCTCCGAGGTCAAGGACGCGCACGACCGGCACGCCAACATCGAGTCGGCGTACCTGCTCCAGCGCATGGAGTCCTTCGACGGCATCGCCGTCCTGACCACCAACCTGCGGGCCAACCTGGACGAGGCGTTCACCCGCCGGCTGGACGTCGTCGCCGACTTCCCCGTGCCCGACGCCGGCCACCGCCGCGCCCTGTGGGAGCGGTGCCTGGGCCCGCGGCTGCCCCGCGCCGCCGACCTGGACCTGGACTTCTGCGCCGACCGCTTCGAGCTGGCCGGCGGCTCCATCCGCGCGTGCGCGGTGACCGCGGCCTACCTCGCGGCGGCGGCGGACGCGCCGCTGACGATGCGCCAGGTGGTGACGGCGATCGGCCAGGAGTACCGCAAGCTCGGCCGGCTCGTCCTGGACGGCGAGTTCGGCCCGTGGCTCCCGGACCCGGCCGACCTGTGAGCCGCGCGGACCACCCGGCCGCACCGGCCGCACCGGCCCCGGGGCCGGGCCCCGGTGCCCTCCCGGGGCATCCGCGGTGTCACCGCCGTGTCCGTACGGCCCTTGCGGACGCCCCCGCGCCGGTGGCACGTTCGGGGCGGTGACAGCGGGCGGTCACGCGGAGGAGGAGCCGATGCACGCGCGAGACCACGCATCCGACCCGGCGCAGGCCACGGACCGGGCCGCGCGCAGAGCGACCGCCGCACCCGCCCGACCCGCCGCCCGGCCCGCCGGGGTAGCGCCGCCCGCGCGCGACCTGCGGGCCCTCCAGCGCAGCGCCGGCAACGCCGCCGTCAGCCGGATGGTCTCCCGGCGGCCCGCGGGCCCCGGCGTGCAGCGCGCGGCCGTCCAGGACGTGCTGCGCTCCCCCGGCGTCCCGCTGGGCGCCGGGCTGCGCACCGAGATGGAGTCCCGGCTCGGCGCCGACTTCGGCGACGTCCGGGTGCACACCGACAGCGCCGCGCAGCGCTCCGCCGCGGACCTGGGCGCCCGCGCGTACACCAGCGGCCACCACATCGTCGCCGGCGCCGGCGGCCTGGACCGGCACACCCTCGCCCATGAGCTGACCCATGTGGTGCAGCAGCGCTCGGGCCCGGTGGCCGGCACCGACCGCGGCGACGGGCTGCGGGTCAGCGACCCCGGCGACCGCTTCGAGCGCGCCGCCGAGGCCAACGCCCGCCGCGTCCTCGCGGGCCCGGCGCCCGTACAGCGCGACGAGCACGCGGCCGGAGGAGAAGGGCGGCAGTACGCCGAGGACGCGCCCGTGCAGCGGTCCGTCGAGTGGTACCTCCAGCAGGGCGACACTCTCAACGCGTTCGGCACCGCGCTGGGCAACCTGGTCGAGTCGGCCGCGGCCGACATCCTGGCCCGGCCCGAGCTGGTGAACGTGCCCAACAACGGCTACGTCACGCGCTGGCACAAGGTCTTCGCCGCCTTCATCGACAGCGAGCGGACCCAGACGGCCTTCCTCTACACCGCGTTCGGCTACGCGGTCGAGGCGCTGACGACCGCCCGGCTCGACGAGGTCAGGAGCCACCTGCCGGCCGGCTGGACGATCAGCACCCAGGTCACCCACGGCCACACCCGCCCCGACCTGGTGGTCTTCGACGACCACCACCAGGAGCAGGCGTGGTTCGACATCACCGCGCGCGACAGCAGGGGCCACATCCGGGACAAGATGGGCGCCGGCTGGGGCACCCGGCCGTATGTCGCCGAGGTCGTCTACCCCTCGCTGCGGCCGGCCGACCTCATGCCCAGCAACGTCACCGCCGAGCAGCGCGCGGAGTTCGCCGCAGCCGCCGCGGAGGAGCTGCGCAAGGAGGCGGAGATCGTCGACCAGCTCCAGGAATGGGCGCTGATCGTGCACGGCGCGATGGTCGACGACGACGAGGTCGGCGCCGACCGGGCCAAGCAGCGCAGGTACTTCGAGGAGGAGATGTACCTGCAGATCGGGGCGGCGGCGACCGCCGCGATGCGGGCCGGCGGCAGCAAGCTCTCGCCGGCCACCGCGAAGTCGATCCTGACCTACCTGCACGGCAAGGGGCGGCGGACCGAGCAGGGCGGCCCCTGGATGAGCGCGTTCGGCTACACGCGCGACCAGGCGACCGGGCGCGACCCGGTGACCTTCGGGCGGATCGTCAACGAGCTCGCGGTGCGGGACGCGGCGGGCGACGCGGGCGGCGCGGCGGGTGCGAGCGCGATGGACGTCGACGAGGCCGCGTAGCCCCTGCCGGGGTGCGGGGGTCCGGGCGCGGGCCGACGCGCGACCCGCGCGATCCGCCGGGGTCCGGGCGCGCTGCCGGCGCGGGTCCCGGCGCGGTCTTGGCGCGGTCTTGGCGGGTCCGCAAAAGGCAGTGGCCCTGCCCCCTGCCAGGGCCCCGGGGCCATGGTCAACTCCCGTGCCCCCGCCACACACTCGCTGACGGACGGCAACCGGCCGCGAGGTCTCCCCGGCCCGCCGGGGCACCCCGTATGGACGCGAAGGAGCGAGTATGGCGACGTACCTCACCCCGGGTGTGTACGTGGAGGAGGTGCAGTCCGGGGCCCGGCCGATCGAGGGCGTCGGGACCGCGGTCGCCGCGTTCGTCGGGTTCGCCGAGCGGGGCCCCTTCCACGCGCCGACGCTGGTGACCAGCTGGGACCAGTACGCGCAGCTCTTCGGCGGCTTCACCGAGGGCACCTATCTGGCCCACGCGGTCTACGGCTACTTCCTCAACGGCGGCGGCGCCGCCTACGTCGTGCGCATCGGCGGTGACGCCTCCGCCGCCGGCGCGGCCCGGAGCGGCGCAGGCAAGGACGCCGGGGCGGCGCAGCCGGTGGAGCTCGGCGGCTTCCTCGTCACCGCCCGGCCCGGTGTGACGGGCGTGTCCGTGGAGGTCGCCGACGCCGAGGGCGACAGCCCCGCCGAGGACCGCTTCCGGGTGCTGGTCCGGCAGGGCGACCAGGTCGTGGAGACCTACGACGCCTCGACCCGCAAGAACGTCCGCGCCTACCTGGTCACGCAGGCCCGCGGCTCGCAGCTCGTCGAGGTCGCCGAGAAGCGCGGCGCCGCCCCGAGCCGGCCCGCGAACGGCACGACGGCGGTGCCGGACGGCCCGGCCGCGGGCTCCGGCGCCGGTTCCGGCGCGGTGGCGCGGCTCTCCCCGGCCGAATACGTCGGCGACATCGCCGAGCGCACCGGCTTCGGCGGCCTGGAGACGATCGACGAGATCACCATGGTCGCGGTGCCGGACCTGATGAGCGCCTACGAGCGCGGCGCGATCGACGCCGAGGGCGTACGGACCGTGCAGCTCGCGGTGATCGCGCACTGCGAGCAGATGGGCGACCGGGTCGCCGTCCTCGACACCCCGCCGGGCCTGTCGGCGCAGGCGGTCCGCACCTGGCGCAACGACGAGGCCGGCTACGACTCCCGGCACGCCGCCCTCTACTACCCGTGGGTGCGGGTCTTCGACCCGGCCGTCGGCCACAACACCACGATCCCGCCGAGCGGCCATGTCGCCGGGGTGTGGGCGCGCAACGACGCCGAGCGCGGGGTGCACAAGGCGCCGGCCAACGAGGTGATCCGCGGCGCGGTCGACCTGGAGATCCGGCTCAGCAAGGGCGAGCAGGACCTGCTCAACCCGATCGGCGTCAACTGCGTACGGGCCTTCCCCGGCCGCGGCATCCGGGTGTGGGGCGCGCGGACGCTGTCCTCGGACCCGGCCTGGCGCTACCTGAACGTGCGCCGGCTGTTCAACTACCTGGAGGAGTCCATCCTGCTGGGCACCCAGTGGGTGGTCTTCGAGCCCAACGACGACCGGCTGTGGTCCAGCATCCGCCGCAACGTCACGGCCTTCCTCACCGAGGAGTGGCGCCGGGGCGCGCTGTTCGGCCGTACCGCGGACGAGGCCTTCTACGTCAAGTGCGACCGCGACAACAACCCGCCGGAGTCGATCGACCAGGGCCGGGTCGTGTGCGAGATCGGGGTGTGCCCGGTCAAGCCGGCGGAGTTCGTGGTCTTCCGGCTGGCCCAGTTCTCCGACAGCACCAGCCTCATCGACGAGTGACCGCGCACCGGCGGTTCGCAGCCAGCCGCCTCAGCGGCAACACGGAAGGGTGACCGACAGTCATGGCAGAGGGCGACGCGCTTTCCACGCACATCTTCGGCGTGCAGCTCGGCGGTTACCTGGTCGAGTCGATCCAGGAGATCAGCGGGCTGACCGTCGAGGAGGAGGTCGTCGAGGTCCGGCAGGTCAGCTCGGACGGCAAGCAGATCATCCGCAAGCAGCCCGGCGCGCGGCTGGCCGGCGAGATCACGATCCGGCGCGGGCTCGACAAGAGCAGCGAGTTCACCAACTGGATCAAGGAGACCCTCAACAAGGGGGCCGTGAACACCGCGCGGCAGAACCTGACCATCGAGATCAAGGACTCCGAGGGCAGCACCGTGCGGCGCATCCAGCTCATGCAGGGCTGGGCGTCGAAGTGGGAGGGCCCCTCGCTCAACGCGGGCGAGTCGTCGGCGGCGACGGAGTCCGTCACCATCGTGTTCGAGGAGATCGTCATCGAATGAGGCGCCGGACGATCTCGGCGGGCAGCCTGGAGGAGATCCTCCAGGCCACGGCCCCCACGCACACCGCTGACCCGGCGGGCCCTTCCGCCGCCGCTCCCACTCCTGCCCCGGCTCGGCCGCAGGGCCGGGCCGTGCGCGACGAGTTCGAGTTCGAGCTGCCGCGCGGGTACGTCGACGACGACGGCACGCTGCACCGCCATGGCGCGATGCGGCTGGCCACCGCGCGGGACGAACTGCGCCCGCAGATCGACCTGCGGGTCAAGGAGAACCCGGCGTATCTGAGCGTGGTGCTGCTCAGCCAGGTCATCACCCGGCTGGGCTCCCTCACCGACGTGCACGCCGGGATCGTGGAGCGGATGTACGCGACGGACGTCGCCTTCCTCCAGGACTTCTACCGCCGCGTCAACAGCGAGGGCCACACGCGCGCGGCCGTGACCTGCCCGCACTGCGAGGGCGCCTTCGAGGTCGACCTCTCGGGTGGGCGCCTGGGGGAATCGTGACGTACGCGCTTCCCCGGCTCCGGGAGGAGGTCGCGTACATCGCCTACCACTTCCACTGGCCCCGCGAGGAGGTCCTCGACCTCACGCACGAGGAGCGCAGGCAGTGGGTGGCCGAGATCGCCCGGATCAACACCCGTATGAACGAAGGCGGTTGAGGCGATGGCATGGCGGGACAAACTCCGCCGGGCCCCTGCGGGGCGCGCTCACGGGGAGAGCGCGCACCCGGCTGCCGCCGGGGGGCCGGTCGGCGCCGGGGGCCGCGCCACCGGTACGCCTGCCGGCCCGGGCGGTACGCCGGCCAGACCGGGCCGTCCCGCCGCTGCCGGGCCCGCGGGTGCGGTCGCCGGGCCGGGCGGTACGCCCGCGGGGGCCGGCGGTACGTTGCCTGCTGGCTGGGACGGCGGCTGGCGCCGCACCACCGCGCCGGAATTGACGCTCTCCCGGGCGCCGCTCGGGGTGAGCGACGGGCTGGTCTTCCGGGGCCGCCTCGCGTCCTGGCAGAACCCGCAGTACGACAGGGGGCTCGCCCACGGCGTCCTCCCGACCGCACCAGCCGGCGTCGTCCACGGCGTGACCCACCCGCCCGCCGCCTCCGCGCCTTCCCGGGCAGCCGCCCTGCGCGGGGGGCCGCTGCTGCTCAGCCCGGCGGGCGGGGACGCCGCGCCGGGGCAGGGCCGGACCCGCCCGCTCGGGGCCGCGGGCTCGCCGGCGGGCGGTACGGGGGCCGCGCCGCGGATACCGCTGGTGCGTCGGGTGGCGGTCGTGCCGGGGGCTTCGCCTTCGACTGCGCCGGGTGCGCGGGACTCGGCTGCGGGTGCGCTGCAACGTGCCGTGCCGGTACGGCCGGTGGGCCCGTCGCCCGCCGAGGCGCAATACCGCTCCGATACACCCGCGCGCCGGCTCCCGACGGTGCGGGCGCTCGCAGCCCCGGCGCAACTTCCGCAAGCCGAACCGCAGTCGGCGCCCGGGAGCCGCGGCACGCTGGGCGAACCGGGGCGGCCCGCCGCAACTTCCGGGCCCGACGCCGGGGGCGACGGCTCCCGGGTGGGCGGGGCAGCCGGGCCCGGCGCCGGTCAGGGCATGCCGGTGGTCCGCCCTTCCGGTACGCCGGGCCCGGGCGGTGACGTCCAGCGCACGGTGAGCGGTGCGGACGCCGGGAGCCGGGGCGTGCCGGGCGGGCCGACGCACGCGGGCGCGGGGAGCGACCGGCCGCGCGCCGGGGCGACACCCGGACCCGGCGGGAGTGCGCCCGCGGTCCAGCCGCGCACGGACGGGGCCTCCGGCGCGGGGCACGACGGCTCTTCGGCCGGGGCTGCGCCAGGACCCGCGGGCGGCTCACCCGCGGTCCAGCTCCGGGGGGACGGCGCCGGAAGCGGCCGGCGTCCGCTGGACGCGACCTCACTGCTGGCCGGGCCCACCGGTGCTGCCGCGTCCGGCGCCGGGGGTGACGGTTCCCGCGCCGGGAGCGCGCCCGGGCCGGAGGGCGGCTCGCCCGTGGTCCAGCCCCGAGGCGACGCTACGTCGTTGCGGGGTGCGCCCGCCGGGGGAAGCCTGCCTGCGGTGGGGCCGGGCGTGGACGGG
Organism: Actinacidiphila epipremni; assembly: GCF_012034175.1. Taxonomy (GTDB): domain Bacteria; phylum Actinomycetota; class Actinomycetes; order Streptomycetales; family Streptomycetaceae; genus Actinacidiphila; species Actinacidiphila epipremni. The sequence continues at coordinate 359,203 of NZ_JAATEJ010000003.1, forward strand.
GCGCCGCTGTTGGGCGGGTCGGGTGGCGCTGACCGGCCCGGCGCGGGGGCTGACAGCTCCCGGCCCGGGGCGGTTCCCGGCGGCGGGGGCGGTCTGCCCGTGGTCCAGCCGCGTGGGGACGAGGCGTCCGGCGCGGCGGGGACCGGCGGTGGCGTTCGGCGCCGGGCCGAGGACGCCGTCCCGGGTGTGTCGGCCACGCCGGCGAGCGGGGACCGGAACACACGCGGCGCGGCGGATGGACCGGGTGGCGGCCGGGGCGGGGCGTCGGCCTCGGGGCCCGCGGCGGCGCAGGGCCCGGGTGCGGGGATGCCGGTGGTCCAGCCGCGGGCGGACGTGCCCGGCGGCGGGATCGCGCCGGGCGCTGCGGGTCCCGGCAAACTGCCCGGGTCAGCCCCGGGCGCCGGCCCGGAGCCGCCGGCCGGGCTCGCGGGGAGCCGCGGCACCCTCGGCGAAGTACCCGGCGCAGCAGGCGCGTTGACGTCCGGCGCCGGGGGCTCCGCGGGGAGTCACACCACGTCCGGCGAACCGGCTGGCCCGGCAGGGGCGTTGGCGCAGGGCGCCGGGATGCCGGTGGTCCAGCCGCGGGCGGAATCCGCGTCCGGCGCCGAGCCGAGCCGGACTGTGCCCGGCGAACTCACCCGCCCCGTACGTTCGTCGACGTCGAGCGCCACGAAGGATGCGCCGTCCGGGTCCGAGGCGAGCCCGGCTGGGCTCGGTGAACTCAGCGGTCCGGCGCGTTCGTCGGCGCCGGGTGCCGGGCCGGATGCGGGGGCCGGGGTCGGGGCGAGCCGGGGCGTGCTCGGCGAAGTGCGGGGCGTGGCAGGCGCCTTGGCGTCGGGCGCAGGGGCGCAGGGCGTTCAGCTGCGTGCCGGAGGGGAGCCCGGCCCCGGGGGGCAACCGGGTGGCGTCGGGCTGCCCGTGGTCCAGCGTGCGGAGGGTGCGTCCGGCCACGAGGGGAGCGGCGGCACCGCGCAGGGCGTCGAGGGCGTGACCGGCGAGCGGGGGACGGCGGGCGGCGAAGTGCCCGGTCCGCAGCGTCCGCTCACCGGGAGCCGAAGCCCGCTCGGCGCCCCCCTGGCGGAGATGCCCTCCACCGCCGTCCCGTTGGCACCCGGTGGCGTGGCCGGCCCCGGCTCCGGGCTGCCGATCGTGCAGCGTGACGCCGACCCCGGGCAGTCCGGCGCACGGGCCCGCGGGGGCCTCGGGGCGCCGCTGTCCGCGCTGCCGCCCAGCGCCCACGTGCCCGGGCAGTCCGGAGGTCCGGGTCATGCCCCTACCCCCAGCCCCCGCGTCCCCGGGCAGCCCGCAAGCCCGGGGCGCAGCCCCAACCCGCCGGCCCCCAGGCAGAGTTCCGCCCCAGTCCCCGGCCCCGGCGGCCCCCGCCCCCGAGTCGCGGAAAGCGGCAACGTGCCTGCCCAGCGCACCCCGCGGGACGCCCGCGCCGCAGGCCCCGTCCCCGTCGTCCTCCTCGCTCGCGCAGCGACGCCCGGCCCCGGTCTCCTCGCCCGCCGCAGTCTCCCCCTCCTGCCCTCCCGTTCGCTCACCCTCAACACCCGTGCCCCCGAGGCGAGTTCACCGCCCGCCGCCGAGCGGCGGCCCGTCGTGGCGCCCCGCTGGCCCGCAGCGCAGGCGCAGGCGCAGGCGCAGGCCCGGACCCCGGCCGCCCCGAACCTCCAGCGCACCCTCGCCCCGAGCGCGCCCGCGCCGCCCGGCGACGCCCCCCGCCCCGTCCCGGTCGTCCGCCCCGCCGCCTCCCCCAGAGCGCAGGTCGACCCCCCGACCCTGCCGGCCGCAGGCCCCCGTACCGCGCCGCCGCCCGCCGTGCCCGCCCCGACGCCCGTCGTCCCGCTGATCCAGCGCGACGCCCTGCCGCCCGCCGGCGACTTCGGCGTCCCCCCGGGCGTCCCGGTCACCGCCGTGCGGGCCGGCGCCGCGAACAAGCCGGCCCCGCGCGAGCCGGAACCGGCGCCCCAGGCCCCCCAGACATCCGCCGACCTCGACGACCTCGCCCGCCGCCTGCTCGACCCGATGGCCCGGCTGCTGCGCACCGAGGTGCGGCGCGGCCGGGAACGCACCGGCCGGCCCCACGACGGCCGCCGGTGAGCGCCCGCCGCGCCCGGCACAGCGAAAGGACCGCCCCCCGATGACGGACAGCATCTTCGCGACCAGCGTGTTCTTCCGGCTCGCCATCGGCGGCAACGACCTCGGCGCCTTCCACACCTGCTCCGGCATGGGCGCCCAGGTGGAGATGGAGAGCTACGCCGAGGGCGGCAACAACGGCTTCACCTGGCAGCTGCCCGGCCGCGTGACCTGGTCGAACATCACCCTCACCCGCCCCGTCACCGCCGACACCGCGAAGATCGCCCGCTGGCTGGACGAGACGCTGCGCCGCGTCGAGCCGAAGGACGGCGAGATCGTCGCCCTGCGCCCCGACCTCACCCAGATCATCAGCTGGCAGGTCTTCGGGATCGTGCCCGTGCGCTGGGAGGGCCCCTCGTTCGACCCGTCGAGTTCGACCGCCGCCGTCGAGACGCTGGAGATCGCCCACGAGGGGCTGCGCCCCGGCTGATCCCCGGACGCCCACCCGGGCGTGGCGGCGCCCGCCCCCACCGGCCCGCCACCAGGACCGACGACCGAAAAACGTAAGAAAAGACCCGCCACCCCGAGAGAGGAAGCCCCGCGATGTCACCAGCGGTCCGGCCAGGACGGGCGCTGGCCCAGCTCGTGCTCATGGAGCCGCCGGCCACCGTCGGCGCCAAGCCCGGGGGGCGGATCGCGCAGCTGGACCTGCAGTTCAACCCGGCGTCGCTGCGGCTGCAGAAGACGACGGAGTGGCGGCGCTCGCCCTCGCGGATGGCGGAGGAGTCGGCGCTGCCGGAGTTCGTCGGGTCCGGGCCGCGCACGCTCAGCCTGGAGGTCTTCCTGGACGCGACCGCGACGCACGACAACTCCGTGGAGCGCGCGGTCGACAAGCTCATGAAGGCGTGCGTGCCGACGCCGGCGAGCCTGGGCCGCAAAAAGCCGGCGAGCCCGTGGGTGCGCTTCGAGTGGGGGACGGCCCGCACGACGTCCTTCTACGGCGTCGTCACGAGCCTGTCGGCGACCTACTCGCTCTTCGACGTGGACGGCAAGCCGCTACGGGCGACCTGCGCGCTGTCGATCGAGGAGGCGAGCGTCGACGCGCAGGGCCAGAACCCGACGTCCGGCGCCCGGACCGCGCGCAGCACGCACACCGTCGTCGCGGGCGACAGCCTGCCGCTGCTGGCGTGGCGGGAGTACGGGGACGCGGCGGCCTGGCGGGAGATCGCCGAGGCCAACGACATCGACGACCCGCTCGCGCTGGTGCCCGGCACGGAGCTGGTGGTGCCGGCGCTGCGCGGCGCGGGCGCGGAGGAGGAGTGATGGGCGGGTCCGAGGGGCAGGGCGGGCGGTCGTTCGCGGCCGACCCGATCGTGGAGGCGCCCGGCGAGCTGCCGAAGACGTGGGCGGCGCAGCTGGTGGGCTGCGTGGTGGACGAGAACGTCGGGCTGCCGGACGCCGCCGTGCTGACCTTCCGCGACCCCGACCACGAGTTCCTGGCCGCGACCGGCATCACCATCGGCACCCCCTTGCGGGTGTCGGTCGTCACGGTCACCGACCAGGCGCGTGAGCGGCTGTTCGCCGGCGAGGTCACCGCGCTGGAGCTGGACCGCGACCGCACCGGCTCCTTCACGGTCGTGCGGGCCTACTCGCGGGCGCACCGCCTCCAGCGCGGCCGGCGGGTCGCGGCGTACCGGAACATGTCGGCGGCGGCGATCGTGCGCGAGGTCGCGGCGCGGGCCGGGCTGGCGTGCGGGACGGTGCAGGCCGCGCCCGTCACGTACAAGCAGCTGTCGCAGGCGAACATCTCGGACTGGGACTTCCTGCAGTATCTGGCGCACGAGAGCGGCGCGTTGGTGCGGGTCGACGACAAGGGGCTGCTCCAGTTCACCCGCGCGGACAAGGCGTCGGGCGCGCCCGCGCCCTCCACGTCGGCCGCCCGGGACCCGATGGTGCTCGAATACGGCCGCAATCTGCTGGCGTTGCGGGCCTCGCTGTCGGCGGCGGACGGTGCGGCGCAGGTGGAGGTGCGCGGTTGGGACGTGGCGACGAAGAGGCCGCTGGTCGCGCGGGAGCCGTCGGTGGTGAGCGACACCGTGCTGCCGGGGCTGAGCCCGGCGCTGGCGGCGAAGTTCGGCACCGCGAAGCTCACCGTCGCCGACACCCCGTACCGCACGATGGCCGAGACGACGGCGGCGGCGCAGGCGACCGCCGAGCAAGTAAGCGCCGGCTTCGCGGAGTTGGAGGCGGTCGCGGAGGGCAATCCGCGGCTGCGGGCGGGCGCGCCGGTGGCGCTCGGCAATGTCGGGCCGGCCTTCTCCGGCCGCTACACGGCGACCGCGGTGCAGCACGACCTGGAGCCCGACCGCGGCTACCGCACCACGCTGTGGGTCAGCGCGAGCCCGGACCGCTCGCTGACGGGCCTGGTGACCGGCGCCAACGCGCCGAGCCGCGGCCCGCGCATCCCGGGCCTGGCGATCGGCGTCGTCACGGACGTACGGGAGCCGGACGGCGGGCAGAACGGCGCGGTGCGGCTCAAATTCCCCTGGCTGGACGACACTTACGTCTCCGACTGGGTCCGCACCGTGCAGTGGGGCGGCAAGGGCGGCGGCGGGGTCGTCAGCCCCGAGGTCAACGACGAGGTGCTGGTCGGCTTCGAGCAGGGCCTGCTGGACCACCCGTACGTCCTCGGCGGCCTCTACAACGGCGACGACCGCCCGTCCCCGCATGACGTGCCGCTCGTGGACCGCACCAGCGGCAAGGTCAACCGCCGCTCGGTGGTGTCGCGTTCGGGCCACCGGGTGGAGCTGCTGGACGCGCCGGCGCCCGGGCCCTCCGGGCTGCGGCTGGTGACCGGCGACGAGCGGCTCGCGGTACGGCTCGACGAGCGGCGCGGCCGGATCGAGGTGACGGTGTCGGCGGGCCGCGGCAGCCCGCTGACCTCGCTGGTGATGGACCGCGACGGCATCACGCTGGACGCCGGCGCGGGCACGGTGAGCCTGCGCGGCCGGCAGGTGGACGTCACGGGAACGGCGGGCGCGCGCGTCACGGCCCCGTCGGTGAACGTCAAGGGCACGGCGGACGTCACGGTGGACGGCGGGGCGCTGGGCGTGCTGAAGGCGGCGCTGGTGCGGATCAACTGAGGCGGAGGCGGGGTGGGTTCGTCCTGCCATGCGGTCAACGGGGCCGCGTGCAGGGGCGCTTGAGGTCAACCGGGGCCTTGCCCGAAGGCCCTTGAGGTCAACGGGGCCCGCGCAAGGGCCCTTGAGGTCAACAGGGCCCCGCGCAGGGGCCCTTGAGGTCAACCGAGGTCAACTGAGGAGCGACGCAATGCCGGCAGCAGCCCGTACCGGTGATCCCACCGACCACGGCGGGACGATCACCACCCCGCCGCCCGGCGCCGCCGTGGCGGTCGCGCGGGTGCTGATCGGCGGCAGGCCCGCCGCCGTCGTGGGCAGCCTCGCCGTCTGCCCGCTGCCGCCGCACGCCGCGCTCGGCCCGGCCAATGTGATCCTGCCCAACCCGGCCGCGGCGCTGGGCGGCGTGGTGCTGGTCGGCGGGCTGCCGGCCGCGCGGATGGGCGACCGCACCGCGTGCGGCGCGGTCGTGGTGCTCGGCGCGCCCAACGTGCTGATCGGAGGGGTGTGATGAGCGAGCGGTTCATCGGCCGCGGCTGGGCCTTCCCGCTGCGGGTCGGCCCGACCGGCGGGATCGCCATGGTCGAGCGGGAGCGGGAGATCGAGGAGGCGATCCGGCTGGTGCTCGGCACCGCGCCCGGCGAGCGGCCCATGCGCCCCGAATTCGGCTGCGGCATCCACGAGTACGTCTTCGCGCCGGGCGACGGAGCGACGGCCGGGCGGGTCGCGCAGCAGGTGCGCGAGGCGCTGGAGCGGTGGGAGCCGCGCATCACGGTGGACGACGTGGTCGTGGCCTTCGACGCGATCGAGGCCGGCACGCTCTACATCGACGTGCACTACACCGTGCGGTCCACCAACGACCGGCGCAACCTGGTCTTCCCCTTCTACACGATCCCCTCCGACGCGGCCGACGACCTGCCCGACGGCCTCCCGCCGGGCCTGCCGACCGATCTGCCCGAGGGCCTGCCCGCCGACCGGCGCCAGGTCGGCCGCGGCACGGGGGGCGGGTACTGATGGCGCCGCTGCCCTCGCCCAACCTGGACGACCGCCGCTTCCAGCAACTCGTCGACGAGGCCAAGCGGTACGTGCAGCAGCGCGCGCCCGAGTGGACCGACCACAACGTCTCCGACCCGGGCGTCACGCTCATCGAGACCTTCGCGTACCTGGTGGACCAGCTGCTCTACCGGCTCAACCGGGTGCCGGAGAAGAACTACCTGGCGTTTCTGGACCTGCTCGGCATCCGGCTGTTCCCGCCGGCCGCGGCCCGCGCGGACGTCGACTTCTGGCTGTCGGCGCCGCAGGGCGACACCGTGCTGCTGCCGGCCGGCACCGAGGTGGCGACCGCGCGCGGCGAGACGGAGGAGCCGGTGGTCTTCGCGACCACCGACGAACTGCGCATCCTGCCCAGCGAGTTGACGCACCTGGTGACGGCGCCGCAGGGCGGCGAGCAGCGCGACGCCACCCGCACGCTCGGCGAGGGCGGCGACGTGCGGTGCTTCCAGGCCGCGCCGCGGCCCGGCGACGCGCTGCTGTTCGGGCTGCCCACGGCGGTGCCGCGCTGCATCGTCGCGGTCCGGCTGGACAGCCGGGTCGAGGGCATCGGCGTGGACCCGCGGCAGCCGCCGCTGGTGTGGGAGGCGTGGGACGGCACGGGCTGGCAGCCGTGCGAGACCGGCGAGGACACCACGGGCGGGCTCAACCGCCCCGGGGAGGTGGTGCTCTACGTGCCCGCCGGGCACACCGCGTCGGTCAGCGGCGGCTCGCCGGGCGGCTGGCTGCGCTGCCGGGTCACCGAGCCGGAGCCGGGCCAGCCCTTCTACTCCGAGTCGCCGACCGTACGGGAGGCCGCGGTCTTCACGGTGGGCGGCACGATCGCCGCCGAGCACGCGCAGACGCTGACGGATGTGCCGCTGGGCACGTCCGAGGGGGTCGCCGGGCAGAGCTTCCGGCTGGCCCGGCCGCCGGTGCTGCTGGACGGCGGGCCGCCGGTGGTCGAGGTGTCCTCGGCGGAGGGCTGGCAGCGGTGGGAGGTCGTCGAGCACTTCGGCCGCTCGGGGCCGGAGGACCGGCATGTGCGGCTGGACGCGACGGCCGGCGAGTTCGGCTTCCCGCCGGCGGTGCGCGAACCGGACGGCTCGATGCGCTTCTACGGCGCGGTGCCGCCCAAGGGCGCGCAGGTGCGGGTGGCCCGCTACCGCACGGGCGGCGGCACCGCGGGGAACGTCGCGCGCGGGGCGATCTCGGTGCTGCGCAGCTCGGTGCCGTACGTGGCCCGGGTCGTCAACCGCGAGGCCGCGCTCGGCGGGGTCGCCGGGGAGAGCGTCGCCAACGCGAAGCTGCGGGCGCCGGACGCGCTGCGGATGCAGGAGCGGGCGGTGACGGCGCAGGACTACGAGATCATCGCCCGGCAGGCGGCGCCGTCCGTGCGCCGGGTGCGCTGCCTGCCGGCCGCCGCGGGGGACGCGGCGGTGCGGGTGCTGGTCGTGCCGGACGCGGTCGCCGACGCCGGTGACGACCGGCTGCGCTTCGAGCAGATGATCCCCTCGGAGCAGGTGCTCGGCGCGATCGCCGCGAGCCTGGACGAGCGGCGGCTGCTCGGCACCCGGGTGCTCGTCGAGCCGCCCGCCTACCAGGGCGTCACCGTCGTGGCCCGGCTCAGCACCCCCGCCGGCGCCGACCCCGACGCGATCCGCGAGGCGTCCCTGGCCGCCCTCTACCGCTACCTCCACCCCCTCCACGGCGGCCCCGACGGCACCGGCTGGCCCTTCGGCCGCCCCGTCCAGTACGGCGAGATCTTCGGCGTCCTGCAACGCGCCACGGGCGACACGGTCGTCGACGAGATCCGCCTCTTCCCCGCCGACCCCCTCACCGGCCGCCGCGGCGCCCCCACGGACCGCATCGACATCACCGCGGACGCGCTCGTCTTCTCCCACCACCACCAGGTCGCTGCCGCTGCGGCCGGGGGTACGGCGTGAGCCCCGGGGGGTGCGGCGCCGCGGCTGCCGCGGGCGGGCGTGTGCGGTCCGGTCGGGGGTGCCCGGCGGGGCGTGTCGGAGGTGGGCGGTGAGTCGGCGGGCGGCGGTCGGGGGGTTGCCGAGCCGGCATCCGATCGGGGAGTTGCTGCCGGGGCTGTATGCCGACGACGACCTCGCGCAGCGGTTCACCGCCGGGTTGGACACCGTGCTCGCGCCGGTTTTCGCCACGCTCGACAACCTGCCCGCGTATCTCGATCCGCGGCTCGCGCCGGTGGACTTCCTGGGGTGGCTCGCCTCGTGGGTCGGGGCCGCGGACGATCCGGGCGGGCCGGTGGAGCTGCGGCGGGAGGCGGTCGTGCGGGCGTTGGAGCTGCACCGGTTGCGCGGGACGCGGCGCGGGCTCGTCGAGGCGCTGCGGCTCGTGCACGGCGTGGACGCCGAGGTCACCGGGGACGGCGGCACGGCCTGGTCCCGCACCCCCGGGGCCGCGCCCCCCGCGCCGGACCCGGCCGGCCCGCTCGTACGGGTGTGGCCCGGGCGCGAGGCGCATGTCGACGCCGTGCGCGTACGCGAGACCGTACGGCTGATGTGCCCGGCGCACACCGCGTGCCGGGTCGAGGTCCTGGCCGCACCGCCCACCCCGAACGCCCACGAAGGGAGGTGACGTCATGCGTGCGTGTCCCGCGTGCGGGGCGTCCAACAGCCCCACGGAGGATTTCTGCGCCACGTGCGGTACGTATCTGGGCTGGTCCTCCGCCCGGCCGCCGGCCCCCGAGCCGCCGGGGCCCCAGCTTCCGGCGCAGGAGCCGGCCGCGACGCCGGAGGTCCCGCCGGCCCCGGAGCAGGACGCTCCCGCCGCCCCTGAGCCCGCCGCGCCCGGAGCGCCGGAGCCCGCCGCGCCCGAACCCGAGCCGCCCGCGCGGCCGTTCGGCGTACGGAGCCGGCGTCGTACCCCCGAGCCGGGCCCTGCCCCGGCGTCCGCCGCCCCGGCGCCCGGACCCGCCCCCGGGGCCCCGGCGCCCGGCCCCGCGCCCGCCGCCGGGTCCAGCCCCGGGTCCGCCGCCGGGCCCGAGCCCGACCCGGACCCCGCCCCCGTCGTGCCCGTGCGGCCGGCCAAGGCGGCGGCCCCGCGGCCCGTCGTACGCCCCGTCACCGAGCCGGAGGCGCACAGCGGGGAGCCCTGCCCCGTGTGCGGCACGCTCAATCCGCCCGACCGGCGGTTCTGCCGGCGGTGCGCGGCGCCGCTGAACCCGGCCCCCGCGCGGGCCGCGCTGCCCTGGTGGCGCACGATGTGGCCGCTGCGGCGCCGCGTGCGGGCCGGCTCCGGGCGGCTCAGCCGCTTCGTGGTGATCCTGCTGGCCATCGCCGTCCTCGCGGTCCTGGGCGTCCTGCTGATCCCCGCCGGGCGCGGCCTCTTCGAGGACACCAAGGACAAGCTGGACGGCGCCAAGCAGGTCAAGCCCGTGCGCACCACGGCGACCGCCGCCGTCCCCGGCCACCCCGCCGCCGCCTCCGTCGACGGCCTCAACAACCGCTACTGGGGCGCCCCCGCGGCCGGCGCGTCCGTGACGTACACCTTCGCGCGGCCCATCCGCCTGGTCGACCTCATCATCACCAACGGCGCCTCCACCACCCCGAAGGACTACGACCGCCAGGCCCGCGCCCTCACCATCGACCTGGACGTCACGACGAAGTCCGGCGCCACGCACCACCAGGAGCTGACCCTCGAAGACCGCCCCGGCGACCAGACGTTCGCCACCGGCGTGAGCGACGCGACCACCGTCCGGCTGACCCTGCGCGCCCCCGCGGGCCTGTCCGCCGGCCGCCATCTCGCCCTCGCGGAGGTGGAGTTCTTCCGCCGCGGCTGAGCGGCCGGGCCCGCCGGCGCCGCTACGATGCCCCAAGCAGGCATGAAGCGGACAAATGGGCGGTCACCCGGCGGAAGGGCACCACGCAGTGAGCAGCAGCGGCAGTACGACCACGACCACGCGGCACATCACCCCGACCCAGCGCGGCTACCTCATCGTCAACTCGCACCCGGAAGGCTGCGCGCGGTCCGTCACCCGGCTGTGGGAGTCCGTCCCGCCCGCTCCGACCCGCGGCCGGGCCCCCGTCGCCCTCGTCCTCGGCGCGAGCGCCGGCTACGGCCTGGCCCTGCTGCTCGCCGGCCTGCGCCGGCACGGCATCCGCGGTGTCGCCGTCGGCTTCGAGAACGCCGGCAACGACCGCCGTACCGCCACCGCCGGCTGGTACCGCACCGCCCGGGCCGCCGCCCTGGTCCGCGAGGCCGGCGGCGACATCACCTTCCTCAACGCCGACGCGTACGCCGACACCACCCGCGCCGACGTCCTCAAGCTGCTCGCCGACCGCTACGGCCCGGTCGACCACCTCGTCTACTCCCTCGCCTCCCCGCGCCGCACCGACCCGGCGACCGGCGAGGTCCACCACAGCGTCATCAAGCCGCTCGGCCGCCCGTACTCCTCCCCCTCGCTCGTCTTCGACGCCGAGGCCCGCCCGCAGCTCGCCACCGTGGACCTCACCCCGGCGAGCGAGCCGGAACGCGCCGCGACCGTCAAGGTGATGGGCGGCGAGGACTGGCTGCTGTGGGTGCGGGCGCTGGCCGACGAGAACCTGCTCGGCGAGGGCTTCACCACGGTGGCGCTGTCGTACGTCGGCTCCGGCATCACCGCGCCGGTCTACCGGCACGGCACGATCGGCGCGGCCAAGGAGCACCTGGAGGCGACCGCCCGCGAGATCCAGGCCGACGTGCTGGCCGGCCGGGGCCGCGCCTTCACCGTCGTCGCCGGCGCCGCCGTCACGCAGGCGTCCACCGCGATCCCCTCGCTCGCCCTCTACACCTCGCTGCTGCGCAGCGCCCTCGGCCCGGACCGCTGGCGCACCGCCGCCGACCAGGCCGTGGACCTGTGGGCCCAGCTCACCGCCGCCCGCCCGCTGACCCTCGACGCGCACGACCGCATCCGCCTCGACGCGTGGGAACTCGACCCGGCGGTCCAGTCCCGCGTCGCCGCGCTGTGGTCCGACCCCGCCGCCGCCCTCGCCTCGGACCCGGCGGCCCCGCGGTGGTTCCACGCCCGGTTCCGCGAGCTGTACGGCTGGGACGTCCCCGGCGTCGACTACGCGGCGCCGGTCGAGACGGCTGTGCCCTGGCCGAACTGACGGGCGGGGCTGCGGGGTTCGGTGGGGCGGCGGGCGCGGCGGGGCGCGGGGCGCGGCGGGGTGCGCGTAAAGCGTTTGCGGGCGGCGGGACCGGCCGGTAGACGTGAACGCCCAAGCTTGCCCCGCCGCGCCCACCACCGGAGGAACCGGACATCGACGCCACCGCCCGCACCCCCCTGACGTTCCGCCCGCTCGCCGGCGCCGCCGAACTGGACCTCTTCCGCCGCCTGCCCTACCTCCTCGACGACGAACTGGCCGACGACCTCGCGCAGGGCCACCGCCGCCCGGAGTGGATGTGGGTCGCGCTGGACGGCGAGCGCCTGCTGGCCCGGGCGGCGTGGTGGGGCCGGCTCGGCGCCGGCGTCCCGTCCCACCTCGACATCCTGGACGTCGACGACGCCCTGCCGCCCGACGTACGCGTGGACGTCGGCGCCGACCTGCTGCGTACGGCCATGGCGGCGACGCTCACCCCGGGCACGGCCTTGCCCGAGTACGGCCGCTACGTCCCGCCCGGCTGGCGGGAGGAGCCGGCCGTACGGGCCGGGGTCGAGGTGCGGATGGCCGTCGCGGAACGCACCGGCGCGCAGTTCTTCGTGGAGCGGCTGCGCATGGAATGGCGCCCGGGCACGCCGATCCCTGCCCCGGCCGGGGCCCCGGCCGCCCGCCTCGCCTTCCGCCCCCCGCGCGACGAGGCGGAGATCGTCGCCCTCATGACGGACGCCCTGACCGGCACGCTGGACGCCCACAGCCGCGCCGACCTCACCCGTATGCCGCCGGAGGCCGTGGCCCGTACCCACTTCGAGGACGAGCTCGCCCGCTACACCAGCCCCCGCGCATGGTGGCGGGTCGCCGTCCTCCCCGCCACCGGCGAACCGGTCGGCTTCGTGCTCCCGGCGCACAACGGCTACAACCCGATCATCGCCTACCTCGCGGTGCTGCCCGCCCACCGCGGCCGGGGCCGCATCGACGAAATCCTCGCCGAAGGCACCCGCGTCCTGGCCGCGGCGGACGCCCCCCGCATCCGCGCGGCGACCGACCTCGGCAATACCCCGATGGCCGCGGCCTTCCACCGCGCGGGCTACGCCAACTTCGGCCGCGAGATCGTCATGACCTGGCCCTGAGCACGCGGCCCGCCCATTTCGGCCCGGGGAGCGAACGAATGGCCCCACCGCTGACCCGCCTCAGAGCAGGTGATCTGATTTGCCGGCTTTGATGTCGGCGATGAGTGCGCGGAGTGCGTCGTGGGAGTCGGTGAGGTAGTGCTCTTCTTGGCCGTTGACGGCGATGTAGGCGTTGCCGTCCGCGTCGGTGCCGAGGCGGAAGCATGAGCTGCCCTCGCCGCAGAAGGGGTCTTCCCAGGTGATGTCTGGCATGTGGGCTGGTCTCCTCAGAGTTCGCGTGTGATCTCGCGGATGAAGTCGCGGGAACGCTCCGGGGACAGGGACAACTCTTCCAACAGATCGAGCTGCGCCCGGTATTTCGCCAGTTGCGCTTCTGCGTAGAGGAAGGCGGGCCCGTGGGAACTGTCCACCTGAACTGTGTCGAGTCGGGGCACGGGACCCTCGGCGTAGACGACGGTTTGCCCTGCGCCCGGGAACGCCCCCCGGGCGAAGGGGAGTACCAGGACGGTGACATTGTCGCGCTCGGAGACACCGAGCAGGTGGTCGAGTTGAGCGCGTGCCACATCCGGGCCGCCGAACTGCATGCGGAGAGCGGCCTCGTGGATGACCGCCACGTACGGGACCGCGTCGTCGCCGGTGATCACCTGCTGGCGCTCTGAGCGGTGGGCCAGCCGCAACGCGACCTCGTGCTCGGGGAGCTTGGGGACGACGGCGCGGAAAATGGCCATGGCGTTCTCGGGCGTCTGGAGCACACCCGGGACGTGAACGGTGTTGGCTCCCCGGAGGCGTACGGCACCCGCCTCCACCTCGGAGATGTCGAGGAAGCCCTGCGGCAGGCTGCCCCGGTAGCGTTCCCACCACCCCGGATGTCGCGGCTCGGCCATGTCGGCCAACGCGTTGACGTACGCCTCGTCGGTGCAGTCGCAGTTCAGCGCCAGCTTGCGTAGGCGTTCGGCGCTGATGGCGCGTACCCCGGACTCCATGTTGGACAGCCGGCTGCGGTCCACACCCAGCAATCCCGCCGCGTGCTCCGCCGACATCCCCGCCGCCATGCGAATCCTGCGCACCTCGCTTCCCAGGCGCTTCTGCCGCTCGGTAAGGACGGTCCGCTGTCCCATGCCGCTCCCTCTGCCTGACGTCGTGGACGGGGCCGCTTCGAGCATAGGCACTCGTCCGAGGCCAATCTGACGCATCGTCTGGCAAAAATGGCCCCACCGCCCTACTGTGGTACGCACGTTACTACGCGTATCCCGCGGGAAGCGCACCGCGTGGGTATGCCCGTCCGCCCTGGGACGGGTGTGCCCGCGACCAGGGCGGCATGCCACCGGCGGGATTCTGCGCGGGCGAGTACGCAGCGCATCCGCAGCCACCAACACCCCACCCCCCGAACGGAGTTCCGCCATGCCCGAAATCCCCGACGTGCCCTCCCTGTGGCGCTTCCCCGCGCACCCCGCCTCCGTGAAGCGCGCCCGCGACGCCGTCGCCGAGCACCTGCCGCATCGGCTGCGACCGCAGTTGCACGCCGAAATGAGCCTGCTCACGAGCGAGTTGGTGACCAACGCCGTGCGTCATGGTGCCGCCGCCGACGATGTCGTCGAGCTCGTCCTCTGGCCGGCGGACGGCCACTACTGGCTCGCCGTATCCGACCCGTCCCCCGCGAGGCCGGTGCTGCGTACGCAGCCGCCGCCGCTGGACGCCGAGTCGGGCCGCGGCCTGCTCCTGGTCGACGCACTCGCCGCCGCCTGGGCGGTCGTTCCCCGGCCCCACCGCGGCAAGTCCGTCGTCGCCGGCCTCACCCTCGCGGACGGCGGCTGAGCCGCCATACGCCTCAGAGCAGGTGATCCGCCTTGCCGGCCTTGATGCCGGCGACCAGCGCGCGGAGGGCGTCGAGGGAGTCCGTCAGGTAGTGCTCCTCCTCCCCCTGGACGGCGATGTACGCGTTGCCGTCCGGGTCGGTGCCGAGGCGGAAGCAGTTGCTCGCGTCCTGGCAGAAGGGCGCTTCCCAGGTGATGTCGGGCACGGCGGGTCTCCTAGAGGCGGGAGGCGAGGGCGTGCATCCGGGCGAGGGATTCCGCCGGGGGGAGGGCGAGGCGCTGGACCTGGTCGAAGTGCAGGCGGAATCGGTGCAGGTACGGCTCGGTGTGGTGGAACTCGCCGGCCACGATGCGGTCCGTGAGCACCGTGTCCAGGCGCGGGACCGGGCCGCGGGCGTAGAGGACGCCCTGGCCGGAGCCCGGGTAGGCGCCGACGGAGAAGGGCAGCACCTGGAGGGTGACGTTCGGGCGCTCGGCGGCGGCCATGAGGTGGCCCAACTGCGCGCGCAGCACCGCCGGTCCGCCCACCTGCGTATGCAAGACGCATTCGTGGACGACGAGTTCGTACGGCGGGGCGTCGGGGCGGTCGAGGACCCGGCCGCGCTGGACGCGGTGGGCGACCCGCGCCTCGAACTCGGCGGCCGGCAACTCCGGGACGGCGGCGGCGAACAGGGCCCGCGCGTAGTCCTCGGTCTGGAGCTGGCCCGGCATGTGCGTCATCGTGCTGACGCGCAAGCCCCGTGCGTGCCATTCCAGTTCGGCGATGTCGAGGAAGCCCGGCGGCACGTCGCCGCGGAAGTTTTCCCACCAACCCGGCGTGCGGTCACCGCACATGGCGACGAGCGCGTCGACCAGCGCCTGGTCGGCGCACCCGTAGCGGAAGGCCATGCGCCGCACCCGGTCGGGACTGACCCCGTGCCGCCCGGCCTCGGAGCTGGAGATGACGGTCCGCTTCGTGTCCAGCAGCGCCGCGGCCTGCTCGGTGGTCAGGCCGGCGTCCTCGCGTAGTTTGCGCAGCTCCGAACCCAGGCGCTGCTGGCGTGCGCTCGGATTGCTTCTGGGCGGCATGAGGGTCCCCTCCTGCGTCGATGCGCCGTGCGCCCCGAGGTGAATCCGGCGGCCCACCAGGACCGGTAGCACGTGTGACACCGCATGGTCTATCGTAGTTCGCACGTTACTACGTGACCGCGGGAAGTGCACTGTGCGGCCATGCCCGTACGCCCTGGGACGGGTGCGTCCCGTGACCGGGGCGGCAGGCCGCCGGCGGAAACCTGCGTACGCGGGTGCGTAGTGGGGCCGTGAGCCCGTACCACCCCACCACCCTCAGGACGGAGTTCCGCCATGCCCGAAATCCCCGACGTCCCCGGCCCGCGGCGCTTACCCCCGCGCCCGGCCGCCGCGAAACGCACCCGCCCGCCCCTGCCGCCGCCCCCGCCGCGGACACCCGCGAGGTGGGAGTGGGAACTGACGCCGCGCACAAGCGTCGGCCCGCTGGACTTCGGCATGCGCTTCGCCGACGTCGTCCACGCCCTCCCCGACATGCCCGAGCCCCGGCTGTTCCCGGCAGCCGACCCCCGGTTCCCCGCGCTCCTCGGCGTGGAGTTCGGCACCGCGCCCCAAGCGCCCACCCTGCGCGCCTACTTCGACGACGACCAGCTGCTCTGCGTCGCCGTCGACGCGGCCCGCGGCCCCCAAGTGACCCTCTTCGGCCGCGAACTGACCGGCTGCGTCCCCGCCGACCTCGAACGCTTCCTCACCCTCGCCCACGCGCACGAGGTCATCGACCTCACCTACGGCCCCCACGCCACCCCCGCCAGCCCCACCCTCGGCCTCGTCCTGCGCACCCAACACACCACCCCCGGCACCCTGCGCACCCGCCCCGTGATGGTCTCCGCCACCTGGCCCACCCACCCCGCAGCCGCCCCCACAACCCTCATCCCCACCCCCGAATGGCCCGGCCCCCCTTGGCCGTCCCCCGAGGACCGGCTACCGCCACCTCAGGCCAGGGGATGACGCGCCTCAGGGCTGGTACGGCGACCGGAAGGGGCGGACTTCGCGCTGGACGTCCGCGACGAGCGGGGAGAGGCGGGGGCCGGCGGTGTAGTAGCGGCCCCTGGCCTCGCCATGAGCCACGAGCCACTTCAGCGCGACCATCTGCCGTATGTCCCGGATCGACTGCTGATCGCTGAGCTCGGCGTCCAGCTGGTACAGCTTGCGGCGCACCTTCTGGCCGAGGAACGCCGGGAGGAGTGCGTAGGCCGCGCGCTCCTCCAGACTCGACTCCTCCGCTGCGTCGACGAGGCGGCCCCATGCCCGGGACAGCAACTCCACCCGGCGCTGGGAGCCTTGGGCCTGACGGTGGTGGGCTTCGAGGCAGAACTTGACCCAGGCGGACGTGTCCGTGCCCGCCGGCTTCCATGTCGGCCCGCCCATCGCTTCGAGGACCGAGTAGTAACGGAAGGTGTTCTGGCCCCGCCCCAGCCACTCCTCGATGGAGGAGAACTCGGCCGGCATCAGGGCCTCCCGCGAGAAGACCAGCGTGGACAGTGCCCGCGACATGCGGCCGTTGCCGTCGGCCCAGGGGTGGATCTTGACGAGGTTGAGGTGGGCCATGGACGCGCGGACCTCGACCGGCATGTCCAGGTCGCCGCCGTTGAGCCAGTCGACGAGTTCGGTCAGGTACGCGGGTACGTCCGCCGCGTCGGGCGCGGTGTACACCGGCACCAACTTGTCGTCCGGGTGCGAGATGTAGACCGGGCCCTTGCGGAGGCGGCCGGGGCGCTTCTCCGGCCGGTGCTCCTGGATCATGTAATGCAGGCCGTTGAGCAGCCCGGTGTCGTAACGGAACGAAGGCCCGGCGTCCGACAGGGCCTGGATGTACGTCATGGCCCGCCGGTATCCCTCGATCTCCCGGCGCGTCTCCTCGTCGGTGTCGAGCGGGCTCTCCCCGACCATGAGCGCCTCGACGTCGTCCACCGTCGCCGCGTAGCCCTCGATGGTGTTGGACCCGGCGATGGCGCGGGCCGTGAGGTTGCGCCTGAGCTGCCTGGTCCATCGTTGCTGTGGCCGGACGTAGTGTTCCAGGTCGCGCCGCATGGCCGCGATCTCGTCGAGGACCCTGCGGTCGGCGGCGTCGAGGGCCGGGGTCGGATAAAGCATGCTTCGATGACACCATGTTTGTGTCATCTCATCAAGGGCTTCCTCCTGTGATGCGCACAGCCCGAGGGCGCGGACCGGGCCACGTGCGGCACCCGCAGAGGGTCACCGGGGTGGGGAGGGGGCCTCGTAGAGTTCGAACCAGGTGGATTTGCCGTCGCCGCGCGGGTCGACGCCCCAGGCGTCGGCGAGTTCTTCCATCAGGAGGAGGCCGCGGCCGGAGGAGGCGAGTTCGCCGGGGGAGCGGGGGTGGGGCATGTCGTCGGAGGAGTCGCTGACGTCGACGTGGAGGCGGCGGGTGCCGGGCATGCCGGTGATCTGGGCCATCAGGAGGGCGTCGCCGTCGGTGTGGACCAGGACGTTCGTGACGGCCTCGGACACCAGCAGGGTGGCCGATTCGACCTGGTCCTCGGAGGACCAGTCGTGCAGCAGCGCGCGGATGTCGTCGCGGGCCGAGCGGATCTGGCCCGGGTCGTCCTGCGAGACGGTCATGATCGTGCGCCGCACCGGCACCGCGCAGGTCGGCCCGTCCGGGTCGCGGCGCAGCAGGACCAGCGCGATGTCGTCCTCGCGGCGGTCGGAGAGCGGGCCGGGCGTATGGGTGGCCGGCGGGGCCAGCACCGAGCCGACCAGGGAGTCCGCCAGCACCTCAAGGTCGCCCGCCGGGCCGCGGGCCAGCGCGTCGGACAGCCGATGCCAGCCGGTCTCCTGGTCGTGGCCGCCGCTCTCGATCAGCCCGTCCGTGCACAGCAGCAGCACCTCGCCGGGCTCCAGGACCATCCGGGTGGTCGGGTAGTCCGCGTCCGGCTCGATGCCCAGCGGCAGCCCCACCGCCGTGCGCCGCACGATCGTCGTGCCGTCGCCGAGCCGCACCGCCGGCTCCGGGTGCCCGGCCCGCACCACGTCCAGCGCCCCGGTCAGCGGGTCGATCTCGACGTAGAGGCAGGTCGCGAAGCGCACGTCCGGCGCGTGCGGGTCCTCGGCGACGCCGGCCAGGAAGCGTGAGGTGCGCGAGAGCACCGCGTCAGGCCCGTGCCCCTCGGCCGCGTACGCCCGCAGCGCGATCCGCAGCTGGCCCATGAGCCCGGCCGCCCGTACGTCATGGCCCTGCACATCGCCGATCACGATCGCGGTACGGCCCGAGGGCAGCGCGATCACGTCGTACCAGTCGCCGCCGACCTGGAGCCCGCCGCCGGTGGGTACATAGCGCGCCGCGACCGCCATCCCGGCGACGTCGGGCTTGCGCGAGGGCAGCATCGTGCGCTGCAGGCCGTCGGTGAGCTCGCGCTCCGACTCGTGCTGGCCGGTCCGCGACAGCGCCTGGCCCAGCATCCGCGCGACCGTCGTGAGCACCGACCGCTCGTCGGGCGTGAAGTCCACCGGGTCGCGGAAGGCCGCCATCCACGAGCCGATCGTCGTGCCCGCGACCACCAGCGGCAGATACGACCACGACGACCTGCCGTACGGCCTGACCAGCGGCCATGTGGACGGGAAGCGCTCCTCGTACGCCTCGGGCGTCGGCAGGTAGACCGCCTGGCCGGTGCGGGCGGCGACCGCCGCCGGGTAGTCGGCGGACAGCGGCATGTCCATCAGGCTCGCGTCGATCGTGTCCTGCCCGTGGTGGCCGATGAGCAGCAGCCGGTCGCTGTCCACGCTGAAGACCGCCAGGCCGTCCGGGGACAGGCCCGGCATCGACAGCGTCGCCGCGACCCGCAGCACCTCCCGGGTGGAGTCCGCCTCGGCCAGCGCCCGCCCGGTGTCCAGCAGGAACGCCTCCTGGGCCCGCCGCCGGTCCCGGGTGGGCCGCCCGCCGGGGGCGCCGGCGCCGCGCACCTCGTACAGGGTGCCGCGCACGACCCCGCCGTGCGGCGCCACCCGGACCCGTACCGTACGCACCACCGAGCCGTCGTCGCCGATGACCCGCACCAGGGACTCCACGACCGTGCCCTCGCTGGAGGCCAGGTCCACCTCGGCGGCGAGCGAGACGTAGTCGGCGGCGTGCAGGCAGGCCCGTACGACGGTGGTGCGGTACGTCCCGGCGCCGTCCGGCAGCCCGAGCAGCCGTGCCGCACGACCGTCCACCGTCACATCGCCGGTGCCCTCGTCCCACTGCCACAGGCCCGAGCCCACGGCCGCGAGCACGTCCTCGGTGCGCATCCGCCCATTTTATGGGGTATGCGTGCTTACGGGCGAGCGTGTCCGCGCCGGGTGGGCGCTCGACGGGCCGGCGAGAGGCGGAGGAGCCCGGGCGAGAGGCGCAGGGGCCGGGGCGGGACGCGCAGGGGCCGGGCGAGACGCGCCGGAGCCGGGGCGGGACGCGCAGGGGACGGGGGGGACACCCGGAGCGGCCGGGGGATACGCGGATGAGGATCCGCGCCCCGCGCCGGTAGGCTGTGCTGGCCCCCACGCTCGCGACGACCTGACGACTTGGACGAACCCACGATGCACCGGTACCGGTCACACACCTGCGGAGAGCTGCGCGCCACCGACGTCGACACCGACGTCCGCCTGTCCGGCTGGCTGCACAATCGCCGTGACCTCGGCGGCATCCTCTTCGTCGACCTGCGCGACCACTACGGCTTCACGCAGCTCGTCGTGCGCCCCGGCTCGCCCGTCTACGAGCAGCTCAGCAGCCAGTCCAAGGAGTCCGTCGTCCGGGTGGACGGCCGGGTCGTCGCCCGCTCGGCGGAGAACGTCAACCCCGAGCTGCCGACCGGCGAGGTCGAGGTCGAGGTCACCTCCCTCGAAGTGCTCGGCGCGGCTGACCCGCTGCCCTTCCCGGTCTTCCCCGAGGACAGCGCCAACGAGGAGATGCGGCTCACCAACCGCTTCCTCGACCTGCGCCGCCAGCGCATGCACCGCAACATCATGCTGCGCACGCAGGTCATCGCCTTCCTGCGGCGCGAGATGACCGCGCTCGGCTTCAACGAGATGGCCACCCCGATCCTGTCGGCGACCTCCCCCGAGGGCGCCCGCGACTTCCTCGTGCCCTCCCGGGTGCACCCCGGCCGCTTCTACGCGCTGCCGCAGGCGCCGCAGCAGTTCAAGCAGCTGCTGATGATCTCCGGCTTTGACCGCTACTTCCAGATCGCGCCCTGCTTCCGCGACGAGGACTCGCGCGCCGACCGCTCCCCCGGCGAGTTCTACCAGCTCGACGTGGAGATGAGCTTCGTCGAGCAGGAGGACGTCTTCGGCGTCATCGAGAAGGTCATGACCGACCTGTTCACCGAGTTCGGCGGCGGGCGCCGGGTCACCTCGCCCTTCCCGCGCATCCCGTTCCGCGAGTCGATGCTCAAGTACGGCAACGACAAGCCGGACCTGCGCACCTCGCTCGAACTCGTCGACGTCTCCCATGTGTTCGCCGGCTCCGGCTTCAAGGCGTTCGCCGGCAAGCACGTCCGGGCCCTCGCGGTGCCCGACACCGCGGACCAGCCCCGCAAGTTCTTCGACCAGCTCGGCGAGTACGCGGTCTCCCTCGGCGCGCAGGGCCTGGCGTGGGTGCGGGTCGGCGAGGGCAACGCGCTGACCGGGCCCATCGCGAAGTTCCTGTCCGAGGACGACGTGGCGGCGCTCGTCGACGCGGTGGGGGCCAAGCCCGGCACTGCGGTCTTCTTCGGGGCCGGCGAGTTCGACGAGGTCTCGAAGATCATGGGGCCGGTGCGGGTCGAGGCCGCCAAGCGGGCCGGCCAGTTCGAGGAGGACGTCTTCCGCTTCTGCTGGATCGTGGACTTCCCGATGTTCGAGCGCAACGAGGACACCGGGGCGATCGAGTTCTCGCACAACCCGTTCTCCATGCCGCAGGGCGGCCTTGAGGCGCTGGAGACGAAGGACCCGCTGGACATCCTGGCGTGGCAGTACGACATCGTCTGCAACGGCATCGAGCTGTCGTCCGGGGCGATCCGTAACCACGAACCGGCCGTCATGTACAAGGCGTTCGAGATCGCCGGGTACGAACGGGACGTGGTGGAGGCGGAGTTCGGCGGAATGCTCCGGGCGTTCCACTATGGCGCGCCGCCGCACGGGGGCATCGCGCCCGGCGTCGACCGCATGGTCATGCTCCTCGCGGACGAGCCGAACATCCGCGAGACCATTGCCTTCCCGCTGAACCAGCACGCCCAGGACCTCCTGATGGGCGCCCCCTCCGAGGTCACCGAATCCCGCCTGCGCGAGCTTCACATCGCCCTCCGCCGCAAATAATTCCCTGCCCCGCCGCCCCCTCCCGGCGCAAGCCGCGGCTGCGCCGCGGGGACCGTTGTCGGATGGTGGCTGGTGCTCACCAGTTGATGGTGAGGCGGGTGTTCGGGCGGGTGAGGCGGGTTCCGGGGGCGAGCCTGTTGTCGGGCGTTGTGGCGGCGTGGGCGGTGAGGTAGGCGAGGGTGCCGCCGTCGTAGAGGACGGCGCCGGACCACCGCACTGCGGGGTCGGCCAGACCGAGGTTGCGGGCCGCGGTGCCTTCTTCGCTGGCGAGTTCGGCGAGGAGGGCGGCGTCTGGAATGCGCTCTGCGAGACCGGGGACGGCCGCGTCGCGGGCCATGTACCAGGTGGTGGCGAGGACTCCGGCGACGCCATGGCACAGCGCGGGGTCGATGAGGCGGCTCATCTGGACGGGGTCGTCGAGGCAGTGCGCCAAGGCGTGCTCGGCGGCCCGCTGGCGGACGGTGTCACCGAGGGCGAGGGCGGCCAGTTGCCGGGCGCGGGCCAGCCCGGTGGTGCCGTAGCACCAGGAGGGGCGGGCCGGGCCGCCCTGCGGGAGCCGGCCGTCCTTCAGCGGGTCGAGGGTGATCCGCTCGGGTCACCACGGGCCTGCCGGGCCGTTCTGCCTCCAGGCGTCGAGCCATCGGAGGATCGTGCGGATGGCCTCCGAATGGCCGTCGACGGTGATGCCGTGGCGCATCGCGGTCGCGAGGTGGCCGGGGGACCGGCGATGCCGTGGGCCATGCCGAGGTTGGCGTGCCCGTTGGTGTACGCGGGGTCGTGCCGGCCGGAGGGTGGTCGCTTGTCCACCAGCCCGGCGCGCCCCTCCCGGCGGGATCATGACATCGACGGGTTCGGTGAGGCGGACCAGGTAGTGGAGAACGTCGCGGACGAGGTCGCTCCCGGGATTGCGGTGCAGCCAGTAGGCGCCGAGTCCGGCCGGTCCGCGGGTGAGGTCGAACTCGGACAGCGGGGGCCGCAGGCCGGCATCGATGCGGGCGTGCGCGGCGTGCAGGCGGGCGCGGGTGAGCGCGGCGGGGGAAACGGCGTATGCGGCTGGTCTTGTGGGACATCGACCACACCCTGGTGGCCACCCGCGGAGTGGGCCGCGACGCGCACGTCGGACACGCCGCGGAACTGCGCGAACGCGGTGTCGCATTGCCGGGCGCATCGCTGCTCCTGGACTCGTTGGCCGGGTCGGCGGGCGTCGTGCAGACCGTTGTGACCGGCAACGTACGGGCAGTCGCCGAGATCAAGCTCGGCGTCTTCGGGCTTGACCGCCACATCGAGTGGACCGCCGGCGCTTTCGGCGAGGACGCGGACGAGCGGGCCGACCTCGTGCGGCTTGCACTGCGCCGCGCCGGTGATGTGCCACCTGACCAGGCCGTACTGCTGGGGGACACGCCCGCGGACGTGGCGGCGGGTTGTGCAGCCGGGGTGCCGGTCATCGGCGTGGCGACCGGCCGTAGCACCACCGCGGACCTCGAAGCGGCCGGCGCCACGCGAGTGCTGGCCGATCTGACGGACGCGGACAGGGTGATCCGCTGGGTGATGGCATGAGCTGACCCCCACACCGTCCGGTGCGGTGCCTGTGGTGAGCACCGCGGAGAACCGTGCTCCCCCGAGGCACCGCCCGGCACGGGCGAGGGGTCCGGTCAGCCGTAGCTGAGCTTGCTGCAGGGGTCGGCGTCGGCGGAGCGGGCCTGCTTCGTGAGGTCGGTGGGGAGCGGTGTCGGGGTGGAGCTCGCGGAGGCGGTCGGGGACTTGGCGAAGTCCGCGCCGAGGACGACGTTGACGCCCGTCGTGTCGAGAGGCACGAGCTCCGCGCCGGGGAAGAGCTTCGCCACGGTCTGCGCCTTGGCCTCGCCCCCGGTCCCGTACTCGATCCGCGTGACCTCATGGTCACGCGACTTCGCGTTGCTCGTGTTCATCACCGTGAAGTTGTCGCCCTTGAGCAGGTCCGCCGCCTTGCCGGCCAGGCCCGTCGTGAGGGTGCCGTTGTAGAC
This sequence comes from Actinacidiphila epipremni, assembly GCF_012034175.1. Taxonomy (GTDB): domain Bacteria; phylum Actinomycetota; class Actinomycetes; order Streptomycetales; family Streptomycetaceae; genus Actinacidiphila; species Actinacidiphila epipremni. Next base: position 382,862 of record NZ_JAATEJ010000003.1, read on the forward strand.
GGAGACCGTGATCCCCGTGCCGTCGACCTTCGTCGCGCTCGCGGACGGCGAGGCGGTCGGCGTGGTCTTGCCGGAGGCGTTCACGCCGTCGAGCGTGCGGTCGGCGCGCAGTTCGGCGAAGAGGTTGTCGACGTCCGGGTGGACGAGGTCGATACGGGCGCCGGCGTACTTCCACGGCGCGGTGATGAACTGGATGTTGTTCAGGTCGATGTTCTTCAGCGACAGGCCGAACGACATCAGCTTGGCCGCGCTGCCGAGCCCGGGGTCCACCGTGAGGGACTTGGTCGCCGCGTTGGCCAGCGGCAGCAGCGTCGTGGGGTTCATGCCCTGGCCCTTGACCTTCTTGATCAGGGCGGAAAGGAACGCCTGCTGGCGCAGCATGCGCCCGACGTCGGAGTTGTCGCCGACCCCGTGCCGGACCCGTACGTAGTCCAGTGCCTGCTGGCCCTGGAGGTTCTGCATCCCGGCATGCAGGACGACCTTGCCCTTGTGGCCGAGGTTGGGGTTCATGTCCCCCTGGTAGATGTCGTTGGGGACGCAGACGTCGACGCCGTGCACGGCGGAGGTCATCGAGGCGAAGCCGGCGAAGTCGACGACGATGGTGTGGTCCACCCGCATACCGGAGAGTTCCTCGACGGTGTTCTGCGTGCAGGCGGGGTTTCCCTTCTCCGTGTTGCCCACGGAGAAGGCGGAGTTGAACATTCCGGCCGGCTGCTCCTTGGACCATTTGCCGTCCGGCAGCAGACACGGGGGTATCTTGACCAGCGAGTCGCGGGGTATGGATATGCCGACCGCGTGTTTGTGGTCGGGGTAGACGTGCAGCAGGATCGTGGTGTCGGAGCGGCCTATCGGCCCGGCCGCGGATCCACCGAGCTTGCCGTTCTCACCGGCGCGGGTGTCGGAGCCTATGAGCAGGACGTTGACGGCCTTGTCGCCGTTGGCGTCGGCCTTCGTCTCGGCGGGGCGGTCCTTGCTCAGCCCGGCGGCGTCGAACGTGTCGATGTTCGCGTTGAGCTTGAGGTAGATGACCCCGGCGCCGCCGACGACCAGCACCACGAACGAGACCACGATCGCGATGATCCAGCGTTTGCGGCTGTGCTTCCGTTCCGGTTTGCGCCCACGAACGCCCATTAGCCCTTTACACCTTCGGTCCTGTGGCACGCGCACACATCACGACGAAGCCCCAACTTCTATCAGTTGCCCCGGCGCTGCCGTATGACGCGCGTCACATTGCGGCCGGACGGACGTTTGTCCAGCCAGACACTGTACGGCGTCAACATTTGGGTGACCTGGGAGAAGCGTGGAGTAATTGCCACCGGATTCTCAGCCGGGCGGGCGCAGCGCCTCGTCCAGGGTGCGGACCGGCCGGAAGAGCAGGTCGAGTCCGGTCATCCGCAGCAGCCGCAGCGTCGGCGGGTGGGCGCACACCATCGCGGTCCGGCCGCCGCGGTCCAGGACCCGGCGGCGGGCGCGGACCAGCAGCGTCAGGCCGTAGCAGTCGATGAACTCCAGCGGCCCGAGGTTGAAGACGACCAGCGGTGCGACGGGGGTGAGCGCGGCGGCGTCCAGGTGCGGGTGCACGCCGTGCGCGCTGCCCAGGTCGATCTCGCCGGCAAGCTCCACGACGGTGGTGCGCGCGAGCCGGTACGTCCGCGCGTACGCGGTCGGCGGCGGAGTTACGTGGTCGTCGTTCACCCGCGTCCCCCGTCCCCCTGCAGTGACTCGCGTAACCGTAGCGGCGACGCGGCCCGCGCAGGGAGAGCGCGCGGGGCAAACCGGACCGTTGTTCACACGTACGGGTGAAGATCGGCCGAAAAACGACGAAAGGTCACATCTCCTGCGATCACATCTCCCGCTGGAGCGCGGCCAGCCAGTCGAGCGAGTCCGCGGGGTCGAGGGCGATCGTGCTGAGCGCGTTCATCGCCTTGTCGTACTCCACGACCTCGTCGTGCTTGTCGATGTAGAGCGCGCCGGTCAGCTGCTCCAGGTAGACCAGGTCCGGCAGGTCCGACTCGGGGAAGCTCAGCAGCGTGAACGCCCCGCCGCCCGCGGCGTGCCCGCCGGTGGCGAAGGGCAGCACCCGCACCTCGATGTTGGGCGCCTCGGCGGCCTCCAGGATGTGGCTGATCTGGTCGCGCATCACCTGCCGGGTGCCGAACGGCCGGCGCAGCGCCCCCTCGTCCATGACGGCGACGAAGTGCGGCGCCCGCTCGGAGACCAGCAGCTTCTGCCGCTCCAGGCGTAGTCCGACCCGGCGCTCGACCCAGGCGTCGGCTCCTTCAGGGTGACCAAGCCGGATCACCTGCCTTATGTAGTCCTCCGTCTGCAACAGGCCGTGCACGAACTGCACCTCGAAGACCCGGATCAGCGCGGCGGACTCCTCCAGGCCGACATAGGTCTGGAACCAGGTCGGCATCACCTCGCCGTAGCCGTGCCACCAGCCGGCCGCGTTGGCTTCCCGTACCAGTCCCAGCATGGCGAGCCGCTCATCCTCCTCGGTGACGCCGTACAGCGTCAGCAGATCGGCGACATCCCGCTCCTTGAAGCTGACTCTTCCCAGCTCCATGCGGCTGATCTTCGACTCCGACGCCCGGATGGAGTACCCGGCGTCCTCCCTGGTGATCCCCCGCGACTCGCGCAGCCTCCGCAGCTGCGCTCCGAGCAGCATTCGTCGCACGATGGACCCGCCTCCCGGCTGCCCTGCGCTCATAAGTCACGCTCCGCCCTTGGTTCATCAGCAGTCTGCCACTAATGGGTCGCGCGCAGTACCCATCCCGTCACTCTCCAATGTCACGTGCATCAATTCCTTGCAGATGCACGTGCAGACGCCCTTGCATCCTCGGGTACCGATCCATGAGCATGGACACCGTGCAGATACTCCGGGGGCACGTATGAACGCAGAGGCCGCACCCGCGCTGTACCCGTTATGGCAAGGCGTGCTCGCGCCCGAGCGTCTTGCCGCGGGTGACGGCGCCACGTGCGAACTGCCCGCCGCCCTGGAGTCGGTGCGCGACGCGCGCCGCTTCACCCGTACGACTCTTCAGCGCTGGGACCTGTCGGTGCTGCTGGACTGCATGGAGCTGGTCGCCTCGGAGCTGGTCACCAACGCGCTGCGGTACGCCGTGCCGCCGGGCACGCCCGGTACGCCCGTACGGCTGAGCCTGGCCCGCTGGACCAGCCGGGTGGTGTGCGCGGTACGCGACCCCAGCGGGGTGGCGCCGGTGGCCAAGGACCCGGACTTCGTGGCCGAGACCGGCCGCGGGCTGCACCTGGTGGACTCGTTCAGCGAGAACTGGGGATGGCACCCGCTGGGGACGACGGGCAAGGTGGTCTGGGCGCTGTTCCTGATCGCGCCGGCCGGCCCGCACCGGTAGCCGCTCCGCCGGGCCGGCTCCCCGTCAGCTCGGCATCAGGTGGTCGAACTCGCCCGCCTTCACACCGATGATCATCGACTCGATCTCGGCCCGGGTGTAAATCAGCGCGGGGCCGTCCGGAAAGCGCGAATTGCGTACCGCCACCTCCCCGTCCGGGAGTGCGGCGAACTCCATGCACGTGCCATTGGCATTGCTGTGCTTGCTCTTCTGCCAGACCACGCCCGCGAGGTCATCCGCGGCCATTCCATTGTGTGCCCGGCGCATCAGCCACTCCCCATAAGTGCCCTGTGGTACAGGAGATGATAACTCGCGGCGCGAGCACGTGCATGTGCACGTGCAAGTGCACGTGCAGTCACACCGCGTGATGTGCGTGATCGACGTACGCCCGCTCTGACCTGAACCTGACCGGAATGCGAATGCGGTGGCGGTCCCCCCGCTACGGTCCGATACGATTGACGGTCCGTAGATGAATTCCTCACTCCACGCTACGAATTGGGAGCAGCCTGCAATGGCTCGTCACCTCATCACCTCAGCCCTGCCCTATATCAACGGGATCAAGCACCTGGGCAACATGGTGGGGTCCATGCTCCCCGCGGACGTCTACGCCCGCTATCTGCGCCAGCGCGGGCACGACGTCCTCTACATCTGCGCGACGGACGAACACGGCACCCCGGCCGAACTCGCCGCCAAGGAGGCCGGACTTCCCGTCGACGCCTTCTGCGCGCAGGCGCACGACGCCCAGAAAGCGATCTACGACGGCTTCCAGCTGTCCTTCGACCACTTCGGCCGCAGCTCCTCCGGGCAGAACGTCGAGATCACCCAGCGCTTCGCCCGCCGGCTGAACGAGAACGGCTTCATCGAGGAGCGGGCGATCCGCCAGGTCTACTCGCTGGCCGACGAGCGCTTCCTGCCCGACCGCTACATCGTCGGCACCTGCCCGCACTGCGGCTACGACAAGGCCCGCGGCGACCAGTGCGAGAACTGCACCCGCGTCCTGGACCCCACCGACCTCATCGAGCCCCGCTCGGCGATCAGCGGCAGCACCGCGCTGGAGGTCAGGGACACCAAGCACCTCTTCCTCCTCCAGTCCAAGCTCGCCGCCGAGGTCGAGTCCTGGCTCGACGCGAACAGCGCCGACTGGCCGACCCTGTCGTCCTCGATCGCCCGCAAGTGGCTCACCGAGGGCCTGCACGACCGCGCCATCACGCGCGACCTCGACTGGGGCGTCCCGGTGCCCGCCGACACCTGGCCGGAGCTGGCGGCAGAAGGCAAGGTCTTCTACGTCTGGTTCGACGCGCCGATCGAGTACATCGGTTCCACGAAGGAGTGGGCCGACGCCGCGCCCGAGGGCGAGACGCGCGACTGGCAGTCGTGGTGGTACGAGGCCGACGACGTCCGCTACACGCAGTTCATGGCCAAGGACAACGTCCCGTTCCACACGGTCATGTTCCCCGCAACCGAGATCGGAACCAGGGAGCCGTGGAAGAAGGTGGACTACGTCAAATCCTTCAACTGGCTCACCTACTACGGCGGCAAGTTCTCCACCTCGCAGCGCCGCGGGGTCTTCACCGACGCCGCCCTCGACGTGCTGCCCGCCGACTACTGGCGCTACTTCCTGATGGCCAACGCGCCCGAGTCCGACGACGCGTCCTTCACGTGGGAGCTGTTCACCGCGGGCGTCAACAAGGACCTCGCCGACACGCTCGGCAACTTCGTCAACCGCGTGCTGTCCTTCTCGCGCAAGCGCTTCGGTGAGCAGGTGCCGCAGGGCGCGCCGGCCGGCGCGGCCGAGGCCAAGCTCGGCGAGCAGGTCGCCACGCTGCTCGCGGAGTACGAGGGCCACATGGAGACCCTGCAGTTCCGCAAGGCCGCGCAGTCGCTGCGCGCGCTGTGGAGCGCGGGCAACTCCTACCTGGAGGAGAAGGCGCCCTGGACGGCCGTCAAGACCGACCAGGACGGCGCGGCCCTCACGCTGCGCACGGCGATGAACCTCATCCACCTCTACGCCGTCGTCTCCGAGCCCTTCATCCCGGCCTCGGCCGCGGCGATGCGGGCGGCCTTCCAACTGCCCGCGGACGACGCCCGCTGGGTCACCGCGCAGGAGGCCAGGGCGCTGGACTTCGTGCCGGCCGGCACGCCGTTCACGCTGCCGCCGGTGCTCTTCGCGAAGATCACCGAGGACGACCTGGCGGCATTCGTGGCCCGCTTCGGCGGGGATCCGGCCGCGGCGGCATGACAGCGTCGGCGTCGGCGGCGTCGTCCGTACGGTAGCCGGTGCCCGCCGTGACCTCGGCGGGCACCGTCCGCAACGGCCCCTCGTCGGGCACCCGCGAGGGCCGCGCACCTAGGCCGTCGTCGCCACAGCCGGCGAGCAGCAGCACGCTGCCGGCGAGGGCGAGCAGGGCGGTGCGGCGGGTGGGAGCGGGCGCTCGGGTCGGGCGGTCGGTCGGCGCGGGGGCGGGCGTCCGGGCGGGCGCCCGGGTGGTCGTGCGGCGGGCGATCGCTCGGGTCATGCGGCGGATGGTCATGCGGCGGGCGATCGCTCGGGCCGTGCGGCGGGTCGGATTCCAGGCGGGCGTCCGGGTGGTCGTGCGGGCGGTCATGCGGCGGGCGATCGCTCGGGTCGTGCGGCGGGTGGTCATGTGAAGGCTGCCGTCGAGAGGATCTGCCGGGCGGCGGCGAACTGCTCGTCCGTGGGCTCGGCCATGCAGGCCACGATCCACACGACCAGGTCCGAGCCGCTCTCGTCGGGGAGGGTACGGGTCAGCTGGCGGGTGCCGCCGACCGTACGGCACGCCTGGTAGGGCGCCTGCTCCTCGACCGGCAGCGCCAGGTCGTGCATCTTGCCGGCCTGGCCGTACTTCTGCTCCCGGAACATCACCAGCGCGCCGCCCTTGGCCAGGGCCCGCACCAGCGGGGTACAGAAGCCGTCCCGCGCGTGGGCGCAGCCGCCCTCGGGCAGCGCGAGGTCCTGCGTGGACGTGAAGACGCTCGACGTCGCCGGATCCGGCAGGGTGTGCCAGCCGGCGGGCATACGCATGAGCAGCCCGCCCATGCCGGCCGGGCGGTAGCCGCCCTCGCCGGTCGCCGGGGGCATGGTCGTACCCGTCGGCGCGGTCGCCGGCGGTGTGCTCCCCCGCACCCCCGCGGGCGGCGCGGCACTGACCCCGCCGCCCGTCCGCACCAGCCCCGGCACGGCCAGCAACCCCGCCGCGACGGCCAGCACGGCGCCCCCCGCCACCGCCGCGGCCCGCCTCCTCCGCCGCCGCACCCGCTCCCGTACCCGCTCCAACCGCTGCGCGGGCGCACCCAGCTGCGGCACGCCCCGCTCCAGCAGGGCCCGCAACGCCGCTTCTTCCGCCTCCCCGAGGGGGGCTCCCTCACCCACGGCCCACCCCCCACCCGCCGGCCAGAGCACTCAGCCGCCGCCCGGCGCCAGGACCCGACCCGCTACGGGCACGCCGCTGCCCCGACTGCTCCCGGCCGGGAGCCCGCCACGCCGGCGTCGTGGTGGGAGCCGGTCCGCTGCGGACACGCCGCGGCACCAACCGCTCCCGGCCGGGAGCCCGGCCGAGTTCCGCCCGCCCGCGCCACGCCTGCTCCCCGGCGGGAGCCGGTTCGCGTTCCGTCATCGCTCGCCCCCGTCCGCCAGTGCCGTTGCCGGGAGCAGGCCGCGCAGGGTGCGCAGGGCCTTGGCCGACTGGCTCTTGACCGTGCCCTCGGTACACCCCAGCGCCTCCGCCGTCTCGGTCACGCTCAGGTCCTCGAAGTAGCGCAGTACGACGACCGCGCGCTGCCGCAGCGGCAGGGCCCGTACGGCGGTCGCGAGCGCCTGCTCCAGGTCCACACCGGCGTAGGCGTCCTGCGCCAGCGCCAGGTCCGGCACATCGCCGTGCGGCACCTCGCCGCGCCATCGGCGGCGCCACCACGAGGCGTGCGTGTGCACCAGGGCCTGGCGGACGTACGCTTCCGGGTTCTCGTCGGCGATGCGGGGCCACTTGGGCCAGACCTTGGCCAGGACGGTCTGGAGCAAGTCCTCTGCGAGGTGCGCGTCGCCGGTGAGCAGCCATGCGACGCGCAGCAGCCGTTGGCTGCGCGCCGCGATGAACTCCTCGAACCCGGCCTCGCCCACGCTTCCCTCCCACACCTCCCTAACGCCCGAGCCCCGCCCTCAGGTTGCCCTCAGGGAGGGTACGGCTACGGCTGCCGCCGCACGGGCTCTCGCGGGGAGGGCTGCGGTTTGCGCCGCGAGGTGCATTTCAGGGGCGCGGGGGGACTTCCTCGAAATGCACATGACGTGCGGAGGATGGGTGTCAGACCATGGAAGGTATGTACACGACTGCGCATGGCGTCAGCGGCACACGCCGCGTTGGCGTGCGCAAGCGTCGTCCCGCAAGTCTTCGATGCAGGTTCGCGGCAGCCGCCGGCGTCGGCGGACACATCGTCGCCTGAGCTGACGACTGGGAGGTTTCCGGAGCCACAGACCCCACCACGCCGCCCGGAATGGGGCCGTGGCTGCGCGGTGAGATTGGGCCATACTCCGGTTTGGTCGGGCCGAGCGTTGACCGGATCGGACGCAATCTAAATGCCGAGGCTCGCACAGCCACGTATCGGGCTCGCAGGTGGGCGCAGGACCGTACGGCCCGGTGGGCGCAGGGGCGGCAGACCGGCGGGTGGGCGGTGTGTTCGGCTCCGGGCCTCAGGTCGCCGGCCGGAGCGTCGAGGAGCCAGAGCACGCCGTCGGCGGTGCGGTCGGCCGGCCCGCCGCAGACCTGGCACCGCAGCCCCGTCATACACAACCGCTGCCGCAGACTGTGCACCTTCCCGTACTGTCCTTGGGCCGTTGCGGAGCGGAAGCACGGCCGATGTCCTGCGTCCACCTCGGCAAGCCAGCCCGGTTCGGGCTGTGGAGTGCTGGGTGCCGGGAAGGCTGCCACGAGGAAGATGCCTCTTCCTCCGGCTGCTTCGACGCCGACTTCCTTCAACCGAGGTGGTGTCGGATCTCGGTCCCGTACCGAGATCCGCACCATCGAGTCGGTGGCCTCCAGCGTCAGCTCGATGGCGCTTACTGGGTCGGGGCCGGATGGGAGTGAGCTGGCCGCCGCCCCCGGGTGACGGATCGCGTTGGTGACCAGCTCGGACACCACGAGGCGGTCGTCTCGACGGTCTCCTCGGAGCACACCTTCCAGCCCGGCAGCACGTCCGCGACGTGCCGTCGAGCCGAGGCGGGCGAACTGGGCGTATCCGCCAACGTCAGGATGCTGATCAAGGGTGATGCCTGGGACACGATGTACCTCCCGGTCGGAGGGGAGCGTTCGGCTGCTGGCTCTCTACTCGTTCTCGATTCGGGTCGCCCTGCCGGAGGCGAGGCGGATCGCCGGCACACGGACCGGCGACAGCCTCGCCGTAGGTCCTTGAAGTGGTAGGCATCCACAGAACCGTCTCGGCACCGCTCGCAGCAGGGGCAACAGGGGGTGTAATCAAGCAGGCGGGGATGCAGGAAGGCACCAGGAGGAAGCGATGTCCACCATCAGGGAGACCAGCGCAGCGGGTGGGCGGGGCGGTCGCTTCGAAGGGCGCCGAATGGTGGTGACCGGTGGTTCCCGTGGCCTTGGAGAGCAAGTGGTCCGGCTGCTGCTCTCCGAGGGGGCCGTTGTCGCAACCTGCGGGCGGACGGCCGATCACCTCGACGCCCTACGTGACGCCGTTGAGCCTGGCGATCGACACCGGCTGGTCACGCGAGTTCTTGACCTCGTCGAATCTGGGGCTGTCGAGACCTTCGTCGCGGAGGCAGCCGACGAGCTGGGCGGTCTGGACGGAGCCGTTGCAAGCGCCGGCGGAGCGCGGGGCCGCGGTGTCGGCGAGGCCACGCATCAGGACTGGGCGACGACCTGGGAATTGAACGCGGGCCACGCCGCCCGGCTCATCGGGGCGGTGGCTCCCCACCTGCGGGCCGCCGGTGGTGGGTCCGTCGTGGTGGTCTCGTCGATCTCCGGCTCCCGGCCTGGTCCCCAGGCTCAGTACGGTGCTGCCAAGGCTGCTCAGATCCACATGGTGTCGTCCCTGGCGCGGGAGCTTGGCGCCGACGGCATCAGGGTGAACGCCGTCAGCCCGGGGTCGATGCTCATCCGGGGAAAGCGGTGGTACCGGATGCGGGAGGGGGACCCGGCTGCCTTCGAGCGGTTCCGGGACGAGTTCCCCGGCCGAGAGTTGGTCGACCCACGGGAGGTCGCCGATGTGATCGCCTTCCTGCTGTCGGCGGAGTCCCGGGGAGTGACGGGGGCCAATATCCCTGTGGACCGGGGGCAGAACGCCCCCACACCCGACGGGTACTGATCAGCGGACCTCAGGCGGCCTCGCCGAGAATCGGCCGAGCCTTCCGCTCGAAGTCACGCACGAGAGCCTCGGTCCGGCGAGGAGCGAGCCGGGAGCGGAAGTCCCGGAGCGCCTGCACCGACCGCTCGCTGTGGACGTCTCCCAACTGGTCGAGCGCACGCGTCGCCGTTCCGACGGCCTCGTCCAGACGGTTCTGCTGGAAGAGGGCCGTCGCCAGGACGGAGCGGCTGATGGCCTGTCGGCGGCGCCGGTTGGCGTTGGCCCGCACGGACGCTTCCGCCAGGCGCTCCGCCTCCGCGGACTCACCGAGATCGCGATGGACGAGCGCGGCCTCCGCTTCCAGGTAGTGATGGTCCAGATATCCGACCCAGCGGGACTCCTCGTCCGCCCCACGGCTCAGGTCGAAAGCCGCGTTCGCGGCGACGAGGGAGCGGGTCGCCGGTTGGGAGTCGCCCAGCGCGGCGTGGCCACGGGCGGCCATTGCGTGCAAGCGCATCAGCCCGAGCGGACTGCCCGCGGACTTGGCCGTGGCGATCCCGGCGCGGGCGAGCGAGACCCCCTCGGCTGGGTTCCCCAGGCTGGTGGCCAGGTGGGACATGCCGGCCAGGATCTGACCGCCGAGGACGCGGTCACCGCCTTCTGCACACAGCCGCAGGGCCTGGGTCATGTACCGCTGTGCGAGGCCGTAGTCGGCGGAGTCGTACGAGCACCACCCGGCCATCGCGGCGAGTTTGGCCGCAGACGTGAAGAGGAGGCGTCGCTGGTGGGGCGGCGTACCGTGCTGCTGCAGCAACGGCGTCAACTCCGTGCTGAGGTAGTGCACGATGCTGGCCCGGACGCCACCGCCACCGAACCTGTTGTCCATCTCGTCGAACATGCCGATCATCGCCTGAACTCGCTGCGCAGGACCTCCGCCCGCAACGGCGGCCAGTCGCGGCGCCTGGTCCTCCTCCAGGAGCCAGAGCAGCCACTGGCGCTGCGGATCCATCAAGGCCGTCGCCACGAACGGCACGGTCCCGAGCAGACTGCGGCGCGAGATGTCGGTGGAGCCGAGCTCCGCGAGAATGTGCAGCGTTTCGGCCACATCTTCACGATACGTCAGCGCCTTGGCCACGACCGGGCGCTGCGGCTCGGTGGGAAAGGCCAGATCGACCTGCGACACCGGACGGCCGAGGAATCCCGCCAGGGCAGCGGCAATGAACTCCGGAGCCCGGCCCCGCGGGACCATGCCGCTGAGCCACCGGGTCACGGACGCCTTGTCGTATCGCGACACCACGCCCTGCGCCCGCCCGAGTTCGTTGACCTTGCGGGCTAAGGCCGCGTGAGAGCATCCGGCTTCGAGGATCGCCGACCCCAGCGCGGTGTTCCCGTCCGCAGGGCCTCTGTTCCTGACCATGTTCTGATGATGCCCCGTCGATCACGCGGCGTCCCAGCCTTCGTACCGCGGGTAGCTGATTTACAACCCCTGTGCAACCGAACAACTCCGACGACCCCTCGTCGGGAGCCTGTCCCCGCCCGAGACTGAAAGCGCGGGGGCGACGGTCCAGCGCTCCGGGAGACCCGTGGCCCGAGGCAGCCCCAGCAGAGGGAGGGGAACGATGAGCCCAGTCGTGATCCTGGATTGCTTCACTGTCGAGCCGAGCGGCCTCGGTGTGCCGCCCTACCTGTCGACGTACGTGCGGAGCGCATGGTCGGCCCTGCGGCGGTCCCGGCCGGACGCAGACCTGCGGTACCTGACGATCGACGACGTCCGCTGGTGCCTCGCGGGCGGAAGGCCCGCCGTGGAACCGCCGCAGAGCGATCCCCTGACGTACTCCGTCACCGCCAACCGCGACAACGCCATCCAGCTCCTGCGTGACGCCGGGTTGGTCGTCGTGGTCGCCGGTGACGCGGTGCCGTCCGTCCACCTGCACGCCGTGAACGGCTCGCCGGAGGAGATCGCCCGCGCCCTCGCGTGCGTCCGGGGCCGACGCTGCCTTCTCGGGCCGCTGTCGGCGTACGTGAACGACGCCCCCGCGCAGTACGCCGGGCTGTTCGACGCCGTGCACGCGGCGACCATCACGTCCAGGGACATCACCCTCGGCAGCCGCCAGGCGGCGCCGTACGACCTGATGCGCGGTGACCGGGAGGACTTCGGCAGGCTGGTCGCGCAAATGCCGTGGCGACCGATCGCCGAACTGGAGCTGTACCGCGGGTGCACGCGGCGGAAGTTCTGCGACTTCTGCAACGAGCCGGCCAAGTCGCCGCTCGTCGCCTTCCGGGACGTCGAGGACGTCGTGGAGGAGGCCGCCCAGCTCTACGCGGCCGGAATCCGCAACTTCCGGCTCGGCCAGCAGACCTGCTTCTTCTCCTACCGCAACCGGGACGAGGAAGCGATCCGGGCTCTGCTCGGCGGTATTCGGGAGCGTTGCCCGGAACTGGAGGTGCTCCACATCGACAACGCGGACCCACTCGCCGTGGCCGCCCCGGTCGGGGCGCGGATCGCCAAGCTGGTCGCCGAGCACTGCACCGAGGGAAACTGCGCTCCGATGGGCATCGAGACCTTCGATCCGGCCGTCGTCGACCGCAACAACCTCACGTGCACTCCCGACATCCTGATGCGCGCGGTCCAGCACATCAACGAGGCAGGAGCGGACCGCGGCCCCGGCGGACTGCCGAAGCTCCTGCCCGGCCTGAACCTGATCTACGGACTGCCCGGCGAAACCCACGGCACCCACGTCGCCAACCTTCTGGGCCTCAGCCGGATCCTCGACGCAGGGCTCCTGTGCCACCGCACCAACGTCCGGCTGGCCCGAGCCTTCCCGGGAACGCCGCTGGCCGCCCTCGGCCGACAGGACCCGCTGCCGTCCGCCGAGCACTTCGCCTCCTGGAAGGCGGACATCGACTTCGGCTGGGACCAGCCGATGAAAGAACGTGTGTACCCCACCGGGTTGTGCATCCCGGGACTGCACTCCTACTTCGTCGGCCAGAGCGGCACATGGTGGCGCCGCCTGGGCTCGTACTCGATCCAGATCATCGAGCGCGACACCGCCACCCCCCTGGGAACCACTGGCGACCTCACCGTCACCGGCCATGCCCCTCGGATGATTTACGGAGAGCGCCTTGCCGCAGCCGCCTGAGGGCACCCTCGACCTGCTCGCCAGGCTCGACGAGGGCAGCAGCCGCACGGTCCGCGTCGGGGTGCTGCTGCCCTGGGCCAACGTCGCTGTCGAGACCGAACTCCCGCGCCTGGGCCTGACGCACACGGTCTTCCACCACGCCCGCCTCGTGCCGGAGTCACGGACCACGGCGGTCGACCACATCTTCTGGAGCGGCCTGCGCGAAGCCGCCGCCGGGGCGCTGGACTCGTTGTCGCACGTGCCGCTGGACGCGGTCGTCCTCGCCTGCACCTCGGCTGGGTTCACCGGCGGTCCCGAGATGCCGCCCGGCGTCGTCACCGCGTTCGACGCCCTGGTCGGCACCCTGACCTCGGCCCGACTGGGGCGGGTCGTCCTGGCCACGCCATACCCGAGCCCGGTGACCGCGGCGGAGAGCGACGCTCTGGCCAAGGCTGGCATCGACGTCCTGGCCCACGTGAGTCTGGGGCTCGACGACGGCTATCCGGCGGTCAGTGCGGAGAAAGTGCTGGCCCTGGTCAGCGCCCTGCCGGAGGGGGCGGTGCAGGCGGCCGACGCCGTCGTGCTGTCGTGCACCGGGTGGCACACCCTGCCAGTCGTCCAGGACGTGGAGCAGGCGACTGGCAAGCCCGTGATCACGTCCAATCTCGCCATCGGGCTGCTCGCAGCCCGCCTTTCCGCCGGAGCAACCCTGTGACCCTCGAACGTCCAAGGCCCCGCGCGATCGACAACCGGCGCATCCACCGACTTGTCGAACGGGCCGCCGCCCTGCCCGACGTCCGCACCGAGGCCGAGGCCAACCACGACGACAACCGGTGGTGGCCGCTGTCCACCACCGATCACCGCATGCGCATGCTTGCCGCCGGCTGGTCCACCCGGGTGTCCTACCGGATGGTGGAGACCTACCGGCACGTCATCCTGGCAGCCGACGCCCGCGGGTTCGACGTACTGGCGAACGCGTCGGACGACGACCTCGGCGCGCTGGTCCGGCCGATCGGCCTGCCCCGGGCTCGGATCGACTACCTGCGCTCGCTCGTCGACCTGTGCACGTTGTGGGACAAGCAGGCGATCGATCCGTCGTCTCCCACCGCGAGCGTCGACGACCTCGTGGCGGACTTCGCCGAACGGGTGCGCGGCGCCTCCTTCAAGGTCGCGCAGTGCGCCCTGCTCAACGCCCGCGGCTATCACAGCGGCATCGTCCCGGTGGACTCCGGCATGGTCGGCAAACTCGCGCCCGCCCTCGGTATCGAGCTGCCCAGCGGTGCGGTGGCTCACGAGAGGTTCCGGCACATCCTCGAAGCGGCGGTCCACGCGCACCGCGACGACTTCCGGGCACTCGCGGTCCAGCACGAGTACGCGGTCACCATCCCGGACGGCGCCGAGCCGACCTGGTGGGTCCACCTGGTCCTCATCTACTTCAAGCGCCTCTACCTCAACGGCCCGTCCCCTCGACTGTGCACCCGCCGACCGGTGTGCACGCAGGTGGTCGACTGCCCCCACCGGAAGCGCGGAACGTGACCGCACTGGCCGTGATCGGCAACGTCTCCCGCGACACGACGCGTTACCCCGACGGCCGGGGAGGCGTCAGCCTCGGCGGCGCCGCACTGCTGACCTCGCTGGCCGCCACCCGGGCCGGACTCCGAGCCGGACCGATCTGCGTCTTGGGTGACGACCTCGCCCACCTCCCGGAGGCAGCCGACTTCGCGGCGCTGGACTGGTCGGCGGCATCCCGACTTGTCGGCCCGTCGCCGTCGTTCGGCCTCACCTACGACGGGGCCGGCGAACTGCTCGCGATCAGCACGGACTACGGCGTCGCCGAGGGACTCACCGACCACGTGCTCGCACATCTGGCCCGCTCCGCCGGCGGCACGTACCACGTCTGCTGCCGGCGCCCTCTCGGCGTCCGCACGGTCCTCGCCGAGCTGGCGAGGCGGCGGGCCGACTTCAGCCTCGACTTCTACCTGCCCAGCGCAGCACCGCTGATCCGGGAGGCCCTTCCCTGGCTGGCGGAGGCGTCCACCGTCTTCGTCAACGCAGCCGAATACCAGGCACTCCGGGGCCTGGTCGATGTCTCCCACTTGCAGGAAGTCGTGATCACTGACGGCCCCCGCACGGCGCGCGTTCTCGAGTCCGGGCGGGCAGTCGCCGAGGCCCGGCCGCCGACCCGCGCTGCTCGCGACGTGACCGGGGCTGGCGACACGCTGGCCGGCACGTACCGGGCCCAGCGTGACCAAGGCGCCACTGCTCAGCAGGCCCTCGCCCGAGCGGTGTTCGCCGCCGCCGAGCACGTCATAGCGCCACCCCTGCCGATTCCGGCGCCCCGCCGCGCCTGACCCATCCGTTGGGAGCACCCGGTGTACTACATCGCTCACCGACTTTTCGCCGCGCACGACCGCGCTTTGGCCGCCGACCTCGCCAAGCGCCTGGCCGACAAGGTCGGCCCGAACCGCGTCTTCCTGCCGTTCTGCGACACCGACGAGGAACAACTGGTCGCCGACGTCAAGGGACGACGTCTCTTCGAGCTGGACCGTGAACGCCTGCGTCGGATCGACGCGATGGTGGCCATCCTGCACGGTCCGAGCCTGGACGACGGCGTCTGCATGGAGATCGGGTACGCCTGGGCGTGCGGCGTGCCGGTCGTCGTACTGACGACGGACTTCCAGACGTACTCGCTGACGGCGGACGGTCCGCGGCTCGAATTCCCCGATCCGCTGATCGAGGCGGCGGCGACTCGCGTCATCCGACTGCCCCGCCTCGGGCCGCCGACCACGGCGTCGGAGTTGGGTACGGCCTCACGCTTCACCGCTTTCCGCGAGCGCAACCTCGTACAAGCGGCATCCGCACTCGACACTGCCGTCGAGGCTCTGCTCGAACTGCCGGCGCCTGCCCGACACGAACCTCGCCCACCCGCTGGAGGGACGGTGTACGTCGAGCCCTCCCCGTACGGTCGTCGGGGTGTCGATCACCTCGTCCAGGCGTGCGTCTCAGTCGGGTACCGCATCGTCGGGCCGCAGCGCTTTACCGCGCCCGACCCTCTCTCGGCTGCGCTGGCCGACCTGACGGCCGCTGTCGGCACGAGGCGCCTCCTTGTCGACGTCTCCGGACCGGAAACCCCACCTGGTGGCGCACTGCTCATCGGCGCCGCATGCGCCTCCGGCACGCCCACTGCCGCCTACGCCTGCCGAACCGGCTTCACCCACGCCGTCGGGCGTGAGCCGAACTGGCGGAACCTCATGATCCAGTACGCCGTGCAGGCCCGGCTCGACACTCCGGAGGCCGTCACCGCCTGGCTGTCGGCATGAGCGTCGAACAGATCGTCGCAGGCCACCGGACCCTGGTCCTCGAAGGGTGCGACGGCGTCGGGAAGACCACCCTGGCCCGACGCCTGTCCGTCGACCATGGCTTCACGGTGGTGCACTCCCCACGAACCCCCGACCACCTCGACCTCGCCGGCCGGTACCGAGCGATCCTGGCCCAGGAGGGCCACCTCCTGTTCGACCGCTGCTTCCTCAGCGAACTGGTCTACGGCCCCCTCAACCGGGGCCGCTCCCGCATCACATGGAGCGAGGCCATCGACCTCGCCGAAACCGTCATCGCCCGCGACGGCCTGCTCGTCCACCTCACCGCCCCGCCGGCCGTCGTCCGCCAACGGCTCCTCACCCGCGATGGCGAAGCCATCAGCCTTGACGAGGTCACGGCTCTGATCACGGCATACCGGCGCGTCTTCGAGACCCTGGCGGACTATGCACCTGTGCTGACGATCAACACCAGCACGCTGGACGTCCCCTCTACAGAGTGAACTTCCCTCCCCCTCTTCTCGGACGCGTTCTTCACCTCGCTAGGCTGCGACCGCACCTGCTGCCGCGCCGTCGGAGGAGCCATGGACATCCGGTCCGCCCAGAAGCTCGCCTGGGAGAACAAGACCGCCAAGGGCTTCAACACCACCGATGTGCCTCTAGAGTTCGGCCTCCTGACCGCCGAGATCGGCGAAGCCTTCACCGCGTGGCGCAAGGGCCTGCCCGACTTCGGCGAGGAGCTCGCCGACGTCTTCCTCTACCTCGTGGCCCTCGCCGAGATGAACGGCATCGACCTCGGCGACGAGGTGGCCCACAAGATCGACAAGAATTCCCGCCGCGTCTACGACCGCAACGAGCACGGGGTGCCGATCCGGGTTGGCGAAGGCTAGACCGCTCTGCTTGCAACTCCCGGCCGGGCACTGACGGATGTGACGGGAATTGGTGCAGGGACGCGTGACAGGTCAAGACATCACTTGATCGTGCAGTCGGGCCCCTGCCTGGCGGCCCAGGACTTGATCAAGTTCCGTTGAAAGACGCTTGCCTGGTTCTTGCGCTGCGGGGCAACGCGCCAGGGGGTACCCGGGTGAAGCTCGTGGGGAGTGGCGCCGCAAGCCATGGACCGGCGGATGGTCCCGCGAGGGCAGGGCGGGGCAGCCCGGGGGGCTGGAGGGCGGCGTGTGCGGGGGTCAGGTTGTGGAGGGGGTGGGGCGCTGGGGGAGGAGGGCCTTGCATGTGTTGTACGCCGAAGCGATCTTCGGGTCCGAGGTGTTGAGGCCGCCGAAGCCGCGGCGGGCGGTGGATGTGGAGTCGGGGGACGGGGAGCCCGTCGGGAGGGTCACCCCGTGGTCCTTGAGGCAACTCGTGAACGCCTGGAAGGCACTCGCGTCGGCCCCGCCGCCCCCCGCGCCCCCGCGGTTGAACTGAGGCCGAAGCGACGCGCACGCGTCCAGCGCCTTCTGCGTCGCCGGGTCCGCCGACGCGCCGCCGAAGCCGGGGAAGCCCCCGCCGAAGCCGCCACCGCCGCCGGGGCGGCCCGAGGGCCGGCCGGACGGGCGGCCGGAGGGCCGGCCTGAGGGGCGCCCCGCGCCCTGCGAGAAGCTCGGAAGCTTCACGCCGTGCTGCGACAGGCAGTCCCGGTACGCGGCCATGTCCTGCGCACCGCCGGAGGCCGAGGCCGAGGCGGAGGCCGACGAGGAGGGCGCCGAGGACGCCTTCGCGTCGGACGGGCCCGAGCCCCCGGAGGAGCACGCCGCGAGCAGCAGCGCCCCGGAGGCGATGACGGCGACGGACGCGCCGGCCCGCAGGGCGGTGGTGGGGATCCGGGTCATGGCCGTGGTCTCCTCGGAAGGCGGAAGCGATGAGCCGCCCCACGCGTGCGCGCGGGGAAAGGCGTACCAGCGCAGGGCGGCAGCCCATGACTGAACCGCACCCACGTAGGCGCCGCCCGGACGCCGCCTGTGAGTTCCCGGGGAACAGACCGCCCCCTACCGCCCGAACCCGGCACACCCGCGCCCGTAATGCGGCGTCGCACCGTAAAAAACCCTTTCGCGGTCCCAGAGAACTCCCAGACTGCTCTCAGGGCTTCAAAGGAGTGGCCCGCCAGGATGCGGGCATGAAGGTGCTCCCACGGCGGCGCAGGGCCGCCCTGATCAACTCGGTGCTCGGCGTGGTCGTCCTCGCGGGCGCCGGCGGCGCCTACGCCGCCGTCCACGACGACGGCGCCAAGTCCACCGGCAGCGGCACCGCGCGCGTCGCGACCGTGGCCAAGGGCACCGTCCTCGCCACGGTGTCCGGCTCCGGCACGCTCGCCTCGCCGAGCGACGCGGGCCTGGACTTCACCACCGGCGGCACGCTCACCGCGGTGGACGTCAAGCCGGGCGACAAGGTCAAGAAGGGCCAGGTGCTGGCCAAGGTCGACGCGACGGACGCGAAGGCCACGCTCCAGCAGGACGAGGCCACGCTCGACGCGGCGGAGGCCAACCTGACGAAGGTCGAGGCCGGCGAGCTCCCCGCCTCCTCCGGCAACTCCGACTCCGGGAACGGCCGCGGGCAGTCCTCGCCCACCCCCTCCCCGACCCCGACCGTGGACGCCGCCCAGCTCGCGCAGGCGCAGGCCCAGGTCACGCAGGCGCAGAACGCCGTGGACGCCGCCCAGCGCGCGGTCGACGGCACGACGCTCAAGGCCCCGGTCGCCGGTACGGTCGCCTCCGTCGCCGGCAAGAAGGGCGACACGGTCTCCGGCACCGGCGGCAACGGCTCGGGCGGCAGCGGTAGTGGCAGTGGCAGCGCCGGCGGCTCCGGCTCGGGTTCGAGTGGCAGCTCCACCGGCTCCCTCAGCGGCTTCATCGTGCTCACCAACCCGGCCGGCATGCAGGTCACCGCGAACTTCTCCGAGGCCGACTCGCTGAAGATCAAGGCCGGCCAGTCCGCCACGGTGACCCTCAACGCCGAGTCCGGCACCGTCCTGGACGCCAAGGTGCTGAGCATCAGCTCGCTCCCCGCGAGCAGCGGCTCGGGCTCCGGCGGCGGCTCGTCCAGCGGCGCCGTCCAGTACCCGGCGACGCTCCAGATCACCAGCGACACCTCGAACCTGCGCACGGGCCTGAGCGCCAGCATCCAGGTCACCACGGCCTCGGCGAGCGACGCGCTGAGCGTCCCGACCGCCGCGGTCACCGGCACCGGCACCAACCGCTCCGTGCTGGTCGTCAACGCCGACGGCTCCACGACCCGTACGCCCGTCACCGTCGGCATCGAGGGCGACTCCACCGACCAGATCACCAGCGGCCTGAGCGAGGGCCAGCGGGTGCAGATCCCCACGGTCGCCTCGTCCGGCAGCAACGGCTTCCCCAGCGGCGCCTTCCCCGGCGGCTTCGGCGGCGGTGCGGGCCGGCTCGGCGCGGCCGGCGGCGCCGGCGGCGGGACCTTCCGCGGCTTCGGCGGCGCGGGCGGTGGCCGATGAGGCTGGGCCTCGGCCGCCTGGACGCTCTGCGCGGACGCACCGGCGCCCACCGCAGGGCCGACGGGCCGGCCCCGGAAGCGGAGGAGGGCCCCTGGGGCCCGCCCCCCGTCATCGAGGTGCGCGCGCTGCTGAAGACGTACGGCCACGGCGACGCGACCGTACGCGCCCTCGGCGGCCCGCCCGACCCGCTCACCGGCGCGTCACCCGGCGTGGACCTGCTGGTCGAGCAGGGCGACCTCATCGCGGTGATGGGCAGCTCCGGCTCCGGCAAGTCCACCCTCATGAACATCCTGGGCTGCCTGGACGTGCCGACCTCCGGCCGCTACCTGCTCGACGGCATCGACGTCGGCGGTCTCGACGAGCACCAGCTCTCCCTGGTGCGCAACCGCAAGATCGGCTTCGTCTTCCAGTCCTTCAACCTCGTGCCGCGCACCCCCGCGCTCGCCCAGGTCGAACTGCCGCTCGCGTACGCGGGCGTGAAGTCCGCCGAGCGGCGGCGGCGCGCACTGGCCGCGCTGGAACTGGTGGGCCTGGCCGACCGGGTGGACCACCGGCCCAACGAGCTGTCCGGCGGCCAGCAGCAGCGCGTCGCCGTGGCCCGCGCGCTGGTCACCGCGCCGGCGATGCTGCTCGCCGACGAGCCGACCGGCAACCTGGACAGCCACAGCACGGAGGAAGTGCTCTCGATCGTGGACCGGCTCAACGCGTCCGGGCGCACCGTCGTCCTGATCACCCACGAGGACGAGGTCGCCCGGCACGCCAAGCGCGTCGTACGGCTGGTGGACGGGCAGGTCGTCAGCGACGTACGGCAGGCGCCGGTCGACGGCCCGCCGCCCGCGCTGCGCGACCCCGCGCTCTTCCGGGCCGCCGCCCCCCAGGCACTCACCGGAGGCGCGCTGTGAACCCCTTCGAGACGCTGCGCTTCGCGGTCGGCGGCCTGGCCGCCAACAAGGTGCGCTCGGCGCTCACCATGCTGGGCGTGCTCATCGGCGTCGCCGCCGTCATCATCCTGCTGGCGGTCGGCAACGGCTCGTCCCAGTCCGTCAAGGACTCCATCGAGAAGCTCGGCACGAACTCGCTGACGATCTCCTCCGGCGGCGGCTTCGGCGGCGGACGCGGCGCGTCCTCGACCAGCACGAAGCCGCTGACCGTGGACGACGCCCGGGCGCTCGCCGACCCCTCGTCCGCGCCGCACGTGAAGTCGGTCGCGCCCGAGGTCACGACCTCGCAGACCGCGATCTACGACGGCACGTCGCACACCGTGGGGCAGGTCGTCGGCACGTACCCGGCGTATTTCGAGGCGTCCAACAGCAAGGTCGACAAGGGCGACTACTTCTCCGCCGACGACGTGCTCAACTCCCGCAAGGTCGCCGTGATCGGCTCCACGACCGCGACCGACCTGTTCGGGACGGTGAGCCCGGTCGGCAAGAAGATCGACATCGGCGGCACGCCGTTCACCGTCGTCGGGGTGCTCGCCACCAAGGGCGGCACCGGCTTCCAGGACCCGGACGACACGGTCGTCGCACCGCTGCCGACCGTGCAGAACGCCTTCACCGGCTTCGGCTCGATCAGCCAGATCCTCGTCGAGGCGACGTCCGCGGACGCCACCACCCCGGCGCAGAACGAGATCACCACCGTCCTGATGGGCACGCACGGCCTGAAGGACCCCAGCGCGCTGGACTTCCGGGTCAGCAGCCAGGAATCGCTGCTGAGCACGCAGTCCGACACCAACAAGACCTTCACGGTGCTGCTCGGCGCGGTCGCGGCGATCTCGCTGCTGGTCGGCGGGATCGGCATCACCAACATCATGCTGGTGACGGTGACCGAGCGGACCCGGGAGATCGGCATCCGCAAGGCGATCGGCGCGCCGCGCGGCGTCATCCTCGGGCAGTTCCTGGCCGAGTCGACGCTGCTGTCGCTCATCGGCGGCGGGCTCGGCGTGGTCGCCGGGCTCATCGGCTCGCACTTCCGGATCGTCGGCATCAAGCCGGTGGTCATCCCGGAGTCGGTGTGGGGCGCGTTCGCCGTCGCCGTGGCCATCGGGCTGTTCTTCGGCGGCTACCCCGCCAACCGGGCGGCGAGCCTGCGGCCCATCGAGGCGCTGCGGCACGAGTGACGTCACCGAACCAGGCTTTACCAGGCAAGCCCCAGGCATGACTTCAGTTACGGCTTCAGGCCCGGGCCGCCCGGCAACGGGGCCGGGCGCGAGGGAAGAGACAAGAGGGAGAGGCCGAGATGGCGCGACGCCGTTCCGAGCCCGTCAAGGAGCTGGTCCCCGTGGAGGACCCCACCACGGAGTTGCTGCCGCTCGTCCCCGAGCAGGGCACCGGCGTCGTGACCCGGCGCGGGGCGGAGGTGATCGAGGGCGGCCCCGCGGGGCGGCCCGGGCCCAGCCCGGAGGACGTCCTGGCCGAGCCGCCGGACGCCCGGGACATCTCCGCGGAGCTGGCCGCGCCGCCGCGCCGCAAGCTGCCGTGGCTGACGCTGCTGCTGTCGGCGGGGGTCGTGGCGGCGGCGGCTTTCACCGGCGGGGTGCTCGTCGAGAAGCACCACCTCAACGACTCGTCGTCGCGCAATCCCTTCGCCTCGCTGGCGAGCGGCCGGGGCGGTGCGGCGGGGGGCGGTACGGGGACGGGTACGGGCGCGGGGCGCGGTTTCGGCTTCGGCGGTACGGGCACGGGGGCGGGGGCCGCGGGCGCGGCCGGCGGCGGTGCGGCGGGGGGTACGGGCGCGGGTGCCGGGGCGGGTGCGGGGGCCGCGGGGCTGACCTTCGGCACCGTCAAGCTCGTCGACGGCGACACGATCTACCTCACCGACGCGCAGGGCAACACCGTCAAGGTCACCACCAGCGGCTCCACGAAGGTCACGGAGTCCAAGGACGGCAAGGTCGCCGACCTCAAGCCCGGCCAGACGGTCACCATCCGCGGCGCGAAGGACTCCGCCGGGAACGTCGCGGCGAGCACCGTGACGGAGGGCGGCACGACGCCGTCGTTCGGGGGCGGGGGCTTTGGCGGCTTCGGGGGCGCGGGCGGTACGGCGGGCGGCGGTACGGGCGCGGGCGGCGGCAACTGATCCGCCCCGCTCACAGCTCCAGGGCGTACGGTGGCGCGGCCGACAGCGGGTCGCGGCGCCGTACGACCGCATGACCGGACCGGGAGGTCGCCTGATGGACACGCCCGAGGCCAGCCTGCTGGTGGTCGACGACGAGCCCAACATCCGGGAACTGCTGTCGGCGTCGCTGCGGTTCGTCGGCTTCCGGGTCGCCTCCGCCGCGAGCGGCGCGGAGGCGCTGGCCGCGGTCGCCCGGGAGCGGCCCGACCTGGTCGTGCTCGACGTGATGCTGCCCGACATGGACGGCTTCGCCGTCGTGCGCCGGCTGCGCCAGGACACCGGCCCGCACGGCCGCCCGGCCGGCGACGACCACATCCCCGTGCTCTTCCTCACGGCGAAGGACGGCGTCGAGGACAAGATCAGCGGCCTGACCGCGGGCGGCGACGACTACGTCACCAAGCCGTTCAGCCTCGAAGAGCTCATCGCCCGCATCCGGGCGATCCTGCGCCGTACCGGCGGACCGACCGACGACGGCCGCCTCGTCGCGGGCGACCTGGAGCTCGACACGGTCGGCCACCAGGTCGTCCGGGCCGGCCGCCCGGTGTCCCTGTCCCCGACCGAGTTCAAGCTGCTGGCGTATCTGATGGCCAACGCCGACCGGGTCGTGTCCAAGCTGCAGATCCTCGACCACGTGTGGGCGTACGACTTCGGCGGCGACCTCAGCATCGTCGAGTCCTACATCTCCTATGTGCGCCGCAAGGTCGACTCCGGCGCGGGCGGCGCGCCCAAGCTCATCCACACCGTCCGCGGCGTCGGCTACGTCCTGCGCCGCCCCACCCAGCCCCAGCACTGACGTGCCCGGCGTCCCCTTCCGGACCCGCAGCGTCCTGGCCCGGGCCGCCCGGCGCGGCAGCCGGGGCGTGGCGCCGCCGACCGGCCGCGCGCGCCTGCGGCCCCTGCGGGAATTCCGGCCCTCCGCGCTGTCGTTGCGGTCGCGGCTCGTGCTGCTGTGCCTCGTGCTGGTGCTGCTCGGGCTCGCCGTCAGCGACACCGTCGTCCTCGGATCGGTGCGCAGCCAGCTCGTGCAGCGGGTGGACCAGCAGCTGGAGCGGTACGGGGGCCCGCTCGCGCAGCGGCTCGGGACGGAGGGCATCCCGGCGCCGCGGACGATCCGGCCGGGGAACCGGCCCTGGCTGCCGAGCCAGTTCGTCGTCGCGTTCGCCTCGGCCGACGGCCGGATCTCGGAGCAGTTCCGGCTGCCCGTCGCGGCCGGCGACCCGCGCCCCCTGTGGCCGGACCTCGACGCGGCCGGGCTCGCCCGGCAGCTCGGCACGCCCTTCGACGTCGCAAGCGACCACGGCGGGGGGCGCTGGCGCGCCCTCATCGTGCCGGTGCCGTCCGCCTCCGCCTCCGGCGCCCCGACCTCCGCTGCTGCTGCCGCGGCGCAGGGGCATCCGCTGCCGGCCGGCGTCGTCGTGGCGGCGTCGCTGGACGACGTGTCGTCCACCACCTCCCGGCTCAGCACCGCCTTCTGGCTGATCGGCGCGGTCGTCGCGGCGCTGCTCGGCGTGGCGGGCTGGTTCGCCGTACGGGCGGGGCTGCGGCCGTTGCGGCAGATCGAGGCGACGGCGGTGGAGATAGCCGAGGGGCGCCCGCTGTCGCACCGCATGCCGGCCGCCTCCCCGCACACCGAGGCCGGCCGGCTCGCCTCGGCCCTCAACGGCATGCTCGCGCAGATCGAGTCGGCGTTCGCCGCCCGGGCGGAGTCCGAGGAGCAGATGCGGCGCTTCGTGGCCGACGCCAGCCATGAGCTGCGCACCCCGCTCGCCGGCATCCGCGGCTTCGCCGAGCTCTACCGGATGGGCGCGCTGCCCGACGAGGCGGACGTCAAGCGGACCATGGCCCGTATCGAGAGCGAGGCCGTACGCCTCGGCGGCCTCGTCGAGGACCTGCTCACCCTGGTGCGCTCCGAGGAGCTGCGCCCGGTCCAGCTCGCGCCGATGGACCTGCGCACCCTCGCGGTGGACGCCCTGCACGACACGACGGCCCTCGACCCGACCCGTACCGTCACCCTCACCGGCCCGGCCGGTGACGGCCCGCCCACCGCGGCCCCGGTCCTCGGCGACGAGGCCCGGCTGCGCCAGGTCGTCGCCAACCTCGTCGGCAACGCCGTCGCCCACACCCCGCCCGGCACCCCGGTCCGGATCGGCGTCGGCACGCACGACGCCCACGGCATCCTCGAAGTCGCCGACTGCGGCCCCGGCCTCACCGCGGCCCAGGCCGCCCGGGTCTTCGAGCGCTTCTACCGCACCGACGCCTCCCGCACCCGCACCACCGGCGGCGGCGCCGGCCTCGGCCTCTCCATCGCCGCCGCCCTGATCACCGCCCACGCCGGCCACGTGGAACTCGACACCTCCCCCGGCAAGGGCGCCACCTTCCGCATCCGCCTCCCCCTCGCACCCCCGGGTCACCGCCCGACGGGCTGAACCGCCTTACGCGGCGCGGGAATCCGCCGCTCCAGCGCGACCACGACGCTGCCGTGGAAGCGGTCCACCGCCTCGTCGACGCTGCGGATGAAGCCCGACTCGGCGCTGCCCCTGGTCGCGCCCATGCCCTTGAACAGCGACAGCCGGAAGCCGGTGATCCGCGCACCGTCGCGCGGCAGCAGGTCGGCGGGCTCGGGGCGCAGCTTCTCCAGCGTGCCGCGCGGCCCGCTGCCCTGCCCGTCGGTCAGCGTCTCGACGTGGATGTCGGCCGGGGCGTCGGCGAGCTGCCGCATCAGCCGCTTCACCCACGTCAGCGGCTGCCCCTGCTCCGGGGCCGCCACCTCGATGGACGTCCGCAGCCGCCCGGTACGCAGATCCGCGGTGAGCGCGAGCACGCCGGGCACGTCCTGGATGCGCAGCTCCGCCAGCAGCCGCCCCTCCCGGCACAACTGGTCGGCCTGCGCCACCCGCCGCGACTGCGGGTCCGTGCCACGCCTGACCCGCTGCACGGGCAGCACCTTCTGCCCCAGCTCACCACCGAGCCGCAGGCACACCTGCCGGATCAGCCGCTCCCAGCTGGCCACGACCTCGACCGCGCGCGGGTCGCCCTCGCACAGCGTCTCCTCGTCGATGCCCTTGCGGACCGGCACCCACGCCGGGCCCATGTTCTGGAAGCCGTGGCAGCCGGAGTTGTCGTGCTGGAGGTAGTGCAGCAGCTCCTGCAGCAGCCAGGCGTGCGCGGCGTTCCCCACGCCTTCGTGCCGGATGAGCATCTGCGCCTGGTGCGCGGCCTCCGCCCAGGACAGGTGCCACAGCGCCACCTTGTGCTTGCGGCGGCCGTCGATCTTCACGTCCACGGGCGGGGTGCCGTCCAGCGCCACGTCGTTGGAGACGGTGATCACCGCCTCGTAGCCGCGCCGGGCCGCTATGTCCATGTAGTCCTGCACCTGGGCGGCGCGCAGCGGATTGCCGTTGGTCTTCGTCTCGACGAGCGCCGTCCACAACTTGCCCGCGCGCTCCACCCGGATGACGCCGTCCGGCCGCCGCGGGGTGTCGCCGTGCGGGAGCGACACCTCGGTGTAGGTCTCCATCCGCCCCGCCGGCGCCCCGAACCCGGCGGTGAGCCGCCGCCCGTACTCCGGCACCTGCGCCATGACGGCGAGCAGCACGGACGTCGCCCGCATCTCCCGCTCCCGGTCGCTCTTGAGCGCACCGCACGGGAAGAGCCGGGCCTGCCGCCAGGAGTCGTTCTCCGCGAGCGATTTACGGGCGACGGCGGGCAGCGTGACCTTCTTCCGCGCGGTACGTGTCCGCTTCGGCGCGCCCTGCGCCCCACCGGCGGCGAGAGCCGCGGCCACGTCGGGCGCGGGCGTGACGGCCACGGCCGCCGCCGGAAGTCCCTCGGGCCGCCGCTCGGCAGGCTTGTCGGCCGAGGCCTGCGCCGCCGCGTCCTGGGCCTCGTCCGCGTCCTCGGCCTACCCGTAGCCCCATGAGACACGGCGGGCTACACTGGGGGGTATGAAGACGATCACTCAGCGCGAGTTCCGCAACAACTCCGCAGCCGTCATGGACGCGGTCGAGGCGGGTGAGACCTACCACATCACCCGGAACGGGACCGAGGTCGCCGAGCTGCGCCCGCTGGCCAGGCGGCGGCGGTTGACCGCCGAGGAACTGGTGGAGCGCCACCGCCGACTGCCGCGCGTCGACTACGCGCTCATGCGGCAGGAGGCCGAAGAATTCTTCGGGTCTGCCGAGCGAGTGGGCGACGACCAGGACGACCCCTGGGAGCGTAGCCGTGGCTGAGCGTCACCCGACAGGCGTTCTCGACACGTGCGTCTACATCGACCTGGCTCTTCTCGCCCCCTCGGCGCTGCCGGTCGTCCCCGAGTTGACGGCCGTCACTTTGGCCGAGCTCCAGCAGGGTGTTGTCATGGCGAAGGATCCCGCGGTTCGAGCCACGCGCATGGAGACGCTCGGCGCGGCCGTGGCGGAGTTCGAGGCCCTGCCCTTCGACGGCGACGCGGCGGCGCGCTACGGGACCCTCGTCACGCTCACTCTCGCCGCCGGTCGCAACCCCCGCCCGCGCAGGATAGATCTGATGATCGCGGCCATCGCGTCGGTTCGCGGGCTCCCCCTCTTCACGCGCAACGCCGACGACTTCAAGGGCCTGGAGGACGCCGTCACCGTCGTGGCGATCTGAACTCCCGCGGCCACGCCGGCCGACGCCGGGCGCTCAGTCCGGGCGGACGCCCAGGGTGAGGAGGAGGTTGGCGTAGGTGCGGCGGTCGGCGGTGGCGATGACGAGGGCGGTGTCGGGGAGGCGGGCGGCGGCGTAGAAGGAGGGGCGGTCGAGGGTGTCGAGGTGGGGGATGTGGGGGAGGGCGGCGCGGAAGGCGGGGAAGATTTCGGGTTCGGGGGTGCCGGGGGGTGGGGTCATGACGGTGGCGGACTCGATCGGGACCGCGGTGACGAGCGCGTCGAGGACCTCGGTGACCAGGAGGCGGTCGGGGGTGAGGTTGAGGTAGACGCGTTCGGCGGCGGGGTTCGCGCCGGTGGTGTGGGGGTAGTGGCCGTCACTGATCAGGACCCGCGAGCCGTGGCCCGCTGACGCCAGGGCGGACAGAATCGTCGGGTGGGTCAGCTGGTAGCGCAGCATCGGGTGGCTTCCTTGCCGGGTGCGGGCGGTGATACGTCGGACCTTTGGTGTGGCCTTTGGGGAGCGTACGGAGCCGGGGGCTTCACGTCCAGGGCCGGGCGCGTATCGCAGGCGGCCCGGACGCAGGATGGCGGGTGCGTCCGGGCCGCGGCTGAGGGGGTACGGGGGGCTCCGTGGGCAGGGAGCCGGCGGGCTACGGCAGGGTCAGGATCTGGTACGGGTCGCCGTACGTCTTCCAGTGCAGCGGCGGGTCGAGGTTGAGGTTGCCGGCCTGGAGGAACGGGCGCTGCTCGGTGTCGACGCGGCTGGTGTCGTCGTGCGCGTCCTCCGTCTTCATCGCCGCCTTGCGCGCGTCGAGGAAGGCGTTGAGGTAGGTGGTCTCGTTGCCGCCCTGCGCCGGGGTCTTGGCCTTCTTCATCGCGGTCTTGCGGATGCCGCCGAAGCTCACGGGGTCGTTGCCGGGGCCGTGCATCACGATGGCGTCGTAGTAGATGAACTGCCCGAGCGTGCCGAGGCCGTCGGACTTCGCCTGGTTGACGGCCGGGTCGAAGTAGACGTCGTCGCGCTCGTCGTTCTGCGCCTGCTGGAACACCGGGTCCTTCGCCGCCGTCTTCCACGCGCTGACGAAGGCCGAGCCGAGGCCGGCGTGCGAGTCGGAGCCGTTGACGTCCTCCAGTGCGGGGAGGTACTTGGCCAGGCCGTTGCCCGGCTCCAGGTCGGTGTAGTGCTGGACCAGCTCCAGCATGTCGCCGGTGCCGGAGCAGAAGCCGATGATGCCGGCGGTGTAGCCGCGGCCGTCGCCGATGTCCTCAATGTACTTGTACTGGGACTTCCAGTCGAGGGTGGAGTTCTCGGCGGAGGAGACCAGCTCCATCGCCATCTCCTTCTTGTGCGGGTCGGCGAGCCCGGCGCCGGCCGTGGCGGGCGTCACCGCGTGCTGGTGCTGGTGCTGGTGTTGCGGGGTGGCCGCGGCGCCGGTGCCGGCGAGGGCGAGCGACGTACCGCCGCCGGCCAGCAGGCCGACCGCCGCGAGCAGCGCGATACGCCGCCGCCGCCGGGCGGTGGGGCGGGGGGTGGCGTGGGGGGAGGCGGTGTGAGGGGACGGGGTGTGGGGGGACTCGTGCACGTGCGTCTCCGTTTCCGGTCGCGTCCGCGTCCAGGCGCGGTGGGGCGGCCTCAGGGCGGTGGTGCAGGCGTACTGGTCGGGCTGGTTAGGAAAGGTTCCTAACCAATGACCGATGGAGAGCATTGAAGCACCGGGGCGGCTGCGGGCCAAGAGGCTGGAGCGCATTGGTTGGGCCGGGTGTGGTGGGCGGGGCCCGGCGGGGGCGCGGGTCGGGCGGGACCTCGGGCGGGGGCGCGGGGTCGGGTGTGACCTCGGGCGGGGCGCGGCCCCGGGGGCGGCGGAGGTCGTCGCGTTGTCGGACCTGCGCGGCACACTGGAGACATGTGCCGAAGCATCAAGACCCTGCGCCCCCCGATGACGCCCGAGGTCCACGACGAGGACATCCGCGCGGCAGCGCTCCAGTACGTCCGCAAGATCTCCGGCTTCCGCGCCCCCGCGGCCCACAACCGCGAGGCGTTCGACGCCGCGGTGGACGCGGTGGCGTCCGCGACCGGTGCGCTGCTGGCCGACCTGAAGATACGCGGTACGGCGAGCTCGACTCCCGCCGCTCCCTCCGCTCCCGCGGCGAACTGACCGCGGGCCCCGCGCCTCCCCCCGGCCCGTAACCCTCGCCGCCGAAACCTCAGCTTTCCAGCGCCATCCGCGCCCCGAGCAGCAACAGCACGCCGCCCGATATCTGCTCCAGGCGGCGGCGGACGGCCGCGCGCGAGATGACGTGCTGGAGCCGGCCGACGAAGTAGACGTAGAGGCCGTAGTAGCCGACCTCGAAGGCGGCCCACAGCGCGGCGAGGCCGACCATCGTCGGCAGGTGCGGCGCGCCCGCGGGCACGAACTGCGGCAGGAAGGACATCGCGAAGACCGCGGCCTTCGGATTGGCCAGGTTGAGCAGCAGCCCCGAGCGGTACGAGGCCCAGCCCGCCCGCGGCGCCTTGTCCTGCCCGCCCGCCGCGCCCCGCTCCTCCTCCCCCGCACCGCGCCGCGCGTCGAGCAGCGTCTTGACGCCGAAGCCGATGAGGGTGATCGCGCCGACGACCCGCATGACGTCGTACGCGACCTCCGACGCGGCGAGCAGCGCGGTGAGCCCGAAGGCGGCGACCGTCCCCCACACGAAGACGCCGGATTCGTTGCCGAGCACGGTGAGGAAGCCGGCCCGCCGGCTGCGCAACGACTGCCGGATGATCAGCATGGTGCTCGGCCCGGGCGAGGCGGCGATGAGCGTGCAGGCGCCGAGGAAGGGCAACAGGGTGCGCAGCATGGGCCCACGGTACGACCCGGGTACGCGCCGGGTCCCGCGGTTTTCCCCCCGGGCAAACAGCACCGGCCGCCGACACCGCCGTACGCCTCGGCCGCCGCCTCCGGCAGCATCGTGCGCAGGAGCCACTGGCCGGGCGGAGGGGCGGAGCATGCCACCCGCGAGTGTGTGCGGCGCCCGCTGGAGAGGGGGACTACGTTTTATGTAAGCGTACTTCTACATATGGCCTCGTCACCTAGGCAGGACGCTGCGACACGACCCACACGAGCTCATGTGCTTCAGCGGGGCCGGCTTCAACGATATGGCGTTGACCCTCTATGGCCAGGTCTTTCGAACTCGCCGGTCACCGGCCGGGTAGGCCCCGGGGCGCACCGCCTGGACCGGCCGGCTAAGCCCCGGGGTGCGGGGTGGGGCTACCAGGCGAAGGCCTCCGGTGAGGGGCCCGGGCCCGGGAAGACCTCGTCCAGCTCCGCCAGGAAGTTCGCGTCCAGGTCGAGTTCGAGTGCGCTGAGCGCGGAGGTGAGGTGTGCCGGGGTGCGGGGGCCGACGATCGGGCCGGTCACGCCGGGGCGGGTGAGCAGCCACGCCAGGGCGACCTCGCCCGGTTCGACGCCGCGCTTGCCGCACAGCTCCTCGTAGCGCCGCACCCGCTCCCGTACGGCCGGGTCCGCGAGGCCCGCCGCCGAGCGGCCCACCGACGTGCGCGAGCCGCCGCCCTCGCGCTCCTTGCGCAGGGCGCCGCCGAGCAGCCCCTGGTTGAGGGGCGACCACGGGATGACGCCCAGGCCGTACGCCTGCGCCGCCGGGATGACGTCCATCTCGGCGGTCCGCTGCGCCAGGTTGTAGAAGCACTGCTCGCTCACCAGCCCGAGCGAACCGCGCCGCGCCGCCGCCTCGTTGGCCTGCGCGATGTGCCACCCGGCGAAGTTGCTGGACCCGGCGTAGAGGATCTTGCCGTGCGCGACCAGGACGTCCATCGCCTGCCAGATCTCGTCCCAGGGCGTCGCCCGGTCGATGTGGTGGAACTGGTAGACGTCGATGTGGTCCGTGCCGAGCCGCCGCAAGCTCGCCTCCACCTCGCGGCGGATGTTCAGCGCGGAGAGCTTGTCGTGGTTGGGCCACGACGACCGACTCCACGGCGTGCCGTCGTTCGTCATGTTGCCGTACAGCTTGGTCGCGAGCACGACCTTGTCGCGGCGCCCGCCGCCCTTGGCGAACCAGTGCCCGAGGATCTCCTCGGTGAGGCCCTTGTGCTCGTCCCGCCCGTAGATGTTGGCGGTGTCGAAGAAGTTGACGCCCGCGTCCAGGGCGGTGTCCATGATGGCGTGCGCGGTCTCCTCGTCCGTCTCGGAGCCGAAGTTCATCGTGCCGAGCACCAGGCGTCCCACGGTGAGGCCGGTCCGGCCCAGCTGCGTGTATCTCATGCGGCCCACACAACACCTTGGAGCACACTCGATGGCAAGAGCCCGGCCCGGCGCGCCGGTTGTGCCAAGCGCCAGTGGCGGATCGTGAGCGGAACCGTTGTGCCGTGGAACCGCGCCGCCCCGCCCCTCGTCTCTCCCCGCACAGCGGCGTTGCCGTCGTGCGCGTAAGGGAGCGTGACTTGACCGAGTGGGCCACCCGTTATCTGTACCTCGTCCGGCACGCCGAAGCTTCACGCGACGAGGACCGGCTGACGGAGGCGGGCCGCCGGCAGGCCGCGCTGCTCGGCGAGCGGCTGCGTGACGTGCCGCTCGACGCCGTCCACCACGGCCCGTTGCCGCGAGCCGAGCAGACCGCGCGGCTGGTCGCCGAGGCCGTGGACGTACCGCTCAACGTGTCGGAAGCCGCCGGTGATTACGTGCCGTACGTCCCCGCGCGGGACGAACTCCCCGCCGGCTGGGCCGACTTCCCGCTCCGCTTCCTCGCCGGCGGCACACCGGGCGAACGCGGGCGCGGCCCCGAACTCGCCGACCGGGCACTGGAGTTGTTCACCGGCCCGGTGCGCGGCAGCGACGACCGCCACGAGGTCGTCGTGACGCACAACTTCCTGGTCGCCTGGCTGGTCCGCGACGCCATGCACGCTCCCAAGTGGCGCTGGCTCGGCCTGAATTACGGCAACGCGGCGGTGACGGTGATCCGTTACGCACCCGAGCGCCCGGCGTGCGTGCTCGTCACGAACGACATGCGCCACCTGCCGGACGAGCTGCGCTGGACGGGCTTCCCGGCGGACTCGCGCGTCTGACTCCCGCCCGGGCGCTAGGTGTTGGCCCACTCCCGGGTGGAGAGGACGAGCAGGTAGCCGTCGGGGTCCTGGACGGTGACGCCCCAGGTGTCCCAGTACGGGTTGTGCGCGGGCACCCGGGTGCCGCCGTGCTGCTCAAGGCGCGCGAGCAGCTCGTCGGGGACGGGGCCGTCGAGGTAGAGGACGAGCAAGTCCTCGACAGTGGGGCGGGGTTCGACGGGCGCGCCCGGATCGTGCACGAGCTCCAGATGCCAGGCGGCCCCGGGCCATCCCACCATGAGCAGCGAGCCGTCCCCTGGCGTGCCGTCCGCCTCGTGCCGGAACTGCACGTCGAGCCCGAGCCCTTGGACCCAGAAGCGCTCGGCGGCCCGCAGGTCCCGCGAGGGCCGGGCCAGCCGGATGTGCGCGGCGGCGTCGGCGGCCATGGTCGTACCTCCCTCACCGTATGGTCTCCGCAGCTTACGGAGCACGCGCGGGGCGCGGCATCGGGCGCACGGCTTAGGTCCGCGGATGCGGGGGCTCGCCCGCCGCGGGACGCAGGGGCCGGCCCGTCGCGGGGGCGGGCTCGTCCCTCCCGGTGCCGGGGGGCTCGCCTCGCCCCGGACCGAGCGCGTACGGTCCCGTCCCATGCCCTCACCCGACGCCGCCCTCCGGATCACCCGCGAGGCGTACGACGCCGCCGCGCCCGCGTACGCCGAGCTGTTCCGTGACGCCCTGCGTGACCGGCCGCTGGACCGGGCGATGCTGGACGTCTTCGCGCAGGAGGTACGGACCGGCGGGGCGGACGGCCGGGTCGCCGACCTGGGCTGCGGCCCCGGGCACGTCACCGCGCACCTCCACGACCTGGGCCTCGCGGCCTTCGGCGTCGACGCGTCCCCGGCGATGATCGGCCTGGCCCGCCGTACGTACCCGGCCCTCCGCTTCTATGTCGGCTCGATGGCCGCGCTCGACTTCCCGGCGGGCGCGCTGGCCGGCATCCTCGCCCGCTGGTCCCTCATCCACACCCCGCCGCCCGGACTCCCGGCGATCCTGGCCGAGTTCCACCGCGTCCTGGCCCCCGGCGCCCCGCTCCTGCTCGCCTTCTGGTCCACCGACGCCCCGGCCGACCCGCCGCAGCCCTTCGACCACGCGGTGACCACCGCCTACCGCTGGTCCCCCGACCACCTCGCCGCCCTCCTCCACGCCGCCGGCCTCCCCGAAACCGCCCGCGCCACCCGCGAGCCCCAGCCCGCCGACCGCCGCCAGTTCCGCGAGGTCCACCTCCTGGCCCGCCGCACCTGACCGGCAGGGGCCGTCGCCCCGGTTTGCGCGGCCCCGTGCGGGTAATCAGAAGGTCATGCCTTTGGTACCGGTTTGTCCGGCACCGTCCGACGCCTGAGGGAGGCTGCCGTGACCACACTGCACAAGCGCCCGGCGGACACCGAGCACCAACGCCGCCCCGCACCGTCCCCCACCCGCGACCCCCGCGTCCGCTTCGCCGCGACGATGGCCCCCCTCTTCCTCATCGCCTCCGGCCTGCTGGCCTGGTGGGCGTCGGACTCCATCACCGACCACCAGTGGGGCCTCGACATACTCTCCGGAGTCTGCGCGCTGCTCTTCGTGGTCATGACGGTCCGCGCAATCATCTTCTGGCGCAGGGCACGCCGCTGAAGCGGCCGAAGCCGGGCCGGTCCTGGGCCCGCCACCGCTCTGGCCTCGTAGGCGGGCAGCCAGCCGGGCGTCAGCGCACCGCTCGCGCTGAGCGCGGCGGCGAGTTCGTCCCGGCTAGCCACGCATGTGCGCGTTGACCGCGCGGGCTGCCTCCGCCAGGTCCGGGAGTTCGGTGACCTCGATGCCGGCCGCGGTCATCTGCTCGACGCCCTGGCAGTCGGCGACCAGGAGGCTGGGCTCGCGCCAGGCGATGACGACGCGGGGGATGCGGGCGGCGATGACGAGGGTTGCGCAGGGGACGGGGTGGGAGCTGCGCTCCGAGCAGGGTTCGAGGGTGCTGTAGAGGGTGGCGGTGCGCAGGCGCGGGTCGCCGGGCGGGACCTTGGCGAGGGCGGACTCTTCGGCGTGGACGGCCGGGTCGCCGCCCTCGCGGCTGTAGCCGGAGCTGAGCTGCGTACCGTCGGCGGCGACGATGACCGCGCCGACGTTGAAGCGGTTCGCGACCGGCGGGCACGCGCGGGAGAGCTCGATGGCCTGCGTCATCCACGCGCGGTCGGTCGCCGCGGTGTCGTACGTCATCGCGCGGGCTCCTCTACGGGAGAGGCGGCGCGCGGCTTGGGCGCGTAACGGAGCAGCACGACGTCGCCGATGGTGCGGGTGCCGAGGAGGGTCAGGCGGTTCGTCGACCCGCCGGGGAAGTCCGCGGCGCCGAGGAAGCGCGGCGCCCCGGGCTGGCCGACCAGCAGCGGCGCGACGGCCAGGTGGACCTCGTCCGCGAGGCCCTGCGCGAGGAACTGCGTGTGGATCGTGCCGCCGCCCTCCACCATGAGCTGCCGCACGCCCCGCCCGGCGAGGTCGTCGAGCATCACCCCGAAGTCGACGGCGACCGGCCCGGTGCTCACGACGTCCGCGAGGCCGTCGAGGGCTTCGCGCACTTTCCGCGCCGCAAGGTCCGTGGTGTAGACGACCTTGCCGTTGCCGTAGTGCCAGAACTTGAGGTCGCGGCTGAGGTCACCGCTGCCTCTCGTTTCTCTGCGGGGTACACCGGCTCGCCCGCGCCGGTCCGCTCGGGGTCCGGTCGCCGTGGGGGTTGCTGCGGAAAGCGTGGCCCTACCCGACCGGGTCCGGCCCGGCGGAGTCCGGTGCCGCGGGGGCGTCGACGGCGGCCTGACCGCCGGGGGCGCCTTCTGCCTGGGGTGGCGGCTCGACGGCGTCCGGCCTTGGGGCGTGCGCGGTGGCCCGCACGCGGGGGACGCCTGCCTCGGATCCGGAGGGCGGGCCCGCACGAGCCCCGGTGGCCGGGCGCGGTCACGCCTCGTGGAGCACGGACGCGTCGAACGCCGTGCGGTACTCGCGGACTTGGGGCTGGGCGCTGCCCGCCGGAAGGAGGCCGTCGAGGGCCGCCAGGGCGCGGAAGGTGCGCCCGGAACCGGTGGCCGAGGCGATCGGCAGGGCCTGGAGCCCGGCGAGGGCGGCCCGTTCCGGCTCGTCGGCCCGCAAGTGGGCCAGCGCGCGCTGGGAGAGGATGTAGCCGCGGTCGCGGCGGTACGTGGACGGCAGCGTGCGCAGGGCCCGGTCGAAGCCGTCCGAGGCCGACTCGTGTTCGCCGAGCAGGGACAGCGCCTGTGCGCGCTGGGCCTGTACATGCGGTGAGTCCAGCCAGTTGCCGCGCCGGGCGGGCGGGTCGTCGGCCACCTGGTCGAGCATGCCGAGCACCGAGTCGAACGTGCGGTGGCACACGGCGGCTTCACGGTTCAACGCGTGTGCGTACGCGGCGGACAGCGCGCCCATGACGGCGAACCGGCTGCGGGGCGGGGCCAGTTCACGCGTGGCCTCCGCGAGGTCGGCGGTGTCCGCCGGATCACCGCAGTCGGCGGCGAGTTGGGCCTTGCGCACCATGACATACGCGACCGCCTCACGCTGCCCGGCGGTGTGCGACCACTCCAGGGCGCGGTCGGTCCAGAAGCGCGCCGTCCGCTCGTCACCGCTGTCCTGGCACAACCACCCGCACAACTCGGCGTACTCCGCCTGCACATGGAGCAGCGTCCGGCGATCCGCACCCGTCCCCTGTCGCACCAGCCCGCCGATCAGCCGCAGATGGTCGCGAGCGGTGTCGTAGACGTGCCCGGCACCGAGGACGTTGTCGCACCGCACAAGCGTGCGCCGCAGGTCCCGCAGCCGCTCCGCGGGGTGGCCGTCCACCGCGAGGAAGTCCCGCACAGACGGCGCGGCCGGCACAACGGGCGGAGGTACGAGCGCCAGCGGCGGACAGGAGCCCGACGGGGGCATCGTCACGAAGATGATCCTTCCCTCGGCGGTACGGCACGGCACCCGCAGGGTTTCCGCTCCGGGAAGCGGGGCGGGGGGCGGGGGGTCCTCCGTAAGGATGGCGTCCGGGGTGGGGCGCGCGGGGCCGGGGAAGGGCCGCACCGGCGAGGTGTCCGCATCGGCGGGGGAGGTGTCCGCATCGGCCGTCGCGCGGGCCAGCGCGCGGGTCAGGACGCCGCCGGTGCCCAGCGCCTCGTCCAGGGCCCGGGCCAGCTCGGCGGAGCAGGCGCGTACCGCCTTCTCGATCTTGCCGATCAGGTCCCCGCTGACGTGCACCCTCGCCCCCAACTGCGCCTGCGACAGCCCGCGCAGAACGCGCCAGTGGCGCAACTCCGCGCCGAACCAGTGGCGACCGGAGCGGCTGGGGTCCAACTGCTTGGGCGGCTGCGGCATATGGCCTCCTCCGGTGGGCGGGGGCGGTCGATGCGGATCGAGACTGCGCGCACTACGCAGACTACGCGAAGACGCGGACGGCGCGGACGATACGGACCACGCGGACGGCGATGCGGACCGGCGCACCGTCCGCTTGACGGGCTACCGGCGGCCCGCCGGCGCGGGGCTGAATGGTCGCACGACGTTCCGTACCCAGTACACACCGCGACGATCGGTGGCCGGCTGGGTTTTCCGCAGGAGATTCCGCATGCCGACCGAAGACACCGCACTCCGGGAGCCGCAGGCCCGGACCTGGCGCCGGGACTTCGCCCCGTACGAGCGCTGCGTGCCGCTCGCCCGCAGGGAGGTCGAGCAGGCGCTGGCCCGCTGGGGGTGCACCGAGGAGGAGGTCGCCACGGCCGCGCTGGTGACCGGCGAGCTCGCCGCCAACGCGGTGCGGCACGCACATGTGCCGGGCCGCCCGTTCACCGTCGCGCTGACCGTGGGCGACGGGGGCTGCGTGGTCGAGGTGACCGATCCGGTGACGGCCCCGCCGACCGCCGTGACCCCGCGCCCGGACGACGAGCGGGGCCGCGGGCTGCTGCTCGTCGAGGCGTCGAGCGTCGCCTTCGGCTACCGCTCGTGCCCCGGCGGCGGCAAGACGGTGTGGGCCGCGCTCGCCGCGCAGGCCCGCGCGGTGTGCGGCGAGCGGACGTGGCTGCCCGAGCGACTGACCGCCGCGGCGCTCCGCTGCGGCACCGGCGAGCCCGCCGAACCGGCCGACGTCGAGCGCGAGTTGCGCTGCACCCTCGAAGCGCACACCACGGGCGACCACCATGCCTTCGTCCGCGAACTCCCGGGCCCCGACACCGGAGCGGTCTGGACCCGCTGGATCCGCGGCCACCCCCCGACGACCCTCCTCACCCTCCCTGACTGCCCCGCCACCTCCCCCACCCCCTGCGCGGACTTCGCCGACCACCCCGGCGCCCACAGCTGGCACCTGACGACCAACGACCCGAAGTCCCCCCACACTTCACCCGAATGAGAGGACCGCGATGAACGCCTACCCGCACATCCCCACCACCGAGGACGACGACGAACTCGGACCGATCGACCTCGGCGACGCGGCGGCACTCACTGAAGGCCAGGGCAGTGGACGCAGCGAGGACAAGCGCCGCGCGTACAACTCCTGAGCGGGCGGTCGTGGCCCGGCTCTCGGGCCGCGCCTCTTCCACCGGTCGGCGTTTCGAGGAGGACTCATGGTTTTCGGAGGCTCAGTCGCATCCCCGGCCGCCGTATGCCGCCGCCCTGTGGGCGCCGTACCGATCGCCGCCGGCACGTCCACCTGGAGGCTCGGAGCCGGTCCTTGCCGCGTGGTCGACCGCGGTGCGGGGAAGCGCCTCGTCGTCCTCGGACCCTGCGGTGCCCAAGACGCCGAACTGCACGCATTTGCTTGTGGAAGGCTGCCCGAGGACATCGCCTGGTGCCGGCCGGGCGCCTACCTGGTCGTCGAGGAATCCGCAGATCGTATTGTCCTGCACACGGACCCGGCCGCTGCTCGGCCCGTCTACCTGACTCGCCACAACGGCTGTTGGGTGTGGTGTACCTCCGCCCGGACGCTCGCCGGGCTCGCCCACGCGCAGGTCGACGTACAACGACTTGCCTGTGCCGTATTCCTTCCGTCCGTCCCGGCGCTCGCAGGGCAGCGGACCTACTTCGACGGCGTCTCGCAACTGCCGTCCGGCAGCCGAATCGAACTCCTCGCGAACTGCGGGCACATGCGCGTCACCGAGGTGTGGCGACCTGATCCGGAGCCCGGTCGGGTACCGCACGCCCGGCTCCGGGCAGCTCTGCGCGGTTCGGTCAGGCTGCGCACCGGGGCCGACCCCGGCCTTTCCTGTGACCTGTCCGGTGGCCTGGACTCGACAAGCATCACCGCTTTCGCCGCAGCGGCACTTCCGTCCACAGCGCGCCTGCACACCGTGACCGTCCATCCCGAGGGCGATACCTCCGGTGCCGACGTGACATACGCGCGCCTGGCTGCGCACGCTCTCGGCGACCGCGCCGTCCACCATCTGCTGCCGTTGGGGCCCGAACACCTCCCGTACTCGGACATCACGGCGGTGTCAGCAACCGACGAGCCGGCACCTTCCACGCTCGTCCGGTCCCGTCTTGACCATCAGTTCCGGTGGATGAAGGGCCACTTGGGCACCCGTACGCATCTCACCGGCGACGGCGGTGACAGCGTCCTCTTCCAACCGCCCATCCACCTTGCCGACCTGCTCCGCCGCGGTCGGTGGGGGCGAGCACTGGGTGAGGCGTTCGGCTGGGCACGGCTACGCAAGGAACCGGTGATGCCGCTCCTTTACGACGCCGTGCGAGTGTCGGCGGTCACCCGTGACAGAGCCCTGGCTGCCCTGCCCCGCGCGCTCGGCCGACGTACACCCGATCACCACGGGCGCGTCCGTTGGTTCTGCCTGCTGCCGACTCCCGACTGGGCACCGCCCGCCGCCCGGCGCCTGCTCGGGGTCGCCGCGGAAGAAGCAGCCGCTGCCCCACCCCGGTTCGCGGGTCTCGACGCCTCGGTCCGTGTTCTCGTGGACGAGATCCGTGAGGTCGCCCGCACCGCTGTGGCCGATCGGCAACTGGCAGACGTTCACCGTGTCGATCTGCACAACCCCTTCCTGGACCCTGCGGTCGTGGACGCGGTGCTGCGGACTCCGCTCGACCAGCGGCCCCGGCTGCACTGCTACAAACCGCTGCTCCGCGAGGCAATGGTCGACCTGTTGCCGCCCGAGATCGCGGCCCGCACCACCAAGGGCAGTTTCGACGCCGACCACTTCGCAGGCGTCCGCGCCAACCTGCCTGACCTGCTGCGGCTCGCTGACGGCTGGATGGCGGCTTACGGACTCCTTGATCCCGCTGCGTTCCGACGCGCGATACGTCGTGCGGGTGCCGGCCTTCCCATGCCCCTTGCCGCTCTCGAACAGGCCCTCGCGGCCGAGGCGTGGCTGACGGCTCACGATCGTGCGGCCCTCCCGGAGTGGGAGATCCCTGCGGCAGCGGAGGGGCGGTGAGCATGGACCGAGGCTTCGGCACCGCCCCGGCATGGCTCGGAGCTGTCGACTACGGTCACGTCGTCGTGCTGGTCGACTACCGGACAGGCAACGTCCAGTGCCTTCTCCCGCCTGCCGCGCGGCTCTGGTGCCAGGCAGCGCGCACAGGAAGGACAGATCGCCTGCCGCCTGCTCTGGCGGATCGACTCTTCGGTCTTGGGCTTCTGACACCCGTGTCCGAGCCTGCCCCGTGGCCGGCACCGGTGGCTGGGAACCCCGCCGCCGCGAGCTGGGGCGGCGCCGAGCACCCTGCGGGCACCGGCCGCATTCCCGGCCCGATATCCATCTCCGCCGCTGCGGCCCTCGCCGCGGTCTTCCTGCTGAAGCGGGCAGGTGCTCGTACGACCGTGATGCGACGCCTTACCACGGCGATGAGAACTGCCGTGCCACGCTGTGAGGTCCGGGCGACGACGGCGCAGGCACACGAGGCAGTGCTCGCCGTCCGTCGTGCCGCCTGGTATTCGCCGGGACGCACCGCCTGCCTTGAGGAGTCCGTTGCAGCGGTCTTCCTGCTCGCCACCTCCCGGCTGGCGGTCACCTGGTGCCATGGTGTCGCTCCGGACCCTGTCCGCCTGCATGCCTGGGTACAGACCGATGACGGCTACCCCGTAGCCGAACCGCGATCGACGCTGGACTACACGCCCCTTCTCACTATCGGAGCCGGCCATCAGCAGCACCCCTGAACCCATCCTCTGGATCAGCGCCGACGCCTGCGCCCTCGGGCCCTATCGGGCGGACCTTGTCGAGACCTACTGGCGCTGGGAGCAGGACCCCGGCCTGCTCGTCGGTTACGGGCGCCAGCAGCCGGAGTCGTTGGAGGCGCGCACCGAGGGGATGGCGCACCAGTTGAGGGGCGACAACATCCGCTTCACGGTGTACGACCTCGCGCCCGGCTCCCCCGTGCCGGTCGGCGTCACCACGCTGCTGCCCGACCACGCGGTCCGTACGGCCGAATACGTCGTGATGCTCGCCCCCGAGGCGCGTGGCTGCGGGCTCGGTACCAGGGCGACGCGTCTCACCCTCGACTACGCCTTCCACGTCACCAACCTCCGCATGGTCTGGCTCAAGGTCCTCGCACCCAACACGGCAGGTGTCCGCACCTACGAAAAGGCCGGCTTCCGGCACGCTGGCGCGCTGCGTTCCGCGGGCTACTGGCTCGGGCGGAGCTGCGACGAGGTTTTGATGGACGCGCTGGCGGAGGAGTTCGCGTATCCGTCGGTGGTGAGGACGCTGGTGGAGGGCGGGGCCGGCTCCGATGAGCCCGCGGCCTGACGACCTGCCGGTCCCCGGGACCGTGCCACCCGGCGTTGGGCTGGTTGGCGGGGGTGGGGGGCGAAGCCTGACACCCTTGTCAAGGCAATGGGTGGCCGGCGAGTGGCGGCAAGGGTGTCGGGCGTGGGTTCCGGGGAGGGCAGGAGGC
Organism: Actinacidiphila epipremni; assembly: GCF_012034175.1. Lineage (GTDB taxonomy): Bacteria > Actinomycetota > Actinomycetes > Streptomycetales > Streptomycetaceae > Actinacidiphila > Actinacidiphila epipremni. The sequence continues at coordinate 424,125 of NZ_JAATEJ010000003.1, forward strand.
GCAGGGCCGACGGGGGGCGGAGTCGGGCGTCGCGTTGGCGGCGGCTGCGCTGGGGAGGGCGCCGCGGCGGGTGAGGGAGGTCGGGGTTACAGCAGGTCGGGTGCCATGTGGGTGCCGTCTACCACGTAGACGAGGGCTACGCGCTGGCCCGGGGTGAGGTCGCCCGCGCGGCTGGAGGGGGGGATGTGGGCGCGGAGCAGGAAGTCGTGGGAGTCCAGCAGGGTCGCGCCGGGGATCGCGCGGATGAGGGAGGAGACGGGCACCGCCGCCGCGTCCTCGTCGCCGGACGCGGCGCGGCGCAGGACGCGGAACAGGCCCACCGGGCCCTCCGCCGCGACTTCGCTGAGCACCAGCGCCTGGCGGTGGGCCGCCTCCGCGTCGAGGCCGGGCTCCGTCGGGTAGAGGGCCGCGTCATGCTCGTCCCGCGGGTCCTGTACGGGCCCGCGCCTCGTACCCATCCACGTCATCGCACACCTCCGTCGTACGGCCCACGGCGTACGCCGCCCGCCGTACACGTATAACGCCGCACGGCGTCCGGTCATGCCGACCGCCGGTCCGTACGTCCGCTTTGCAGACATTCGCACCACATTCGAGGTTACGCCGTACGCATGCCCCCGCAAACCCCCCGCCGGCCGCTCCCGCCGGCCCCGCAGACCCCGCCGCTCACCCGTCCGGCGGACAGCCCGGGCCGCCGGGCGTCAAGAGCCCGTCAATGGCCCCGCCCCCCGCGCCAATGACGCGTCAACGAATCCGGACCCGCCCGGAAGCGGGGTGACCGTAGGTGCGGGTCCCGCCGGGACCCCCTACGGCAAGCCGTGCCGGAAACGTCCTCACCTGGGGTGTCGCGCAAAATGTCCGATCTTGTGTTCATCGCTGTGACGATCGCGGTCTTCGCCGTGCTCGCGCTGGTCGCCAAGGGGGTCGGGCGGCTGTGAGCGCGGAGAACGTCGTCGGGCTCGTCGTCGCCTGCGGGCTGCTGGTCTACCTCGTGCTGGCCCTGATCCACCCGGAGAAGTTCTAGATGAACGACACCCTCGCGGGCTGGCTCCAGATCACCGTCCTGATCGCCGCCCTCGCCCTGACCTACCGCCCGCTGGGCGACTACATGGCCCGCATCCTCAGCCCGGGCCGGCACCTGGCCGTCGAGCGCGGTCTGTACCGGCTCGGCGGCGTGGACCCGGACGCCGACCAGCAGTGGGGCGCGTACCTGCGCAGCGTGCTGGCCTTCTCCGCGGTCTCGCTGCTCTTCCTCTACGGCATGCAGCGGCTGCAGAACCACCTGCTGCTCTCGCTCGGCTTCCCGCCGGTCAAGGCCGACCAGGCGTTCAACACCGCCGCGTCCTTCGTCACCAACACCAACTGGCAGTCGTACAGCGGTGAGGTCACGATGGGCCACCTGGTCCAGATGGCGGGCCTGGCGGTGCAGAACTTCGTGTCCGCGGCCGTCGGCATCGCCGTCGTCGCCACGCTCATCCGCGGCTTCACCCGCAGGCGCACCGACCGGGTCGGCAACTTCTGGGTGGACCTGACCCGGGTCACCGTACGGCTGCTGGTGCCGATGGCGTTCGTCTTCGCCGTCGTGCTCGTGGCGCTCGGCGCGGTGCAGAACTTCCACGGCGTCCACGAGATCGGCACCCTGCTCGGCGACAAGCAGTCGCTCACCGGCGGCCCGGTGGCGTCGCAGGAGGTCATCAAGGAGCTGGGCACCAACGGCGGCGGCTTCTACAACGCCAACTCCGCCCACCCCTTCGAGAACCCCAACGGCACCAGCAACCTCATCGAGATCTATCTGCTGCTGGCCATCTCCTTCTCGCTGCCGCGCACCTTCGGCCGCATGGTCGGCGACCACCGGCAGGGCTACGCGATCCTCGCCGTCATGGGCCTGATCTGGGCCGTCTCGGTCGCCCTCATCACCGTCAACGAGCTGCACAGCGTGAGCAGCACCGCCGGCCACAGCGCGGGCGGGATGCTGGAGGGCAAGGAGCAGCGGCTCGGGATCTGGGCCTCGGCCCTGTTCGCGGCGTCCACCACGCTCACCTCCACCGGCGCGGTGAACTCCTTCCACGACTCGTTCTCGCCCGGCGGCGGCGGGATGACGCTGTTCGACATGATGCTGGGCGAGATCGCGCCCGGCGGCACCGGCTCCGGCCTCTACGGCATCCTCATCCTGGCGATCGTCGCGGTCTTCGTGGCCGGCCTGATGGTCGGCCGCACCCCCGAGTACCTGGGCAAGAAGCTGGGGTCGCGGGAGATGAAGTTCGCCTCCCTCTACATCCTCGCCACCCCGGCCGTCGTCCTGATCGGCACCGGCGCGGCGATGTCCCTGCGGGGCGAGCGCGCCTCGATGCTCAACCCGGGGCCGCACGGCTTCTCCGAGGTGCTGTACGCGTTCACGTCCGCGGCCAACAACAACGGCTCGGCCTTCGCGGGCCTCGGCGTGAACACCGAGTGGTACAACACCGCGCTGGGCCTGGCGATGCTCTTCGGCCGCTTCCTGCCGATCGTCTTCGTCCTCGCGCTCGCCGGCTCGCTCGCCAGGCAGCAGCCCGTGCCGGTCACCGCCGGCACCCTGCCCACCCACCGGCCGCAGTTCGTCGGCCTGCTCACCGGCGTCATCGTGATCGTCGTGGGCCTCACCTACTTCCCGGCGCTCGCGCTGGGTCCGCTCGCGGAAGGTCTCCACTGATGTCCCCACTGATCTCCCGGGCCGCGGCGTCCCAGCCCGCGGCGTCCCGGTCCGCGCGGGCGTCCCTCGCCGACCCGAAGCAGCTCCTGGTGTCGATGCCCGACGCGCTGCGCAAGCTCGACCCGCGGGTCATGGTGAAGAACCCGGTGATGTTCGTCGTCGAGGTCGGGGCGGTGCTCACCACCGGCTCGGCGATCGCGAACCCCAGCGTCTTCGCGTGGGTGATCACGGTGTGGCTGTGGCTGACCGTGGTGTTCGCCAACCTCGCGGAGGCCGTCGCCGAGGGGCGCGGCAAGGCGCAGGCCGAGACGCTGCGCAGGACCAGGACGGAGACGGTCGCCCGCCGGCTCGCGGACTGGCGGCGCGGCGACACCGAGCTGCGCGAGGAGGCCGTCCCGGCGGCGAACCTGCGGCTCGGCGATCACGTCCTGGTCGAGGCCGGGCAGATCATCCCCGGTGACGGCGACGTCGTCGAGGGCATCGCCTCGGTCGACGAGTCCGCGATCACCGGTGAGTCCGCGCCCGTCATCCGGGAGTCCGGCGGCGACCGCTCGGCGGTCACCGGCGGCACGAAGGTGCTCTCGGACCGGGTCGTCGTGCGGATCACCTCCAAGCCCGGCGAGACGTTCATCGACCGGATGATCGCCCTGGTCGAGGGCGCGGCCCGGCAGAAGACCCCGAACGAGATCGCGCTGAACATCCTGCTCGCCTCGCTCACCGTGGTCTTCCTGCTGGCCGTCGTCACCCTCCAGCCGATGGCGATCTACGCGGGCGCCGAGCAGTCGCTCGTCGTGCTGGTCGCGCTGGTCGTCGCGCTCATCCCGACCACCATCGGCGCGCTGCTGTCGGCGATCGGCATCGCGGGCATGGACCGGCTGGTGCAGCGCAACGTCCTGGCGATGAGCGGCCGGGCCGTCGAGGCGGCCGGCGACGTCAACACGCTGCTGCTGGACAAGACCGGCACGATCACGCTGGGCAACCGGCAGGCGGCCGAGTTCCTGCCGGCCGGCGGGGTGGACCTGGCCCGGCTCGCGGACGCCGCGCAGCTGGCCTCGCTGGCCGACGAGACCCCGGAGGGCCGCTCCATCGTCGTCCTGGCCAAGGACGCGTACGGGCTGCGCGGCCGGGAGCTGGGCGGCGGCGCCGAGTTCGTGCCCTTCACCGCGCAGAGCCGGATGAGCGGGGTGGACCTGGTCGAGGGCGACGGCGGCCGGCGCGAGCTGCGCAAGGGCGCGGCCAGTGCCGTACTGGCCTGGATACGGGACAACGGCGGGCAGCCGGCGCAGGAGGTCGAGCCGGTCGTGGACGCCGTCGCGGCGGGCGGCGGCACCCCGCTGGTCGTCGGCGAGGTCGTGCGCCGCGCCGGCCGCAGCACCGCCACCGTGCTGGGCGTCGTCCACCTCAAGGACGTCGTGAAGGCCGGCATGCGCGAGCGGTTCGACGAGCTGCGGGCGATGGGCATCCGCACGGTCATGATCACCGGCGACAACCCGCTGACGGCCAGGGCGATCGCCGAGGAGGCCGGGGTGGACGACTTCCTCGCCGAGGCCACGCCCGAGGACAAGATGGCGCTGATCAAGCGGGAGCAGGCCGGCGGCAAGCTCGTCGCGATGACCGGTGACGGCACCAACGACGCGCCCGCGCTGGCCCAGGCGGACGTCGGCGTGGCGATGAACACCGGGACGTCGGCCGCCAAGGAGGCCGGCAACATGGTCGACCTCGACTCCAACCCGACCAAGCTCATCGAGATCGTCGAGATCGGCAAGCAGCTCCTGATCACCCGGGGCGCCCTGACGACCTTCTCGATCGCCAACGACGTCGCGAAATACTTCGCGATCATCCCGGCGATGTTCGCGATCGCCTACCCGGGCCTGGACAAGCTCAACGTCATGGGCCTGCACAGCCCCACCTCGGCGATCGCCTCGGCGATCATCTTCAACGCGCTGATCATCGTGGTGCTGATCCCGCTCGCCCTGCGCGGGGTGCGCTACCGCCCGGCCTCCGCGGCGCAGTTGCTCGGCCGCAACATCCGCCTCTACGGCATCGGCGGGCTGGTCCTGCCCTTCGTCGGCATCAAGCTCATCGACCTCGTCGTCCAGTTCGTGCCCGGCCTGCGCTGACCGGCCCAGAAGGAACCAGAAGGACCAGAAAGAACCAGAAGGAACCAGAAAGAAGGTGCACCCCCCCGTGGCCAACCACTTCCCGCCCGCCGTCCGGCGCCACCTCTCGGCGCTGCGGATGCTGCTGGTGCTCACCGTGATCACCGGCGTGCTCTACCCGCTCGCCGTCACCGGCGTCGCCCAGGCGGCCTTCCCCCACCAGGCGAACGGCTCGCTCGTACGGCAGCACGGCACGACGGTCGGCTCCAGCCTGCTCGGCCAGAACTTCGACCTGCCGAAGAAGAACCCCGGCGACCCCGACGAGGCCGCCCGCCCCGACCCGAGGTTCTTCCAGCCGCGCCCGTCGGCCGGCGCCTACGACCCGCTCGCCTCGGGCGCCTCCAACCTCGGGCCCGGCAACCCGGAGCTGGTCAAGGCGGTCCAGCAGCGCCGCCACGACGTCGCCGCCTTCGACGGCGTGGACCCCGCGGACGTGCCCGCCGATGCCCTGACCGCGTCCGGCTCCGGCCTTGACCCGGACATCTCACCGGCGTACGCGTACGAGCAGGTCGCCCGGGTGGCCAAGGCCCGGGGGCTCGACGCGGCCAAGGTCCACGCGCTGGTCGCGGCCCACGTCCACGGCCGCGACCTGGGCTTCCTCGGCGAGCCGCGGGTCAATGTGCTGGACCTGAACCGGGCGCTCGACGCGCTCGCCGGCTGAGCGGGCGACCGTACGCGCCTCCGGTACGTCCCCGGGTACGTCCGGTACGCTCCCGGTACGTCCCCGCGCGGGGCGTACCGGCGGCGTACGGGGGGACGTACCCGGGGCGTACCGGGGAGCGACGTAGCATCGGCCTCATGGAACAGCGTGTACTGGGCAGGACCGGCCGGCCGGTCTCCGTCGTCGGCCTCGGGACGTGGCAGCTGGGCGCCGACTGGGGCGACGTGCGGGAAGCCGACGCCATCGCGGTGCTGGACGCAGCCGTGGAATCCGGCGTGACCTTCTTCGACACCGCCGACGTCTACGGCGACGGCCGCAGCGAGCAGCTCATCGGCCGCTACCTCAAGGAGCGCCCCGACGCCGGGATCTTCGTCGCGACGAAGATGGGCCGCCGCGCCGAGCAGCTCCCGGAGAACTACTCCCTGGCCAACTTCCGCGCCTGGAACGACCGTTCCCGCGCCAACCTCGGTGTCGACACCCTCGACCTGGTGCAGCTGCACTGCCCGCCCACCGCCGTCTACACCTCCGACGCCCTCTACGACGCGCTCGACACGCTCGTGGCGGAGCAGCGCGTCGCCGCGTACGCGGTCAGCGTCGAGACGTGCGAGGAGGCGCTGGCGGCGATCGCCCGGCCGGGCGTGGCGAGCGTGCAGATCATCTTCAACCCCCTCCGCCTCAAGCCGCTGGAGAAGGTGCTGCCGGCCGCAGCCGCCGCGGGCGTCGGCATCATCGCCCGCGTCCCGCTCGCCTCCGGGCTGCTGAGCGGCAAGTACACCCGCGAGACGGTCTTCGCGGCGAACGACCACCGTACGTACAACCGGCACGGCGAGGCGTTCGACCAGGGCGAGACCTTCTCCGGCGTCGACTACGAGACGGGCCTGGAGGCCGCCGCCGAGTTCGCCGGGCTCGCGCCCGAGGGCGCCACCCCGGCGCAGACCGCGCTGCGGTGGATCATCCAGCAGCCCGGCGTGACCTCCGTCATCCCCGGCGCCCGCAACACCGACCAGGCCCGCGCCAACGCCGCTGCCGCCGCCCTCCCCGAGCTGCCGCAGCCCGTCCTGGACGCGGTGCGCGACCTGTACGACCGCCGCATCCGCGCGCAGGTGCACGACCGCTGGTGAGCCGCTGATCCGTTACGGGCCCGGTCCCGTGCGTACGGGGCCGCCGTACGCACGGGACCGCTCGTGACGGGCCGGGCCGGCGCCGATACGGTCGTGCCCGTGACGACCTTCACCGACAGCCACGCCGAATTCCCCGGCGCCAGCGGACCGCACGCCACCACCGAGGCCGACCCCACGCGGGTCGGCCGGGTGCGCACCACCTACGAGCCCAAGCACGACGGCGACCCCGACCCCGGCGAGATCGTCTGGACCTGGGTGCCCTTCGAGGAGAACGACGGCCGCGGCAAGGACCGCCCCGTCCTGGTCGTCGCCCGCGAGGCCGCCGGCACCCTGCTGGCCGTCCAGCTCTCCAGCAAGCGCCACGACCACGACCGCGAATGGGTCGCGATAGGCGCCGGCCCCTGGGACCGCGAGGGCCGCGACTCCTGGGTCGACGTCGACCGGGTCCTGCGCCTCCACGAGCAGGGCATGCGCCGCGAGGCCTGCGCCCTCGACCGGGGCCGCTTCAACCTCGTCGTCAACCGCCTCAAAGAGCTCTACCACTGGACCTGAGCCGCCCGGCGCCCCCCCCCGCGTGAACAACGCGTCAGCCGACGTGGACGCGGGGGCGGCGGGTGGGGTCGGGTTCGGCTTCGCGGAGGACCTCGCGGGTGACGGGGGCGACCTCGCCGTGGCCGAAGAGGAAGAAGCGCAGGAAGTTCGCGAAGGGGCTGCCCTCGGTCCACTCGAAGTAGATGTGCGGCTTGCAGGCCGTCAGGTCCCGTACGTGCAGCAGCAGCGCGGCCAGGGCGTTCGGGACCGACGAGCTCTCCAGGGACAGCACCCGGTAGCGGCCGTGCAGCACCTGGCCGCGAACGGTCAGGGCCGACTCGAACTCCGAGGCGTCGGTGACCGTGACCTCGACCAGGACCAGGTCGTCGTCGGCCGGGATGTCGTTGTCGAGCCGGATCTGGTGCAGCTTCTCGCGGTATTCGGCCGCGTCCCGCAGACCCGGCTCGTTCGCGACGAACCGCACCTTGCGCTTGGCGATGTCCCGGACGAACCGCTCGGCCAGCGGGTCCAGCTGCACGCTGGTCACCCGCAGCTCGAAGGCCCGCGCGAGCCGGGACAGCAGTGACACCAGCACGATGCCGGCGATGAAGCACGCGCCGATCTTCACACCGTCGGGCCGCTCCAGGACGTTGACGACGGTGGTGTAGAGGAAGACCAGCGCGATGACCCCGAAGACCGCCGTCCAGCCCCGCTGCCCGGCCTTGCGGGCCGCGATGGTCACCGCGATGGCCGCGGAGCTGATCAGCACCAGCACACCCGTCGCGTACGCGCCGCCCTGCTTGTCGACGCTCGCGTCGAAGATCCAGGTGACCAGGAAGGCGATCAGCGTGAAGACCAGCACCATGGGCCGTACCGCCCGCGCCCAGTGCGGCGCCATGCCGTAGCGGGGCAGGAAGCGCGGCATCAGGTTGAGCAGGCCCGCCATGGCGGAGGCGCCGGCGAACCACAGGATCGCGATCGTCGAGAAGTCGTAGACCGTGCCGAAGCCGGAGCCCAGGTTCTGGTGCGCGAGATACGCCAGCGCGCGGCCGTTGGCCGGGCCGCCGGCCCGGAAGTCGTCCGCCGGGATCAGCACGGTGGTGAGGAAGCTGGTGGCGATCAGGAACGCGCTCATGATCAGCGCGGCGGTCGTCAGCAGCTTCTTGGTGTCCCGGATCCGGCCGGCCGGGTCGGCCTCGGTGTCGTCCGGGTCGCCCTTGACGTGCGGCATCACCGCGACGCCGGTCTCGAAGCCGGACAGGCCGAGCGCGAGCTTGGGGAAGATCAGCAGGGAGACGCCGACCATGACGAAGACGTTGCCGCGCTCGGCGGTCAGGCCGCTCGTCCAGTCGGTGACCAGGTGCGCGGCCGTCAGCACATGCCACAGGCCGTTCACGACGACGACCACGTTCAGCGCGAGATAGACCCCGACGAGGACGAAGGCGACGCCCACGGCCTCCAGGAAGCCCTTGAGGAACACCGCGCCGAGCAGGGCGATCAGCACGAGGGTGATGAGCATCTGGTGGCTGCCGAGCGCCGCGGAGAAGTGCGGGTTCTCCACCAGGTGGGTCGAGGCGTCGGCGGCCGAGAGGGTGATGGTGATCAGGAAGTCCGTCGCCGCGAAGCCGAGCAGCGCCAGGACGAAGAGCTTGCCCTTCCAGAACGACAGCAGCCGCTCCAGCATCGCGATCGAGCCGGCGCCGTGCGGGCTCTCCTCGGCGACCCGGCGGTAGACCGGCAGCGCGCCGGCGAGCGTGACGACGACGAGGACGACGGTGGCGACCGGGGAGAGCAGGCCGGCGGCGAGCGCGGCGATGCCCGGCTGGTAGCCGAGGGTGGAGAAGTAGTCCACGCCGGTCAGGCACATCACCCGCCACCAGGGCTGGCCGGGGTGCGTCTCGGCGCCGGCGCTCGCGGCGGGCTCCTGGCCTTTCCGGTCCTTCCGGTCCTCCTGGCCCTTCGGGTCCTTCGTGTCCCCGCTCTTGGCGATGTCCGAGAGACCTTCGAGCAGCCAGGCCCGCAGGCGGTCGCGATGCGCCCCGACGGTGGTGGACATGGGCCGTACTCCTCTGGCGGGCCGCTGCCGCCGGTCCGGCGACAGGGCGTGGTGAGACGGGCCGTCGTCGGGTGGATGGCCTGGTCAGCGTTACGCAGTCAGGTCGCCGTCGACCGTGCGCGGCAGCGCACACCCCGCGGCCGATGGACGGGCCGCGGGGCGCTGTGCGAAGCCTCGGTCAGAGTGCGGTGCCCGCGGGGCCCGTGGGGGGCCGGGCGGGTTTTCCATACGGGTTCTTAACGCGTGCGGGGCGTCTCCTGACGCCGCGCGGGCTTGCCTTCCAGGGTGGGGTCAGGTCATGCGGTGCGGGATTTACGGGCCTTGGGCTTGGGCTTGCGGTCGGGGCCGGCTTTCGGGGCGGCTTCGGGCTCGGGCTCGGGCTCGGCGTCGGCCTCGGCTTCCGGGTCGGGCGCGGCGTCCGCTTCGGGCTCGGCAGCCCCTGCGGCTTCCCCGGCTTCCCCGGCCTCTGCGGCTTCCGCGGACTCCTCGGCGGCCTCCGCCTCCGGCTCGTCCTGGGCCTCCGCGGCCTCCGCCTCCGCCGCGGCCTCTTCCGCCTCGGCGTCGACCTCGTCCGCGTCCTTGCCGTCCTTGCCGTCCTTTACGTCCTTCTCGGCGTCCGGGTCCTCGAAGTGCGCGTCGAGTACGGCGTCCAGCTCGGCCGCCCAGGTCTTGAGCTGGCCGCGGGACGTGGCCTCGACGTGCGCCTCGAACCAGCGGCGCGGACCGGTGTAGACGGTCACCTTGAAACGCTTGCTGAACCGTGGCGTGTCGATCTCGACCGCGCCGATCTCGTCCCAGGTGAAGTCCGCCTCCTCCTCGTCGAGGCGGAAGACGATGCCCACCGCGTCGGCGAGGATCGTCGCGCGGCGGTCCGAGACCTCGAACAGCGGCTCGCCGCGGTCGATCTCCTCGTCCTCGTCGTCGCCCTCGGCGTCCGCGACGACCGCCACGGCCGCGGGCACGGCGGCCTCGACCGCGACCTCGGCGACCGCCGGGGCTGCGGCCTCCGCCTCCGGCTGAGCGGCGCCCTCGGGCGCGTCCTCTGCCGCCTCGTGCGGGGCCGACGCGTCGGCCGTCGCGGCAGGGCGCGGGGGCAGGAGACCTGGCACGAATGCCGGATCGGTCCCTGCGGGGTGTATCTCCGGTGTGATCGAACCTGTGCGCTGCTCCACGGCGGGCAGTATTGCGGATAAACCTGTGCTGTCAACCACCGGGCACCCGGCGCGTCCTGCCGCCACCCGGCGGCGCGGCCACGGAACCCCGCGCGGGTGTGGCGCGCGGGCCGCGGCGTCCTGAGCCCCCGGAGGGCGTGGCGCGGGTCAGACGACCTTGCGGCGGACGAGGGCGCTCAGGACGAGGGCGGCGGGGAGTGCGGGGAGCCAGGCGTTGACGATGCGGTAGCCGAGGACCGCGGAGGTGGCGGTCGTCGCGGGGGCGCCGGCGGCGACCAGGGCGACGCCGAGGGCGGCGTCCACCGAGCCCATGCCGCCCGGCGTGGGGACGCCCGCGGCCAGGCAGGTCGCGGCGAGGTAGGCGATCGCCACGTGCGGCGCCGCCACCGGCAGGGACAGCGCGTGCGCGACCGCGACCAGTGCCGCCGCCTGGAGCGCGGGGAAGGCGAGGGAGCCGCCCCACAGGGCCAGCGCCCGGGCAGGGCGCATGTGCAGGGAGCGCGCGTCGGCCAGCGCGGTGGCCAGGAAGCCGCGGGCCAGGCGGCGCAGCGGCCGTACGGCCACGGCGAGCACGGCGGCGGCGACCAGCGCGGCGGCGGTCGCGGCGCTCACCACGGCGACGGTGCCGCCGGTCGGGACCAGGCCGTGCACGCGCAGGGCGTGCGGGAAGGCCAGCAGCAGCCCGGCCAGCAGGGTGACCCGGCCGACGGACTCGGCCAGCGAATACAGCGCGAGCGCCGCCGACGTACGGTTCAGCGGCAGGCCGCAGCCGCGCAGGAAGCGCAGGTTCACCGCCCCGGCGCCGATACCGGCCGGCGCGAGCTGGTTGGCGGCCTGCGCGGCGAACTGCGTGGCCAGCAGGCGGCCCGCGGGCAGCGGTTCCAGGACCGTGCCCTGCCGGGCGATCGCGACCGCGACCCAGCCCAGCGCGGTGGCGGCCAGCGCCGCGCCCAGCCACACGCGGTCCGCCGCGATCAGGTCATGCCAGCCGTCCGCCAGCAGGCCGCGGTGCCAGAGCGCCCACGCGGCGACCGCCCCCACCGGCACTGCTGCGGCGATGGCCCGCCACGCTTTACCCACCGCGCCACTTTCCCCCGATCGGGCGACACCTGGGCGTCCCCCGGGTGACACCCGCGCTGTGCGGGGGTGACCGTTGCCCGCCGGCCGGGCTTTTCCGCCCCTGACCCCCCCGGGCCCCGGCGGACCCGGAGCCGGGCCTTCCGCCATCGGGATTAGGGTCGGGAGCAGCGTGTACGCCATCGGTGAGGAGCCCTTCATGTCCGACGCCACCCCCGTCATCACCACGCAGCCCGCCGTCGCCAAGGCATCCGGGACCTTCCGGCTCGGCGGCGACCTGACCGTCACCCGGCTCGGGTACGGCACGATGCAGCTCACCGGCCCCGGCGTATGGGGCGACCCCGCCGACCCGGACGAGGCCGTACGGGTGCTGCGCCGCACCGCGGAACTCGGCATCGACTTCATCGACACCGCCGACGCGTACGGGCCCTTCACCGCCGACCTGCTGCTGCGCAAGGCGCTGCACCCTTACGCCGACGACCTGGTCATCGCCACGAAGGCGGGCTTCGCCCGCACCGGCCCGGCGCAGTGGGTGCCGATCGGCCGGCCGGAATACCTGCGCCAGCAGGTCGAACTGAGCCTGCGCAACCTCGGCGTGGAGCGGCTGGACCTGCTCCAGCTGCACCGGATCGACCCGAAGGTGCCGCTCGCCGAGCAGCTGGGCGAGCTGGCCGCGCTCCAGTCGGAGGGCAAGATCCGGCACATCGGGCTGAGCGAGGTGAGCGTCGCGCAGATCGAGGAGGCGTCCGCCGTCGCCACGATCGTCTCCGTGCAGAACCGTTTCAACCTCGCCGACCGGGCCTCCGAGGACGTCCTGGACCACTGCGAGGCGCACGGCATCGCCTTCATCCCGTGGTTCCCGCTGGCCACCGGCGCGCTCGCCGGCCCCGACAGCCCGCTGACCCGTATCGCCGCCGAGCAGGGCGCCACCCCCTCGCAGCTCGCACTGGCCTGGCTGCTGCGCCGCTCCCCGGTGATGCTCCCGATCCCCGGCACCTCCTCGGTGTCCCACCTCGACGAAAACACCGCCGCCGCGGGCATCGAGCTCACCGACGCGCAATTCCACGCCCTGGAAGCCGCCGCCGGCTGACCCCGCCGACGGGCCGCACACCCCCTCAACCACCCCGGGCTGCCGCGCCCGGGGTGGCCGGGCCGGGCGCGTAGCCGGTCTACGGATGGAGGGCGTCGATGGCTCGGACGATGAGGGTTCGGGCCTTCGAGCCGTACACGGCCATGCTCCGTAGCCGCTCGAAGCTCTTGAGGTACTGGTCGACCTCGCTCGGCTGGGTCACCGTCACCTCGGCCGACACCAGCTCGACCGTCACCAGCTTGTCGTCGTAGACGGCGAACGTCTCCTCGGGCCATTGCGTGCGCCGGCGGGTGGACATGGGGATGATCCCCAGCGACACGGCCGGGAGGGCGCCCGCGGCCAGCAGTGAGCCGAGCTGCGCGGCCATCGCGTCCTCGTCCGCCATCCGGTGACGCAGGACGCTCTCCTCGATGACCACCGCGACACGGCGGCCCGGTGCGTGGATGACCCGGGACCGTTCGAGTCGCGCTTGGACAGCCTCCGCGATGTCCCGCGCCGGGAGGTCGTGCACCGCTGACGCGATGCCGAGCACCCCCCGGGCGTATCCCTCGGTTTGGAGGAGGCCGGGCACGACGGTGGAGGAGTAGACGCGGAAGCGGCGCGTCTGGTGGAACAGCGTGACGACACTCTCCTGCACCGCCTTGAGCCCCACTCGCATCTGCCGGCGCCACTCCTGGTACATGGCCTCCGCGTTGAGGGACTGGGCGATCAGGTCTCCGGCGTCCCCCTCCCCGGCCGCGGTAGCGGCACACCACAGCCGGATGTCCTTCGCCGAGGGCCCGGTCCGGCCGTTCTCGATGCGCGAGGTCTTGGAGTAGTGCCAGCCGCACGCGGTAGCCAGCTCCACGATCGTCAGGCCCGCCGCTTTGCGCAGTTCGCGCAGGCGCTGCGCCACCGTGATGCGTGCGGCCTGCGCGGAGGAGGACGGGGATGCGGGCATGTGCTCTGGCGGTGCGTCTTGTCAGAGCCCGTACCGGTCGTGCGGGATCGCGCGATCCCAGACCGCCTCGAACGCACTGGCGCAGAGCCTGGCCGCCTCAGGGGCCTCCGTGATTTCCGCGCCCGCGGATGCGCCATCGCCCGTGAAGTGATTCCGGTACTCGGTGACCGGCTCGGACACGATCCGGGCCCGGCGCACCACGACGCCGCGGGCCCGGGCCCGGCCGATCAGGTCCACCCACGGTGCCCAGTAGGCGGAGGCCGGATCGGTGTCCCGTTCACCGGTCGCCCGCCGGCGCTCGAAGTCGGCGCATTCGGCGAGGGTTTGCGGGTCGGGGTCCCACCCCTGGAGGACGAGTTCCCGCTTCTCCTGGTCGACCCATACGGTCGGGCTGTTGGTCTTGCCGGTGTCGGGGTCGATCCCGACGAACAGTAACGGCACGGCGTGCTCCATCCCCAGTTGTGTGCAGTCCTTTGCTCCACGGTCTCGGCGAAGCGCTGCTCGGTCAAGGGCGCACGGGGCTTCCCGCCCACGTGGGGGTGAAAGTCTGCAAAGAACTGCACATCGCTCGCCGCACCGCAAAGAGCAGTCCTAGCGTCGAAGGGCGCCTGCCTCGACACCGACGCGGGGCGGGCAGCAGAAAGCCCCGCAGCGTGCAGGCCGCCGTCGCCGGTGCGGCTCGGCGACCTGCCCGGACCGAAGGGTGTGCGCGGTCGTACGAAGCTCCCCCTCCGGGGACGGCTTGGCGGCAGATACCCGGAGAGGGACCGACACCACCGGCCGATGAGCCGGACTGCGGCGGTGGGGACGGTTGCGGCAGGCAGTAGCACCACTCGCATGGGGGCCGGCGATCCGGCCGTTGTCGGCCCCACCTGGTAAGGGATGGACATGGAGCCGCACTGGCACGCCTACTCGTACACCGGCCACACGCGCCCGGCAGATCGCGAGGCGCGCGATCCCTTGTCGGCCACGCCCCCGCTGGTGATCGCGGAATGGCTCGCCAAGCCGCGCCAGATGCTCGCCGGGACGTTCACCGACGCTGCGAGCGCTGCGGAATGGCTGGAACAGCAGCTCACCGAGACGCCCCCACTCCCCACCGCAGTGCCGGCTTCCGCCGTGCTGGATTACGCCCGCGCTCGGCTGGACGGACATCCAGGCGACGTGGTGACCCGGTACTACACGGCCGCGTCGTACGTCTGCCGGGATCTGGTGCGCTGCAGGGGGCGATGCCCCGATCCACCCCGGTGACCGCCCTCGGAGCCTGACCTTCGAGGGCAAGTCGCCCCGCTGTTCCGCCTTCCTCATGGCGGCGAGGCGCTGCTCGGCAACAGAGCTCGGGCGCGTGCTCGCGCCGGTCCGCTCGGAGCACGCATCCATGGGAGCCGTGCCTACAGCGCCTGCTCCCGCCCCCTGGCGGCCACCGCAGGACCTCAGTCGCCCCGGGCCGTCGCGCCCGGGGTGATCAGGCCGGATTCGTAGGCGGCGACCACTGCTTGGGCGCGGTCGCGCAGGTTCAGCTTGGACAGGATGCGGGTCACGTGGGTCTTGACCGTTGCTTCGGTCACCCGCAGGGTCGCGGACAGTTCCGCGTTGCTGAGGCCGCCGGCGAGCATGCGGAGGACTTCCAGTTCGCGTGGGGTCAGGGTCGCGAGGTCGCGGTGGATCTCGGGGGTGCGGGGTGGGCCGGTGGCGAAGCGTTCGACGAGGCGGCGGGTGATCGCCGGTGCGAGCAGTGCGTCGCCGGTGCGTACCAGCCGGACCGCCGCGACCAGATACTCCGGCGTGACGTCCTTGAGCAGGAAGCCGCTCGCCCCGGCCGCCAGCGCCGCGTAGACGTAGCGGTCCAGGTCGAACGTCGTGAGGATCACCACCTGGGGGTCACCCGCCGCGCCGGTGAGGACCCGGCGGGTCGCCTCCAGGCCGTCCAGCCGGGGCATCCGGATGTCCATCAGCACCAGGTCCGGGCGGGTCCGCCGGACCGCGGCGACCGCCTCCTCGCCGTCCGCCGCTTCCGCGACGACCTCGATGCCCGCGGCGGTGAGGATCATCCGGAAGCCCGTGCGCACCAGCGCCTGGTCGTCCGCGATGACCACCCGCAACGCCGTGTCCTCCGCCGCCCCGCCCGGGCCCGGACCGCTCATATCTCTCCCACCGGGATGACGGCCCGGACCCGGTAGCCACCGGTGCCGCGCGGCCCGGCGTCGAGCGTGCCGTCGTAGACGGCGAGCCTTTCGCGCAGGCCCATGAGACCACGGCCGTTCCCGCTCGCGGCGGCGGGGGACGGCACGCCACCGGTGTCGGCGACCTCGACGCGGACCTCGCCCGGCCGGTAGTCGACGGTGATGGCGACGCTCGCGCCCGCCGCGTGCTTGACCGTGTTCGTCAGCGCCTCCTGCACCACCCGGTACGCGGCCAGGTCCACGCCCGCGGGCAGCGGCACCGGGGAGCCGGTCACGGCCAGGCCCACCGGCACGCCCGTGCCGCGTATCCGCTCGGCCAGCACGCCGACCTGGCCCAGGCCAGGCTGCGGCGCCAGCTCCGCCGCCAGGCTCTCCGCCGGGTCGGCGGCGCCCGCCTCGCCGGACGTCGACATCGACAGCAGCCCCATCACATGCCGCAGCTCCGCCATCGCGGCCCGCCCCGCGCTCTCCACCGCCAGCAGCGCCTCCCTCGCCTGCTCGGGCTCCTTCGCCAGCACCGTCCGGGCGGCGCCGGCCTGCACCGTCATCATGCTCACGTTGTGCGTCACCACGTCGTGCAGCTCGCGGGCGATCCTGGCCCGCTCCTCGTCCACCGCGCGCCGGGTCGCCGTCTCCTGCTCGGCCTGCATCGCGCGCAGCCGCTGCCGCCAGGTGTGCACGGTGTTCGCGGCCAGCCCCAGCGGCACGAGCAGCACGAACGGCATGAAGCTCGGGGTGATGTCCGGGATCGTCCGGTCGTGGAAGACCAGCAGCAGCACCCCGCCGCCGATCAGCGCGCCCACCGCGGGCCGCCGGTGCGGGCTGTAGAGGGCGGCGCCGTACGCCGCTATCAGCACCGAGACGAAGGTGAAGACGGTCGGGTCGTCCACGCCGTGCAGCGCCCAGGAGTGCGCCGAGAGGCCGTGGAAGGCCAGCACCGCCAGCAGCACCGACACATACGCCCCCAGCGGCCAGCGGCGGCGGACCGCCAGCGGCAGCGCGGTGAGCGCGGCGAACAGCACCAGCCACAGCGGGGTGGCCGGGGCGCCGCCCGGGCCGTAAAGCGCGTCGGCGCCGGGGAAGCGCGGGATCGGCGGCGGCACCGGGGGGCCGCCGTCGCGCAGAAAGGCACTGGCCTCGGACCGGAAGGGCCCGTCCCCCGAAGCTCCCTTCGCCGTCGCATACGCGGTCGCCGCGGCGAGCACCACCGCCGTCGCCGCGTCGGCCGCCCACGCCCAGCGCGACAGCGGCTGCGGCTGCGGGCGCGGCGGCGGACCGTCCGGCGCGGGGCGCGCCGCGCGCGTCAGCGGCCCCAGGGCGGCCCGGAAACGGGCGGCCCCGGCCCTTGCTGCGTACGTCGAACCGGTCGTGGTGGTCACGGGAATCAGTCTGCACAAACGCCCCGGTCCGGGACATCCGCCCGGGGTCTGCACTTCCCGGGCCGCCGTACAACCCACCGCGTACGTCCCCGGTATGACGCCGAACGGGATCCGCCCGCCGCGGTACGCCCGGTCCGCACGGCGGCCGACGCGCGCCCGCGCGCCCCGCTCCTAGCGTCGGACCCGGCCCGCGGCGCATCGCCTACGGCACGCCGAGCGCGGCGCATCGCCCGCGGCGCACCGCCCGCGGCGCACCGACCGCGCCGCACCGACCGCGGCACACCGCCGCCCCACGGGGGAAGGACCCGCATGGACAGCACGCCCCGCACCACCCGCACCGCCGCCACGAACGCGCCACCGCCGCCCCTCATCGACATCCGCGGGGTGCGCAAGACCTACGACGACGGCCATGCCGCCCTGGACGGCCTGACGTTGACGGTCGGGGCCGGTGAGGCGCTGGCCGTGCTCGGGCCGTCCGGCAGCGGCAAGTCCACGCTGCTGAACCTGATCGCGGGCCTGGACCGGCCGACCGAGGGCAGCGTCACCGTCGACGGGGTGCGGGTCGACCGGCTCGGCGAGACCGGCTCCGCGCGCTACCGGCGCGAACGCATCGGCATGGTCTTCCAGTTCTTCAACCTGCTGGACGACCTCACCGTCACCGACAACGTCCTGCTGCCGTCCCAGCTGGTCGGCGCCGGACGGGCGCAGGCCCGCGCCCGGGCCCGCGCCCGGGCCGCGGAACTGCTCGACCACCTCGGCATCGCCCGGCATGCCCGCGCCTACCCCGGCCGGCTGTCCGGCGGCGAGCGCCAGCGGGTCGCGGTCGCGCGGGCCCTGATGAACCGTCCCGCGCTGCTGCTCGCCGACGAGCCGACCGGCGCGCTCGACACCGCCTCGGGCGCGGAGGTCCGCGCGCTGCTCGCCGGGCTCAACGCCGAGGGCCAGACGATCGTGCTGGTCACGCACGACCTGGCGCTGGCGCAGTCGTGCGCGAGCCGCACGATCGAGCTGGTCGACGGCCGCGTCATCCGCGACACCGCCGCAGGCCCGCCCGCCGGGAGCCCCGCCGCCCCGCCCGCCGCAAGCCTTGCCGCCCTGGGCGCCGGGACTCCGCCCGCCGCAAGCCCCGCCGCACCGCCGGGCCCCGCCGCCCCCACCGCCGCAAGCCCCGGCTCCCGCGCCGGTGAAGGCCCCCGCCCCGCCGCCCCGCCGGCCGCAGGCCACCGCCCCCGCCCCGCCACCGGCGACAGCGGCCCGGCGGTGACACGGTGAGCGCGCTCGGGAAAGTCGTGCGCGCCGGGGTCGGCCGGCGGCGTGTGCAGACCGTCGTCATGGCGCTGACCACGATGATGGCCGTCACCGCGTCGATCATGGCCGGCGCCCTCGTCGTCGCCTCGCAGGCCCCCTTCGACCGCGCCTTCGCCCGCGAGCACGGCGCCCACCTCACCGCGACCTTCGACGGTGCGAAGGCGACCCGGGCGCAGGTCGCCGCCACCGCCCGGGCCGCCGGGGCGACCGCCGCCGGGCCCTTCGCGGTGGTCCCGGCGGTTCCGCACCCTGTCGCCGCGGGCGGGACCTTCCCCGGGGACCTGCCCCCGCTGACGATCGCGGGCCGCGCGAGCGCCGGCGGGCCGGTGGACGACGTCTCGCTGACGGCCGGGCACTGGCTCACCGGCCCCGGCCAGATCGTGCTCGCCGAGAGCGACCGGGTCGCCGCGGGCATGGACCGGGTCGGCGGGACCGTCGAATTCCGCGGGCTGCCGGGCACCCCGCGGCTGACCGTCGTCGGCATCGCCCGCTCCGTCAGCCGCACCGCCGACGCCTGGGTCGTCCCCGCGCAGATCGCCGCGCTGACCACGCCGGGCAGCACGCCCTCGTACGAGATGCTCTACCGCTTCCCGCACGCCGTGAGCGCCGACCGGCTCGGCCGGGCGAAGGAGGCGGTGGCCGCCGCCGTGCCGCGCGGCGCGCTCACGGCGACGCGGTCGTACCTCGTGGTCAAGCAGGCCGCCGACGCGCAGAGCGCGACCTTCGTGCCCTTCATCGTGGCCTTCGGGGTGCTGGGGCTGGTGATGTCGGTGCTGATCATCGGCATCGTCGTGAGCGGCGCGGTCAGTGCCGGCACCCGGCGGATCGGGGTGCTGAAGTCGCTCGGCCTGACGCCGGGGCAGGTCGGGCGGGCGTACGTAGGCCAGGCGCTGATCCCGGCGGCGGCCGGTACGGCGGCCGGGGTGCTGCTCGGCAACCTGGCGTCCGTACCGCTGCTGGCGCAGGCGTCGGACGCGTACGGCACCGGTTCGCTCGCCGTGGCGTGGTGGCTGGACCTGGCGGTGCCGGCCGGGGCGCTGGCGCTGGTGGTGGCGAGCGCGCTCGCGCCGGCGCTGCGGGCCGCCCGGATGCGTACGGTCCAGGCGCTGGCGACCGGCCGTACGCCCCGGGTCGGACGGGGCCGGCTCGCCGCCCGCGCGGCCTCCCGGCTGCCGCTGCCGCGCGCCCTCAGCCTGGGCCTGGCCGGCCCGTTCGCCCGGCCGGCGCGCTCGGCGACGATCTGGGCGGCGGTCGCCTTCGGGGCGCTCGGCGTGACGTTCGCGTACGGGCTCGGCTCGTCGCTGTCGGCGATCCAGGCGGGCCTGAACCGCGACACGCCGGGCCAGGTCACCGTGCCCGTGTACGGCCCGCCGCCCGACGCCCCCGCGCGGCAGGACGCCGGACCCGGCGCGGAGGCCCCCGCCCCCGGCCCGCCGGTCGCGGCGGACGCCGCCGCGCTCACCCGGGCCATCGAGGCGCAGCCCGGTACCGCCGGCTACGTGGGCGTGAGCGAGCGGCGGGTGGCGTTCGCCGGGCTGCCCGGCGCGACGACGGCCGCCGCGTACCAGGGGGACGCGGCCTGGGCGAGCCTGCAGATGGTCTCGGGGCACTGGCTGACCGGGCCGGGGCAGATCGTGGTGGGCCGGCGCTTCCTGGCGGCGACCGGCACGCGGGTGGGGGACACCGTCACCTTGCAGGGCGAGGGCCGCGGCGCACCGGTGCGGATCGTGGGCGAGGCGCTGGTGGTGGGCGACGCGGGGATGCGGGTCGCGACCGACGCGCGGACGCTCACGGCGGTCGGGGTCAGCGCGCAACCGGACATGTTTCACGTGAAACTCACCCAAGGAGCCGACACCGGGGCATATCTGCGCGACCTCAACGCGGCCCTGCGCTCAGCGGGTGTGGAGGCGTTCGCGGAGGGCGGGTCGCTGAGCACGACGGTCGTGGCGATGGACGCGCTGATCGCCGCGCTGACGCTGATGCTGGTCCTGGTGGCCGGGCTCGGCGTGCTCAACACCGTCGTGCTGGACACCCGCGAGCGCGTCCACGACCTCGGCGTCATGAAGGCGCTCGGGATGTCCCCGCGGCAGACCGTGGCGATGGTCGTGACGTCCGTGGCCGGCATCGGCCTGCTCGCCGGCGTCGTCGGAGTGCCGCTCGGGATCGCGCTGCACCACCTGGTCGTGCCCGCGATGGGCTCGGCCGCCGGCGCGCACATCCCGCACCCCGACCTCGCGGTCTACCACCCGCTCCAGGTCGCCCTGCTCGCCCTCGCGGGCCTGGTCATCGCGACCGCCGGCGCGCTGCTGCCCGCGACCTGGTCCGCCCGCACCCCGACGGCCACCAGCCTGCGGACGGAGTGAGCCGCAGGAGAGGGAGGAGCCGGAGCCGGGGGCCGTGGCCGTAAAAGAGCGGCGGCGCGGAAACTGAGGCAAGGCCGTGACGCACCCGCATATCGCGCCGCGACCCCCGTGCGGGACACTTCCTGGGACAGCTCACCGACGCCTGGGGGGAATCCATGATCATATTCGGCTTTCGGAGTTATCTCCAGACCCTCGCCATGATCACGCTGGTCTGCGGGCGGTGCGGCAACCCGGCCGCGCACTCGCTGAAGAAGCGGGTCACGAAGTTCACCCTGTTCTTCGTGCCGCTCTTCCCGATCAGCAGCAAGTACGTGATCCAGTGCACCTTCTGCGGCGCCGCGCAGGAGATCTCCAAGGAGCAGGCCGCGCAGCTCCAGGGCCAGACCGCCCCGCAGATGCAGCCGCAGGCGGCGCAGGCCCCGCTGCACGACCACCAGCACCCCACTGCCTGAGACCGCGACCGGCGGCAGCCGGCAGCGGCAAACCGCCGTAATTGACCACCGGCGCCCGTATTGCGGGCGTCAGGGTGGATTACGGTGGTTGGTGACCGCCGAAGTGCGGTACGTCGGCGCGGTGCGTCCCGCGGTCCGCCGGGCAGACTCGGTAGGACGGGGCGGACCGGTGGGCCCGGGGCCGTGGTCGCCCGGGGGCAGGAGGTGGTGGGTGTGAACGCGAGCCCGTTGCTGGCCGTGCGCGGCGTCTCCAAGCGGTTCGGCGCGGTGCGGGCGCTGCGCGCGGTCGAGCTCACCGTCCGGGAGGGCGAGGCGGTCGGCCTGGTCGGCAGCAACGGCGCGGGCAAGTCCACCCTGGTCCAGGTCGTCTCGGGCGTGACGCCGCCGGACGAGGGCGTGATCGAGTGGCGCGGCCGGGAGGTCGAGCTGCGCCGGCCGCAGGACGCGCTGCGGCTCGGTATCGCGACCATCCACCAGGACCTGGGCCTGTGCGACAACCTCGACACCGTCGAGAACCTGTTCCTCGGCCGTGAGCTGCGCACCCTCGGCATGCTCAACGAGATCAAGATGGAGAAGCGGGCCCGCGCCCTGCTGGACACCCTCGCGGTGCCGATCGAGAGCCTGCGCACACCCGTCGCGTCGCTGTCCGGCGCGCAGCGGCAGGCCGTGGCGATCGCCCGGGCGCTCATCGGCGAGCCCGAGCTGATCATCCTGGACGAGCCGACCGCGGCGCTGGACCCGCGGCAGGCGGCCCGGGTGCTGGAGCTGGTGCAGCGGCTGCGCGACCAGCACCTGGGGGTGCTGCTGGTGAGCCCGGAGCTGGAGGAGGTGCGGGCGGTCACCGACCGGGTCGCGGTGCTGCGCGGCGGCCGGAACACCGGGGTCTTCGACCCGAAGTACAGCACGCAGGAGCAGATCGACTCGGCGATCACCGGCAACACGGCGATGGCGGTCAACCTCCAGCGCAGCCTGCTGCCGCACGGCCTGCCCGAGCAGAACGCGCTCGATGTCGCCTCCCGCTACCTGCCGGCGCAGGCCGGCGTCGGCGGCGACTGGTTCGACGTCATACCGCTGCCCGGCGCGCGGGTCGCGATGGTGGTCGGGGATGTCGTGGGCCACGGCATGCACGCCGCCGCGACGATGGGCCGGCTGCGGACGGCCGTCTACAACTTCTCGATGCTGGACCTGCCGCCCGACGACCTGCTGGCCCACCTGGACGACCTGGTCGGCCGGATCGACAAGGACGAGGCGCACGCCTCGGGCGGCCACTCCGGCGGGGCGCCGGTCGCCGGCGCGACCTGCCTCTACGCGGTCTACGACCCGGTGGCCCGTACGTGCGAGGTCGCCAGGGCCGGGCACCTGCCGCCCGCGCTGGTGCTCCCGGACGGCACGGTGGACCTGCTGGACGTGCCCGCGGGGCCGCCGCTGGGCCTGGGCGGGCTGCCCTTCGAGGCGGTCGAGCACCGGCTCCCCGAGGGCAGCCGGCTGGTCCTCTACACCGACGGCCTGGTCGAGGACCGCAGACGCGACATCGACGTGGGCCTCGCGCAGCTGCGCGCGGTGCTGGCCGGCCACCCGGACCGTACGCCGGAGGAGACCTGCGACGCGGTGGTGTCGGCGCTGCTGCCCGACGCGCCGAGCGACGACATCGCGCTGCTGGTCGCCGAGACCCGGGCGCTGCCCGAGGACCGGATCGCCCGCTGGGACGTGCCCTCCGACCCCGCCGCGGTCGCGGCCGTACGCGGCGCCGCCGTCGCACGGCTCCGGCAGTGGGGCCTGGACGAGCTGGCCTTCACCACCGAGCTGATCCTCAGCGAGCTGATCACCAACGCGATCCGCTACGCCACCGGTCCGATCGACGTACGGCTGCTGCTGGACCGCACGCTGATCTGCGAGGTCGCCGACGCCAGCAGCACCTCCCCGCACCTGCGGTACGCGGCCACGACGGACGAGGGCGGGCGGGGCCTGTTCCTGGTCGCGCAGATGGCCGAGCGGTGGGGCACCCGCTACCCGAAGGACGGCAAGATCATCTGGGTGGAGCAGCGGCTGCCGCCCGCCGCCCGCACCTGAGCCGCCCCCCTGGACGCCCTGAGCCGCCCCCTTGGACGCCCGGAGCCGGGCCCCGCCGGCGGACGGCGGGACCCGGCTCCGTAGAACGCCGGAAAGGTGCGGCTCAGTGGCCGCGCAGGTACGCCAGGGTCGGCGTGCCGAGGCCGGTGGCGTTGTCGTAGCCGCGGACGGCGTTGAGGGTGGTGTCCTGGCCGAAGGCGACCAGCCGGACGGTGAGCGCGCCGTTGGTCACGCCGAAGTCGACGATGCTGGACAGCGGCGTCTTGGCGTGGTGCGCGGCGTTCTCGTCGACGACGTCGCGCAGCAGGTTGGGGTGCGCGTACAGCAGCGGGTTGGCGAAGCCGATGGCGTGGTGCCGGGCCTGGAGCGCGTCGGCCTGGACGGCGGCGAACTCCGGGGAGGAGACGCTGGTGCCGCCGTAGCCGCCCTCGCTGTAGTCGGCGCCGTCGGAGATGCCGACGAGCACCGAGGTGTAGAGGTCGCCGTTGAGCGACACGTCGGGCGTGACGCGCTGGGCGGTGCGGCTGTGCGCGCCGGTCATCAGGGTGTGCGACAGCGACGAGGGCACGACGCCGCGCTGGTACGCCGGCTGCGCGAAGTCCTCGCTGGTGCCGCCGCCACCGCCGAAGTAGAAGGGCGCCGGCACGGCCGGGACCCAACTGGTGCCGTCGGCCGACAGGTTGGAGCGCAGCGTGCCCATGTCCGTCTCGAAGCCGTAAGCGCCGGACTTCGAGGAGATGCCGAGCGCGGTGCCGCCGACCGAGGTCACCCACGGGTCGGAGTCGGGCCAGTTGGCCTGGGCGCGCGGGGTGTCGGCCTGGCAGTTCGCGCCGGTCGCGGCGGCCAGCGGGCTGGAGTCGCCGCAGTCGCCGGCGGAGAAGCCGATGCCGATGCCCTCGGCGGCGGCCTGCTTGAACACCTGCTCATAAGCGGCGATCTCGGATGCCGAGACGTCGGCGTTGTCCGTGGTGTGCATGATCTCGCCCCACGAGTTGGACACCACGTCGGCGAGGTGGTGGTCCACGATCGTGGTGATCGCGCTCAGCAGGTCGTCGTCGTTGCAGGAGTTGGCGCCGACGTAGACGACCTTGGCGTCCGGCGCGAGGCCGTGTGCCATCTCGACGTCCAGCGCCTCCTCGGGCGCCCAGCCCTCGGGCCCGCCGCACAGGTCCTGGTCCTGCCACTGCGCCGGGGTGACGATCTCCTTGTACTGCCCGGCGCGGAATGCCTTGTCGCCGTGGTTGGTGGCGTACTGGTTCGCGTCGGCGAGCATCGTCGAGCTGCCGTACGCGTCCACGATCGCGATCGTCGCGCCCTTGCCGGTCAGGCCCGAGGCGGTGATGCCGTACGCCTTGCGCAGCTGCGAGGGGTAGAACGAGCACTGGTCGAACGGCACGGCGCCCTTGGCGTAGCCGGCCGGGCCCGCGGTGGTGGTCTTCTGGCCCCAGTAGTCGGAGCAGGTCGCCTCGGTCGGCAGCTGGCTCGTGGGCCGCTTGCCGTGCGCGGGCGCGGCGGCCGGGGCGGCAGCCGGGGCGGCGTCGTTCGTGCGCACGTAGTCGGGGTGCACGACGTTGTCGCCGGCCGAGCTCAGGCCGGTGACGCCGAGGATCGCGGAGGACACCGACGCGGGGACGGTGACGTCGCGGGCGGGCGCGTGCCGCAGCGTGCCGGCCACGCGGTACTGGTGGATGGCGGTGCCGAACGCCTTGGTGATCGCCGCGTCGGTGCCGCGTACGGTCACGGCGTGCGTGGTGCTGCCCACGACGGTCAGGCCGGCGTCCTTGGCCCACGCGGTGACGGCGTGGACCTGCGCGTCGGTCGCGCCGAAGCGGGACTGGAACTGCGCGGGCGTCAGGTACTGCCCGTAGGCGGCGTTCGCCGGGTCGGACACGGCCGTGGCGTACGCGGTCAGGCCAGCGGGGTCCTGCCCCGCGAGGTAGACGGTGCCGGTGATCTGGGTGGAGGCCGGGACAGCGCCGGCGTCGCCGGCCGCCGTCGCCCACGCGGGGTGGGTGTCGGCGATGGTCTTCGCGGTGGGCGCCGCGGCACCGGCGGCGGCCTGCGACGGGGCGGCGATCAGCAGCGAGCCGGACGCCAGGGCGAGCGAGGCCGCGGCGACCACGGCGGCCCGCACGACTCGGGGTTTGGGTATGTCGGTGATGACGACTCCAACGTGAGGTTCGGAATGCGGACGTGCCCGTTCGATGACCGCCGAGCGGCGATCACCGAAAGCTGTAGTGTGCACGCCACGCGAAGCGGGGGGAACCTCGAACAGCCGTCCTTAGCGGGACCTTTAACCAACGCCGCCGACATCGGCGGCATGTCGGTTTTCGCGCCCACCCCGCCGCGCCCGCACCCGCACCCGCCGCACCCGCACCCGCCGGGCCCGTGCCCCGGGCTACTTGTAGACCTTGCCCGGTTGCGGAGTGCCCGGCGCCAGCAGCTGCTTGACAGTGACGAAGACGTAACCGCGCTTCTGGAGGGTGGAGATGATGCCGGGGACGGCGGCGATCGTGCCGTTGTAGCCCTTGTTGGTGTCGTCCACCAGGTCGTGCAGCAGGATGATGCCGTCGGGCTTGGTCTTCTTCAGGATCCGCTGCTCTATCAGCTTGGAGTCCGTGGTCTTGTAGTCCGCGCCGTCCGCGCTCCACACCACCTCCGCCATGCCGAGGTCCTTGGCGATCGCGGTCACGGTGGAGCTGGTGCGGCCCTGCGGCGGGCGCAGCAGCGTGGGGCGCACGCCGATGACCTTCTCCACCGCGTCCTGGCCCTCGGTGATCTCCTTGCGGACCTCGTCCTTGTCGATCTTGGTGAGGATCTGGTGCGACCAGGTCAGCGTCTCGACCTCGTGGCCCTGGGCCGCCATCGCCCGCACCATCTCCGGGTGCTTCATGACGTGGTTCTTGCCGAGCGTGAAGAAGGTCGCGTGGACGTGGTACTGGGCGAGGATCGCCAGGATCTGCGGGGTGCGGACGCTGGGCCCGGCGTCGAACGTGAGGGCCACGCACTTGGCCTTGCGGCAGTCGACGGTGCTGCCGTCCGCGGCGGTCGCGAAGGCCGCGGCCCCGCTCGCCGGCACATGGGTGCGGGCCTTGGCCGGGTAGGTCGCGCTGTAGCCGTTGCACCCGGTGAGGGAGGCGGCGAGCGCGCCGGTGCCGAGCAGCGCGACGAGCGCGCGGGGTGCGCGACGGCCGCGTCCGGGCACGGCGGTACGTATGAGGCGCGGGATGCGCATGAGTGAGTCCCCCCTGGTGACGGGTTCGCCCACCGCGGGCGGACCGGCAGGAACTATACGCTGGGCGTATAGCCAGGCCGTGCACCGGGGTGGGGCGGACGGCCGCACCCCGTTCCCGTACGGTTCAGGTCCCCGTCACTCTCCTGACTCACCGGGGCCGCGCGCTCACACCGCGTCCAGCTCCGCCGCCGCGTGGGCCGGCAGCTCCAGCTGCGCCGCCGCGACGTTCTCCCGCAGGTGCGCCACCGAGGACGTGCCCGGGATCAGCGCCATCGCCGGCGAGCGGCGCAGCAGCCAGGCCAGCGCGGTCTGCTGCGGGGTCGCGCCGAGGCGGGCCGCGACGGATTCCAGCGTCGCCGACTGGAGCGGGGTGAAGCCGCCGAGCGGGAAGAAGGCGGCGTAGGCGATGTTCTGCTGCGCGCACAGGTCGACCAGGGCGTCGTCCTCGCGGTGCGCGATGTTGTAGAGGTTCTGCACGGTCACCACCGGTGCCACGCCCTGCGCTTCGGCGACCTGCTCCGCGGTGACGTTGCTGACGCCGAGGTGGCGTATCAGCCCCTGCTCGCGCATTTCGGCGAGCACGCCGAACTCCTCGGCGAGCGCGCCGTCCGCCGGGCCGTGCACACCGCCGACCCGCAGATTCACCACGTCCAGGACGTCCAGCCGCAGGTTGCGCAGGTTGTCGTGCACCTGGGAGCGCAGCTCCCGCGCGCCGAGTGCCGGCAGCCACCCGCCCTGCGCGTCGCGCCGCGCGCCCACCTTGGTGACGATGCGCAGGCCGGCCGGATACGGGTGCAGGGCCTCGCGGATCAGCTCGTTGGTGACGTGCGGGCCGTAGAAGTCGCTGGTGTCGATGTGGGTCACGCCGAGGTCGACGGCCGTGCGCAGCACCGCGAGCGCCTCGTCGCGGTCGCGGGGCGGGCCGAAGACGCCCGGGCCCGCGAGCTGCATCGCCCCGTACCCCATACGGCTGAGGGTGAGGCCGGGGGCCGGGGTGATCGTGCCGCCGGGGAGGGTGCCGGTCATGGCGGATGCCGCCTTTCGTCACGGAGGGGCGCCTCGGTGCGGCGCCGCCGGTCGTATGGTCTGTCAGGCCTTCCACCCTGGCCCGGCGCGGAACGGCGGGGCAGTACCCCGCCGTTCCTGGGAACGCCAGGGCCAGGCAGCGTGCCGCCGCCGCACGCGCGGCCCCGGCTCGGGCACGCGGCCCGGCCGGCCGGTAGGGGCGCCGACCTGGGGAGTTGCACCGCGGGAGTGGCGGGTGCCAGTGTGAGGTGGCAGGCGGCTGCAACGGGAGGGCATGGCTCATGCCGGCGGACGGCGCGGCGCGATCGCGCGCGGGGCGGGCGGTGGTGATCGGCGGGAGCCTGACCGGCATGCTCGCCGCCGCCGCGCTCGCGGAGACCATGCAGGTGACCGTCGTCGAGCGGTACGAGCTGCCGCACGGGCCGCTGCCCCGGCAGGGCGTGCCGCAGGCCCGGCACGCGCATCTGCTCTGGTCGGGCGGGGCGCGGGCGCTGGAGTCGCTGGTGCCCGGCACGACCGAGGCGCTGCTGGCCGCGGGCGGCCGGCGGTTCGCCGTCCCCGCGGACCTGGTCGTCATGACGTCGGGCGGCTGGCTCACCCGCTTCCCCGAGCAGCAGTTCTTCCTCGCCGCGACCCGCGACCTGCTCGACGGCGTGGTCCGCGAACTGGTCACCCGCACCCCCGGCGTACGCACCCTGCCCGGCCGTACGGTGCTGGGGCTGCGCGGGACCGCCGCGCAGGTCGCTGGCGTCGCCATACGGGACGGGCGGCGCGAGGAGGTGCTGGAGGCCGACCTCGTCGTGGACGCGAGCGGGCGCGGCTCGTCCATGCCGCGCTGGCTGGACCGGCTCGGCCTGCCGCCGGTGCGCACGGAGGTCGTCGACTCCGGCCTCGGCTACGCCAGCCGGCTCTTCCGCGCCCCGCCCGGCACCGAGGGCTTCCCCACCGTCAACGTCCAGGCCGACCCGCGCGAGCCGGTGCCGGGCCTGAACGGCACGATCCTGCCCGTCGAGGACGGCCGCTGGCTCGTCACCCTCTCCGGCACCCGCGGCGCCCAACCCACCGGCGACCCGGGCGCGTTCGAGACCTTCGCCCGCGCCCTGCGGCACCCCGTCGTCGGCGACCTCATCTCGCGGGCCACCCCGCTCGGCGACGTCACCGTCTCCCACAGCACCGCCAACCAGCGCCGCCGCTACGAGCGGATGCCCGCCTGGCCCGAGGGCCTGGTCGTCCTCGGCGACGCGCTGGCCACGTACAACCCGCTCTACGGCCACGGGATGTCGGTCTCCGCGCTGCACGCGCTGGCCCTGCGCGCCGAGGCCGCCCGCCGCCCCGGCCCCGGCTTGGCCCGCCGGGTGCAGCGGGCTGCCGCGCGGGCCGCGGACGCCGCGTGGTCGCTGGCCGCCGGGCAGGACCTGCGCTACCCGGGCGCCGAGGGCGACCGGCCGGGCGCGCTCGGCGCGCTCATGACCCGCTACTCCGACCGCCTCATGCACACCGCGACCCGCCGCCGCGGCGTCTCGCGGGCCTTCCTGGACGTGCTGAGCCTGTCCGCGGGCCAGTACGCCGCCCTGCGCCCGGACGTGCTCGCGACCGTGCTGAACCCGCTGCGTCCCGAACCGCTCGCGGACCCGCCCTTCACCGACGCCGAACGCTCCCGGATGATCGCGCTGTTCACGAAGGGCTGACGGCGTGCCGGACCCGCCGGTGCCGCCTGCGGCGCAGTTCGACGCAGCCCACGGTCACCAGCAGGATGCCCACGGCCCCGACGATGACGGACGCGACGGTGACGTCGTGCGGCGCGTCGGCCGGGTCGTCGTCGGTGCGCTGCGCGGGCGTGCCGCCCGGAGCGGCGAGCGTGACGACCTTGCCGCGCCAGGAGGTGGCGGTGACCGCGTCGCCGGGGTGGAGGGTACGCAGGAGGGGCCGGTCGCCGTCGAACGGGACCCGGCGCGTACTGGCGCCCGGGCACGTCAGGTCGGCCCAGTAGTACGACGACTTGCCGGTGTGCCGGATGTGGACCGTCGCGACGGTGCAGCGGGCGGCGCCCAGGCAGTCCGGGCCGTCCTGGCCCTCCTGGCCTTCCTGCCCGGCGGCGCACGGTACGGCCCGGGCGTACGCGTCGTGCCGGGACTGCGCGTCGGGCAGCGCGACGGCCAGCAGTGCCGCGCACCCGGCCAGCGCCGCGGCGCCCAGGACCAGCGCGGCCCAGGGCACGAGCCGGCCGGCGAACCGCGCGGCGGCGTACAGCGGGCCTAACGCGGGTCGAGCCATAGGCCGGTCCCCCGATCCCTCGGCGTCCCGCGCGGCGGCGGTGGGCGTACGGCGGCAGGGTAGTGGACGCGGCCCGCCCGGCGCTGCGGTCCGGCACCGGCGGCGCGCGGACGCGGACTGAGCGCGTGCGCCGACGTGCCCTCTTTACGGCCGGTCGGCCTCCGGGGGGCGGGCCTGGCCGGCGCCGGCGAAGGGCCAGGACTTGGCCGCGGCCGAGCAGGTGGCGGTCTGGTCGGGGGAGCCCTCCTGCGGGGTGCCGGCGACGCTGACGGTGACGTGGACATCCCCGGCGCCCGGCGTGACGGCCCGGTAGGCCGCCGCGGCGGTGCACACCACCTGGTCCACGGCCCTCGGGTCGAGCGGGGCGGTCCCCGCGCGCAGATCGACGCGCACGCTGCCGTGGCCGGTACGGACGCCGGGGCCGCGGGCGTCCGGCGGCAGCAGCGAGGTCAGGCCCATGATCTTGGCCTCCGGCGCGCTCAGGCCCTTCAGCAGCAGGGCGACCGCGTCCGTGACGCCGTTCGGGCCGTCGGTCGAGCGCTGCCGCACCGCGAGGGAGCCGTCGGGCAGCACGAAATACAGCGAGATCAGCGGCCGTATCCCGGACGCCGGCTCGCCCGCCTCGACGACGCCCGTGGTGGGGATGCCGCACCCCGCGGCCACCAGCCCCGCCGCGAGCAGCGCCCCCACCCGCGCGAGACCCTGCGCCCGCCGGCCCCGCACCCGCACCCGCCCCGTACGCCCGCTCACACGTCCCTCCGCAGCGGCAGCGTCACCGTGAAGACGGCGCCCCCGGCGGGGGAGTTCGCGGCGGTGATGGTGCCGCCGTGCAGATGGACGTTCTCCGCGGTGATGGACAGGCCGAGCCCGCTGCCCTCGGTCCTGGTGCGCGAGGTGTCGGACTTGTAGAAGCGGTCGAAGACGTGCGGCAGCACGTCCTGCGGGATGCCGGGACCGCTGTCGGTGACCTCGATGACCGCGACCCGGTCCGCCCCGGAAGCCCCGGCCGCCCCGGGCGCGTCCGCCGCGCGCACCGACATCCGCACCCGTACCGGCAGCTCCCCGTGCCGCAGCGCGTTCCCGGCGAGGTTGGCCACGATGACGTCCAGCCGCCGCGGGTCCACGATGCCGCGGGCGGTGTCCGGCGGCGGCAGCTCGGTGCCCACCGTGTCCTGCCAGCCGCGCGCGGCGAGCGTGCGCAGCACGGACTCGGCGAGGTCCACCTCGTCCAGGTGCAGCGAGGCCGCGCCCGCGTCGAAGCGGGAGATCTCCATCAGGTCGTCCACGAGCCGCACGAGCTTGCCGGTCTCCTCGCTGATCAGCCGGACCGCGGTCGCGGTGTCCCGGTCGAGCTGCGCCGCGTCCTCGTCGAGCACGTCGGTGACCGCCGCCATCGCGGCCAGCGGGGTGCGCAGCTCGTGCGAGACATCCGCGGCGAAGCGCCGGGCCCGGCCTTCCATCCGCCGCAGGTCGGCGACGGAGGACTCCAGCGCGGCGGCGGTGTCGTTGAAGGTGTGGGAGAGGTCGGCGAGCTCGTCCGAGCCGTGCACGGCGAGCCGGGTCTCCAAGTGCCCCTCGGCGATCCGCCGGGTCGCCCCGCGCAGCGCCCGCACCGGCCGCAGCACCCCGCGGGCGGCCAGCAGCGCGAGCAGCACCGCGACCAGCAGCGCCGGCACGGTCGCCCGCTCCACCGCGGAGACCAGCGAGTCGACGTAGCCCTGCGCGTCGTTCTGCGGCACGGTCAGGAAGACGGCGACACCGGAGGGCGGCGGCAGGCCGCGGTCCTGGTCGGGGGTGCCGATGCCGACGGGCAGGCCGACGACGAGCGCGGGCCCGTGCGCGGTGGACACCCGCTGGAAGACGGTCGCCGACCGGTCGCGTACGGAGGCGCGCATCGCCGGGGTGAGCTCGGTGAAGGCGTCGCCGGGCGCGGAGGTCGCGGTACGGCCCTGGTAGGTGACCATGACGCGCCAGTCGGTGGTGCGCTGGGCGTGGGCGATCTGGTCGGCGAAGACCTGCAGGTCGTCCTGGGCGGGCGGGAAGGTCAGCGAGGGCGCGAGGCTGTCGACGGCGTCGCGGAACTGCGTGATGACGGTGTCCTGGCCCTGCTGGAGCAGCCCGGTGCGGGCGGCCCGGAAGGCGAGCGCGCCGGTCGTGACCGTGGCGACGACGGCGACCAGCGCGAAGGCGACGACGAGCCGGATCCGCAGGCCGCCCAGCACCAGCGGCAGCCGCATCCTCACCCCGCCGCCCTGCGGGCCGGGTCGGGGAAGCGGCGGAACTGGTAGCCGAAGCCGCGCACGGTCTGGATGCAGCGCTGGTCGCCGGGCGTCGCGGTCTCGCCGAGCTTGGTCCGCAGCCGCTTCACGCACGCGTCGACCAGCCGCGAGTCGCCGTGGTAGCTGTGCTCCCACACCGCCTCCAGCAGCTGCTGGCGGCTGAAGACCCGGCCGGGCGAGGCCGACAGGAGCAGCAGCAGCCGCAGTTCGGACGGCGCGAGCGGTACGGGCACGCCGCCGCGGCTGACGGTCAGGCCCGCCCGGTCGATCGTCAGGTCGCCGTGCTGCTCGGCGCGCGGCGGCGCCTCGGTGCCGCCCGGGCCGCCGCCGACCCGGCGCAGGACGGCGCGGATCCGGGCGTCCAGGACCCGGGCCTGCACGGGCTTGACCACGTAGTCGTCGGCGCCGGCCTCCAGGCCGACGACGATGTCGACGTCGTCGCCGCGCGCGGTCGCCATGATGATCGGCACCTGGTCGTCGACCCGGATGCGGCGGCACACGTCCAGGCCCGGCATGCCGGGCAGCATCAGGTCGAGCACGACGACATCGGGCCGGAAGGTGCGCAGCCCCGCGAGCCCCTCCTCGCCGGTCGCCACCGCGGCGACCTCGTGGCCCTGCCGGCGCAGCGCCAGCAGGAGCCCCTCACGGACGGCGGGGTCGTCCTCGATCAGCAGCAGGCGTGGCATGCACTCAGTATCCGGACCGTTGGCCATGGCCTCGGGTTTTGTTACGGGACGATCACAAAACCGTACCCGTGTACGCGCCTGCCCCAGGTCTCCCGCGGCCCACTCCAGGAACCCGCTTCAGGAACGCCGGCTCACTTCAGGAACGTCGACCAGTCCGGCGACTCGGCCGGGTCGAGGGTGCGCAGCTTCGTGAGGACGGCCGGGTCCTGCGCGTCGAGCCAGTCGCTCAGCTCCTTGAAGGACACGCACTGCACGCCGGGGCGTCCGCACACGTCCTTGACGACGTCCTCGACGGCCTGCATGTAGATCTCGCCGTTCCACGTCTCGAAGTGGTTGCCGATGAAGAGCGGGGCGCGGCTGCCGTTGTAGACCCGCTCGAAGCCGTTGAGGTAGCCCTGCCGTGCCTCGCGCTCCCACTGCGGGTATTTCGCCGGGTTTCCTTGCGTGACGTCGCCGCCGGACTGGTTGTAGAGGAAGTTGAAGTCCATCGCAAGGACCTGCCGGTCCTTGCCCGGGTAGGGCATGAGCTGGAGCGGGAAGTCCCAGACGCCGTCCTTCTTCTGCGGCCACACCTGGAAGTCGCCGGGCGAACTGGCGTCGTAGCGCCAGCCGTTGGCGGCCTCCGCGGGCAGCAGGTTTTTCTGCCCCTCCAGGCAGGGCGCCCGGCCGCCGGCCAGCTCGGTGGCGTAGTCGAAGGGCAGCGGCGGGATGTCGGTGAAGCCGGTGTCGGTCTTCCAGTGCTCGACGAAGGCGTACGCCTGGGAGATCTCGCTCTCCCAGTCCGCGGTGGTCCAGGTGCCGCCGCCGCCCGGGTCGGGGGCGCAGAAGTGGCCGTTGAAGTGCGTGCCGATCTCGTCGCCCTGCTCCCATGCGAGCCGCAGCTGCTGGAGCGTCCAGCGGATGTGCTGGTCGGTGGGGAAGTCGATGGCGGAGTCGCCGGGCCCGTGCCTGGGCGGCTTGTAGAGGGTGCGCTTGTCCTTGGGGACCAGGTAGATGCCGCTGAGGAAGAACGTCATGTGCGCGTTGTAGGTCTGGGCGAGTTCGCGGAAGCGCGAGAAGAGGTGGTCGTCGTTCTCCAGGGCGCCGTCCCAGGAGAAGACCACGAACTGCGGGGGTTTCTCGCCCGGTTTGAGCTTGCGCGGCACCAACTGGTGCGGCTGCGGGCCGGTGTAGGAGGTCGAGCCGTCGCCGATGACATGCGGCTTGCCGTCGTCGGGGGCGGGTGCCGCGGTGGCCTGCGCGGGCGGCGCCGAGGTCGCGGTCGCGCCGGTCGTGCCGGTGGGGTGGGTACGCCGCAGGTCCGCGTCCGGGCCGCCGCCGTGGCCGCGTACGGCGACGAAGGTGCCCGTCGCGCCGAGCAGCCCGGCGCACAGCACACCGCACACCGCGGCGGCCTGCCGCCGGCTGATCCGGCGGGCGTGCGGGTCGCTCTCGGGGATGTCCTCGCCGCTGCGGCGGCGGCGCAGGCGGGGGAGTCGGCTGGCAATTCCCATGGCCCCGACCCTGCGAGCGCTTCATGACCGCGGCTGGCCCGAACTGTCACAGGACGGCAACTGCCCCTCCCGCCACGGCTGTTACCAAGCTGTCGCCTTCCCATCCCGGTCCGGTCCCGTTGCGCTTCCTACGGTGGCCGCCGCCGCGGGCGTGCCGCCCGGGGCGCACGCACGGGCCGGGAGGTGGGGACGGTGCCGCGACGCGGGCCGGAGGGGCGGACGGGGATACGGCGGCGGGCGGCGGCCTTCCCGGCGGGCGTACGGCGGCGGGGCGCGGCTCTGCGCGACGGCGTGCGGCACGGTGTGCGGCACCCGCGGGCGGGGCTGCGGGCCGCGGGCCGGGCGCTGCGTCCGCGCTATCCGCGGCCCGGGCGGCGCGGGGTGCGCCGCTGGCTGCCCTCGGGGCGGCAGGCGGCGCTGGCCTGCTGCTGGGTGCTGGCGCTGCTCGCCGGCCTGGTCGGCTACGGCTACCAGCACACCCGCATCCCCGCCGACCTCAACGCCTTCGCCACCCAGCAGGACAACGTCTACTACTGGGCCGACGGTACCGAGATGGCCCGCGTCGGCCCGATCGACCGGCAGTCCATGCCGCTCAGCCGCATCCCGAAGGCCACCCAGAACGCCGTGCTGGCCGCCGAGGACGCGTCCTTCTACTCCGACCCCGGCATCTCCGTGAAGGGCATCGCCCGCGCGGTGGCGTCCATGGCGACCGGCGGCGAGACGGAGGGCGGCTCCACCATCACCCAGCAGTACGTCAAGAACGTCTACCTCAACCAGGACCGCACCCTGTCCCGCAAGGCCACCGAGATCTTCCTCGCGGTCAAGCTCGACCGGAAGCTCAGCAAGGACACCATCCTCGACGGCTACCTCAACACCAGCTGGTTCGGCCGCGGCGCCTACGGCGTCCAGCGCGCCGCCAAGGCGTACTACGGCAAGGACGTCTCCCAACTCACCGTCAGCGAAAGCGCGTTCATCGCCGCCCTGCTCAAGGGCGGCGGGCTCTACGACCCGGCGGTCAGCGCCGCGAACCACAAGCGTGCCGTGCAGCGCTGGTCGTGGGTGCTGGACCGGATGGTGCGCACCGGCCACCTCTCGCGCGCCGACCGGGCCCGTATCACCGCCTTCCCCGAACCGCTCCCGCCGCCCCGCCCGGCCGGGCTCGGCGGCCAGACCGGCTACCTCGTCGACACCGCCCGCGCGTACATCGCGGCGCACAGCGGCATCACCGACGAGGAGTTCGACCGCGGCGGCTA
Source organism: Actinacidiphila epipremni (assembly GCF_012034175.1). Classification (GTDB taxonomy): domain Bacteria; phylum Actinomycetota; class Actinomycetes; order Streptomycetales; family Streptomycetaceae; genus Actinacidiphila; species Actinacidiphila epipremni. The sequence continues at coordinate 459,616 of NZ_JAATEJ010000003.1, forward strand.
CCAGATCTACACGACCTTCGACAAACCCCGGGTGGACGCGCTCACCTCCGCCGTCCAGGGCCGGCTCGCCGCGCTGCGCCCGGCCGGCCGCGCCGCCGACCGCGACGTCCGGGTCGGCGCGGCCTCGGTCGGCACCGACGGCCGTATCCTCGCCCTCTACGGCGGCCCGGGCTACGTCACGCAGGGCTTCGACGACGCCAACATCTCCATCGTGCCCGTCGGCACCGCCTACGCGCCCTTCGTCTACGCCGCGGGCCTGCGCGACGGCGTCCAGCTGGTCCGCGACGCGCCCCGTACCCCCGTCACCCCCGGCACGCTCTACGACGGCGACGACAGGACGCCCGTCATGACGCCCGAGGGCCCGTACTGGAGCCTGGACGGGAAGATCGTGAAGGTGGCCAACGACGGCGGCCGTTCATGGGGGAGGATCCCGCTGCGGGAGGCGGTCGCGAACGGCGTCAACACGCCGATCGTGCAGCTCGGGATGGATGTCGGGATCGACCGGGTGCGCAAGGCGTCGGTGGACGCCGGGCTGCTGCCGGACAGCGGATTCGCCGAGCAGATACCGCAGTTCTCGCTCGGCACCGCCACGCCGAGCCCGATCCGGGTCGCCGGCGCCTACGCCACCTTCGCCGCACGCGGTACGCACACCGACCCGTACTCGGTGCTGCGCGTCACCCGCGACGGCGAGCGCGTGCCCGTGCAAGGCCCGGCCGTCACGCACCCGTTCAGCCCCACGGTGGCCGGCGAGGTGGGCGACGCGCTCGCCCGCGGCGGCGGCCTGGCCGGCGTCGAGGGGACCGCGCCGGACAACACCTCGGCCTACTACGCCGGTTACGACACGTCGGCAGCAACGGCCGTCGCCCTCTTCCGTATCGACCCCAAGACGCAGCAACTCCAGCCGCTCACCGGCACGACCGGCAGCCGCGAGCCCGAGCACACCGGCAGCCGCTTCCCGGCGCAGATCTGGTCGGCGTACGTGGCGGCGACGCACTGAGGCGCCCCGCGCGCCGGGCTCAGCCCGGGTAGGTCGCCTTGGCGCGCAGGGCCGCGGCGGTCTTGCGTATCCACGGCAGGGCGTCGTAGAGGGCCTGGCCCGGGCAGTCGGTCTCGTAGACGTCGCGGTGGCCGGAGACGACGTTGAGCGAGACCGCCGTGCCCTTGGGGAAGCGGCTGCCGTCATTGCTGGACACCAGCCGGACGTGGCCGAGCGGGCTCACCGACGGGTCGAGCTTCCAGGCGGCTATCTCGGCGATCGCCCGCAGCATCGGCTGCGGCACGGGCTGGCCGGGCCCGAAGTTGCCGAGCGCCGCTATGCCGAGGGTGTCGGTGTTGAAGCCCTCGGTGTGGGCGCCGCGCACGTCCCGGTCGATGCTGCCGGTGCGGCCCTCGTAGATGCCGCCGCAGCGGTCGACGACGAAGTTGTAGCCGAGGTCGTCCCAGCCCAGCGCGATGTGCCGCTGTTCGAGGGCGAGCAGCATCGCCGGGACGTCCTTGGCGCAGTCGTAGTCGTTGGGGTTGTCGGTGTGGTGGATGAAGACCGCGCGCACCGACCGGTCGTAGACCAGCCCGGCGCGCACCGACGCCTGGTCGGCGTGCCAGCCCGCGCGCCCGACGATGACCGGCCGCAGCACCGCCGGGTGCAGCACGGCACGCGGGTGCGTCGGCCCCTGCACCGGGCGTCCCGGTGTGGAGCACGCCCCCAGGAAGACCAGCGCCGTCAGACCCGACAGCAGCATGGCCCGGTACGACTGCATGCCCACCAGCCTCCGGCCGAACCGGGGGTACGGACAGCCGCCGCACGCCGTTCGGGTGAACGCTGCCGCGCTGACCTGCGGGTTCGCCCCGCAGGACCAGGGGCGCTCAGCCGGGCTCTCAGCAGCGGCGGGCCGGGCCCGTGAAGTGCCAGCCGCGGGCCGCGAGCCGGGGCAGCAGCGCCTCGACGGCCTCGACGGTCTGCGAGCGGTCGCCGCCCCCGTCGTGCAGCAGCACCACCGCGCCGGGCGTGAGCCGGCTCTCCACCCGCCGGACCAGCTCCTGCGTGCCGGGCGGCTCCCAGTCCTCGGCCGCGACCCGCCAGCCGAGCGGCACCATGCCGAGCCGCCGGGCCACCTCGGGGGTGCGGCCCCAGCTGCCGAAGGGGGCCCGGAAGTACGGGACGGCGACCCCGGGCACGGCCGCCCTGATCGCCGCCGAGGTCTGCTCCAGGTCCTCGCGGATCCGCTCCTGCGGCCAGTCCGCCATGTCGTCGTGGTGCATGCCGTGGTTGCCCAGCTGGTGGCCGTCCGCCACGATCGCCCGGACGATCTCCGGGTGCGCGAGCGCGTGCGCGCCCCAGAGGCAGAAGACCGCCGTGACCCCGCGCTCCTTGAGCACGGACAGCAGACGGGGGGTGTGGACCGGATGCGGACCGTCGTCGAAGGTCAGCGCCAGGTACGAACCGACCTGGCGGGTGGACTCGACGACGGGTGCCGCGCGGCCGATACGGCCGGTCGGTCCCTCTGCTGTGGTGGTCACGGCGGTGCTCCTGTCGTGCGTACTACCGATGGTGCGGATGGTATGCCGTCGGCATAGGCCGTTTCTGCACAATCGGCATGATC
>NZ_JAATEJ010000030.1 GCF_012034175.1 Actinacidiphila epipremni
GAGCGGGGTGGAGACGGTCGCGTGCCGGCTGGTCGTCCGCGACTCGGCCTGAGCGCGGAGCGCCTGCGGCGGGCGGCTGCCGTACGGGGGTCTCGGCGGGTGCCGCGGTCGCCGTCATGGCCGGAGTCACGGCCGCGGCCATTGCCGGACCTGTCGCCGAAGCCGCCTGCGACAATCACCGCATGGGGTCGGAGCGCGCGGTGACGCTGAGCGAGGTGGCACACCGCGCGGGGGTGTCGCTCACGACGGCTTCCAAGGCCGTCAACGGGCAGGGGCGGATCTCCGCGCAGACCCGGGCCCGGGTGCTCAGGGCCGCGCGGGAGCTGTCGTACACCCCGAACCGCATCGCCCGCGGCCTGAGCAGCGGGCGCAGCGGGAGCGTCGGGCTCGTGGTGGTGGACAGCCTCGCCCACCGGTTCGTGCTGCCCATCCTGCTGGGGGCGGAGGAGGCGCTCGGCGAGATCGACCTGAGCATGATCGTCGGCGACGCCCGCGGGGACGAGGCCAGGCTGCGGGCGATCGTCGACCGCTTCCGCGAGCGCAAGGTCGACGGCGTCCTCGTCGTGGGGGACAACAACGCGGTCACCCCGCGGGTGGACCTGCCGGGGCTGCCGGTCACATACGTCTACGGCGAGACGGGCGCGGGAGGCGTGGCGCATGTGCCGGACGACCGGGCCGGCGCCGAGGCGGTGGCCGGGCATGTCGTCGGGACCGGGCGCGATCGGCTCGCGGTGGTGACCGGTCCGCGTACCGGGCGGGCGGTACGGGAGCGCGACGGCGGGACGCGGGCGGTCCTGGAGCGGCACGGCCTCGCCCTCGCCGCGCCGGTGGTCCACACGGCGTGGTCGCAGCGGGCCGGCCGGCTGGCCGCACGGCGGCTGCTGGCGGAGCACCCCGGGCTCCAGGCGATCGTGTGCGGCTCGGACCAGCTCGCGGCGGGCGCGGTCGAGGCGGTACGCGAGCACGGCCGCCGGGTGCCGGACGACGTGGCGGTCACCGGCTACGACAACTGGGCGGTGTTCGCGCTGGAGACCGATCCCCCGCTGACCACCGTCGACATGAACCTCGAAGTCCTCGGCGCGGCGGCGGTGCGCGATCTCTTCGGGATGATCGACGGCCGGCCGGTCGGCAGCGGGGTACGGCTGCACGGCTGCTCGCTGGTGGTGCGGGAGTCCACGGCGACGGACTGAGCAGGTGGGGAAGCGCTTCCCCTGCTGATGCCCTCCCGGCGCCCCGTCTGCGCCCTGCCGGCGAGCGCATGCCCGGCAAGCGGTCCTCGTGTGCGGTGTATTGACAAGCCGTTCACCCTTCGGGAACATCGCGGCAACACGAACGGCCTGGCCCAGGCCAGGTGTTTCCTGCGCTCTGCATACCGCCTGAGGCGTCCCACCCTCGGCGCTTCCTCCGCCCGGTCGCACGGCAGATGCCGTGCCTGCCTGGGGAAGCGCTTCCTCAGATTCGGCCAACTCCACAGTCAGGGAGCCAGACTTGTCCGCATACATTCCTGCCTCGTCCTCCTGCGCCGGTCCGCCGGACCGGCCCGCCCGTCAGGCCGCGCCCGCCCACCGGCGGTTCGCGCGGCGGGTGCTGCCGCACACCGCGCTGACCGCCCTCTTGATAGCGCTCACATTCGGCGCCGCCTCCCCCGCCCACGCCGCCGGCAACACCCTGACCGTCAACGTGGGTACGACGGTCCGCCCGGTCACGCACGTGGCGGCGGGCGGCCTCTACGGCGTCGACACCGGCACGACCCCGCCCCTCGACCAGCTCTACCCGCTGCACGCCAACACGTTCACCCAGCCCCCGCCGGGCACGCAGCAGCTCGGGAACGGCGCGACCCACCCCTGCTGCGACGCGCTCGGGGTGGCCGGCAAGGTCACCAACGCCGGGGCCCAGCAGTACGTGCGACTGCCGGACATCTTCAAGACCTTCCCGTACAACTGGGTCAGCTGGGCGGACTGGGAGTCGAAGGTCGCCACTATGGTGAAGGCGCGTGTGAGCGCTAACACCACGACCAACATCGCGGGCTACGAGATCTGGAACGAGCCCGACGCCAACTGGACGACCAGCACGGGCGGCAACGCGGGGACGTACGACGCGGCGTGGACGCGTACGTACAAGGACATCCGCGCCATCGACACCACGACGCCCATCGTCGGGCCGGGCGAGTCGGCGTACAACCACGCCTGGATGCTCGACTTCATGACCAACGCCAAGAACACCGGCACGCTGCCGGCGGTCGCGGTGTGGCACGAGTTGCAGGACCAGAGCTACCAGAACGTCCAGGCGCACGTGAACGACTTCCGCGCGATCGAGACGTCGCTGGGCCTGGCGCACATCCCCGTCTCCATCAACGAGTACGCCTCGACGGGGCAGGTCGACCAGCCCAGCGTCGCCGTCCACTACATGGCCGCCTTCGAGCGGGCCGGCGTGCACGACGCGGAGCGCGCGTACTGGTACGAGGCCGGGACGCTGAACGGGCTGCTCTACAACAACCAGCCCACCGCGTCCTACTGGGCCTACAAGTGGTACGGCGACCAGTCCGGCAACATCGTCCAGACGGTGCCGCAGTCCTGGCTCGACGGCGTCGCCTCCTACGACGCGAGCCGCAAGCAGGTCAACGTGGTCTTCGGCGGTGACAGCGGCAGCAACACGGTGCGGGTGACCGGTCTTGGCGTGCTCGGCTCGCAGGTCAAGGTGACCTTGTCCCGTACCGAGAACACCGGCCGGCACACCAACGAAGCCGCTCCGGTGACCGTGTCGACGGCGACCTACACCGTGGCCTCGGACGGCAGCATCTCGGTGCCGGTCAGCGGCATGGACGCGGTCAAGGCGTACCAGCTGCTCATCACCCCGACGTCGGGCGTGCCGAGCTGGCAGCAGACGTACGAGGCGGAGAACGCCACCGTCGTCAACGCCAACCGCTTCACCTCCACGTCGGCGTCGGGCGGCGGCTACGTCGGGCAGATCGACAACAACACCGACATGCGCACGGACAGCTTCGTGGACTTCCTCGTGAACGTCCCGACCGCGAAGACGTACACGATGGCCATCAAGTACGCCAATGCCACCGGCGCCACCGCCACGCAGGGGCTCGCCTACAACGGCGGCGCGTGGTCGACGGTCACCTACCCCGCGACCTCCTCGGGCTGGGGCCACCCCACCGGCCAGGCGAGCGTCTCCGTGAACCTGAAGGCCGGCTACAACATGATCCGCCTGGCGAAGGGCTCCCCCGGCTTCTCCGGCGGCACCGGCTACGCGGAGCTGGACAGCATCACCCTCAGCTGATCCCCCCACAGACCGCCCCGCGGCGGGGCCGCTCCCCCGCCCCGCCGCGGGGCGCACGGGTGGGGGTCTCAGGCGGGGGCGCCGAGCGGCGGGTGGTCGAGGACGCGGGGCTTGTACTCGACCAGTTGGGTGCGGCCGTCGAAGGTGCGGTGCTCGGTCATCTCCAGGGCGACGTCCGGGTAGCCGTCGTAGATGCGCTCTTCGCCCGTGGCCCCGGTGATCACCGGGAACATCACCACCCGGAAGCGGTCGACGAGCCCGGCGCGCAGCAGGGAGCGGCACAGGCTGATGCTGCCGATCGTGCTGAGCAGCCCCGTGCCGGCCGCCTTCAGGGCGCGGACCGCCTCGACGGCGTCGTCGCGGACGAGCGTGCAGTTGGCCCACGTCAGCGGGTCCTCCAGGGAGGAGGAGAACACCACCTTGGGCGCCTGCGTCAGCTCGTCGACGGACGCCTCCTCCTCGGGCCTGAACTCGTCCTGGCCGGCCGGGACCTCGCCGGCGGCGAAGCCCGACATCAGGCGGTAGGTGTTCGCGCCCATCAGGTAGGTGGCCTCGGGCTGCTCGCCGAGCCATGCGAGGTACTCCGGGCCCTCAAGTCCCCAGAAGCCGGGCCAGCCCTCTCCCGACGCGTAGCCGTCGAGGGTGGTGATGAAGTCGACGAGAAGCTCCGACATGCCGGTGTCCTTTCTTCGGTGTCATGTCACGAGCGTGGACCGGCCGGGAGCCGCAAACTCATCGGTCGTGCGCTGACGGCGTGGCGCGTCGTCGTCCCTCGGCCGCGCACACCGCGGCGGAGCCCGGCCGGCAGCACGTCGGGCCTGCGGGCTCATGCCTCGGCGGACGGAGCCGGCTCAGTAGTTCGGGTAGACGACGAAGCGCGGGCGGGCGAGTCGCCGGGGCCGGTCGGCGAGCTCGGCGAGGGCGGCGCGGATCTCGCGCAGGTGGTCGGTGGTCAGCTGCAGCGGGGGTTCGTGCGGCTGGTAGGTGGTGCGCACCGGGTAGTCCACGCCCGGTTCCGTGGTCATCTCGATGTGGCAGCCCAGGACGTGGGTGACCGGTCTGCGCCCGCAGAAGTCGATCAGCCGGTCGATGGTGCGGGTGAATTCGGGCCAGTCGTTGACGTAGAGCCGGCCGGGATAGACGGTGTCGCCGGTGAGCAGGAAGCCGGTCCACGGGTCGTAGTACGTGACCGCTGCCTCGTGGTGCCCGGGGGTGGCGAGGCACTCCAGCACCCGGCCGCCCAGATCGACCCGGGCCACGGCCGCGGGGTCCCGGTCGAAGCCGAAGTGCTTCCAGGCCGTGCCGAGGTCGGCGCCGACCACTGTCGTCCCGGGGCGGTCGGCGAACTGGCCGTCGCCCGCGATGTGGTCGCCGTGGGCGTGCGTGTGCAGCACCAGCAGGCGGTAGTCGGGGCGCGGGTGGCGGGCGAGCCATTTATCGACGAGTTCGTCCACGACCTGGCGCAGGGGGAAGAACTCGGCCGACGCGGTGGCTCCGGTGTCGATCAGCACTGCTTGCGTGTTGCCGAAGAGCAGGAAGAGGAACGGCGCCTCGAAGTGGACCGCCATGTTCTGCCGCAGGATGACGGTGTGCTCGTCGTAGGCGTGGACCTGGATGTCCGGGTCGGTGTTGTGCTTGGCCGACGGGGAGCCGTGGATCCACCGGACGTCCAGGTCGCGGGGCCGGGGAACCGGGCTGCCGAAATCGACGAGGTGCGTGCCTGCGGCCATGACGTCTCCCGAGTGCGTCGTCTTGGCGGGCCGGGTACGGCGCACATCTCGTCCGGGGCCGGCGTTTTCAGCCTCCGCCGGGACGCTACCACGCCGGTGCTCCACGGCTCCGCCCGCCGGCCGGGGGGCGCTCACGCGTCGGCGACGACGATGTAGAACGTCACCGTGGCGAGGAAGAACCCGCTCGCGAGGTGGTCCAGCCAGCGCCACGCGCCGTCCTCGGTGAGGTAGCCGGCGGCGACGGCGCGACGGGTGTTGCGCTCCAGCCCGAGGACCTTGTCGGCGGCCCCGGCGTCGCGGAAAACCGGGGTCACGGGGAGGACGGCGGGTACCGCGAACCCGGCGTCCGCCGCCAGCCGCGGCAGCCGGCTCCCGATACGCGCGTTGGCCACGGCCTTCTCCGTGACGTAGCGCGTATAGGCGTGCGACAGGTCGCCGTCCGGGTGGTCGACGGTCAACGTGCCCCAGTCCGGCTCCCCCATGACGAGCCGCCCCCCGGCCCGCAGCACCCGTCGTACCTCGCCCAGCACCCGGGCGGGGTCGGCCACGTGCTGCAACACCCGGTCGGTGCGGGCGCGATCGGCGCTGCGGTCCGCCAGCGGAAGCTCGTGCACGTCGCAGCTCCTGACGTCGACGACGTCCTCCCCCACCGTCCGCTCGGCCGCGGCGTCCACCGCGACCTGGTCGTGGTCAAGCCCGATCACGGCCCCGGCTCCGCCGACCGCCTCGGCCAGCGCACCGAGATCCGTCCCGGGCCCGCACCCGAGATCCACCACCGTCTGCCCGGCCCGGACATCGAGCTCCTCAAGCATGCGCTTCTTGTACGCCCGGCCCAGATCGCTCGCGGCAAGCCAGTCGAGGTAGGCGATCGGGTCGGGCGTGTCGGTCTCGAACATCGCGGAGGTCATGCCCACAGTCAACCAACTGCGTCGGCCCGCGGGGGGCTTACCAGCCGGCAGCCCGGCCGTCCTGGTCCGGGACAACGTCCGCCTGCACCCGGCCAAGCCGTTTCGCGCGACCACGGCCCGAACATGCGCTCGATAACATCGCTCCGCCAGGAAGCAAGCTTCCCCGTCCGACGAAGCGAGAGAGCGCATGAGCGACGACGTCCTGTCGGTGATTCCGACCGACCCGCAGTGGCAGCCCGACCAGGCGGCAGCCGACCGCACGGTGGCCATCGTCGCCGAACTGGCCCTGCGGCTTCGCACGCTTCGAGATCGCCATCTGGAACCCCGAGCGCAACTGGTTCAGCGACGAAGAACTCACCACCCTCGCCAACGCGCTCGGACACCCCGTCAAGCAGGTCAGGGCGCACATCTAGCACCCCCGCCAACCCGGCATCCCACCGCTCAACGCCAACGGCACGCCGTCCAGCCAGAGCCCTAGCGTCGGCTCCCGCACCCTCGGAGGGAAGGGCCGGTTCAGCGCTCGCGTCCGCGGGGCTTGAGGGGGGTCGGGGGGAGGGGTGGGGCTTCGAGGCGGGGGGCTGCGTAGCCGTGGACCTCGCCGAAGCGGGGGCCGGTGGTCCAGTCGGCGCGGGCCTGGGCGATGTCGTCGTGGGAGCGGGCGACGAAGTTCCACCACATGACGATGCGTTCGGCGAAGGGTTCGCCGCCCAGGAGCATGAGGGAGGCTGGGGTGGGGGCGCGGAGGGGGAGGTGGGGGCGGCCGGTGCCGAGGTAGAGGAGGGAGCCGGGGGTGAGGGGGACGCCGTCGACTTCGGCTTCGCCGGACATCGCGAGGGCGGCGTACTCGAAGTCGGGGTGGAGGGGGAGGCGGGTGTCGGTGCCCTCGGCGAGGGTGAGGTCGGCGCCGACGAGGGGGGTGTAGGTGGTGCCGGGTGAGCGGGTGCCGTCGAGTTCGCCGAGGATGACGGTGGCGTGCAGGCCGTTGCCGCCGGTGACGGTGGGGAGTTCCGCGTGGTGCTCGAAGGCCGGCGGGACGGTCAGGTGGGTGCCGGGGAGGGCGACCCACAGCTGGGCTCCGTGCAGGTAGCGGGCGTGGTCGCGGGGGGACTCCTCGGAGTGCGAGATGCCGTGGCCGGACGTCATGAGGCCGAGTTCGCGGGGGCGTACGGTCTGCTTGCTGCCGAGGCTGTCGCGGTGCAGCACCTCGCCGTCGTGGAGCCAGCTCACCGTTTGCAGGCCGGTGTGCGGGTGGGGCGGGACCTGCATGCCGGGTTCGCGGGCGATGTCGTCGGGGCCGTAGTGGTCGACGAAGCACCAGGCGCCGACCATGCGCCGGCCCAGGTTCGGCAGCAGCCGGCGCACTTGCGTGCTCTCGCCGAGCGGCACGGTGCGGCTGGTGAGCAGGTCGCGGACGGGGGCGGCGGACACGTTCTGACGGCCGCCGCAGACGGTGGCCGCGGGCTTCACGTCGAGGTTGCTCATGCCCCGATCATCCCCTGGGCCTACGTACGTACGCGGGAGGCAGGCGGAGTGGAGGCTGCGCCCGGCGGCCGGCTACCCGGGCCCCACTGCTCGTGGCACGCTTCGCTCGGGCCTGTCGGCCGGCTCGGGCCAGGAGGCGTACACGAGGGGCGGCTCAGTCCTCCGGGAGCGTTGCGTACGGGCTCTGCGGGAGGTCCACCAGGTGCTCGGGGATGTCGGCGAGGCAGCCGCGCAGGCGTTCGCCGAGGGCCTTGGCCTGGGGGTCCGCGCCGGTGGAGGCGGCGACGCCGTCGCCGAGGAGGCCGTGGACGACGAAGTTGACGGCCCGCAGGTTGGGCAGCTCGTGGCGGCTGACGGGCAGCCGGGCGGTCTCCGGGAGCAGGGCCCGCAGCCGGGGGACGTCGAGGTAGCCGCTCAGCCACTGGTAGCCGCGCTCGTCGCGGGCCCAGACCCCGACGTTGGCGTCGCCGCCCTTGTCGCCGGAGCGCGCCCCGAGCAGCGTGCCCAGCGGCAGCCGTACCGTCCGGCCCGAGCCCGGCTCGTACGGCTCGGGGCGCCCGGCCCGCCCGGCGTGGGGCAGCGCGGCCAGCGGCGGCTGGGGCTGCGGCGGTACGGCGTCGGCGGCGGGCGGTCCCGGCGGCACCTGGGGCGGTGCGGTCGGCGGTCGCGGTACCGCCAGCCGGGTCCCGTCGGCCAGTACGGCCACCGCCTCGACCTCCTGCGCCGCGATCAACGCCGGCCAGTGCACGCCGAATTCGGTGGCCCGCGCGCTCGCGTGCTCCAGGTACAGCCCCGGGTAGCCGGCGAGCGCCGACCCGGCGACGGCGGTGAAGAAGCCGCGCCCGGCGACCTCGGGGTCGGCGTCCTTGACGGTGAGGGTGAGCCGGTCGCAGCTCCCCCCGTGCTCGCGCCGCAGCTCGTACGCGGCGAAGCCGGCCGGGCCGCCGGTGGCGTCGCGCAGCGTGGCCTCGCAGAAGTCGGCCTTGGCGTCGAGGTCCAGCCCGGTGAGCACGAAGGTCGCCGCGTTGCGGTAGCCGCCGCGGTGGTTGAGGCACACCTTGAGGTGTTCCGGCGCGGGCTCCCCCGCGACGGGGCCGACCGCGACCCGGTCGGGGCCCTGCTGGCTGAGCCGTATCGTGTCGAAGCGGGCGACGACGTCGGCGTTGAGGTAGCGGGGGCGGTCGATCTCGTAGAGCAGTTGCGCGGTGACGGTGTCGACGGTGACCGCGCCGCCGGTGCCGGGGTGCTTGGTGATGACGCTGGAGCCGTCCGCGGCGACCTCGGCGATCGGGAAGCCGGGGTGGACGGGGTCGGGGATCTCGGTGAAGAAGGAGTAGTTGCCGCCGGTGGCCTGCGTGCCGCACTCGATGATGTGGCCGGCGGCGACCGCGCCGGCCAGCGCGTCCCAGTCGTCGAGGGCCCAGTCGTACGCCCAGGCGGCGGGGCCGACGACGAGGGAGGCGTCGGTGACCCGGCCGCAGATCACGACGTCCGCGCCCGCGCGCAGCGCCCGCGCGATGCCCCAGCCGCCGAGGTAGGCGTTGGCGGTGAGCGGCTGCACGCCGGAGCCGGCGAGCGGGACGCCGGTCGCGAGGTGGGCGAAGTCGTGGCCCGCCGCCTGGAGTCCGGGCAGCCGGGCCAGCAGGTCGTCGCCCTCGACGTGGGCGACCGCCGGGTGCAGCCCCGCCACGGCGGCCAGTTCGCGCAGCTTCGCGGCGAGCCCGGCCGGGTTGAGGCCGCCGGCGTTGACCACGACCTTGACGCCGCGCTCCAGGCAGCTGCCGAGCACATCGCGCATCTGGGCCAGGAAGGACAGCGCGTAGCCGGCCCCCGGGTCGCGGGCCCTGGCCTTCCAGAGCAGCATCATGGTCAGTTCGGCCAGGTAGTCGCCGGTGAGGACGTCGATCGGGCCGCCCTCGACCATTTCGCGCGCGGCCGACAGCCGGTCGCCGTAGTAGCCCGAGCAGTTCGCGATCCGCAGGGCCTGCCGCCGTACGCTCACCCGTCTCTCCCGTCACGTCGATCCCGGGCTTTGGACTGCGCCCGCATCATCCTTGCCGCCCTTCGCGGCGCGCAAGACCGCGCAAGGGGGGCACACGGGCGGGGTGGTTGAATCGCGGTATGAGCGACGGTGCGGAAACGGCGGGGATCGCGGCGGACGGCGGGCGGACGGGGCAGGCGGCGGACGGGTCCGCCGGGCTCAGCGCGGACGAGGTCCTGGACATCGTCGACGAGCACGACGTCGTGGTCGGGCAGGCCCGGCGCGCGGAGGCGTACGCGCGCGGGCTGCGCCACCGTACGGCCTTCGTGCTCGTACGCGACGGTGCCGGACGGGTGTTCGTGCACCGGCGCACCGCCGGGAAGCTGGTCTTCCCCTCGCTGTACGACATGTTCGTCGGCGGCGTGCTGGGCACGGGCGAGTCGTACGACGAGGCCGCGCTCCGGGAGGCCGAGGAGGAGCTGGGCGTCAGCGGGCTGCCGCAGCCCGAGCCGCTGTTCCGCTTCCTGTACGAGGAGGACGGGCACAGCTGGTGGTCGGCGGTCTACCAGGTGCGGTGCGACCTGCCGGTGTCCCCGCAGGTGACGGAGGTCGCCTGGCACGGCTTCCTCACCGAGGAGGAGCTGGCCGGCCGGCTCACCGAGTGGGAGTGGGTGCCGGACGGCCTGGCCGCCTACCGCAGGCTGCGCGACTGGTGGGCGGAGCACCCGGAGCGGGCGTGAGGGCGGCTTCTTGACCGGGGCCGCGGCTTGGCCATGGGCGCGGGGCTCGGCATAGGGCGCAGGCTCGGCAATAGGTGCAGTGCCCGGCCCAAGGGACAGGCTCGGCAATACGCGCACGGCCCGGCATAAGGCGCAGGCTCGGCCCAATGCGCAGGCTCGGCAATACGCAGCGGCGTGGCAATGTACGCAGCCGCGCCGCGCGCCCTCACAGCAGCAGGAACCCCGCCAGGACGGACACCGCGTTCGCCGCCGCCGACGCGGCATAGGGCGCCGGGCCGCGCAGCCGCAGTGCGCGGGCGAGCAGCGCGCCCTCGACCAGCAGCACCGCGGCCTCCGCGGCGGCGAAGGCGGGCCAGTAGGCGCCGCCCGGCACATGGCGGAGGAACCACCACAGCGGCGGGTGCGTCACAAGGTTGACCATCACGGCGACGCCTGCCGTACGCAGCGGCGGGGAGCCGGCCGCGGCGGCCAGCGCGGCCGTGTAGACGGGCACCTCGGTCGCGACGGTGAGGGCGAGGGCCACGGGGTACGACACGGCCGGATCGTGTCACGGGGAGGGAAGCGATGGCCAGTGCGGGGGTGGCCGCCGGCGGGGTGCTCGGCCGGCGGCCATGGAGAGGCGCCAACGGCGCGGGCGCGGGCAGGGCAGGCGGGAACGGACCAGGCGGGGACGAGGCCCGGGCGGTGGGCGCCGCGCCCGTCGCCGGCTTCGCGCTGCTGACCGTCGCCGTGCTGGCGCTGTCGCTGCGGATGCCGGCCGGCACCGCGGTGGTGGGCCTGGCGAGCCTCGGCATCCTGCACAATGTGCTGGAGCTGCGCTATATGGCGGGCCGTTTCGAGCAGGTGCTGAAGGGCCCGTTCCTGCGGCTGCTGGCCGTGCTGATCACCGGCGTCGTGGTGTGCCGGGTGCTGCCCGCGTCGGCCGGGACGCGCGACGCCGAGATCCTGCTGGCGTACGGGCTGCTCGCGGCGGCCTGCGCGTACGCGCTGCGGCACCGCCCGTGGGCGCTGGCCGCGGCGGGCGCGGGGATCGCCGCGGCGGCGACGGCGTCGCTGAGCTTCCCGGCGTACCACTTCGTGGTGCTCACGCATCTGCACAACGTCGTGCCGCTGTTCTTCCTGTGGGAGTGGTCGCGCGGCATGCGGCGCGGGCGGCGGCTGTTCCGGGCCGTCCAGGTCGGGTGGGTCGTGGTGATCCCGGCGCTGATCCTGGCCGGCGCGCTGGACCCGCTGATGGGCGGCGGCTCGGACTGGACCAGGCGGCTCTCGGTGGCCTACACCCCGCCGGCCTGGCTGCACAGCGGCGCCGACCTGCGCTTCGTGACCGTCTTCGCGTTCATGGCGCTCATGCACTACCTGGTGTGGGTGTGGTTCATGCCGCGCTACGCGCCGGACACCACCGCCGCGTTCGAGCGGCGGGTACCGGTGCTGAACGCCCGCCGGGCATGGGCGCTGGGCCTGGGCGCGGGCGCGGCGCTCGCCGCGCTGTTCGTCAGCGACTACGACCAGGGCACGTCGCTCTACGCGGCGCTGGCCAGTTACCACGCCTATCTGGAATTCCCCGTCCTGCTGATGCTCGTCCTCGGGACGGGCCCGCGGACCGCCGCCACCGGAGGCGCCAAGTGATCGCGAACCGTTCCGCCGTGCTGCTCGCCGACATCGCGCCCGACCCGGACCGGGGGTCGGGCGGCGGGCACACCGCGCTGGTCGTGGTGTCCGTGATCCTCGTCGTGGCGGTGGTGGTGCTCGTGTACGCCGCGTTGCAGCGCCGCCGCCGATGAGCCGGGCCCCCGGCACCGCGGGTGGGGCGCGGGGCCGGGGGTCCGCGGCGGGTCACGGGCAGGCGGAGGCGAAGGCGGGGGGCTCCGCGGGTGGGCCAGGACCTGACCGCTTAGTGTGGTCGGGTGAGCGTTTTCGACCAGCTGGACGCCGCTCGTGACGCCGTCCGGCTGTGGTTCGCGCCGGCCAGGGTCCAGGAGGAGGGCGAGACCCCGGACTACCGTTTCTCGCTCGCCAACGAGCGGACCTTCCTGGCCTGGATCCGCACCGCGCTCGCGCTGATCGGCGGCGGTTTCGCCGTCGACCAGTTCCTCACCGACCATCTGACGCACTGGGCGCGGGTCGCGCTCGCCCTCGCGCTGCTCGCGGGCGGGGTGGCGTGCACGCTGCGGGCGGTCAACCACTGGGTGCGGTGCGAGCGGGCGATGCGGCAGGGCGCGAACCTGCCGGTGTCCCGCTTCCCCGCGGTGCTGGCGCTGATCGTGGCGGTGATCGCGCTGGCGATGGTGGGCGTGGTGGTCGCGGGCTGGGCGGGATGACCCGCCGGCAGCCGGTCGAGACCGACCGCGACCCGGGCCTGCAACCGGAGCGGACCCGGCTGGCATGGCGCCGCACCACGCTGAGCTGCGCGGTGGTGGCGGTGCTCGCGGGCCGGCAGGCGCTGCCCGGCGGGAGCACGTACGTCACCCTCGCGGTGGGCCTGGCGGCGCTGGCCTTCCTGGTCTTCCTGCGGCTGGCGCACCGCCGGATACAGCAGCTGAACGCCGCGCAGCCAATCCTGCTGCCGGCCGGGTCGGCGCTGGCGGTGGCCGCCTGCATGCTGGGGCTCGCGCTCTTCGGCGCCGCGGTGGTGTGGTGGTGACCGGACGCCGGGCCCGGCGTCCGCGAGACCGCGCTCAGCGCCCCCGGCCGCGCAGGGCGCCGGCGAGCGCGCGTACGTCCCGGTCGGCGAAGGCCGGCTCCGCGGCGAGGGTACGGACCAGGCCGCCGCGTACGGCCCGGGTGCGGCCGGCCGCGACCAGGGCCAGCGACTCGCGCAGTGCCGAGGGCAGCTCGTCGTGGTGCCAGGGGGCGGTGGCGGCGTCGTCGAACCAGCGCGTGGCGGGGAAGGCGCGGTGGAGCTTGGGCTGGTGGTCGCCGTAATAGGTCCAGACCCGGTACGGCAGCGAGACGTTGACGACGTGTCCGGCCGGCAGCGTACGCACCCAGGGCGCGGACTGCGGTGACTGCTGCCAGCGCCAGTGGTGCGGTGAGGTCCGGCCGCGGACGGTGACGCCGACGTAGCGCAGTTTGCGGCGGACGACCGGCCACGGCTCGCGGCTCTCGGCGATCCAGGCGGCCAGTTCGCGGTGCAGGGTGTCGAAGGTGCCGCCGCCGGCGACGACGTCTGCCAGCGCCACGGGCCGCCTGCGGCGGGCGAGGGCGTATGGTTCCAGGCCCGCGGCGGCCAAGTGCTCGCGCAGCCGGCGGCGCTCGCGCTGCCCGTAGCGGCCGTGCAGGCCGGACAGCGGCAGCCGGAGCAGCCGGACGGTGCCGTCGGCGTCCTCCAGGGCGCCGGTGAGCAGGTCGTACATGCTGTCGAGGGAGCGGCCGACGAAGCACAGATCGGCGGCGTGCGCGCGGGCCAGGACCTTGCCGGTGCAGACGGTCAGCTCCGGCAGGTGCCAGGGCTCGGCGGTGCCGGCCCCCGCGGCGAGCGTGCCGAGCCGCGCCTCGCGCGTGCCCCCGGAGCGGGACAGCGACCAGCGGTAGGGCTGCGGCGGGGCGGCGCGCTCGGGGGCCGGCGGGTGAGCGGTCACGCGTCCCAGTGCAGCACCGCGGGAGGGTGCGGGCCAACGGGATTTCGGCGGGCGGCCGGTACGGGGGTACGGAGCCGGTACGCGGCCGGTACGGGGCCGGTACGGGGCCGGTACGGGCTCGTGCGGGTCCTCGGGCCCGGTCCTGCGAGCCGGGGCGCGGGCGGACCGGGCGGGCGGACCGGGCCCACGCGTCTCACGATGCGTCACCTACTTGACCGGTCGCGCCCCTCCCTGCCAGGATGGCGTCACCGGTTCAACCGGTGACGCAGTCACCGAGGAGCCGGTCCCGGGCGGACACCCCGGCCGGGACGACCACGCGGCGGACGGCGACCGCGCGCCGCACACACATGAATGGGGCTCCTGCCATGACCGTCAGCTACACCGCCACCGTGGACGTCACCGGCGAGGGCCGCAACGGCGGCACCGCCCGCTCCGACGACGGCCTGCTGGAGCACGACCTGGCCATCCCCAAGGAGCTCGGCGGCGCCGGTACGGCGACCAACCCCGAGCAGCTCTTCGCGGCCGGCTGGGCCGCCTGCTTCCTCGGCGCCCTCCGCCGGGCCGCGGCGCTGCGCAAGGTGCGGCTCACCAGCACCGAGATCACCGCCGAGGTGACCCTCAGCCAGGACGAGGACGGCGAGTTCGGGCTGTCCGCCGCACTGCACCCGCGTATCGGCGGCGTCGACCAGCAGACGGCGCAGGAACTCGCCGAAGCCGCGCACCAGATCTGCCCCTACTCCAAGGCGACCCGCGGCAACATCGCGGTGACCGTCACCGCGACCGCCGTGTGAGCCGCGACCAGGACGCGGGTCCGCGTCCGGGTCCGGACCCGGGTCCGGACGCGGCGCGGGCGGCCAGCAGGGCGCATGCCACCAGCGCCACCGGGAGCACCCCGGCCCACGCCGGGGCCGTCCGCAGCACCGCCATGCAGATCCCCGCGCCCACGCTCATCGCACCGAGCCGGGCCGGCACCCAGCGGCTCGGCCGGCCGGCGCCCACGCCCTTGACGATGTACGTGGCCAGCGTGCCCGTCAGGTAGGTCGTGGGCGCGGCCGAGCGGCCGGCCGCGACCATGGCGGCGGCCTGGATGCCCATCGCGGCGGCGGCCCCGAACTGCAGGGCGTTGCGGGCCGATTCACCCGGCGTGCCGCCGAGCGCCGCCCAGACCCCGGCGCCCGCGCCCAGCAGCGCCGCCTCCCCCGCCAGGCACGCCGTCACCCGCCCCGACCAGTGCGCGGGCGGGCTCGACGCGCGCCGGGTGAGCCCGGCGGTGACACCCGCGCCCAGCCCGAAGCCGCCGAGCGCCAGCACTGCCCCGGTCACGGCCGACCCCTGCGCGCGGCCGACCGCCATCCCGAGCAGCGCCAGATTGCTCGTCATGACCCCGGCGAACACCCGGTCCAGCGCGGTGAAGGAGATGGTCTCCACCGCCCCCGAGGCCGCCACGAGCAGCACCACGGCGAGACGCAGCGCGGTGCCGGGTGCGGCGGACTCCGCGGACCGCTCCGGAACGGGGTCACTCACGGTTCCGGAGTGTAACCCTTCGTGGCAGCCCTTTTACGGGGCAGGATCCGGCGCGGGCCCCGAACTCCCGTGCACCTCAAGGCGCGAGGATGTCCAGCTCGCGCAGGGCGCCGACGCAGATCTGCCGCATCAGGTCCTCCGCGGCCCGCGCGTCCCGGGCGCGTACCGCCTCGGCGACCCGGACGTGGAGCGTGACGGCGGCCGGATCGGGGGCAGTGAACATCACATGGTGTTCGGTACGGCCCGTCAGGACCTCGGCGACGACGTCGCCGAGCCGGGCGAACATCTCGTTGCCGGACGCGGTGAGCATCACGCGGTGGAAGGCGATGTCGTGGACGAGATACGCCGCCAGGTCCGCGGCGCGCCCGGCCGCGGCCATCTCCGCTGCCAGCACGGTCAGTTCGCGGCACTGCCCGGGGGTCGCGGCCTGCGCGGCCAGTCCGGCGGCGACCGGCTCGACGGCGGTGCGGAGCGTGGTCAGGGAGCGCAACTGGCGGGAGCGGTCGGTGCCCGCGAGCCGCCAGCGGATGACGGCCGGGTCGAAGACGTTCCACTCCTCGGTGCGGCGCACGGTGATCCCGACCCGGCGGCGGGTCTCGACGAGGTGCATCGCCTCCAGCACCCGCACCGCCTCGCGGACGACCGTACGCGAGACGCCGTAGCGGGCCTCCAGCTCGTCGATGCGCAGCACCGTGCCCGGCGGGTGCTCACCGGAGGCGATGGCCTGGCCGAGTTCGGCCAGCACGCGGGAGTGGAGGTGCTCGGGCATGGCGACAGCCTACGGGCCACCACAGTCGTATGACGTTTGCATCACAGCGGCTTGAATAAGTAGTACCTATGGTGGTCAGATGTCGGGACGCCGCCGTAGGCCCGCGCCGGGCCGTACGCCGGCGCGTAGCCGTACCGGACGTACACAGCAGGAGGCAGGAGCGATGACGGCTGAGGCGGCCGGGCCCGCGGGACCGGCCGGGACCGCGCCCGGATCCACGTCCGAGTCCGCGCCCGAACCCACGAAGGTGTCCGGCTCGGTGTCCGAGGGGGCGCTGCCGGTGGTCGTGGTCATGGGGGTGTCGGGGTCGGGGAAGTCCACGGTCGGCGGGCTGCTGGCCGAGCGGCTCGGGGTGGTCTACGCCGAGGCCGACGACTTCCACCCGGCCGCCAACATCGCCAAGATGTCCGCCGGGCACCCGCTCGACGACGCCGACCGGGCGCCCTGGCTGGACGCGATCGCCGCGTGGATCGCCGAGCGCGGCGGGCGGGGCGGCGTGGTCAGCTGCTCGGCGCTGCGCCGCCGCTACCGCGACCGGCTGCGGGCCGCGGCGCCCGACCTGTTCTTCCTGCACCTGGACGGCTCCGCGGAGCTCATCGGCTCCCGGCTGGCCGCCAGGATGCAGCACTTCATGCCGCCGGGGCTGCTGCGCTCGCAGTTCGAGGCGCTCGAACCGCTGGCCGCGGACGAGTCGGGGGCGGTCGTCTCCATCGAGGGCGGTCCCCAGCAGATCGCCGAGCGGGCGCTCGCCGCACTCCCCCGGGGCGCCGCCCGTTGACGTACGCACCCGGCTGACCGCAGCCGCACCGGATCCCCCGCGCCGCCCCCGGCAAGGCGCCCCAGCCGCGCGCCCACCCGGACGCGCACCCCCCGCCGTACCGCACCACCCCCCGCCCGCCGGAGCCGCCGGCGGGCCCCCGTACCACCGTCCCCGTTTGGAGCCCCCCGTGTCCGCACTCAACGTCGAGCTGCTGGCCGCCGCCACGCCACCGCCGATCGCCGACGCCGGCCATCTCCGGCTCGCGCTCGCCGCGCTGGCGGGCATCGCCGTCATCGTCCTGCTCATCACCCGCTGGAAGGTGCACGCCTTCCTCGCGCTGACCATCGGCTCCGGCGTGCTCGGCACCGTCGCGGGCGCCCCGCTGGCCAAGACGATCGCCAGCTACTCCTCGGGCCTCGGCTCGACGGTCGCGGGCGTCGGCACGCTGATCGCGCTCGGCGCGATACTCGGCAAGCTGCTCGCCGACTCCGGCGGCGCGGACCAGATCGTCGACACGATCCTGGCTAGGACGGGCGAGAAGCGGCTGCCGTGGGCGATGGCGCTGATCGCGGGCCTGGTCGGGCTGCCGCTGTTCTTCGAGATCGGCATCGTCATCCTGATCCCGGTGGTGCTGCTGGTCGCCCGGCGCAGCGGCCAGTCGCTGGTGCGGCTGGGCATACCGGCGCTCGCGGGCCTGTCGGTGATGCACGGTCTGGTGCCGCCGCACCCGGGCCCGCTGGCGGCGATCGGCGCGATCCACGCCGACATGGGCATCACGCTCGCGCTCGGCGTGCTGGTCGCGCTGCCGACGCTGGCGATCGCGGGGCCGCTGTTCGGACGGATCGCGTCGGGCTGGGTGGACGTGGCGCCGCCGGAGCGGATGACGCCGGCCCGCGCCTCGGACGACCTGGACCGGCGGCCGAGCTTCGCCGCGACGGTGTGCACGATGCTGCTGCCGGTGGTCCTGATGCTGGCCAAGGCGCTCGCGGACGTCGTGATCGACGACCAGGGGAGCCTGGCCTACCGGACCCTGGACGTCATCGGGACGCCGCTGGTGGCGCTGCTCGTCGCGGTGATGGTGGCGATGGTCACGCTCGGCCGCGCGGCCGGCTTCACCAAGGAGCGGATCTCCATGACGGTCGACACGTCGCTCGGGCCGATCGCCGGCATCCTGCTCATCGTGGGCGCGGGCGGCGGCTTCAAGCAGACGCTCATCGACTGCGGCGTGGGCCAGATGATCCTCGACTGGTCCGAGGACTGGCACATCAGCGCGCTGCTGCTGGCGTGGCTCATCGCGGTGCTGATCCGGGTCGCGACCGGCTCGGCGACGGTCGCGATCATCTCGGCGGCGGGCCTGGTGGCGCCGCTCGCCGACGGCATGACCTCCACCCACACCGCGCTGCTGGTGCTGTCGGTCGGCGCCGGGTCGCTGTTCTTCTCGCACGTCAACGACGCCGGCTTCTGGCTGGTGAAGGAGTATTTCGGGATGGACGTGCCGCAGACCCTCAAGACGTGGTCGGCGATGGAGACGGTGATCTCGGTGGTCGCGCTGGGCTTCGTGATGCTGCTGTCGCTGGTGCTGTGAAAGCCGGTGCGGTGAGCGCCGGCGCCGTGGACGCGGGTGCCGTGACCGCCGGCGCTGTGCGCGCCGGTGCCGTGTGCGCCCGCTTCCCGTGCGGGGTCACCAGCGCGGCACGGACGGGGTGCGCCAGTCGGGGTCGGCCTTGCGCATCGCGGCGGCGTCGTCGCGGTCGCGCATGGTGCCGTCGTCGTCCAGCCAGCGCTGGTGCAGCGTCTTGAGGGCGTCGCGGTCCAGCTCGACGCCGAGGCCGGGGCGGTCCGGGACGGTCAGGGCGCCGTCGGTGAAGACATGGCGCTCGGTGATGACGTCCTCGGTCTGCCACGGGTAGTGCGAGTCGCAGGCGTAGTCGAGGTTGGGCACGGTCGCCGCGACATGCGTCATGGCGGCGAGGCTTATGCCGAGGTGGGTGTTGGAGTGCATCGACAGGCCCACCCCGAAGGTGCGGCATATCGCGGCGAGCTGCTGGGTGTTGCGCAGGCCGCCCCAGTAGTGGTGGTCGGAGAGCACCACCTGCACCGCGTCGCGCGCGAACGCCTCCTTGATCTCCTGGAAGGTCGTCACGCACATGTTGGTGGCCAGCGGCACGTCGGTGCCCTGCGACACCCGGGACATCCGCTCGGTGCTGCCGGCCGGGTCCTCCAGGTACTCCAGTACGTCGCCGAGCTCGCGGGCGACGTACAGCGATGTCTCGACGGACCAGGCGCCGTTGGGGTCCAGCCGCAGCGGCTTGCCGGGGAAGGCTTCGGCGAGCGCGCGGACGGCGGCGATCTCCTGCTCGGGCGGGAAGACGCCGCCCTTGAGCTTGAAGGAGCCGAAGCCGTAGGTGTCGGCGAAGCGGCGGGCCTGCGCGACGACGCCGGCCGGGTCGAGGGCGGCGCCCCAGTCGTCCGGCTCGCCCTGGCCCTGCGGGTGCTCGGCGAGCTTGTAGAAGAGGTAGGCGCTGTAGTCGACGCGGTCGCGCACCTTGCCGCCGAGCAGGGCGTGCACCGGCAGGCCCAGGATCTTGCCGAGGGCGTCGAGGCAGGCGACCTCGAAGCCGGAGATCACCGACAGCCGGAGCTTGTCGGCGGTCTGGACGCCGCGCAGGCCGCCGGCGGCGACGGAGTCGGAGACGTCGGCGGGGTCGCCGCACACCCGCTCGGCGAGGGTGAACAGCCCGTTCAGATCGGTGACCTTGTGGCCGGGCAGGGCGGCGGCAAGCGGGCCCGCGAGGTCGAGGTAGCGGGTGTCGCCGTAGGTCTCGCCGATCCCGGACGTGCCGTCGGCGGTGACGATCTCGACGATGAGGCGGGGCGTGTGGGGCTGGTGGACGCCCTGGGTGTTGAGCAGCGGCGGGTCGGCGATGAGGATGGGTGTCAGGCGTACCTCGGCGATCGTGAACGCGTCCGAGGGACCGACCGAGCCCGCTGTCTGTATATATGAATCACGTTCACCCATAAGACCGGAGCTTATGCGGGTGGCCGCGCGGTCGTCAACGCGGCAACCGGCCGGCGCTCACCTGGGGCCGCCGTACGGCAAGGGCATACCGCCGCCGCGGGGAACTGGACCGCATACCGACCAGTCGGTACGATCGTCTCATGAGTGATACCGACAGCCCCCGGGGCCTCGACCTGGACCGGCTGCGCCGCCACCTCGACGAGCGGCTCCCCGGCCTCGTGACCGGCGAGCTGCGGGCCGAGCTGATCCAGGGGGGCCGCTCCAACCTCACCTACCGGGTCACCGACGGCACCGGCACCTGGGTCGTGCGCCGCCCGCCGCTCGGGCACGTCCTGGCCACCGCGCACGACATGGCCCGCGAGCACCGGGTGATCAGCGCGCTGGCCGGCACGGCGGTCCCGGTGCCCGGCACGCTGCTGATGTGCGAGGACCCGGCGGTCGTCGGCGCGCCCTTCTACGTCATGGACTTCGTCGAGGGCACGCCCTACCGCACGCAGGAGCAGCTGGCGGCGCTCGGGCCGGAGCGCACCCGGGCGGTCGCCCTCACCCTGGTCGACACCCTGGTCGACCTGCACGCCGTGGACCCCGCGGCGGTGGGCCTGGGCGACTTCGGGCGGCCCGAGGGCTTCCTGGACCGGCAGCTGCGGCGCTGGAGCAAGCAGCTGGACGCCTCGCGCAGCCGCGAGCTGCCGGGCCTTGACGAGCTGCACGCCGCGCTCGGCCGCGCGCTGCCGGCCTCCCCCGCGCCCGCCGTCGTGCACGGCGACTACCGGCTCGACAACGTGCTCGTCGACGCCGGCGACCGGCTGACCGCCGTGCTGGACTGGGAGATGTCCACGCTCGGCGACCCGCTCACCGACGTCGGCCTGCTGGTGATGTACGGCGAGCAGCACGACATCCCCGGCTTCCCCGTCCCCACCGCCTCCGGCGCCCCCGGGCACCCGGGCTCCGCCGAGGTCGTCGAGCGGTACGCGCTCCGCTCGGGGCGCGACGTGTCGGCGGTCGACTGGTACACCGCGTTCGCGTACTTCAAGGTCGCCGTGATCCTGGAGGGGATCCACTACCGCTGGAGTCTCGGCCAGACCCTCGGCGCCGGTTTTGACCGCATCGGCACCGTCGTCCCGCTCTTCATCGACCGGGGCCTGCGCACCATCCGCCGCCGACCCCGGCCGGCACGCACCGTCCAGGAGGACTGAGCACGATGGACTTCGCCTTCGACACCCGTACCGAGGAGCTGCGGTCGCAGCTGACCGCGTTCCTCGACGAGCACGTCTATCCCGCCGAGAGCGTCTTCGCCGAGCAGCACGAGCAGGCCGGCCCGGACGCGCACTGGACCGTGCCGCCGGTCGTGGCCGAGCTCAAGGCAGAGGCGCGGCGGCAGGGGCTGTGGAATCTGTTCCTGCCCGGGGAGCTCGGGGCGGGGCTGACCAATCTGCAGTACGCGCCGCTGGCCGAACTCACCGGCCGAAGCCCCTACTTGGCGCCGACCGCGCTCAACTGCGCCGCGCCGGACACCGGGAACATGGAAGTGCTGGCGGAGTTCGGCACCCCGGCGCAGAAGAAGGAGTGGCTGGAGCCGCTGCTGGCCGGCGAGATCCGCTCGGCCTTCGCCATGACCGAGCCGGACGTCGCCTCCTCCGACGCCACCAACATCGAGACCCGCATCGAGCGCGACGGGGATACGTACGTCGTCAACGGGCGCAAGTGGTTCATCTCCGGGGCGATGAACCCCGACTGCGCCGTCTTCATCGTCATGGGCAAGACCGACCCGGCCGCCGAACGGCACCGCCAGCAGAGCCAGATCCTGGTGCCGCGCGACACCCCGGGGGTCGAAGTGCGGCGCGGGATGCGGGTGTTCGGGTTCGACGACGCCGACCACGGCGGGCACGCCGAGGTCGTCTTCCACGAGGTGCGGGTGCCGGTGGACAACCTCGTCGGGGAGGAGGGCGGCGGTTTCGCCATCGCGCAGGCGCGGCTCGGGCCGGGCCGGATCCACCACTGCATGCGGCTGATCGGCATGGCCGAGCGCGCCCTGGAGCTGATGTGCCGGCGGGTGGCCGCGCGGGTCGCCTTCGGCAAGCCGCTGGCGGCGCAGGGCGTGGTGCAGGAGTGGATCGCGCAGTCGCGGGTCGAGATCGAGCAGTTGCGGCTGCTGGTGCTCAAGACGGCGTGGCTGATGGACACCGTCGGCAACAAGGGCGCGCACACCGAGATCCAGGCCATCAAGATCGCCACGCCGGGTACGGTGCAGCGGATCATCGACCGGGCGATCCAGGCGCACGGCGCCGGGGGCGTCTCGCAGGACTTCCCGCTGGGGCGGCTGTGGACGGGCGCGCGCAGCCTGCGGCTGGCCGACGGGCCCGACGAGGTGCACCGCCGGTCGCTGGCCCGGCGCGAGCTGGCCCGCTACACCGCCTGACGGCTTCTCCGGCGCCGGGTGCCCGCCCTGTGCGGGGGCACCCGGCGCCGCGCTGTTCTCGGCGTGCTCGGGCCGGTTTCAGGGGATCAGGGCGAGGCGGCCCACGGTGGTGCCGTCGGCGACGGACTGGACGGCGGAGGCCGCCTCGGCGAGCGGGCGGGCGGCCACCAGGGGGCGTACGGTGCCGGCCGCGGCGAGGGCGGTCAGCTCGGCGTGCGCGGTACGGACGGCCTGGGGGTCGCGGGCGGCGTACAGGCCCCAGTGCAGGCCCAGGATCGAGTAGTTCTTGACCAGGGCGTGGTTCAGGGCCGGGGCCTGGACGGTGCCGCCGGCGAAGCCGACGACGACGATGCGGCCCTCGAAGGCGACGCATTTGGCCGAGCGGGTGTAGGTGTCGCCGCCGACCGGGTCGTAGACGACGTCGGCGCCGCGGCCGGCGGTGGCGTCCTTGACGGCGGCGACGAAGTCCTCGGCGTGCCGGTCGACGACGAGGTCGGCGCCCAGTTCGCGGGCCGCCGCGGCCTTCTGCGGGCCGCCCACCACGCCGATGACGAACGCGCCTGCCGCCTTGCCGAGTTGCACGGCGGCGCTGCCGACGCCGCCGGCCGCGGCGTGCACGAGCAGCGTCTCGCCGGGGCGCAGGGCGGCCCTGCGGTGCAGGCCGAACCAGCCGGTCTGGTAGCCGATGTGCAGCACGGCGGCGGACGTGTCGTCCAGCGCCTCGGGCGCGGGCAGTACGCCGGCGGCGGGCACGACGGCGTGTTCGGCGAAGGCGCCGGCCGGCAGTGCGGCGGTGCTGATGACGCGCTGCCCTTCCGCCAGGCCCTCGACGCCGGCGCCGAGGGCGGCGATCTCGCCGCACATCTCCACGCCGGGGGTGAAGGGCAGCGGTGGGCGGATCTGGTACTGCCCGCGGCACAGCAGCGCGTCGGGGAAGTTGACGCCCGCGGCGCGGACCCGCAGCAGCACCTCGCCGGGGCCCGGTTCGGGGGCGGGTATGTCGTCGAGGCGCATGACCTCGGACGGCTCGCCGTTGCGGTGGACGCGCCATGCCTTCACGCTGGGACTCCCGATGGGTCAGGGCTGCCGCACCGAGTGCAGCAGCAGGTCGGAGAACTCCCCGGCGACCTCCTCGGCGGACAGCGGTCCGTCGGCGTGGTACCAGGTGCCGAGGTGGTGCACGGAGCCGAAGAAGAAGTCGACGACCAGGTCGGGCCGCAGCCCGGTCCTGAAGTGGCCGTCGCGCTGGCCCTCTTCGACCAGGGAGCGGAACCGCTCGTGGTAGCGGCGGCGTTCGGCCCGTACCGCCTTCTGCTTCTCCGGGCTGAGCTGGTGCATCGACCGGAAGAAGATCTTGGTGTCGTCCAGGTTCTGGATGCTGGTCACCACGACGTCCGCCGCGGCCTCGGCGAGGCGTTCGGGCACGGGGGTGTCGCGGGCGGCGATGGCGTCCAGGCGCTCGGTCTGGAGCCGCAGCACACGGGCGTAGATCTCGTGCAGCAGGTCGTCCTTGGAGCCGAAGTAGTGGTAGAGCGCGCCCTTGGTGACGCCGGCGGCCTCGACGATCTCCTGGACGGAGGTGCGGTCGTAGCCGCGTTCGGCGAAGAGCCGGGTGGCCTCGGCGAGCAGCCGCTCGGGCACGGCCGCGGCCGGGCCGCCGCCCGCGGCCTGCCCCGTACCGCGCTCGGCGGTGCCGTCGCCCCGCCCGCCGCCTGATGTCGCCCCGCGTGCCATCCGCCTGCCCCTTCCTCGTCCGATCCGGCCGCTATGGACCTTATCCGGCCACCGCCGCGGCACCGGGCCGCCGCCGGCCGGTGCTCGGCCGGTCTCCTCGGCCGGCGCCGTCAGCCGGCCGTCAGCCGGCCGTCGCCTTGAGCTCGCGGCGCAGGATCTTGCCGGTCGCGGTCTTGGGCAGTTCGCCGAGTATGTCCACCTGGCGCGGGTATTTGTACGCGGCCAGCCGCTCGCGGCAATAGGCGACGAGTTCGGCGGGCTCGGCCGCCGCGCCGGGGCGCAGGCTCACATACGCCTTGACGCTCTCGCCGCGGTAGGCGTCCGGGACGCCGACGACTGCGGCCTCGCGGACGGCGGGGTGGGTGTAGAGGACGTCCTCGACCTCGCGCGGCCACACCTTGAAGCCGGACGCGTTGATCATGTCCTTCTTGCGGTCGACGACATAGAGCCAGCCGTCGGGGTCCATGAAGCCGATGTCACCGGTGCGCAGTTCGCCGTCGGGCAGCGCGGCCTCGGAGGCGTCTGGCTGGTTCCAGTAGCCGGGTACGACCATGGGGCCGCGGACGGCGATCTCGCCGCTGTGGCCGAAGGGGACCTCGGCGCCGGTGTCGTCGAGGATGCGCACCATGGTGCCGGGCCCGGGGACACCGACCGCCAGGGTGCCGGAGGCGGGGTCCACGGGGGCCTCGTGACCGGGCGGGACGCTGGCGCAAGGGGCGCTGCATTCGGTGAGGCAGTAGCCGTTTGCGAGGTAGAGGCCGCCGGCGCGGGCGCGGAAGGACTCGACGACGGCGGGTGGCAGCGGGGCGCCGCCGGACGAGATGAGCCGGAAGGACGCGAAGTCCTCGGCGGTGGCGTCGGGGCGGGCCAGCAGCGCCATGAAGGCGGTGGCGGGGCCGACGGTGTAGGTGGGGCGGTGCTCGCGGAAGGCGTCGAGGACGACGCCGGGCTCGAAGCGGTAGGCCAGCGCCAGGGTGTGGCCGCCGGCGAGCGCCGCGGACAGCTGGCAGACCATGCCCGTGATGTGGAAGAGCGGGGCCAGGGCGAAGACCACGGCGTCCTCGGGCAGCGCCTGGACGCGGACCTGGCGGTGGGCGTTGAAGGACAGGTTGCCGTGGGTGTTGAGCGCGCCCTTGGGCCGGCCGCTGGTGCCGGAGGTGTAGCTGATCAGCGCGGTGTCGCAGGCCGCGGGCAGCGGGACCGCCGGGCGCTCGCCGGCGGACGCGCGGGCGGCGGCCAGCACGTCGGCGGCGTCAGCGGCGGGCGCGCGGCCGGCGGTCAGGACCCGCGGGTCGTCGCGGGTCTGGAGGTCCCGCTCGCAGGCGGTGTACGTGATGCGTACGGGCGAGGCGGCGGCGGTGCCGCGGACGTAGGACTGCCAGGCGCTCTCGGAGCAGACCAGGGCGGCGGCGCCTGCGTCGGCGAGGATGTGGGCCAGTTCGTGCTGCTTGTACATCGGGTTGACGGGGATGACGGCGCCGCCGGCCTTCCATGCCGCGAGCAGCGCGATGACGAACTGCGGCACATTCTGCAGCATGACGGCGAGGCGGTCGCCGGGGGCGAAGCCGCGGCCGGCGAAGTCGCGGGCCAGGCCGTCGGAGAGGGAGTCGAGTTCGCCGTACGTCAGGGCGCCGTCGAAGTAGGCCAGGGCGCGGCTGCCGGGGTTGCGGGCGGCGTGCGCGAGGAAGGCCTCCAGGACGGAGGGCGGGTAGTCGGTGTCGGCGCGCTGCTCCTCGGTGAAGAAGCGCAGCCAGGGCTGGTCGGCGTATCCGGTCATGCGTGCTCGCCCGCCTTCGCCCGGAGGTCCTCGTACTGGCGCTGGAGTTTGTTCATGCCGCGCAACCACCGCTCGGGTTCGGCGGCGCGGGCGGCGTAATAGCCGGCGACCTCGGGGTGCGGCAGGATCAGGAAGCGCTCGGCGGCGATGCCTTCGAGCACCGCCTGCGCGACCGCCTCGGGTTCGATGGCGGTGGGCGCGAGCACCAGGTCGCCGGCCGGGCCGGTGGCGTCGAGCATCGCGGTGCGCACGCCCTGGGGGCAGACGGCGTGGACCTTGACGCCGCGGTGGCGGTAGGTGAGCGCGAGCCATTCGGCGAAGGCGAGGGCGCCGTGCTTGGTGACGGTGTACGGGGCGGCGCCGATCATCGTGAGCAGGCCGGCGGCGGAGACGGTGGACACGAAGCGGCCCCGGCCGCGCTCCAGCCATTCGGGGAGCAGGGCGCGGGCGGCCCGGACGTGGCTCATGACGTTGACCTCCCACGCGGCCTCCCACACCGCGTCGTCGGCCTCGGGGCCGCCGCCGGTGCCGACCCCGGCGTTGGCGCAGAAGACGTCGATGCCGCCGCCGAGGGCGGTGCGGGCGGCGGGCACGGCCTGCGCGGCGTCGCCGACGACGACGGCCGCGCCGGTCTCGTCGGCGACCTTGCGTGCCGCGTCGCCGTCGAGGTCGTTGACGACGACGCGGGCGCCCTGCTCCGCGAAGGCGCGGGCGAGCGCGGCCCCGATGCCGCCGCCCGCGCCCGTGACCACCACGCGGGCCCCGCGCAGGGCTTCCACCTCGACCATCGGGTCTCCCTCGACTCGGCTGGACCACTGACGTTTTCCTTCTCGCCTTCGCATACTAAGCAGTCGGTCACCCGATCCGGAAGGGCCGGACGGGGGCTGTGGACAACCGGCGGACTGCCGGGGAGGCGGCTGGGGAACGGCAGGGGGGGCGACCGGAGGACCGCCGGGGGCAGTCCGCGGGGTTTTCACCCGCCGGGGGGATGGACGGCTCGATGGGAGGTCGGGATGATGGGGGCAGATCGGACAAACGCGAGCTTTGGGGTGCTCGCGAAGGCGAGGGGGAGCCATGGCCGTCACGAGTGTGCAGCCGTACTGGGACCTGACGTTCGACGCGGACGGGGATCCGGATCCGCGGCAGCGCGACGCACTGCTGGCCCGCGCCCGCGAGCACTCCGACCTGGTCGTCTTCTCCCACGGCTGGAACAACGACCTGTCGACGGCGAGCGCGCTCTACGACCGCTTCTACGCGCCCTTCCCCGGCCTGCTGGCCGCCGCGGGGCCGGGGGCGGGGGTGCTGATCGGGTACGTCGGGGTGCACTGGCCGTCCATGCGCTTCTGCGACGAGCCCATCCCCGACTTCCCGCACACCGCCGCCCTGACCGCGCGCGGCGGCGGCGGCACCGACCTCGACCCGGACGCCGCCACCCTCAAGCGGGTGCTGCCCGGGCACGACGCGGCGGTGGACCGGATCGCGGAGCTGCTGGCCCGGCAGCCGGACGACCCGGCGGCGCTGGAGGAGTTCGGCCGCCTGGTGCGCACCCTCACCGGCGCCGGCCCCGGGGCGGCGGCACTGGCGTCGGACGTCGCAGGCGAGGACGCGCTGCCCCGGCTGCTCACGGCCAAGCCGGCCGACGTGTGCGACGAACTGGCCGACGCGCTGGGCCGGACGGTGTCCGAGGCCGGGGAGGGCGAGGCGCTGCTCGGCGGGCTCGGCAAGAAGGTCTGGGCCGGCGCGCGCGAACTGCTGCGGCAGGGCACGTATTTCGCGATGAAGGGCCGGGCCGGGACGGTCGGCAGGAAGGGGCTCGGGCCTTTCGTGGGGCAGCTGGCCGAGCGGGCGCCGGACACGAAAGTGCATCTGGTCGGCCACAGCTTCGGGGCCCGGCTGGTCTCCTTCGCTCTGGCCGGGCTGCCGCAGGGCGCGCACAACGTCCGGTCGGTGACGCTGCTCCAGGGCGCGTTCTCGCACTCCGCCTACTCCCCCGGCGGCGCGCTCGACGGTATGCAGCGCCGGGTCGGCGGGCCGGTGCTGGCCTGCCACTCCAGCCATGACACGGCGCTGGGGATCCTGTATCCGCTGGCCTCCCGGCTCTCCGGCGACGACCGCTCGCTGCTGGGCGACGACCGGTGGGGCGCCCTCGGCCACGACGGGTTCCACGGGCTGCCGCACGCGCCCGCGACGGCGCTCACAGCGGCCCTGGGCGCGCGGT
Organism: Actinacidiphila epipremni; assembly: GCF_012034175.1. Taxonomy (GTDB): domain Bacteria; phylum Actinomycetota; class Actinomycetes; order Streptomycetales; family Streptomycetaceae; genus Actinacidiphila; species Actinacidiphila epipremni. Next base: position 27,928 of record NZ_JAATEJ010000030.1, read on the forward strand.
TCTCCCCCGGCGAGTGCCTGAGCGTGGACGCGTCGGCGGTCGTCCGCAGGGGCGGCCCGCCGGCCGGGGCGCACAGCGACATCTGCCACCCGGAGCTGGCCCGGCTCATACTGCGGGCGGCGGCGCTGCTGCGGTGACCGCGGCTGCCGCAGGTCCGGGGCGGCCCGGGGGCTGCGGGCGGCCGGGGGCCTGGGGTTCCTGAGGGCCTGGGGGCCTGGGGGCCGGCCCGGAACGACCGGCCCCCAGGGGTGGTTCAGCGGTGGGAGGGGAATTCGACGACCTGCTGGTAGGTCGGGCGGTTCTGCCAGCTGATCCGGTCGTCGGTGACACCGCCCAGCGGGCGCTGGACGATGGAGTCGGCGCACCACTGGTCGCCGGCCGAGCAGCCGTCGTCGCCCGGGTAGACGGTGGTGGCCGGTACGGCTGCGGCCTGCTTGAGGGTGCTCAGCAGCACGTCACGGCAGGCGGCGAGCTGCCCGCCGCCGCAGTAGGGGCGGGCGAGCGGCCCGGCGACCGGGTCGCCGAGCACCGCGCGCAGGTCTTTGTCGACATAGCTCCACCAGCCGTACTGGAAGGAGCTGCCGGCGTGCGAGCCGGTCGGGCCGTGCCCGGCCGAGGGCGACTCGTCGACGGTCAGGTCGGCGGTGAGCGCGGTGTAGAGGCTGCTGCCGAGCCCCGGCTGGAACTCGCCCTGCACCAGCAGCGGCCACCACGCGTCCATGACGCGTATCGCGTCGGCGTCGGCGTAGGTATGCGAGCCGGCGGAGGTCTCGTGCCGCTTGGTGCCGGCCGCCCGCCAGGCCGTCAACTGCTGGACGGCGGTGGCCTCCTGGGGGTCGGCGACGGGTGCGCTGGAGATGACGCGGAGCAGGTCGGGCAGCACGTCCTCACCGCGCAGGTCGGTCAGCGCGGCGTCGTCCATCGCCTTGACCAGCTTCGACCGGGTGACCCCGCCGGCCTGGACGAGCGCCTTGACGCGGTCGTCGAGCAGGTCGGCGCGGTGGACGGAGCCGTTGCCGAAGCCCGCGGAGGTGTAGCCGGGCGCCTGCTTGTTGTTCCAGGAGACGTAGTAGTCCTGGTCGACGGACTGCGGGTGCTGCGAAGGCGGCGTGTAGGTCGCGGTGTTGGCCGTGGGGTCCCAGCCGCGCCAGTCGTAGGCGGCCTGCGCCCACACCGGGAAGGACGCGTCGACGCCGGCGGCCCGTACCGGGTTGGTGCCGCTGTTGTAGTAGGCGGTGTGCTGGGAGTCGGCGTAGAACCAGTTGAAGGTGTAGTTGATGTCCTGCGTGGCGGCCTGGAAGGACGCCGGGTCGTGGACGAACCCGGGGTCGTTGAGCTCCTGGAAGCCGATGATGGAGTCGGCCTCGTGCCGGTAGGAGCTGCGCAGCTGGGTGTAGGCGACGCCCTTGCCGCCGACCGTGGCGCGGTATTCGACCGGGCCGTAGGCGGTGCGCCAGACCTGCATGCGGTAGGAGCCGGCCGGGGTGGAGTCGGCGACCGTGGGCTTCCAGGAGTTGGTGCGCTCCAGCTTCTCCATCGGCACGCAGCTGCCGTGGAAGAGGTAGTGCGTGTCGTCCTGGCACAGCTCGACGGCGTAGGTGTCGGTGACGTCCTGGGAGGCGGAGGTCGCGCTCCAGGCGTAGTCCTGGCCGCGGCCGAGCTCCACGTACATGCCCAGCCCGGCGAAGGAGGCGCCGCGGGCGCTGATGCCGGGGCCCTGGAGTTCCTGGAGCATGAGCAACTGTGGCGCGAAGTAGCCGGTCTGCGGGCCGAAGACGGCGACCGGGTGGCCGCTCGCGGTGTGGGCGCCGCTGACGACCAGGGCGTTGGACATGCCCTTCTTGGTGGAGAAGAGGTTGCCGGGCAGCACACCGGGGCTCGCGGTGGTGGACTGCGTGGCGCCGCCGGTCGCGTCGTAGACCAGGGGTTCGGCGACGACCGAGCCAGGGTCGGGCAGTGCCTCGCCCTGGGCGGTGGCGGGCTTGCCCGCGTACGGGAAGCTCGTGCCGTCGTGGACGGTGGGCGTGGCCTCCGGGTCGTCCCGCTCGCGGAAGGACTCCCACACCTTGGTGCCCTCGGTGACGCCGTACTGCTGCTGCGCGGCCAGCAGCGACAGCGCCGACTGCACCTCGCCGCCGCCACCGGTGCCGAAGAGCGCGCCGACGACGGAGGCGAGCGCGATGAGGTCGGTGAGCTGGAACGGGTCGATCGTGCCGGCGTTGGTGATGGCGTCGACGTGGCCGGTCAGGACGTATTCGCCGGGGAAGTAGCGGCCGTTCTTCGCGGCGGTGATGTAGGCGTTGATGCCGTCGACGTACGCCTGTGCGTCGGCGAGGGCCTGCTGGCCGCGCGGCCCGCTGTTGTTGGCGAGCCAGTCCACCTGCGCCTGGAGGTCGGCCTCGGTGTAGGGGGCCTGCTTCCAGAACTCCTGCTCCAAACCGCGGTTGGCGGCGGCGCCGCCGGCGAACGACGACAGTTCGCCGCGCCCGACGTGCCGGAAGAGGTCCATGAGCCACAGCCGGTCCTGCGCCGCCGCGTATCCGGCGCCGAACTCGGTGCCCTGCCGGGTGGTGCCCTTGATGTGCGGGACGCCGGTCTTCTTGTCGCGGGTGATGGTCACGTCGGAGCGCGGGCTGACCACCGAGGCGACCTGGTTGGCGGGCACGCCGAAGGAGGCGTCGTTGAAGAAACCGGTGATCGTGGCGTCGGTGAGGGTGGGGTAGCCGTTCGCGAGGTCGGCGTAGGGGCCGAGCTGGTCGGCGGTGTGCGACGGGCGGGTGCCGAGCACCTTGTTGGCGAGGATGTCGGCAAGGGTGGCGTTGCCGTTCTCGCCGGGCGGCAGGATGTCGGCGCACTGCCCGGCGCAGTAGTCGCCGGTGTCCGCGGCGTGCGCCGCCGGCGGCACCGGGGCCACCAGGGTCGCCGCGAGGGCGAGCAGCGCGCCCGCGGTGGCCGTGCCGAGCACGCCCTTGCCGAGCACGCCCTTGCCGAGGCCGCCCCTGCCGAGGCCCTTGCCTGGCCCGCTTTTGCCTGGCTGGCCCTTGCCGAGCGCGCGTTTTCTGCCGATCCGTCGTGGGGTCCGTAGCGGCATGTCTGCTCCTTCCGGAAGCCGGTGCGCGGAGGTTACCGCCGGTTAACCGACCCCGGAAGATGAACATGCGTCAGGTTTTTCGGATTTTCACCACCCGGCCGCGGGCGGTCGGGCTTTCGTCCGGCCGGCCCGGCTCAGGACCGCGGGCGCAGGACGAAGACCCCCCAGCCGAGGTAGCGGCGGTTCCACTCCAGGTGGGTGCGGCGGGCGTGGTCGAGGAAGTCGCGCATGTCGGCCGCGTCCGGGTGGTCGGCGGGGTGGTCGCGCAGCCAGTCGGCGACGGCGAACCACTGCTCGGCGGCGTAGCGGTCCCAGCTGTCGCCGTCGGCGAGCACCATCTCCAGCAGCTCCATGCCCGCCGCCTCGAACCGGTCGAGGGTGCCGACGAGCGAGGTGTAGTCGTCCGGCTCCATGCCGTTGGCCTCCAGGGCGGCCTCGGGCGCGGGCTCGGTCCAGTACGGCTCGCCGATCAGCATCAGGCCGCCGGGCCGCAGGGCGGGCCGCAGCAGCTCGATCGTGCCGGCCAGGCCCCCGCCGATCCAGGTGGCGCCGAGGCAGGACACCAGGTCGTAGCCGCCGGCGTCCGCCTGGTACGTACCCGCGTCGGCGCGGACGAAGCTCACCCTTTCGCAGACGCCGAGTTCGGCGGCGCGCTCGCGGGCCGCGGTCAGGAAGACCTCGCTGATGTCGACGCCGACGCCGCCCGTGCCGTACGCCTGCGCCCAGCGGGTCAGCATCTCGCCCTTGCCGCAGGCCAGGTCGAGGTGCCGCTGCCCGGCCTGCGGATTGCAGATCGCACCGAGCAGCATCAGCTTGTCCTCGGTGATCGGGTTGAGGATGCGGTGCCGGGACTCGGAGATCTCGTGGTGGCGCAGGCTCATGCGGTTCCTCGCGGTTGCTTCACGTGGTGCGGCGGGCGGCGCGCTGCGCAGCCCCGGTCGCCGCCCGGCCGGATGCCCGGGCGCGTCAGGCATCCTGCCGCAGCGCGTCGGCCGTCGCACGGTCGGCCGGCAGGAACGCCTCCAGCTTCAGCTCGGCGATCGTCACGTCCGCGGCGGTGGCGAAGACCGCGACCGTCGTCATCAGCCGCAGCCGCCCGTACGAGACGGAGTCCAGCTCCATCGGCACGGTGAAGCCCAGCAGGCTCTCCGGGCCGCCGCCCCCGGCCGGCTCCGGCACGTAAGCGGCGAGTTCGTCGTGCAGCGCGGCCAGCCGGTCGTCGGGGTTGCGCCGCTGCTCCTCGCGCAGCGCCTCGATGACATGCCGCGCCCACTGCGGGAAATTGCGGATCCGCGGCGCCATGCCCGCCGGGTGCAGCGCCAGCCGCAGGATGTTCGCGCGCGGCCCGAGCAGCGCCGGGTCCGAGCCCTCGGTCATGACGGCGAAGGCGTCGTTCGCCGCGACCAGGTCGCCGTGCCGGTCCACGACGATCGCCGGGTAGGGCATGTGGCCGGTCAGGATGTGGTCCAGCGCCTCCAGGGCGGGGGCGAGCGCCGGGTCGGCGAGGTCGCGCTGCGGGTGCACCGGCGCGTAACCGGCGGCAAGCAGCAGTCCGTTGCGCTCCCGCAGCGGCAGGGCGAGGGAGTCGGCGAGCCGGGCGACCAGGGCGCGGCCGGGGGTGGAGCGGCCGTTCTCGATGAAGCTGATGTGCCGCTGCGTGGTGCCGGCGCGCACCGCCAGCTCCAGCTGGCTCAGATGCCGGCGGCTGCGGCTGGCGCGCAGCGCCTCGGGGAAGCTCTGCGGGGCGGGCGGCGCGGCGGCGGCCCGGCCGGACGCCGCGGACCGGGTGCGGGCGGGGGTGCGGCGGGGGGCTGCGCTCCCAGCGGGGGCGGCGGTGCGGCCCGCGGCGGTACGACCGGCGGGGGTGCGGCCCGCGGCGGTACGGCTCGCGGCGGCGGCGAGAGGGCGAGGGGCGTCCACGGCTCATTTGTAACGCCGCGCACCGACCCGGGCCATTCCCTGCCGGGAATTGAGGCCATGCCCGCCGCGGCCCACGCTCGCCCCTATGACACGCACGTTCCTCGACGAGATCACCCCCGGCTCCTCCGCACTCGACTCCCCCGCGGCCCCTGCGGCCCTCGCCTCCCCCGCCGGGAGCGGCGACGCCGGCACCGTACGGCTCGGCGTCTTCGCGCCCAGCTCCATGGCCCAGTGGGCCGGCACCGACCCGCGCGAGGTCCTGGCCTTCGGGGCCCGCGCCGAGCGCACCGGCTTCGACTCGCTGTGGGTCACCGACTCGCTGCTGACCCCGCGGCTCGAAGCGCTCACCGTGCTGGGCGCGCTCGCCGCCGTGACCGAGCGCATCACGCTGGGCACCGGCGCGCTGCTGCCGGCCCTGCGCACCCCCGTCCAGGCGGCGCAGACCATCGCCTCGGTCGACCTGCTCTCCGGCGGCCGGCTGGTTGTCGGCGTCGGGGCCGGCTTCCCCGGCCGCTTCGGGCGGCCGGTCTACGCGATGGCGGGCACCCCGTGGCCCGACCGCTTCCGGCGGCTGGACGAGACGGTGGAGCTGTGGCGGCGGCTGTGGACCGGCGAGGGCCCGGTCAGCTTCCACGGCAAGGTGCTGCACTTCGACGACATCGCCCCCGGCGTCCCCGCCTCCCGCCCCGGCGGCCCGCCGGTCTGGCTCGGCGGCGCGACCCCCGCCGCCCTGGCCCGTACCGGGCGGCTCTACGACGGCTGGATGCCCTATCCGCCGGACCCGGCCGACTACGGTACGGGGCTCGCCGCGATCCGCGCCGCCGCGGCGGAGTCGGGCCGCGAGGCCGCGCCGTTCACGCCCGCGCTCTTCGTCAACACCCTGCTCACCGACGCGGCCGACGGCGGGCGCGCGGCGCTGGACGCGTACACCAGGGCGAACTACGGGCTGCCACTGGAGGAGGCCGGAAAGATCCAGGCGATGGCGGCCGGCACGCCCGAGGCGGTGGTGGAGCAGCTGGGCCGGTTCGTGGCGCAGGGCGCGCGGCATCTGATCCTGCGCGTCGCGCTGGCCGACATCCCCGCGCAGCTCGCCCAGCTGGACCGGCTGGTGGCGCTGCGGCCCGCGCTGGACGCCCTGGGGGCGCGCACGGCCTGACCGGGCGGTGCGGGACATGGGGCGGCCGGGGGAAGCGTACGGCGGCGGGAAGCGGGTGGCGGCGTTGACACACGGGAGCGGCGGAACCATGCTGAGCAAGCGCTTGGAAACCTGTCGTCCCGGAGGCCCTGACCATGTCCCAGCAGCCCCGCGTCTTCGCATCGCCCGACGAGCTGCGGGCCGCCGTCGGTGAGCAGCTCGGCTGGACGGACTGGCTGGAGGTCGACCAGCAGCGGATCAACGCCTTCGCCGAGGCCACCGGTGACCACCAGTGGATCCATGTCGACCCCGAGCGGGCCGCGCAGGGGCCGTTCGGCAGCACGATCGCGCACGGCTTCCTCACCCTGTCGCTCATCCCCTCGCTGACCCCGCAGATCTTCCGGGTCGAGGGCGTGCGGATGGGCGTCAACTACGGCGTCAACAAGGTGCGCTTCCCCGCCCCCGTGCCGGTCGGCTCACGGCTGCGCGCGGGCGCGGAGGTCGCCGAGGTGACGGAGGCGGGCGGCGGCTTCCAGGTCGTCACCCGGGTGACGATCGAGCGCGAGGGCGGCGACAAGCCGGTGTGCGTGGCCGAGACGGTCGCCCGCTTCTACCTCTGAGCGGCCCCGCTCACGGCTCGCGCGGGGCGCCCACCATGCGCAGCACGAGGTCGGCGTAGAGCGCGCCGACCTCGTCGGGCGTACGGCGGCCGGCCGGGTTGAACCAGCGGGCCACGTCGATGCACAGCGACAGCACGGCCAGCGTGGTGCCGTTCACCTCGGGCACGTCGAACTCCCCGGCGGCGACACCGTCGGCGATGATCGTACGGATCGCGTCCTCGGTCTGCCGCCGCAGTCCCACGATCTCGGTGTAGTGGTCCGGGGCGAGCGCGCCCAGCTCGTACTGCACGACCCGGCCGGTGGTGTGGTGCTCGGCGTGCCAGCGCACGAACGCCCGTACCGCCGCCGCGAGCCGGTCGGCGGCGCTGCCCGCGGTGTCCCGCGCCTCGCCGAGCATCGCCAGCGAGCGCTGATGGCCCACCCGGCTGATCTGGTAGAGCAGCTCTTCCTTGGTCTTGTAGTGGATGTACAGCGCCGCCGGGCTCATCCCGGCCCGCCCGGCGATGTCCCGGGTGGTGGTGGCGTGGTAGCCGCGCTCGGCGAACGCCTGCACCGCGGCGATCACCAGCCGCCTGGCGGCGTCGGGGGTGACGTCCTCCCACGCCTCGCCGGTCGTCGCCGCCTCCGCACTCATCGCTCGCACGCTCCTCGGGCCCGTGAGCCGGCCGGATCGACCGGTTGACAGGGTCACACCCTACCTGGGCGGGTGAGCAAGCGCTTAGCGACCCGGGCGGACGGGGTACGGGGCCGCGGCCGGCGCCGGACGTAGCGGATGTACGGGCGCGCCGAACGTACCGGACGGGGCCACGCGACGGCTCAGAAGGCGGACACCCCGGTGAGGGAGCGGCCGATGAGCAGCTTCTGGATCTGGCTCGTGCCCTCGTAGAGGGTCATCACCCGGGCGTCGCGCAGCAGCTTGCCGACGGGGTATTCATCGATATATCCATAACCGCCGAAGACCTGGAGCGCGTTGTTGGCGCAGCGCACCGCCGCCTCGCTGGCGTGCAGCTTGGCCACGGACGACTCGGTCGCGAAGGGCTGCCCGCGGTCGACGAGGTCGGCGACCTGCCAGGTGAGCAGGCGGGCCGCGGCGACGTCCACGGCGATGTCGGCGAGCAGTTCCTGGACGAGCTGCCGCCCGGCGATCGGGGCGCCGAACTGCTCGCGCTGCCCGGCGTAGCCGACCGCCGCGTCCAGGCACGCCTGCGCGATGCCGACGCAGCCGGCCGCGACCGACATCCGGCCCTTGGCCAGCGCCGACATCGCGACCGCGAAGCCCTTGCCGGCCGGCCCGAGCAGCGCGCCGGCCGGGACGCGCACGCCGTCGAGGACGAGTTCGGCGGTCGCCTGGCCGCGCAGGCCGAGCTTGCCGTGGATGGGGCGCCGGGTCAGGCCGGGCGTGTCGGCGGGGACGAGGAAGGCGCTGACGCCGCGGTGGCCGTCGGCCGGCGTGCCGGTGCGGGCGAAGAGCAGGACGACGTCGGCCCAGGTGCCGTTGGTGATGGACGTCTTGCCGCCGCTGATGACGTACGTGTCGCCGTCGCGGACCGCGCGGGTGGTGAGGTTCGCGGCGTCGGAGCCGGTGCCGGGCTCGGTGAGGCCGAAGCAGCCGAGCGCCTCGCCCGAGGTGAGCCGGGGCAGCCAGTGCCGCTTCTGCTCCTCGCTGCCCCAGTGGGCGATCGACTTGGCGACAAGGCCGAGCGAGACCGACACGATGCCGCGTACGGAGGAGTCCGCGCGGCCCAGTTCCTCGGTGACGAGGCAATAGGCGAGGTGGTCGCCGCCGGAGCCGCCGTACTCCTCGTCGACGGTCAGGCCGAGGAAGCCGACCGCGCCGAGCTTCTTGACGATCGCGCGGTCCACGGCCTCGGCGCGGTCCCAGGCCGCCGCGTACGGGACGATCTCGCGCTCGGCGAAGTCCCGCGCCAGCGCGCGGGCGTCGGCCTGCTCGGCGGACAGCCCGAAGGTCAGCGCCATATCCGCCTCCTCGTGTACGTCCGGTGGTCGCGGCCGGTGATCGCGGTCGGCGGCGACATTAAACTACCGCCGCTAGTTTTCGATGGGCAGCCCCTACTATGTGCCGCATGGCCCGCCCCCGCAAGCCCCTGCTGAGCCGCGACCGCATCGTCACGACCGCGCTCGCGCTCGTCGACGCCGAGGGGCTGGCCGCGCTGTCCACCCGGCGGCTGGCGGCGGAGCTGGGGGTGAGCGGGCCCTCGCTCTACAACCACTTCGCCACGAAGGAGGCGATACTCGACGCGGTCGCCGACACGGTGGTCGGGCAGGTCGACGTGTCGATGTTCGAGGCCGGGTACGAGGACGGGGCCGGTGACGGTGCCGGGGGTGACGGCGGGGCCGGCGACGGGGCCGGCGAGGGCCGTGAGGCGCCCGGCTGCGACTGGCGGGCGGCGCTGCTGGCGTGGGGCCGCTCGTACCGCGCGGCGCTCAGCGAGCACCCGCACATCGTGCCCTTCCTCGCCACCGGGCCCGGGCTGCGGCCGGCCGGCCTGCGGATGGCGGACGCCGTCTTCGGCGGCATGGTGCGGGCGGGCTGGCCGCCCGCACAGGCCACCCGGATCGGCGCGGCCATGCGCTACTTCGTCACCGGCTCCGCCCTCGGCTCCTTCGCCGCCGGTTTCGTCGGCGACGCGGAGGCGTACGACCCAGCCGACTATCCGCACCTGGGCCAGGCGCACCTGCTGGCCAGGAACCGGGAGCGGGTCGACGAGAGCGCCTTCGAGACCGGGCTGCGGGCGCTGATCGACGGATTGGCTCTGCAATATGCCGCGGGGCCGGAGGCGGGAGCCGCCGCAGCGGGCACCGGCGCGGCAATATCCGCAGCTTCGGAAAGCGGTGGACGGCCGGCGGGCGGCGGCTGACAGGATGACGCCATGTCGACATCGGATTCAGCGGCGGCGGGCAGCGACGGGCTCGTCCAGGTCAACTACCACAAATACGACGGCTCTTTGCACTGGAACCTGCGGATGCACCGGCTCGGCGAGGACGAGCACGGCATATGGCTGGGCCTGCCGCCGAACAGCGTGATGCGCAAGGGGCACGACCGCGAGGTGCCCATAGCCGAGGCGCATGTGCTGCTCTTCCCGCCCGACGCGTGGTGGACCGCGCTCTTCAACGCGGCGCCACGTAGCACCGAGATCTACTGCGACATCACCACGCCCCCGCAGTGGCCGTCCCGGGAGGAGGTGACGATGGTCGACCTCGACCTGGACGTGCTGCGCAAGCGCGGCGCCCCGGGGCCGATCCTGGTCGACGAGGACGAGTTCGCCGAGCACCGGGTGCGCTACGGCTACCCGGACGAGGTCGCGGAGGCGGCGGAAGCCTCGGCGCGGTGGCTGATGGACGCGGTGGCGCGCGGCACCGGGCCCTTCGGCGGGGCGCACCGCAAGTGGCTGGCGATGGTGGACCCGGCGTAGTCCGCCCGGGCCTTCCCGGGGGCCGTACGGCGGGCGCGGGCCGGTCGGGTCCGGTCCAGTCCAGTCCGGTCCCGTCCGGTCCGGTCCGGTCCGGTCAGAAGACGACCAGCGCCCGGCCGCCGCGCCCCGCGGTCATCGCCTCGAACGCGGCGGGGATGCCGTCCAGGCCGATCCGGTCGGTGACCATGCCGGACAGGTCGAAACGGCCCTCCCGTACGTGTGCGGCCAGCACGGGCAGGTCCTGGGCCGGGTCGCAGTTGCCGTACACGCATCCCGACAGGGTGCGGCCGAAGTAGAACAGCTCCAGCGCGCTGAAGGTGACCTTCTGGTCCTGGCCGCCGATGCCGACGACCGTCGTACGGCCGCCGCGGCGGGTGCCGGACCAGGCGGTGCGGATGGTGTCGGCGCGGCCCACGCACTCGATGGCGACGTCGGCGCCGTGCCCGCCGGTGAGGGCGCGGACGCGCTTGGCGGTGTCGTCGCCGGCGACGACGAAGTCGGTGGCGCCCGCGGCCCGTGCCAGCTCCTCCTTGCCCGGCGCCACGTCCACCGCGACGATCGGCCCGGCCCCGGCGATACGCGCCGCCTGCAGCACCGCCAGGCCCACGCCGCCGACGCCGTACACGGCCACGGACTCGCCCTCCCGGACGGCCGCGGCGTGGTGGACGGCGCCGTAGCCGGTGAGGACGGCGCAGCCGAGCAGGGCGGCGTCGGTGAGCGGCACGCCCGCGGGCAGCGGGAGGACGGCGCGGGCGGCCACCACGGTCTCCTCGGCGAAGACGGCCGTGCCCAGGCCCGGGTAGAGCGGGCTGCCGTCGGCGGTGAGCGTGGCGTAGGGCGCGGAGGCGGCGGTGTTGGCGTCGGAGCACAGCCAGGGTTCGCCGAGGCCGCAGAAGTGGCAGGTGCCGCAGGCAGGCGCCCAGTTGAGGACGACCGGGTCGCCGGCGGCCACATGGTCGACGCCCTCGCCGACCGCGACGACCGTGCCGGCGCCCTCGTGGCCGAGCACCGCGGGGGCGGGCTGGCGCAGGGTGCCGTTGGACAGCGACAGGTCGGAGTGGCACACGCCCGCGGCGGCGAGCCGTACCCGCACCTGGCCGGGGCCGGGGTCGGGCAGGTCGATGTCGGTGACGACCAGGGGTGCGTTGACGGCGGGCAGGACGGCGGCGCGGACCACGGCAGGCTCCTGTGTCGGCTTCTCGGCGGTGTCGGCGGGCGGGGCGTGCGGCTTTGCGGGGGCGGCGGCTTGACGGGGCGGTGGGTGCGGCGGGCGCGGCGCTTTAGAACTGGAGGGACTTGGTCTGGAGGTATTCCGCCAGGCCGTGGGCGCCCAGTTCGCGGCCGACACCGGACTGCTTGTAGCCGCCGAAGGGCGCCCGCGGGTTGAACCGCCCGCCGTTGATGTCGACCTGGCCGGTGTCCATGCGGCGCGCGAAGGCCACGGCGGTCTCCTCGTCGGGGCCCCAGACGGCGCCGGCGAGGCCGTAGACCGTGCCGTTGGCGATACGCAGCGCGTCGTCCTCGTCCTGGTAGCGGATGAGGACGACGACGGGGCCGAAGATCTCCTCCTGGGCGATCGCCATGTCCGGTGCGACGTCGGCGAACACGGTGGGCCGCACGTAGTAGCCGCGCTCCATGCCGTCGGGCGCCTCGGGGCCGCCGGCGACGATCCTGGCGCCCGCCTCGACGCCGGCCCGGATGTAGCCGCGGACGCGCTCGCGCTGCTTGGCGTTGACGACCGGGCCGATACGGTCGCCGGGGACGTACTTGGCGGTCGCGGCGGCGGCGATCCGCACGGCCTCGTCGTAGCGCTCGGCGTCGACGAGCATGCGGGTCCACGCGCTGCACGTCTGGCCGGAGTTGGCGAAGACGTTGGCGAGGCCGACGTTGACGGCCTTGGCGAGGTCGGCGCCCGGCAGGATGACGTTGGCGGACTTGCCGCCCAGTTCGAGGGCGACGCGCTTGACGGCGCCTCCTGCCGCGGCGCCGATCTGCCGCCCCACGGCGGTGGAGCCGGTGAAGGAGACCAGGTCCACGTCCGGGTGGCCGGCGAGCGCCTGGCCGGCGACCGGGCCGAGCCCGGTGACCAGGTTGAAGACCCCGGCCGGCAGCCCGGCGGCGTCCAGGATCTCGGCGAAGAGCTGCGCCACCAGCGGGGTGTCCTCGGCGGGCTTGAGCACCACGGTGCAGCCCGCGGTGAGCGCGGGGGCGACCTTGGCGACGATCTGGTGCAGCGGGTAGTTCCAGGGCGTGATCGCGCCGACCACGCCGACCGGTTCGTGCAGCACCCGGGAGTTGCCCACGCGCTCCTCGAAGGCGTACGTGCCGGCCAGCTCCGCGTACCCGGCCAGCACCGCGGTGGGCAGGTCGGCGTGCACGGCGGCGGCGAAGGCGGGCGGGGCGCCCAGCTCGGCCGACACGGTCGCGGCGACCTCCTCCCTGCGGGCGGCGAGCAAATCGCGGGCGGCGGCGAGCACGGCGGCCCGCTCGGCGGGCGCGGTCGCCGCCCAGCCCGGCAGCGCGGCGCGGGCGGCGCGTACCGCGGCGTCCACGTCCTCGGGGCCGCCGGCCGGCACCCGTCCGAGGACCTGCTCGGTGGCGGGGTCGACGACCTCGATCGCGCCCTGTGCCAGGGCGGGCCGCCACCGCCCGCCGACGAACACCGCGTCACGCCCGCGGTGCACCCCCGGGCGCGTCCCGGTGGACACCGCCGCACCGGCCGCGTTCCCGCTGCCCGCCGTCACGTCGCCGGCCCTGTCGTCCGCCGCGTCAGCCATGCCGTCCACCCGCCGCTCTCCGCGCCGCTCTTCCGCCGCGCTGGGTCCGGCGCCCAAACTAGCGCCGATAGTTTTTCGTTGCCAGGGCCCGCCGGGTGCGCTCGGTCACCCCGGGGGCGTGCTCACCGGTCAGCCGGCCGCCTCCACCTGTATGGGGAAGCCGTTGAGCACGGCGGTGCCGGAGAGCGGGTCGAGCAGCGTACCGTCCAGCAACTGGTTGACGTTCGCGCCGGGTTCGCGGGCGGCGGCGGTCAGCCGGGTGCCGGGGCGGTCGTGGCCCCAGCCGTGCGGCAGGCTCACCACACCGGGGCGCAGGGTGTCGGTGATCTCGACGGGCGCGGTGATCTCGCCGCCGTCGCCCTTGATCCGGGCCAGGGCGCCGTCGGCGAGGCCGAGGCGGGCGGCGTCGTCGGGGTGCAGTTGCGCGGTGCAGCGGTTGGTGCCGCCGGTGAGCGCCGGCACATTGTGCATCCAGCTGTTGTTGGAGCGCAGATGGCGGCGCCCGATCAGCACCAGTGCCGGCCCGCCGGCGCCGCGGTCCACCGCGGCCCGCAGCCGGGGGACGTCCGCGGCAATGGGCAGCGCCACGAGGTCGACGCGGCCGGAGGCGGTGCGCAGCGCCTGCGGCAGGCGCGGGCGCAGCGGGCCGAGGTCGATGCCGTGCGGGTGCTCCAGGACCTTGGCGAGGGTGAGCCCTTCGGGGTCGGCGCCGAAGCCGTCGCCGTAGGGGCCGAGCCGCAGCATCATGTCGAGCCGCCGCTCGTAGCCGGTGCGTCCGCCGAGCAGCGCGGCCAGTTGTGCCGGGTCCTTGCCGTGGACCGGGGAGTGCGGGTCGGCGGTCTCGGAGCCGAGGCGGCGCTGGATCGCCTGGGCGTCGACGGCGGCGGGGTCGGCGGCGGGGCCGCCCTGCCCGAGGACGGCGAGGACGAGCCTGGCGTGGATCTCCGGTTCGTCCAGGGCCCCTGGGGCGAGCGGCACGGCGGGCGGGCTGTAGCGGACGGTGTTGCGGACGGCGAGGGTGCTGAAGGCGAAGTCGTAGTGGGCGCTCCGGGCGGGCGGGGGCGGCGGCAGGACGACGTCGGCGTGCCGGGAGGTCTCGTTGAGATACGGGTCGACGCTGACCATGAAGTCCAGCCCGGCCAGGGCGCGGTCGAGGCGGTGGCCGTCGGGTGCGGAGAGCACCGGGTTGGCGGCCACGACGATCAGGGCGCGCAGCCGCCCCTCCCCCGGCGTGTCGATCTCCTCCGCCAGCGCGGCGGCGGGCAGTTCGCCCTTGACCTCGGGGTGGCCGGAGACACGGCTGCGCCAGCGGCCGGTGGTGAAGCCCTTTCCGGGGCGGGGCGGCCGGGGTGCGCGTGCGGTGGCCGAGAGCGGGAACATGGCGCCGCCGGGGCGGTCCAGATTGCCCGTCAGCACATTGAGGACGTCCACCAGCCAGCTGGCCAGGGTGCCGAATTCCACGGCCGTGCTGCCGAGCCGCCCGTAGACGGCGGCCCGTTCGGCGGCGGCCAGCTCGCGTGCGAGGCCGCGGATGTCCTCGGCGGGCACGTCGCAGTGGGCGGCGACGGCTTCCGGGGGGAAATCGGCGGCGAGCGTGCGCAGTTCGTCCAGGCCGGACAGATGGGGCGTCAGGTCGCCGGGGTCGGCGAGGTCTTCGGCGAAGAGCACGTGGACCATGGCGAAGAGCAGTGCGGCGTCGGTGCCGGGGCGGGGTGCGAGGTGGCGGTCGGCGGCGCGGGCGGTCCTGGTGCGGTTGGGGTCGATCACGGTGAGCCGGCCGCCGCGCGCCCGCAGCGCCTTGAGCTTGCCGGGGAAGTCGGCGGCGGTGGCCAGGCTGCCGTTGGAGACCAGTGGGTTGGCGCCGATGAGCAGCAGGTGGTCGGTGCGGTCCAGGTCGGGCACGGGGATGGCGTTGGGGTCGCCGAACAGGTAGCCGGAGCTGACGTGCTTGGGCATCTGGTCGAGGGTGCTGGCGGTGAACACGCTGCGGGTGCCCAGCGCGCCCACCAGCTGCGCCGGGTAGAGGGCACCGGCCATCGTGTGGACGTTGGGATTGCCCAGGACGACGCCGACGGCCTGCCCGCCGTACGGGCCGGTGACCGCGCCGAGGCCGGTGGCGGCGGCCTGGAAGGCCTCGGCCCAGGTGGCGGGGGACAGTTCGCCGTCCTTGCGGAGGAGCGGGCCGGTGAGCCGGTCGGGGTCGGCATCGAGCGCGCCGAAGGAGGCGCCCTTGGGGCAGAGGAAACCGGCGCTGAAGACGTCGTCCCGGTCGCCGCGGGCGTGCGTGACCCGCTGCCCGTCGACCGTCAGCACGAGGCCGCAGGTGGCCTCGCACAGCGGGCAGATACGCAGGGCGGTTCGGTTCATCGTCGGGCTCCCTCGACGGCGACGGCACTGGCGCGCGTTCGTCCTCGACACTACCCACCGGTACTGACAACGGCACCGCCCCTGCGGGTGGGCCCGCGGCCGATGCGGGGGGGGGCGGGGCTCAGTCCAGCACCGTCGCGAGGTAGGCGAGCAGCAGCTGCTTGGTCTCGGCGACGAGTTGCGGGTCGCCCGCCGGGTCGGTGCGGAAGGCCAGTTGCAGGGCGGCGTCCGCGGCCTCGACGGCGACGGTCAGGGCCAGCCGGACCCGCGGCTGCTGGGGGTCGGCGGGGAGCCGGTCGCCGAGCAGGGCGGGCAGCCGTTCGGCGAGGTCGTGGTTGGACTCGCCCGGCACGCCGAAGTCGAGCAGCGCGAAGCCGGGCGCGGTGCGTTTCATGGCGGTGTACTCGTCGACCAGGATCTCCACGGCGGCCCGCCAGCCGGTTCCGGCCTCCGGTGCGGCGAGCCGGGCGGCGGTCCGGCCGAGGAAGTCGTCGAGGTTGCGGTGGGCGAGGGCGTCGGCCATGGCGCGCTTGTCGGCGAAGAAGCGGTAGACCGAGCCGATGGGCACGCCGGCGCGGGCGGCGACGGCACGGGTGCTGAGCCGTTCGTAGCCGGCCTCGTCGAGCAGTTGGGCGCAGGCGTCCAGGATGCGCTCCAGCCGTTCGGTGCTGCGCTGCTGGACGGGCGCGCGGCGCAGCAGTCCGCTGTCGGGGGCGAACTCGCTGCCGGCGCCCGCCATCGGCGGTCAGTTCCCGGCGGCGAGGGCGTCGAAGAGCCGGCGCAGGTCGGTCAGTGCCTCGTCCAGCGCCGCCTGCGGGTCGTCGGCCCGGACGATGGCCATCGCGTTCTCGCTCAGGCCGCCGTAGAGCATCGAGGTGAGCGGGTCGGCGGGGCGCGCGGGGATGGCGCCCTTGCGGATGGCCCGGGCGACCCCTTTACGGGTCAGCTCGCGGCAGTTGACGCCGACGTCCCGCATCGCCTCCCAGCCGAGCGCGCCGGGCGCGTCGAGCAGGGTGATGCGCTGGACGGCTGGGTCGAGCGAGGCCTCCAGGTAGGCGCGGCAGCCTTCGAAGACCGCTTCCCAGGGGTCGGTGACGGTCGCGTAGGCGGCGGTGATGCGCTCGTTGAGGTGCTGCTGCTCGCGCTGGTAGACGGCGCCGAAGAGCTGCTTCTTGCCGGCGAAGTGGTGGTAGAGGGCACCTTTGGTGACGCCGGCGCGCTCGCACACGGCGTCCAGGGAGGTGGCGGCGTATCCGGTGGTCGCGAAGAGCGCCCGCGCGGCGCTGAGCAGGTCCTCGACGGTGGCGTCGGAGCGTTCCTGCTGGGTGGGGCGGACCCGGGCGTGCCGCGTGCCGCCCTGTGTCGCCGTCCGTGCTGTGGTCACCGCCGCCTCCTGTCCTGCCTGTGGTGCCGCGTCGGTCCATGGCTCGGCCATTTGCCATGGCTTGGCGCGGGATCCGCTCCCCCACCTTACGGCCGGGCATGGCTTGACAGCTACATACCTACGGTATGTATGTTCCGTACCCTCAGTATGTTACTTCGCCGAAGGCTAAGGACGGCCATGTCCTCACTGTCCTCACCCACGTCCTCCTCACCCACGTCCTCCCCGCCCCGCGACGGCGCCGGCGGCGACACCAGGCCCGGAGTGGTCCTGCTGCTCAGCGCCGGGGCAACCTTCATCGCCTTCCTCGACACCACCGTCGTCAACGTCGCCTTTCCCGACCTCGCCGCGAGCTTCCCCACCGACCGGGTCCCGGACCTGTCCTGGGTGGTGAGCAGTTACGCGGTGCTCTTCGCGGCGCTGCTCACCCCCGCCGGGCGGATCGCCGACGCGCTCGGCCGCAAGAAGCTCTTCCTGTCCTCGCTCGCCGGCTTCACCCTCGCCTCCGCCCTGTGCGCGGCGGCGCAGAACCTGCCGCTGCTGATCACCGCGCGGGCCCTGCAGGGCGCGACGGCGGCCGGCATGATCCCGGCCGCGCTCGGCCTGCTGCTGGCCACCACCCCGCCGCGGCGGCTGCCGGCGGCGATCGGCGCGTGGGGGGCGGCCGGCTCCATGGCCACCGCGGCGGGGCCCGCGCTCGGCGGCGTGCTGGTGGACGCCTTCGGCTGGCGGGCGGTCTTCCTGATCAACGTGCCCGTGGGCGTCGTCCTGGTCCTCGCGGGGCTGCGCGCCCTGCCGGAGCGCACCGGCGCGCACCGACGACTCCCCGACCCGCTCGGCACGCTCGCGGTGACCGCGGGCATCGCCCTGCTGGTGCTCGGGCTCACCAAGGGCAGCGACTGGGGCTGGGGCGAGGCGTCCACGACGGCGAGCGTCGTCGGCGGAGCGGCGCTGATCGCGCTGGCCCTCGTCCGGTCGGCGCGCCACGGGGCGCCCGCCGTGGAGACCGCGCTCTTCCACAACGCCACCTTCGCCGTCTCCTCCACGGCGGCGGCCTTCACCGGCGCCGCGCTGTTCGCGTGGCTGCTGAGCAGTCCGCTGTTCCTGACCACCGTGTGGCACTACTCGGTGCTGAAGGCCGGTTTCGCCGTCACGCCCGGCGCGCTCACCTCGGCGGTCGCGGCGATTGCCGTCGGCAATCGGGCCAAGCCGCACCAACTCCCCGCGGTGGTCGCGGTGAGCATGGCCGCGTTCGCCGCGGCGAGCGTGTGGGCGTATCTCGCGCTGGGCACCGACCACCGCTTCCTGGCCCTGTGGCTGCCCGTCGGCCTGGTCGGCGGCGCCGCCTTCGGCGGCACGCTCACCGCGCTGTCCACCGCGGCGGCCCGGTCGCTGCCCCCGCAGCAGTTCGCCTCCGGGGTGGGCATGACCACCACCGCCCGGCAGTTGGGCGGCGCGCTCGGCGTCGCCGCGACCGCGTCGGTGATCGCCGCGCGCGGGGTCGGCGGCCCGCAGGCGTACCGCGACCTCTACCTGACCTGCGGCGCGCTGGCCGCCGTCGCCGCCGTCGTGGGCCTGGCCATGGCCCGCACCCTGTCGAAGGAGTCCTGACGATGACGCACGCAGCAGGCACCGGCCCGCTCGCCCCCGGTTTCGCCGACCCGCTCGCCGCCGGTCCCGCGGAGGCCACCGACCCCTACTGCCTGGCGCCCGGCGAGAGCGAGGCGCTGCTGCGCGGGGCGCCCTGGCGGCGGTTCGCGGTGCTGGGCGACAGCCTGGCCGAGGGCCTGGGGGATCCGCTGCCCGGCTACCGCACCGCCTCCTGGGCGGACCGCACCGCCGAGGCGCTGCGCTCGGCGGCTCCCTCCTTGTCCTTCCTCAACCTGGGCCTGCGCGGCCTGACGACCGCCCAGGTGCGGGCCGGGCAGGTCGAGCGGGCCGCCGCCTTCGCCCCCGACCTGGTCGCGGTGGTGTGCGGCGGCAACGACCTGCTGCTGCCGGGCTTCTCCCCCGAGGTGGTCGGCAGGGAGATGGACCTGCTCTTCGCCGCCCTCGCCGCCCCGGGCACCACCGTGGTCACCTTCGCGCTGTCGAACGTCGCCGCCGCGGTGCCGGAACTGCGCGGCGGGCCGCTGGAGAAGGGCGTGGCGCTGCTGAACGGGATCGTGCGGGAGACCGCGCGGCGGCACGGGGCGCTGGTGGTCGAGATGTACGACCACCCGGCGGGCGGTGAGCGCGACCTCTACAGCGCCGACCTCGTCCACGCCTCCGCGCGCGGGCATGCGGTGATCGCGGCCGAGACGGTGCGGACGCTGGGGGCGGCGGTGGCCGCGGACCGCGGCTGAGCCGGGCCCGCATTCCGTCCGGCCCAGCTCAGCCGGCCCCCCGGTCACCCGGCCCTGTCATCCGGCCCGGCGCCGCCCGGCCGGGTCGCCCCGCCTGGCCGTTTTGCCTGGTCATCCGGCCTGGTCAACGAGTTATCCACAGGCGCAGGGCGGGGGTTGCCGTCGTGATTCCTATGGTCCAGCATAGGAATCACGACGGGAACGCGAGCGGGGAGCGCATCATGGACGTCAGCCAGGACGGCAAGGATCTCGACTACTCACCGGGCTTTGGCAACGAGCACAGCAGCGAGGCGGTGCCCGGAGCGCTGCCCCTGGGGCGGAACGCACCGCAGCGCGCCCCCTTCGGGCTGTACGCCGAGCAGTTGAGCGGCACCGCGTTCACCGAGCCGCGGGCGCACAACCGGCGCAGCTGGCTGTACCGCATCCGCCCGTCCGCGGCGCATCCGCCCTTCCGCCGGGTGCCGAACGGCTCGCTGCGCAGCGCCCCGTTCCTGGACGTGGAGCCCGATCCCAACCGGCTGCGCTGGGGCCCGCTGCCGCTGCCGCAGGAGCCGACCGACTTCGTGCAGGGCCTGGTGACGGTGGGGGGTAATGGCGATGTGCTGCGCCGCGAGGGCATCGGCATCCACTGGTACGCGGCCAACCGGCCGATGGCGGGCCGGGTGTTCTCCAGCGCGGACGGCGAGTTCCTGATCGTGCCGCAGCAGGGCTCGCTGCTGCTGCGGACGGAGTTCGGGCGGCTGCGCGCGGAGCCCGGGCATGTCGCGCTGATCCCGCGCGGGGTGCGCTTCGCGGTGGACCTGCCGGACGGCACCGCCCGCGGCTATGTGTGCGAGAACTACGGCCGCCCCTTCCAGCTGCCGGAGCTGGGCCCGATCGGCGCCAACGGGCTGGCGAACGCACGGGACTTCCTCGCCCCGGTCGCCGCGTACGAGGAGGCGGACGAGGAGACCGAGGTCGTCAACAAGTTCGGCGGGAATCTGTGGGCGGCGCGCTACGGCCACTCGCCGCTGGACGTGGTGGCCTGGCACGGCAGCCATGTGCCGTATCTGTACGACCTGCGCCGCTTCAACGTGCTGGGGTCGATCAGCTACGACCACCCGGACCCGTCGATCTTCACGGTGCTCACCTCGCCGTCCGACACCCCGGGCCTGGCCGGCGCCGACTTCGTGGTGTTCGCGCCGCGCTGGCTGGTCGGCGAGGACACCTTCCGGCCGCCGTACTTCCACCGCAATGTGATGTCGGAGTTCATGGGCCTGGTCGAGGGCGCCTACGACGCCAAGGCGGAGGGTTTCGTGCCCGGCGGTGCCTCGCTGCACAACATGATGTCGGCGCACGGCCCCGACCGGGCGACCTTCGACCGGGCCAGCACCGCGGAGCTGGTGCCGCAACGGGTCGACGACGGGTTGGCGTTCATGTTCGAGACGCGCTGGCCGGTCGTGCCGACGCCGTTGGCGCTGTCGGCCGGGCACCGCCAGCAGGACTACGACGCCGTGTGGGAGGGGCTTGAGAGAAACTTCGGGCTGTGAGCTCCTTCGCCCCCGACTCCCTGGTCCTCAACCGCAAGCTGCCGCTGTGGTATCAGGTCTCGCAGTCGCTGCGCGCGTCGATACTGGGCCGCCGCCCCGACGACCCGCTGCGGCTGCCGACCGAGGAGGCGCTGGCCGGGCATTACGGCGTGAGCGTGCTGACCATGCGCCAGGCGCTCAAGGAACTGGAGGACGAGGGGCTGATATCGCGGCACCGCAAGCGGGGCACGTTCATCGAGCCGGCGGCGCTGCGCGGCGCGCCGGTGCGGCTGCTCGGCTCGGTCGACGCGATCGTTGCCCAGCAGTCCGGCGGGCGCACCGCGGTCTTCCAGCACGGCCCGACGCCGCTGCCGCCGGAGATACGGGAGCACTACCCGGACCTGGCGCAGGCGACGGTCTTCCGCCGGCTGCGGTGCGACGAGCAGGGCGAGCCGACCAACTGGGCGGAGAACTTCCTGCGCCCGGAAACGGCCGCCGCGATCGACCTGGCCGACCTGGAGCGCTGGCCGATGACCAAGGTGCTGCGCGATGTGCTGGGCGTGCGGATCAGCCGGATCACCGACACCGTGGAGGCGCGGCTGGCCGACCCGGAGACCGCCCGGCTGCTGCGGGTGCCGCTGCTCAGCCCGATCCTGCACTACACCGGGGTCACGTACGACGCTTCGGGAGAGGTGGTGGACGTGGTGCGGATCCACTACCGGGGCGACCGCTTCTCCTTCACCGTGACGATGGAGGCACCCTGACGGCCCTCGCTACCATGCGTGCAGTGAGCGACGACGCGCCCTTGCTGGACGATGTGATGCCGTGGTCCGTGCGCCCGCTGCGGATCGGCCGCGGCTGGCCCATGGCGCCGGACGCCGGCACGCTGCGCGAGCGCTGGGCGCTGGTGACGGCGGCGGGTGAGGAGCGCGAGCGGGCCGCGCTGCTGCACCCCACCCGGGCGCGGGACCTGCACAGCCGGGTCGGGCAGCTGCCGGGGCACCGCACGGCGACGACGGCGCTGGCGCGGGAGCACGGCCCGTGCCCGGAGCCGGTGCTGATCGCCCATGGGGCCTACGACCGGCTGTGGCTGATACCGGACCACCGGCTGATCGACGCGGCCCGCCCCGAGCTGTGGCGGGTGCTGGACGGCGAGCAGGTCTTCGTGCTGGAGCAGGCGGATCCGGGCGAGGGCGGCGAGCCGCCGGTGGCGTTCTCCGCGCTGCTGCCCGACGGCCGCTCCCCCGCGGGCCGGCCCGGACGGATCCGGCCGCTGTTCCGGCAGCCCGGCGGCCGGGACCCGAACCTCGCGCCGGGGCTGCGGGAGGCGCTGTCGGCGGCGCTGGGCACCGAGGTGGCCGCCCTGGAGGTGGCGGCGTGGATCGCGGCGGCGGCGCGGGGCGGGCCCGAGGGCTGCCGGGTGCCCCTGCCCACCGACGCGGCGGACTGGCGGGCCGGGGTGGCGCTGGGCGAGCGGCTGCTGTGGCTGCACACCCGCGGCGCCCGGTGCGCCGACCCGGCCGCGGGCCGCGACCCGGGCGGGCCGCGGCTGCCCGGCGGCAGCCGCCCCTACGTGCGGGCGCCGCTGCCCGCCTCGCCCGGGCCGGACGAGCTGGAGTACGACCGGGAGGCCCGCGAGCTGCGGATCGGCGCCGGCCGGGTCGCACCGGTCGCCCCCGCGGCGTGGGACCGTACGACCGGCGGGGTGCGGGTGCTGGCGGCCTGGTGGGAGCGGCGCACGGCACCGGGCGCGGCCGGCTCGCTGGAGGCGCTGCGCCCGCCGCCGTGGAGCCGGGCCAGCACCTCCGAACTGCTGGAGCTGATCAGCGTGCTGACGCTGCTGGCCGACCTGGACGCCGAACGGCAGGAGCTGGCCGGGCGGTTGGCGCGGCGGCCGGACCGTACGCTCACCGTGGCGGCGCTGCGGGCGGCGGGAGTGCTGCCGGTGCCGGCGGCGCGACGCGCCCCCGCGTCCGTACTGGACCACCGGGAAGAGGGGCCTGACGGGCAGTTCGCGCTGGTGTGACGGCTCCCTCTGCTCAGCAAGGCGGGGCGGGGTGACGCGGGCGGGGCCGAGGGAGCCGGGTCCGCGCGGGCCGCCGGCCGGGAGAGGCGGGCGCGCGGAAGCGGCGGGTGGGGACGTACGGCAGCGCCGCGGCGCGGACCGGCGGCGTACCGGAACGGAGCAGAGCGGCCGTCAGGCGGGAAGCGCCCGGTGACGAGCGCTCAGTGGCGGTTGCCGAACAGCGACCTGCGCAGCCGGCGCAGCGGGGCGAACAGCGAGACCCGCGCTCCGCGGTTGGCCGTGGTGTGGCCGACCGGGCGTGAGGTGAGCTCGCGCATCAGCACGGTCGCCTCCTCGGTCTCGCGCTGCGGTACGGCGGGGCCGGCCAGTATCGCCAGATGCCGGTCGAGCCGCGCACTGGACGCACCCGTTCCCGCACTGATGGCAGGCACTCTCGGCCTGCCGTGCATCGCTATCTGTTCCATGACTCTCCCCACCCTGACGAGGGCACCCGGCCCGGGCAGGCTAAACCCTATCGCCCCGGCGCGTCACCCGTGCATCCCCTGTCCGGCCAGGATGCCCGATTCACCTTCATTTCAAGGGTGTTGACACGTCGAACGATTGCCTCACACGGTGGCTGATCACGGTACCCGTGACCTGGGCGGGGTGCCGCGGCGGGGTACGGAACGCATCCGACGCGACACGTACATACCGAAAAGCGCTGGGCCAAACGAGTGGAAGTGACGGATCATGGGCCCCATGTCCGTGACACCCCGTGAGCCCGGCAGTCCTACGCCGCCCGTGACCGGAGCAGGCACCCGCGCGGCGCGAGCACGGCGGGACGCCGGACCGACGCCGCCGCAGCGCGCCCTGCCCCTCCAGGTCCACCTCGACGACAGCGACTCGCCGTCCGATGTCGTCGACGCCCTCTTCCTCGGCCGTTTCACCTCCGGTGAGCAGCCGTACGCGCGCGGCGCCGCGCTGGACACCGTCAAGCAGGGGCTGACGCTGCTGCCGCCGGATGCCACCGTGCTGCGGCAGGCCCGCGCCAAGGACCGCAGCGCCACGCTCGCCGAGGGCGACGGCTGGACGATCCTGGTCTCGCGCTGGAGCCGCGGCGCCGACGTCACCGTCACCGCCGTGCGCGACGACCTGGCCGAACAGGTCCTCGCCTCCGCGGTGGCCGACGCCGAGGACACGCCGGAGCCAGAACCGGAGAGCGTCACCATGGGCTTCTGGTACGTCTCGCCGCGCCGCGGGCCGCACCGCACCACCCGGCAGATCTCCGCCGCGTCGTGGGAGGACCTGCGCGGCAACTACACCGCCAAGGTCGCCGAGGCGATGGACGGCCTGATGAAGCTGGGCGTCGACGACATCACCGGCCGCCTGCTGCTGCTCCACGGCCCGCCCGGCACCGGCAAGACCTCCGCGCTGCGCACGCTGGCACGCTCGTGGCGCGACTGGTGCCAGGTCGACTGCGTCCTGGACCCCGAGCGGCTGTTCAACGATGTCGGCTACCTGATGGACATCGCGATCGGCGAGGACGACGGGGCGGCGGGCGGCCGTTGGCGGCTGCTGCTCCTGGAGGACTGCGACGAGCTGATCCGCGGTCAGGCCAAGCACCAGACCGGCCAGGCGCTGTCCCGGCTGCTCAACCTCACCGACGGCCTGCTCGGCCAGGGCCGCAACGTGCTGGTCGGCATCACCACCAACGAGGACCTGGAGCGCCTGCACCCCGCGGTGGTCCGCCCCGGCCGCTGCCTGGCCAGGATCGAGGTCGGCGCGCTCAACCGCGACGAGGCCGTGGCCTGGCTCGGCACTCCCGAGGGCGTCGGCCGCGACGGCGCGACCCTCGCCGAGCTCTACGCCCTGCGCCGCGGCACCAACACCGCGCTCACGCCCGCCCCGCAGTCGGCGGACGGCCTGTACCTGTAGCCGGCCCGGGCCCGGCCGGCCCCGCAGCCCCTGCCGTCGCCGCCGGCCCCGCCGCCGCCTCCGCCGCCTCCAGCGCGCCGACGTACACGGCGAGCGTGCGCCCGGCGGCCAGGAACGGCTCGGCCGAGCGCATCCCGCGGGCGAGGACGAAGGCCCCTTCGAGCGCGGCGAGCAGGGCGTGGATGACGGTGTGCGCCTCCTGCTCGGACAGCCCGCGGCCGGCGAGGTAGCGGCTGCCCTCCTCGACCCACACCTGCATCACCTCCGCGGCGATCTCCCGCAGCTCCGGCTCGACGTCGGCGATCTCGGCGGTCACGACGCCGACGGGGCACATGTTCGCCCAGCCGGTGCTCTCCATGTCCCGGGCCGCCGCGGCGAACGCCGCCTCGACGCCGGTCGCGAGGTCGGGGTGCGGGTCGAGCAGCAGCGGCAGCAGCTGGATGTACGCGGCCCCGGTCTGCCGCAGCGCCGCCGCGGCGACCTCGCGCTTTCCGCCCTTGAAGTGGTGGTAGATCGAGCCGGTGGGGGCGCCGGCGGCGCGCGCGAGCTGGTTGATGCCCGTCGCGGCATAGCCCTGCCGGCGCAGCAGTTCGGCCATCGCCAGCGCGATGCGCTCGTCGGTCCTCATGCGCCCATGCTAGTTCTGATGCTAGAAAGGTCTTTCTAGAGAGACCTTTCTAGTCGTGCTCGTCTCAACGAGGGGGCAGCCATGGGCCAGATCGAGGTACCGGCCGGGGTCGTCGAGTACGACATGACCGGTTCGGGGCCGCCGGTGGTCCTGCTGCACGGGGTGCTGATGGACCACACGGTGTGGGACGAGGTCCTGCCGCTGCTGCCGGACGGGTTCACGTACGTACGGCCGGTGCTGCCGCTCGGCGCGCACCGGCGGCCGATGCGGGCGGACGCCGACCTCACGCTGCACGGGCTGACCGGCGTCGTCGCCGACGTCCTGGACGCGCTCGGCCTGGAGGACGTGACGCTGGTGCACTCCGACTGGGGCGGCGGGCTGTTCCTGACCGCGCGCGGCCGGGACCGGCGGGTGGCCCGGCAGGTGATCCTGCCGTGCGAGGCGTTCGACAACTTCCCGCCCGGGCTGCCCGGCCGGATGCTCACGCTGGCCGCCCGGATGCCCGGCGGCCTGGCGCTCGCCGCCCGGCAGCTGCGGGTCGGGCCGCTGCGCCGGCTGCCGGTGCTCTTCGGGCGGATGGCCCGCCGCCCGGTGCCGGACGCGCTGGTGCGCCGCTGGACCGAGCCGCTGCTGGCCGACCGGCTGGTGCGCCGCGACCTGCGGGCGTACTGCACGGGACCGCTGGACAAGGCCGGACTGGTCCGCGACACCGAGGCGTTGAGCTGGTTCCCCGGGGAGGCGCTGGTGCTGTGGTCGCCGGACAACCGGGTGATGCCGCCCGAGCACGGCCGCCGGCTGGCCCGGCTGCTGCCGGCCGGGCGGTACGCCGAGGTGCCGGGCGCGTATGTGCTGTCGATGCTGGACGAGCCGCAGGCGGTGGCCCGGGAGATCGGGCGGTTCCTCACCTCGGCGTAGAGC
Source organism: Actinacidiphila epipremni (assembly GCF_012034175.1). Taxonomy (GTDB): domain Bacteria; phylum Actinomycetota; class Actinomycetes; order Streptomycetales; family Streptomycetaceae; genus Actinacidiphila; species Actinacidiphila epipremni. Next base: position 53,992 of record NZ_JAATEJ010000030.1, read on the forward strand.
GCGGGGGACGGTGGGCGCCGGGCGCCCGCCCGTGGGACCGCGGAGGGGGCGGCCTCACGGGCGGGCGACCGGCGGTTCGGGTGACGGAGCGTCAGCCCAGGCGCCACTGCTGGTTGGCGCCGCCGTTGCACGACCACAGCTCCAGCTTGGTGCCGTTGACGTTGCCCGCGGCGGTGTTGCCGCCGGTGACGTCCAGGCACAGGCCGGACTGCGCACCGGTGATGGTGCCGTCGGGGTTGGCGCGCCACTGCTGGTTGGCACCGCCGTTGCAGGTCCACAGCTCGACCGGGGTGCCGGCGCTGGTGGCGCCGCCGGTGGCGTCCAGGCACTGTGTGCCGCCGTACAGCCGCAGTTCGCCCGCCGCGGTGAGCGTGACCTGCTGGTTGGCGCCGCCGTTGCAGTCCCAGATCTCGATCGCGGTGCCGGGCGCGGTCTGGTTGTCGTACGCGTCCAGGCAGCGGTTGGAGGAGGCTCCGACGAGGGGGTGGGTGGTGCCGGTGCTGGTGGTGGAGCCGGCTGACACGCGGTACATCACGCTGCCGTGGCCGGGGACGGTCGCCGAGATGGCCCCGCCGGTCGTGGTCTTCACGTGCGACCACAGGTTGTCGAGGGTGTAGGAGGAGGCCGCGGGGAGCCCGGCCGCGGCGGCGGTGGTGGAGATGGTGGCGGGGCCGGAGTTCTCGTTGAACAGCACGACGGCCGCGGCGCCGCCGGTCAGCGGCTTGGTGAGGACGTCCAGTCCGCCGGAGGCGGAGACCTGCGTCCCCTGCTTGCCGAGCGGGTCCTGGTCGACGGCGATCACGTCCCGGTTGCCGAGCAGGGACAGCGTCGCCGGGGAGGAGTTGGGCAGGTCGTTGCCGGCGATCAGCGGAGCGGCCATCTCGGCCCACAGGCCGAACTCGCTGCGGTCCTCGGTGAAGGACATCCCGCCGTTGCCGACTTCGAGCATGTCGGGGTCGTTCCAGCCGCCGGGGCCGGCGTATTTCGCGAGCTGGACGTTGGTGTGGAAGTTGGACAGCAGCGAGCCGAAGCTGTCGTTGATGTCGCCGGTGGTGCGCCACATGTTCCCGACGCCGGCGCCCCAGGTCCACACGCTGTCCTGGCCCCACTCGCACAGGCTGAACAGGATGGAGCGGCCGGTCCTGGCCAGGGCGTCGCGCATGGTGGTGTCGCGGGACTGCGGGGAGGAGCCGTCGCCGTTGCAGTTGTCGTACTTGAGCAGGTCGACGCCCCAGGAGGCGAAGCTGTCGGCGTCGGTCTGCTCATGGCCGAGGCTGCCGGGGTAGCCGGCACAGGTCTTGGTGCCGGCGCTCTCGTAGATGCCCAGCTTCAGGCCCTTGCCGTGCACGTACGCGGCGGTGCCGCTGATGCCGTCGGGGAATTTGGCCGGGTCCGGGACGAGGTGGCCGCCGGAGTCGCGGCTGCCGGCCATCCAGCAGTCGTCGATGTCGACATACGCGTAGCCGGCCGCGGCCAGGCCCGAGGAGACGATGTAGTCCGCGACGGACTTGACCTTCTGCTCAGTGACGTTGCAGCCGAAGGAGTTCCAGTCGTTCCAGCCCATCGGGGGCGTGGTCGCCAGCCCGTTGGGCAGCGCCTCGGCCTGCTGGGCCGGCGCCAGCAGCACGAGCGCCGGCGCGGTGACGGCGGCGAGCCCGAGGGCCGTCGCGGCGGCGAGCAGCCGGGACCGCGCACGGGTGCGGGGCGGCCGGGACGTGCGGACTAAGCGGCGGACACTGATCGGCATGGGTGTGTGCTCCTTTTTCGGGGCCCGGTGATCGGCTTCGTCTCGTCCGGTACGAGCGCCGACCGGAATACCTCCGGCAGGACTGCGCGACAGTGTGGGGTCGTGTTCGAATGAGCGTCAAGACTCGCGGCAGAGAAACAAGTTCCAACGCCGATGGACATCCTTCGGGTGATCTCCACCGCACGAAGGAACCGATCCGATCAACTTCGCCCGTGGAGCTCTTACCTGCCGGGCGGCCTCATTCGCCGTACGCGGCGCGCAGCGCCTCCTCGACGGCGGCCCGGGAGGCGTCGCGGTCCAGGCCCAGGCGGCGGGCGCGGTCGACGTACGCCGTCGCCGCGGCGGCGACCTCGCGGGCGCGGGCGTCCGCGGCGGCGACGTAGGTGCCGTGCCGGCCGCGGGTCTCGATCACCCCGTCGGCCTCCAGGGCGCGGTAGGCCTTGGCGACCGTGTTGGCCGCGAGCCCGGACCGCTCGGCCAGGCCCCGCACGGTGGGCAGCTTGTAGCCGACCGGCAGCCGGCCCGAGCGCGCCTCGTCGGCGATCTGTGCGCGCAACTGCTCGTACGGGGGGACGGCCGAGCGCGCGTCGATGGTGATCTCCAGCGTCATACCGGGGATCCTGGCACAGCGGGCGTCACCAGCTGGGGCGGATGGGGCCGGCGGGGGCGAGCCGGAGGAGTTCGTCGCGCAGCGCGAGCAGCCGCTCCTCGCCGATCAGCTCCACCCAGGGCCTGACCGCCTCCATCGCGGCCTGCTCGGCCGCCCGGGTGCAGCGCCGGCCGAGGTCGGTGAGCTCGACCAGCCGGGCGCGGGCGTCGTCGGGGTGCGGGCCGCGCCGGACGTACCCCTTCTTCTCCAGCTCGTCGACGATCTGGCTGGCCGCCTGGCGGGTGAAGCCGAGGTGCGCGGCGATCTCGGTGACCGTCGCGCCGTCCGGGGCGAGCAGCGAGAAGACGAAGCCGTGGGTGGGCCGTACGTCGGAGTAGCCGTGGGCGACGACGCCGGTGTGGATGTCCTGGACGAGCGAGCCGGTGGCGGCGAGCAGGCCGGCGGTCAGGCTCATGACGTCGGAATTGTTCACCGGATCAGCTTGACACAGAGGGCAAGCTGCTTGAATATATAGGAAAGGAACTTGCGCAAGCTTCTTGAGCAAGTCACTTGCCCATCGGGGTGGACTGCCGTGCGCGACGCGCGTCCGCCGTGCGCCCCGATCCGTCTTCCAGGGGGTCGCCATGCCTTTCATCACCGCGGACGAGGCCGTCGTCCATGAGCTGCACGGGGTCCGCTTCGTGTCGTACGCCGCCTCCGCGCGGGGCAGCGAGGAGCTGTGCGCGTGGCGCGGCGAGCTGCCGCCGGGCAGTGGCGGGCCGGCCCACACGATCAGCCGTGAGGAGGTCTTCCTCGTCCTGTCCGGCGAGCTGGACCTGACGATCGACGGCACGACACGCCGGCTCTCCCCCGGGGATGCCGCCGTCGCCCCGGCGGGCGCCACCCTCGCGGTGGCCAACTCGTCGCAGGAGCCCGCCGCGATGTGGGTGACGACGAGCGTGGGCTTGTCCGCGACGCTGCCCGACGGCTCGCGGATATCCCCGCCGTGGGCGAGCTGACCGGCGGGAGCGTAATGCCCTAGGAGCCGGCGGGCGGTGCCGCGGGGGCGAGGGCGGACGCCAGCGTGGCCGGGAGGACGGCCGTGGGGCCGAAGCGGCGGCGGGCGCGGTCGGCTGCCGCCTCCACCGCACGGGCGCGGTCGTCGCCGGGGTCCAGGCTGAGCTGGTGGGAGGCGCCCGTGCGCGGTGCCAGGTGGTCGGCGCGCAGGACGAAGGCCCGTACGCGGGCGCGTTGCAGCCCCAGGGAGGCCAGGACGCCCAGGGCCGCGGCGGTGAGGTCCGGCGAGTGGTCGGTGGGCTCGGGCAGGGTGCGGGTCCGGGTGGTGGAGCTGCGGTCGGCATAGCGGACGGTGAGGGTGAGGCGGCCGGTGACCTGGCCCTCGGTCCGCAGCCGCCGGCCCAGCTGCTCGGCCAGCCCGAGGACGGCCCGATGGTGGTGCCCGGGGTCCAGGCAGTCCCGTTCATGGCGCAGGTCGGCGGTCATATGGGCGGCGGGCGCCCGCGGGGTGACCGGCCGGGGGTCGCGGCCATGGGCGCGCTCGGCCAGCAGGCGGGCGGGTCCCGCGCCGAGGATGCGCTGCAGGGTCGCCGGGGGGAGGTCGGCCACCTGGCCGATGGTGTGCAGGCCGTAGCGGCCGAGGGCGGTGGCGGTGGCCTGGCCGATGCCGGGCAGCGCGGTCACCGGGCGGGGGCGCAGCCAGCTGTCGGTGGCGGCCTGGTCGCGGGGGATCTGCGTGGTGCGGCGCGGCTCCGACGCGGCTGCCGCCATCGCGGCGAGCATGCGGTTGCCGGCCAGGCCGGCGCTGCTGGCGATGCCGTACAGGCCCATGAGGCGCATCCGGGCCATCTGGAGCAGGTCGTAGGGGTCGGTGCCGAAATAGCGCAGGGCGGAGGTGAGGTCGAGCTGGACGGCGTCAGGAGGGAAGGGCTGGACGTGCGGGGTGATGTCGGCGAGCAGGGCGAGCACACCGTCGTAGCGCTCGTCGTCGAGCGTGCCGTGCAGCCGCAGATGGGCGATGTGCCGGGTCATCCCGCGCTCCCGGGGCTGCGGTGGCCGAGGCGGTGCAGGTCGGCGGAGCGGGTGCCGGCGGGCTGGAGGTCGGCGTAGGGGTGCAGGCGGGCGCCGGCGGTGCCGTGCGGGAGGGTGCGGTGCGGCGGGCCGTCGGGGTGCGCGGTGTCGGGGGTGCCGGGCTGGGCCGGGGTGGGGTGCGGGGCGTCCGCGCCGAGCAGGGCCAGGGCTGCCTCGGGGCCGTCGTTGCGGCGGGCGGTGGCGATCTGCTCCAGGTCCCAGGCCATGGTGCCGACGATCGTCCGGCGGGTGCCGCGGACCTGGACGGTGCCGCGGACCAGCAGCAGCCCGGAGTGGAAGACGGTGTGGGCGCAGGCTTCGTGGGAGTCCTCGAAGAAGGCGAGGTCGACCAGGCCCGAGCCGTCCTCCAGGGTGACGAAGATGATGCGCTTGCCGCTGGCGATCGGCGGGGTCTGGGTCGCGGAACGTATCCCGGCGACCAGGACCTGCCGGCCGGCCGGGAGGGCGGCGAGGTGGGCGGCGTCGGTGGCGCCGATCTCCCGCAGCAGCCGGTGGTGGTGCTCCATCAGATGGCGGGAGACGTCGATGCCGAGGGTGGTCAGCTCGGCGCCGAGGGCTTCACGGCCGGTCATCTCCGGGACGCCGCTGGGCTCGGAGCCGCCGATCGCGCCCGCGTCGAGGGGCAGTTGGCCCTTGCCTGCGGTGCGGGTGCGGGACTGGCGGTGGAGTTCGGCGATCTGCAGCAGCAGGTCGCGCCGGGTGAGGCGGCCGTCGTGCAGCGGGGCCAGCGCGCCGATCTCGGCGAGGCGTTCGGCGACCGGGCGGCTGGGGCGGGCGCGCTGCCAGAAGTCGGAGAGCGAGGTGTAGGGCCGGCCGGCGGCGATCCGGGCGCACTCCTCCTCGCCGATGCCGCGCACTCCGGACAGGGCGAGCCGTACGCCCCAGCGGTCGTCGTGGGTGCGCTCCACGGTGTGCTCGGCCCCGGAGCGGTTGACGTCGACGGGCAGGACGGGCACGCCGCTGCGGCGGGCGTCGGCGACGATGACGCGCTTGGGCCACATGCCGGGGTCGTGCTCCAGCAGGCCGGCCAGCAGGAAGGCGGGGTAGTGCGCCTTGAGCCAGGCGGACTGCAGGGCGGGTACGGCGAAGGCGACGGCGTGCGCGCGGCAGAAGCCGTAGGCGCCGAAGGACTCGACGGTGGCCCAGACAGCGTCGCGGACCTCGGCGCTGTAGCCGCGGGCGGCGGCCAGGTGGTGGAACCAGCCCTTGACCCGGGGCAGCCGCTCCTTGTCGCCCAGGGCGCGCCGGGCGACATCGGCCTTGGCGCGGTCGCAGCCGGTCATGACGTGCAGGGTGTCGATGATCTGCTCGTGCCAGATGGTGACGCCGTAGGTGTCGGCGAGCACCGGCTCCAGGTCCTTGTGGGCGTAGTGCGGGGCGCCGCCGTGCCGGGCGGCGATGTAGCGCTCGGGCATGCCGCCCTGGACGGGGCCGGGGCGGAAGAGGCTGATGTCGGCGATGACGTCCTGGACGTCGCGGGGTTGCAGCCGGGAGAGCAGGTCCTGCTGGCCGGGGGACTCCAGCTGGAACATCCCGATGGTCTGGCTCTGCTGGATGAGCGTGAAGGCGAAGACGTCGTCCAGCGGGACCTGGCGCGGGTCGTCCAGGTCGATACGGTCGCCGGTGGCGCGCTCGATCTCGGTGACGGCATGGGCCATCGCGGACTGCATCCGCACCGCGAGGACGTCGAGTTTGATGTTGCCCAGCGCCTCGACCTCCTCCTTGGCCGCCATCGCCATCGGGTAGTCGCCCTGCGGGGTGGGCTGGACCGGCAGCCGGTCCAGCAGCGTGGCGTCGCTGATGATCACCCCGCACGGGTGCATGGCCATGCCGTGGACGAGGGAGTCCAGGCCCTCGGCCAGTTCCCACAGCGGGCCGTAGGCCGGGGCCTCGGCGGCCAGGGAGCGCAGTTCGGGCAGTTCGGCGAGCGCGCCGGTGATGTCGCAGGCCCGCAGGTGCGGGAAGCTCTTGGCGATGCGGTCCACGTCGTGCGGCGGGATGCCGAGCGCGAGCCCGGTGTCGCGCAGCGCCCGGCGGGCCCGGTAGGTCTCGGGCATCGCGGTGACGGCGACCCGTTCGTGGCCGAAGCGGCGGAAGATCGCGTCGTACGCCTCCAGCCGCCGCGCCGACTCCACGTCGATGTCGATGTCGGGCAGGTTCCTGCGGCGTTCGCTGAGGAAGCGCTCGAACAGCAGCCGGTGGTCGAGCGGGTTGGCGGTGGCGATGCCGAGGGCGTGGCAGACCATCGAGCCGGCGCCCGAGCCGCGGGCGGCGACCCGGATGCCCAGCTCGCGGATGTCGGCCACGGCCTGCCCGACGGCGAGGAAGTACGAGTCGTAGCCCAGGTCGCCGATGATCCTCAGCTCGTCGTCCAGCCGGTCGCGGGCCGCGCGGTCCCGGTCCAGGCCGCGCCGTTCCAGCCCGGCCGCGCAGCGCCGGCGCAGCAGTTCCCCGGCCCCGCCGGGGGTGGCGCCGACGACCTCGGCCTCGGGGAAGTGCAGGGTGCCGAGCCCCAGGTCGGCCTTGGGGTCCAGCCGGCAGCCGGCCGCGGTCGCGGCGGTGTCGGCGAGCAGCCGGCCGGCCCGGCGCGGGCCGCTGCCGGCGCATTCGGCGATCTGCTGCGCGGTCCTGGCCATGTCCGGCTCGTCCTTGAGCCAGCGCTCCCCGCCGTCCAGCCGGCGCCGGTCGATGGGCCGCAGCAGCCGTGCGGCGTCCAGGACGTCGGCGAGCCGGTGCTGGCCGGGGTCGGCGTAGCGGACGGCGTTGGTGAGCACCGCGGGTGTACGGGTGCGGTCGGCGAGCGCGAGGGTGCGGGCGGCCAGCCGCAGTGAGCCGGGCCCGGTGCCGGGCCGGCCGTGGACGACCGCCTCCAGGCGCAGGCCGTCGCCGAAGATCTCCCACCAGGGCCGCAGCAGCCTCACGGCGACGTCCTCCCGTCCGGCGGCGAGCGCCCGTACCGGCTCCGACAGCGGCCCGAGCAGTACGGTCAGGCCGGCGCCGCCGTGGGCGTGCAGGGCTTCCCACGGCACGGTCACCGGCGCCGCCCCGCCCGCCGTCCCGAGGTGTGCCGCCGAGGTGATCCGGCACAGCCGGGCCCAGCCCTCCCGGTCCTGGGCGAGCAGGGTGAACCGCAGCGGCGGCTCCACCACGTGCGCGCCGCCGCGTACCGGAGTGCGCGGGCGGCGGGCGGCCGGCGGCGGCGGGGCGAGGGCCGCCACGGCGAGGTCGATGCCGAAGACCGGCCGGACGCCGTGCGCGTCACACGCCTGCGCGAAGCGCACCGCGCCGGTGACGGTGTCCCGGTCGGTGAGCGCGAGTGCCGTCATACCGCGCTCGGCGGCCCGCTGGACGAGCTGCTCGGGGTGCGCGGCGCCGTACCGCTCGGAGTAACCGGATGCGACATGCAGATGGGCGAAGCCCGCCATGTCGCACCTCCACTACCCCACCCCTTTTCGGCCAGCTGTCCGATACGCCTCGCGTGCGTAGTCGTACGTTCGTTCGATTAGCTTAGCGCGGTCGTCCCAGGTCAGCGAGTCGTACGCGCGCGAGGGGCCCGGAAGACGGCCGACCCGACCACCGGGGGCGGTGGCCGGATCGCATGCGCGGGCGTCATCTCCGCGGCGGGGCGGCGGACTTGGTGTCCGCGGGTCCGCCGCGCGGTCCGGGGAGACGTTCGTCACGCCCGGTGGGCCGTCGCGGGCGGCGCAGCAGCAGGAGCCAGGCCGCCGCCGCGCCGGCCACCCCGACCCCGGCGAGCTGCACCCGGTAGTCGAGCAGCGCCACCAGCCCCGCGCCCAGCCCCGCCGCGAGCGCGGTGGGGCCGAAGACCACCGTGCCGGCCGCCGCGGCCACCCGGCCGACCAGTGCGGGCTCGACGCGCTGCTGCACGGCGGTGAAGACCGCGACGATCACCCACGGCAGCCCCACGCCGATCGCCAGCATCCCGGCGACCACGACCGGCAGCGCCGGCACCGCGCGCACGGCGGCGCCCGCGGTGAACAGCAGCAGCCCGGCGGCGGCGAAGGCGCGCTCGGGCAGCCGGCGCATGACGGCGCCGGCGACGATCCCCGACACCACCGAGCCCGCGCCCTGCACCGCGTAGAGCACGCCGACGAAGGCCGGCGGGCGGTGCAGCCCGGCGTCGGCCAGCTCGTAGGTCGCGGCGCTGCTGACCCCGGACAGCAGCATGGCCGCCGCGCCCGCGCCCACCAGCCGGACCAGCAGCGGATCGCCGCGCAGCGCCCGTACGCCCGCGGCGGTCTGCGCGCGCCAGGACTCCCCGGCCGGTACGGGCGGCTGCTCGCGCACCCGCAGCGCGGCGAAGGCCAGCGCGGCCAGCGCGAAGGTGACGGCGTCCAGGACGGCGACCGCGCCGCCGCCCCAGCGGACGAACAGGCCCGCGCCGGCCAGCGGGGCGAGCAGCTTCATGCCCTCGTTGACGGTCATCCGCAAGCCGTTGAAATCCCCGCGCAGCTCGACGGGGATCGCGCTGACCACCAGGCCCGCCTGGGCGGCGTCGCACAGCACGGCCCCGGCGCCGACCGCGGTGAGCACCGCGAGCAGCAGCCACACGTCCCGCCCGGCGCGGACCGCGAGCAGCGCCGGCAGCAGGAGCGCGAGCGCGGCGTTCACCGCGACCAGCAGCCGCTGCCGGCGGAAGCGGTCGGCGGCGGTGCCCAGCAGCGGCCCGGCCAGCGTCGGCGCCCACAGGCACGCGCTCACCGCGGCGGCCAGGCTGCTGGACCCGGTGAGCGTCTTCACCCACACCCCGGCGACCAGCATCATCGCCGAATCGCCGAACCCGGAGACCAGGACCCCGCCCAGATATGTCGCCGCCCGCCGGTCGCGCAGCACCTTCCCCACCGTCATGACCCCCAACCTAATGCTTGGGGGTCGGCGAACCGCACCCTCCCCCACGGCCGGGGAGCGGTGTAATGGGCGTATGACCGCCACCGATCCCCTGCTGCGCGCCCTCGCCCATCCGGTGCGGCTGCGCATCGTGTCCCTGGTCTGGAACGTCCCGCTGTCGGCCGCGGAGCTCTCCCGGGAGCTGGGCATCTCGCACGCGCTGGCCAGCCAGCATCTGCGCCGGCTGGACGCGGCCGGCCTGGTGGAGCTGGTCGAGGTGCGCGAGAAGCGCGGCGGGCGGGAGCGGCGCTACCGGGCGGTGCACGGCTCGCCGCTGTCGGACCAGCGGCACGAGGGCGCCCGGCTGATCGCCGAGGCGATGGCGCACAACCTGCGCGACCGGGCGGGCCGGCGTGCCCCGGGCGCCCCCGGGGTCACCACGGACGCGGAGCTGTGGGTGGCGCCGGAGGTCTGGACGGACTTCCGGCACCGACTGGCCGCGCTCTTCGCGGAGTTGCACGACGCCGCGCAGGCGCCGCACGCGCCGGGCACGGTCGGAATCGGTGCGACGGCGATGGTGTTCCCCCTCGCGGAGCCGTCCGGCACCGACACCGGTACGGGCACGCGTGCCGCCCCCGGCACAGCAACCGGCTCCGCACGAAGCACCGGCGCCACCCGCCCCACCGACCAGGACACCGCCCCCGAGGAGCGACCATGAGCCAGGACCCCGCCGTCACCGACGCACTGCTCGCCCTGCTGCACGAGCAGCGCACCGGCGTGCTCGCCACCCTGAAGCGGGACGGCCGCCCGCAGTTGTCGAACGTGTCCTTCACCTACGACGACGCCACCCGCCTCATCCGCATCTCGGCGACCGACGGCCGCGCCAAGACCCGCAACCTGCGCCGCGACCCGCGCGCCAGCTTCTACGTCACGACCCCGGGCCTGCGCACGTACCTGGTCGTCGAGGGCGACGCCGAGATCACCCCGGTGGCCGCGGACCCGCACGACGCGACCGTCGAGGAGCTGGTCGAGGTCTACCGGGCCATCGCCGGCGAGCACCCGGACTGGGACGAATACCGCGCCGCGATGGTCGCCGACCGGCGGCTGGTGATCAGCGTCCGGGCGCGGCGGGTGTACGGGCTGGGTCCGCAGGGCCCGGCGGCCGGCCCGCTGGACTGACGCCCCGGCCCCCCGCCGGGCACGGCCCTCACCGGCCCTCACCCCGCCGCGTCGGCCGCCCGGGTCAGCCGGGCGGCCACCGCCCGCAGGTGGGCGGCCAGTTCCGGCGGCTCCCTGACCTCGAACTCCACGCCCACCATGCCGACGTACATCGCGAGTGAGTCCAGCGTCTCGAAGCCGGTCCTCAGCTCGCATGTGTTCTCGTCCAGCGCGGTGAGCATGCCGAAGCCCGACCACGCGAAGCGCGTGACCACCTCGGCGGGGGCGTGCAGCACCAGCCGCGCCTGGTAGCGGTAGGCGCGGCTGGTGACGCCCTTGGCGACGTACGCGGCGGCGTCCTCGGGCAGCTCGCGCGGGGTGAAGCGGGGCCCGGTGGGCGACATGGGCGCGATCCGGTCGACCCGGAAGGTGCGCCAGTCGTCCCGCTCGGTGTCGTAGGCCAGCAGGTACCAGCGCCGCCCGTGGTGGACCAGCCGGTACGGCTCGACGGTGCGGCGGGTGGTGGTGCCGCCGTGGTCGCGGTAGTCGAAGCGCAGCCGCTCGTGGTCGCGGCAGGCGGCGCCGAGCGCGGTGAGCACCTGCTGGGCGACGACGGAGGCGCCGGGCCGGGGCGGCTGGACGGTGACGGCCTGCATCGCCTGGACGCGGTGCCGCAGCCGGGAGGGCAGCACCTGCTCCAGCTTGGCCAGGGCGCGTACCGAGGTCTCCTCGATGCCCTCGACGGTGCCGCCCGCGCCGGTGCGCAGGCACAGCGCGACCGCGACGGCCTCCTCGTCGTCGAGCAGCAGCGGCGGCAACCGGGCGCCGGCGCCCAGCCGGTAGCCGCCGGCGGTGCCGGAGGTGGCGTGCACCGGATAGCCGAGCGCCCGCAGCCGCTCGACGTCCCGCCGCACCGTCCGCGCCGTGACGTCCAGGCGCTGGGCCAGCTCGGGCCCGCCCCAGTCGCGGCGGGACTGGAGCAGCGAGAGCATGCGCAGCAGCCGGGCGGAGGTTTCCAGCATGCCGCCAGTCTGCCAGCGCCCACCGACAATCCCCCGCCGCTCCCGCCCGGGCCCCGGGGGCCCGGGGCCCGGGGCCGTACGGCAGCGGTACGCCCCCGCCGTGCGGACACGGCGGGGGCGCGGCGGCTCGGAGCACCGGCCGTTCAGGGCGCCGGCCGATCGAAGCGCCGGCGGGTCAGGAGCCCGGCGGCCGGCGGGGCGTCAGAAGACGCTGACCCCGTACGCGCTGAGCGCCTCGGTGACCGGCTGGAAGTACGTCGTGCCGCCCGAGGAGCAGTTGCCGCTGCCGCCCGACGTCAGGCCGATGGCCTTGGTGCCGTCGTAGAGGGAGCCGCCGCTGTCGCCCGGCTCGGCGCAGACGTTGGTCTTGATCAGGCCGGAGACGATGCCGTCGGCGCCGTAGTTGACGGTGGCGTTGAGCGCCTGGACGGTGCCGCTGTGGATGCCGGTGGTGGAGCCGCGGCGCTTGACGGACTCGCCGACGTAGGCGTTGGCGGCGCTGGTGATGTCCTGGCTGCCGACGGTGCCGTCGTGCGCGACGGAGCTGTCGTAGCGGACGATGCCGTAGTCGTTGCCCGGGAAGCTGGTCCCCACGGTCGGGCCGATGTACGTGCCGGAGCTGGTGTAGTAGTTCGGGTAGCCCTGGGTGCAGTGGCCGGCGGTCAGGAAGTAGTACGTGCTGCCGCTGCGGACGTTGAAGCCCACCGAGCAGCGCCACTGGGTGGTGAGGATCGGGTCGCCGCCGGACAGCCGCAGGCTGAAGGTGCCGGCGACCCGGGAGATGTGGACGGCGTCGCCGTAGCTCGCGGTGGCCTTGGTGAGCGCGGCCAGCTGGGCGTCCGTCACCCGGCTGTCGACGCTGACCTCCAGGGTGTCGGTGCGCGGGTCGACCGACCAGGCGGTGCCGGCGATGTCGGTGGCCTTCGTCGCGTCGCCGGCCTTGGCGAGCTGGGCCGAGCTGTGGGCGACCAGCCGCGGGGTGGCGCCGGCGGCCCGGACCGTGTCGGCGGCGGCCTGGCTGGTGACGTTGACGACGGTGGTCTTGGTGGCGCTGTCGTAGTACGACCCCGCGGTGCTGTCCGCGCCGAGTGCGGCGGTGACGGAGGCGACCGCCTCGGGGGTCGCCTTCGCGCTGCCGGCGGCGGGGGTGGTGGCGCCGGCGGACGGAAGGGCGAAGGCGGTCGCGGCGAGCATGCCGGTGGTGACGGCGAGGAGTTGGATGCGTCGGGTGGACTTCACTCGGTCCTCCTGTGGGGACGGAGGTGGCAACTTGTCGGTGTACTGTCAGATCAACACCGAAAAACGGACGCGGCGTCAGTCTGGTGGGTACGGAAGGGAGTATTCAGCCCTCACAGGCAACACACAAGAGGGCCCCCGCTCCAGAAACCTCTTGGTAACGCGCCAGTCCCACACGCCCCACCGCACACACCGGTTCAGGCCGCACCGGCCGGAAGTGACCCCGCGGTTCAGCCCACCGGGCGGTGCAGCCCCAGGTGCTCGCGCAGCGTCGCCCCGGGGTGGAAGGACCGGAAGAGCCCACGGTGCTGGAGCAGCGCGGCGGTGCCGTTGACGAAGCGCTCCAGGTCGCGCAGCGGTTCCACGGGGCGGACGTGGAAGCCGTCGACCGCGCCCTGCCGCTGCCAGTCGGCGATCAGCTCCGCCAGGTCCACCGGCCCGCCGCGGAAGCGGACCCGGCCGGCCGGGTCGGAGGTGAGCGCGATCTCGGCGCCCGGCTCCGGGCCGATCTCCGCGCCGCCGAGGTCGACGGCGAGGTCGGCGAGCACCAGCAGCCGGCGCGGGTCGCGGCCGGCCTCCTCGGCGAGCCGCTGTACCTGCGCCCGTATCCGCCCGGCATCCTCCGGCCGGACGGCGCGGACGAAGGCCAGGTCGGCGTGCCGGGCGGCGACGGCGTGGGCGGCGGGCTCGGTGGCGTCCAGCACGGTGACGGGCGCGGCCTGCGGCGGCCGGGGCCCGGCCGGGGCGCCGCACGCCCGGCGTACGGCGGCGGCGGTGTCGGCGGCGGCCCGCCACAGCGCCTCGGCGCGCTCGGGCCGCAGCCCCGCGCGGGCCCGGGGGCCGCGGCGGGGTGCCGCGGGGACGGCGAGCATCCAGCCGGCCCGGCCGCGGCTGGCCCACTCCAGGTCGGCCACCGCCTCGGCGACGTCGAAGGGCGCAGCGCCCGCCGCGAAGACCGCGGGGACCAGGCCGATCCTGCCGGTCGCCGCGGCGACCCGGGCCAGCCGGCCGACCGCGTCGAGCAGCCCGGCGCGCTCGCCGGGGCCCGGCTCGGGCAGTTCGAGGGTGACGAAGTCCAGGCCGCCGCGCTCGGCGAGGGCGGCCAGCTCCCGGTGGTCGGTGTCGTCCTGGGGCAGCCGTCCGCCGCCGATCGCGGCGGCCAGGTGCAGGGTGCGGCCGGGCCGGAAGGGGGCGGCGGCGGGCAGGGCCGCAAAGGGGAAGGCCGAGGGCGGGGGGGCAGGCGAGGGAACGGGCGAGGGGACAGTCGGGTGGGCAGGCATGCGAAGGCTCCGTCGACACGCGGAAGAGGCACGGGCGGTGCCTTCACACAAGCCGCCGCGTCCCTCAACGCGGCTGGGCCCACCAGGGGCTTCGTCGAAGGCTATGCCGCCGCGGTCGCCCACTGTCAACGCATGTCCAGCCCGTGGACGAGGCGTCTCAAAATCGCCGGGCCGCGGTTGACGGATCGCGACGGCGGCTGCTGCACTGTGCCCATGCGCAGCTGTCGGCTCGTCACTCGCGGCCACATCGACTTGTGTCGGGTGTGGTCGGCGTCGTGTTGCGGTCGCTGACCCGCCTCATCGTCGGATCACCCGGCCTTCACACAGCTTCGCCCTTCCCCCGGCCCCTCCCTCGGGGCCCCGCGGGACGCGACCACCACCGGTAATCCCCCGTCCGCCCGGCCGGCACTCCCGGCCCGTGCGGGCGGCGCGGGTTCAGCAGTCGCACCCGCAGTCGCAGCCATCGCAACCGTCACAGCAATTGCAGCAGTTACAGCAGTCGCAGCACCCGTCGCAGCCGTCGCACGGGTCGTCGCACCACGCGTCCTTGCGCTCGCGGCTCCAGGCGTTCTCGTGCTCGGTGCAGCACACCTGGCAGGTGCAGAAGAGCCCGGCGAAGACCAGGCAGCCCGCCATGAGCCCGCGCCGCCGCGGCGGTTCCGGCGGCGGCGGGAAGCCGCCGGGGAAGCCGGGGCCGCCCGGCGCGTACGGGCTGCCGCCCGGATCGCCCTGGGTGCCGGGCGCGGGCGGCGGCCCGGGCGCGTACGGGTTCGGGCCGAACGGGTTGCCGGACGCCTGCGCCGCGTGCGAGGGGTGCGGGCACGTCCTGCCGCCTCCGCCGAAGGCGCGGTCGACGGAGCGGGACAGCTCGTGGACGAGCAGCTGGTGGGTGAGCCGGCCGGACGCGGAGCCGGCGAAGTCGGTGTCGGCGAGCGCGAGTCGTATGCCGTGCAGCGCGTCGTCGCACAGCCGCCGGGCCTCGGCGAGGCCGGTGCCGGTGGCCGTGAGCGGGTTCCAGGCGCCGGTGCGGGTGTCCTCGGCGAGGTCCTCGACCGCGTCCAGCAGGTGGGCCAGGCGTCCGAAGAGCCGGCCCGCCTCCTCCAGCGGCGCCTTGTTGGCCGGCCGCCCGGCGAGCACCGCGGTGTGCGCGAAGGCCGCGACGGTCGCGGTCTCGGTGGGCTCGGTGACGGTCAGCAGCGGTGTTCCGGGGCCTGCCGCGGCCTCGATCGCGCCCTGCCGGCCGACCGCGTCGACCAGCACCGCGGTGTCGAAGCCCAGGTCCTCGCCGGTACGGGCGCCGGCCCGGTCCCAGCGGCGGGCGACCCCGCGCGCGGCGGCGGCGACCGGGCGCCGGGCGTAGGCGCCGTCCCGGTCCTCGACGTGGTCGCGCATCTTGGCCGACGCCAGCACCAGGGAGACGGCCGCGGCGAGCCGGGCGCCCTCGCCGGTGGCGACGGGCGCGGACCGCATGCCGCGCAGCGGGCAGGGACCGGCGGTCCTGCGGTGCCCGGCGCCGGCCGGGGTCTGCGCCTCGACCAGCACCGAGATGATCAGGCCGTCGTAGTTGGTGGCGATCCTGGCGACCTGCCCGTGGCCGTCGCGCAACGCCAGGCACAGGCCGCACAGATGGGCGACCCAGGAAGCGGCCATTCCCTCGGACATTCGATGGCGGCACGGCCTGATGATGCCGAACATGCATTCCCCCCGATGACCCCGTGTGCCCCGTATTTCCCGCGGGTCACACCGAAACTCCCTCGATCCACGTGCCGGTCATGTTATCGCCTGTCGGATCATCGCCCGGGAATGCATCATGGGGGGACCCGTACGGCCGGGCACCGGGCCTGTGCAGGGCCGTCCGGCCCTGCCCGTCACCCGGACGTGAAATGCGTTCCCATCGGATCGTCACCTTCCCTACACCTCGGGCGGCCTGACGGTACGCCACTATCGTGTGTGCCAGTACCGTCACAACTCGCCCGAGTGGCGGCTATCCGCTTGGCGCACTATCCACATCATGAACGACGATAGGACGTGCGGACGGACGGTACTGACCGCGAGCGAGGGAAGGAGGCGTCCATGGGATCGGTTCGAAGGGCGAGTGCCTGGCTGGGCCTCGTCGACGACAACGGCGGCGAGGGTTACTACGACGAGGAGTACGCCGACTACGGCGAGGGCTCCGAGCGTGCCGACACGTGGGTGACCGATCCGCGGGTGCGGGTCGCCACCGAGGCCGCGCACGAGCAGGGCCGGCGGATCGCCACGGTGACCCCGGACGGCTTCCGCGACGCCCGCGGCATCGGCGAGCTGTTCCGGGACGGCGTCCCGGTCATCGTCAACCTCACGGGGATGGAGTCCGCCGACGCCAAGCGCGTCGTCGACTTCGCCGCGGGCCTGACCTTCGGGCTGCGCGGCTCCATCGAGCGGGTCGCCACCCGGGTCTTCCTGCTCACCCCCAACGACTACTCGGTGCTCAACGGCGAGGCCCGCCGCGGCGGCGACGGCTTCTTCAACCAGAGCTGACACCAGAGCCGAAACCGGAGCTGGAACCGGAGCTGAGCCGGACTCTCACCGCTTCGTCAGCCGCGGAAGGCGTCGAGGCCGGTGAGGGCCTTGCCCAGCACCAGCTGGTGCATCTCGACGGTGCCCTCGTAGGTGAGCACCGACTCCAGGTTGGTCGCGTGCCGCATGACGGGGTATTCGAGCGAGATGCCGTTGGCGCCGAGGACGGTGCGGGCGGTACGGCAGATGCCGATGGCCTCGCGGACGTTGTTGAGCTTGCCGAAGCTGATCTGCTCCGGGCGCAGCCGCCCGGCGTCCATCCGGCGGCCGAGGTGGTGGGCGAGCAGGACGCCCTTGTGCAGTTCGACGGCCATGTCGGCGAGCTTGGCCTGGGTGAGCTGGAAGCCGCCGATCGGCCGGCCGAACTGCTCGCGCACGCGCGCGTAGTCCAGCGCCGCCTCGAAGCAGGCGCGGGCCGCGCCCATCGCGCCCCACACGATGCCGTAGCGGGCGTGGCTGAGGCAGCCGAGCGGGCCGCGCAGCCCGGTCACGCCGGGCAGCACCGCGTCGGCGGGCAGCCGGACGCCGTCCAGGACGAGTTCGCTGGTGACCGAGGCGCGCAGGCTCCACTTGTGCCGGATCTCCGGCGCGTGGAAGCCGGGTGTGCCGGCCGGGACGGCGAAGCCGCGGATGCCCTCGTCGGTCTGCGCCCACACCACCGCGACGCCGGCGACCGATCCGTTGGTGATCCACATTTTGCGGCCGTCCAGCACCCAGTCCGAGCCGTCCCGGCGGGCCCGGGTGCGCATCGCGGCCGGGTCGGAGCCGATGTCGGGCTCGGTGAGGCCGAAGCAGCCGATGACCTCGCCGGCGGCCATCCGCGGCAGCCACTCCTCCTTCTGCTCGGGCGAGCCGAAGCGGTGCAGGGCGTACATCGCGAGCGAGCCCTGCACGGAGACCAGTGAGCGGATCCCGGAGTCGGCCGCCTCCAGCTCCAGGCACGCCAGCCCGTACTGCACCGCGCTCGCGCCCGCGCAGCCGTAGCCGGTCAGCTGCATCCCGAGCGCGCCGATCGAGCCGAGCTCACGCGCGAGTTCCCGGATGACGGGCAGCTCGCCCCGCTCGTACCAGTCCGCGATATGCGGACTCACCCGTTCGGCCGCCCAGGCCCGTACGGTGTCGCGGACCGCCCGGTCCTCGGCGGTCAGCAGGTCGTCCAGGCCCAGCGGGTCGTACGGGTCGAACGGCGGCAGCACGGACGGTGACATGCGAGGGGACCTCCGGGCCGAAAACTAGCAGCGGTAACGACGGCCGGACCGACGTTACGGACCCCTCCCCCGCGCGTCCAGCCCGGACCCGCCGCGACCGGGGCCCCGGCTCCCACCAGCGCGTCCGCGCGGGCGCCGGCGTCCGCTCAGCGGACGGGAAACGAGGGAGAAAGGCCAGGGAAATAAGCGATAAATAAGAAGACAGCGATGTGAGTATCAGCACCCCGGCTTTCCCTTCCGGCCACCGCGCATTCCCCTGAAACCCGGTGCGCCAAAGGGGTGGTGAGACGCAGTCCACATCACATCGTCATTACAAAGCAGCTCGTTCGGACGACCTATGCCGTCACACGCTGTAACGTCAATTGGGTGCGTACCGATGACAGGCTCCACCGCGCCGCGGAGCGCCCGGCTCGTCCCCTCTGGGGCAGGATGAGTCGAACACGCGTATGGCTGTTCGGTGCGACGCTGGCGGTCTACGTGGCCATCGTCGTGGGCGTCCTCACCACTTCCAAGCTGGTGACGCTCGACTGGCAGGTCATGCTCTGGCGTCCCTACAAGCAGTGGCCGCAGATCCACGCGTTCCTGGACTACTTCGTGGTTCTCGGCCAGCGCGGTCCCACGGCCGTGATGGTGCTCGCCTGGCTGGGCTGGCGGGGGTGGCGCCACCGCACCCTGTACCCCCTGCTCGTGCTGGGTACTTCCCTGCTGCTGCTGAACATCACCGTGGGGGCCGTCAAGTACGGCCTCGGACGGCTCGGACCGCATTACGCGACGACCGTCGGATCGGCCGAGATGTTCGCCGGCGGCGACATATTTCCCTCGGGCCACACCGCCAACGCGGTCGTGACCTGGGGGGTTCTGGCGTATCTGGCGACCACCCCGCGCGCCAGGCGCT
The DNA here is from genome assembly GCF_012034175.1 of Actinacidiphila epipremni. Lineage (GTDB taxonomy): Bacteria > Actinomycetota > Actinomycetes > Streptomycetales > Streptomycetaceae > Actinacidiphila > Actinacidiphila epipremni. The sequence goes on from NZ_JAATEJ010000030.1 coordinate 72,640, forward strand.
GGGGCTCGATCGCCAGCGCCCTGCTCGCGCTGGGCGTCGGCGCGACGACGGTCTACCTCGGCACGCACTGGGTCAGCGACGTCCTGCTCGGCTGGGCGGCGGGCCTGCTCATCCTGCTGGCGCTGCCGTGGTTCGAGCCGATGATGGCGCTGGCCGAGACGTATCTGGCGGCCGGCTGGTCCCGGCTGGTGCACCGCCGCGGCGGTGCGACGCTGCACGCCGCCGCGGTGCCGGCCGGCGCGCTGGCCCGGCAGGAGGGCGAGGCGGACGGCACCGCCGCCGCCGGGCGCCGTACGGTCACCTCGGGCGGCGCCGCGGGAGGTACCGCGGGAGGTACCGCGGGCGCCGGGACGGCAGCCGCGCCGGGCGGGCCGCACGCGGGCACGTCCGCCCGCCCGCCGGCCGGGCGGCAGGCCCCCGGCCGCCACGAGCGCACCACGACCACTCCGGCCGGCAGCCGCCGGCCACCGGCCGAGCGGCCCCGGCCGCCGGCCAACCACCCGGCCCGCTCGGCGTGAGCAGCCGCCCGGGGGCCGGGCTCAGCCCATCCAGCAGCGGACGACGCGGTCGCCGTCGACGGTGAAGTTGAGCCGGCCGGCCAGATACTCCATCGTCACGACGGCGTCGCGCGGCAGGCTGCGCACGGGGTCCCAGCCGCGTGCGCGGGCTTGCCGTTCGGCCTCCTCGCGGGGCAGGCCGACATAGGAGTCCAGGTCGTCGCGCGGGACGTCGCCGGGAAAGGGCTTGCCGGGGCCGCCGGTGCGCGGCAGGTGCGGGTGCGGGTCTTCCGAGGGGGATGAGGGCGCCATGCCTGCCACCGTAGGCCGCCGGGCCGGGCGGCGCCTCCGGCTGCCGGGTACGCGTCACGGATCGTGCATCCGGGACATGGCAAAGAGGTGAATACCGGTTGCCGGTGAATTTGCTGTGCACACGATTTCCGCACAACTCTCTGCAATGCCCACCGTCCTGCCGGCGCCCGCTATATGGGACGGATTGTGAATCCGTGGCCCTCGGCAACTGCTCCGCCGGCCCGCGGCGGGGCTTCGGCCGGTAAGTCCGGTACGTGCGCCGCGCCCGGCCCGCCGGCGGTGGGAGCCGCAGGCCGGGCGCGGCGGGCGGCGGGGTTCAGCCGAGGGTGAGGACGGTGCCGGGGCGGAGGAGGTCGGGGTCGGGACCGACCGCCGACTTGTTGCGGCTGTAGAGCGTCGACCAGCCGCCGGAGACGTGCTGGGCGCGGGCGATGCCCGCGAGGGTCTCGCCGGGGCGGACGGTGTGCGCGGTGGCGGCGGGGTGTGCGGGGTGGGCCTGCTGCTTCTTGTGGCCGGTCAGGCCGAGCCGCTTGGAGCACACCGGCCAGGCCTTCCAGCCCTGGACGCGCAGCACCGCCTCCGCGACCGCGATCTGCTGCGCGGGCGTGGCGAGGTCCGCGCGCCTGGCGTACTTCTGGCCGCCGAACTGCTTCCAGGTCGGCTGCCAGAACTGGAGCCCGCCGTAGAAGCCGTTGCCGCTGTTGATGTGCCAGTCCCCGCTGCTCTCGCACATCGCGAGGTCGTCCCAGACGGAGTGGGCGCGGGCCGGCGCCCTGGTGGGTGCGTCCGCCGGGACGCCGAGTGCGGCGAGGGCGGGCAGCGTGGCCGGTGGTCCCGCGGGAGCGGCCGGGGCCGCCGCGCGGGCGGGCTGGGCGCACAGCGGCAGCAGGGCCGCGGCGCCGAGTCCGGCGAGGGCGGCGGCACGCTGACGCCTCGACATATGACGATAAGACGATTTCTCGCTCATCGGGCCACGCTAAGCACGCTCTCCCCCGGATCCGCGGGCGGCGCGCCCCCGCCGGCGCGCCGCCCCACCCGTTCGGCCCAGCTCGCCGCGCGGGGCGCCAAGCCGCGGTACGGCAAACCGTGACTCCCGGCGCAGACCGTCCGTTGTCACAGTGCGCCGGGGCAGGCCCGGCCAAACGGACCAAGGAGACTCCCGTGGCGCCCCTGCTCGACGTGAGCGACGAGGTACGAGCCGAGATCGGGGAGGAGGAGACGCAGCGTCTCCTCGCGGGCGACAACGCCCCCGGCGCGTACGACTGCACGTCCTGCCGGACTCCCGGGGACAGCACGCAGGAGCGGACCAGCACGGTGCTCTTCGTCGGCGACGAGACCGCGGTGCTGGCCTTCGCGCACGCCGCCTGCATCCCGTCGCAGGTCGTGCCGGTCTCGGAGGCGCAGTTGCAGGGTGCCGTGCGCAGCATCGCCGGCGAGGAGCCGGCCGGGAGCGCCGGGGGCCCGGGGAGCGCTGGAAGCGGGGGAAGCGGGGGAAGCGGGGGGCGCGCGGGGTCGGCGGGGTCCGCGCCGGTGCCGTTCCCCTCCCAGGCGCCGCCCGCCCCGCTGTCCGTCCCGTCCGCCGGTTCCCCTCCGCCGGCGCCGTCCGCCCCGACCGCCCCCGCCCCCGTACCGGCACCGGTGCCCGGCGGGGAGCAGGCGCCGCGGCAGGCGGTGCTCGGCATCACGTGCGGGCTGATCATCGTGGAGGACGCGCTGCGCCCCGCGCTGGTGATCGAGCCGACCGGGCCGGTCGCCCGGGTCGGCGCCACCGGCGGCGGTGACGACTTCCTGCCGCTGCTCATCGAGCAGGGCTTCATGCCGCAGCTCGACCTGTCGGCGGCCCCCTCGCCGCTGGCCGGCTGGTCGGTGCTGCTCGCGATGGGCAAGCTGCACGCGATCCTGCAGCCCTCGGCGGGCGGCGCGCCCGCGACGGCGTGGTGGCAGGCGCACCAGCCGCTGCACGTCAGCGACGGCTGGCGGGCGGCGGTGCAGCGCAGCAAGGCGGTGTATGTGTACGCCGGCCCGTCCGGCGCGATCGGCCGCCAGCCCCGCGAGGACCTGATGCGCGAGGCGCTGGAGCGGGCCTGCGCCCGCGGCCAGCTCGTCGCGGCGACCATGCCGCTGTCGGGGACCTGAGCCCCCGGCGTGCGCCGCGGTGCGCCGGCGCGACCGGGCGGCGCGGCGCAAAGTTCAGCCGGGCGGCCCGCATCCTGCGGGAATGCGGGGTCGTTGGCAGGACGTGCAGACCTTCGACGCCTCCTCCCGGTCCCCTTTCCAGCGCTACATCCCCCCCATGCGCAGTGCGCAGGATCCCGCCGGAGGCGGTGGCACCGCCACGCCGATCTACGACGCGCTCTACAGCGAGTACCGTCGGCTGTTCCGCACGCTGCCCGGTGACCGGACCGGCGAGGAGGCGCTGCAGTTCAACGGGTTCGACGCATGGCACCCCGACTACCCGCCGACGTCCGGCCGGCACCGGGGCAACGGCCCGGCCGCGCTGCCGCCGGGCCGCGGCGACAACCGGCTGCACGACCGCTGAGGCCGGGGCCGGCCCCCCGCGCGGCGCCCCGCTACTTCTTGCGTCCGCGCTTCTCGCGCACCCGCACCGACACCTGGATGGGGGTGCCCTCGAAGCCGAACTCCTCGCGCAGCCGGCGCTCGATGAAGCGCCGGTAGCCCGCCTCCAGGAAGCCGGAGGCGAAGAGCACGAAGCGCGGCGGCTTGGTGCCGGCCTGGGTGCCGAACAGGATGCGCGGCTGCTTGCCGCCGCGGATCGGGTGCGGGTGGGCGGCGACGAGTTCGCCGAGGAAGGCGTTGAGCCTGCCGGTCGGCACCCGGGTCTCCCAGCCGGCGAGCGCGGTCTCGATCGCCGGGACGAGCTTTTCCATGTGCCGCCCGGTGCGCGCCGAGACGTTCACCCGCGGCGCCCACTGCACCTGCACGAGGTCGCGCTCGATCTCGCGCTCCAGGTAGTAGCGGCGCTCCTCGTCCAGCAGGTCCCACTTGTTGTAGGCGATGACGACCGCGCGGCCGGCCTCGACGGCCATGGTGATGATGCGCATGTCCTGCTCGGCGAGCGTCTCGGCGACGTCGATCAGGATGACCGCGACCTCGGCCTTCTCCAGGGCGGCGGCGGTGCGCAGGCTGGCGTAGTAGTCGGCGCCCTCGGTGAGGTGGACGCGCCGCCGGATGCCCGCGGTGTCGATGAACTTCCATGTCCTGCCGCCGAGTTCGATGAGCTCGTCGACCGGGTCGCGGGTGGTGCCGGCCATCTCGTTGACGACGACCCGGTCCTCGCCGGCGATCTTGTTGAGCATGGACGACTTGCCGACGTTGGGCCGCCCGATCAGCGCGATACGCCGCGGCCCGCCGGTGACCTGCTCGTACGTCATCTCCGGCGCCTCGGGCAGCGCCTCAAGGATGGCGTCCAGCAGGTCGCCGGTGCCGCGGCCGTGCAGTGAGGAGACGGGGAAGGGCTCGCCGAGGCCCAGGTTCCACAGCGCGGCGGCGTCGGCCTCGCCGGAGGGGCCGTCGACCTTGTTGGCGGCGAGCACCACGGGCTTGCCGGCCCGGCGCAGCAGCTTGACGACGGCCTCGTCGGTGTCGGTGGCGCCGACGGTGGCGTCCACGACGAAGACGACCGCGTCGGCGGCCTCGATGGCGAACTCCGCCTGCGCGGCGACCGAGGCGTCGATGCCGAGCACGTCCTGCTCCCAGCCGCCGGTGTCGACGATCTTGAAGCGGCGGCCGTTCCAGTGCGCCTCGTACGTCACCCGGTCGCGGGTGACGCCCGGACGGTCCTCGACGACGGCCTCGCGGCGGCCGATGATCCGGTTGACCAGGGTCGACTTGCCGACATTGGGGCGGCCCACGACGGCGAGCACCGGCAGCGGGCCGTGCCCGGCCGCCGCGAGGTCGTCGGCGACGTCCTCCGGGTCAAAGCCCTCTTCGGCGGCGAGTTCCATGAACTCGGCGTATTCGGCGTCGCCGAGCGCGCCGGTCTCGCCGTGCGGGTCGTGCTGGTCCATCGGTCTCTCCGTCGGTTGGGCAGTGGTGCGCGCGGCACGTACGGCCCGGGGGCGGTGGCGTGCGGCGGCGGTGGTTCAGTGGCCGGTGGCCTGCCGGGCCTCGGTCATGTGCGCGGTCAGCCGCTTCTGGATGACCGCGGTGGCGGCGTCCAGCGCCTTGCGCGTGCGCAGCCCCGAGCCGTCGCCGGCCTCGAACGGCTCGCCGTAGACGACGTCGATGCGGCTGCGCAGCGGCGGCAGCGCGGACACCAGGCGGCCCTTGCGGGCGCTGCCGAGCACCGCGACCGGCACGATCGGTGCTCCCGAGCGTACGGCGAAGTAGGCGAGCCCGGCGCGCAGCTGGGCGAAGTCGCCGCCGGCGCCGCGGGTGCCCTCGGGGAAGATGCCGAGGACGCCGCCGCGCTCCAGCACCCCGAGCGCGGTGGCGATGGCGGTGCGGTCGGCGCTGCTGCGGTCGATCTCGATCTGGCCGATGCCGCGCAGGAACGGGTCGAGCGGCCCGACGAACGCCTCCTTCTTCACCAGGAAGTGCAGCGGGCGCGGGCAGGTGCCGATGAGCATCGGGCCGTCGACGTTGTGCGCGTGGTTGCCGGCCAGGATGACCGGGCCCTGCGCCGGGACCCGCCAAGCGCCGAGCACCCGCGGGCGCCACAGGCCGTACATCAGGCCGATGCCGATGCCGCGGGCGACCGCGGCGCCGCGCGGGCTCGGCCGGCTCACTTCGCTCACCTGACGGCCGCCCGCCGCTGCTCGACCAGCGCGACGATACGGTCCACGACCTCGTCCAGCGTCAGCTCGGAGGTGTCCACCTCCACGGCGTCGTCGGCCTTGGCCAGCGGGGAGGTCGTCCGGCCGGAATCGGCGGCGTCCCGGCGGATCAGCGCCTCGCGGGTCGCGGCGACGCTCACCGCGCCGTTCAGCTCGCCGCTGCGGCGGGCGGCGCGGACCTCGGCGGAGGCGGTCAGGAAGATCTTGACGGTCGCGGCGGGCAGCACGGTGGTGCCGATGTCCCGGCCCTCGACCACTATGCCGGCAGGTGCGGCGGCGGCGGTGCGGCGCTGGAAGTCGACCATCCGGGCCCGCACCTCGGGTACGGCGCTGACCGCGCTGACGGCCGCGGTGACCTCCTGCGAGCGGATCGGCCCGGAGACGTCGGTGCCGTCCACGCTGATCTGCGGGTGCAGCGGGTCGGTGCCGGAGGTGACCACGGGCTTGCCGCTGGCGTCGGCGACGGCGGCCGGGTCCTGCACGTCCACGCCGTTGGCCAGCATCCACCAGGTCATGGCCCGGTACTGCGCTCCGGTGTCCAGGTAGCTGAGCCCGAGCCTGGCGGCGACCGCCTTGGAGGTGCTGGACTTGCCTGTGCCGGAGGGGCCGTCGATGGCGACGATCACCGGGTTGTCCACGCTGGGGCCTTTCCTCGTGCGACCGGCCGGGCTGCCGGGCCATTCCCCCAAGATTACCGGCCGCGCGGCCCCGCTCCGTCCCCGCCCGCGCTCCGGCGGCGCAGCGGCCAGGACCGCTCGGGCCTCAGGGACGCAGCGACCAGGCCCGCTCGCGCAGGGCGGCGGCCAGCACCGGGGCCGAGCGGGGCTCGACGAAGAGCTGGACCAGGCCGGCCTGCTGGGCGGTGCTGTGCTCGATGCGCACGTCCTCGATGTTGACGCCGGCGGCTCCGGCGTCGGCGAAGAGCCGGGCCAGCTCGCCGGGCTGGTCGCCGATGAGGACGCCGACGACCTCGTACGCGGTCGGGGCCGTGCCGTGCTTGCCGGGGACCTTGGCGCGGCCGGCGTTGCCGCGGCGCAGCAGGTCCTCGATGCCGGCGGCGCCGCCGTGCCGCTTGCCCTCGTCGGCGCTCTGCAGGGCGCGCAGCGACTCCACCGCGCTGCCGAGGTCGGCGGCGAGGTCGGCGAGGACGTCGGCGACGGGGCCGGGGTTGGCGGCGAGGATGTCCATCCACATCGCGGGCTCGGAGCCGGCGATCCGCGTCACGTCGAGGATGCCCTGGCCGCACAGCCGCACGGTGCTGTCCTCGGCGTGCTGGAGCCGGGCGGCGACCATGCTGGAGACCAGCTGCGGGGTGTGCGAGACCAGCGCGACGGCCCGGTCGTGGGCGTCGGCCTCCATGACGACCGGGACCCCGCCGCACAGCGCGACCAGCTCCAGCGCGAGGTTGAGCACCTCGGTGTCGGTGGCCTGCGTGGGGGTGAGCACCCAGGGGCGGCCCTCGAAGAGGTCGGCGGTCGCGGCGAGCGGGCCGGAGCGCTCGCGGCCGGCCATCGGGTGGGTGCCGATGTAGCGGGTGAGGTCGCCGCCGAGGGCCTCCAGGTCGCGGCGCGGGCCGCCCTTGACGCTCGCGACGTCGAGGTAGCCGCGGCCGAGGCCCCGGGCCATGGCGTCGGCGAGGCAGGAGGCGACATGCGCCGGCGGTACGGCGACGATCACCAGGTCCACGGTCCCGTCCGGCGCCGTTGCGCTGCCGGCGCCGAGGGCAGCGGCGGTCCTGGCGGCGGACTCGTCGCGGTCGCTGAGCCGGACGTCGACACCGCGGGCGGTCAGCGCCAGCGCGGCGGACGTGCCGACGAGTCCTGCGCCGATGACGAGTGCGGTTCTCACGGGCCCAGCGTAGCCAGCGCGGGCCCGCCGTGAGACGCCGGACCGTACCGCGAGACGCACCGGTCGCGGCCCTGCCGGCCCCTGCCCGGGCCCTGCCCGGCGCTCCCCCGTGCCTCCCGGGCGCCCCTGGCGCCTCCCGTGTCCCGCTGGGCATCGCCCGAAGCAGGCAATTCCCGGCGCGGGCGGCTGCCTCCTGGCGATAATCGCCCCCATGCGCGAATCGCTGGGGTCGCTGGGGCACGAGCTCGTCCGGGAGCACACGGTCTACGCGTGTGTGATGGGCTCGCGGGCGTTCGGGCTGGCCACCGACGGCAGCGACATCGACCGGCGCGGGGTGTACGTGGCGCCGACGCCGCTGTTCTGGCGGCTGGACAAGCCGCCGACGCATGTGACGGGCCCGCGCGAGGAGGAGTTCTCCTGGGAGATCGAGCGCTTCTGCTCGCTCGCGCTGCGCGGCAACCCCAACATCCTGGAGTGCCTGCACTCACCGCTGGTCGAGCGGGCCGACAGCACGGGCCGCGAGCTGCTGGGGCTGCGGGAGGCGTTCTTGTCCCGCCTGGTGCAGGCGACCTTCCGCGGCTACGCCCAGCAGCAGCTCGGCAGGCTGGAGGCGGAGATCCGGGCCCGGGGCGTACCGCGCTGGAAGCACGCGATGCATCTGCTGCGGCTGCTGACCAGCTGCCGCGACCTGCTGCGTACCGGCACCCTGACCGTCGAGGTGGGCGAGCGGCGCGAGGCGCTGCTCGCGGTGCGGCGCGGCGAGCTGGGCTGGGAGGACGTACGCGGCCGGGCGCGGACGCTGTTCGACGAGGTCGACGCCGCAGCCGCCCGCAGCCCGCTGCCCGCGGAGCCCGACCGGGCCCGGGTGGAGGACTTCCTGGTACGGGTCCGGCGGGCGTCCGCGCAGGCGCCGGCGGCCTGACGCCGCCCTACAGGTCCACCTCGCGCATCAGCATGCCGACCTCGGTGTTGGTCAGCCGGCGCAGCCAGCCGGACTTCTGGTCGCCCAGCGGGATCGGGCCAAAGCCGGTGCGGACCAGCTTGTCGACGGGGAAGCCGGCCTCGGCGAGCATCCGCCGCACGATGTGCTTGCGGCCCTCGTGCAGGGTGACCTCGACCAGGTAGTTCTTGCCGGTGTTCTGCACGATGCGGAAGTGGTCGGCGCGGGCCCAGCCGTCCTCCAGCTCGATGCCGTTCTTGAGCTGCTTGCCGAGGTCGCGCGGCAGCGGGCCCTGGATCGCGGCCAGATACGTCTTGCGCACGCCGTAGCGGGGGTGGGTCAGCCGGTGGGCCAGCTCGCCGTGGTTGGTGAGCAGGATCAGGCCCTCGGTCTCGGTGTCCAGCCGGCCGACGTGGAAGAGCCGGGTCTCCCGGTTGGTGACGTAGTCGCCGAGGCACTGCCGCCCGTCGGGGTCCTCCATCGTCGAGACGACACCGGCGGGCTTGTTGAGCGCGAAGAACAGGAAGGACTGGGTGGCGACCGTCAGGCCGTCGACCTTGACCTCGTCGCGGTCGGTGTCGACCCGCAGGCCCTGCTCGGTGACGATCTTGCCGTTGACCTCGACGCGGTGCTGCTCGATCAGCTCCTCGCACGCCCGCCGCGAGCCCATGCCGGCCCTCGCCAGCACCTTCTGCAGCCGCTCGCCCTCCTGCTCGGCGCCGGGGAAGGTCTTGGGCAGGTCGAGCTTGGGCTTGCTGTGCCGCTCGCGGTTGCGCTCCTCGATCTGCGCGTCCAGCTCGCGGGGGCGGGCCGGGGCGGTGCGCCCGCGGTTGCCCGCGGGGCCGGCGCCGCCGGGCTTGGTGCGGGGCATGCCGCCGGGCTTGTTGGCGCCGGACTGGCCGGTGCCGCCGACGTCGTAGCGGCGCTCCTCGGGGCGGGGCTTGCGCGGGCGCTGCGGGGCGCCGTCCGCGCGGCGGGGCGCGTCGCCGCGGCGCGGGGCGTCACCCCGGCGGGGGGCGTCACCGCGGCGGGGCGTGCCGCCGCCACGGGAGGTGCCGCGGGAGGCGCCGCCGCCGCGGTCGGAGCCGCCCCTGGGGTTCCGGTCGCCGCTGTTCCTGTCGCTGCTTGGCATCAATCGTCCGTCTTCGCAAGGGTGGAGGGTTCGTCCGGGGCGTCCGGATCGAAGGACGGGATCCCTTCCTGGGACTCCGCCTCGACCGCTTCCGCGTCCGGCAGGAACGGGGCGAGCTCGGGCAGCTCGTCGAGGCTGCGCAGGCCCATGCGTTCCAGGAAGTAGTTCGTCGTCCTGTACAGGATCGCACCTGTCTCGGGTTCCGTCCCACCTTCGACGACCAGCCCGCGCTGGAGGAGTGTGCGCATGACGCCGTCGCAGTTGACGCCGCGCACCGCCGAGACCCGTGAGCGGCTGACCGGTTGCCGGTAGGCGACGACCGCGAGCGTCTCCAGGGCGGCCTGGGTGAGCCGGGCGTGCTGGCCGTCCAGCACGAACTTCTCCACCGCGGGCGCGAAGTCCGGGCGGGTGTAGAAGCGCCAGCCGCCGGCGACCAGCCGCAGGTCAAAGCCGCGGCCCTCACGGGTGTAGTCGTCGGACAGCTCGCGCAGCGCCTTGCCGACCGCCCGCCGCGGGCGGTCCAGCACCTTCGCCAGCTGCTCCTCGGTGGCGGGTTCGTCGACCACCATCAGCACCGCCTCCAGGGCGGGCTTGAGCTCCAGCCCGGCGATGGCGTCGCTGAGCAGCCCGGCCGGTTCGGCCTGCTGCTCGGGCAGGTCGAGGCCGGCGGTGAGATCCGTCACCTCGGTCATCGCTGTTCTCCGTTCCCGGCGTTCCCGGCGCTCTTGACGTTCTTGTCGTTCTTGTCGTTCTTGTTGCTTCCGGCCGGCTTGGCTTCCTGGTCGAACTCGTCGGTCACCAGCGGCGCGTCGGGCGGCTGCTCGCCGCCGGTCCAGCGGATCTGCAGGTCGCCCAGCGCCTCGGGCTGGTCGAGGCCGACCGCCTTCTCGCGGTAGAGCTCCAGCAGCGCCAGGAAGCGGGCGACGACGGTGAGCGTGTCGGGCGCGTCCGCGGTCAGCTCGGCGAAGCTCGCCTGGCCGCGCTCGCGCAGCAGGGCGATCACCCGCTCGGCCTGCTCGCGCACGCTGACCAGCGGGGCGTGGATGTGGTCGACGTACACCTGGGGCTTGGGCCGCGGCTGCATGGCCTTGACCGCGAGCCGCGCGAAGCCCTCGGGGCCGATGCTGAGCACGACCTCGGGCAGCAGCTCGGCGTGCTGCGGCTCCAGGCCCACGGTACGCGGCCGGCGCAGCGCCTCGGCCTCCAGGCGCTCGGCGAAGATCGCGGCGATCTGCTTGTAGGCGCGGTATTGCAGCAGCCGGGCGAAGAGCAGGTCACGGGCTTCGAGCAGCGCGAGGTCCGCCTCGTCCTCGACCTCGGCGGCGGGCAGCAGCCGGGCGGCCTTGAGGTCCAGCAGCGTCGCGGCGACGACCAGGAACTCGGTGGTCTGGTCGAGGTCCCAGTCCGGCCCCATGGCGTTGAGGTACGCCATGAACTCGTTGGTGACCTTGGACAGCGCGACCTCGGTGACATCCAGCTTGTGCTTGGAGATCAGCTGGAGCAGCAGGTCGAAGGGCCCCTCGAAATTGTGCAGCCGTACGGTGAACCGCCCGTCGTCGGCCTCCTCGCCCTGCTCCTCGCCGGGCGCGGGCTCCGGTCCTTCGGGTACGTCGTCCGTCACGTGCTCGGGTACGTCGCCGGCCGCGGATACGTCTTCGGTCCCGTCCTCGGCCGCCGGCTCCGGTTCCGCCACGGGCTCCGCCGCCGGTGCGGGCGCGGGCGGCTCCTGCCATGTCGGGACCCCGCGGCCGAGGCGGCGGCGGGGGCGGTCGGCGGAGTCGGTGGTGGTCGGCATGGGGGTCCAGTGTGCGGGGGGCGGAAATGGCAGGTTACCTCCCCCCGGAGCGCCGCCGCGGGGCTCAGCGCCCGCGCAGCCGGCGTACGAGGATGCTGGCGTCGCCGCGCGACTCCAGGTCGGCCAGCACCACGGCAACGGCCTCCCGGACGATCCGGCCGCGGTCGATGGCCAGGCCGTGCTCGCCGCGCAGGACCAGGCGGGCGTGCTCCAGGTCCATCAGCTCCTCGGCCGACACGTAGACGGTGATCTTCTCGTCGTGCCGCTCGCGACCGCTGGGCCTGCGGTTCTGCCGCGGCGCCTTGCGGCGGGCGCCGGCCGCGGGCTGTGCGGGGCCGGGCTGCGCGGTGATCGGCGGCGGCACGGGGTGCTGCGCCGGTACGGGCGCCTGCTGGGCGGGCACCTGCGGTTGCGGGGCCGCCGGCGCGCTGCCGTTGACGGTGCCCGTGGCCGCGCCGGGGGCCGCCGCGGGGGTTGCGGCGCCGCCGAGCGGTCTGCGGCCGGCCGGGATGTCCCGTCCGGCGTGTTCCGCGGGGGCCCGGTCGCCGCCCGCGCGCTCCCGGCCCTCCTCGGCCGCCTCCTGCCCACCGGCCGCGTCGCCCTCCTGGGCCGGCCGGGGCCGGGTGTCGCCCTGTGGCTCGCCGCCGCTGTGCTGCTGCGGCTGCTGCCGGGGCTGCGGTGCCTGGAGCGCCGCACCCCCGGTCGTCCGGAACAGCTCGTCCGCGCCCGGCAGGGTCACTCGGCGTGGCACCGGGCGAGCACCTCCCTGGCGAGTTGGCGGTAGGCGGCGGCGCCGACGGAGTTGGAGGCGTAGGTGGTGATCGGCTCACCGGCGACGGTGGTCTCCGGGAAACGCACGGTACGGCCGATGACGGTGTGGAAGACGTGCTCGTCGAACGCCTCGACGACGCGCGCGAGGACCTCGCGGCTGTGCACGGTCCTGGAGTCGTACATGGTGGCGAGGATGCCGTCGAGCTCCAGCTCGGGGTTGAGCCGCTCGCGGACCTTCTCGATGGTCTCGGTGAGCAGCGCGACCCCGCGCAGCGCGAAGAACTCGCACTCCAGCGGCACGATGACCGAGTGCGCGGCGGTGAGCGCGTTGACGGTGAGCAGGCCGAGCGAGGGCTGGCAGTCGATCACGATGTAGTCGTAGTCGGGCAGCAGCGGCTTCAGGGCCCGCGCGAGCGCCGACTCCCGGGCCACCTCGCTGACCAGCTGCACCTCGGCGGCGGACAGGTCGATGTTGCTGGGCAGCAGGTCCATGCCGGGCACGGCGGTCTTCAGCAGCACCTCGTCGGCGGCGAGTCCGCGTTCCATCAGCAGATTGTAGACCGTGATGTCCAGTTCCATCGGGTTGACGCCGAGGCCGACGGACAGCGCGCCCTGCGGGTCGAAGTCCACCAGCAGCACCCGGCGGCCGTACTCGGCGAGCGCGGCGCCCAGGTTGATGGTCGAGGTGGTCTTGCCGACCCCGCCCTTCTGGTTGCACATCGCGACGATCTTCGCCGGCCCGTGGTCGGTGAGCGGGTTGGGGATCGGGAAGTACGGCAGGGGGCGGCCGGTGGGTCCGACGCGCTCGCGGCGCTGCCGGGCGGCGTCGGGGGCGAGCGTCGCGGCGTACTCGGGGTCGGGCTCGTACTCCGCGTCGGGGTCGTAGAACTGACCGTCCTGCAAATCGTCGTTGTCGTCGCCGTAGGCGCCCATGGCGTAGACGGGTGGGGCTTCCCCGGCGGTCTCGGTTCTGCGCGACTCGAAGGTGTGGACCGCGACGGAACCGACGGTCATTCCTGGTTGACCACCCCCGGGAGCAAATGTCGACTCATTCACAAGTCGTCTTACCTCCTTGGTGACCAGGAAACTTCTCAACAGGTCAGCGTGACTACAGCCGACGTTTCGCGACTCTATGGCGTGTCGAGGGTTCGCAGCAACACAATCCGCCGGACACGGCACGATGTGTCGGCAACCGAACACCCCGCTGTCAAGGGCGTAAGCAGTTGAACGGCCGGGACTTGCACATGGCAAGTCCCGGCCGCAGGTGCACTGTTGGCACTTCCAGGGGTCGGCGGCGGGCGGACCGGCCGTGACACCTGGTGCCCCAACTCAGCCCAGGAGATTGTGGAGTTCGACCGAATCCAGTCCGTGAGCGTCGGCCACCGGTCCGTAAACGACCTGTCCCTCATGGGTGTTGAGGCCGAGCGCGAGCGCCGGGTCGCGGCGCAGCGCCTCCCGCCAGCCGCGGCCGGCGAGTTCGAGCACGTACGGCAGCGTGGCATTGGTGAGCGCGTAGGTGGAGGTGTTGGGGACCGCGCCGGGCATGTTGGCGACGCAGTAGAACACCGAGTCGTGGACAGGGAAGGTGGGTTCGGCGTGCGTGGTGGGGCGGGAGTCCTCGAAGCAGCCGCCCTGGTCGATGGCGATGTCGACCAGCACCGAGCCCTGCTTCATGCGCGAGACCAGCTCGTTGGTGACCAGCTTGGGCGCCTTGGCGCCGGGGATGAGGACCGCGCCGATCACCAGGTCGGCCTCCCGCACGGCCTGCTCCAGCGCGAGCGCGTTGGAGGCGACGGTCTGCACGCGGTTGCCGAAGACCTTGTCGGCCTCGCGCAGCTTGTTCACGTCCTTGTCGAGCAGGGTGACGTGGAAGCCGAGGCCCAGCGCGATGGTGGTGGCGTGCCAGCCGGAGACGCCGGCGCCGATGACGACGGCGCGGCCGGACTGCACGCCGGGCACGCCGCCGGGCAGCACGCCCCGGCCGCCGGCCGAGCGCATCAGGTGGTACGCGCCGACCTGCGGGGCGAGCCGGCCGGCCACCTCGGACATCGGGGCCAGCAGCGGCAGCCGGCGGTCGGCGGTCTCGACCGTCTCGTACGCGATCGCGGTCGTGCCGGACTCCAGCAGCGCGTCGGTGCAGGCGCGGGAGGCGGCGAGGTGCAGATAGGTGAAGAGCGTCTGGCCCTTGCGCAGCCGGTGGTACTCCTCGGCGACCGGCTCCTTGACCTTGAGCAGCAGATCGGCCTGCGCCCACACGTCGTCGGCGCTGCCGAGGATGCCGGCGCCGGCCGCCACGTACTCGGCGTCGGGGATCGAGGAGCCGGCGCCCGCGCCCTCCTCGACGACGACGGTGTGTCCGCCTCGGACGAGTTCGTGCACGCCGGCCGGGGTGATGGCCACGCGGAACTCGTTGTTCTTGACCTCGCGGGGGATGCCCACCTTCACGTCGATCACGGTCCTTGCGCTCAGGGTTGCCCAGGTTGCGGGGAGAGTTCGTCCTGACATGGTGCAGGATGGCACGACACGTCGGACCTGACCGCGTTGTGTGCGGCTGTGGCCAGTCTAGTGAAGGAGCAGCCGCTGTCCAGCCTTACAAAGTGGCTGGTTTGCCGGGCGGCATTGGCATTTTCGTAGGCTGGTGACGCGTTGTGCCTGGGCAGGAGCACACCATGGGGTGATCAACCGGACGTTGCGGCGATGTCACGCCGGGACGAATTCACCGCGTGCGCGGAGCAGAACCCCGCGCCGGGCCTTCGGCCGGATCTGCGGCGGGCTCCCCCGCCGGGCTTGCTGCCGGGCCCACGGCCTCCGCTGCCGCGGGGGCGGCACCTGCGCCGGCGCCCGGGCTGACGCCGGCACGTCCCGGCGGGGGTTCCGGCGCGTCGCCGGCCGGGGTGCCGGGCGGGCGGCGGGCGGCGAGGCGTTCGGCGAGGCGGGCGGCGGTTTTGTGGACGCCCTCGCGCTGGAGTCGGGCGCCCTCGGGGTCGCCGAGGAGGTCGAGGAGGTCGGCCAGGCGCAGCAGCAGGGCCGCCTCCAGGTGGCGGTCCCCCGCCTGCCGGGCCCAGTAGAGGGCGTCGCGGCAGCTGCGCATCGCGTCCTCGGGGCGGCCCGCGGCCTCCTGGACCCTGGCGGCCTCGGCGAGCGCGCGGGCCTGCGCCGGGAGGTCGCCCAGCCGTTTGTACAGCCCCGCCGCCTTGCGCCACTCCTTCAGCGCGGGCCCGAAGCGCCCGCCGCGGGCCAGCAGCGTGCCGATCCTGCCCCGTAGCCGGGCCTGGTCGGCGACCTCGCCGGTGGACTGGCGCAGCGCCAGCGCGCGGCCGTACCAGTCCAGGGCGCGGCCCGGGTCCCGGCGCTCCAGGTACGTGCCGCCCAGCCCCTCCAGGACCCGGCCCTCGGCCTGCCGGTCGTCGGCGGCGCGGGCGGCGTCCAGGGCGACCCGGTAGCGGTCCAGCGCGCGGTCGGTACGGCCGGCCAGCGCGTCCAGGTCGCCGAGGTTGATCAGCGCGGCGGCCTGCTCGCGGCGCAGCCCGCGCCGCTCGGCGACGCCCAGCACGAGGGAGTGCAGCTCATAGCGCTCGGCGGCCATGGCGTCGCCGCCGGGGAAGGCGGCGAGCGCCCGTACCAGCGCGGCGACCAGGCGGCGGGCCAGGGTGTCCAGCTCGCCGTCGGCCACCGCGGAGCGGGCGGCGGCCATCAGCGCGGGCAGCCGTGACCGCAGCCAGTCGGCTGCCGCCGGGGCCGAGCCGAAACGCAGCGCCTGGGGCTGCGCCTCGTCGACCGGCTCCGCGGCGAGTGCCGCGCGGCAGGCCAGCAGCAGCCGCACCGTACGCTCCAGCATCCGCGCCCGCGCGAGGCGTACGTCCGCCGGGCGGTCGGTCTGCGCGACCAGCGCGGTGAGCAGCGGCTTCAGGCACGGCGGTACGCGGTACTGCGGGGCCGCGCCCGCGAGCAGGCCGCCGCGGGCGAAGTCCTCCAGCGTGGTCTGCGCGACCTCCAGCGGGCAGCCGGCCAGCGCGGACGCCGCGTGCGCGTCGACGTCGCCGGCGGGTACGAGCACCAGCAGCCGCAGCATGCGCGCCGCGGCGCCGGGCAGCGCCTCGTAGCCGAGCCGGAAGGCCCGGACGAGCTCGGCGGGCGCCGCGGAGGGCGTGTCCGGCAGGTCCCGCAGGCGCGGGGTCGCGGCGGCGACGGGCAGGTCGGGGCGGCTCGCGAGCCAGGCGGCGACGAGCCGCAGGGCGGTGGGGTGGCCGGCCAGCTCGTGCACGAGGGTCTCCGCGCCGCGCGGGTCGACGCTGACCCGGACGGGGCCGACGATCCGGGCGAGCAGTTCGACTCCGGCGGGGGTGTCGAGGCCGCCGAGGGTGCATGGGCGTATGTCCGTCACGCCCGGCAGCGGGCCGCCCGAGGTCGCCACGACCAGGCTGCCGGGCGAGGCGGGCAGCAGCGCGGTGAGCTGCGCGGCCTGCGTGACGTCGTCCAGGACGAGCAGTACGCGCTTGTCCGGCCCGAGCGCCGGCCCCAGCGCTTGCGCTGCCGCGCCGGGCGGTACGGGGGCGCCGTCGGCGTCGGCCATCGCGAGGAAGAAGGCTCCGTCGGGGTAGCGCGGCGCGACCTGCGAGGCGAGCTTCAGCGCGAGCGCAGTGCGGCCCGTGCCGGCCCGCCCCGCCACGAGCAGCACCCTTGCGCTCCGCGGCTTCCCCGCGCCGAGGCCCGGCCGGTCGATCTCCCCCACGAGCTCCGCGAGCTCCCGCTCCCGCCCCACGAACGCCTCCGGCGGCCTCGGAAGCGGCGTGCCCCACCCCGCCGGCGCTGCGACCTTCTCCGCCACGACCCCACACTCCTCGCCCTACGGGCGGCCCACTGTGGCCCCGAGCGTAATTCACTCCCCCCACCCCCGCGCCCTCCCCTGCGTGGCCTCCCCGAACAACCCCGCGGCTCCCGCGCACGGGCGCGACCAGCCGGAGAGCACGGCTGCGCCATGGGCCAGCACACCAGGGGCGCGGGGAACCGCGCGCCAAGCCAGTGACCGGCGTGCATGTCGCCACCGACCCAAAGGGGCTCTTCGGTCCGAACCGGACCACCGACCGGTGGCCGGTTGCGCGCGCAGTTCCCCGCGCCCCTGGCGGTTGACGTCCGACGTCAAGGTCGCCCAGCCAGTGGGGGGGGTTACGGCTGCGCCGGGCGTTGCTTTTCAGGGGCGCGAGGAACTGCGCGACAAGCCAGGAACCGGCGTACACGTCGCCACCGACCCAAAGGGGCTCTTCGGTCCGAACCGGACCACCGACCGGTGGCCGGTTGCGCGCGCAGTTCCCCGCGCCCCTGGTTTGTTGCCCCGCGGCGCAGCCGCAGCGTCAGCGTGGTGGGCGTCGACATGGCGCCGGGCCTGTTCTTCAGGGGCGCGGGGAACTGCGCGACAAACCAGGAACCGGCGTGCACGTCGCCACCGACCCAAAGGGGCTGTCCGGACCGATCCGGACCACCGACCGGTGGCCGGTTGCGCGCGCAGTTCCCCGCGCCCCTGGCGGTTGACGTCCGGCGCAAACGCAACGCCAGACCGCGCCCACGCGGCGGCAGCCGCACAGCAAACACAGCCCCGCGCCCCCGGGGGTTGGCGTCCGGCGCAGACGCAGCCCCCGGAAAAGCACCCGCGGCGGAGCCGCTACGCGGGGAAGGGCCGGGCCGGCCAAGGGGCGTTGGCCGGGCGGAGGGGGGTGGCCATCGTCAAGGCGGCGTGGGCGGCGAGCGTGCCGGTGATGAGGCAGGTGTTGTGGAGGGCGCCCGTCAGGGCGGCGGTGAGGAGGTCGGGGAGGGGGACGCGGGCGAGCTCCATGTCGGACTCTTCCTCGGAGACGGCGAACCGCTCGCCCTCCGCCTCGGAGATCTCCCGGGCCAGGAAGATGCGGACCGCCTCGTCCGAGCCGCCCGGCGACGTGTACACGTCGACCAGTACGTGCCACTCCTCCGCCTTGACGTGCGCCTCCTCGTACAGCTCACGCTGCGCCGCGTGCAGCGGATTCTCCCCGGGGACGTCGAGCAGCCCCGCCGGGATCTCCCACAGCTTGTGGCGCACCGGGTGGCGGTACTGGCGCAGCACCAGCACCCGGCCGTCCTCGTCGAGGGCGAGGACGGCCACCGACCCGGGGTGGACCTGGTAGTCGCGGGTGGCCGTGCCGCCGTCGGGCATGACGACCTGGTCGCTGCGGACGCTGGTCTTCTTGCCGGTGAAGGGCGTGGCGGTCGCGGTGGTCCGCCACTCCTCCGGGGTGTCCTTGAGCATGCTGCGCGCCTTCCGAGAACGGGACCGGCCTTCACCGGACGTCACAGGACATCAAAGCGGACGGCGGGCCGGGCCCGTCACGCGGTCCTGCGTGCCACCGCCGCCTTGACGAGCCCGGCGAACAGCGGGTGCGGCCGGGTCGGCCGGGACTTCAGCTCCGGGTGGGCCTGGGTCGCCACCAGGTACGGGTGGACGTCGCGCGGGTATTCGACGTACTCCACGAGCTTGTTGTCCGGCGACGTGCCGGAGAAGGAGATACCCGCCTTCTCCAGGTCGGCCCGGTACGCGTTGTTGACCTCGTAGCGGTGCCGGTGCCGCTCCTCGACGTACGGCTGGTCGCCGTAGACCTCGCGCACGATGGAGCCCTCGGCGAGCTTCGCCGGGTACGTGCCCAGCCGCATCGTGCCGCCCAGATCCCCCTTGCCGCCGACGATGTCGAGCTGCTCGGCCATCGTGGAGATCACCGGATGCGCGGTCGCCGGGTCGAACTCGGTGGAGTTGGCCTCGGTGATGCCGACGAGGTTGCGGGCGGCCTCGATGACGACGCACTGCAGGCCCAGGCACAGCCCGAGCAGCGGGACCCGGTTCTCCCTGGCGTAGGTGATCGCGGCGACCTTGCCCTCGACCCCGCGCTCGCCGAAGCCGCCGGGCACGCAGATCGCGTCGACGTCGGCCAGTTGCTCGGCGGCGCCCGCCGGGCTCTTGCACGTGTCGGACAGCACCCACTTGATGTGGACCTTCGCGTTATTGGCGAAGCCGCCGGCCCGCAGCGCCTCGGTCACCGACAGATAGGCGTCGGGCAGGTCGATGTACTTGCCGACCAGCGCGACGGTGACCTCGTGCGCGGGCTCGTGGACGCGGCGCAGCAGGTCGTCCCACTGCGTCCAGTCCACGTCCCGGAAGGGCAGGTCGAGGCGGCGCACGACATACGCGTCCAGGCCCTCGGTGTGCAGCACCTTGGGGATGTCGTAGATGGACGGCGCGTCGATCGCGGCGACGACCGCGTCCTCGTCGACGTCGCACATCAGCGACACCTTGCGCTTGATGGCGGTGGGCACCTCGCGGTCGGCGCGCAGCACGATCGCGTCGGGCTGGATGCCGATGTTGCGCAGCGCGGCGACCGAGTGCTGGGTGGGCTTGGTCTTCAGCTCACCGGAGGGGCCGATGTAGGGCAGCAGCGAGATGTGCACGACGAAGACGTTGTCCCGGCCGACCTCGTGGCGGACCTGGCGCACCGACTCCAGGAACGGCAGCGACTCGATGTCGCCGACGGTGCCGCCGACCTCGGTGATCACCACGTCCACGTCGTCGGTGGCCATCCGGCGGATCCGGGACTTGATCTCGTTGGTGATGTGCGGGATGACCTGCACGGTGTCGCCCAGGTACTCGCCGCGCCGCTCCTTGGCGATGACGGTGGAGTACACCTGCCCGGTGGTGACGTTCGCCGAGCCGGCGAGGTTGACGTCCAGGAAGCGCTCGTAGTGGCCGATGTCGAGATCGGTCTCGGCGCCGTCGTCGGTGACGAAGACCTCACCGTGCTGGAACGGGTTCATCGTGCCCGGGTCGACGTTCAGGTACGGGTCGAGCTTCTGCATCGTGACCCGCAGCCCCCGGGCCTTGAGCAGCGCGCCGAGACTGGAGGCGGTGAGCCCCTTGCCGAGCGAGGAGGCCACACCGCCGGTGACGAAGATGTGCTTGGTCAGCGTGGATTTCGGCGCAATAGCCAAAGGGGGCTCCCGTGGTCGCGAGGTGAGGTCGGGGCGGTGCTCGCTTGCGGGAGCGCCGCCGGGCGGTTCAGTGGTTCAGCCCACCGGCCCACGGGCTACCAGGGTATCAGCGGTGCCGGGCGTCGTCGGTCCGCGGCACCGCGTGGCCTCGTACGGGACGTGTGTGCGGGAGGTTCCGGGGGGCCGCGCGGGGTGCCCGGCGGCCGTCCGTGGGACGCCGTCTCGTATACCGGGCGGTCCCCGGGACGCTATGTCGGTGTCATTTTCCAGCGGCCGAAAGGGCATATCCGCAGGTGCCGCCGCGCTGCCCTGCCGCGGCCCACCGAAGATCGCCGGAGACGCACACCGGCGCCCCGCGACGACGTATTCTGCACGGACGCAATTGTGCGAGCCCCCCGGCACGGCACACTCCCGCCCGCACCCGGTTCAAGAGCTCGTCGAATATCCCCAGACCGCAAGACCGTCCCCGCAAGGTGGGGCGGCGCCGTCGTTTCGACTGGAGTGGCACGTGGCCGGGCGTATCGAGGACTACGCACTCATCGGAGACATGCAGACCGCGGCACTGGTCTGCCGGGACGGCACAGTCGACTGGCTGTGCCTGCCCCGCTTCGACTCGCCCGCGGTCTTCGCCGGGCTGCTGGGCACCGAGCAGCACGGTTTCTGGCGGCTCGGCCCTGCCCATCACGGCACGCCGCCGCCGGACGCGACACGCCGCCGTTACCGCGGCGACTCGCTCGTACTGGAGTCCGAGTGGGACACCGGGCGGGGCACGGTCCGCGTCATCGACTTCATGCCGCCGCGGGACGGCGCGCCGCAGCTGATCCGGATCGTGGAGGGCGTCAGCGGCCGGGTGCCGATGCAGTCCTCGCTGCGGATGCGGTTCGCCTACGGGCAGGTCGTGCCGTGGGTGCACAAGGTCGGCGACCGTACGGTGGCCGTCGCCGGGCCGGACTCGGTCTGGTACGACACCGAGGTCGACACGTACGGCAAGGACCTGACGACGTACTCCGAGTTCACCGTCGGCCCCGGCGACCGGGTCGCCTTCACCGTCAGCTGGGAGCCGTCGCACAAGCCGCAGCCGTCGCTGCCCGACCCCGAGGGCTCGCTGGTCGCGACCGAGGACTTCTGGCGGGACTGGGTCGCGCAGTGTACGTACACCGGGCCCTACCGCGAGGCGGTGGTCCGGTCGCTGATCACGCTCAAGGCGCTGACCTACGGCCCCACCGGCGGCATCGTCGCCGCGCCGACGACCTCGCTGCCGGAGGACATCGGGGGCGTGCGCAACTGGGACTACCGCTTCACGTGGCTGCGGGACGCGGCGATCACGCTGTCGTCGCTGCTGCGCACCGGCTACCGCGAGGAGGCGCAGGCGTGGCGCGAGTGGCTGCTGCGGGCGGTCGCCGGCGACCCGGAGAACCTGCAGATCATGTACGGCATCGCCGGTGAGCGCGAGCTCGGCGAGAACGAGCTGCACTGGCTGCCCGGCTACGAGGGCTCCACGCCGGTGCGGATCGGCAACGGCGCGGCGCACCAGCTCCAGCTCGACGTGTACGGCGAGGTCACCGAGGCGCTGCACCTGGGCCATATGACGGGCCTGGCGCGCAACGACTACGCCAGCATCCTGCAGCTCAAGCTCATCCGGTACCTGGAGAAGCACTGGAACGAGCCGGACGAGGGCATCTGGGAGGTGCGGGGGCCGCGCCGGCACTTCGTGCACTCCAAGGTCATGGCGTGGGTCGCGGTGGACCGCACGGTCAAGCTCATCGAGTCCGGTGAGGTCGACGGGCCGCTGGAGCGGCTGAAGGACCTGCGCGACGAGATCCACTACGACGTGTGCGAGAAGGGGTACGACAAGGAGCGCAACACCTTCACGCAGTCCTACGGCTCGCGGGAGCTGGACGCGTCGCTGCTGCTCATCCCGCAGATGGGCTTCCTGCCGCCGGACGACAAGCGGGTCATCGGCACGATCGAGGCGATCCAGCGGGAGCTGTCGACCTCCGACGGCTTCGTGCTGCGCTATCCGACGTCCGGCTCCGACACCAGCGGCGACGACAACCTCGACGGGCTGCCCGGCGACGAGGGCGCGTTCCTGGCGTGCTCGTTCTGGCTCGCCGACGACCTGGCGATGATCGGCCGGGTGGAGGAGGCGCGGCGGCTGTTCGAGAAGCTGCTGGCGCTGCGCAACGACCTGGGGCTGCTCGCGGAGGAGTGGGACCCGCGCCGCCAGCGCCAGGTCGGCAACTTCCCGCAGGCCTTCAGCCATGTCCCGATGATCGACACCGCGCTGCGGCTCACCGCGGTGGGGGCGTTCCGGGGCTGACCCCGCCTCCCCGCGGCGGGCGTCGCGCTATTCGCGCTGCGTCAGCTCGTCGTAGACGCTGAGCACCTGGGCCACCGTGTCGTCCTCGGTGGGCCAGGTCGCGGCCTGGGCACGGCCCGCGATGGACAGGGCGGTACGGCGCTTGGCGTCGGCGAGCAGGTCGGTGACCGCACGGGCGAAGGCGGCCGGGTCGCCGTACGGGACCAGTACGGCGGCCTCGCCGACCAGTTCGCGCATGCCGCCGACATCGGTGGCGACCAGCGGCACGCCCGCGTGCAGCGCCTCCTGGGCGATGAGGGCGCGGGCCTCCCAGCGGCTGGGCAGCACCACGAGGTCGGCTGCCGCCAGCAGGTCGGGGATGTCGTCGCGGCAGCCCAGCAGCAGTACGGGCAGGGCCTCGGCGGTGATCCGGCGCTCCAGGGCGGCGCGCCGGCCGCCCTCGCCGGCGATGGCCACCAGGGGCGGCACCTCCGCCCGAGCCCAGTGCGCGGCGGCGTCCAGCAGCAGGTCGTAGCCCTGCCGCGGCTCCAGCCGGCCGACGGCGAGCAGCAGCGGGCGGTCCACGGCGCCGTGGTCGGCGCGGGTCTTCTGCCGCAGCCGCTCGCCCTCGTCCGGCGGCCGGGGCGGGCGGCCCTGCGGGCGCGGCACCGCGGCCGGCGCGAGGCGTACGTCCCGGGCGCCGAGCGCGCGGGCGCGGTCCACCAGGTCTGAGGACACCCCGAGCACGACGGTCGCGGCGCGCACCGCCCGCCGCTCCAGCCAGCGCAGCAGCACACCGCGGCTGCCGGTGGCCGGGGCGCCGCCGTGCCAGGTGACGACGAGCGGTACGCCCTTCTCGCCGCCGCGGCCCAGCGCGACGGCGGACAGGAAGCCGGCCCACAGGCCGTGCGCGTGCACGACGCCGGCGCCGTGGAAGGCCGCGCGCAGCGCCCCCACGACGGGCGCGTCCGCCCGCGCCCTGCGCCGCCCCAGGTCCACCGCGACGAACCGCGCGCCGGTCGCGCCGAACGCGTAATCCCCCTCCGCGGCGGCCGGCCCGCACACCGTGACCTCCACCCCGCGCGCCACGAGCCCCCCGACCAGCGAGCTCACATGCGCGCCGGCGGTCGCCCCCAGCACATGCACTGCGTGCAGCTGACCGGCAAAGAGGGCGTTACTGCTCACGCGCTGCCCTGCTCCCGTCTCCCCGACCCGAAATTTTTGTGCCCCCCAGCATGCCAGCCCTCCCCACCCCCCGCCCCCCGAGCCCCCTTTTCCCTCCCCACCCTCCCCTCTCCATCCACCCCTACGAGTGCCCCCCCCCACCTGCGCCACATGGGCGCGATCCGCGCCGCGGGGTGCTTTTTCAGGGGCGCGGGGAACTGCGCGCTCAGCCCACCACCGGCCGGTGGTCCGGATCGCCCCGAACAGCCCCTTTCGGACGGTGACGACGTGCACGCCGGTTCCTGGCTGGTCGCGCAGTTCCCCGCGCCCCTGGTTTGCTGCCGCGCGGCGCAAACCGCAGCCCCGCCGGGGTGAGCTCACTTGGCGCAGGACGCCAACCACCAGGGGCGCGGGGAACTGCGCGAGCAACCCACCACCGGCCGGTGGTCCTGGGGGTACCTCCCAGGCGAAGCTCTGGGGGAGAACCGAACAGCCCCTTTCGGACGGTGACGACGTGCACGCCGGTTCCTGGCTGGTCGCGCAGTTCCCCGCGCCCCTGGTTTGCTGCCGCGCGGCGCAAACCGCAGGTCGGCCGGGGTGAGCTCACTTGGCGCAGGACGCCAACCACCAGGGGCGCGGGGAACTGCGCGAGCAACCGGCCACCGGCCGGTGGTCCGGATCGGACCGAACAGCCCCTTTGGGACGGTGACGACCTGCACGCCGGTCACTGGCTGGCCGCGCAGTTCCCCGCGCCCCTGAAAAGCACCCCGCGGCGCGGATCGCGCCCGCGCGGCGCCAGCCGCACAACAAACACAGCCCCGCACCCCTGAAAAGCACCCCGCAGCGCAGCCGCGGCCCGGGGGCCGCCCTGCGGCGGAGCCGTGGGCACCCGGCGGTTAGAGGGAGGATTTGGCGGTGGAGAGGAGTTCTTCCGCGTGGGCCCGGGCCGATTCGGAGTCGGATTGGCCCGCGAGCATGCGGGACAGCTCGCGGATGCGGGCCTCGCCGGTGAGGGCGGTGACGCCGGAGCGGGTGACGGAGCCGTCGTGGGTTTTCTCGACCAGGAGTTGGCAGTCGGCGAACGCGGCGACCTGGGGGAGGTGGGTCACGACGATGACCTGCGCGCTGCGCGCCAGGCGCGCCAGGCGGCGGCCCACCTCGACCGCCGCCTTGCCGCCGACACCCGCGTCGACCTCGTCGAAGAGATACGTCGGCACCGGGTCGGACCCGGCGAAGACGACCTCGACGGCGAGCATGACGCGCGAGAGCTCACCGCCGGATGCACCCTTGGCGATGGGCCGCGCGGGGCTCCCGGGGTGCGGGGCGAGCAGCAGCTCGACCTCGTCCGCGCCGGAGGGACCGTACGCGACGGCCCGCCCGCCGACCTCGACCCCGGACTCCGCGTCGGCGACCTCGCTCTGCCGGATCGCCACGCTCACCCGCGCATGCGGCATCGCCAGCTCCGCGAGCTCCGCGGTGACCGCGGTCGCGAACCGCTCGGCCGCCTCCGTCCGCAGATCGGTGAGGTGCTGCGCGAGCCCGCTCAGCTCGGCCCGCAGGCTGTCCCGCTCGGCGGTGAGCTCACCGATCCGGTCGTCGTCGCCGTCGAGTTCGGCGAGCCGCGCCGCGCTCTGCCCGGCCCACGCCAGGACGTCGTCGATGTCCGTACCGTACTTGCGCACCAAGTGCCCGAGCACCGCCCGCCGCTCCTCCACCGCGGCGAGCCGCAGCGGATCGGCGTCCAGGTTGTCCGCGTACCCGGCGAGTTCGCCGGCGACGTCGGCGAGCAGGATGCCGACCTCGCCGAGCCGCCCGGCGAGCCCGGCCAGCGCCGGGTCGTGCGCGGCGACGGAGTCCAGCGCGCGCTGCGCCCCGGCCACCAGGCTGCCCGCCTCGACGCTCTCCGGGTCCTCGGGGTTGCCGGCCAGTGCGGCATGCGCGAGCGTCGCGGCGGAGGCGAGCGCCTCGGCGTGCCCGAGCCGTTCCGCCTCCGCGGCCAGCTCCGCGTCCTCGCCGGGCTGCGGCTCGGCCGCGGAGATCTCCTCGACCCCGAAGCGCAGCAGATCCGCCTCCTGCGCCCGCTCCTTCGCCCTGGTCGTCAGCTCGGCCAGCTCCGCCGCGACGTCCCGCAGCCGCCGGTAGGCGGCCCCGTACTTCTCCAGCGCCGCCCCGAGCGCGGCCCCCGCGTACCGGTCGAGCGCCTCGCGCTGCCGGGCGGGCCGCAGCAGGCCCTGCTGGTCGGTCTGGCCGTGCACGGCCACGAGGTCGTCGGCGAGCTCGCCGAGCAGCCCGACCGGCACCGTACGCCCGCCGACATGCGCCCGGGAGCGGCCCTCGGCCGACACCGTACGGCTGATGAGCAGCGCGCCGTCGTCGAGTTCGGCGCCCGCCTCCTGGGCGCGGACCGCCGCGCGGTCGCCGGGGGCCATCGTTATCCGGCCCTCGACCACCGCGGAGGCCGCGCCGATCCGCACCAGGGCGGGGTCGGCCCGCCCGCCGAGCAGCAGGCCGAGGCTGGTCACGACCATGGTCTTGCCCGCGCCGGTCTCGCCGGTCACCGCGGTGAAGCCGGGTGACAGCTCCACCACGGCGTCCTCGATGACTCCCAGCGACCGGATCCGCATTTCCTCCAACACGGATACGACCATACGAGGTTTCCCGTCCCCCGCGCGACGCCCGCCGCCGCCCGTCACACCCGGGAGGGCGGCGCGGGCCTCAGGAGGGCGCGCCGCGCCACCCGGCGACGGGCAGCGCGAACTTCGCCACCAGCCGGTCGGTGAAGGACGCGTGGTGCAGCCGGGCCAGCCGTACCGGCACCGCGCCGCGCCGTACCTCCACCCGCGCGCCCGCGGGCAGTTCGACGGTGCGCCGCCCGTCGCACCACAGCACCCCGTTGGGCGTCTCGGGCTGCACCTCGACGGCCAGCACCGACCGCGGCGAGGTCACCAGCGGCTTGGCGAACAGCGCGTGCGCGCTGATCGGCACCATGAGCAGCGCCTCGACCTCGGGCCACACCACGGGCCCGCCGGCGGAGAAGGCGTACGCGGTGGAGCCGGTGGGGGTGGCGCAGACGACGCCGTCGCCGCCGAAGCGCGACACCGGCCGGCCGTCGACCTCGGTGACGACCTCCAGCAGCCGCTCCCGGGACGCCTTCTCCACCGACGCCTCGTTCAGCGCCCAGTCGATGTGGACGACGCTGCCGTCGTTGCGCACCAGGACGTCGAGGGTCATCCGCTCCTCGACCTCGTACTCCTTGGTGACGACCCGGTCCACGACCTTGTCGAGGTCGTCGCGCTCGGCCTCGGCGAGGAAGCCGACCCGCCCGAGGTTGACGCCCAGCAGCGGTACGCCCGAGGCGCGGGCGAACTCCGCGCCGCGCAGCAGCGTGCCGTCGCCGCCCAGCACGATGATCAGCTCGCAGCCCTCGACGGCCTCGGGCCCGGCGGTCTCGACCTGCTCCACGACGTCGGGCAGCGGCAGGTCCGCCGCCTCGTCGGCGAGCAGCCGCACGCCGATGCCGCAGCGCAGCAGGCCCTGCACCACGCGCTCGGCGCTGCGGATGGCCGCGGCCCTGCCGGTGTGCGTCAGCAGGAAGACGGTACGGTTCTGCGCCTCGCTCTTGATGGTCACCGGTTCGGCCCCTCCGCCACGGCACGGTCGACATCGGCCGGGTCCAGCGCGGGCGCACCGGCGCGCAGCCACAAGAAATATTCCACGTTCCCCGACGGCCCGGGCAGGGGGCTCGCTGTGACGCCCAGCACGCCGAGGCCGAGTTCGGCCGCCTGCCCGGCGACGGCCCGTACGGTCTCGGCGCGCAACTGCGGGCTGCGCACCACTCCGCCGCTGCCCAGCCGCTCCCGGCCGACCTCGAACTGCGGCTTGACCATCAGCACGAGGTCGGCGTCGGGCGTGGCGCACCGCACCAGGGCGGGCAGGACGAGGCCGAGCGGGATGAAGGACAGGTCGCCGACGACCAGGCCGACGGGCTCGCCGTCGATGTGCTCCAGCGTCAGCTCCCGTACGTTGGTGCGGTCCTTGACCACGACACGGGGGTCGCTCCGCAGCGACCAGGCGAGCTGGCCGTAGCCGACGTCGACGGCGACCACCTGGGCGGCGCCGGCCCGCAGCAGCACGTCGGTGAAGCCGCCGGTGGACGCGCCGGCGTCCAGCGCCCGGCGGCCGGCGACGGTCAGGCCGAGCGGCTGGAAGGCGGCGAGCGCGCCGGCGAGTTTGTGGCCGCCGCGCGAGACGTAGTCGGGCTCGTCGCCGCCCTCGGCGACCACGACGGCGGCGGCCGTCTCCACCTGCGTGGCGGGTTTGGTCGCGGTGGTCCCGCCCACCGTCACCCGCCCCGCCGCGATGAGCTGGCTCGCGTGCTCGCGCGAGCGGGCGAGCTTGCGACGCACCAGCTCGGCGTCGAGTCGGCGTCGTGCCACTGCCACGGGGCTATCAGCTCCTGTCGTCGTCCAACGCGGCGAGCGCGTCCCGCAGCCCGCGGTGTACATCCTCGTACACCTCGATGTGCGCCTGCGTCGGCATGCGGTCAGCGTCCCCCAACCGCGCGAGCGCGGCATCCACCACCCCATTCCCCGTCCCTCCGACCACGACCCCCAACGGCGCCGCCGACCCACCCTCGCCCCCTTGCGGGGCTTGCGGCGCGGGGTACGTTTCGGACCCCGCCGCCGGCCGGGGCACGGACACCGCGGGGGGCCGCGCCCCGTCCGGCTCCGCCGGATGCGGTACGGCCCGCGCGGCGGGCGGCGCCATGGGGCGCGCCCCGTCCGGCGCCTCCTGACGCGGCGTCGGCTGCGGCAAGGACGGCGCCGCGGGACGCGGCCCGTCCGCCGCCGGGTGCGGCAGGGACTGCGCCGCGGGCCGCGGCCCGTCGTGCGACGCCGGGTGCTGGACGGACTGCGATGCCGGTACCGGACCTGGCCGCGCCTGGCCAGCGGGCCCGGGCGCCGGGCGCGGCGCCCCCTGCCCGCCCGGCCCCGGTATGGGCCGGGGCATCGGCGACGCGGCCTGGCCCGGGACCGGGCGGGCCGACTGTGCGGTGGGCTCACTCATCGGTGCCTCCGGCGGGCGGGGCGGCCTTCTTCGCGGCGGTCGAGCGGGCCGCCGTCCAGTTGCCGGCCGGCGCCTTGTCCGCGCCGGGCGTCTTCTTGGCCGCGGTCTTCTTCGCGGCCGTCTTCTTCGCCGCGGACTTGTCAGCCGCCGTCTTCTTCGCCGCGGTCCCGGCGGCAGCCGACTTGCTCGCCGCCGCTTTCTTGCCCGCCGTCTTCTTGGCCGCACCGCCCGACGCGGCGGTTTTGCTCGGGGCCGTCTTCTTGGCCGCACCGCCCGACGCGGCCGTCTTGCTCGGGGCTGTCTTCTTCGCCGTCGTCTTCTTCGCGGCGCCCGCCGGCGGCTCCGCCGTCTTGCGGGCCGGCGTGGCGCCCGCGGCGGACCTGGTCACGCCCGGAGTCGCGCTCGTGCCGCTCTGGGCCGTTTTCGCGGCGGCGGTCGTCGGCCTCGCGCCGGACGCGGTCGTACGGCGCGGGTTCGCCGTCGTCCGGGGGGTCGTGGCGACCTTCTTCGCCGCCCCTGCCGAGGACTTCGCCGCGGTCTTCTTGGCCGTGGCCTTCTTCGCGGCAGCGGCCTGGTGGCTGGCGGCGGCCTTCGTCGTCGTGGCCTTCTTCGCCGCCGCGCTCTTACGTGCCGCCGTCGCCTTCTTCGCCGGCGGAGCCTTCTTCGCCGGCGGCGCGGGCGCCTCCGTGTCCACCGGCACATGCTCCACGGTCGGCGCAGGCCGCGCGGGCGGCGCGGGCCGCGCCGGTGCGGCAGCGGTGCCGCCGGGCGCCGGCTCCTCGCCGACCGACTCCAGGTTGCGGATCCGCCGCTCCAGCGTCTCCAGGACGACGCCGACCTTCGTCACCTCGTCGGCGAGCCGGGCGACCCGGTGCATCCCCTTGTCGACCTCCTCGCGGATCAGCCCGACCAGCAGGTCGCGGTTGGCCCGTCCGGTGGCCATCAGTTCATCGGCGAGGGTCTGCACCTCCGCCGGGATCGCCGCGCCGATCCTGCGCTGCACGGCGTCGACGTCGATACCGCTCTGGTCGATCAGATCCTTGGCCGCGTCGACCGTTCGGCGGCGGGTGGCTTCGGTCAGACCGCCCGCGATCTGCAGACAGGTACGCAGCGCGTCCCGCATCGCTCTCACTCCTCGCCTCGCCTTTGGCACGTCACCACCTCAACGCCCCAGCACGTCGGCGGTTCCGCGTTCGTCGGTCCGTCGTTCACCGGTTCGTCGTCCCACCGGTCCGGTCCGTCCGGCCGGCGCGCACCGCGCCGTACGGACTCCCGTGGTCATGACGCTACCGCCTTCGGCCGCCCGGACCCGTGACGGTGCCCTGCGGTACCGTCGTGGCGGACGTACCGCCGACCGGAGGACACCGCGCCGATGGCCACCCTCGAAGAGTGCCGCACCGCACTCGACCAGCTGTCGCGGAACATGGCGAAGGCGGACGGGGACGTGGCCGCTGCCGCCGCCCTGGACCGCTCGCTGAGCTGCCGGATCACCGATCTGGACACCACGTTCGTGGGCCGGCTCGCCGGCGGCGCCATCACCGGCGTGGTCGCCGTGCCGGGCGTGCCGGCCGACAAGGCGCAGATCCGGCTCACGATGACCGGCGACGACCTGGTCGCCATGGTCGGCGGCGAGTTGAGCTTCGCCAAAGCGTGGGGCAGCGGACGCGTCAAGGTGCAGGCGTCGCTGCGGGACGTGCTGCGGCTGCGCTCCCTCCTGTGAGGCCACCGGCGCCCGCACCGCGCCGCCGGCGGTCCGCGGGGACGACGAGCGGCGTACCGCTCTCCGGGTCCTCGATGATCCGGCACCGCACCCCGAAGACCCGCTCCACCAGCTCCGCGGTGATGACCTCGCGCGGCGGCCCCTGCGCCTCTATGCGGCCGTCGCGCATCGCGACGAGGTGCGTGGCGTAGCGCGCGGCCTGGTTGAGGTCGTGCAGGACGGCGACGAGCGTGCGCCCGCCCTCCTCGTGCAGGTGCGCGCACAGGTCGAGGACGTCGAGCTGGTGCTGGATGTCGAGGTACGTGGTGGGCTCGTCGAGCAGCAGCAGCGGCGTCTGCTGGGCGAGCGCCATCGCGATCCAGACCCGCTGCCGCTGCCCGCCGGACAGTTCGTCGACCCGGCGGCCGGCGAGCGGCGCGACGCCGGTCGCGGCCATGGACTCCTCGACGATCCGCTCGTCCTCGGCCGACCACTGCCGCAGCAGCCCCTGGTGCGGGTAGCGCCCGCGAGCGACGAGCGCGGAGACGGTGATGCCGTCGGGCGCCACGGACGACTGCGGCAGCAGCCCGAGGGTCCGGGCGACCTCCTTGGCCGGCCGGGTCCCGATGGCGCGCCCGTCGAGCAGCACCCGGCCCTGCGCGGGCTTGAGCAGCCGGGCCAGCGCACGCAGCAATGTCGACTTGCCGCACGCGTTGGGTCCGACCACGACGGTGAACGAGTGGTCGGGTATGTCGACACTCAGCCCCTCGGTGATGACCCGCTGGTCGTATCCGAGGGTCACCTTCTCGGCCCGCAGCCGGGGTCCGGGAGTCGATGTGTCGGCAGGGCGGGTGGTCATACGTCGGCTCCCGTGCGGGTGGTTCGGTTCCGGTGCCGCCCGGTCGACGGGTCGACATGCCGCCTTGCGGCGGGTGCGGTACGGGCCCCCGGGCGTACCGGTGCCGGCCGCGGTGTCATATCCGGCCCGCCCGGCGCTCCTGGACCAGCAGCCACAGCAGGTAGCCGCCGCCGAGGACGCCGGTCGCGACGCCCACCGGCACCTGCCCGGCGCCGAAGGCGCGCTGCGCGGCGAGGTCGGCGAGCACCAGCAGCGCGGCGCCCATCAGCGCGGACGGCAGCAGGCCGACGCCGGGGCTGCGGGTGAGCCGGCGGGCGAGCTGCGGGGCGGTGAGGGCGACGAAGGCGATGGGCCCGGCCGCGGCGGTCGCGGCGGCGGTGAGCAGCACCGCGCACAGCACGGCGGTGAACCGGACGCGTTCGACCCGGACGCCCAGCGCGCGGGCCGCGTCATCACCCATTTCGGTGATCCGCAGGTCCCGGCCCTGCGCGAGCAGCAGCGGCATGAGGACGGCGCAGACGCCCAGCAGCGGCCACACCTGGGCCCAGTCGCGGCCGTCGAGCGAGCCGCTGATCCAGATGACGGCCCTGGCTACGTCGACGAAGTTCGCCTTGACCAGGAGGTAGCTGTTGACGGCGGCGAGAATCGCGGAGCCGCCGATGCCGACGAGCACCAGCCGGTAGCCCTGGACGCCGCGCTGCCAGGCCAGCAGGTAGACGGCGAGCCCGGTGAGCAGGCCGCCGGTGACGGCGCCGGCGGAGACCGCGAGCGACGAGCCGTGCAGGACGACGATGACGAAGAGCGCGCCGGCCGCCGAGCCCTGGCCAAAGCCGATGACGTCGGGGCTGCCCAGCGGGTTGCGGGCGACGGTCTGGAAGGCGGCGCCGGCCATCCCGAGCGCGGCGCCGACCAGCAGCGCCACCAGCACCCGGGGCAGCCGCAGCTGACGGATGATGAAGTCCTGGCCGGGGTTGCCGTGTCCGAGCAGCGTACGCAGCACGTCACCGGGCGCGATGGCGTAGTCGCCGGTGCCGACCAGGACGACGCCGGCGGCGAGCGCGACGAGCAGCAGGGCCGCCCCGACGAGCGCGGCCCGGGCGTCGAGCCGCAGCGACAGGCCGCCGCGCGCGGTGCGCACGGTGGTGAGCTTCGCCTCCCGGCTCCCGGCGCTCACAGCTCCGCCGTCTTCCTGCGGCGCACGAGCGCGATGAAGACCGGGCCGCCGAGGACCGCGGTGACGATGCCGACCTGGAGTTCTGCGGGGCGGGTGAGCAGCCGGCCCAGCACGTCGGAGCCGAGCAGCAGCACGGGCGAGAGCACGGCCGCGTACGGGAGGATCCAGCGCATGTCGGGGCCGGTGATGCCGCGCACGACGTGCGGGACCATCAGGCCGACGAAGACGATCGGCCCGCAGGCGGCGGTGGCCGCCCCGCACAGCAGGGTGATCGCGGCCATGACCGTCACCCGGGTCGAGGTGAGCCGGGCGCCGAGGCCGCGCGCGGTGTCGTCGCCGAGCGCGATCGCGTTGAGCGGCCGGGCGGCGGCGAACGCCAGGACCGCGCCGACCAGCAGGAAGGGCGCGATCCTGCGGACGGTCGCCATGTCGGCGGAGGCGAGCGAGCCGACCTGCCAGAAGCGCATACGGTCCAGGGCGACGCTGTCGGTGAGCTGCACCGCGCTGCTCCAGCCCTGGAGCAGCGCGGTGACGGCGGTGCCGGCGAGCGCGAGCCGGACCGGGGTCGCGGACCTGCTGCCGCCGATCGCGTAGACCAGGACGGAGACGGCGGCGGCGCCGGCGAGCGCGCACCACACGTAGGCGGTGGGCGAGGTAACGCCGAGGAAGCTGATGGCGGTGACGACGGCCGCCGCGGCGCCGGCGTTGACGCCGAGGAGCCCGGGGTCGGCGAGCGGGTTGCGGGTCAGCGCCTGCATGGCCGCGCCCGCGACACCGAGGGCGGCGCCGACGAGCAGGCCGAGCAGGGTGCGGGGCAGCCGCAGTTTGCGGACGACCACGTCGTCGTCGCTGCCGGCGTAGTGGAACAGCCCGTGCCAGACCTCGTGCGGCGGGATGTCCTTGGCGCCGATCGCGATGCTGGCCGCGGCGACCGCGAGCAGCACGGCGAGCGCCACCAGCAGCCCGGCGCCGCGCGCGGCGTTCGAGCGGGCGGCGGTTTCGGCGCGGGGCGCGGCGGCGGCCCTCGGCGGGGAGTCCTGGTCGACCAACACGGGCCTTAGGTTAGCCTAACCTCGCTTGACCTCTTACGTTCCACCTCCGAGCAGAGCGGCACGCGAACCATGAGCACTTCCCGTTTCCCCAGCTTGTCCGGAATATCCCGCCGCGGGGTCCTCGCGGCCGGCGGCGCCTTGGGCGCAGGCGCCCTGCTGGCCGCGTGCGGCGGCTCGGACGCTGACTCCGGCTCCGGTTCCGGCTCCGGCTCCGGCAAGTCCTCCGCGGGGTCCGGCGCCACCGGCGGGAACGGGAAGAAGGCGGCCGGCCCGTTCACGTACACCGACGACCGCAAGAAGACCGTCACGCTCGGCAGCACCCCGAAGAACCTGGTCGCCTACGTCGGTACGGCCGCCGCGCTGCACGACTACGGCATCGAGTGCGCCGGCGTCTTCGGCCCGACGACCCTCAAGGACGGCTCGCCCGACGCGCAGGCCGGCGACCTGGACGTCGCGAAGGTCACGGTGATCGGCAACGTCTGGGGCGAGTTCAACATCGAGAAGTACGCCGCCCTCAGCCCCGGCCTGATCGTCAGCCACACCTACGACGGCAAGGCGCTGTGGTATGTGCCCGAGCAGAGCGCCGCGAAGATCCTCGCCCTCGCCCCGAGCATCGCCGTCAACGTCACCGGCGTCCCCCTCACCACCCCGCTCCAGCGCTACGCCGACCTCGCCGCCGCGCTCGGCGCCGATCTCGCCTCGGGCGCCAACGCCGCCGCCAAGACCCGCTTCGAGACCGCCTCGGCGAACCTGCGCGCCGCCGCCAAGGCAGCCGGCGGCATCACCGTGCTGGCCTGCTCCGCCAGCGCCGACTCCTTCTACGTCTCCACGCCGTCCTCGGCCGCCGACCTGACGTACTACAAGAGCCTCGGGGTGGACTTCGTCGTGCCGAACAAGGTCGAGGGCGGCTTCTTCGAGACGCTCAGCTGGGAGAACGCCGACAAGTACAAGGCGGACGTCCTCATGCTCGACGACCGCACCGCCACCCTCCAGCCCAAGGACCTCATCGGCCGCCCCACCTGGCAGCAGATGCCCGCCGTCAAGGCCGGCCAGATCCACCCCTGGCCGAGCGAGCCGATCTTCTCCTACGCCAAGTGCGCCGACCAGATCGAGGCGCTCACCAAGGCCATCTCCGCAGCGAAGAAGGTGAGCTGACGCCGTGCCCACTCCCACCTACGGCTTCTTCGACGTGACGGTGCTGCGCACCCACCGGCTCTCCCCCACCATGCAGCGGGTGGTGCTCGGCGGCCCCGGCCTGGACGCCGTCGTCAGCGGCGGCCGGGACCAGCGGCTCAAGCTCTTCCTGCCCCAGGACGGCCAGGACGCGCCCGTGCTGCCCGACGTCCTCGACATCGACTGGTACCCGCGCTGGCGCGCCCTCGACCCGGGCGTGCGGGGCATCATGCGCACCTACACCGTCCGCAATGTGCGCCGCGAACCCGCCGAGGTGGACATCGACTTCGCCCTGCACGGCGACCTCGGCCCCGCCTCCCGCTGGGCCGCCGCCGCGGCGCCCGGCGACCGGCTCACCCTGCTCGCGCCGAACTGCCACGACAACGGCGGCGTCGACTTCCGGCCGCCCGAGGGCACCGACCGGGTGCTGCTGTGCGCGGACGAGACGGCGCTGCCCGCGGTGGCCGGCATCCTGGAGTGGCTGCCGGCCGGCACACCCGTCACGGCGTGGATTTCCGTCGCGGGCCCGGCCGACCGGATCGCGCTGGAGACCGCGTGCGCGGCGGACATCCGCTGGCTGATCCGGCCCGCCTCCCTCGCCGCCGCCGTCGCCGAGGCCGAACTGCCGCCCGCCGGCAGCCCGTACGCCTGGCTCGCCGGCGAGGCCGCCGCCGTCCGCGACGTGCGCCGGCACCTGGTCGGGGAGCGCGGCTTCGACCGCCGGGCGGTGACCTTCACCGGCTACTGGCGGCGGGGGGCCACGGAGGACACGCTGCTGGAGGAGGCGGTGGCGGCGGTCCAGGAGGACTGACGCCGGAGGGCGGCGGGGGCAAGCGCGGGCCGGGGCCCGGAGTCGGGGGCCGAGGGTCCGGGGCCGGGGGTCGTGCGCGGGCCGGCTCTCCGCGCCCGCCGTGACGCTCGGAGGTCCGGGCCGGCCGGTTCAGAGGTCCAGGCCGGCCAGCGCCTTCGCCGGGTCGGCCTCCGGGTGCGACCACGCCGCCCGGCACAGCGCCCGCAGGCCGTCCACCGGGTCACCGTCGCCGCTGAGGGTGAGCGCCTGGCCGGCGACGGCAGCCGTCCAGCCCCCGCACTCCGCCCGGTCGCCGTCGCCGGTGACCTCGGGGTGCGCGGTGAGCAGGCCGCGCAGGTCGCGGGCCACATACGTCGGCCGGTGCTTCGGCCCGGCGCCGAGCAGCGCCGCCGGGTCGGTGACGCCGGTCAGCACCAGCAGCGAGTCCACGCCGCCCGCGTACGCGCCCTCGATGTCGGTGTCGAGCCGGTCCCCCACCACCAACGGCCGCTTCGCCCCGGTCCTGATCACCGTCTCGCGGTGCATCGGCGGCAGCGGCTTGCCCGCGACCCGCGGCGACCCGCCGGTCGCGATCCGCACCACCTCCACCGCCGCGCCGTTCCCCGGCGCGATGCCGCGGGCGCTCGGGATCGTCAGGTCGGTGTTCGAGGCGAACCACGGCACGCCGGCGTTGACCGCGTACGCCATCTCCGCCAGCTGCGACCAGCGCAGCTCGGGCCCGTAGCCCTGCACCGCCGCGACCGGCCCGTCCTGCGCCGACTCCACCGGCACGAGCCCGCGCTCGCGCAGCGCCTCGACCAGCCCTTCCCCGCCGACCGCGAGCACCTTCGCGCCCGCCGGCACCTCGTCGGCGATGAGCCGCGCGACCGCCTGCGCCGAGGTGATGACGTCCTGCGCGTCCGCCGGCACACCGAGCCGCGTCAGGTGCTCGGCGACCGTCTCCGGGGTGCGGGCGGCGTTGTTGGTGACGTACGCCAGCCGCATCCCGTGCGCGGCGGCCCGCGTCAGCGACTCCACGGCGTGCGCGATGGCGTCACCGCCGGCGTACACGACACCGTCGAGGTCCAGCAGCGCCGTGTCGTACGCGCGGTCCAGCGGCCGGTCGCTGCCGCTCGGGCTGGTCCGGTCCTCGGTCCGGTCCTCGGTCCGGTCGGTCCGGTCGTCGGTCATGGGCGGGCTCGCTCCTCGTCGTCCGGCGGCGTCCGGTGGGGTCCGGCGCCGTCTGTGTGCCGTCTGACCCCGCACGCCCGTCCTATGGCGGCCGGGCCGCGGCCCACCGTTCTCCCGGGGTGGTCAACTGCGCCGTCCGGTGTCGTCAACGATCATCCCTCATGCCCACCGCGGACGTAGCATGCGCGGATGAGCATCCCCGGTCCCCACCCCGGACCCGCCCACGGACCCCACCCCGGTCCCGACCCCGAGCAGGGGCTGCGCCTGGCCCCCTTCCGCGGCCTGCGGTACGTCGCCGCGCGCGTCGGCAGCCTCGCGGCGGTCACCTCGCCGCCGTACGACGTCGTCGTGCGCCCCGACGGGCAGCGCCACCTGGAGACGGCCGACCCGTACAACGTCGTCCGGCTCATCCTCCCCGACGCCCCGACCGAGGCCGAGCGGCACCGCAAGGCCGCCCGCACCCTCGCCGCGTGGCGCGCGGCCGGCGTGCTCGCCGCCGACCCGCGGCCCGCGCTCTACGTCTACGAGCAGCGCGACGCCGGGCACCTGCAACGCGGCGTCATCGGCGCCCTGCGGCTCACCCCGCCCGAGGCCGGGGTCGTACTGCCGCACGAGGACGTCATGCCCGGCCCGGTCGCCGACCGCGCCGCCCTGATGCGCGCGACCCGCGCCAACCTCGAACCGCTGCTGCTCGCCTACCGCGACGGCGACGCCACCGCCGCCACCGTCGAGCACACCGCCGCGGCCCGTGAGCCGCTGCTGGCCACGACGACGGAGGACGGCGTACGGCACCGCCTGTGGGCGCTCACCGACCCGGCCGAGATCGCCGCCGTCCAGGCCGACCTCGCGCAGCGGCAGGCCCTCATCGCCGACGGCCACCACCGCTGGGCCACCTACCGCCGCCTCCAGGCCGACCATCCGCCGGGCACGCCCTGGGACTACGGCCTGGTCCTGCTGGTCGACACCGCCCGCCACCCCTTGCGGGTCCGGGCGATCCACCGGGTGCTGCACCGCCTCCCCCTCGACCGGGCCCTCGCCGCGGCCCGCCCGTACTTCCGGGTCCGCGACCTGCCCGGCCACACCCTCGACACCGCGCTCGCCGCCCTCGCAGCCGCCGCGGCCGGCGGCAACGCCTTCGTACTCGCCGGGAGCGGCGGCTACCACCTGCTGGACCGGCCCGACCCGGCGCCGCTCGCCCGCTGGGTGCCCGCCGGCCGGCCGGAGCCGTGGCGGCGGCTGGACGCGAGCGTGCTGCACTCCGTGCTGCTGGACCACGTCTGGGACGTCCCCGACACGCCCGAGCACATCGGCTACCTGCACGCCGCCGACGCCGCGGTGGAGCAGGCCGAGCGGCACTCCGGCACGGCGGTGCTGATGCACCCGGTGCGCGAGTCGGTGGTGCTGGACCTGGCGCGGCGGGGCGTGATGATGCCGCGCAAGTCCACGTCCTTCGGGCCAAAGCCGGCGAGCGGCCTGGTCATGCGCGCCCTCGACCTGGCCTGACACGACGCCGGCGGCGGGGAGGCCGGCCGAAGCCCGCCTCCCCGCCGCCGGATGCGCTATGCGGTGTCCCGCCTGCCGTTACGCGTCCCGGTCGCCGGGCGCGGGGGCGCGGAAGGGCGAGTCCAGGAACGACGAGGGGTCGGCCTCGTCGGTGAGGTCGTCGTCGGCGGGAGCGGGGGCCGAGGCGGCCTCGGCACGGTCGGCGGCGCGGTCGCCGACGCTGTCGCCGTCGTCCGTGTCGTCGTTCTCCTCGTCGTCCGCGTCGTCTTCTTCGTCCTCGTCCTCGTCCTCGACGTCGGCGTCCTCGTCGTCCTCGAAGCCGTCCTCGGCATCGTCGTCGTCGGCATCGTCGGCGTCGCGCTCGGCGGTGTCAACGGCGTCCTCGGCGTCCTCCGTGTCGTCGAAGGCGTCGACGAACTCCACGCCGTCGAGCTGCGCGAGGCGGTCGGAGGCGTCCGTGGTGCCGTTGTGGTCGGCCTCCACCGCCTTGGCGAACCACTCGCGTGCCTCGGACTCCCGGCCCACGGCCAGCAGCGCCTCGGCGTACGCGTACCGCAGCCGCGCGGTCCACGGGTGGATCGCGTGCGAGGCGAGCTCGGGGCTCTGCAGGGTCACGACGGCGGCCTCGGCCTGCCCCATGTCCTGCCGGGCGCCCGCGGCCACCAGCCGCATCTCGACCTGCCCCGCCTTGTCGAGCTTGTGCACCTCCGGCGCACCCGCCATCTCCAGCGCCCGCTCCGGACGGCCCAGACCACGCTCGCAGTCGGCCATCACCGGCCACAGGTCGACCGTGCCGGTCATCCGCCGGGTGGCGCGGAACTCGGCCAGCGCCTCGGCGTACCGCTCGCTCGCGTACGACGCGAAGCCGGCCGCCTCCCGTACCGCGGCGACACGCGCGGCCAGCCGCAGCGCGACCCGCGAGTAGGCGTAGGCCCGCTCGGGGTCCTCGTCGAGCAGCTGCGCCACCATGACGAGGTTGCGGGCGACGTCGTCGGCGAGCGTCTTGGGCAGGCTCATCAGCTCCTGCCGCACGCTCGGGTCGATCTCCTGCCCGGTGACCTCGTCCGGGATCGGCAGCCGGCGCACCGGCTCGCGCTCGTCACGCCGATCGTCCCGGCCACCGCCGCGGTTCTCGAACCTGCCGCGCCGCTCGACCACGGGCCTGCGCCCGTAGCCTCGGTCGTCATCCCGCCGCGGCCCGCGCGGACGGTCGTCACGGGGCCGCTCGTCGCGCCGGTCGTCACGCGGCCGGTCCTCGCGCGGCCGGTCGTACCTGGGACGGTCGTCCCGCCGGTCGTCACGCCGGAAGCCACCGCGGTCGTCCTCCCGCCGCGGCCCACGGGGCCGGTCGTCGCGCCGGTCGTCGTAGCGCGGCCGGTCGTCACGCCGCTCGAAGCGGGGGCGGTCCTCGCGGGGCCGGTCGTCCCGCGGGCGGTCGTACCTGGGCCGGTCGTCGCGCGGGCGGTCAAAACCACCGCGGTCGTCACGGGGCCGGTCGTAGCGCGGACGGTCGTCACGCCGGTCGTCACGGCGGAAGCCGCCGCCACCGCCGGTGGGACGGTCGCCGTCCCGGCGCGGACCACGCGGACGGTCATCGCGGCGGTCGTCGAAGCGCGGACGGTCGTCACGAGGACGGTCATAACGCGGCCGATCGTCACGCCGGTCATCCCGCCGGAACCCACCACCACCGGACGGCCGATCATCACGGCGATACCCACCACCGCCACCACCAGGCCGGTCATCGCGACGGAAACCACCGCCACCGCCACCGCCACCCGGCCGGTCGTCACGCCGGTAGCCGCCACCACCGGTGGGACGGTCGCCGTCCCGGCGCGGACCACGCGGACGGTCGTCACGGCGGTCGTCGAAGCGCGGACGGTCGTCACGAGGACGGTCATAACGCGGCCGATCGTCACGCCGGTCATCCCGCCGGAACCCACCACCACCGGACGGCCGGTCATCGCGACGGTATCCACCGCCACCGCCACCGGAACGGTCGTCACGACGGAAACCACCACCGCCGCCGGGACGGTCGCCGTCCCGGCGCGGACCACGCGGCCGGTCATCGCGACGGTCATCGGATCGCGAACGGTCGTCACGCCGATCGTCGCGGCGGTATCCACCGCCGCTCGGGCGGTCGCCGTCCCGCCGCGGGCCGCCGCTGCGGTAACCTCCGCGGTCGCCACCGCCGTGAGGGCGCGAGTCCCGGTGTTCGGGGCGCTCGGGCCGGTCTTCAGGCGAGTTGGACATCGACGTGACTCCTCAAATCGTGCTGCAAAACGTGCTGCTGTACTACAAGTCTCCCGTATGGACGGGGACACCGCGCCATGCCGGCGCATACGCAAAAGACCCCTGGTCCCAGCGCTTAGGCCAGGACCAGGGGTCTGGAAAGATTGTTCGGCGGTGTCCTACTCTCCCACAGGGTCCCCCCTGCAGTACCATCGGCGCTGAAAGGCTTAGCTTCCGGGTTCGGAATGTGACCGGGCGTTTCCCTAACGCTATGACCACCGAAACGCTATCGGGTCAGCCCCACCGCTTACGGCGGGACCGCGACAGAGTCCAAGCGAACAAGCACACTCTTCAGTTAGGTGTTCTACGTTCACCGGTGCGACCTTTCGCAACCCGGGAACCGAACAGTGGACGCGAGCAAATGG
>NZ_JAATEJ010000031.1 GCF_012034175.1 Actinacidiphila epipremni
CACCCCCGGGAGACCGGGGTGGTGCGGGTGTGTGGTGTGTGTTTCATGGTGTTTCGGTGGTCATAGCGTGAGGGAAACGCCCGGTCACATTCCGAACCCGGAAGCTAAGCCTTTCAGCGCCGATGGTACTGCAGGGGGGACCCTGTGGGAGAGTAGGACACCGCCGAGCAAATATTGATGGAGGCCCCGGCCCCCGAGCTTTGTCTCGTGGGCCGGGGCCTTTCTGCTGTCCGTCACCCGGCGTTCACATGCCGCCGGGACGCTTGACGCCCCGACAGGCGGAGGTGTGGAGACGTGCAGCAGACGACGATTGCCGGACGGCGGCACAGGATCGCTTCGGACACGACGGCCTCCGCGCTGCGTGACGTCCTGGAAGACCTGGGGATAGGGACCGGCGACGAGGTCATCGTGCCGTCCTTCGGTACGGGCGTGCCGGCCGATGCCGTACGGCTGTCGGGCGCGATACCCGTCTTCGCCGACATCGACCCCCGGACGTTCTGCCTGGACCCGGACGCGGTGGCGGCCGAGGTCACCCGGCGGACCGCGGCGATCGTGCCGTTGCACGTCTTCGGGCACCCCGCGCCCATGGCGCAGCTCGGCGCGCTCGCTGAGCGCTATGCGCTGGCGGTCGTGGAAGAGGCCGGGGTCGTGGAGGACGCCGGCGCGCTGGCCAGGCGCCGGGCGCACGCGCGGTTCCTGGACTCGGCGTTGACCGGTGTCGTGGTGCCGTACACCGCGCCGGGGGCGTACCACCGCTATCACCGCTACACCGTGCGGATACCGGGCAACGGGCGGCCGGACCGGGACGCGTTCGCCGCGGCGCTCGCCGCGCGCGGGGTGCGGGCGACGGTGAGTGTGCCGGTGCCGGTGCACCGGATGCCGGCGCACCGTACGGGCGACATCCTGCCGCAGACCGAGCGGGTGGCCGCGGACAGCCTGTCCCTGCCGGTGCATTCGGCTATCACCCAGCGGGAGTTGACGCACATCGCCGACACCTGCAACGCACTGGGTGGACTCATCTGAAGGGCCCCGCGGCCGAGTTTCCCGCACAGTCGTTCATGGGCTACGATCGTCCCGTCGACGCGCCCCAATAGCTCAGTCGGTAGAGCGTCTCCATGGTAAGGAGAAGGTCTACGGTTCGATTCCGTATTGGGGCTCTGGCAAAGAAAGGCCCCCCGCCGATGGCGGGGGGCCTTTCCTATTGCCCGTCCGATTCTGTGCCGTCCCGTGCCATCCCGACCTATCCCGTCGCGTTCAGCTTTCCGGCAGGGCCGGGACCCGCATCGCCAGGATGGCCATGTCGTCCGACGGTGCGTCCGAGGCGAAGCGTTCGACGGCGCGCTGGATTCGGGCCGCGACGGCGCCGGCGGTCAGCCCCGTACATGTGGCCAGCACGTCGGCGAGGCCGTCGTCGCCGAGCATCCGGGTGCCCTCGCGGCGTTCGGTCACGCCGTCCGTGACGCAGAGCAGGACGTCGCCCGGGTCGAGGGTGACGGACTGCTCGACGAGCTCCAGGTCGTCCATGACGCCGAGCAGCGGCTGCGGGTCGGCCGCCGGCTCCACCGTGCCGTCGGGGCGCAGCCGGAGCGGCAGCGGGTGGCCCGCGCACACCATGCGCAGCACGGCGCTGCCGTCGTGCTGCGGCCACAGCTCGCCGTACAGCAGGGTGAGGAAGCGGCTGCGGGCGCCTTCGTCGAGGATGGCGGCGTTGAGGCGCTCCAGGACGGCGGGACCGCCGAAGCCCTCGCGGGCCAGCAGCCGCAGGGCGTGCCGGGCAAGGCCCGTGACGGCGGCGGCCTCCGGGCCCGTACCGCACACGTCGCCGATGGCGAAGCCCCAGCAGCCGTCGCGGATCGGGAAGAGGTCGTAGAAGTCGCCGCCGACCTCGTTGCCTTCGCCCGCGGCGCGGTAGACGACCTCGACCTCGACGCCGGGGACGCGGGGGAGCTCCGGCGGGAGGAGGCTGCGCTGGAGGGCCTGGCTGATGGCGGTGCGCTCGCTGTAGAGGCGGGCGTTGTCCAGGGCGAGGGCGGCGCGGCGGGAGAGGTCCTCGGCGAGCTCCAGGATCTCCTGGCGGAAGCGCTCGTCGGAGGGCTTGCCGAGGGTGAGCATGCCGA
This sequence comes from Actinacidiphila epipremni, assembly GCF_012034175.1. Taxonomy (GTDB): domain Bacteria; phylum Actinomycetota; class Actinomycetes; order Streptomycetales; family Streptomycetaceae; genus Actinacidiphila; species Actinacidiphila epipremni. The sequence continues at coordinate 2,118 of NZ_JAATEJ010000031.1, forward strand.
TGACGCGGTTGCGGGCGACCAGCGGCAGGACGACGGTCTCGCCGCCGACGGCGGCTGCGGTGGCCAGGGCGACGCCCGGCGCGCTGGCGGGGCGGCCGGGGATCGCGGCGGGGCCGCTCGGGCCGACGCCGAGGCTGCGCAGGGAGGCGCGCAGCGCGCTGGAGTGGGCGGCGTCGGAGGGGGCGGTCCAGGCGCGGGCGCCGGGGGTCGGGTCGGGCTCGGGCGGGCGGACCTGGGAGAGCAGGGCTTTGATGCCGTCGATGCGGTCCTCGTCCTCGTGCAGGACGAAGGCGAGTTCGGGTTCCGACTGCTCGGCGATGGTGTAGACGGCGCACCAACTGGCCAGTGTCGGCACGGTCATCTGCGCCATGAGCGCGAGCGTCTGGTCGCGTTCGAGGGTGCCGGCGAGCAGGTCGGAGGCTTCGACGAGGAAGGACAGCGAGCCGCGGCGCAGCCGCTCCAGCTCGGTGAGGCGGGCGCTCTCGACGGCCAGTGCGATGCGGTCGGCGGCGAACTGCAGCCGCAGCGCCTCCTGGTTGGAGTAGCGGCCGGGTGCTTCCGCGGCGACGCCGAGGGAGCCGGTGAGCCGGCCCTCGACCTTGAGCGGCACGGTGACGACCGAGCGCATGCCGGTGCCGGACAGCAGCGGGACGGCGCCGGGGACGGCGGTGAGGTCCTCGTGGACGGCGGGCATGCGGGCGCTGCCGTAGCGGCCGGTGCCGGCCTCGACGGGGACGCGGGCGAAGCGCTGGCGGGCCGAGGGCAGGCCGGTGGAGGCGCGTACTTCCAGTTCGGTCTCGTCGTCGGTGGCGAGCAGCAGGTAGGCGGCGTCGCCGTCGAGCATGTCGCGAGCGCGTTCGACAGTGCGCTGGAGCAGGCCGTCGAGGTCGTCGGGAGCGGGGGAGCCGATGAAGACCTCGAAGGCGTCGGCGTTCTTGCCGCGCTGGGTCATGCCGGACTCCGACGGGGCGGGGCCGCGGGCCGGGGTCTCCAGGACGGCGCGCTCCTCGGCGCGCACCAGCAGGCAGACCGTCGACGGTTCGCCGGAGCTGTCGCGGACCCGCAGGTGGGAGCCGTACACGGGCAGGACGCGGCCGTCGCCGTTGCGCAGCCCGTAGGTGCCCTCCCAGCGGGAGAGCTGGAGGGCCTCGGCGAGGCCGATGCCGGTGCCGGGGGTCTGCGGCCAGGCGGTGAGGTCGGCGAGGGACTTGCCGACGACGTCGGCGGCGGCGTGCCCGAACAGCTCCGCGGCGTCGTCGTTCCAGCGGGTGATGGTGCCCTTCCGGTCGACCTGGACGACGGCGACCCGTACCCGCTCGTCGGCGACGGGCAGGTCGGCGGGGGCCAGCTGCGGGCCTGCCGAGCGGGTGCCGGCCGGGCGCTCGGGCAGGTCGAGCTGGAACCAGACGTGCTTGCCCGCCGCGGTGTACTCCACGCCCCAGCGGCTGGCGAGGGCGGCGCACAGCAGCAGGCCGCGCCCGCCTTCGTGGTCGGGGTCGCGGTGCGGCCGGCCGCGGCCCTGGAGCGGTACCTCGCGCTCCGGGTAGTGGTCGGCGACCTCGACGCGTACGGCGGTCTCGTAGCGCAGGCAGCGCACGTCGGCCGCGGTGCCGGCGTGGACGACGGCGTTGGTGACGAGTTCGCTGGTCAGCACGACCGCGTCGTCGACGACGTCGGCGAAGCCCCAGCCGTGGAGGGTGTCGCGCACGAAGGCCCTGGCCACGGCGACGGACCTGCCGACCGGTTCGAAGCTGGCCGATGCCCGAGCCGTGATCACGGATCTCCTCATGACGGATGCGGTGGTCTCCCGCAGGCGCTGCCGGTGCGGTCGGTGTGCGGTCTCCCGCTCGTGCACCGTGCGTCGTCCTGCCATCAGGCAAGGCTAGTGCGTCGGGCCGCGGGCGTCCCGTGCGCCTGTCAAACCGGAACACACGGCACCGCATGGCGGGCGTACGCGGGGCGTACGGGGGTGTGCACGGGTGGCGACGCCGCTTACCGCCAACGACTCCGTTGCGCACGGGTTACGCAGGATGTTGTCGGCCCGGTGCGCGGAAGTGGAAGACTGGAGGGGCCCACTCGGGTACATGCAGGTCGATCGACCCTCCAGGAGGGACACGGTGGAGTCTGGCGCATCGGCGCGGGGCACGGTCACGCGTACGAAGAACGGTCGTTCCCGGTCCGGCGGGACCGTCGAGGTCGACTCGGCCGCGCTCACCAAGCTGCTCGCCGCGCTGTCGGCGATGCGGGACGGCAACTTCCGCCGCCGCCTGACGGTGACCGGTGACGGTGCCATGGCGGAGATCGCCGCGGTCTTCAACGAGGTCGCGGACCGTAACCAGCATCTCACAGGCGAGCTGGCCCGGGTGCGCCGCGTGGTCGGCCGGGAGGGCAAGCTCACCGAGCGGCTGGACGTCGGGGCGTGCGAGGGCGCGTGGGCGGCGGCGATCGAGGCGTCGAACTCGCTGGTGGAGGATCTGGTACGGCCGGTCTCGGACGTGGGCCGGGTGCTGTCGGCGGTGGCCGAGGGCGATCTGGAGCAGCGCATGGACCTGCGCGCCCAGAACGCGGACGGCTCCACGCACCCGCTGCGCGGCGAGTTCCTGAAGGTCGGCCGGACGGTCAACGGCCTGGTCGACCAGCTGTCGGCGTTCACCGACGAGGTCACGCGGGTGGCCAGCGAGGTCGGCACCGAGGGCAAGCTCGGCGGGCAGGCGAAGGTGCGCGGGGCGGCGGGGTCCTGGAAGGACCTGACGGACTCCGTCAACACCATGGCGTACCGGCTGACGGCGCAGGTGCGCGATATCGCGCTGGTGACGACGGCGGTGCTCAAGGGCGACCTGTCGCGCAAGGTCACCGTGCATGTCGCGGGCGAGATGCTGGAGCTGAAGAACACCGTCAACACGATGGTGGACCAGCTGTCGTCGTTCTCCTCCGAGGTGACGCGGGTCGCGCGGGAGGTCGGCACCGAGGGTGTGCTGGGCGGTCAGGCGCAGGTGCCGGGCGTGGCCGGGGTGTGGAAGGACCTCACCGACTCGGTGAACCTGATGGCCGGCAACCTGACGGCCCAGGTGCGGGACATCGCGCAGGTCACGACCGCGGTCGCCAACGGCGACCTGACGCAGAAGATCACCATCGGGGCGCGGGGCGAGGTCGCGCAGCTCGCCGAGACGATCAACGCGATGACCGAGACGCTGCGGATCTTCGCCGACGAGGTGACCCGGGTCGCGGGCGAGATCGGCGCCGAGGGCCAGCTCGGCGGGCAGGCGCAGGTGCCGGGGGCCGCGGGCACGTGGAAGGACCTCACCGACTCCGTCAACACCGCTTTCCGCAACCTGACGGCCCAGGTGCGGGACATCGCGCAGGTCACGACAGCGGTGGCGGGCGGCGACCTGTCGCAGAAGGTCACGGTGGACGTCTCCGGCGAGATGCTGGAGCTGAAGAACACCGTGAACACGATGGTCGACCAGCTGTCGGCCTTCGGCGCCGAGGTGACGCGGGTGGCCCGCGAGGTCGGCGTCGAGGGCATCCTGGGCGGGCAGTCGCAGGTGCCGGGCGCTGCGGGGACGTGGAAGGACCTGACGGACTCGGTCAACACGGCCTTCCGGAACCTCACCGGCCAGGTCCGCAACATCGCGCAGGTCACGACGGCGGTCGCCAACGGCGATCTGTCGCAGAAGGTCACGGTGGACGTCTCCGGCGAGATGCTGGAGCTGAAGAACACCGTGAACCGCATGGTGGACCAGCTCGGCTCGTTCGCCGCGCAGGTGACGCGGATGGCCACGGACGTGGGTACGGAGGGGCGGCTCGGCGGCCAGGCGCGGGTGGACGGCGTCAGCGGCACGTGGAAGGACCTCACGGACTCCGTCAACTTCATGGCCGGCAACCTCACCTCGCAGGTGCGGCAGATCGCGCAGGTGACGACGGCGGTGGCGCGCGGTGACCTGTCGCAGAAGATCGACGTGGACGCGCGCGGCGAGATCCTGGAGCTGAAGAACACCATCAACACGATGGTGGACCAGCTGTCGTCGTTCGCCGAGCAGGTGACCCGGGTGGCCCGTGAGGTGGGCACCGAGGGGCGGCTGGGCGGCCAGGCGCAGGTGCCGGGTGTGGCCGGCGTGTGGCGCGACCTGACGGACTCGGTGAACTTCATGGCCGGGAACCTGACGGCGCAGGTCCGCAACATCGCGCAGGTCGCGACGGCGGTGGCGCGCGGTGACCTGTCGCAGAAGATCGACGTGGACGCGCGCGGCGAGATCCTGGAGCTGAAGAACACCCTGAACACGATGGTGGACCAGCTGTCGTCGTTCGCCGAGCAGGTGACCCGGGTGGCGCGGGAGGTCGGCACCGAGGGCATCCTGGGCGGCCAGGCCGAGGTCAAGGGCGTCAGCGGGACGTGGAAGGACCTCACGCAGTCCGTCAACTTCATGGCGAACAACCTCACCAGCCAGGTCCGCAACATCGCCGACGTCACCAGCGCGGTCGCGCAGGGCGACCTGTCGCGGAAGATCACCGTCGACGCCAAGGGCGAGATCCTGGCGCTGGTGACCACGGTGAACACCATGGTGGACACGCTGTCGGCGTTCGGTGACGAGGTGACCCGGGTGGCCCGCGAGGTGGGCACGGAGGGCCAGCTCGGCGGCCAGGCGCGGGTGCGGGACGCCTCGGGCATCTGGAAGGACCTCACCGACAACGTCAACCTGATGGCGAACAACCTGACCAGCCAGGTGCGTTCGATCTCGTCGGTGGCCACCGCCGTCGCCAACGGCGACCTGACCAAGAAGATCACGGTCGAGGCGCGCGGCGAGGTCGCGCAGCTCGCCGAGACCATCAACACGATGGTGGACACGCTGTCCGCGTTCGGTGACGAAGTGACGCGCGTGGCCCGCGAGGTGGGCACCGAGGGCATCCTCGGCGGCCAGGCGCGGGTGCCGGGCGTCGCGGGCACGTGGAAGGACCTGACCGAGTCCGTCAACGGCATGGCGTCCAACCTGACGGGCCAGGTGCGGCAGATCGCCCAGGTCACGACGGCGGTCGCGCGCGGCGACCTGTCCAAGAAGATCGACGTGGACGCGCGCGGCGAGATCCTGGAGCTCAAGACGACCATCAACACGATGGTCGGGCAGCTGTCCGCGTTCGGTGACGAGGTCACCCGGGTGGCGCGCGAGGTGGGCACCGAGGGGCGGCTGGGCGGCCAGGCCCGGGTGCCGGGCGTCTCCGGCATCTGGAAGGACCTGACCGAGTCCGTCAACCTGATGGCCAACAACCTCACCAGCCAGGTCCGCAACATCGCCCAGGTCGCCACCGCGGTGACCCGCGGCGACCTGAACCTGCGGATCGACGTGGACGCCGCCGGCGAGATCCTGGAGCTCCAGGACTACATCAACACGATGATCGTGCGCCTGCGCGAGACCACGCTGGCGAACAAGGAGCAGGACTGGCTCAAGGGCAACCTGGCCCGTATCTCCGGCCTGATGCAGGGCCGCCGGGATCTGGGCGACGTGGCCGCGCTCATCATGAGCGAGCTGACGCCGGTGGTCTCCGCGCAGCACGGCGCCTTCTTCCTGGCCGAGGACACCACCGAGGTCGGCGAGGAGTACGAGCTGCGGCTGCGCGGCTCGTACGGCTTCTCGCGGCGCAGCATGTCGACGGTGTTCCTGCCGGGCGAGGGGCTGATCGGGCAGGCCGCGGTGGAGAAGCGGTCGATCCTCGTCGAGCATGTCCCGCCGGGTTATCTGAAGATCACCTCGGGGCTCGGGGACGCGCCGCCGTCGCATGTCATCGTGCTGCCGGTGCTGTTCGAGGGCCGGGTGCTGGGCGTGATCGAGCTGGCGGCGTTCCAGCCGTTCACGCAGATCCAGAAGGACTTCCTCAACCAGATCACCGACATCATCGCGATCAGCGTCAACACCATCAGCGTCAACACCAAGACGGAGTACCTGCTCAAGCAGTCGCAGGAGCTGGCCGAGCAGTTGCAGGAACGGTCTGCCGAGCTGGAGAACCGGCAGCGGGCCCTGCAGCTGTCGAACGCCGAACTGGAGGAGAAGGCCGAGCTGCTGGCCCGGCAGAACCGCGACATCGAGGTGAAGAACACCGAGATCGAGGAGGCCCGGCAGGTCCTGGAGGAGCGTGCCGAGCAGCTCGCGGTCTCGATGCGCTACAAGTCGGAATTCCTCGCCAACATGTCGCACGAGCTGCGCACCCCGCTCAACTCGCTGCTGATCCTTGCCAAGCTGCTCGCCGACAACGGCGACGGCAACCTGTCGCCCAAGCAGGTGGAGTTCGCCGAGACGATCCACGGGGCGGGCTCTGACCTGCTGCAGCTGATCAACGACATCCTGGACCTGTCGAAGGTCGAGGCCGGCAAGATGGACGTCTCGCCGACCCGTATCGCGCTGGTGCAGCTGGTGGACTACGTGGAGGCCACCTTCCGGCCGCTGACCGCGGAGAAGGGCCTGGACTTCTCGGTGCGGGTCTCGCCGGAGCTGCCGGTGACGCTGCACACCGACGAGCAGCGGCTGCTGCAGGTGCTGCGCAACCTGCTGTCGAACGCGGTGAAGTTCACCGACAGCGGCTCGGTGGAGCTGGTGATCCGGCCGGCCGGCAGCGAGGTGCCGCAGTCGATCCGCGAGCAGCTGCTGGAGGCGGGCACGCTGCGCAGCCCGGACGCGCCGCTGATCGCGTTCTCGGTGACGGATACGGGGATCGGTATCGCGGCCGGCAAGATGCGGGTGATCTTCGAGGCGTTCAAGCAGGCCGACGGCACCACCAGCCGCAAGTACGGCGGTACGGGCCTGGGCCTGTCGATCAGCCGGGAGATCGCCCGGCTGCTCGGCGGCGAGATCCACGCCGACAGCCAGCCCGGCCGCGGCTCCACCTTCACGCTGTACCTGCCGCTGAGCCTGGGCGGCGACGCGGAGGTGCCGCCGGCCGTTCCGCAGCTGACGAGCGGCTCGGGCGAGGCGGACGGCGCCACCGGGGCCCGCACCCGCGGCCCCGGCAGCAGCCTGGCCCGGCTGCGCCGCCGCTCGGCCCAGCCCGCCCCGCTGCCCGCGGCGCAGTCGCAGGACGGCGCGGCGCAGGGGCAGTGGGAGCAGGGGGACGAGGCGGGCGGTTTCTCGGGCTTCTCCGGCGGCTTCAGCGGCGAGAAGGTGCTGATCGTCGACGACGACATCCGCAACGTCTTCGCCCTGACCAGCGTCCTGGAGCAGCACGGCCTGACCGTGCTGTACGCCGAGAACGGGCGGGAGGGCATCGAGGTGCTGGAGCAGCACGACGACATCGCGATCGTGCTGATGGACATCATGATGCCGGAGATGGACGGCTACGCCACGACGACGGCGATCCGCAAGATGCCGCAGTTCGCCGGGCTGCCGATCATCGCGCTGACGGCGAAGGCGATGAAGGGCGACCGGGAGAAGAGCATCGAGTCGGGCGCGTCGGACTATGTCGCCAAACCGGTGGACACCGACCATCTGCTGACCCTGATGGAGCAGTGGATGCACGCCCGTTGAGGGGCCGGCGGAGCAGTGGTACCAAAAAAGTTGAAGTTTTACCGACTGTGGCCTGCGTCACGGGTGTGAGGACGAGAGGATCAGGGAACCTTCTCGTCTCCGCCGGCGTTTTCGGTGTGTGGTGAGTGACGTGACGGTGACAGGGTGTGGCGAACGGTGGGGTGCGGCTACCATGACCGGCACAAGGACGGGCGGCGCGACGGAGTCGTCCCTGGGGGCGGCGACCGGCGCGATGCCGGGGCGAGGAGGGCGGGCCATGGTGCAGAAGGCCAAGATCCTCCTGGTCGATGACCGGCCGGAGAACCTGCTGGCGCTGGAGGCGATTCTCTCGGCGCTCGATCAGACTCTGGTCAGGGCATCGTCCGGGGAGGAAGCGCTCAAAGCGCTGCTCACCGATGATTTCGCGGTGATCCTGCTCGATGTGCAGATGCCGGGCATGGACGGTTTCGAGACCGCGGCGCACATCAAGCGGCGGGAGCGGACGCGGGACATCCCGATCATCTTCCTGACCGCGATCAACCACGGCCCGCACCACACCTTCCGGGGGTACGCGGCGGGCGCGGTCGACTACATCTCCAAGCCGTTCGACCCGTGGGTGCTGCGGGCCAAGGTGTCGGTGTTCGTCGACCTGTACATGAAGAACTGCCAGCTGCGCGAGCAGGCCGGACTGCTGCGGCTGCAACTGGAGCAGGGCGCCCCGGCGGGTGCCGGCTCCAACGGCTCCAACGGCTCGAAGGAGCCCGCGGGCCTGCTCGCCGAGCTGTCCGCCCGCCTCGCGGCGGTCGAGGAGCAGGCGGAGGCGCTGAGCAAGCAGCTCGGCGAGGGCGCGGACGCGGCGGCGGTGGCCACCGCGGCGCACCTGGAGCGCAAACTGACCGGCCTGCGGCGGGCGCTGGACGCGCTGGAGCCCGGCAGCGGCAGCGGGATCGTCCGGCAGCAGCCCGGCGAGTAAGGGCGGGAGCGCCGCAAGGCAACGCAGGTTGACGCCGCGTCAACGTGGCGCCGTGGACCATACGACACGAACGGGCGTATCCGCGGGCGGGCGTGTTCACCGATCACAGGAACGGTAACCTCGGCACCATGGCCCCACGTACGTCCGGCACCGCCAAGAAAGCCCCGGCGAAGCCTGCGGCCAGGAAGCCCCCCGCGAAGAAGCCCGCGGCCAAGGGCGCCGCCGCGAAACCGCCCGCCAAGAAGGCGGCTGCGGCGCCCAAAGCCGCCCCAAAACCGGCGCCGTCGCCGACCAGCGGCATCCTGCGGATGTTCCGCGCCCTGTGGCTGGGCCTCGCCCACACCGTCGGCGCCCTGCTGCGGCACATAGGGCGCGGCGCCCGCGGCCTCGACCCCGCGCACCGCAAGGACGGCCTCGGCCTGCTGCTCATCGGCCTGACGCTGGTGGTCGCCGCCGGCACCTGGTCCAATCTGCGCGGCCCGGTCGGCGACCTGGTCGAGCTGCTGGTCACCGGGGCCTTCGGGCGGCTGGACCTGCTGGTGCCGCTGCTGCTCGGCGCGATCGCCGTGCGGGTGATGCGCCACCCCGAGCAGCCCGAGGCCAACGGCCGGATCGTGATCGGCCTGTCCGCCCTGGTCATCGGCACCCTGGGCCTGATCCACCTGGCGTGCGGCTCGCCGACCCGCAGCGACGGGGCGAGCGCGCTGCGCGACGCCGGCGGCCTGATCGGCTGGGCCGCCGCCTCGCCGCTCCTCTACACCGTCGGGGCGTTCCTCGCCGCGCCGCTGCTGCTGCTCGTCACCGTCTTCGGGCTGCTCGTCGTCACCGCCACGCCGGTCAACGCGATCCCGCAGCGGCTGCGCGCCGCCGGCGCCCGGCTGGGCCTGTACGCCCCGCCGCCGGACCCCGACGCCGTACCGCTGGAGGAGTTCTTCGACGACCAGGAGCAGGCCCTGCCCGGGGACGGCGAGGACGACTCGCCGGTCCGGCGGCTCCCGCTGCGGCTGCGCAAGAGCGCCGACGAGCCGTACGACATAGAGAGCGCCGACGCCGCCGACCCGGCCGCCGCCGCGCACGCCGCCGCCGGGGAGGAGCCCAAGCCGCGCCGCAGGCCCCGCCGCCGCGCCGAGGCGCTGCCCGCCGGCGCGCAGGGGCCCGACGCGGTGGACGTGGCCGCCCAGGCCGCCGCGGCGCTGGACGGCGCCGTGCTGCACGGCCTGCAGCCCTCGCCGCTGGTCGCCGACCTCACCAGCGGGCTGCGCAAGAACCCGGTCCCGGCCGCCCGCGCCGAGGACGACGGCGATTCGGGCGTACCGGACCTGACCAAGCAGAGCCCCGAGGCCGGCGAGCCGCTGCCGCCGCGGGCCGAGCAGCTGCAGCTGTCCGGCGACATCACCTACGCGCTGCCGTCCCTGGACCTGCTGGAGCGCGGCGGCCCCGGCCGTACCCGCAGCGCCGCCAACGACGCGGTGGTGGCCGCGCTCACCCAGGTCTTCACCGAATTCAAGGTCGACGCCGTCGTCACCGGCTTCACCCGCGGCCCGACGGTCACCCGCTACGAGGTCGAGCTGGGCGCGGCGGTGAAGGTCGAGCGGATCACCGCGCTGGCCAAGAACATCGCATACTCCGTCGCCAGCCCCGACGTGCGGATCATCAGCCCGATCCCCGGCAAGTCGGCGGTCGGCATCGAGATCCCCAACAGCGACCGCGAGATGGTCAACCTCGGCGACGTGCTGCGCTCGGCGGAGGCCGCCGGCGAGGACCACCCGATGACGGTCGCGCTCGGCAAGGACGTCGAGGGCGGCTACGTCATGGCCAACCTCGCGAAGATGCCGCACGTCCTGGTCGCCGGCGCCACCGGCTCCGGCAAGTCCTCCTGCATCAACTGCCTCATCACCTCCGTGCTGGCCCGCGCGACCCCGGACGAGGTGCGCATGGTGCTGGTCGATCCCAAGCGCGTGGAGCTGACCGCGTACGAGGGCATCCCGCACCTGATCACGCCGATCATCACCAACCCCAAGCGGGCCGCCGAGGCCCTGCAATGGGTGGTGCGCGAGATGGACCTGCGGTACGACGACCTGGCCGCGTACGGCTTCCGGCACATCGACGACTTCAACGCGGCGGTGCGCTCCGGGCGGGCCAAGACCCCGGAGGGCAGCGAGCGCGAGCTGGCGCCGTACCCGTACCTGCTGGTGATCGTGGACGAGCTGGCCGACCTGATGATGGTCGCGCCGCGCGACGTCGAGGACGCCATCGTCCGTATCACGCAGCTCGCGCGGGCCGCCGGCATCCACCTGGTGCTGGCCACGCAGCGGCCGAGCGTCGATGTCGTCACCGGGCTGATCAAGGCGAACGTGCCGTCGCGGCTGGCCTTCGCCACCTCCTCGCTCGCCGACAGCCGGGTCATCCTGGACCAGCCGGGCGCCGAGAAGCTCATCGGAAAAGGCGACGGCCTGTTCCTGCCCATGGGCGCGAACAAGCCGATCCGCATGCAGGGCGCCTTCGTCACCGAGGACGAGGTCGCCAAGGTCGTCGACCACTGCAAGGCGCAGCTCACGCCGACGTACCGCAGCGACGTCACCGTCGGCAGCGGGCCGAAGAAGGAGATCGACGAGGAGATCGGCGACGACCTGGACCTGTTGTGCCAGGCCGCGGAGCTGGTGGTCTCCACGCAGTTCGGCTCGACGTCGATGCTTCAGCGCAAACTGCGTGTGGGCTTCGCCAAGGCGGGAAGGCTGATGGACCTGATGGAGTCGCGCGGCATCGTCGGCCCCAGCGAGGGGTCGAAGGCGCGCGACGTGATGGTGAAGGCGGACGAGCTCGACGGAGTCCTGGCGGAGATCCGCGGCGGGGCGTGACGCGCGGCCGGGTCGGCGCGCGGCGCGTGGCGTCCGGTGCGTCCGGCGCAGGTGGTGCCCCGCCGGGTGCGCCCGGCGCGCGACACGCGCACGCCGGGGAAAACCGCCGGAATCATCGGGCAACCGTTTGATCTGTTCGTACGTCAACTTCGGCAGGGAGGTCGGCATCCTGATGGCGTACACATTCCGGCCGTCACCTTGCCCCCCGGTTTCGGACCCCCCGTAGACTGAATTCCCAGCGGCTGCACGCTCGAAAGGCGCCCTCGTGTCCCTCGGCAACACGCCCACCGAAGACCGGCCTTCGGTCGGTCACGCCCTCGCTCAGGCCCGCATCGCCGCCGGGCTCTCCGTCGACGAGGTCAGCACCGTCACCCGGGTGCGCGTCCCGATCGTGCAGTCGATCGAGCAGGACGACTTCTCCCGCTGCGGTGGTGACGTCTACGCGCGCGGCCACATCCGTACGCTCGCACGTGCCGTGGGCCTCGATCCGGAGCCGCTGATCGCGCAGTACGCGGCCGAGCACGGCGCCGAGGTCGTACCGCCGCCGGTCGCGCCCGTCTACTCCGCCGAGAAGATCAAGTCCGAGCCGCGCCGGCCCAACTGGACGGCCGCCATGGTCGCCGCCATCGTCGCGGTCATCGGCTTTGTCGGCTACACCGCCTTCACCGGCGGCGACGACGGCAACAAGCCCAAGGCCGACCCGGCGCCGCCCACCCCGAGCAGCGCCAGCACGACGCCCTCGGTCCAGGCCACGCAGGGCACCCTGCCGCCCACGCCCGACCCCTCGGAGAGCGCCATCGCCGCGGCGCCGCCCGGCAAGGTCACGGTCAAGCTCACCGTGGAGGGCAGCAGCAGCTGGGTCCAGGCCACCGACCACAACGGCAAGCGGCTCTTCGAGGGCTCGCTCACCAAGGGCAAGTCGGAGACCTTCACCGACGACAAGAAGATCAAGCTGATCGTCGGCAACGCGGGCGCGGTGCAGCTGTTCGTCAACGGCAAGGACGTCGGCCCGGCGGGTGCGACCGGCCAGGTCGTACGGCTCACCTACACCCCCGGGGACCCGACGCAGGGCTGACGGAAGGCGGAGGCGGGCGAGGGGCGAGGGGTCCGACAGGGCAGCGGGTAATCTGAGTGCATGCCCGAAACCCGTACCGTCGCCCTTGTCACGCTCGGATGCGCCCGTAACGAAGTGGACTCGGAGGAGCTCGCCGGACGGCTCGCGGCGGACGGCTGGCTGCTGGTCGAGGACGCCGCGCACGCCGATGTCGCCGTCGTCAACACCTGCGGCTTCGTCGAGGCGGCCAAGAAGGACTCCGTGGACGCGCTGCTGGAGGCCAACGACCTGAAGGATCACGGCCGTACGCAGGCCGTCGTCGCCGTCGGCTGCATGGCCGAGCGGTACGGGAAGGAGCTGGCCGACGCGCTCCCCGAAGCCGACGCCGTCCTCGGCTTCGACGACTACGCCGACATCTCCGACCGGCTGCGGACGATCCTGTCCGGCGGCATCCACGCCGCGCACACCCCGCGCGACCGGCGCAAGCTGCTGCCGGTCAGCCCGGCGGAGCGGCAGGCGTCAACGGTGGCGCTGCCGGGTCACTCGCAGGTGGGTCACTCGAACGGCGGTACCTCGGCGGGTGGCCGGGGGGCGGTGGGGGGTCCCGGGGCCAGCGGTTCCGCAGCGGGGGGCCCGGCGGCGGAAGGTGCCGCGGTGCAGGGTTCTGCGGCGGAGGGTGCTGCGGTGCAGGGTTCTGCGGCGGAGGGTCCCGCGGTGGACCTCGCCGATCTTCCGGACGGCGTCGCGCCCGCCTCGGGGCCGCGCCCGCCGCTGCGGCGCCGGCTGGACTCCGGGCCCGTCGCCTCGGTGAAGCTCGCCTCCGGCTGCGACCGGCGCTGCACCTTCTGCGCCATCCCCTCCTTCCGCGGCTCCTTCATCTCCCGCCGCCCCTCCGACGTCCTCGGTGAGACGCGCTGGCTGGCCGAGCAGGGCGTCCGCGAGGTGATGCTGGTCAGCGAGAACAACACCTCGTACGGCAAGGACCTCGGCGACATCCGGCTGCTGGAGACGCTGCTGCCGGAGCTCGCGGCGGTCGACGGCATCGAACGGGTCCGGGTCAGCTATCTGCAGCCCGCCGAGATGCGGCCCGGGCTCATCGACGTCCTGACCTCCACGCCCGGCGTCGTGCCGTACTTCGACCTGTCCTTCCAGCACTCCGCGGCCGGTGTGCTGCGGGCGATGCGGCGCTTCGGCGACACCGACCGCTTCCTGGAGCTGCTGGCCGCCATCCGGGCCAAGGCGCCGCAGGCGGGTGTGCGGTCCAACTTCATCGTCGGCTTCCCCGGCGAGAGCGAGGGCGACCTCGCCGAGCTCGAACGCTTCCTGACCGCCGCCCGGCTCGACGCGATCGGCGTGTTCGGCTACTCCGACGAGGAGGGCACCGAGGCCGCCGGCTACGACGGCAAGCTCGACGAGGACGTGGTCGCGGCGCGGCTGGCCCGGGTCTCCCGGCTCGCCGAGGAGCTGACCGCGCAGCGCGCCGAGGAGCGGGTCGGGGACACGGTGCAGGTGCTGGTCGAGGCCGTCGACGAGGAGACCGGCGAGATCACCGGGCGGGCCGACCACCAGGCGCCGGAGACGGACGGGCAGGTCGTGCTGGCCCCGGCGGTCCCCGGCTGGAAGGCGGAGCCCGGGACGTTCGTGACGGCGAAGGTGATCGCGGCGCAGGGCGTCGACCTGGTGGCCGAGCCGCTGGGCGGGGCGGTGGGCAGATGAGCGGGGCGCCCGCGCCGGCCGCGTCGCCCTCGCCGTCTTCTTCCTCTTCGTCGTCGTCCTCGTCCTCGTCGTCCGCTGCGTCGCCGTCTTCTGCGTCGTCGTCCGGCGCGGCCTCCTCGTCCGGGCCGTCCGCCTCCGCCCCCGGCTCGGCGGCTGCGGCGCCGGGCGGCGCGACGGGTTCGACGGTGGCCCCGGACGAGGTCATGGCCGGCGGGGCGGGGCCGCAGGGCGGCAAGCCGCGGCTCTGGAACGTCGCCAATCTGCTGACGATGACGCGGCTGGTGCTCGTGCCCGGCTTCGTCCTGCTGCTCGTCCACGGCGACGGGCACGACCCGGCGTGGCGCTCCTTCGCGTGGGCGGCGTTCGCCGTCGCGATGATCACCGACCTCTTCGACGGCGAGCTGGCCCGGCGGTACGGCCTCGTCACGGACTTCGGCAAGATCGCCGACCCGATCGCTGACAAGGCCATCATGGGCGCGGCGCTCATCGGCCTGTCGGGGCTGGGCGACCTGCCGTGGTGGGTGACCGCGGTGATCCTCTTCCGTGAGCTGGGCATCACGCTCATGCGCTTCTGGGTGATCCGGCACGGCGTGATCCCGGCGAGCCGCGGGGGCAAGCTCAAGACGCTCACGCAGGGCGTCGCCGTGGGGATGTACATCCTGGTGCTGACCGGGCCGCTGGCGAGCCTGCGGGCGTGGCTGATGGCCGCGGCGGTGGTGCTGACGGTGGCGACGGGCCTGGACTACGTACGGCAGGCCGTGGTGCTGCGGCGGGCGGGGCTCGCGGCGGAGCGGGCGGCGGCGCAGGGGGACGGGGCAGTCGGGCCGGACGGGGCTGCCGGGTCGGGCGGTGTGGCCGGGGCTGCCGGGTCGGGCGCGCAGGGTGCCGGCGAGGGCGCGGCCGGTTCCGCCGCGGAGGGCGGGGCGGCTGCCGGGGCCGAGCCCGCCGGGAGCACGGGGCCCGCCGCCGAGGCGCTGCGGCTGCTGGAGGAGCGGGGCTGGACGCTCGCGGTCGCGGAGTCGCTGACCGGCGGGCTGCTGGCCGCCGAGCTGACCGGGGTGCCGGGCGCGTCCCGCAGCTTCCGCGGTTCGGTGACGGCGTACGCGACCCCGCTCAAGGAGCAGCTGCTCGGCGTGGACGGCGCGCTGCTGGCCGCGCGCGGCGCGGTCGATCCGGACGTGGCCCGGCAGATGGCCCTCGGCGTACGGGACCGGCTCGGGGCCGACTGGGGCGCCGCCACGACCGGCGTCGCGGGTCCCGACCCGCAGGACGGGCAGCCGGTCGGCACGGTTTTCGTGGCGGTCGCGGGCCCGGACGGTTCCGTCCAGGTCGCGCCGCTGCTGCTCGCCGGGGACCGTACGGCGATCCGCCGCGCCTCGGTCGGCGCCGTGCTCGATCTGCTCCTCGAACAGCTGCGGAAGACCTTCGAATAACGGCTGCGGTGTGCGTTCGGCGGCGGTGGGCAGGGAAGAACACAGGGGGATGTGATGTTTGCAGCCCTGAGTGAACACGTCTTCGCTCCCCGCACGGCTGGTGTCCGAGGCGGTACGGTGGGGCGAGAAGGATGCGGTACCGCGATCCGAGGAGGGAGCCACCGATGATTCTGCTCCGTCGCCTGCTGGGTGACGTGCTGCGTCGGCAGCGCCAGCGCCAGGGCCGCACCCTGCGCGAGGTCTCCTCGTCCGCCCGGGTCTCGCTCGGCTATCTCTCAGAGGTCGAGCGGGGGCAGAAGGAGGCTTCCTCCGAACTGCTCTCGGCGATCTGCGAAGCCCTGGACGTGCCGATGTCCGAGGTGATGCGCGAGGTCAGCGACGATCTTTCGCTGGCGGAGCTGGCGCAGTCCGCGGCGTCCGAGACCACCGCGGCGCCCATGCGCCCGCTGCTCGGCACCGTTACGTCGGTCACGTCCGTCACGTCCGCTCCGGACGAACGGATCACCATCAAGGCCCCGAAGAAGTCCGCCGAAGCCGTGGACGTCGTCGCCGCCTGATCTTCCTGCCGTCGTCACCACCCGCCGCCGGGCCCACCGCCCGGCGGCGGTGCCGTGCGCGGGGGCCGTGTCCGGGGGCCGTGTCCGGGGGCTCCGGGGGGCGGTTTCGCTTTGCCGTGTTCGAAACGGCGAGGCAGGGTAGGCGGTGAGCGTCGGAAAACGGTCGAAACCGACCTGACCGGTCTGATGGCGTCGATCCGCTGGGAGATACCGCATGACTGTCGTGAAGAGCCCGCTGTCCGAACAGGACCTCAAGGTCGTCAGCGACGCCCTCCAGGGTGCGCTGGTGGATCTGCTCGACCTGTCGCTGCTGGCCAAGCAGGTGCACTGGAACGTGGTGGGGCCGCGCTTCCGCTCCATCCACCTCCAGCTCGACGAGGTCGTCAGCACCGCGCGCACGCACTCCGACACCGTGGCCGAGCGCGCCTCCGCCATCGGCGTCTCCCCTGACGGCAGGGCCGGCACGATCGCCAAGACCAGCGGCATCGACACGGTCACCGACGGCTGGGTCAAGGACGCCGAGGTCGTCGAGATCATGGTCGCGGCGCTGCACGCCGCCATCACCCGGATGCGGGAACGCATCGAGACGACGGAGAAGCCCGACCCCGTCACGCAGGACATCCTGATCGGCATCACCGCCGACCTGGAGAAATTCCACTGGATGTTCCAGGCCGAGAACGTCTGACCGCTCGCAGGGGGCAGCGCAGTCCGGGGCCGCACATGCGGCCCCGCCGCGAACTCGGGGTCGAAGGAGGCGGCCATGCGTCCGCTCCACCCGCTCCCGCTCCCGCTCCCCGTCACCTCCGCCGGCCCGCGCCCGAGCGCTGCGGCCTCCCGGGCCGCGCGCGGGCCCGCGACTCCGGCACCCCGCGCCGTCCCGTGCGCCGGGCAGGCGGGCGCGTCGCCGGTGGAGCCCGGCGCCCCCGCCGGCCGCCACGGTGCGGAGCCGGGCCGCTGCGAGCGCCCGGGCCGTCCGCGGTCGGCCTCGCGGCGGCTGCGCTGCGTCATCGGCGTGATCGGCGGCGTCCTGTGGTGGGGCGCGGTGTTCCGGTTCGCCGCCGGCCCGGGTGAGGCCGCCCCCTGGCTCAACGCTCTCGTCGCGGGCGGCTGGGGCCTTGGCCTCATACCGCTGCACGCCGTCCCCGCCCGCGCCTCCCGCCGCCGCACCGCCCGCGCCCGGCCCGCCGACCCCGCCCTGCGAACCCCGTGAGCCCGCCGCAACCCAAGAGCCGCTGACCCCGCGCAGCCCTCAGGCCCACTCGTCCGGCACCGGCCCCCGCTGGCAGCGCGGGCACCAGTACGCCACCCGCCGCTGGTCCGCCGGGCCGTGCTCACCGCCCCGCACCGCCGTACCGCAGCGCAGGCACGGCTGGTGCGCCCGGCCGTAGACCCAGTGCATACGGCCGCGCCGCGTATCGCCGGTCGTCACATGCCCGGGCCTGGCCTTGTTCGCCTCCAGCAGCCGCTTGGCGAGCACGACCAGCTTCTGCGGCGCCGGCACCTCGCCGAACGGCGTCCACGGCGTCACCCCGCGCAGGAAGCACAGCTCCGCCACATAGACGTTGCCGATCCCGGCGAGATTGCGCTGGTCCAGCAGCGCCTCACCCACCGGCCGGCCCGGCTCCGCCGCCAACCGCCGCAGCGCCTGCGCCGCATCCCAACCCGGCCCGAGCAGATCCGGCCCCAGATGGCCCACCACCTGCGGCTCGTCCTGCGTGGCCAGCAGAGCCAGCACCGGCAGCCGGTAGCCCACCGCCGTCCGCTCCTCGTCCCCGAGCACCGCCCGCACCTGGTGCTCGGGCCCGCCCCGCCACCGCTCACCGGGCGCGTACAGGTGCCAGGAGCCGTCCATCCGCAGATGCGAGTGCAGCGTCGTGTCCCCGTCCAGCCGGGTCAGCAGGTGCTTGCCCCGCGGCACCACCTCCAGCACCCGGCGGCCGGTGAGGTCCACCGTCGCCAGCTGCGGCACCCGCAGGTCGGCGCGCACCAGCTCCCGCCCGGCGAGCGCCGCATGCAGCCGCCGGGCCGTCAGCCAGACCGTGTCTCCTTCAGGCACTCCTCCATCATGCCGCCCCCGCCCGACATACCCCCGGGCCGCCCGGCGGCGCGCACGCTCCTCCCCGCCATGACCGCTAGGGCCTGTTTTAAAAGTAGCGTCGTCCCGCCCGTAAGGGCGGGGGCCGGCGGGGCTGGGTGCGTGCGATTGCAAGGCGGGGGGAGGAGAGCGCTGGGGGTACCTCCCGCCGAAGGCAGGGGGAGGGCTGCGCCGACGACCGACAACGCGGCTGGGGGCACCCCCACGCGCAGCCGTGGGGGAGTGCGTGCCCAGCCCCTCCGGGCAGACGGGACTTTTAAAACAGGCCCTAGTGACCGTCGCGCAGCCGCAGCCCCCGCGGCGTGGCATGGAAGCCGGCGGCCTCCAGCGCCTGGCCCAGAGGTGAGGTGAGCGCCGGCTCACCGTTGGTGCGCTCCACCGTGAGCCGCCCCAGCGCACCCTCGCGCACCGCCAGGGCCAGCGCGTCGGCCGCGGCCTGGACCCGTATCTCGTCCATGGGCCAGGCCAGCAGCGTCTTGCCGCCGCGCTCCACATAGAGGGCCAGCTCGCCGTCGGTCAGGACGACCAGCGCGCCGGCCTTGCGGCCGGGCCGGTGGCTCACACCCGGCGGCTGCTCCGGCCACGGCAGGGCGGCGCCGTACGGATTCGCCGGGTCCGCGGCGGCCAGCACGACCGTCCGCGCGTGGTCGGAGCTCTTCTCCGTCCGCTCCCGGGCGGTGCTGAGTGCGCGCAGCCGGTCCACCGCGCCGTCCATCGCGAACTGCGCCGCGCCCAGCCCTTCGACCACATACCCGCGCCGGGCGTGGCCGGTCTCCTCCAGCGCCGCCAGCACCCGGTAGGCCGCCGAGAAGCCGCCCTCCACGCCTTCGGCCGCGACCGCGCCCCGGGTCACCACCCCGTGCCGGTCGAGCAAGGCGTGGGTGAGGGCGTGCGCCCGCAGCGTCGGCTCCTGCTCCGGCTCCGGCAGCAGCGACCAGCGCCCGGCCGTCGTCGGCGGCCCGTTGCGCGACGCCGTCGGCCGCGGCGCCGCCCGGCCGGCCAGCGCGCTGTACCTCCCGCGCGGCACCGCCCGCGGAGCGCGGTGCGCGGTCGCGCCCGCCGTGCGGCCCGAGCCCAGCAGCGCCCGCAGCGGCGCCAGCGTGTCGTTGGTGAGCCGGCCCGACCACGCCAGCTCCCAGATCGCGTCGGCCAGCTCCGGCTCGCTCACCTCCAGTCCGCCCGCCCGCACCTGGTCGGCGATCTGCCGGAAGAACAGCCCGTATCCGCCGGACAGCGCCGCCAGCACCTCCTGGTGCAGCGGGCCGAGCTCCAGCGGCTGCGGCGGAGGCAGCAGCAGCGGCGCGGTGTCCGCCAGGTAGAGCGAGACCCAGCCGTCCTTGCCGGGCAGCGCGCCCGCGCCCGCCCACAGGACCTCCCCGGACGACGTCAGCTCGTCCAGCATCGCCGGGGTGTAGCCGGTGACCCGGGACGGCAGCACCAGCTTCTCCAGCGCCGAGGCCGGCACCGCCGCGCCCTGCAACTGCTCGACCGCCCGCGCCAGGCCGTCCATCCCGCGCAGACTGTGCGTGCCCACGTGCTGCCACTGCGGCAGGAACGCCCCGAGCGTCGCGGGCGGCACCGGCTCCAGCTCCTGCCGGAGCGCGGCCAGCGACCTGCGCCGCAGCCGGCGCAGCACCGCCGCGTCGCACCACTCCTGGCCCGCGCCGCCCGGCCTGAACTCACCCTGCACCACCCGGCCGGCCGCGCCCAGCCGCTGCAGCACCCCGTCGGCGACCGCGGCCCCCAGGCCGAACCGCTCCGCCGCCTCCGCCGTGGTGAAAGGCCCGTGCGTGCGGGCGTAGCGCGCCACCAGATCGCCCAGCGGATCCTTCACCGGCTCGGTGAAGGCCACCGGCACCCCCACCGGCAGGGCGGTGCCCAGCGCGTCCCGCAGCCGCCCGGCGTCCTCGACCGCCGCCCAGTGCTCCGCGCCGGCGATCCGCACCCTGATCGCCCGCCGGGCCGACTCCAGCTCCGACGCCCAGTCCTGCCGCGCGCCGCGCGCCGCCAGCTCGGGCCAGGTCAGCGGCCCCAGCACCCTCAGCAGGTCCGCGACCCCCTCGGCATCCTTGACCCGGCGGTCCTCCGTCAGCCACTGCAGGTCCCGGTCCAGCTCCGCCATCACGTCGGCGTCGAGCAACTCGCGCAGCTCCGCCTGGCCCAGCAGCTCCGCCAGCAGCCGCGAGTCCAGCGACAGCGCCGCCGCCCGCCGCTCCGCCAGCGGCGAATCCCCCTCGTAGAGGAACTGCGCCACATAGCCGAACAGCAGCGACCTGGCGAAGGGCGACGGCTCGTTCGTGGTGACCTCGACCAGCCGCACCCTGCGCGCCTCGACGTCGCCCATCAGCTCCACCAGGCCCGGCACGTCGAACACGTCCTGAAGGCATTCGCGCACCGCCTCCAGCACGATCGGGAACGACCCGAACTCCGAGGCCACCGCCAGCAGTTGCGATGCGCGCTGGCGCTGCTGCCACAGCGGTGTGCGCTTGCCGGGGCTGCGGCGCGGCAGCAGCAGCGCACGGGCCGCGCACTCCCGGAACCGGGAGGCGAAGAGCGCGGAGCCGCCCACCTGGTCGGTGACCAGCTGCTCGACCTCCCCCTTGTCGAACACGACGTCGGCGGCCCCGACCGGCGACTGCTCCGGGTCGAACTCGGCTCCCGGGTGCACCGGCGCCACGTCCAGCAGATCCAGGCCCATCAGATCCGCGTCCGGCAGCCGCAGCACGATGCCGTCGTCGGCGTGCATCGCCTGCGCGTCCAGCCCGTACTTCTCCTGGAGGCGGGCGCCGAGCGCCAGCGCCCAGGGCGCGTGCACCTGGGCGCCGAAGGGGGAGTGGATGATCACCCGCCAGTCGCCCAGCTCGTCACGGAAACGCTCCACCACGATCGTGCGGTCGTCCGGCACATGCCCGCACGCCTGCCGCTGCTCGGCGAGGTAGGCCAGCACGTTGTCGGCGGCCCAGGTGTCGAGTCCCGCCGCGGTCAGCCGCTGCCTGGCCGGTCCCTCGGCCAGCGCGCCGACCTCCCGCAGCCACGCCCCGAGCGCCCGGCCCAGCTCCAGCGGCCTGCCGAGCTGGTCGCCCTTCCAGAAGGGCAGCCGCCCGGGCACCCCGGGCGCGGGGGACACCAGCACCCGGTCCCGGGTGATGTCCTCGATCCGCCAGGACGTGGTGCCCAGGGTGAAGATGTCGCCGACCCGGGACTCGTACACCATCTCCTCGTCCAGCTCGCCGACCCTCCCGCCGCCCTTCTTCGGGTCGGACCCGGCGAGGAACACCCCGAACAGGCCGCGGTCCGGGATCGTGCCGCCCGAGGTCACGGCGAGCCGCTGCGCCCCCGGCCGGCCCGTCACCGTGTTCGCGACCCGGTCCCACACCAGCCGGGGGCGCAGTTCGGCGAAGGCGTCGGACGGATAGCGCCCGGCGAGCATGTCCAGGACCGCCACGTACGCCGAGTGCGGCAGCGAGGCGAACGGCGCGGCCCGGCGCACCACGGTCAGCAGTTCGTCGACGTCCCACACGTCCATCGCCGTCATGGCGACGATCTGCTGGGCCAGTACGTCCAGCGGGTTCGACGGCACCCGCAGCGCCTCGATCGCGCCCTCGCGCATCCGCTCGGTGACCACCGCGGACTGCACCAGGTCGCCCCGGTACTTGGGGAAGACCACGCCGGTGGACACCGCCCCGACCTGATGCCCCGCCCGGCCGACCCGCTGGAGCCCGGAGGCGACCGAGGGCGGCGACTCCACCTGCACCACCAGATCGACCGCGCCCATGTCGATGCCCAGCTCCAGGCTGGACGTGGCCACGACCGCAGGCAGCCGGCCCGCCTTCAGGTCCTCCTCGACCAGGGCCCGCTGCTCCTTGGACACCGAGCCGTGGTGCGCCCGGGCGAGCACCGGCTGCGCTCCCCGGGACGCGCCCGACTGGGCCATGATCTCCGCGGGCGACGGCGATTCGGGGAGCGGCGCCCCCTCGGCCCGCTCGTGGCCGATCTCGTTGAGCCTGTTGCAGAGCCGCTCGGCCAGCCGGCGCGAATTGGCGAAGACGATCGTCGAGCGGTGCGCCTGCACCAGGTCGGCGATCCGCTCCTCCACATGAGGCCAGATCGACGGGCGCTCCGCCGGGCCCGCGGCCGGACCGCTGTGCTCCGCCGTGTCGGCGACGGGCGAGCCGCCCAGCTCGCCCAGATCCTCCACCGGGACCACCACCGAGAGCTGGAACTCCTTCTGCGAGGGCGGCTGGACGATCGTCACCTTGCGCTGCGGGGACAGATAGCGGGCGATCTCGTCCACCGGGCGCACCGTCGCCGACAGGCCGATCCGGCGGGCGGGGCGGTCCAGCAGCCGGTCCAGCCGCTCCAGGGACAAGGACAGATGGGCGCCCCGCTTGGTGCCCGCCACCGCGTGCACCTCGTCCAGGATCACCGTCTCCACCCCGCTCAGCGCCTCCCGCGCCGCCGAGGTGAGCATCAAGAACAGCGACTCCGGGGTGGTGATGAGGATGTCCGGCGGCCTGGTGGCCAGCGCACGCCGCTCCGCGGCCGGTGTGTCCCCGGAACGGATACCGACCCTGACCTCGGGCTCCGGCAGCCCGAGCCGCACCGACTCCTGGCGCAGGCCCGCGAGCGGGCTGCGCAGATTGCGCTCCACGTCCACCGCCAGGGCCTTCAGGGGCGAGACGTACAGCACCCGGCAGCGCTTGCGCGCCTCGGCCGGCGGGGGAGTGGCGGCCAGCCGGTCGAGCGCGGCGAGGAACGCGGCGAGCGTCTTGCCCGAGCCCGTCGGCGCGACCACCAGCACGTCCGACCCCTCGGCGATCGCCGTCCACGCCCCGGCCTGCGCGGGAGTGGGCTCGCTGAACGCCCCGGTGAACCACGCGCGGGTGGCCGGGGAGAAGGCGTCGAGACTGCTGCGACTGGACATGCCTCCATCCTGCCTCGCCGCACCGACAGCCCGCTGACCTCGATCGCCGCCCTGTGGATAACTTCTGGCGCGGCCACGCCACAATGGCCTCATGACCCCGCGCGAGCAGGCCCGGCACTGGGAGCACCCCGCGCTGCCGGGCGTCGACCTGCTGCGGGCCCGCTACGTCCGGCACACCTTCTCCCGTCATGCCCATGACGGCTATGTCATCGCCGCGGTCACCGGAGGGGTCGAGGGCATCGGCCTGCCGGACGGACCGGCGCGGGCCGGCGCCGGCGGCGTCGTCCTCATCAACCCCGAGACCCCGCACTCGGCCTACGCGGGGACGGAAGAGGGCTGGGCGTACCACGTCCTCTATCCCGCACCGCACGTCGTCGCCGCGGTGGCCGCCGACCTGTCGGTCCCGCCGGGCACCCCCTCCTTCACGGCCACCGTCCTGCACGACCCCGCCACCGCCCGGATGGTCTCGGGCGTCCACGCGGCGGCCGAGAGAGACGACGCCCTCGCGGCCGATACCCGCCTGCGGCTCCTGCTCGCCCGCCTGCTCACCCGGCACGGCTCGGGACCGGTCACCGCACCGGGCGGCGCCGGCCGGACCGTCGCCGCCCGCGCCCGCGAGCTGCTGCTCGGCCGGCTCGCCGACCCGCCGAGCCTCGACGAGCTGGCCGCCGAGTTCGGCACCAGCCCCTTCGCCCTGCTCCGCGCGTTCAAGACCGCCTACGGCCTGCCCCCGCACGCCTGGCTGACCGGGGAGCGGGTCAGGGCCGCCCGCCGGCTGCTCGACACCGGCGTCCCACCCGCCCTCGCCGCGACCTGCGTCGGCTTCACCGACCAGCCGCACCTCAACCGCCATTTCACCCGGATCGTCGGCGTCCCGCCCGGCGCCTACCAGCGCGAGCGCAAGAACGTACAAGACCGGCCGCCGGCCGCTCCCTAGCCTGAACGGGTGACCGCAGCACCGATGTCCGGCCCGGCCGCCGGCCTGTCCGGCGACCCGTCCCCTGTCCCGTCCTCTGTCCCGTCCCGCTCCCGCGTGGTCCGTGACGCCCTCGGCGTCGGTGTGGCCGTGGGCCTGTCCGGTTTCGCCTTCGGCGTGACCTCCGCCGGCGCCGGGCTCACCGTGCTCCAAAGCTGCGTGCTCTCGCTGCTGGTCTTCACCGGCGCCTCCCAGTTCGCGCTGGTCGGGGCGCTCGGCGCGGGCGGCAACCCCTTCGCGGCGGCAGCCGGCGCCTTCTTCCTCGGCACCCGCAACGCCTTCTACGGGCTCCGGCTCTCCCAGATCCTCCGGCTGCCGGCGGCGCTGCGCCCGCTGGCCGCCCAGTGGGTCATCGACGAGACGTCCGCGGTCGCGCTGGCCCAGAAGGACCGCGCGAGCGCCCGGCTCGGCTTCACCGTGACGGGCGCGAGCCTGTACACGCTGTGGAACCTGACCACCCTCGGCGGCGCGCTGGGCGCCTCCGCGCTCGGCGACCCCGCCGCCTGGGGCCTGGACGCCGCCGGTCCCGCCGTCTTCCTCGCGCTGCTCGCCCCCATGCTCACAGGCCGCACCGAGCGGGCGGTCGCCGCGCTCGGCGCGGTCCTCGCCCTGACCTGCCTGCCGCTGCTCCCCGCCGGGGTGCCGGTGCTTGTCGCGGCCCTCGCCGCGCCCCTGGCGCTCGCCGCCGGGCGGGCCGCTCCGGCCCGGGCCCGGGCCCGGACGCGGCGCCGGTCCCGCCGGTCCCGCCGGTCGGGGAGGGCGGGCGCGGCGGGAAGCCCGTAGAGGAATCCGGCGGGACATCTGCCAGGACACCCATGAACAGGACATCCATGAAGAAGGGGAAACGGCGATGACGGGGGCCGCGGGCGCCTGGACGGCGATCGGCGTCACGGCCGCCGGCTGCTACGCCGTGAAGATGCTGGGCCTGTCGATACCCGCGGGGCTGCTGGAGCGCCCGCTGGTCAAGCGGCTCGCGGCGCTGGTGCCGATCGCGCTGCTCGCCGCGCTCACCGCGCTGCAGACCTTCGGCACCGATCAGCTGCGGCTCACGGTCGACGCGCGGACCGCGGGCCTGGCCGCCGCCTTCGTCGCGCTGCTGCTGCGGGCACCCTTCCTGGTGGTGATCGCCGCCGCAGTGGCCGTGACCGCCGCGCTGCGCGCCCTGGCAGGGCTGTGACGCCCGCGGCGCCGGTCCGGCCGGCCGGCGCGCGATACTGGCAGCCATGCGGTTGACGATTTTCTGGGAACGAATGCGCGCACACTTCGGTGAGGCGTACGCCGACTCCTTCGCGCGTGACCACGTCATGTCGGAGCTGGGCGGCCGGACGGTCGTCCAGGCGCTGGAGGACGGCTGGGAGGCCAAGGACGTCTGGCGCGCGGTGTGCGCCGCGATGGACGTGCCCGCCGCGAAGCGCTGAGTCGCGGCTGCCCGGCCGGCGGTCCCGGCGGGGCCGGGGTGGCCGGGCCTGGCACGGAGCGGCACCTCTGCGCCGAATGAGTCGACAGCAGGACTTTCCGGGCGCTCAAGGTGACACTTGGCCCGTGGCAGGAACCGACGACACCCCCGAGCCGGCCACGCCTCCTGCCCAGCCGCCGGCCGACGGACCCGGCCCGCCCGGCCCACCCCGCCGCCCGCGCGGGCCCCGCGCCCGCATGCCGCGCTGGCTGCCGCGCGCCCTGATCCTCGCGCTCGCCCTCGTCGCCTGCTACCAGTTCGCGCACTGGGTCTTCGGGCGGCTCGTCGGACTGCTCGTCAACGTCCTCATCTCGTTCTTCTGCGCCGTGGCCATCGAACCGGCGGTGCACTGGATGGCCGGCCGCGGGATCCGCCGCGGCGCCGCCACCGGCCTGGTCATGCTGGGGGTCCTGATCGCCGCCGCGGGATTCCTGCTCGCCCTCGGCTCGCTGCTCGTCGACCAGATCGGCACCATCGTCCGCAACCTGCCGCAGTACGTCGACGACGTGGTGCGGTGGATCAACCGGACCTTCCACTCCCACCTGGAGACCGGCAAGCTCCGCGACAACGTCCTGCACTCCGACTGGGTGCGCACCTACCTCGCCAACGGGGCGAGCAGCGTGTGGGGGCTCTCGGCGACCCTCATCGGCACGGTGTTCCAGCTCTTCACCGTGCTGCTGTTCACCTACTACTTCGCCGCCGACGGCCCGCGGCTGCGGTGCACCCTGTGCTCAGTCCTGCCGCCCGAGCGCCAGGCGGAGGTGCTGCGCGCCTGGGACATCGCGGTCGCCAAGACCGGCGGCTACCTCTACTCGCGCGCGCTGATGGCGCTGGTCTCCGGGATCGCCCACTACGTCCTCTTCCAGGTCCTCGGCATCCCTTATGCGCCGGCGCTGGGCGTCTGGGTGGGGCTGGTCTCGCAGTTCATCCCCACCGTGGGCACCTACCTCGCGGGCGCGCTGCCCATCCTGATCGCGCTCAGCGTGGACCCCTGGGACGCGTTGTGGGTGCTCTGCTTCGTCGTGGTCTACCAGCAGTTCGAGAACTACCTGCTCCAGCCGCGGATCACCGCGCGCACCGTGGACATCCACCCCGCGGTCGCCTTCGGGTCGGTCGTGGCGGGAACGGCCCTGCTCGGCGCGGTGGGCGCGCTCATCGCGATCCCCGTGACCGCGACGTTGCAGGGGTTCTTCGCCGCCTACGTGCGACGCTACGAGGTGGCCGACCCGCGGGACTGACCGCCCGGCGGGTCGCTTGACACGGAATTCGAACATCCATTCTTATGGGTGCGCGCGGAAGGAATTTTCGCGTCGGCGGCCCCGGCACCGCCGGGCAACCGGGCGGAGCCGCCCAAGTTATCCACAGGTCGGAGCGACGTTCCGGGCGCGTTGTCAGTGGCAGGCGCTAGCGTCGTGGACGTGAAGCGATCGAACCAGACATCCCGGGTGGAACCCATGGCAGGAAACGACCGCGACAAGGCGCTCGACGCCGCGCTCGCGCAGATTGAACGGCAGTTCGGCAAGGGCGCTGTCATGCGTCTCGGCGACCGGCCGAATGAGCCCATCGAGGTCATCTCCACCGGGTCGACCGCCCTGGACGTGGCCCTCGGTGTCGGCGGCCTGCCGCGCGGCCGGGTCGTGGAGATCTACGGCCCCGAGTCCTCGGGCAAGACCACGCTGACGCTGCACGCGGTGGCCAACGCGCAGCGGGCCGGCGGCACGGTGGCGTTCGTCGACGCCGAGCACGCCCTCGACCCCGAGTACGCCAAGGCCCTCGGCGTCGACACCGACAACCTGCTGCTGTCCCAGCCCGACACCGGCGAGCAGGCGCTGGAGATCGTGGACATGCTGGTCCGCTCGGGCGCCATCGACCTCATCGTCATCGACTCCGTGGCCGCCCTCGTGCCGCGGGCCGAGATCGAGGGCGAGATGGGCGACTCGCACGTCGGCCTGCAGGCCCGGCTGATGAGTCAGGCGCTGCGGAAGATCACCAGCGCGCTCAACCAGTCCAAGACCACCGCCATCTTCATCAACCAGCTGCGCGAGAAGATCGGTGTGATGTTCGGCTCGCCGGAGACCACGACCGGTGGCCGCGCGCTGAAGTTCTACGCCTCCGTCCGGATCGACATCCGCCGGATCGAGACGCTCAAGGACGGCACCGAGGCGGTCGGCAACCGCACCCGCTGCAAGGTCGTCAAGAACAAGGTGGCGCCGCCCTTCAAGCAGGCGGAGTTCGACATCCTGTACGGCCAGGGCATCAGCCGCGAGGGCGGCCTGATCGACATGGGCGTCGAGCACGGCTTCGTCCGCAAGTCCGGTGCCTGGTACACCTACGAGGGCGACCAGCTGGGCCAGGGCAAGGAGAACGTCCGGAACTTCCTCAAGGACAACCCGGACCTGGCCGACGAGATCGAGAAGCGGATCAAGGAGAAGCTGGGCGTCGGCGTGCGGAAGACCGCCGAGACACCGGAGGCCCAGCCGGCCGCGGACGCGGCTGCCGCCGAGGTGGCGGCCAAGGCCGAGGTGCCGGCACCGAAGAAGGCGACCAAGGCCACCGCAGCCAAGGCCTGACGCCATGGCGGGCAGGTCCCAGAAGCGCGGCGGCCCTTCCGAGTCGAGGGCCTCGCAAGAGCCGCCGCTCAGTCCCGAAGAGCAGGCGCGGGCGGTGTGCCTGCGCCTGCTCACCGGGGGTCCCCGCACCCGCAGGCAGTTGGCCGACGCCCTGCGCAAGCGGGAGATCCCCGACGAGGTGGCCGAGCACGTCCTGGAGCGCTTCCAGGACGTGGGCCTGATCGACGACCAGGCGTTCGCGACCGCCTGGGTGGAGTCCCGGCACCGCGGCCGGGGCCTGGCCCGCCGGGCCCTGGCCATGGAGCTGCGGCACCGCGGGGTGGAGGCCGAGCTGGTGAGCGAGGCCGTCGGCCTGCTCGACCCCGAGCAGGAGGAGCAGACCGCGCGCGCCCTCGTCCAGCGGCGGCTGCCCGGCACCCGCGGCCTGGACCGCGACCGGCGCATCCGGCGGCTCGCCGGCATGCTCGCCCGCAAGGGGTACGGCGAGGGCCTGGCGCTGAAGGTGGTGCGCGACGCCCTCGCCGCCGAAGCGGAGACGGCCGACGAGGCCGGCGAGGCCGGCGACCCCGAGCCTTGGGAGTGACCCACCGGGCCCGCTTCGACCAGCCCGGCCGCCCGCCGGGGTCGGCTCTAGCGGCTGTGCCCGCCCACCCGGGTGCCCGGCGGTTCTGCGTCGTCGGGGACGTCGTCCGTGTCGTCCCCGGCCGCCATCGGCGGGCCGCCACGGGCCAGGTCGGCGTACGAGTACAGCTCCGCGGGACGGCAGCCCACCATCGTCGTGACCAGATGCCCGTCCGGCCGGATCAGCAGCACGCTGTGCGCCGTCGCCCCCGGATACGACTCGGCCACCAGCAGCTCGGCCGGAGTCGGCAGCGCCGCGACCGCCGACGCGAGCCGGGGCATCAGCCCGGCCGTCAGCCAGTGCCTGCTCTCCCACACCCCGGTGCCCGGCGCGATGAGCAGCACCACGAGCCCGCGCCCCAGCCGCTCCCGCAGCCGCCCGACGGTGCCGTCCAGCGCCGTCACCTGCACGTCGTCGACCCGCCCGCCCGGCGGCGTGTCGCACCCGGCCAGCAGCGGCGAGGCGCCCGACCTGCCGCCTCCGGTCCGTGCCGCCGGCACCGCCAGCGGCGAGCGCGCGTAGACCCGCGACGTGGCGGCCGTACCCCGCCCCAGATGGCTGTCGGTCAGCAGCTCCGCCTGCCCCCGCGCCGACCCCGACAGCAGCGACTGCCGCACTGTCTGCCACGCCCCGCTCGCCCGCACCAGCGGCAGCGCCTGGTCGGTGGCCCGCAGCCGGGCGCCCACCGCGCCGCGCCGCTCGGCCTCGTAACTGTCCAGCAGCACCTTCGACGCGCCGTCGTGCCACGCCAGCGCCAGCTTCCAGGACAGGTTCTCCGCGTCCCGCAGCCCCTCCTCGACGCTCTGCGCGCCCAGCGCCCCCATCAGATGCGCCGCGTCCCCGGCCAGGAAGACCCGGCCGGTGCGCCACCGCCGGGCCAGCCGCTGATGCACCGCGTAGTCCGCCGAGCCCACAACCTCGTACGGCACCACGCTCCCGCACCAGGCGGTCAGCGTGCCCCGCAGCCGCTCCACCAGCGCGTCCGGGGTCAGCGCCCGGGCCTGGGCCGGCAGCAGCCAGTCCAGCCGCCACAGCCCCTCCCGCAGCGGCCGGGCGGTGATCTCCTGCCCGGCCGGCGCGCCCGGCGGATCGCGGTGCAGCAGCGCCACTCCGGGCTCGGGCAGCTCGGCCCGCACCACGGCGACGGCGTGCCGGTCCACCGCCGTACGGCCGGGGAAGCGCACCCCGAGCAGCTTGCGCACCGTCGACCGCGGGCCGTCGCAGCCCACCAGGAAGCTGCCGCGCCACCAGGTGTCGTGCGAGCCGCCGGTGTGGACGGTGACCCCGCGCCCGTCCTGCTCCAGCGCGTCCACCCGGCATCCCGCGACGATCCGCACCGAGCCGCAGCCCAGCAGCGCCTGCCGCAGCCCGTCCTCCAGCCGGTCCTGCGCGAGATGCACCGGCGCGTCCTGCGCGCCGAAGTCGATACGCGCGACCTCCGCGCGCTTGCGGACCGTACGCCAGCCGCGCCAGACCGCCCCGTCCTCGCGCAACGACCGGTGGCCGAGGCGTTCGACCAGCGCCGCGGCGGCCGGGGCGAGCACCGCCGTACGCGACCGCCGCAGCCCCTCGGCGCCGGCGATCACCTCCGTCTCGTCCAGCAGGATGACGGGGACGTCGCGGCGGGCCAGCGCGAGGGCGAGGGCCAGGCCGACCGGGCCTGCCCCCGCGACGATCACCGGGTCCACGCAGCGGTCTCCGGAAAGAATGCGGTCACAAAGCGTATGCAACTCACTGCGCCTGCCCGCGTCAAGCGAGAGCCGCACGTCGGCGCGGTGCGCGGACGGCGCACCGGGGCACTGCCCGGGCACGCGCGGGCGCCGTGGGCGCGTACCGGCTCGGTAACGGTCGGCACCGCGAGCCGGTACCCCCTTGACGCACCCCCGGCGAATCGGAGTGGATTCCGTCACAGGAAACGGAAGGAGGAGCCACACGATGCGGCTGCTGCTGGTGGAGGACGACGACCGGGTTGCCGCGGCCGTCTCGGCGCTCCTCGGCAAGCACGGTTTCGACGTCAGGCACGCCCGCAGCGGCGAGGAGGCGATCCAGGCCCTGCTGCCCGACGGCGGCCCCGCCTTCGACTGCGTCCTGCTCGACCTCGGCCTGCCCGACCAGGACGGCTTCGAGGTGTGCAGCCGGATCCGGCGCAGGACGGCCACGCCGGTGATCATGGTCACCGCCCGGGCCGACGTCCGCTCCCGGATCCACGGCCTGAACCTGGGCGCCGACGACTACGTCGTCAAGCCGTACGACACCGGCGAGCTGCTCGCCCGCATCCATGCCGTCAGCCGCCGTCCACCGCTGCGCGCCCAGGACCCCGCTCCGCCCGAGTCCGGCACCGGCGGAGCCCCGGCGGGCGGGCAGGGCGACGTCGCGGCGGCGCAGCGCACCCGGCTGCAGCTCGGCCCGGTCGCCATCGAACTGGCGACCCGCCGGGTCACCGTGCACGGCGAGGCGGTTCTGCTGACCCGCAAGGAGTTCGACCTGCTGGCCCTGCTCGCCGGGCGGCCCGGAGTGGTCTTCCGCCGCGAGCAGATCATCAGCGAGGTGTGGCGGACGGCGTGGGAGGGTACGGGCCGCACCCTGGAGGTGCATGTGGCGTCCCTGCGGTCCAAGCTGCGCGTCCCCGCCATGATCGAGACGGTCCGCGGGGTGGGCTACCGCCTCGTCGTGCCGCCCGCCGGCTGACCCGCCCCCGCCCCGGTTCCGCCCGTGCGCACCCGACTCCTCCCGCTGCTCATCGTGCTGATGGCGGGCGTCCTGCTGGCCCTGGGCGTCCCGCTGGCCGTGAGCCAGGCCGCCGCCCAGCAGCAGCGCGTCGTCGTCGACCGCATCGACGACACCACGCGCTTCGCCTCGCTCGCGCAGTTCGTCACCTCGCGGGACGAGGAGGAGCAGTCCCTCGTGGACAGCGTGGACGACGAACGGCTGCACACATTGCGCACGGAACTGGCCCGCTACCAGCAGCTCTACCGCATCAGCGCGGGTGTCTTCTACCGCGACAGCACCGCCATGGCCGAGGCGCCGCAGAACTGGCAGCTCCCCGCAGAGGGAGAGCTCTACGACGCCTACGAGTCCGCGCTGCTGGGCCGGCGCGCCCACGACCCGGCGCAGGTGTGGCCCTGGCAGCATCGCAGGCTCGCCATCGCCTCGCCCATTGTGCGGGACGGCGACGTCGTGGCGGTCGTCGTCACCGACTCGCCCACCGGCGCACTGCGCTCGCGCATCCTGCACGGCTGGATGCTGCTGGCGGCCGGCGAACTCGCGGCAATGGTCATCGCCGTGCTGTGCGCGGTACGGCTCACCGGATGGGTGCTGCTCCCGGTCGCCAAGCTCGACCGCGTCACCCATGACATCGCCACCGGCCGCATGAAGTCCCGGGTCGGGGCGGCCGGCGGGCCGCCCGAACTGCGCCGGCTCATGCGCTCCTTCAACGAGATGGCCGACAACGTCGAAGCCGTGCTGGAGCAGCAGCGGGCCTTCGTCGCCGACGCCTCCCACCAATTGCGCAACCCGCTGTCCGCGCTGCTGCTGCGCATCGAGCTGCTCGGCCTGGAGCTGCCCGAGGGCCACACCGAGGCCGAGTCGGTCAAGGAGGAAGGGCACCGGCTCGCCCAGGTGCTGGACGATCTGCTGGGTCTCGCGGTCGCGGAGAGCTCCGGGGGCCACCTGGACATCATCGACGTCGCCGAGATGGCCCGTACGCGGACCACGGCCTGGCGTCCGGTCGCCGACCGGGCCGACGTCGACCTGGAGTTCACCGCGCCGCTCGACGGCGCCCCGGTGACCGGCTGGGCGGATTCCGTGGCCCTTTCCAGCGCCCTGGACGCGGTGCTGGACAACGCGATCAAGTTCACCCCGGCGGGAGCCGCGGTCACGGTCGCCGTGCGGGCCGAGGACGACAGCGTGGCCCTCGTGGTCGCCGACGGCGGCCCCGGGCTCGGCGACGAGGAACTGGCCAGGATCGGCGACCGGTTCTGGCGCAGCGCCCGGCACCAGAACGTCCAGGGCTCCGGCCTCGGGCTGTCGATCGCCCGGGCGCTGCTGCGGCAGGGCGGCGGCGCCATCACGTACGACCACCACCACCCGTCCGGGCTGGAAGTGACCCTCAGCGTGCCGCGTACGGCGCCCGTACCGGCCCTCTGACGGCTCCGCCGCCCGTTCCCGGGCAGGCCCGGCCGCGGGGCCCTCAGACGGCGTTCCACGGCGTCAGGGCGCCGGGAAGCCGGGGCGTCGAGGTGTCAGGGTTTCACCGAGCGGTAGTAGCGCACCGCGCCCTTGTGCAGCGGCAGCGGATCGGTGAAGACGGCCGTGCGCAGGTCCACCAGCTGCGCCGCGTGCACGACGGTGCCGATCGCGTCCCGGCTGTCGATGACCGCGCGGGTCAGCCGCTCGACCATCCCGGCGTCGGCGCGGTCGGTCGTGATCAGCAGGTTGGCGACCGCCACGGTGGCGACCGGCTTGCCGCCCTGTGCCGCGGGATAGGCGTCGGCCGGCATCACGGCCTGCCGGTAGTAGGCCATGTCCGGGCCCATCGCGTGCAGCGGTGCCACGAGGTCGCCGAGCTGCACCAGTTTGATCCGTGCCACCGGCGTCGCCATGGCCGCCACCGCCGCGGTCGGCAGTCCGCCGGACCAGAAGAACGCGTCGAGCCGGCCGTCCAGCAGCATCGCGGGCGCCTGGTCGATGCCGACCGGCTCCGCGGTGACGTCCTTGTTCATGTCCATGCCCGCCGCCGTGAACAGCCGGCGGGTGATGAGGTTGACGCCCGAGTCGGCCTGCCCCACGCCGACCGTCATGCCGCGCAGGTCGCGGATGGAGCGCACGGGCGAGTCGGCCGGGACGACCAGCTGCATGTAGTCGTCGTAGAGCCGGGCGATCGCCCGCAGCCGCGATTTGCCGGGCCCGTCGTAACTGGCCACGGCGTCGGCCGCGGCGATCGTGAAGTCCGAGCGCCCCGACGCCACCCGCTTGATGTTGTCGACGGACCCCTCGGTGTGCTCCAGCGTCACCCGCACCCCGGGCAGCGCGGTCCGCAGATCGCCCTGCAGCAGCATCCCGTACTTCTCGTAGACCCCGTTGGCGACACCCGTGGCAAAGGACAGCGGCTGACGCGGGTACGCCGGCCCGCCGGAGGGCAGCAGCCACCACACCAGCAGCGCCAGCGCCACGGCGGCGGCCAGCGCGCCCTGCACCGCCCGCCGCAGCCGGGCGCCGCGGCCCTGCGGCCACAGCAGCCGGAGACGGGGAAGGTCCATGGCCCGGGATCCTGCCAGGCCGCGCGAGCACGGGGAAGGGCCGAAGGCGATGCCTGTACCCGAAGGCGGAGGCGGCGAAGCGGGGAGAGCACGTAGTCTGGGTCATTGTTATGAGCGCGCGTACTTACGAAGTCCGCACCTATGGGTGCCAGATGAACGTCCACGACTCCGAGCGCCTTTCCGGGCTGCTGGAGGACGCCGGCTATGTCCGGGCCCCGGAGGGCTCGGACGGCGCGGACGTCGTCGTGTTCAACACCTGCGCGGTGCGGGAGAACGCCGACAACCGGCTCTACGGCAACCTCGGCCGGCTCGCCCCGCAGAAGGCCGCGCGGCCGGGCATGCAGATCGCGGTGGGCGGCTGCCTGGCGCAGAAGGACCGCGACACCATCGTCAAGCGCGCACCCTGGGTCGACGTGGTCTTCGGCACCCACAACATCGGCAAATTGCCGGTGCTTCTGGAGCGGGCCAGGATCGCCGACGAGGCACAGGTGGAGATCGCCGAGGCGCTGGAGACGTTCCCCTCGACACTGCCCTCGCGCCGCGAGTCCGCCTACGCGGCATGGGTGTCGGTATCCGTCGGCTGCAACAACACCTGCACCTTCTGCATCGTGCCGGCGCTGCGCGGCAAGGAGAAGGACCGCCGGCCGGGCGACGTGCTCGCCGAGGTCGAGGCGCTGGTCGCCGAGGGCGTCATCGAGATCACCCTGCTCGGGCAGAACGTCAACGCCTACGGCTCGGACATAGGCGACCGCGAGGCCTTCGGCAAACTGCTGCGCGCCACCGGCACGGTCGAGGGCCTGGAGCGGATCCGCTTCACCTCACCGCACCCGCGCGACTTCACCGACGACGTGATCGCCGCCATGGCCGAGACGCCCAACGTGATGCACCAGCTGCACATGCCGCTGCAGTCCGGTTCCGACCGCGTGCTGCGGGCGATGCGCCGCTCGTACCGGCAGGACCGCTACCTCGGCATCATCGAGAAGGTGCGCGCCGCGATGCCGGACGCCGCCCTCACCACCGACATCATCGTGGGCTTCCCCGGCGAGACCGAGGAGGACTTCGAGCAGACGCTGCACGTGGTGCGCGAGGCGCGCTTCGCGCAGGCCTTCACCTTCCAGTACAGCAAGCGGCCCGGCACCCCCGCCGCCGACATGGAAGGCCAGATCCCCAAGGCGGTCGTCCAGGAGCGCTACGAGCGGCTGGTCGCGCTCCAGGAGGAGATCTCCTGGGCGGAGAACAAGAAGCAGGTCGGCCGCACCCTGGAAGTGCTCGTGGCCGAGGGCGAGGGCCGCAAGGACGACGCCACCCGCCGCCTGTCCGGACGGGCCCCCGACAACCGGCTGGTCCACTTCGAGCGCCCCGAGGGCGATCAGCCCCGGCCCGGCGACATGGTGACCGTCGAGGTGACCTACGCGGCCCCGCACCACCTGCTTGCCGAGAGCCCGGCCCGCTCCGTGCGGCGCACGCGCGCCGGCGACGCGTGGGAGCGGCGCACGACGGCCGCCGCCGCGCCGCAGCCGGCCGGCGTGATGCTGGGCATGCCGGCGGTCGGGGCGCCGGCCGCGGCTCCCGGCGGGCCGGGCGCGGCGGGGGACGGCTGCTCCGTCTGCTGACGCGGGGCCGGTTTCCGCGAGGGCGGCGGGAGCGGTCCGCGGCCCGCCTGCCACGGACGGCTCCTCCGGGTGTTTGGTGACGGCGCTGTCGGGCGCCGGTGTCACACCCCGGCGGTAGGGTGTCGATCATGCTGGTCGCCGCCGCAGTCTGCCCGTGCCCGCCACTCCTGGTCCCCGACGTGGCGGCGGGCGCCGCGCCCGAGCTGGACGTGCTGCGGGCGGCCTGCGCCGACGCGGTCGGCCTGCTGGCCGCCTCCCGGCCCGACGTGCTGGTGGCGGTGGGCCCGGCCGAGCATTCGGGGCGCGGCGTCTTCCCCGCCGGCACGCCCGGCAGCTTCCGGCCGTTCGGCGTCGCCCTGGACGTACGGCTCGGCAGGGCGCCCGAGGAGGGCGAGGGGGCGGCTGAGGGGCCCGCAGCCGCCGGTGGGCCGGTACGCGCCCTGCCGCCGTCGCTGGCGGTGGCGGCGTGGCTGCTGCGCGGCTGGAACGGCGGGCCGGTGACGGGGCTCGGTGTGGGGGAACGCCTGGAGCCGGAGCGCTGCACCGCCGAGGGGCGGACCCTGGCCGCGTCGGCGTCGCGGGTCGCCATGCTCGTGATGGGCGACGGCAGCGCCTCGCGGACGGTGAAGGCCCCCGGCTATCTCGACGAGCGCGCGGTCGGCTTCGACGCGTCCGTCGCGGCGGCCCTGGCGGCGGCGGACACCGAGGCCCTGGCGCGTCTGGACCAGGAACTCGCCGGAGAGCTGGGGGCTGCCGGGCGGGCGCCCTGGCAGCTGCTGGCGGGCGCGGCGGCAGGCGCGGGCCTGACCGGCGAGCTGCTCTACGACGCCGCGCCCTACGGCGTGGGATATTTCGTGGCCACCTGGACCTGAGCGCCGCCTGGGCCTGAGCGTCGGCCCGCGCCGGACGCGCCTCGCCCATGAGCCTCACCGCACGTGGCGGCCCGCACCCGTACCGGCGCGTGGACAAGCCGCGGAAGGTGGAATTCCGCGGCCGTCCGGTCCTTCTCGCCGTCCTTGCGCCGTCAACAGGCCAGGACGGCGCCCGCCCGGGTCGAGGCGGGGGAGCGCGGGTGTCAGGTCTGTCCGCCGCCGCCCTTGTCGCCGAGGTTGCGCGCGGCGTCCTTCGCCTTCTGCGTACCGGTTTTGATCTTGTCCGAGTACTTCCCGCCGGTCTTCGAGTCGGCGGTCTGCGCCGCCTTGTCGATGCCGGACTCGACCTTGTCGCCGTGCTGCTGCGCGTAGTCGCCGGCCTTGCTCCTGGCCATGCCGAGCTTGTCCTTGATCGTGTCCATGAAGCCCATCTGGCACCTTCCCTCGAAGATGACGCGATCGGGGGCGACGCTGTGCGCCGCGCTGTGACACCAGCCCCTAGGAGCAGGCAAAGCGTCACAAAACACCCTTTCCGTCTTCCGACGATACTCGCGCGACGGCGAACGCGCGCCACCGCGGGCGAGGGGCCGTACGCCACCGGGCCGGGGGCCGAGGGGTCGGAGATCTTTGGGAGACTTGCGGTGTGAAGAACCGTGTGATCGCCGTCGTCGGACCGACCGCGGCCGGGAAGTCCGACCTCGGCGTCGCGTTGGCCAGGGCGCTGGGCGGCGAGGTGATCAACGCCGACTCGATGCAGCTCTACCGCGGCATGGACATCGGCACCGCCAAGCTCACCCCGGACGAGCGGCAGGGCGTCCCGCACCATCTGCTGGACATCTGGGACGTCACGCAGGCCGCCAACGTCGCGGAC
Organism: Actinacidiphila epipremni; assembly: GCF_012034175.1. Classification (GTDB taxonomy): domain Bacteria; phylum Actinomycetota; class Actinomycetes; order Streptomycetales; family Streptomycetaceae; genus Actinacidiphila; species Actinacidiphila epipremni. The sequence continues at coordinate 39,456 of NZ_JAATEJ010000031.1, forward strand.
TACCAGCGGCTCGCCCGCGCCGAGATCGACCGCCTGCACGCCGCGGGGCGGGTCCCGGTGCTCGTCGGCGGCTCCGGGCTGTACGTGCGCGCCGCGATCGACCCGCTGGAGTTCCCCGGCACCGACCCGGCCGTACGCGCCCGGCTGGAGGCCGAACTGGAACTGCGCGGCCCCGGCGCGCTGCACGCCCGGCTGGCCGCCCTCGATCCGGCCGCGGCGCAGCTCATCCTCCCCAGCAACGGCCGGCGGATCGTCCGCGCCCTGGAGGTCGTGGAGATCACCGGGCGGCCCTTCACCGCGAGCCTCCCCGAGTCCGGCGCGGCCGAGTCCGTCTACGACACCGTGCAGATCGGGGTAGACGTGCCGCGCCCAGTGCTCGACGAGCGCATCGTGCGGCGCGTGGACCGTATGTGGGCCGCGGGACTGGTGGACGAGGTGCGCGCACTGGAGGCCGCCGGGCTGCGCGAAGGCCGTACGGCCTCCCGGGCCCTCGGCTACCAGCAGGTGCTGGCCTCCTTCGCCGGCGCGTGCACGGACGAGGAGGCGCGGGCGGAGACCGCCAGGGCCACCCGGCGCTTCGCGCGGCGCCAGGACTCGTGGTTCCGCCGGGACGGCCGTGTGCACTGGCTCACGGCGCAGGGAGCGGAACTGACGGGCCGTGCGCTGACGTTGCTCGAAGAAGCGGTCACAGCCTGATCACGTGATGGCATCGGGACGCTCCGGCGCCCCGGAGCGGCCCTGCGACCGTGCCATCATCAAGCATCCAGCTACGGTCTCGGAGACTTGGGAGGGCGCGTGGCGATGGCACTCGGCCCACGCGACACCCCCCAGGGGCGCGACTCGGCGGCGGACTCGTATGAGTCACACGCGTCACACGACGCGCAGGAATCGCGTGACGTCTCGGCGGACGGCCCGCAGCCGCGCGACGAACCCCCTCTCGTGGACTCGCTCGGCGACCCCGTCGACCTGCTCGACCCGCTGGCGGCGATCGACGCGGTCCTGCCCCTGGAAGGCGCCCAGTCCTTCCGGGAGCTGCGCCCGCAGCGGCGGCTGCGCGCCTGGCAGCTCGCGCCGATCATCGCCCTGGCGGTGGGCGGCTCGCTGATGTTCGCCTTCCCGCTCGCCTTCGAGTCCGGCGACGCCGGCCCCGTCGTCGCGATGCTCGGGCTGCTGCTGTGCTGCTGCTCCGCCGGATGGGGCCTGATGGCCGCCCGCCGCGTCGGCTACACCTGGCCGGGGCTGCCGGCCCGCGGCTCCGGCGGCCGGACCGACTGGCGCTTCGTGGCCGGCTACACCGTCGTGATCGCCCTGTTCGCCGTCCTGGCCGTCTGGCGCGTCGCCCGGCTGCGCTGACCGCCTGCCGCCGCCCCACCGCGGTGGGCCGCGTACGATCAAGGGGTGACTGACGCGCACCACGGCACCGCCCCGACCGTCTTCCTCAAGGGCCACGGGACCGAGAACGACTTCGTGATCATCCCCGACCCGGACGGTCGGCTGGACCTGTCCGCGGCCCAGGCGGCCCGGCTGTGCGACCGGCGCGCCGGGATCGGCGGCGACGGACTGCTGCGGGTCGTGAGATCGGCCGCCCACCCCGAGGCCGCGGCGCTCGCCGACCGCGCCGAGTGGTTCATGGACTACCGCAACAGCGACGGCAGCATCGCCGAGATGTGCGGCAACGGAGTCCGCGTCTTCGCCCGCTACCTCCAGCGGGCCGGCCTCGCCGGCGCCGGCGACCTCGCCGTCGCGACCCGCGCGGGCATCCGCGAGGTCCACATCGCCAAGGACGGCCACGACGGCACCGGCGGGGAGATCACCGTCGACATGGGCCCCGCGACCCTGCCCGGAGGCGACGTCACCGTCATCGTCGGAGCGCGCACCTGGCCCGCGGTGAACGTCAACATGGGCAACCCGCATGCCGTGGCCTTCGTCGACGACCTCGACGACGCGGGCGCCCTCCTGCGGGCCCCGGGCGTCGCGCCCGCCGAGACCTACCCCACCGGCACCAACGTCGAGTTCGTCGTCGACCGGGGACCCCGCCACGTGGCCATGCGCGTCCACGAGCGCGGCTCGGGGGAGACCCGCTCGTGCGGCACCGGCGCCTGCGCCGTCATGGTCGCGGCGGCCCGCCGTGACGGCCTCGACCCGGCGCGCACCGGCCACCCCGTCACCTACACCGTCGACCTGCCGGGCGGCCGGCTGGTGGTCACCGAGCGCACCGACGGGCGGATCGAGATGACCGGACCCGCCGTCATCGTCGCCGAGGGAGTCATCGAACCCGCCCTGCTGGGCGCCGAGCCCGCGCCCTGACACCCGCGCGGCCCGCCCGCCATTGTCGCCACCACCGCCCATTCCGCCAGGAATCCCCGTACACCATCCCTCGAACGGGTGATGGGGATCACTCTCGGCGAGAGCGCGACGGCCGCACGTGGTGGGCTCGATAGCATCAATCACCGGCGCGGCCCCGAGTCGTGCGAGGGCTTCCGCGGCCGGTCCACGCTGCCGGAGGTGTCGATGAGCGCAGACAACGCGACGGACGCCGGGCGCGTCGCCGAAGCCCGGCGGCGCGGTCTGCTCCGTATCGATCTGCGCCGGCTCGGCCGCGCCGCACTGCTCGGCCCGGGCACCCGGGACCGGCTGCCCGGCGCCATCGAACACCTCATCAAGGTCCACCGCGCCCGACATCCGCACAGCGGCCCCGAGGCGATCGAGACCCTCCGCAGGGCCTACGTCCTCGCCGAGTCCTCGCACCGCGGCCAGACCCGCAAGAGCGGCGAGCCGTACATCACCCACCCCCTCGCGGTCACGCTGATCCTGGCCGAACTCGGCGCCGAGACCACGACCCTGACGGCGTCCCTGCTGCACGACACCGTCGAGGACACCGAGGTGACGCTGGACCAGGTCCGCGAGGAGTTCGGCGCTGAGGTCACCTACCTCGTCGACGGCGTCACCAAGCTGGAGAAGGTCGACTACGGCGCCGCCGCGGAGCCCGAGACCTTCCGCAAGATGCTCGTCGCCACCGGCAGCGACGTGCGCGTCATGGCCATCAAGCTCGCCGACCGCCTGCACAATGTCCGCACGCTCGGCGTGATGCGGCCCGACAAGCAGGCCAGGATCGCCCGTGTCACCCGCGACGTGCTCATCCCGCTCGCCGAGCGGCTGGGCGTGCAGGCGCTGAAGACCGAGCTGGAGGACCGGGTCTTCGCGATCCTCCACCCGGCCGAATACGCCCGCACCCAGGCCATGATCGCGGCCAACGCCGAGCGGCCCGACCTGCTCGCCTCCATCGCCGAGGACCTGCGCGCGGTGCTGCGCGAGGCCGACATCCCGGCCGAGGTCGCGATCCGCCCGCGGCACGCGGTCTCCCTGCACCGCCTGCTGCTCAAGCGCGGCGGGACGGAACTGGGCAGCGGCGACTTCGGGCGGCTGCTGGTGCTGGTCGGAGAGGACGCCGACTGCTACGCGGTCCTCGGCGAACTCCACACCTGCTTCACGCCGGTGATCGCGGAGTTCAAGGACTTCATCGCCGCGCCCAAGTTCAACCTCTACCAGTCGCTGCACACCGCCATCGCCGACGCGCAGGGCCGCATCGCCGAAGTCCTCGTCCGCACCCGGCAGATGCACCGGATCGCCGAGGCCGGGGTGATCGCCCTCGGCCATCGGCACGCCGCCGCCCAGCGCCTGCGCTCCTCCGCCGGCGGCCCCCCGCCGGTCCCGGGAGCCGCCGCGCGCACCGCCGCGCACCCCTCGGCCAGCGGATCCCGGTCCGCCGCCGAGGCGTGGGGCACGGTGGACCCGAGCCGGCCGGGCTGGCTCGCCCGGCTGCTGGAGTGGCAGCGCGACGCGCCCGACCCGGACATCTTCTGGACCGCGCTGCGCGACGACCTGGCCCAGGACCGCGAGATCACCGTCTTCACCGCGGACGGCGACGTCACCCGCCCGGTCCGGCTGCCCGCCGGTGCCAGCTGCGTGGACGCCGCCTACGCCGTGCACGGCGAGGACGGCCACCGATGTATCGGCGTACGCGTCAACGGCCGGCTGGCACCGCTGGGCACCCGGTTGCGCGACGGTGACAGCCTGCAACTGCTGCTGGACGCCGGCGCGGCACCGCGCCCCGGCGCGGACTGGCTGGAGCACGCCGCCACCCCCGCCGCCCGGATCGCGATCACCCGCTGGCTGGCCGGGCATCCGGCGCCGGCCGACGACGAGCAGCCCGCCGCGCTCCCTGCGCTCCGCCCCGCGAAACCGGAGGCGGAACCGCGCCCCGAGCAGCCCGTCGCCGTGACCGACCTGCCGGACGCCACCGTCCGCCTCGCCCGCTGCTGCACGCCCGTCCCGCCCGACGCGGTGACGGGCTTCGTCGTCCGCGGCGGCATCGTGACCGTCCACCGCGTCGAGTGCCCCACCACCGCCCGGATGACCGCGGCCGGCCGCAGGTCCGTCCCCGTGGGATGGCGGGACGGCGCGCAGGCCGGCGGCTACCGCGCCACCGTGCTCGCCGAGGCACTCAGCCGCCCCCGGCTGCTCGCCGACCTGACCGAGGCCATCGCCGCCGAGGGCGTCGGCATCGTCTCGGCGGCCGTGGAGCCGCCGCAGGAGCTGCGCGTACGCCACACGTACACGGTGGAACTGACCGACCCGCACGCCCTGGCCGGCCTCATGCGGGCCATGCGTGCGGTCCCGGGCGTCTACGACGTCTACCGGGCCCGTCCGGCGGTCGCCGCCGGCAGTGGCTGATGCGCTCCTTCTGGTCACGTTGAGTGGCTACCCGGTGACGGCGCCCCCGTACCCTCGCCGACGCCACCCGTACGAGTGGACTCAGGCCGCGCGCACCCGCCGGGAAACACACGTGACCGCGGCCGTTCGGCGTGCGACCATCGTAATGACGGCGCGTACACGCGCCGCCCACGAAACGGGATGAAACCTACCTAAGGATCTGATGACCTTCTCTGCCTCTTCCTCTGCCTCTTCCTCCTCGCCCGATCGCCAGCGCCACGCCGAGAGCCTTCGGGCCGACGCCCTGATGGAGGAGGACGTCGCCTGGAGCGAGCGCATCGACGGAGAGCGGGACGGCGACCAGCTCGACCGCGAGGACCGCGCGTCGCTGCGCCGGGTCGCCGGAATGTCCACCGAGCTGGAGGACGTCACCGAGGTCGAGTACCGGCAGCTCCGCCTGGAGCGCGTGGTACTCGTCGGGGTGTGGACCTCCGGCACCGCCGAGGACGCCGAGAACTCCCTCGCCGAGCTCGCGGCACTCGCCGAGACCGCCGGCGCGCTCGTCCTGGACGGTGTCGTCCAGCGCCGGGACAAGCCGGACCCGGCCACGTACATCGGCTCGGGCAAGGCGCAGGAGCTGCGCGACATCGTCGTCGACAGTGGCGCCGACACCGTGGTCTGCGACGGTGAGCTGAGCCCCGGCCAGCTCATCCACCTCGAGGACGTCGTCAAGGTGAAGGTCGTCGACCGCACCGCGCTGATCCTGGACATCTTCGCCCAGCACGCCAAGTCCCGCGAGGGCAAGGCGCAGGTCTCCCTGGCCCAGATGCAGTACATGCTGCCCAGGCTGCGCGGCTGGGGCCAGTCGCTGTCCCGGCAGATGGGTGGTGGCGGCTCCGGCTCGTCCGGCGGCGGCATGGCCACGCGTGGTCCCGGTGAGACCAAGATCGAGACCGACCGGCGGCGCATCCGCGAGAAGATGGCGAAGATGCGCCGGGAGATCGCGGAGATGAAGACCGGCCGCGACCTCAAGCGGCAGGAGCGCAAGCGGCACAAGGTGCCGTCGGTGGCCATCGCCGGCTACACCAACGCCGGCAAGTCCTCGCTGCTCAACCGCCTCACCGGTGCCGGCGTCCTGGTGGAGAACGCGCTGTTCGCCACCCTGGACCCGACCGTGCGCCGCGCCGAGACGCCCAGCGGGCGGCTCTACACCCTCGCCGACACCGTCGGGTTCGTGCGGCACCTGCCGCACCACCTGGTGGAGGCGTTCCGCTCCACGATGGAGGAGGTCGGCGACGCCGACCTGATCCTGCACGTGGTGGACGGCTCGCACCCGGCGCCCGAGGAGCAGCTGGCGGCGGTCCGCGAGGTCTTCCGCGACGTCGGCGCACTCGACGTGCCGGAGATCGTCGTGGTCAACAAGGCCGACGCGGCCGACCCGCTGGTGCTCCAGCGGCTGCTGCGCGAGGAGAAGCGGGCCATCGCGGTCTCGGCGCGCACCGGCCAGGGCATCGACGAGCTGCTGCAGCTGGTCGACGACGAACTGCCGCGCCCGGACGTCGAGGTGGAGGCCCTGGTGCCGTACACCCACGGCGGCCTGGTCTCGCGGGTCCACGCCGGCGGCGAGGTGCTCTCCGAGGAGCACACCGGCGACGGCACTCTGCTCAAGGTGCGGGTGCACGAGGAAATGGCCGCGGAGCTGGCCCCGTTCACCCTCGCCGCCCGGCACTGACCACGCGGCATATGGTGCAGGGCCCGCCACCATGTGGCGGGCCCTTCCGCGTGGGCGCGGCCTATTGCGTCAGCTGAACTTCTTCACCACCGCGTCGTAGACCTTCTCGGCGTCCGCGCCGAGCCGCGGTCCCGCCAGCCAGGTGGCCGTCACCGGGCCGATCGAGGTGTTGCTGACCAGCGCCGTCTTGCCGTCCGGACGGGTCGCGAACCATCCACCGCCCGACGATCCCGCCGTCATGGTGCAGCCGATGCGGTATTCGGTCGGCTGCCCGGCATCGAGCGAGAGCCGGCCCGGCTTGCCCGCGCAGTTGTACATCCGCTGCCCGTCGTACGGCGGCGCCGCGGGATATCCCCAGGCGTCCAGCGTGCCGACCTGCGCGGTCGCCGGCGCGTCGAACCACACCGGCATGGCGGAACCGACCGTCTCCTCCAGCGACTTGCCGCCCTTCTCCGGCGTCACATGCAGCACCGCGAAGTCGTACGGCGAGCCGCTGCCGCCCTCCTCCGCACCGGTGTCGATCCACTGCTGCGACGTACTCGCCCCGTCCGCCCAGAACACGCCGTAGGGAGCCAGCACGTCGCGCTCGGCCCCCTTGAGCGCCGCCGCGCTCTGCCCGGCGTCGTTGTACGCCGGCACGAACGCGATGTTGCGGTACCAGCCGCCTTCCGCGCCGGCGTGCACACAGTGGCCCGCCGTCCACACGAGGTTGGACTTGCCGGGATGTGCCGGGTCCTGGATCACCGTCGCCGAGCAGACCATCGACCCCTGGGGGCTGTCGAAGAAGAGCTTCCCGACGTCAGGGGCGCTCCGGTGGTACGGCGCCGCGACCCGCTGCGCAGTCACCGGCGGCGGTGCCGGGTCGGTCTGCCCCTGGTCGGCGGGGACGTCGGCGGGGACGTTCTTGTCCTCGGGGTCGGCGCCCCTCATGCGGTCGTCGTTCCACAGGCCGTCGATGACCGGGTTGACGAAATCCGCCGCCTTGCGCAGCCACTGCGACTTGTCCCAGTTCTTCCAGGCGCCCCGCTTGTACGCCTCTTCCCACTTCTTCAGGTCCGCGGCGCTGGTGGGCAGCGACGAGGGAAGGGAGAGGTCGAGCTTGGGCTTCGCCGTCACCGTGTGCGTGGACGCGGGCTTGCTGTCGCCCCCGCCGTCCGAGGAGTCGCACGCGCTCGCGGTGGCGACGAGCACCACGGCTGCCGCGACTGCCAGGAACGGCCGGCCTATCGATGACATGAACGTGAGCCCCCTGCGTGATCGGCGCGCCGGAAGGGCAGTTGCGCGTCCGGCACGCGCGGCGCGTGTCCGCACCGCCGCTGGGAGGGACGGCCGGCCGCCTGCGCGCGGTTCCGGCCGGAAAGATCTGTGCGCGGCCCGTGATCGGTCCGTCACCGCGTCGTTAATACCGGCAGGGGACGAGACGGCGAAGACCGGACTGCAGGCGACTCGGAGGAGACAGCACGTGGCGGCCATTTCCAGCATGCCGGGACAACTGGCGGCAGCGGCCGGCGACTTCACGGCGGCGGAGGGGATCCTGCGCAGACAGGCACAGCGGGAGTCGGCCGCCCGGACGTACGCGCGGGCGCTGCCCGTGGTGCCGGTCCGCGCCCGCGGCATGACCGTCGAGGGCGCCGACGGCCGCCGCTACCTGGACTGCCTGTCGGGCGCCGGCACACTCGCCCTCGGCCACAACCACCCGGTGGTCCTTGAGGCCATCAGGGGCGTCCTGGACTCCGGCGCGCCCCTGCACGTCCTCGACCTCGCGACGCCGGTCAAGGACGCTTTCACCACCGCCCTGTTCGAGACGCTGCCGCCGCAACTCGCCGAGCACGGCCGCATCCAGTTCTGCGGCCCGGCCGGGACCGATGCCGTCGAGGCGGCGATCAAGCTCGCCAGGACCGCCACCGGGCGCGCCGGGCTGCTGGCCTTCTCCGGCGCCTACCACGGCATGACGGCGGCGGCACTGGCCGCCACGGGCGACACCGCGGTCCGCGCCGCACTGCCGGGAGCGGACGCCCACGTCACCCGGCTGCCCTATCCGTACGACTACCGCTGCCCCTTCGGTGTCGGCGGGGACCGCGGCGCGGAGCTGTCCGCGCGATGGACCGCGCATGTGCTGGACGATCCCAAGGGCGGGGTGCAGCCGCCCGCGGCGATGCTGCTGGAGGCGGTGCAGGGGGAGGGCGGCGTCGTTCCCGCCCCCGACGGCTGGCTGCGCCGGATGCGGCAGATCACCGCCGAGCGGGACATCCCGCTGATCGTCGACGAGGTCCAGACCGGCGTGGGCAGGACCGGCACGTTCTGGGCCGTGGAACGCAGCGGGATCGTGCCCGACGTGATGGTCCTGTCCAAGGCCATCGGGGGCAGCCTGCCGCTCGCCGTCATCGTCTACCGCGAGGAACTCGACGGCTGGCTGCCCGGCGCCCACGCCGGGACCTTCCGCGGGAACCAGCTCGCGATGGCCGCGGGCGCCGCGACCCTCAGCTTCGTCCGCCGGCACGCGCTGCACGAGCGTGCCGAGACCGTCGGCGCCCGCATCCTCGGCCGGCTGCGCGGACTGGCGGCACACCACGCCTGCATCGGCGACGTACGGGGCCGCGGCCTGATGATCGGCGTGGAAATCGTCGACACCGGCGCCGAGCCCGACGACCACGGCGCCCTGCCCGCCGCACCCCACCTGGCCCGGCACATCCAGCGTGCGGCCCTCGACCGCGGCCTGATCGTCGAACTGGGCGGCAGGCACGGCAGCGTCGTCCGGCTGCTGCCCCCGCTGACCATCACCGACGAGCAGGCAGAAGCCGTCCTGGACCGCCTCGCCGGAGCCATCGAAGCCGCCCGCGCGACCGCCCCCGGCGCCGCCGCATGACGCCGAAGCCCGCCCCCCACCGCAGCCGCGCGGCAACGACCAGTGGAGCCCCCGCATGACCGCCCCCGCAGGAACCGCCCCCGTGCAGCCGCCGGAACCGGCCGCGGCATCGGCCCCGTCGCCGGCCACCGTGCCGCTGCCCCGCCCGCCGCTCCCCGACGAGGCGAGCACACCGCAGACCGGCCCCGACCCGCTGCACCACCCCGACGCCTACGCCGTCGCCGACGCAGCCGCCACGGACAACCTGCTGCGCTGCTGGGTACGCGAGCGGGCCGTGCCCCGGCCCGCCGACGCCACGCTGCGTATCGCGCTCCCTGCGAGCGGCACCGAGGCCCGCGCAGCCGTCCGCTACTGGTCCCCGACCGGCCACCACCGCTTCGCGCCCGCCCGGCTGACCCCCGCGGGCCCCGCGCTCACCGCCGTGGACCTGTCGGCACTGCTGGCCAGGGAAGGCGGCGGCGCGCCGGCGGAAGCCGCCGACCTCGTGGCGCGCGTCGCCGACTCCGTACGCCGCACCGCCGCCTTCGTCACCGAACGCCGCCGGGAACCCGGCGCGGCCGAGCCCGAACTGCCGTTCCTGGACTCCGAGCAGGCGCTGATCCTCGGCCACCCGATACACCCCGCCCCCAAGAGCCGCGACGGGCTGGCCGACGCCGAGACCGCCGCCTACTCACCGGAGACCCGCGGCTCCTTCCCGCTGCACTGGCTCGCGGTGGACCCCGCGGTCCTCGCCACGGACTCCGCCTGGACCGAGCGGGGCCGCCCCATCGGCGCCGCCGACCTCATCGGCTCCTTCGCCGGACCGCACCCGCACGCCGCGGACGGCGCGGCCCTGCTGCCGCTGCACCCCTGGCAGGCCCGGGACATCCTCCACCGGCCCGCCGTGCGGACCCTCTTCGACGCCGGCCTACTGCGCGACCTCGGCCCGTACGGCGAGCCCTGGCACCCCACCTCGTCGGTCCGCACCGTCTACCGGCCGGACACGCCCGCCATGCTGAAGCTGTCGCTCGGCGTGCGGATCACCAACTCCCGCCGTGAGAACCTGCGCAAGGAACTGCTGCGCGGCACCGAGGTCCACCGGCTGCTCCGCAGCGGCCTGGCCGCACAATGGCACGCCGCGCACCCCGGCTTCGACATCGTCCGCGACCCCGCGTGGCTCGCGGTGGACACGCCGGACGGCGAGCCGGTGCAGGGCCTCGACGTCGTACTGCGGCACAACCCGTTCGGCCCCGGCGACCGGGCGCACTGCGTCGCCGGGCTGACCTCGCCGCGCCCCTGGCCCACCGGCAGCGGGACGCCCGAACTGCGCTCGCGGCTGGCCCTGGTCGTCGCCGGCCTCGCCGCGCGCACCGGCCGGCCCGCGCCCGCCGTCGCCACCGAGTGGTTCCTGCGCTACCTCGACGCGGTCGTCCGGCCGCTGCTGTGGCTGGACGGCCAGGCGGGCATCGCGCTGGAGGCGCACCAGCAGAACACCCTGGTGCTGCTCGACGCCGACGGCTGGCCCCGCGGAGGCCGCTACCGCGACAACCAGGGCTACTACTACCGGGAGTCGCACCGGGCCGACCTCGAAGCACGGCTGCCCGGCATCGGAGCCGCCAGCGACACCTTCGTCGCCGACGACGTCGCCGACGAACGCTTCGCCTACTACGTCGGCATCAACAACGTCCTCGGCCTCGTCGGCGCCCTCGGCTCGCAGGGGCTGGCCGACGAGGCCGTGCTGATCGCCGCCTTCCGCCGCTTCCTCGCCGCGGCGGCCCCGGACACCGGCAGCAGCCTCCCGGAGCGGCTGCTGACCGCCACCGGGCTGCGCTGCAAGGCCAATCTGCTGACCCGGCTGCACGGCATGGACGAACTCGTCGGCCCGGTGGACACCCAGTCCGTCTACGTCACCGTGCCGAACCCGCTGGCCCCCTGACCGCACGAGCAGGCTCAGCCCCAGGAGAGGAGGAGCAGCGTGTCACCCGCGCACCCCGGCACCGAGGACACCCTGGACCTGGCACGCCCAGCGGTCACCGGCGCCCTCCTCGCCGCCCCCGTACCCCGCCCCCCGGCCCCCACCACCGGCTCCCCGCCGGCGGCCGGCCAGGGGCCCGCCAAGGCGCTCGTCGGCGCCGTCGAGGGCTGGCCGCCGGCGGGCACCCCGTTCGGCACCTTCCGGCTCGTCCCCGCCCACCCGGGGCGCGATCTCGCCCTCGTCGGCGGCTGGATGAACGACCCGGCCGTGGCCGCGTTCTGGGAGCTCGCCGGGGAGCCCGCGGTGACGGCCCGGCACATTGCCGCGCAGACCGGCGGCGACGGCCGCAGCGTCCCCTGCCTCGGTCTGCTGGACGGCACCCCGATGAGCTACTGGGAGGTCTACCGCGCCGACCTCGACCCGCTGGCCCGCGCCTATGCCGCCAGGCCGCAGGACACCGGTATCCACCTGCTGATCGGCGCCCGCGCCGACCGCGGTCGCGGCCTCGGCGCCGCGCTCATCGCGGCGGTCGCCGACATGGTCCTGGACAACCGTCCGGACTGCGCCCGCGTCGTCGCCGAACCGGACCTGCGCAACATCCCGTCCGTGGCGGCCTTCCTCACCGCCGGCTTCCGGCTCTCCGCGGAGATCGGGCTGCCCGGCAAGCGCGCCGCCCTCATGATCCGCGAGCGCGCACTGCGCCGCCTGCTGTGAACCACCGCCCCACCTTCCACCTGCACACCGGCCCCGCAGGAGTCCACCGTGATCACCACATCCCCGCCCTCCGACGCCGCCGCCTGGCAGCGAGCGGCCCGGCGACTGCTGGCCAAGATGCTCGCCGAATTCGCCTACGAGGAGGTGATCACCCCCGAGCCGGACCCCGCCTGCGGACCCGACGCCTACCGGCTGCGGCTCAGCGACACCCTCACGTACCGCTTCCACGCCCGCAGAGGCGCGTACGGCAGCTGGCAGGTGGACCCGGCGAGCATCAGACCGAGCGGCGACCCGCTGCACTTCCTCAGCCACGCCCATGACGCCGTCCTCGGCCTCGACGGCGACACCACCGGGCACCTGATGCGGGAGATCCTCACCACCTTGCGGGCCGACCTGCGGCTGGACGCCGCCGCGCCGCCCGTCGCGGACCTCGCCGACCTCGACTACGCCGAGGTCGAGGGGCACCAGACCGGGCACCCCTGGCTCGTCGCCAACAAGGGGCGTATCGGGTTCTCCGACGCCGACGCCGCCCGCTGGGCCCCGGAAGCCCGCAGGCAGCACCGGCTGCCGTGGATCGCCGTGCACAACAGCCTGGCCCGATACCGCGGTGTCGCCACCCTCGCCACCCCCGACCTGCTCTACGCGGACGAGCTGCCGCCCGCCACCCTCGACGCCTTCCACCACGCCATCGCCGACCGGGGCCGCAACCCCGCCGACCACCTGCTGCTGCCGGTGCACCCCTGGCAGTGGGAGAACGTCGTGCTGCCGCTCTTCGCGCCGTCCATCGCCGACGGATCCGTCATGCACCTCGGCACCGACAACGACCTCAGGCTGCCGCAGCAGTCCATCAGGACCTTTCTCAACGCCAGCCATCCGCAGCGCCGTACGGTGAAACTGCCGCTGTCGGTGCTCAACACCCTCGTCTGGCGCGGACTGCCCACCGAGCGCACCCTGGCCGCGCCCGCCGTCACCGCGTGGGTCGACGGGCTCCGTGCGGGCGATTCGTTTCTGCGGGACGAGACCAGGGTCATCCTGCTCGGCGAGGTCGCCTCCGTGACCGTCGCCCACCCGCAGTTCGACCGGCTGCCGACCGTGCCGTACCAGTACCGCGAACTGCTCGGCTGCATCTGGCGCGAGCCGCTGGGGCCGTACCTGGAACCCGGCGAGCGCGCCCGCACCCTCGCCGCCCTGCTGTACACCGATCCCGACGGCCGGGCGTTCGCCGCCGAACTGGTCGCCCGCTCGGGGCTCGCCCCCGACGCCTGGCTGCGGCACCTGTTCGCCGCGCTGCTGCCGCCGCTGCTGCACTTCCTCTACCGCTACGGGACGGTCTTCTCGCCGCACGGCGAGAACGCCATCGTCGTCTTCGACGACCACGACATCCCCGTGCGGCTGGCGGTCAAGGACTTCGTCGACGACGTCAACGTCAGCGCGGAACCGCTTCCCGAGCACGCCACCATGCCCGGCGACGTCAGGTCGGTCCTGCTCACCGAGGAGCCGGCCTTTCTCACCCAGTTCATCCACTCGGGCCTCTTCGTGGGCGTACTGCGCTTCCTCGCGCCGCTGTGCGAGGAGCAGCTCGGGGTGCCCGAGGCCGAGTTCTGGCAGTTGGTGCGGGCGGAGATCCTGCGCCACCACGAGCGCTTCCCCGAGCTCAAGGAACGATTCGCCACCTTCGACCTGCTGACCGAGCGCATCGACCGCCTGTGCCTCAACCGCAACAGGCTGCACACGAACGGCTACCGCGACCGCCCGCAGCGCCCGCACGCCGCCGTCCACGGTACCGTCCCCAACCCGCTGCACGCCCTCTGAGGTCGCGCCGCGCCGCCGCGGCCCAGCGGATACGATCGCGGCACCGGACGTACCGGCGGAGGGAGGGGGCTGATGCGCGAGGAGACGGGCGCCGGATCGTGCCCGGAGTGCGGCACCCCGGTTTCCTTCGCCGGGCAACTCGTCTGCCAGGGCTGCTTCGTGCCCTTCGCGCTCATGGCCGCGGCGCACGCCGCCGCCGAGCCCCGCGTCTCCCCGACCGCCCCCACCGAGCGGCTGCCCCGCCCGGCTCCGCCGCGGCCCGCGCAGCCCCCGGCCGCGGCGCCCGCGGCCATGGCCAGGGAGGGCCGCGCGGCCGACGACTCGGAGCACACCCGGGTCATCCACGTCATCCCCGGCGCCCCGCCCCACCCGGCCGGCACCCGCAGGGACGTACCACTGCACGTCCTGCGGCTGCACTTCCCCGACGGCGAGGTCGTCGAGGTGGCGCCCGGCTACTCCATACGGCTCGGCCGCGACCCGCAACTGTGCCCGGCCGTGACCTTCCTCGCGCGCCGCGACAACCTGTCGCGCATCCACGCCCGGGTCGGCGTCGAGGCCGACGGCTCGGCCTGGATAGCGGACGAGGGCTCCACCAACGGCACCTATGTGCGCGGCTACCGGCTCCCGTCGAACGAGCAGGCGCCACTGCGGCCGGGCGACACCTTCCGCCTCGCAGCCGACGTCAACGTCAACGTGCTGCCCTGACCGACGCGTACGCGGCCGTGCAGCGGGTCAGCGGATGCTCGGGGCCGAGCGCCGCGGCGGTGCTGGCGGCGAGCTCCTCGAACTGCCGGCGCGTCGCTCGGACGCCGTTCAGGCCCTCCAGGGCCCGGGCCCGGCCGAAGAGCGCGGCAAAGGACGCCGGCTCGTCCTCCGCGCCCTGGCGCACCAGGTGCTGCCGCGCCTGCCAGTAGCGGTCGTCCGCCTCGTGGAAGCGTCCCGCGGCCAGCAGCGCCTCACCCTCCTCGACGAGGGTCCACACCAGATGCCGGGCCCCGCGGTCCAGCGCGGTCGGCGTCCGCCGCAGCGCCGCGGGCCGCATCATCGCGCGCAGCCGCTCCGCCACCTCCTTGGCGTCCGCCGGGCGGTCCCGGGGCACCTTTTCGAGCAACTGGTGCACCAGGCGGGCCAGCTCCGGCGGGACCTCCGGCCGCCGGTTCACGATCGGCTCCGGCTCCTCGTGCACGTGGAGATAGGCGTAGCCGATGTAATTCCCCGCGGTGAACGGCGGCCCCTCGGCGAGCATCGCGTAGAGGACGCAGCCGAGCGAATACAGGTCCGACTGCGCGGTGACCTCACCGCCGAGCGCCTGCTCCGGGGTGAAATACGGCGGCGATCCGAGCAGTGCCTGCGGCTCGGTATAGCGCGTCGCGTCCGACTCGCTGTTCGCGACCAGGCCGAAGTCGCAGATTTTGACGACGCCGTCCGGGAGCAGCATCAGATTCTCGGGCTTGATGTCGCGGTGCACCAGGCCGCGCTCGTGCGCGTGCTGCAACCCCGCGCAGATCTGCGCGCCATAGGCGAGGACGTCCGGCACCGGCAGCCCGCCGCGGTCCAGCAATACGCGGCGGAAATCGGTGCCCGCCAGCAACTCCATGACGAGGAACGGCCGGCCTTCGTGCTCGCCGGCGTCGTGGACCGTCGCCACATTGGGGTGGCTGAGCCCGGCAGCGGCGACCGCCTCCCGGCGGAAACGGCCCTGCCTTTCACTGCGTTCGACCTCGGCCCACTCCGGGCGCAGCATCAGGACCTTCACCGCGACCCGGCGGCCCAGGCTCTGGTCGACGGCCGTGTAGACCTGCCCGAACCCGCCGCCGCCCAGCAGTTCCTCCAGCCGGTAGCGACCGCTGAGGACCGTACCGGTGCCCACCTCGCCCGTCACGCGAACCCCGCTCATTCCATGCCGTGCAACGGCAGCCGCATCATGGTCGGCTCCGCCACCGCGGCGCTCTCCTGCGGTCCGACCGTACCGTCGGTCGGGTCGTCCTCGAAGACGAACTGGCGCCCGCTCGGCAGCAGTTCCAGCCGGTCGTGCAGCATCACCGACTCACCCCTGTGCAATATGCGCACGATTCCGCGGGCCAGCGGCAGCACGGTGTCCCGGTCGGGCAGCCTGCGCCGCACCCTCGTACCGTTCGCACTGCGCTCGTCCAGGACGCTCAGCGCGCCGCCCTGGTAGCGCAGCACCACATGCGTACGGCTCACGGACTCCACCGCGGTGTCGTCGATCCAGGCGCCGAGCGCCACGCCGCCGCCGGCCGGCGCGCGGCCCACGGCCACCGGCTCGCCCTCGGTCACCATGAAGCGGCCCCGCACCGTCCCGTCCATGACCACCTTGACCTGCGCGCGGGGCGCACGCGGCCCGGCGTCGGCGAGCGGCACGCCGTGCGTGGGGCACAGCACCTGGTCCTTGCGGCGGCGGGGCAGCGCCGTCCCGGGATGCTCGGCGGAGCCGAACAGCGGGCAGCCGGGCTCCGGGCAGCGCCACTCGCGGCTGAGCACCGCGCGGTGGCGGGCCGACGGCTCCCAGCGCCGGACCACGCCCGCCTGCAGCAGCAGCCCTTCCTCCTCCTTGCGGGAGACCTGCCACTCCTCGGGCACCGGCATGATCCGCGGGCGCACGCCCACGCTTCCGTCGGGCTGCAGGACAGGGCGCAGGAAGCGGTCCCGGTCGCCGGGGATCCACGGGTAGGCGCGGTGGAAGTCCAGGAAGTTGTCGGCGCTGACCACCCGCAGGCCGAGCGCGTCGGCCAGCTCCAGGATGCGGTCGTCCGCGCGCGGCAGCACTTCCAGCTTCCCGCCGGCGTACCAGCGGCCGAGGTCGTGGCGTTCGGCGGCCGTCAGGCGCCCGTCGGTGAGCAGCGCGCGGTCGGTGATCGCGTACACCTGCACGGCCGGGTCGCGGGCGAAGTCCGCCAGCGCGTCCAGTACGCCCGCGAGCCGGGCGAGGTCCGCGGCCCGCTCGCCGCCGAGCGCCGGTTCGCGTACGACGTTGGCCACGTCGATCACGTACTCCGCGGCCGAGGTGTCCAGGGTCAGGCGGCGCTCGAACGGCATGTGTCCAGAAGCTAGCACCGCCCGGCCGGACCGGTCGCCGGGACGGGTGGAAGGCGTGGAATCGGACGGCGTTGTCGGTGGCTGCCCGTAGGCTTGCCTTCCTATGACTGACACGTCCCCACCCGCACTCACCGACCTGCTGCACGCCGCCGTCACCGCCGTCGGAGGCGTGGAGCGGCCCGGGCAGGTCGCCATGGCCGAGGCCGTCGCCGCCGCCGTGGACGACACATCGCATCTGCTCGTCCAGGCCGGCACGGGCACCGGCAAGTCCCTGGGGTATCTGGTGCCCGCGCTCGCCCACGGCGAGCGCGTGGTGGTCGCCACCGCCACGCTGGCGCTGCAGCGCCAGCTCGTGGAGCGGGATTTGCCCCGTACGGTCGCGGCCCTCAAGCCGCTGCTGCGCCGCGAGCCGCAGTTCGCCATGCTCAAGGGCAGGTCGAACTATTTGTGCCTGCACCGCCTCCACGAGGGCGTGCCGCAGGACGACGAAGAGGGCCTGTTCGACCCCTTCGAGGCCGCCGCGCCGACCAGCAAGCTCGGCCAGGACCTGCTCCGTATGCGCGACTGGGCGGACGAGACGGAGACCGGCGACCGCGACGGCCTGACCCCCGGCGTCTCGGACCGGGCGTGGGGCCAGGTGTCGGTCAGCTCGCGGGAGTGCCTGGGCGCGACCAAGTGCGCCTACGGTGCCGAGTGCTTCGCCGAGGCGGCGCGGGAGCGCGCCAAGCTGGCCGACGTGGTGGTCACCAATCACGCGCTGCTGGCGATCGACGCCATCGAGGGCACACCGGTGCTGCCCGCCCACGAGGTGCTGATCATCGACGAGGGGCATGAGCTCGTCTCCCGGGTGACGGGTGTCGCGACGGGCGAGCTGACCCCCGGAAGCGTGAACCGCGCGGTCAAGCGCGCCGCCCGGCTCGTCAACGAGAAGGCCGCCGACGCCCTGCTGAGCGCCGCCGAGGGCTTCGAACGGGTCATGGAGCTGGCGCTGCCCGGACGGCTGGAGCAGATCCCCGAGGATCTGCTCTACGTCCTGTCCGCGCTGCGCGACGCCTGCCGGCAGGTCATCACCGCGCTGGGCGACACGCGCGACAAGTCGGTGCAGGACGAGGACGCGGTGCGCAAGCAGGCCCTCGGCGCCGTGGAGAACGTGCACGACGTGAGCGAGCGGCTCGTCGCGGCGTCGGAGTACGACGTGGTGTGGTGCGACCGCCACGACCGCTTCGGTGCCTCGCTGCGGATCGCGCCGCTCAATGTGTCCGGCCTGCTGCGCGAGAAGCTGTTCACCGAGCGCTCCGTCGTGCTGACCTCCGCGACCCTCAAGCTCGGCGGGGACTTCAACGGGGTGGCCGCCTCGATGGGCCTTTCCGCCGAGGGCACCGCGGGGGAGGGGGAGGCACGCTGGAAGGGCATCGACGTCGGCTCGCCCTTCGACTACCGCAAGCAGGGCATCCTGTACGTCGCCCGGCATCTGTCCGCGCCGGGCCGGGACGCGGGCCGCGCCGACATGCTGGACGAACTGGCCGAGCTGATCGAGGCGGCGGGCGGCCGTACGCTCGGGCTCTTCTCGTCGATGCGGGGCGCGCAGGCGGCTGCGGAGGCGATGCGCGAGCGGCTGGACCATCCGGTGCTGCTGCAGGGCGAGGAGACCCTGGGCGAGCTCATCAAGGCCTTCGGGCAGGACGCCCGGACATGCCTTTTCGGCACGCTGTCGCTGTGGCAGGGCGTGGACGTGCCGGGGGCGAACTGCCAGTTGGTGGTCATGGACCGGATTCCCTTCCCGCGCCCCGACGACCCGCTGATGAGCGCCCGGCAGAAGTCGGTGGAGGAACACGGCGGGAACGGATTCATGGCGGTCGCCGCCACGCATGCCGCGCTGCTGATGGCGCAGGGCGCCGGGCGGCTGATCAGGGCCTCGGGAGACCGCGGGGTCGTCGCGGTGCTGGACCCGCGGCTCGCGACCGCCCGCTACGGCGGCTTCCTGCGGGCGTCCATGCCCGACCTCTGGTACACGACCGACCGCAACCAGGTGCGCCGCTCACTGGCCGCCATCGACGCGTCGGCGAAGGCCGCGTCCGCGGAGAAGGCGACCGGGAAGGTCCCCGGGACGACTGCCGAGAAGGCCGCGGTCACGGCCTGAGCACCCCGCTGCGGTGCGCGGAGAAGCACTCCGGCCGCGGAGGAACAGTCCGGCCCCGGAACCGTCGTACGGATTCCGGGGCACGCGGACGAGCGGCCGGGGCCGAGCGGTCGGGGCTCAGACGCGGCGCAGCACCGCGACGACCTTGCCCAGGATGGTCGCCTCGTCGCCGGGGATGGGCTGGTAGGCGGCGTTGTGCGGCAGCAGCCACACATGGCCGTTGTCCCGCTTGAAGCGCTTGACGGTGGCCTCACCGTCCAGCATGGCCGCGACGATGTCGCCGTTCTCGGCGACCGGCTGGCGGCGGACGGTGACCCAGTCGCCGTCGCAGATGGCGGCCTCGATCATCGAGTCACCAACCACCTTCAGCACGAACAGCTCGCCGTCGCCCACGAGTTGACGCGGCAGCGGGAAGACGTCCTCCACCGACTCCTCGGCGAGGATCGGCCCGCCGGCGGCGATCCGGCCGACCAGCGGCACATAGGAGGCCGAGGGCTTGCCGGAGGTGTCGGTCGGCTGCGGGTGCCCCGCGTCCGAGGCGCGCACTTCGTACGCCCGCGGGCGGTGCGGGTCGCGGCGCAGAAAGCCTTTCCGCTCCAGTGCCATGAGCTGGTGGGCGACCGAGGACGTGCTGGACAGGCCCACGGCCTGGCCGATTTCCCGCATGGACGGCGGGTATCCGCGGCGCTGCACCGAATCCCTGATGACGTCGATGACCCTGCGCTGGCGTTCGGTGAGGCCGGAGCTGTCGGCGCGAATACCCGGGGGCCGTCCGGGAAGGGAGCGCGCGGGCTTCGGGCTGTTCTCTTCGTTCATCACGTCCAACGGGCCGATTCGATCCGGGGAGCGGTCATGGGCGGTCAATGTCGCTGTGGCGCTCTCTGCGGCGGTGGTCACGGCGGCCCCTTTCGAGATGTTCTCCCACCGCATGAAGTGCGGGAGGCCCGCTTCCCAGCCGCGGGCAGTTAGTACAACGGTAGTGGGTTTCGAAAGGTTGCGCCAAACACACGTTCGAGTGAATTTGCATAAATCCGCTGACGTGATCAAGGTACCGGGTGTATTGATCGAATGGAAGTTCGATTCTCGAAGAGGTCTGCGCGCCCCGCGCCGTTCCTCCCGCACCGCGGGAAGCGGCGGCCGTGACCCTGCGGTGGCGCCGCCCTCCAGTGTGTCACCGACACCCCGGCCGCGCCGCCGACCGCGGACCTCCGGTGGCGCGCCCGGCGGGCGGCTTGCGACACGCGGAAGGAGCGGGTTGAATCCGTCCCACCACATCTAGTGGTTGGATGTGACCCGGCCACCACGGGTTGTGGTCCGATGAAGGCCCCCCTGGGTGCAACGCCGAGAGAATCACCTATGCTTGGGGCTGCTTCCCGGGGTCGTACGACGTTGCGGGAGCCTTGTCGCCGTGCGCGCTCCCCAGGGAGCGAGGGAGGGAGTAGGAACGATGCACTGCCCCTTCTGCCGGCACTCCGACAGCCGTGTCGTCGACAGCCGCACCACGGACGACGGCGCCTCGATCCGCAGGCGCCGGCAGTGCCCACACTGCAGCCGCCGGTTCACCACGGTGGAGACGGCGTCACTGATGGTGATCAAACGCAGTGGCGTCACCGAACCCTTCAGTCGCAGCAAGGTGATCGCCGGCGTGCGCAAGGCATGCCAGGGCCGCCCCGTCACGGAGGACGCGCTAGCCCAGCTCGGGCAGCGGGTCGAGGAGGCGGTCAGGGCCACCGGCAGCGCGGAGCTGTCGACCCACGACGTGGGACTGGCCATACTCGGCCCGCTCCAGGACCTCGACGTCGTCGCGTATCTGCGGTTCGCCTCGGTGTATCGCGCGTTCGATTCGCTGGAGGACTTCGAGACGGCCATCAGGGAGCTGCGCGAGCAGCTGCCACCCACCACTCCTGGCGGACTCGACGAGGACCTCGGCGTCCCCGCGCCCGCATCCGCCGCCGACTGAGCAGCGGCGCGCAGGACACACATCTTGTTGCCGGAGCGCCACGCGCCGAGGCCATGGACAACACCGTGCTGCGGGAAGAACCGCGCACATCAGGGCGTTTTCGCCCGTATAGGGAGGCGGAATGACAGAGACGACGAGCGGCCCGGCACGCGGTTCCCGCACCAAGGGATCCAAGGCGTCCAAGGGTCTGCGTGTGGAGCGCATCCACACCACGCCGGGCGTTCACCCGTACGACGAGGTGGTCTGGGAGCACCGTGACGTCGTCATGACCAACTGGCGCGACGGCTCGATCAACTTCGAGCAGCGCGGCGTGGAGTTCCCCGACTTCTGGTCGGTGAACGCGGTCAACATCGTCACCAGCAAGTACTTCCGCGGCGCGGTCGGCAGCCCGCAGCGCGAGAAGAGCCTGAAGCAGCTCATCGACCGGGTCGTGCTCACCTACCGCCAGGCCGGCGAGAAGCACGGCTATTTCGCTTCCCCCGACGAGGCGGACGTCTTCGAGCACGAGCTGACCTACGCCCTGCTGCACCAGGTCTTCAGCTTCAACTCGCCGGTGTGGTTCAACGTCGGCACCGCGCAGCCGCAGCAGGTCTCCGCGTGCTTCATCCTGTCCGTCGACGACTCCATGGAGTCGATCCTCGACTGGTACAAGGAAGAGGGCATGATCTTCAAGGGCGGCTCCGGAGCCGGCCTGAACCTGTCCCGTATCCGCTCCTCCAAGGAACTGCTCTCCTCCGGCGGCAACGCCTCGGGCCCGGTGTCCTTCATGCGCGGCGCCGACGCGTCGGCCGGGACCATCAAGTCGGGCGGTGCCACCCGCCGCGCCGCCAAGATGGTCGTCCTGGACGTCGACCACCCGGACGTCGAGGCCTTCATCGAGACGAAGGTCAAGGAGGAGGAGAAGATCCGCGCCCTGCGCGACGCGGGCTTCGACATGGACCTGGGCGGCGACGACATCACCTCCGTCCAGTACCAGAACGCCAACAACTCCGTGCGCGTCAACGACGAGTTCATGAAGGCGTACGAGTCCGGGTCCTCCTTCGGGCTGCGCGCCCGCATGACCGGCGAGGTCATCGAGGAGGTCGACGCGCGGGCGCTGTTCCGCAAGCTCGCCGAGGCCGCGTGGGCGTGCGCCGACCCCGGCATCCAGTACGACGACACCATCAACCACTGGCACACCTCGCCGGAGACCGGCCGGATCACCGCCTCCAACCCGTGCAGCGAGTACATGCACCTGGACAACTCCAGCTGCAACCTGGCCTCGCTGAACCTGCTCAAGTTCCTTCGTGACGACGGCAAGGGCACCCAGTCCTTCGACGTCGAGCGCTTCGCGAAGGTCGTCGAGCTGGTTATCACGGCGATGGACATCTCCATCTGCTTCGCCGACTTCCCGACCGAGAAGATCGGCGAGACCACCCGCGCCTTCCGCCAGCTCGGCATCGGCTACGCCAACCTCGGCGCCCTGCTCATGGCGACCGGCCACGCGTACGACTCCGACGGCGGGCGCGCGCTCGCCGGGGCCATCACCTCACTGATGACCGGCACGTCCTACAAGCGCTCCGCCGAACTGGCCGCGGTCGTCGGCCCGTACGACGGATACGCCCGCAACGCCGACGCCCACAACCGCGTCATGAAGCAGCACTCCGACGCCAATGGCGCCGCCCGCCGGATGGACGACCTCGACACCCCGGTGTGGGCCGCGGCGACCGAGGCGTGGCAGGACGTGCTGCGGCTCGGCGACAAGCACGGCTTCCGCAACGCGCAGGCATCGGTGCTCGCGCCGACCGGCACGATCGGCCTGATGATGGACTGCGACACCACGGGTGTCGAGCCGGACCTGGCCCTGGTGAAGTTCAAGAAGCTGGTCGGCGGCGGGTCGATGCAGATCGTGAACAACACCGTGCCCACCGCGCTGCGCCGGCTCGGCTACCAGCCCGAGCAGGTCGAGGCGATCGTCGCCCACATCGCCGAGCACGGCAACGTCGTCGACGCGCCCGGGCTGAAGCACGAGCACTACGAGGTCTTCGACTGCGCCATGGGCGAGCGGGCGATCTCGGCGATGGGCCATGTGCGCATGATGGCCGCGGCCCAGCCGTTCCTGTCCGGGGCGATCTCCAAGACGGTCAACCTGCCGGAGTCGGCCACGGTCGAGGAGGTCGAGGAGGTCTACCACCAGGGCTGGAAGCTCGGCCTGAAGGCGCTGGCGATCTACCGCGACAACTGCAAGGTCGGCCAGCCGCTCTCGGCGAAGAAGAAGGACGACAAGAAGGACGAGGTCGCGTCGGAGCAGGCCGCGCCCGCCCCCGCGGCGGCGGAGAAGGTCGTGGAGTACCGCCCGGTGCGCAAGCGGCTGCCCAAGGGCCGCCCCGGCATCACCACGTCCTTCACCGTCGGCGGCGCCGAGGGCTACATGACGGCGAATTCGTACCCCGACGACGGTCTGGGCGAGG
Source organism: Actinacidiphila epipremni (assembly GCF_012034175.1). Taxonomy (GTDB): domain Bacteria; phylum Actinomycetota; class Actinomycetes; order Streptomycetales; family Streptomycetaceae; genus Actinacidiphila; species Actinacidiphila epipremni. The sequence continues at coordinate 62,854 of NZ_JAATEJ010000031.1, forward strand.
TCTTCCTGAAGATGTCCAAGCAGGGCTCCACCCTGGCGGGCATGATGGACGCCTTCTCCATCGCGGTGTCCGTCGGCATGCAGTACGGCGTGCCGCTGGAGACGTACGTCTCGAAGTTCACCAACATGCGCTTCGAGCCGGCGGGCCTGACCGACGACCCGGACGTGCGGATGGCGCAGTCGATCGTCGATTACATCTTCCGCCGACTCGCGCTGGACTTCCTGCCGTTCGAGACCCGCTCCGCCCTCGGTATCCACTCCGCCTCCGAGCGGCAGCGGCACCTGGACACCGGCTCGTACGAGGCCGGCGAGGACGACGTGGACGTGGAGGGCCTCGCCCAGTCCGCGCCGCGCCAGGTCGAGCCGCGCACGCCGCTGACGGTGGCCAAGCCGGCCGCGCAGGCACCGGCCCCGAAGGAGGCGCACAACTCCACGGAGCTGCTGGAGATCCAGCTCGGCCTCAACGCCGACGCCCCGCTGTGCTTCTCCTGCGGTACGAAGATGCGCCGCGCGGGCAGCTGCTACCTGTGCGAGGGGTGCGGCTCGACCAGCGGCTGCAGCTGACCGGTCGTCGCCGGGAGGCGGACGGCGCCCGCTGATCCGCTGAGCGGTGCGTGACGGACGAGGGCGGGGAGCGTGACGGGCTCCCCGCCCTCGCGCATGCCCGGAAGGTTGCGGCCGAGCGGCGAAACCGACGGCCGCCGCACCACTACGATGGCGCGGTGTTGGTGAAGTGGATACGCTGCGGCGTCCTCGACCGTGACGGTTTCGACCGGGGTCAGCGCACCTGGGTGGCGCTCAGGGAACGGCCGGGCTTCCACGGCCAGGCGGGGGGCTGGAGCCGTTCACAGCCCGGCGTGGCCCATCTGTTCGGCTTCTGGGACGGGCAGCAGTCCTACGACGCCTTCATGGCAGGGCCGCACGCGGAGCTGGCGGCGGCGCAGGCCGGCACCTACGAGATGCTGGCCGCGCGGACGTTCACCCACCGGCTGGACGTCAAGGTGGGGTTCGAGCCGCGCTTCACGGACGCGGACCTGCTGCGGGTGGCGCTGTGCAAGGTGCGCCCGGAGCGGGTCGACCACTTCACGCAGATGCAGGAGCGGGTCTGGAACCCCGCGATGGCCGGGTCTCCCGGCATGCTGCGCGGGCTGTTCGCCGAGGGGTCGGACAGCGACTTCCTGGTGCTCTCGGCGTGGGATTCGGCCACCGAGCACGGCAAGTACCGCGAAGGGGCGGTGACGCGGCTTTCGGAGCGGGCCGACCTGGACGCCGATGTGCTGTCGGTCGCGGGCGACATCGTCGACGTCGTGCCGGGGTGGACCGTCTGAGCACCTGACCGTCCGACTCGTCAGAGCCGTCGGACTCGTCAGAGCCGTCAGGCACGTCGGACCGGCGTCCTGCCGGGTGCGGTGGTGCTCCGGGGCCGCGCCGTGATCAGTCCGCCGGCGGCGGTACGGGCCCGCGGGCGGCGTCCGGGCGCAGCAGCTCGGCCAGGGCCGCGGTGATCTGCCCGGCGAGCTCGGAGTCCACCGGGGCGTGGTGGCTGATCAGGCGGTACCACATCGTCCCGAAGGCGAAGTCGACGGCGAGGTCGAGGGACATCGCGGCGTCCGAGAGCTCGCCGCCGGCGACGCCTCGGGCCAGCAGGTCGCGCAGCGCCTGGCGGCGCGGGCCGATGACGGTGCCCTGGAGCCGCCGGGAGAGCTCCGGGTCGTGCTGCGCCTCGGCCATCAGCCCGACCAGCGCGTTGCCGGTGAGCGCGGTGGTCAGGGAGAAGGTCGCGTCCAGCAGCATGCGCACGTCGCTCAGCGTGTCGCCGGTCTCCGGGTTCAGCTGTTCCGCCCTGAGCAGCGCGAGGTCGCGCAGGGCGTCGATCAGCACGTCCTGCTTGGCCGGCCACCACCGGTAGACGGTCTGGCGTCCGACGCCCGCCTTCTCCGCGATGCCCTTCATCGTCAGCGCCTGGTAGCCGCTGCTCCGGCAGAGCTCCAGCGCCGCGTCGAGCACCGCGCGTCTGGCCGTCTCGCTGCGGGGCCTGCCCCGTACGGGTGTCTCGTCCATGAACTCACTTTACAAGGCATGGTGTCTCGCATATCGTTGTTAACGAGTCAGGATGTCTCGTAAATGGGGAGCGCGCAATGCCCGAACCGACACAGTGTGTCGTCGTCATCGGTGGCACGTCCGGAATCGGCCTGGCGACGGCCGAGGAGCAGCTGCGGGCCGGCCGCCGGGTGGTCGTCACCGGCCGCGACAAGGCCCGGCTCGACGCCGCGCTGGCCCGGCTCGGCGAGGGCGCGACGGGCGCGGCGCTCGACGCGCTGGACGAGGCGGCGACCCACGAATTCTTCGAGGGGCTCGGCGAGATCGACCATGTGGTGGTCGCCGTCACCGGCAGCACGGCGGCCGGCCCGTTCGGCGCGCTGCCGATAGCCGACCTGCGGGCGGCGGCGGAGGGCAAGCTCGTGGCCCAGACGATCGCGGCGCAGGCGGCCCTGAAGGCGCTGTGCCCCGGCGGCTCGATCACCTTCGTGACCGCCGGCTCCTCCGGCGCCGCCCGGCCCGGGACCGCCGGCCTGGCCGCGGTCAACGCGGCGGTCGAGGCCATGGTCCCGGTGCTCGCCGTCGAACTGGCCCCGACAAGGGTCAACGCGGTCTCGCCCGGCATCATCGAGACCCCCTGGTGGGACTGGATGGACGACGAGACGCGCCGCCGCACCTTCGAGGACTACGCGCGCTCCGCACCCGCCGGCCGGGTGGGGCGTCCGGAGGACATCGCCGGAGCGATCGGCTACCTCATCGGGGCGACGTTCACCACCGGTGTGGTGCTCTCCGTCGACGGCGGGTCGCGGCTGCGGCCGGCGGCGCTGTGACCGCGCCCGGGCGGCGGACCGTCCTGATCACCGGCTCCACCGACGGCATGGGCCGCTGGCTGGCCCAGCGCCTCGCCGAGGCGGGCGACCGGGTCCTGGTCCACGGCCGGGACGCCGAGCGGGCCGCGCAGGTGCGGGACGCCGTCCGGGAGGCCACCGGCGAGGACCGCGCCGAGGTGCTGCTCGCCGACCTGTCACGGCTGCCCGAGGTCGACCGGCTCGCCGACGAGGTCCTCGCCCGTACCGAGCGGCTGGACGTCCTGGTCAACAACGCCGGGATCGGCGCCTCACCCGGCGGCGCCCGGCAGGTCGACGCGTACGGCATCGAGCGCCGGTTCGCCGTGAACTACCTGGCGGGATACCGGCTGACCCGCCGGCTGCTGCCGCTGCTCACGGCGTCCGCACCGGCCCGTGTCGTCAACGTCGCCTCCGCGGGGCAGCAGGCCATCGACTTCGCCGACCCGATGCTGGAGAAGGGCTACGACCCGATGCGGGCGTACGCGCAGAGCAAGCTCGCCCAGATCATGTTCACCTTCGACCTCGCGCAGGAGCTCAGCGGGACGGGCGTGACGGTGGACGCGCTGCATCCGGCGACGTTCATGGACACCACCATGGTCCGGGAGAGCGGCATAAGCCCCTGGAGCACGGTCGAGGAGGGCGGGGCGGCCACCCTGCGGCTCATCAACGCCGCCGGCTCCGGCAGCGGGCGCTACTTCAACGGCACGAGCCAGGCCCGCGCCGACCGGCAGGCGTACGACGCCGGCGCCCGCGAGCAGCTCAGGCGCCTGTCGGAGGAACTGACGGCGGGGCCCGCGGGCACCGGGCGCTGACCCGCCGGCGATCGGGCCGGCGGCCCCGCCGAGCCGCGGGCCCGGTCGCACCATAGGGTGAACGGCATGGGACGTCCTCGCCGTATCGTGCTCATCCGGCACGGTGAGTCCCAGGGCAACCACGACGACACCATCTACGAGCGGGTGCCGGACCACGCCCTGGAACTCACCGCGAAGGGTCTGCGCCAGGCCACCGAGGCCGGAGCCCGGCTGCGCGAGGTGTTCGGAGACGAGCGCGTCCAGGCGTTCGTCTCCCCCTACCGCCGCACCTGGCACACCTACCGCGCCCTGGGCCTGGACCCGCGGCTCACCCGGGCCAGCGAGGAGCCGCGGCTGCGGGAGCAGGACTGGGGGAACTGGCAGGACATCGAGGACATCCAGCGCCAGCGCAAGGCACGCGACGCCTACGGCCACTTCTTCTACCGCTTCGCGATGGGGGAGAGCGGCGCGGACGTCTACGACCGGGTCGGCACCTTCCTGGAAACGCTCTACCGCGCCTTCGACAAGGACGACTTCCCGCCCAATGTGCTGATGGTCACCCATGGGCTGACCATGCGGCTGTTCTGCATGCGCTGGTTCCACTGGACTGTCGAGGAGTTCGAGGCGCTGTCCAACCCGGACAACGCCGAGACGCGCATGCTGCTCCTGCAGTCGACCGGCCGCTATGTGCTCGACCGGCCGTTCGACCGGTGGCGCACACCGGGGCCGCCCGGCGGCGGCTACGCCTGAGCGGACGGGAGGGAAAGCGCGCCGCGGGTGAGTCGTGGGCGAGTCACGGGTGAGTTTCGGCACAAGGAGATTGACCCGGAACAGGCACGATGTCAGAGTTTCCGACGTCATGACGCCTCTCACCTCCCCTTCCGCCCCCCTCTCCCGTGCCCTCAGCAGCCTGCGCGGCCTGTCCGTGGGCGACGCCCTGGGCTCGCAGTTCTTCGTCCCGGCCCACTACCCCGCCCTGCAGAACGGCGAACTGCCGCCCGGCAGTTGGCAGTGGACCGACGACACCGAGATGGCCTGCTCGATCGTCGCCGTCCTCGCCGCCCACGGACGTATCGACCAGGACGCGCTCGCCCTGTCCTTCGCCGAGCACCACGACTTCGACCGCGGCTACGGCCCGGCCGTCAACCGCATGCTGCGGCTGATCCGGCAGGAAGGGGCCGACTGGCGCGAACTGGCGGCGGGCCTGTTCAACGGGCAGGGCTCATGGGGCAACGGCGCCGCGATGCGCGTCGCCCCGCTGGGAGCCTGGTACGCCGGCGACCCGGTCCAGGCCACCCACCAGGCGGAGATCTCGGCGTACACCACCCACCAGCACCGCGAGGCCGTGGCCGGCGCGATGGCGGTGGCGGCAGCCGCGGCACTGGCCGCCGACCTGGCGGGCCCGCAGGACCCCGCCGCGCTGCTCGCCGCCGTCGTGGAGCTCGTCCCGCGCAGCGCCGTACAGGCCGGCATCCGCAGGGCCGCCGACATGCTCGACTACGCCGACGTCGCCACCGTCGCCGCCGTCCTCGGCTGCGGGCGGCGCACCAGCGCCCACGACACCGTCCCCTTCGCCCTGTGGTCGGCCGCCCGCCATCTCGGCGACTACCGGCAGGCGTTCTGGACCACCGCCAAGGCCGGCGGCGACATCGACACCACCTGCTCCATCGTCGGCGGCATCGTCGCCGCCCGCCCCGGCGGCGAGCCCCCGGCGACCTGGACCGCGCGGACCGAAGCACTGCCCGACTGGGCCACGGTGTCCTGATCACCCCGTGGAGGCCGCCCGCAGGCGGCGGGTAGGCTGGTCCCCGCCATGGTCTTCCCACCACCCACCCACAGCGTCGAGCGGTCGATGCGCGCCACGCTCGGCGTGCGGACCGTCGCAGGCATCGACGAGGTGGGCCGCGGGGCGTGGGCCGGACCCGTCACCGTCTGCGCGGCCGTCACTGGACTGCGCCGCCCGCCGGACGGCCTCACCGACTCCAAGCTGATCCCCCCGGCCCGCCGCACGCAGTTGGCGTCCGTGCTCACCGGCTGGGTGACGTCCTACGCGCTCGGCCACGCCTCGCCCGAGGAGATCGACGACCTGGGGATGACCGCCGCTCTGCGGCTCGCCGCGCTGCGTGCCGTCGACGGACTGCCCGAGGCCCCCGACGCCGTCATCCTCGACGGCAAGCACAACTACCTCGCCGGCGGCGGCTCGTGGCACGTGCGTACCGTCATCAAGGGCGACCAGTCGTGCGTCGCCGTCGCCGCCGCCTCGGTCATCGCCAAGGTGCACCGGGACGCGCGGATGGCCGAACTCGGCACGCAGTACGCGCCGTTCGCCTTCGGGGAGAACGCCGGATATCCCTCGCCCGTGCACCGCCTGGCGCTGGAGGAGCACGGACCGACGCCGCTGCACCGGCTGTCGTGGGCCTACCTGGACTCCCTGCCGCGCTGGCAGCATCTGAAGAAGGTCCGCACCCCGGACGACACAGCGGACGACGCAGGGGAACAACTCGGTTTCGATTTCTGATCCGGGCCCCACCCCCCGCTGCGCATTCGATGCGCGTTTGATAGACATCAAGTCATGCCTCTCACCCCCGAGGAGCCTCAGATTCACGAGAGTGTCCCGGGTCCCCGCACTGCTCCGACCAGCGGCCGGAGTGCGTCGACCCCCCGTCCTGTCCCGCGCCCGCCCCGGCCCGCCGCGCCGCGGCCCGGGCCGCCCAGGGCAGTCGCCGCCGTCGGCTCCGCTGCCGGCGGCGCCGGTGCCGGCCAACTCGGCGCCACCGGTCCCGCGGCTGCGAACCAGTCCGCCCCCGGTGCTGCCGCTCCGGCCGCCCCGGCCGTGCCCGAACAGCGCCGCAACGCCTCCGGTTCCGCCCAGATCCAGCTCATCCCCGCTCCCGTCGACGGCGCACTCGACGCCGCCGAGGAGACCGTCGACCTGCTGCTCGACACCGGCCGCGCCCCGGGCGAGGTCCTGGTGCTCACCACCGGCGAGCAGCACCCGTGGGCCGTGCACGAACTGAGCTTCGGCGAAGCCTCGTACTGGGCCCAGCACGACGCGGCCGACGACGTCTTCTACGCCGACATCTCCGCCTCGCGCGCCGGCGGCCGACCCGTCGTCGTCGTGGCGCTCAACGGCGGCGACGACAAGACGCTGCCGCAGGCACTGGCCGGGGCGCTCGCCCGGGCCGGCGTCCTGCTCATCGTGTGCGGGGACCCCGCCCGTATCAACAGCCTTCTCGGCGCCAGCGCCTGAGCGTCTCCGGGCGGATCCGCCGCCCGGGGCCGCTCAGCGCACCGACGCCCGGCGCAACGCGGGCGTGGCGCCGGGCGCCTGCACCGCGGGTGTGCCGGCGCGGTCGTGCGACCACGAGGCGGCGTTCGGCGTACGCCCCGCGCGGTTCTCGCCGATGACGTGCCAGCCGTCACCGGTGAGCGTCACGTACGAGCCGCAGCGCAGGCCGTGCAGCGTGCAGGCGTCCCGCAGGCCCCACATCCAGGCGCCGTCCTCCGCGGTCCAGCCGGGGATGCCGTCACGGCACACCATCAGCACGGCGGTGCGGACCGGCTTGCGCAGCCGCAGGTCGTGCGGGATGACCCGGCGCAGGTGGGACAGCAGGGCGTTGCGGCGCTCCCACCCGTCCACGACGCCGGTACGGAAGGCGAAGGAGGCGCTCGCGCGGATCCGCCCGTCCGGGTCGTACGCCGCGACGACCGCGGTGGTGGGGGCCGGGAGGTGCCGGGCGTACAGGTCCTTGACGACCTCGCGGGGGCTCGCCAGCAGCGGTACGCCCATGTCGGCCCACTCGGCCGGCTCCAGCGTGCGGGTGATGAGGGACACGGCGGCGGAGGACGTCTCCGGAACGAACCCGATGGTCACGGTCCTCCCTTCGCGGATACACCCGTAGGACCGGCCGCGGGCGTGCGCCGGTCAGAGGGCTCGGAGAGCCGTTCGGGGATCCGCGTCCAATTCTTCCCCGCGTAGTGTCCTGCGGCAACGGGCAATTGCCGCCCCCGACCGGAATGAGCCCGTCCGCCGGATAGATTCCGCACCGCCCGCGGCCTGCGGGTCTTTCACCCCTGGACGGCCAGGACCAGCGGAAACACCGCGGGGGCGCCGGCCTGGCGCAGCAGGCGCGCGGTGACGGCGAGTGTCCATCCGGTGTCGGCGTAATCGTCGACGAGCAGCACCGGACCGCCGGCCGCCTTCACAGCTTCAACCAACTCCGGAGGAAGGACGAACGCTGCGTGCAGTGCCCGTACGCGCTGGGCACTGTTGCTGCGGGCGATCGCACCGGGGTCGGCGCCGCCAGCGTATTCCACCCTCCCGAGCAGCGGCAGCCGTCCGACCTCGGCAATCGCCGAGCCGAGGGAGCCGACCAGCACATCGTGGCGGCGCGAGGCGACCGTGACGACACCCGCGGGGCGCGCGGGGGCGCCGGATTCACCACTGGCCCAGCCGCCGGGACCGCGCGCCCAGTCCGACAACACCTGCACCACGGCGTCCACCGCGTCCTTCGGTACGGGCCGGTCGGCGGCGCCGTCCGTGAACAGCGGGCGCAGGCGGTTGCCCCAGCCGATGTCCGACAGCCGGCCCAGCGCACGCCCCACGGCCGCCTGATCGCCCGCCGCGATACGGCCCTTGAGGGCGACGCCCACCGCGTCGAGGCCGGTCGGCCACATCTTGCGCGGCTCCAGCTCCACCCCGGGCCGGCCCAGCGCCTGGCGCGCCAGGTCCAGGGACCGCGCGGAGACCTCCACCGGGAAACGCGCGCCCGCGCAGTTGTCGCACCGCCCGCACGGCGCGGCCTGCTCGTCGTCCAGCTGCCGGCGCAGGAACTCCATACGGCAGCCGGTCGTCGTCGCGTAGTCGCGCATCGCCTGCTGCTCGGCCGCCCGTTGACGCGCCACCCAGGCGTAGCGCTCCGTGTCGTACGCCCAGGGCCGGCCGGTCGCTGTCCATCCGCCGCGCACCCGGCGTACGGCGCCGTCCACGTCCAGCACCTTGAGCATGATCTCCAGCCGGGAGCGGCGCAGATCCACCCGGCTCTCCAGCGCGGGCAGCGACAGCGGCCGGTCCGCCTCCTCCAGTACGGCCAGGGTGCGGCGGACCTGCTCCTCCGGCGGGAAGGCCAGCGAGGCGAAGTAGCGCCAGATCGCCTCGTCCTCGCGGCCGGGGAGCAGCAGCACCTCGGCGTGGTCCACGCCGCGGCCGGCCCGGCCGACCTGCTGGTAGTAGGCGATCGGCGACGACGGCGACCCGACGTGCACGACGAAGCCGAGGTCCGGCTTGTCGAAGCCCATGCCGAGCGCGGACGTCGCGACCAGCGCCTTGACCCGGTTGGCGAGCAGGTCCGCCTCGGCCTCCTGCCGTTCGGCGTTCTCGGTGCGGCCGGAGTAGGCGGCGACGGGGTAGCCGCGCTGCCGGAGGAAGGCGGTGATCTCGTCCGCCGCGGAGACGGTCAGGGTGTAGATGATCCCCGAGCCGGGGAGGGTGCCGAGGTGGTCGGCGAGCCAGGCCAGGCGGTGCGCGGCGTCCGGCAGCCGCAGCACGCCGAGGGACAGGCTCTCGCGCTCCAGCGGGCCGCGCAGCACGAGTGTGCCCGCGGGGCCTTCTTCCTGGCGCCCGTCCTGCTGTTTTTCCTGCTTCCCCTCCTGCCCTTCCTGCCCCTGCTGCTCTGCCGCCCGTCGCGCCTCGTGACCCGAGTCCGCGGCGCCGGTGCCGAGTTGCTCGGCGACGTCCGCCGTCACCCGGGCGTTCGCGGTCGCGGTGGTCGCCAGCACCGGGACGCCGGGCCTGAGGTCGGCCAGCATCGTGCGCAGCCGCCGGTAGTCGGGGCGGAAGTCGTGGCCCCAGTCGGAGATGCAGTGCGCCTCGTCCACCACCAGCAGGCCGGTGGTCGCCGCGAGCCTGGGCAGCACCTGGTCGCGGAAGTCGGGGTTGTTGAGCCGCTCGGGGCTGACGAGCAGCACGTCCACCTCGCCGGCCGCCACCTCGTCCTCGACGGTGCTCCATTCCTCGATGTTGGAGGAGTTGATCGTGCGCGCCCTGATCCCGGCGCGGGCGGCGGCCTCCACCTGGTTGCGCATGAGCGCGAGCAGCGGGGAGACGATCACGGTCGGGCCTGCGCCGCGCTCGCGCAGCAGCGCGGTGGCCACGAAGTAGACCGCCGACTTGCCCCAGCCGGTGCGCTGCACCACCAGCGTCCTGCGGGCCTGCGCGACCAGGGCCTCGACCGCGCGCCACTGGTCCTCGCGCAGCCGCGCGGCTCCCGGCTCGGCGCCGACGAGGCGGCTGAGGACGAGGTCGGCGGCGGCGCGCAGCTCGCTGGTGGTGTCCGTCATGGCGTCCATGCAACAGGACGGCACGGGTGGGGCGCCAACCGCGACGCCGGCTGCGGACGGTGCGGGGCTGGGTTTTCCACAGCCGAACGGGCGATCTGGTGCGGGGTGGTGCGGGTACGGCAAGCTCGACTCATGACACAGAGCAACGAAGTCGCATACGGAGAGTCATCGTCGTCGCCGGCCCCGGTGGTCGACGATCTGAAAGTAGTCCTGCACGGGCCCGGGGACCTGGCTGCCGCTGTTCCGTTCCTGATGGGCTACCACCCGACGGACAGCGTCGTCCTTCTCGCCCTGCACGGCGAGGAGGGCCGCTTGGGCGGGAGAGTACGGCTCGCGCTCCCCGAGAGCCCGCAGGAGCTGGACCAATGGCCGGAGGCAGCCAGGCGGCTCGCGGCCTGCCTGGTCGAGGGGAGCGTACGGCGGGCGGGCCGGCCCGCGTCCGTGGTCGTCTTCCTCTGCCGGGACCCGCGTGCGGGCGAGCGCTCCCGCGAGGTGATGGAGCGGCTGCGACCGCTCGCCCAGGAACTGCGCGTGGCCTTCGGGGCGCTGGACGTCCCCGTGGTCGAGGCGCTGTGCGTCTCGGGCGGTCGCTGGTGGTCCTACTGCCGCCCGGGGCCGGACGAGGGGGACGGGGGCGCGGACGTGGGGGTGCCGCTCGCCAAGCCCGGCGCGTCCACCATCGCCGCCGCGGCGGCCTACGCCGGTATCCCGATGCCGGCCACCCTGCGGGAGTTGGAGGACCGCTTCAAGCCGGCTGGGCCCCAAGGCGCCGAGCTGAAGGCGGCGCTCGACCGGGCCTGCAGGCAGCTCGTCCCGCGCATGCTGGACCGGGCGGACAGCCCGTCCGTCGCCGAGGAGACGGTCGCGCTGGCCCGGGCGGCACTGGACAAGTTCACCGCGGCGCCGCCCATCGGCGACCCGGTGCGGTCCGACCGGCGCGACGACGGCCTCCTCGACGACGCGGAGGCCGCCGAGATGATCCTCGGGCTCCAGGACCGGGCGGCCCGCGACCGGGTCGTCGAGTGGGCCGGCCCCGCCACCGCCGCCTCGGCCATCCGGCTCTGGCGGGCGCTGGCCAGGCGCTGCGCCGGACCGTACGCCGAGCATGCGGCGGCGCTGCTCGCCCTGACGGGCTGGGTCGCCTGGTGCTCGGGCGACGAGGCGGAGGCACGCGTCGCGCTGGGCCTGGCACTGGAGCTGGAACCGCACCACTCCTTCGCGCTGCTGCTCCTGCACGCCATCGGCCAGGGGCTTGACCCGGACGTGGTGCGGCGCTCGGTGCGCGGCGGGCGCCGCCGGAGGATCACCGAGGCGGCTACAGTTCGCCGCGGACCAGCCGGACCAGCCGGTCGAGGACCCGGCCGTCGCTCACCCGGAGACCGTCGTGCTCGTATTCGTCGGTGATCCAGGTCCGCAGGCCCCGGATCGACCGGGCAGTGGCCAGCGAGTCGACGGTGTCGACGAACATGTCGTCGTGGTAGACGGCGGCGGCGACCGGCACACCGTTGTGCGCGAGCCTGGCCGGGTCGTAGAGGTCCGGCCACTGCTCGCGCTGCGCCAGCAGCTCGGCCGTCTCGCGCAGTGGTGCAAGCGCCGGGTCGGTGTCGAACATCCAGGGATGGATGGTCTCGCCGGTGAAGAGGACGGGCGCGTCGCCCGCGAGGGCGGCGTCGGCGTCGAAGGCGGGGAATTCGCCCCTGATCCGCTCGGCCGCCCACCGGGTGCCCTCCTCGGACACCGAGCGCTGGCCGTAACTCGCCTCGTGGAGCAGGGCGTAGAGGGGCGCGCCGGCGAAGGAGAGGTGGGCCTGCGCCTGCGAGAGGAAGGAGTCGGACAAGACGGGCCCGCTGGGACCGGCGACGAAGGCGTCCTCCAGCAGGTAGTGCAGGACGTGCGAGCCGCTGCCGAAGCCCAGCATCCGGCCGAGCGCCTGGAAGGCGGGCAGGGTGAGCAGTCCGCCGTCGGGCAGCCCGGCCGGGCGGTCGCGCAGGTGGCGGGCGATGTCGCGGACCCGGTCGGCGTCCTCGGGGTAGCGCGCGAAGTGGGCGGCGTTCTTGTGCTGGATACGCGGGTAGGCCGCACGGTAGACGTCGTCGGCGGACGCCCGCAGGCCCGGGAGACCGCCGGTGATCAGTACCTCGCGCAGGCCCTCGGGGGCGAAGGAGAGGTAGGTGACGGCGCAGAAGCCGCCGAAGCTCTGGCCGAGCACGCTCCACCGGGAGTCGTCGCCGACCAGCCGCCGCCGGAAGAGCTCGCAGTCGCGGACGATGGAGTCGGCGCGGAAGTGCCGCAGGTAGTCCGCCTGGGCCGCCGCGTCCCCGCGCAGCGGCAGCGTCTGGCGGGTCGCCGGAGTGGAGCGGCCGGTGCCGCGCTGGTCGAGCAGCAGCACGCGGTAGTCCTCCAGCGCACGCGAGAGCCAGCCGTCCCTGCCCAGCGGGCGCGGGCTGCGGTTGCCGGGGCCGCCCTGGAGGAAGAGCAGCCACGGCAGTTGCCCGGCATCCCGGCCGGCCGCCACCACCTCCCGCGCATAGACCTCGATGTGCTCGCCGTCGGGCACGGCGTGGTCGAGGGGCACGGGCAGGACGTGGTCGGTGACGACGACGCCGGGCAGGCGGTGGACGGGCATGGGGCCTCATTTCTGCGGTTCTCACGGACGACGCCGCGGCGGGCGCGGGGTCTTTCCTCCAGGAACCGTAGACGGCGCGTGACCTGGGCGGTCGGTGCGCCGTTCACCAGGCGTGCAGCAGTCACCGCAGCAGCCGGGGAAGGGCGCGGACGCGACCCGGGGATACGACGCCCTGCGGTGGCGGGCCGGGGTGCGGGTCCCTGCGCGGCGGCCTCGTTCACGGCGGTCGCTGGTGGGGTGGTCCGTCGGGCAGTGGTCACCGTTACGGCGGTCCCTTGGGCGGCGGCCCTCCGTGCGGCGGTCCGCTGCCTGCCGGTCCCTTGCGCGGTGGGGCGGGAAGCGGTGACGGCACCGCCGCGCCCGGGTCCTGCGCGGGGCGGGCAGCTGCCGGTGGCCGTCCATGACGCGCTGGTCTGCGTCGCCGCGCCGGCCCTGGCCGTCTGCGACCGGGACGGGCAGTTGCGCGGCGCGGGGGTCGCCGGCCTCTACCGGGACGGGCGGCGGTTGCTGGCGCGCTGCGTGCTGACGGTGGCGGGCGCGGAGCCGGTCACCGTGCAGGCCGGGATGGCGGGTGCGGACCGGGTGCGCTTCGTGGCGGTGGCGCGGACGGCGGCGGACCGCGGGCCGGATCCCGCCGTGACGGTGGAGCGGGTGAGGTCCGCCGAGGGCGTCGAGACGATCACGGTGACCAACTCCGGTCCGGCGCGGGCGCTTTTGCCGGTGGAGATCACGTTGGGCACTGACCTGGCACCGCTCGCCGCGGTCGCCGCCGGCCGGGCGGCGGCGGGCGTGCCCTGCACGGTCAGCGGGGCGGGGCTGCGCTGGTCGGACGGGGAACGGACGGTGCGGACCACCGTCCGGCCCGCGCCCGACGTGGTGCTCGCGGCGACCGGGGTGCTGGGCTGGCGGCTGGACGTGCCGGCGGGCGCGTCACGGGTGATCGAGCTGCGGACCGGGCTCGGGCCGCCGCCGGGCGGCGGTCCCGGTGGCCGCTCGGGCACGGAGTCCCGGGGCGACTCCGACGCGGGGCCGCTCGCCGGCCCCGGCTCGTGGTCGTGGTCGCGGTCGCGGTCGCGCGGGAGTACGGGAGCCGGCGGCGGCGTCGGACCGCGAGCAGCCGCCGGGGACGGCAGCGTTGGGTCGGCGCCTGCCGCTTTCGCGCGGCCCCCGCTGCTGTGGCCGGCGGCGGAGCTGGAGGCGGACGATCCGCGGGCGGGAGCACTGCTGCGCACCTCGCTCGACGATCTGCAGGGCCTGCTGCTGCGGGACCCTCGGCATCCCGCCGACCTGCATGTGGCCGCCGGCGCTCCGTGGCGTCTGGCGACGGTGCCGCCCGACGCGCTGTGGGCGGCACGGATGCTGCTGCCGTTCGGCACGCGCCTGGCGGCCGGGACGCTGCACACGCTCGCACGGATCCAGGACCCGGGAAGCGGGCGGATCGGGGGTCCGGCCCGCGATACGGGCCCGCAGTTGCCGCCGCTGTCCTGCGCGGTGGAGGCGACGCCGCTGTTCGTGACGGTGCTGGCCGAGGCATGGCGATGGGGGCTTCCGGCGCGGGAGGTGGAGCCGCTGCTGCCCGCGGCGGAGCGGTGCCTGGGGTGGTTGCGCGGGGTCGCCACGGCGTCCGCGGCCGAGGGGCTGATCGCCGACCCGGCGCCGGGCGGGCCGCTGCGGGCGGAGGTGCAGGCGTATGCGCACCGGGCGGCGCTGCAGGGTGCGGACCTGCTGGAGGCGTTCGGCCGACCGGGGGCGCAGGAGTGGCGGGAGCGGGCGGCGGGGATGAGGGCCGCCTTCCGGCGGCGGTTCCTGCGCGACGGCCCGGCGGGCGTGCGGCCGGTCGTCGCGTGCACGGCGGACGGCAGGGCGCTCGACGTCGTGGCGTCGTCGCTGGCGCATCTGCTGGACGGCGGGCTGGCGGGTGCGGGCGGGACGACGCCGGGGCTGCTGGACAAGGAGCAGAAGGCGCAGCTCGCGCGGTTGCTGGCGGCGCCGGACATGGACGGCGGCTGGGGCCTGCGGACGCTGTCCGCCGCAGCGCCGGGGTTCAGTGCGTTCGGGCACCGCAGCGGGGCGGTGCGCGTGCACGACACCGCGGTGGCGGTGACCGGGCTCGCGGCAGCGGGGCTGGAGGAAGCGGCGGCGTCGCTGCTCGGCGGCTTGCTCGGCGCGGCGGAGGCGTTCGGGATGCGGCTGCCGGAGATATACGCGGGGGAGCAGCGGGTGCGGGGACGTGCGCCCTGCCCGCATCCGGTGGCGTGCCGGCCCGCAGCGCTCGCGGCGGCCGGGGCGGTGCATGTGCTGGCCGCGCTGGCGGGTGTGCGGCCGGACGTGCCGGGCGGCAGCGTGGCGCTGCGGCCACTGGTGTGCGCGCCGGCGGGCGCGGTGCGGGTGAGCGGCCTGCGGGTGGCGCAGGCGCCGTTCGCGGTCCGCGTCGGCCGGCTGGGCACCGCGATGGTGGAGGAGGCGGCGCCCGGGCTGCGGCTCGGGGCCTGAGCGGTGGGTGCGGCGTCGGGCGCCCGCCCGGGGCCGGGGGCGAGCCGTACCGGACCCGGACCCGGGGGCGAGCCGGACCGGGCCGCGGGGGCGCGCCGGGCGGGGGAGCGCATGAGGTGATCGCGGAGGTGTCGATCCGGCTGATTATCGTCAAGCAGACGACTAAGATCGCGGCATGTCGCCCTACGACCCGTCGGCCTTTCCGCCCTTCGCCGTGACCGTCGACCTGGTCGTGCTCACGGTGCGGCATCACGCGCTGTGTGCGTTGTCCGTGCGGCGCGGGGAGCCGCCGTTCCAGGGGCGGTGGGCGCTGCCCGGCGGGTTCGTGCGGGCCGACGAGGATCTGTCGCAGGCCGCGGCGCGGGAGCTGGCCGAGGAGACCGGGCTGCGGGCGCAGAGCGGCGCGCACCTCGAACAGCTCGCGACGTACGGCGATCCGCAGCGTGACCCGCGGATGCGGGTGGTGAGCGTCGCCCATCTGGTGCTGGCGCCGGACCTGCCCGCGCCGCGGGCCGGCGGGGACGCGCGCAGCGCACGCTGGGCGCCGGTCGGGACGCTGCTGGGCGAGGACGGCCCGGACCACCCCGGCGACGCCCCGCCGCTGGCCTTCGACCATGCGCGGATCCTGGCCGACGGGGTGGAGCGGGCCCGGTCGAAGATCGAGTATTCGTCGCTGGCCACGGCCTTCTGCCCGCCGGAGTTCACGGTGGGGGAGTTGCGCCGGGTGTACGAGGCGGTGTGGGGAGTGGCGCTCGACCCGCGCAACTTCCACCGCAAGGTGACCGGCACGGTGGGCTTCCTGGTGCCGACCGGTGGGACGACGACGCGTCAGGGCGGGCGCCCCGCACAGTTGTTCAGGGCGGGCGGGGCCACCCTGCTCAATCCGCCGATGCTGCGACCCGAGGTGTAGTTATCGGGCATTATGCCCGAATTGCGGGGTTATGGTGCTGGGGTGATCCAGGCCATCGGATTGACCAGCATGCCCCGCCGGGGCGCTCCGCCCGCCGTCGCCGACCTCACCTTCGACCTCCGCCCGGGCGAGGTCACCGGCCTGCTCGGACCCGCCGGCTCCGGCAAGTCCACCGCCCTACGGCTACTGCTCGGCCTCCAGGCCGGCCGCGGCGCCACACTCGTCGACGGTCGCCCGCTGCACGAGCTCGCCCGGCCCGGCAGGGTGATCGGCGCCGTGCTCGGCGACGTCCCCGGCCACCCCCGCCGCACCGCCCGCGGCCACCTGCGGATGCTCTGCGCCGCGCACGGCCTGCCCGCCTCCCGCGCCGACGACGTCATGGACGGACTCGGACTCGGCGCGCTCGCCGACCGGCCGCTCGGCACGTACTCGCTGGCCATGGACCGGCGCCTGGCGTTCGCCGTCGCGCTGCTGGCGGACCCGCACGCGCTCGTCGTGGACGACCCGGCGCGCGATCTGGCGCCCCGCGAGGCCGCCTGGGTGCACGCGCTGGTCCGCCGGCACGCCGCTGCCGGCGGCGCCGTCCTGCTGACCGGCCGCGACCCGGGGGCGCTGGGCAGGACCGCGGACCGGCTGGTGGTGCTCGCCGGCGGGCGGATCGTCGCCGACCAGCCGGCCGAGCAGTTCGCCGGCAGCCGGCTGCGCCCGCATGTCGCCGTACGCTCGCCGTACGCCCAGCGGCTCGCCGGACTGCTCGCGGACGACGGCGCGGAGGTGGTCGCCGCCGGGGGCAGCCGTATCGCCGTCTACGGGGCCGATTCCGCGGCCGTCGGCGAGATCGCCCACCGGCACGGCATCCTGCTGCACCAGCTCGCCGACCGGCCGGCCACCGCCGCGCTGCCCGCGCCCGCCCCCGCGCCCGCCCCCGGCCCCTCCGCGCACGCCGTACCCGCCCCCGCCCGGCGGCGGCTCGCGCTGCCCGCCCGCAGGCCCCGGCCGGCGCCGCAGCGGACCCCGCACAGCCCCCTGCACCCGCTGCGCTACGAGCTGCGCCGCTGCTTCGGGGTGCGCACCCCCTGGCCGCTGGTGGCCGGCACGGTTCTCGCCTCCGTGCTCGGCGCCCTCCTCCTGGCGCGCGGCGGGGCCGTACCCACCTCACCGCTGCGGCTGCTGGCCGGCTGGCCGGCCGAACTGCCGCTGCCCGCCGCCGCGATCGGCGCCGGGGCGATCGGCGCGCTGTCGTACGGGCAGGAGTTCGCCTTCCCCGCCCTGACCGCGGGCTTCGGCCCCGAACCGCGCGCCCCCCGGCTGCTGGCCGCCAAACTCGCGGTCAGCGGCGGCCTCGCGCTGCTGACCGCCGCGCTGGCCGCGCTCGCCGACACCGCCGTGCTGCGGCTCGCCCTCGGACCGGGCCGCGTACCGGACCCGACCGCGCTGTCGGCCACGACCGTGGGCTGGGCGGCGCTCGCCGTCGCGTGCGCGTGGACCGGAGTGCTCGCCGCCTGCGCGTTCCGCACCACCGCGCTCGGGCTGTCCGCCGTGCTCTCGGTGCCGTTGCTGGTCGCACCGGCCCTGCGGGCCCTGCTCGGCGGGCGTACCGGCCGGCAATTCCGCGAGGCGGGCGGCGCGTTGTGGTCGGTGGCCACCGGGGCGTCGCGGGCCGACAACCGCGCCGCGCTGGCGACACTGAGCTCGGCCGCCCAACCCCTCGGCCTCGCCCTGGCGTTGTCGCTGTCCTGCCTGGTCGTCGCCTTCGCCGCAAGCACGTTGCGGGCCCGCAGGCGGGGCCGCGGGCCAACTCCCATCCGTACCGCGGGAGCTGGCGGCGTCGACAGCGAGGACGTGTGATTCGTCCCGATAAAACGTCAATTATCAGGTGAGGGATGCTCACCCTTTCGTGTGCTTTTCAGCAAAGCCCTCAAGGCCCGCATCGGCATCGCCGACAAAGGATGCGTGAGTACCCTTGCGCACACCATGATGACCGCGGCTCGATCCGCCGACTCCGGCATCGCCGGCCCGGGCGAGCTGGACCGCTACCCGTACCCGGAAACCCCCGGTGGTGAACGCCCAGGAATCGGGTCCTGGGAAGGCATGGATCCGGACATGAGCCGGGTCGGCCGCCGCGCGGGCGGCAGCCGGGGCCGCGGGCTGCACGGCCAACTCGTCCAGCAGCTCGGCCAGATGATCGTCTCCGGTGACCTGGGCGCCGACCGCCCGCTGGTCCCCGAGGAGATCGGCCAGCGCTTCGAGGTCTCCCGCACCGTGGTGCGCGAGTCCCTCCGGGTGCTGGAGGCCAAGGGCCTGGTCAGCGCCCGCCCCAACGTCGGCACCCGGGTCCGCCCGGTGGCCGACTGGAATCTGCTCGACCCCGACATCATCGAATGGCGCGCCTTCGGGCCGCAACGCGAGGAGCAGCGCCGCGAGCTGCTCGAACTGCGCTGGACGATCGAGCCGCTCGCCGCCCGGCTCGCCGCCGGCCACGGCCGCGAGGACGTCCAGCAGCGGCTCACCGACATGGCGGAGATCATGGCCCACGCCGCCGCCCAGGGCGACGCCCTCACGTTCACCCGCGCCGACGTCGAGTTCCACTCCCTGCTGCTCCAGGTCGCCGGCAACCGGATGCTGGAGCACCTGTCCGGCATCGTCTCCTCGGCCCTCCAGGTCTCCGGCGGCCCGGTCACCGGCTGCGAGCGTCCGGGTGACGCCTCGGTAGGGCTGCACCACCGGATCGTCGAGGCGCTCGCCGGGGGCGACGGCGGCACCGCGGAGGCCGCGATGCGCCAGCTGCTGTCCGTGCCCTCCTCGGAGCAGTCCGCCGCTGCCGCCGACCATGTCGTGCCGGCCCCCCGAGAGCACTGACCGCCCCGCCCGGCCGCCGCGGGCCCCGCGCACACCGGGGGCCGGCGGCGGCCCCGTGTGTGTCACATGTCCGACTTTGCCGCTGATCTGCACAATTTGGGGTGTGACTCGGGCCACGTAAGCTGGGCGTAACGCCAGACGAGGCAGTGCGATGACTTAAGAGGTGGCGGCGGTACGAGGAATATTCAGCATCGAATACGACGCTGAGTCGCCGTGCGGTTCCACCGAGTCGTTCCCATCGTTCCGAGAGGTTGTTCGTGTCGGCCAGCACATCCCGTACGCTCCCGTCCGAGATCGCCGAGTCCGAGTCTCTGATGGCGCTCATCGAGCAGGGTAAGGCCCAGGGGCAGATCGCAGGCGACGATGTGCGTCGGGCGTTCGAAGCGGACCAGATTCCGGCAACCCAGTGGAAGAACGTTCTGCGCAGCCTCAACCAGGTCCTCGATGAGGAGGGTGTGACGCTGATGGTGAGTGCCGCCGAGGCGCCCAAGCGCACCCGTAAGAGCGTCGCAGCCAAGAGCCCGGCGAAACGTACTGCCACCAAGACGGTCGCCGCCAAGGCGACCCCTGCCAAGAAGACCGTAGCGCCCAAGGCCCCGGCTCCCGAGCCGGTGGTCGAGGCCGAGACCACGGTGGAGCCATCGGTGGAGGCGGAAAACCCAGCGGCGGCCAGGAAGGCGCCCGCGAAGAAGGCCGCGGCGGCCAAGAAGACGGCCGCCAAGAAGGCCCCCGCGAAGAAGGCGACAGCGGCCAAGAAGACGGCCGCCGCGCCCGGCGAGGACGAGGCGATCGAGGCCGAGGAGGCGCTTGAGGACGTCGCGCCCGGCACCGGTGGCGAGGACGAGCCGGAGAAGGCGGAGTCCGAGAGCTTCGTGCTCTCCGACGACGACGAGGACGACGCGCCCGCGCAGCAGGTCGCGGTCGCCGGCGCCACCGCCGACCCGGTCAAGGACTACCTCAAGCAAATCGGCAAGGTCCCGCTGCTCAACGCCGAGCAGGAGGTGGAGCTGGCCAAGCGCAT
Organism: Actinacidiphila epipremni; assembly: GCF_012034175.1. GTDB lineage: Bacteria > Actinomycetota > Actinomycetes > Streptomycetales > Streptomycetaceae > Actinacidiphila > Actinacidiphila epipremni. Next base: position 82,780 of record NZ_JAATEJ010000031.1, read on the forward strand.
CGAGGCGGGCCTCTTCGCCGAGGACAAGCTCGCGGCGGCCGACAAGCTCGCCCCCAAGCTCAAGCGCGAGCTGGAGATCATCGCCGAGGACGGCCGCTGGGCCAAGAACCACCTGCTGGAGGCCAACCTCCGGCTGGTCGTCTCGCTCGCCAAGCGCTACACCGGCCGCGGCATGCTCTTCCTGGACCTGATCCAGGAGGGCAACCTGGGCCTGATCCGCGCGGTCGAGAAGTTCGACTACACCAAGGGCTTCAAGTTCTCCACGTACGCCACCTGGTGGATCCGGCAGGCGATCACCCGCGCGATGGCCGACCAGGCCCGCACCATCCGTATCCCGGTGCACATGGTCGAGGTCATCAACAAGCTGGCCAGGGTGCAGCGCCAGATGCTCCAGGACCTGGGCCGCGAGCCCACCCCGGAGGAGCTGGCCAAGGAACTCGACATGACCCCGGAGAAGGTCATCGAGGTCCAGAAGTACGGCCGCGAGCCCATCTCGCTGCACACCCCGCTCGGCGAGGACGGCGACAGCGAGTTCGGTGACCTCATCGAGGACTCCGAGGCGGTCGTGCCCGCCGACGCGGTCAGCTTCACGCTTCTGCAGGAGCAGCTGCACTCCGTGCTGGACACCCTGTCCGAGCGCGAGGCGGGCGTGGTCTCGATGCGCTTCGGCCTGACCGACGGCCAGCCCAAGACGCTGGACGAGATCGGCAAGGTCTACGGCGTCACGCGCGAGCGGATCCGGCAGATCGAGTCCAAGACCATGTCCAAGCTGCGCCACCCCTCGCGCTCGCAGGTCCTGCGGGACTACCTGGACTGACGCGCGGCGCGCTTTCTGCGGATGCGGCCTCCGGCCCTGTCTATGACTCTGGGTGTCCAGAGCCGTTCACAGAGTCAGGAGGCCGTATGCATGTCACCGTCCCCGCCCGCCTGCGCCGCGCCGCCGCCGGCGCCGGCACCCGACGTCCGCGCAAGGGCCGCCGCGGGGCGCTCATAGCCGCCGCGGCCGTCCTGCCGGCGTTCGCGGTGCCCCTGGCGGCGCCCGCGGTGCCGGCCGCCGCCAACGGGGTCGTGGTCGGCGGTGTGCCGACGACGACCGACGACGAGCCGTGGGTGGTGGCGCTCGCGAGCCGGCAGCGTTTCGGCACCGGCAGATCCGGGCAGTTCTGCGGCGGCGTGGCGGTGGGCCCGCGTACGGTCGTCACCGCGGCGCACTGCCTCGGCCAGGACGCGCTGGGCGTCACGGACTGGCACAACCTCCCGGACCTGCGGGTCATCGCCGGCCGCACCGATCTCGGCGGGTCGGACGGGGAGGAGCTGCCGCTGTCCGACGTGTGGGTCAACCCCGACTTCGACGCCACCACCAATGCCGGGGACGTCGCCGTGATCACCCTGTCGGCATCGCTGCCGGGCGGCGCCGTCATCCCGATGGCGGGACCGGACGACACGGCCTCGTACGCGCCCGGGACGCAGGCGCAGGTCTACGGCTGGGGTGACACGACGGGGCAGGGCACGTACCCGCAGTCACTGCGGACGGCCCAGGTCCAGGTGCTGGCCGACTCGGTGTGCGAGAAGGCCTACCCGGGGGACGCGGACGGCACGTACGTACGTGCCTCGATGGTGTGCGCGGGGGAGCCCGAGGGCGGCAAGGACGCCTGCCAGGGGGACAGCGGCGGCCCGCTGGTCGCGGACGGCCGGCTGATCGGGCTGGTCTCGTGGGGGACGGGCTGCGCGGAGGCGGCCTATCCGGGGGTCTACACCCGGGTGTCCGCGGTGTCCGCACTAGTGGCGCAGCACATGAGCACCACCTGAGCGGTTACCTGGGATGTCACCCGCGGTTGAGGTGTCACCTGCGGTGGACACCGTGTGACGGGAAAACCCGCGGGCGGACACCCCCTCAAGGGGTCCGTCCGCCCGCGGGTCCGAGCTAGTCGCCGGTGCGATGTGTCAGCGCTCGTCGTCTCCCGCCGACGCCGGGGCGTCGGTGAGGCGTCCCGTCTCGTCCTGTATTTCCGCAGCGATCTTCTTGAGTTCCGGCTCGAACTTGCGTCCGTGGTGTGCGCAGAAGAGCAGCTCACCGCCGCTGATGAGAACGACACGCAGGTAAGCCTGAGCGCCGCAACGGTCGCAGCGGTCTGCCGCTGTCAGCGGACTCGCGGGGGTCAGAACAGTAGTCACGTCGCCTCTTCTCTAGCTCGACGAGCTGTCGTACCAGGGTCAACATCCAACCAGGCCGAAAACGTTCCCGCTGACGGCTTTTCCTCGAAAACGGGCCTCGGAGTGACTGGGTGTTACCGATTGGCGGCGAATAGGAGTCATTGCGTCGGATGTCGCGTGTGGTGCTCTTGTCGTACTTGTCCTGCTCTGTCCCGACCGGCTTGCCGGGGTGTTGGTGAGGACGTGCCCGGAGCCTAAATGGTTCATGCCTCTTTGGGAACGTGACATGTGTATCACTCGTGCGGGTTATCGAACGCATGAGCGACCAGCGTTACGATGAAGGCCCGGATACCGGGTCGCGGCACGGCCGCCCCGACCGACCTCGGTACCCTCTCACCGACACGGCTGAGAACTTCAGACCACCCAGATCGAGGAGTTGCCCGCGTGACCGCCGAAACATCCGTGCCGTCCACCGCGCTGCTGACGGGCGCAGATCGCGACGGCTCCAACTACACCGCGCGGCATCTGCTGGTCCTCGAAGGCCTTGAGGCGGTGCGCAAGCGCCCCGGCATGTACATCGGCTCCACCGACAGCCGGGGCCTGATGCACTGCGTCTGGGAGATCATCGACAACTCCGTCGACGAGGCCCTGGGCGGCCACTGCGACCACATCGAGGTCGTACTCGGCGCCGACGGCTCCATCGAGGTGCGGGACAACGGGCGCGGCATCCCCGTGGACGTCGAGCCCAAGACGGGCCTGTCCGGCGTCGAGGTCGTCATGACCAAGCTGCACGCCGGCGGCAAGTTCGGCGGCGGCTCGTACGCGGCCTCCGGCGGCCTGCACGGCGTCGGCGCCTCGGTCGTCAACGCGCTGTCCTCCCGGCTCGACGTCGAGGTCGACCGCGGCGGCAGCACCCACGCCATCAGCTTCCGCCGCGGCGTCCCCGGTACGTACGCGGGCGGCGGACCCGACGCGAAGTTCGAGCCCGCGAGCGGTGTGCGCAAGACCAAGAAGGTCCCCCGCACCCGCACCGGCACCCGCGTGCGCTACTGGCCGGACCGGCAGATCTTCCTCAAGGACGCCAAGCTCTCGCTGGAGACGCTGCACCAGCGCGCCCGGCAGACCGCCTTCCTGGTCCCGGGCCTGACCATCGTGGTGCGCGACGAGCGCGGCATCGACTCCGACAAGCCCGTCGAGGAGACCTTCCACTTCGACGGCGGCATCAGCGAGTTCTGCGAGTTCCTCGCGCCCGACAAGCCGATCTGCGACGTGCTGCGGCTGACCGGCAGCGGCACGTTCAAGGAGACCGTCCCGGTCCTCGACGACCGCGGCCACATGACGCCGACCGAGGTCACCCGCGAACTCGGCGTCGACATCGCGCTGCGCTGGGGCACCGGATACGACACCACCGTCCGGTCGTTCGTCAACATCATCGCCACCCCCAAGGGCGGCACCCACGTCACCGGCTTCGAGCGCTCCGTCGCCAAGACGGTCAACGAGGTGCTGCGCGCCACCAAGCTGCTGCGCGTCGCCGAGGACGACATCGTCAAGGACGACGCCATGGAGGGCATGACGGCGGTCGTCACCGTACGGCTCGCCGAGCCGCAGTTCGAGGGCCAGACCAAGGAGGTGCTCGGCACCTCCGCCGCCAACCGCATCGTGGCCGCCGTGGTGGCCAAGGAGCTCAAGGAGTTCCTGACGTCCACCCGGCGCGACGCCAAGGCCCAAGCCCGGGCGGTGCTGGAGAAGGCCGTGGCAGCCGCCAGGACGCGTATCGCGGCCCGCCAGCACAAGGAGGCCCAGCGCAGGAAGACGGCCCTGGAGACGTCCTCCCTGCCCGCCAAGCTCGCCGACTGCCGAAGCGACGACGTCGACCGCAGCGAGCTGTTCATCGTCGAGGGCGACTCGGCCCTCGGCACCGCCAAGCTCGCCCGCAACTCCGAGTTCCAGGCGCTGCTGCCGATCCGCGGCAAGATCCTCAACACCCAGAAGTCGTCCGTCTCCGACATGCTCAAGAACGCCGAGTGCGGCGCGATCATCCAGGTGATAGGAGCGGGCTCCGGCCGCACCTTCGACATCGACCAGGCGCGCTACGGCAAGGTCATCTTCCTCGCCGACGCCGATGTCGACGGCGCCCACATCCGCTGCCTCCTGCTGACCCTCTTCCAGCGCTACATGCGCCCCATGGTCGAGGAAGGCCGCGTCTTCTCCGCCGTCCCCCCCCTGCATCGCATCGAGCTCGTCCAGCCCAAGAAGGGCCAGGACAAATACCTCTACACCTACTCCGACAACGAACTGCGCCAGACCCTCCTCGACCTCCAGCGCCGCAACGTCCGCTACAAGGACAGCATCCAGCGCTACAAGGGCCTCGGCGAAATGGACGCCAACCAACTCGCCGAAACCACAATGGACCCCCGCCACCGCACCCTCCGCCGCATCAACATCAGCGACATCGAGGCCGCCGAACGCGCCTTCGACCTCCTGATGGGCAATGAGGTGGCCCCCCGCAAGGAGTTCATCACCAACTCGGCCACGACACTGGACCGCTCGAAGATCGACGTCTGACCTCCGGCTTTGCTGCCGGGTGGCGGCCCGGGGCGCGGGTCGGCCGAGACCGGATGTGACGATGGTCCATCCAGGCACCTCGACGCTCGGGGGCCGGAGGCGCTGGATCGTCGGCTGAACGCGCCGGCTGACACGGGAGAGGTTGCTGGATAAGCGCACGCGGAGCCGCCGGTGCCACCGCCGCACAGCAAAGTGGCGGACCTCTGACGGTGCCGCCACGGGGAGGGGGTACGCGATGACATCGCGTCCGAAGGCGGGACTGGCCGCCTTGGCCGGGTTAGCAAGCCAGCGGTCGGCCGAGGCGGCGAATCTGCGGATCTGGGGCGGGGGCCGCTCGTGAGTTTCGGCGAGCCGACCGGTCCGATCGACGTGACGCCCTCGGACCTGAACGCGGCGGCGACGACTTTCGCCGGCGGGCAGACCCGGT
>NZ_JAATEJ010000032.1 GCF_012034175.1 Actinacidiphila epipremni
GGCACCCCACCCCCACCTCGCCGCCCACCCCACCGGCCAGCAAAAACGCCTTGGCCCGCGCCCAGCGAAGTGCTCCAATACCCCCGATGAACACCACCCACGCCCTCGCCCTCTTCGACGACCAGATGCGCCGCAACGCCCCACCCGACACCCCCACCCCCCGCCTCGACCGCACCCCCCACCTCACCCGCCAAGTCGGCCCCGCCCCCCACGACTGGACCGGCATCCTCTGGTCCGACCTCGACGAGCACACCGCCGACGAAGCCATCGCCGCCCAACTCGCCTGGCTGCGCACCCCCGAAGCCGCCGGCCGCGAGTTCGAGTGGAAGACGTACTCCCACGACCGCCCCGCCGACCTCGGCACCCGCCTCGAAGCCGCCGGCTTCACCCCCGAACCCCCCGAAACCCTCATGCTCGCCGACGTCCACGAGATCGCCGCCGCGACCCAGGACGCCCACCTCCCGGCCGGCGTCCACCTCGAACCCGTCACCGACGCCAAGGGCGTCGACCTCGCCGCCGACGTCCACGAAAAAGCCTTCGGCACCAGCGCCGCCCGCCTGCGCGCCCGCCTGCTCGACCAGGTGGAGCACCACCCCGAGACGGTGAGCATCGTCGTGGCGATGGCCGACGACGAGCCGGTATGCGCGGCGCGCATGGAGCTGACCCCGGGCACGGTGTTCGCCGGCCTGTGGGGCGGCGGCACGGTCGAGGCCTGGCGCGGCAAGGGCATCTACCGCGCCCTGGTCGCCCACCGGGCGCGTATCGCCGCGGCCCATGGGTATCGCTACCTCCAGGTCGACGCGTCCGACCAGAGCCGCCCCATCCTGGCCCGCCTCGGCTTCGCGGCAGTGAGCGTGACGAGGCCGTACGTGATCACGCCCTAAAAAAATGCGGCAGCAACCCCCCAGCCAGCCCGAGAGGAAGCCATGCAGCTGCTCAGCGTCAACGTGGGCCGCCCTCAGCCGAACCCGTGGAAGCGCCTCGCGGCGACCGGCATCGACAAGCGCTCGGTCGACGGCCCCGTCGCGGTGGCGGCCCCCGGGCCGAAGGGCACGGGCGCGGTCGGCCTGGCCGGCGACCGGGTGTACGACGTCAAGCACCACGGCGGCGACGACCAGGCGGTGTACGCCTACGCCCGCGAGGACCTGGACCGCTGGGAGAAGGAGCTGGGCCGCACCCTCCCCAACGGCTCCTTCGGCGAGAACCTCACCACCACCGGCTACGACGTGAACGCCGCGCTCATAGGCGAGCGCTGGCGCGTCGGCGGCCCGACCGGCCCGTTGCTTGAGGTCTCGTGCCCGCGCATCCCGTGCGCGACCTTCGCCGGCTGGCTGGACGAGCGCGGCTGGATGAAGCGCTTCACGCAGGCCGCGCTGCCGGGCCCGTACCTGCGGGTGATCGAGCCGGGCGAGCTCGCGGCGGGCGACGCGGTGCGGGTGGTGCACCGCCCGGAGCACGACGTGACCGTGGAGCTGTGCTTCCGGGCGTTCACCACGGACCCCGACCTGCTGCCGCGGCTACTGGTCGCGGACGCGCTGCCGCGCGAGGACGTGGCGTCGATCAACCGCCGTCTGGCGAAACCAAGGGCACAGCCCCAGCCATAGAACCAGCCACCGCCACCAGCAACCGGCACCGCCACCAGCACCAGCACCAGCACCAGCACCAGCACCAGCAACCCCCGGCCCGCCCCGGCGAGTACGACGGCGTAGCCACGTGACACCCCCACCGCCCCCGTACGCTGCCCTCCATGACGACTTCCCTCATCACGGGCGCAACAGCAGGCATCGGCGCGGCGTTCGCCCGCCGGCTGGCCGCCGACGGCCACCACCTGGTGCTGGTCGCCCGCGACTCCGTACGCCTCGCCGAGCGCGCGCAGGAGCTGCGCGGGCGCCACGGGGTGGACGTCGAGGTGCTGCAGGCCGACCTGACCACGGACGGCGGGATCTCCGCGGTGGAGGCCCGGCTGCGCGGCGGCCCGCTGCCGCCGGTGGACGTCCTGGTCAACAACGCGGGCTTCGGCCAGCGCGGCCGGTTCCTCGACGCCCCGGTCGAGGAGGAGCTGCGGATGCTCACGCTGCACTGCGAGGCCGTGCTGCGGCTGACCGCGGCTGCGGCGCGGGGGATGCGGGAGCGCGGCCAGGGCACGGTGATCAACGTCGCCTCGGTCGCGGCGTTCATGCCGCGCGGCACGTACGCGGCGAGCAAGGCGTGGGTCGTGCGCTTCACCGAGGGCGCGGCCCTCGACCTGCGCGGCACGGGCGTACGCTTCCTGGCCCTGTGCCCCGGCTTCGTCCGCACCGAGTTCCACGAACGCGCGGGCATGGACGCCGAGCGCCTGCCCCGTATCGCCTGGCTCGACGCGGACAAGGTCGTCGCGGCGGGCCTGCGCGATCTGGCCCGGGGCCGCGTCGTGAGCGTGCCGGACGCCCGCTACAAGGTGGCGGCGGGCCTGGCCCGCCACATCCCGTCCCGCCTCTTCGGCGCGCTCTCGACGACGGCGGGCCGCCGCTACGACCCCAAGACGCAGTAGCCCACCGCCAGAAGATCGCGCAACGCCGGGAATCAGCACCCCGTAGCGCAGAAACAGCGACAGAAACAGCGGCAGAACCGGCTACAGAACCGGCGACAGAACCGGCGACAGGAACAGCGACAGAACCGGCGACGCCCGCCGCCCCCGGCGAGGGGGCAGCGGGCGTACGCGTACGGTCCCGGCGTGCGGTCCCGGAGAGGATCGGGCTCAGTGCGAGTGACCGTGCCCGTGGCCGGCCGCGGCCTCCGGCTCCTCCTCCTTCTTCTCCACGACCAGCGTCTCGGTCGTGAGCAGCAGGGAGGCGATCGACGCGGCGTTCTCCAGCGCGGAGCGCGTGACCTTCACCGGGTCGATGACGCCGGCCTTGACCAGGTCCACGTACTCACCGCTCGCGGCGTTGAAGCCGTGGCCCTTGTCGAGCTCGGCGACCTTGGAGGTGATGACGTAGCCCTCCAGGCCGGCGTTCTCGGCGATCCAGCGCAGCGGCTCGACCGCGGCGCGGCGGACGACGGAGACGCCGGTGGCCTCGTCGCCGTCCTTGCCCAGGTTCTCGCCGAGGACCTTGACCGCGTGCACGAGGGCCGAGCCACCGCCGGAGACGATGCCCTCCTCGACGGCCGCGCGGGTCGCGGAGATCGCGTCCTCCAGGCGGTGCTTCTTCTCCTTGAGCTCGACCTCGGTGGCCGCGCCGACCCGGATGACGCACACGCCGCCGGCGAGCTTGGCCAGCCGCTCCTGGAGCTTCTCGCGGTCCCAGTCGGAGTCGGTCGTGGAGATCTCGGCCTTGATCTGGGCCACCCGGCCGTCGATCTCGGCCTTGTCGCCGGCGCCGTCGACGATGGTGGTCTCGTCCTTGGTGATGGTCGCGCGGCGGGCGGTGCCCAGCAGGTCCAGGCCGGCCTGGTCGAGCTTGAGGCCGACCTCCTCGGCGATGACGGTCGCGCCGGTGAGGGTCGCGATGTCGCCCAGCATGGCCTTGCGGCGGTCACCGAAGCCGGGCGCCTTGACGGCGACGGCGTTGAACGTGCCGCGGATCTTGTTGACGACCAGCGTGGACAGGGCCTCGCCCTCGACGTCCTCGGCGATGATCAGCAGCGGCTTGGAGCCACCGGCCTGGATGATCTTCTCCAGCAGCGGCAGCAGGTCCTGGATCGAGGAGATCTTGCCCTGGTGGATGAGGATGTACGGGTCGTCGAGGACGGCCTCCATCCGCTCCTGGTCGGTCACGAAGTACGGGGACAGGTAGCCCTTGTCGAAGGCCATGCCCTCGGTGAACTCCAGGTCCAGGCCGAAGGTGTTGGACTCCTCGACGGTGATGACACCGTCCTTGCCGACCTTGTCCATCGCCTCGGCGATGAGCTCGCCGACCTGCTTGTCCTGCGCGGACAGCGCGGCGACCGCGGCGATGTCGTCCTTGCCCTCGATGGCGCGGGCGGTGGCCAGCAGCTCGTCGGAGACCGCCTTGACGGCCGCGTCGATGCCCTTCTTGAGCGCCGCGGGGGACGCGCCGGCCGCCACGTTGCGCAGGCCCTCGCGGACCAGCGCCTGGGCGAGCACGGTCGCGGTGGTGGTGCCGTCGCCCGCGATGTCGTTGGTCTTGGTCGCCACCTCCTTGACGAGCTGGGCGCCCAGGTTCTCGTACGGGTCCTCCAGCTCGACCTCACGCGCGATGGTGACACCGTCGTTGGTGATGGTCGGGGCGCCGAACTTCTTGTCGATGACGACGTTGCGGCCCTTGGGGCCGATGGTCACCTTGACGGTGTCGGCGAGCTTGTTGACGCCGCGCTCCAGGGCGCGACGGGCGTCCTCGTCGAACTTCAGAATCTTGGCCATGCCTGCGAACTACCTCGTCTATTCCGTCTGTACGAAAGAAGCTGGAAGGAGCCGGAGCAAGCCGCCCCGGGGACCCGGCCGCAAGGACTCGGACACCCGGGGCGGGATCGCGGCTGTGCAGCCGGGGAGTTACTTCTCGACGATCGCGAGGACGTCGCGGGCCGAGAGGACGAGGTACTCCTCGCCGTTGTACTTCACCTCGGTGCCGCCGTACTTGCTGTAGAGCACGACATCGCCGACGGATACGTCGAGCGGCAGCCGCTGGCCGTCCTCGAAGCGGCCCGGGCCCACGGCCAGGACGACGCCCTCCTGGGGCTTCTCCTTGGCGGTGTCCGGGATGACCAGGCCCGAGGCCGTGGTCTGCTCGGCGTCGAGCGGCTGGACCACGATGCGGTCCTCGAGCGGCTTGATGGCAACCTTGGTGCTGGCGGTCGTCACGATCCGACCTCCCCCTTCAAAGGGCTCACGGGAGTGTCTGTCAGGGTCGGCGACCTGGTAGGCCCGTCGTCGCGGGTGCCGGACCTGCCTCGTCGCTGAGTTCTGGCACTCAGCGGTGCCGAGTGCCAGAAGTGAGCGTAGGCCGCTCTTAGCACTCGGTCAAGCGGAGTGCCAGCGCCGCGCGTGCCGCGCATGGCCTGCCGGGACGGATTCCGCCCCTCCGGGCGGTTCGGTGCCGCAGCGCCCGCTGTGCCGCAAGGTGGGTGTCCTCCGAGGTGGGTGTCCTCGTAAGGGCCCTCTGAATCGCCGACGGGCGGGGAAGACTGCGGGTACATGCCGCTGGATGGAGAGGGGGCGGTGGCCGTGGCTGCGGTCGGCAGCTCCGATTCGGCACTCAAGCGGGCCAGGGGGGCGCGGAACTTGACGCTGGAGGAGGCCGCCGACGCTCTGAACGCGATCACCGGCGGTGCGACGGACGCGAGCTTGATGAGCGCGTGGGAGTCCGGGCGGCGCCGGACCGGCAAGCGGAACCGGGCCGGGCTGTGCCGGCTGTACCGCGAGCGCCCGGAGGTGCTGTTCGCCCATCAGGACGGCGCGGCCACCAGCGTGCTGGAGACCTCCGGCACGGCCGTGGTGGTCAAGGTGCTCACCCGCTGGACCGACTTGGTCGAGGCGATGGTGGACGTCGCCGCCGGGGCGCGCGAGCACCTGGTCGTCACCGGCTCCCGGTCACGCGAGAAGGCGTATCTGGCGGCGATCGAGACGGCTGTGGCCCAGCACCCGGATCTGGTCCACTACCGGGTGCTGTACGGCCCGCCGCGGCACCGGGCTCTCGCCGACCACCTGGCGCGGCTGCTGGAACTACGCGACCCGTCCGCGCGCCGCAACGGGGTCAAGACGCTGCACATCGGGATGGTGGAGCCGGCCGAGGCGCTGGAACGCTTCTTCGTTGCTTCGGAGACCGCCGCGGTGGTGCCACTGCCGTCGTTCCACGGGGCGGAGGGGTTCGACTGCGGCGTCTTACTCGGTCGCGAGGCGGCGGTGGGTCTGGTCCACCATGGGCGGGAGGCATGCGCGTCCGCGCGGCCGGTGGAGACGATCGAAGCTGTCCGTGCGCTGCCGTTACGGGACAACTGACGTGGTGGGAGAAGCGTGAGCGAGAACCTTCAGCGGCCGGCCGAGGCCCGTACGGTGTCCGTGGTCGAGCTGGCCCAGGAGTTGATCCGGTGCCCGAGCCGGGCCGGGATCGACGACTACGGGCCCGTCCTTTCCGTGCTGGAGGACTGGCTCGCCGCCCGCGATCTGCCGCACCGACGCCTGACCGACGACGAGGGCGCCTTGGTGGGACTGCTCGTGGAGATTCCCGGCGGGCGCACGGGGCCCTGGTGGACGCTGGACGCGTGCGTGGACACCGCCCCGTACGGCGACGAGAGCGCCTGGTCCTTCCCACCGGCTTCCGGCGACATCGTGGACGGATGGCTGCTCGGCCGTGGCTCGTCCGACTCCAAGCTCGCCGCGGCGATGTTCTGCCACATCGCCGCCGACCTGCTGCCCCGTGCCGCTGACCTGCACGGCGGGCTCGCCGTGCTGCTGGACGTCGACGAGCACACCGGCGGCTTCGGCGGCGCCCGTGCCTACCTTGCCGATGAGGCCGCGGCCCGCCCGGCCGGGGTGATGATCGGCTACCCGGGGCTGGACGAGGTCGTGGTCGGCGGCCGGGGCCTGTGGCGGGCCTCCCTCGCCGTGCACGCCCCTTCCGGGCACTCCGGGTCCAGCAAGACCGTGGTCGGTGCCATCTCCCGCGCCGCCCACCTCGTGCGGCTGCTGGACGCCGCCGACCTGCCCGGCGTCGACGGCGCCTCGGCGTTCCCGCTGCCGCCGAAGCTGTCGATCACGTCCTTCCACGGCGGCCAGGGCTTCTCCGTCACCCCCGACCGGTGCGACCTGAACATCGACGTGCGCACCACCCCGGCCTTCGACGCCCACGACGCCGAGACGCTCGTCCGCAAGGCCGTCGCCGAACTGGATGCGGAGCTGCCCGCCCCGACGCCCACCGAGGTCACCCCCATCGCCACGTGGCCACCCTTCCGTCTGGCCGAGGACGAGCAGCCTGCTGCTGCACTGCTGAACGCCGCCGCGGATGCGGGGCTTGCGGTGCGGCCGAAGACCGCGGGGCCGTCGAACATCGGTAACCTGCTTGCCGGGGAGGGAATCCGGGCCACGGCCGGATTCGGTGTGCCGTACGAGGGGCTGCACGGCATCGACGAGCGTGCCCACCTCGCCGAGCTCCCCGCGGTGTACGCCGTCTACCAGCGAGCCGTGCTCGGCCTCCTTGGGGACTGACGTCCCAGGCCCGTCCCAGTTTTCTCCCAGCTCCACTCCCAGCAAGTCCCCATCTCCGTCTCTGGGAACGGATCTCCGGTCGCGGTGACATAGAGGCAGCACCAGCTCGCATCCACCGATGACAAGGGAGGCCGGTCATGGCCGAGCAGACCACCGTCACCACCACGCCCGCCGTCACCACCGAGAAGCCCGCCGGGGCGCCGAGCACCGGCGGCTTCGCGCCGCAGATCAGCACCCACCCGGTGGCGACCCTCACGCTGGGCCGCCAGACGTTCAACGACTCGGACAAGTCGAACTACTTCGAGGGCTGACGCAGCCCGCAGGACCTGACCGAGCACCCCGGGGGCCGGCCGTACGACGGCCGGCCCCCGGACGCGTCACAGGGGCTGATCGAAAGGGGAGGCGCACGGATGGAACGGGAGCGGATGACCGGCGGCAGCGCCGCCGGGGACGGATTGGCGATCGACGGGCTCGGCGACGTCCGGCGGGCTCCGGGCACCCGGGTACAGGCGGTCACCGAAGGGCCGGTCGTCCTCGCGGTCGTGGGCGACTGCCCGGTCACCGAGCAAGAACTGCATGCCGCGCTCGCGGCCGTACGGGCGAGGCGGTGGGGCGAACTGACCCGGTGGCCGGGATCGTACTGGGTCGTCGCGGACGATGGGCGGCAGCGGTTCGTGTGCGGCGACCTGGCCGGTGTCCGGGCCGTGCACTACACGCTGCCCGGCGGCGAAGGGGCGGCGTGGGCGACGCAGGCCCACTTCCTGGGGCGTCCGCTGGTGCCGGATCTGCCGTGGCTGGCGGCCCGGCTGACGGTGGGCGGGCACCACTGGCCGCACCGCGGCCCGTACGAGGAGATCAGGCTGGTGCCCGGCGGGTTCGGGCTGCTGCTCGCGCCCGGGGCGCCGCCGCAGCTCATCGACATCTCCGGCGTCGATGCGGTGGACGAGCTACGCGAGGGTGCCGACCGGTTCGGGCGGGTGCTCACCGAGGCTGTCCAGCACCGGGTCCGTGCCGCCGGAGGGGTGGTGGGGGCGGACCTGTCCGGCGGGCTGGACTCCTCGGCGGCCGTCGTGCTGGCCGCCGACGCCGGGGACGTGCACGCGGTGACTTACGCGGACGGGTACACCAGCGGCGAGGACATGGCGTTCGCCTCCCACGTCGCCGAGCACACCGGGATCGCGCACACCGTCGTCCTCGGCACCGACGAACAGCTGCCGTTCTCCTTCCCGGCCGGGCAGCCGACCGGGGGCGAGCCGGTGCTGGAGGCGGCGATGTACGCCATGGACGCCTCGTATCTGCACCCGGTGCGCGGGCTGCCGCTGCACCTGACCGGGCACGGCGGAGACATCGTGCTCGACTCCTCGTCAGCGTGCTGGGTGCGGCTTGTCCAGGACGGTCGACGCCGCGAGGCGCACCGCCAGGTCGTGGCGTTCGCCCGGCTCCGCAACACCGCCCCGGGCCCGTACTGGAAAGCCCTGAAAGAGGCCGCCGACCTGGGCCGGAGCGGCTCTCTGGAACGCGCGGCGCGGGCCCTGGAGCGCGGGCCCGTCACGCCTCAGGCCGCTGTGGCCGGCTGGTCGTGGTGCCGTCTGGGGGCCGGGGCTTCCTGGCTGACCGGCTACGGCCGCCACCAGGTCTCGGCGCTGCTGCGGCAGACTGCCCAAGACCAGCAGCCCGAGCTGGCGGATGAGTTCGACCAGTGGGCCGTACTGCGGTCGGCGGGCGCCTCGGCCCGCGGCTGGGCCCCGTACGGTGCCGCCCTCGGCGTCCGGCCGGTGTACCCGTACCTGGACAACCAGGTCGTCCGCGCCGCCTTCGCCGTGCCGGCCCTCGCCCGGCGCGGGCTGGTGACCTACAAGCCGCTGCTCCGTGCGGCGCTGCCCGAGCTCCCGGATTGGCTGACTTCCCGGCGCTCGAAGGGGTCGTTCACCGCCCAGCGCATCGCCGGACTCGCCCGTCACCTCGGCCGGCTCACCGAGCTGATCGCCTCCAGTCCGCTCGCGGACGCCGGACTGATCGACCCTGCGGCCGTCAGTGCCTCGCTGGCCCAGGCGGCCCGGGGGCAGAGCGCCATGGTGATCGCCGACCTGCACCAGCTGATCGTGACGTGCTGGTGGCTGAGTGGGCAGACGACCGGGAGGGAGGCGGCGGCATGCTGACCCCCGCCCCGCACGTCCATCACGCCACGGGCGCCTACGGCACGGTGGTGCTCGACGTCCGGCGCGGAGTCTGGCTGATGCTCGATCCGGACGCCTCCCGGATCTGGCATGCCGTCACCGTCTGCGGCGGCACGGCCGGGCTCGCCGACGAGATCGCCGTCCCCACCGGCCAGGACCCGCAGCAGGTCAGGGTTCAGATCGCCGCGTTCATCGAAGGGCTCGTGGCCGCCGGCGTGCTCGTCGACACCGACCGGCCCCGGCGAGCGCGGCGAAGGTGGTGGCGCCGATGACGGTCATGGTCCCCGCTGCCCGGCCCACCGCCCCGGTGCGTGACCGCTTGGTGGCCGCCGCCGCACTCGCCGTCTCCCTGGTGATGAGCCGGTTGCCGCTGCGTTGGCAGATCGCCGCCGTCCGTCTCCTGCGCGGCCTGCCGTACGCGCGCCTCGCCCGGCTGGAGGCCCTTCACGCCGCGGTGCAGGCGGTGATTCCCTCCTGGTGGCCGGGCCGGATCGCGTGCATGGAGATCAGTCTCGCCGCCGTCATCGCGACGGCCCTCACCGGCCGCCAGGCCCGCTGGGTGCTCGGCGCCCGCTTCCTGCCGGACGCCGCACATGCCTGGGCCGATGTAGCCGAAGGCGCGGTCGGCCGCGACATCGGCGACGCCGTCGACCGGCCCTGGACGCCGGTCCTCGCCGTGCCGTAGACGTCCCTTCACTGCTGTGGCCCGGGGCCGGTCCGAGCGTCCCCGCCCCGGGCCACAGCCTCACTCGAATGAGTGGAAGCCGGGCTCCGAGGCTGACGGCTGGGTGGGGCGGCCAGGGGTGTTGCGGAGGACGCGGAACAATCCCGTTGCCCGGTGGCCGGGTTCGGCTCCCTCATGGCCTCGTGAGTTCTTCCGTACTCCCGTCGTCCGTCGCCGGCGCGGGGCAGCCGCCCGTGATGCGCCTGGCCTCCGACCGGCACTTCGAAGCGAGCGTCAACCTGTCCACGTGGGCGATGGCGCGCCGTCTCCCCGGCGCTCTCGCCGAGGCGGCTCGGCTCGGTCGGCGCACCGACCGCCGCGCGGTCCGGGCCCTGCTGATCTGCCAGATCGGCGCTGCCGCCCTTACCGCGACCGCGCTGGCGGCCACCACCCGTGTGCTGGCCGCCGTGTTCGGCGGCGGTGACATCGCCGCCGGGCTGCAACAGAGCCTGACCGCTGTGGTGGTACTCGCTCTCGCCGCCTGTGGCCGCTATCTGCTCGACGCTGCTGCCCGCGGGGCAGCGGCCCGGCTCGCGCCGAAGGCCGTACGCGAAGCGGACCTTGAGGTCATCACGGCGGCGACGGCCGCCGAGCTGGTGGCGTACGAGGACCCGGACTTCGAGGACGCGCACGCCGCCGCTTGCGACGGCGCGGAGAAGACCGGCGACCTCATCCTCGACGCCCAGCTGCTGACCTCGGCCGCCGCGCAGCTGGCCGCCGCCGCCACGGTCGTCACCGTGCTGCACCCGGTGATGCTGCCGCTGCTGGTCGCCTCGGTCATCCCGTGTGCGTGGGGTGCGGTCCGTGGGGCGCGGATCGAGCATACGGCCCACCACCGCAACCTCGCCGACGCCCGGCTCCGCAGCGTCTTCCGGTCGTACACCACCGAGCGGAACACCGCTGACGAGGTCCGCGCGGGCACCATGGCCGGCTTCCTCATCCGGCAGTACCGCATCGTCTCCGGCCGCCTGGAGGCAGAACAGCTCAAGGCCACCCGCAAGGCCCTGGTGGTGCAGGGCGTCGGCGATGCCCTCACCGCCGTCGGCACCGCTGCCATCTGGGGTGTGCTCGTACTGCTCATGGCCGCCGGCCGCATGGAGCCGGCCGCCGCGGGGACCGCCGCGCTGGCGGTGCGGACCTCCGGAGCAGCGCTGGCCACCACGGTCCGGGCCGGGGCCCGGCTGTTCCGCATCTCCCTGTCGCTGGACGACTGGGCACGCTTCCTTGCTGTGGCCAAGCCGTGGACGACCTGCCGCGGTTCGGCTCAGGTTGCTGAGGACGGGCCGCAGGTGATCACCGCCACGGACGTCTCCTTCACCTACCCCGGGGCCGACCGGCCCGCGCTGGACGGCATCAACCTGGACCTCAAGCGCGGTGAGGTCATCGCGCTGGTCGGCGAGAACGGCGCCGGCAAGAGCACCCTCGCCCGGGTGCTGACCGGGCTGTTCCTCCCCACCGGGGGCTCGGTGCGGTGGGACGGGATGAACCTGGCGGATGCCGACCCGGCCGGGGTGCTGTCCAAGGTGGCGCTCGTGCCGCAGGACTACACCCGCTGGCCGCTGGCCGCCCGGGAGAACATCACCCTCGGCCAGCCCCGCCCCGACGGCGACACGGCCGTGCACGCCGCGGCCGAGGCGGCCGGCGCCGATAGCGTCATCGCCGCGCTGCCGCACGGGTTGGACACCTCACTGGCCCGCTCCTGGTGGGGCGGTCACGACCTCTCGGGCGGGCAGTGGCAGCGCGTCGCGGTCGCCCGAGCCTTCCACCGCGACGCGCCCGTACTGGTGATGGACGAGCCGACCGCCGCGCTCGACGCCCGCGCCGAGCACCGTATCTACACCAGGCTCAAGGCACTCGCCCACGGGCGGGCCACGGTCTTCATCACCCATCGCCTGGCCAACACCCGCCTCGCCGACCGCATCGTCGTCCTCGACCAGGGCCGCGTTTCCGAGACGGGTACGTATGACGAGCTGATCGACCAGGCCGGCGGCTTCTTCCAGATGTTGAAGTTGCAGGAAGACAGGGACTGATCCCTTCGCTCACCTGCGAGAACGGGGGTCGGAGAGGCTGGAGCGGCCCGGCGGTGCCCTTCTTGCCGTGGCTGCCGCTGCCGGGCATCCGGACCGATGTGGCGTGTACAGGCCATCCACGGAGCCCACTGCGAACTCGACGACCGGGTGCGGCTGCACCCGGCAGACGCGGCGGCCGGCGAACCGGGCGGCGGCAGCCCCGGCACAATGGGCGGGTGACGCCCGAGGACCTTGACATGCTGCTCAGCGACGAAGGGCAGGAACTGCTCGCGCGGCTGCGGGAGCACGACCCCGCGGACGACCTGGCGGTGGCGACGCGGCTGCGGCGGACGCACGACGCCGGGCTGGTCGCGGCGGCGCTCACGCAGGCGCGGCTGCGGCAGCGCGGGGCGGCGAAGTTCGGGGCGGACGCCGGGCGGATGTACTTCACGCCGCACGGCCTTGAGCAGTCCACGCGGGCGCCGGTCGCCGAGCACCGGGCGCGGCGGTTCGCGGCGTACGGGCCGGGGGCGGTGGCGGACCTGTGCTGCGGGGTCGGCGGGGACGCGCTGGCGCTGCTGCGCCATGGGCTGACGGTCACGGCGGTGGACCGCGATCCGCTGACGTGCGCGGTGGTGCGGGCGAACGCCGAGGCGCTGGGGCTGGCGGAGCGGCTGGAGGTCGTGTGCGGGGACGTCACGGACGTCGGGGCGGGCGGCCGGGAGGGCGTCTTCGTGGACCCGGCGCGGCGGACCGCGCGCGGCCGGGTGTTCGACCCCGAGGCGTACTCGCCGCCGCTGTCGTGGGCGCTGGGCACGGCCGCGGCGGGTTCACCCGGGGCGGTGAAGGTCGCGCCGGGCATCCCGCACGAGGCGGTGCCGCCGGCCGCGGAGGCGGAGTGGATCTCGGACGGCGGCGACGTCAAGGAGGCGGTGCTGTGGTTCGACGCGGGAGGTGACCGGGTACGCCCCGGCGCCCGCCGGGCGACCCTGCTGCCCTCCGGCGCCACCCTGACCGGCCGCGGCCTGCCCGACCCGCCCGTACGCCCCGTCGGGCGCTACCTCTACGAGCCGGACGGCGCCGTGATCCGCGCGCACCTGGTCGCCGAGGTCGCCGAGGAGCTGGCCGGCGGCCTCATCGACCCGACGATCGCCTACGTCACGGCGGACGAGCTGCGCCCGACGCCGTACGCGACCGCGTACGAGATCACCGACGTGCTCCCCTTCCACCTCAAGCGCCTCAAGGCCCTGGTGCGCGACCGCGGGATCGGCGTCCTGACGGTGAAGAAGCGCGGCTCCGCCGTCTCCCCGGAAGACCTGCGCCGCCGCGTATCCCCCCGCGGCCCCAACTCCGCCACCGTCATCCTGACCCGCACCGCCGGCACCCCAACAATGCTCCTGTCCCACCCCGTCACCCCCTGACCACCAACCCCTCCCCAAGCCTGGCCACCAGCCCCTCCCCAACGCCCGGGAACCGCGAGCCCGCCCACTCCCCGACGCCCCGCAGAAAGCCGCGCAACTCCTCCTGCACCCCCCGCAGCACCGCCGGCAGCTCGGCCACCACAACCTCCACCGCCGGCCCCTCGGGTGCCTCCGCCGCATCCCGCCCGTCCGGCCACAGCCGTACGACGTCCCCACCGTGCTCGAACCGCGGCGCCGGGTCGTGTCCGAGCCACAACGTTTCCCCGTCGATGACGTCGTACCACTCCCGCCAGTCCTCCAGCCCACAGCAGCACCCCGGCTCGACGGTGACCCCGGTCGCGGTGTCGTGGAACCGCAGCCCACCCGGCGCGAGCACCGTCTCCGCCTCCGCAAGCCGCCGCACCAACGCCTCCCCGTCCCCCGGAACGCCCTCGCCGTCATCCACCCGCGCGTTGTACCCGGCGAGCATCGCCACCGCACTCCCCACCCAAAGCCCCGACATCCCCCCCGACACCGGAACAAACCGACAGGACGCCACCCCGACCACCGGCCAGAACCCGAACTCACCCACGTCCGTCGTCTCCAGCACGGGGCTCACGATCAGCACGGCGGCACTCCCGGTCGGCGGATGGAGCAGCAGGCTCGCACGGGGGTTCGGGTGGGTGCCAGCGGGTTAGGGGGTGGGCGGCGGGCCTTGGGGGTCCGCCGCCCGGGGGGGCGTCAGAGGGAGTTGGTGGCGGTGGCGGGTTCCGGGGTGGGCTGGTCCTCGGGGTGGTCCTCCGTCGTGTGGGAGTTGGTGAGGCTCAGGGCGCCGCCGACGCCGATGATCGCGACGATCGCGGCGATGACGGCGTAGGTGATGCGTTCGCCGTGGAAGAAGGAGGCGACCAGGGCGGTGCTCCAGGTGCCGGACGGCAGGGTTGTGGTGACCAGGGCGGCGATCAGGGTGCCGACCAGGGCGGTGCCGATGCTGGAGCCGACCTCCTGGGCCGTGTCGTTGAGGGCCGCGCCGATGGAGGTGCGGTTGGCCGGCATCGCGTCGACGAGGGCGACCGCGCAGATCGTCATGACGGTCCGCAGCCCGATGGTCATCAGCACCATGCAGACGGCGATCGCCGCGTACCCGTGGTCCACGCCCCACGACAGGCCGGCCAGCGCGCCGGCCAGGAAGGCCGCGCCGACGAGGCAGGCCACGCGGTGGCCGAACCGGCGGGCGAGCCATTCGGACAGCGGGGTCGCCAGCAGCATCGTCGCGATCATCGGCAGGTTCGCCAGGCCTGCCCGCACCGGGCTCCACCCGTAGGCGTACTGGAAGTGCAGGATCAGCCCGAACATCACGCTGGCCATCGCGACGGACGTGCCGATCTGCGCGATGGCGGCGCCGCGGACGGTGCCGTTGGAGAAGAGCGCCAGGTCCAGCATGGGCGCGGCGCTGCGCCGCTCGTGCCGTACGAAGGCGAACCCGGCGGCAAGCGCGCCGGCGATCGAGGCGAGGGTGATCGCCGAGCGCCAGCCGTGGTCGACGCCGCTGGTCAGCGAGTAGCAGGCGAGCCCGATCGCGGTCACGCTCAGCGCGGCGCCGGGCAGGTCGAGCGCGTCGCGGGTCAGGTCCTCGGGCCGGTCGGCCGGGACGCCGAGCCGTACGCCGACGCACGCGAGCACCGCGATGGGCGCGTTGACGACCAGCAGCCACTCCCACCGCACATGCGCCAGCGCGGTGCCGCCGAGCAGCGGGCCGAGCACGAAGCCGGACATGCCGACGACGATCATCACCGTCATCGCCCGCATCCGCAGCGCCTTGTCGTCGAACAGCCGGAAGACCAGCGAGTTCGTGATCGGCGCCATCGCCGCCGCGGCGACACCGAGCGCGGCCCGCAGCGCGATGAGCTCGCCCGCGGTGGTGACCAGCAGCACGCACAGGCTCAGCGCGCCGAACACGCCGAGCCCGACGAGCAGCACCCGGCGCCTGCCGAGCCGGTCGGCCATCGACCCCGCGGTGAGCAGCAGCCCGCCGAAGGTGAGCGAATACGCCCCGGTGACCCATTGCAGCGCGGTCGTCCCGCTGCCGAGGTCGCGGCCGATCGTGGGCAGCGCGATCGACAGCAGCGTGTTGTCCACCATCTCGACGAAGAACGCCAGGCAGAGGGCGGCCAGGGGAATCCACGCCGCCCGCAGGGACGGGTAGGCGCGGGACGGGTGGTGCGGCGTGGCGGTCGTCATGGCAGTCCTCCTATCGAACGCGGTTCGGCTATCGAACACCGTACGATGAGCTACGATAGAACAACGTTCGATACGACGCAAGATCGCGAGGGATGTGAGCCATGGCACGCCCCCAGAGCCGCACCGCCGAGGCCCGCCGCAGCCGCCACCCCGACGGCCGCCGCCGGGCCTCGCACTCGATGGAGTCCGTGCTCACCGAGGCCGTCGCGCTGCTGGACGAGGCCGGCGCGCAGGCGCTCACCTTCCGGGCCCTCGCCCAGCGCCTCGGCGGCGGCGTGGCCAGCATCTACTGGTACGTCGCGAGCAAGGAGGAGCTGCTCGACCGCGCCACCGACCACGTCATCGGCACGGTGCTGGCCGACATCGAGCGCCTCCCGGCCCTCGACGACCCGATCGACGACCTGCGCGCGATGGCCCTGACGCTCTTCGACGCGATCGTGGACCGGCCGTGGCTGGGCGCCTACTTCATGCGCGAGACCGACGTCCAGGGCAACTCCCTGCGCCTGTACGAGAAGCTCGGCGAGCCGACCCTCCGCCTCGACCTCACCGCCCGGCAGCGCTTCCACGCGGTGTCCGCGGTCGTGGGGGTCGTCGTCGGCTCGGCCGTCGACCTGGGGCAGGAACCGCCGCAGGAGGTGCTGGACGGCGCGGTGAACCGCGAGGACTTCCTGCACCGCTACGCCCAGGCGTGGCGGGAACTGGACCCCGCGGAGTTCCCGTTCGTGCACGAGATCGTCGACGAGTTCGACGGGCACGACGACGTCGACCAGTTCCGCTCGGCGCTGGAGCTGACGCTCACCGGCCTGCGGCTGCAAGCCGGGACCGGGACCGGGGCCTGAGGCTCGGGGCCCTAAGGCTCCGCCACCTCCACGGAGGTGAAGCGCCAGCGGTGGACGTCCCGGCGGACCAGCTCCGCCGGCGGGGCGGGCAGCTCCACCGCGGCGGACCGCGCCGGCCACCAGGTCAGGACGAGGACCCGGTAGCCCGGCGCGGTGAAGAACTCCCGCCGCAGGTAGCCGGGCGGCCCGGCGGCAGCCGCCTCCCGGGCCCAGGCCAGCAGCTCGGGGCCGCGGCCCGGCGCGCCCGCGGCCTCCCACATCAAGGTGACGGTCATCCGTAGAGGTTGCCTTCGCTGACCTCGTGCGTATGGGTGTGCGTGCCCCCGTGCGTGTGCCCCGGCACGGACACCTCCGTCACCGGCAGGGACGAGTCCGCCGGCAGGTCGAAGGTCGAGGCCGCCCGGCCGCGCGCCACCATCTCCGCGCCGAGCGCCGCGACCATCGCCCCGTTGTCCGTGCACAGCCCCGGGCGCGGCACCCGCAGCCGTACCCCGGCGTTCTCGCAGCGCTCCATCGCCAGCGCGCGCAGCCGCGAGTTCGCCGCGACACCGCCGCCGATCATCAGGTGGTCCACGCCGTTGTCCCGGCACGCCCGCAGCGCCTTGCGGGTCAGCACGTCCACGACGGCCTCCTGGAAGGACGCGGCGACATCGGCCACCGGCACGTCCTGCCCGTCCCGGCGGCGCGCCTCGACCCACCGCGCCACCGCCGTCTTCAGGCCCGAGAAGGAGAAGTCGTAGAGCGGGTCGCGCCCGCCGGTCAGCCCGCGCGGGAAGGCGATCGCAGCGGGGTCGCCGTCCCGCGCGTACCGGTCGATCGCGGGCCCGCCGGGGAAGCCGAGGCCGAGGACCCGCGCGACCTTGTCGAACGCCTCGCCGGCCGCGTCGTCGATGGTCGAGCCCAGCGGCCGTACGTCCGAGGTGATGTCGGGCGCGAGCAGCAGCGAGGAGTGCCCGCCGGAGACCAGCAGCGCCATCGTCGGCTCGGGCAGCGCGCCGTGTTCGAGCTGGTCCACGCAGATGTGCGAGGCCAGGTGGTTCACGCCGTACAGCGGCTTGCCGAGCGCGTACGCGTACGCCTTCGCCGCCGCGACCCCGACGAGCAGCGCGCCGGCCAGGCCGGGACCTGCGGTGACGGCGATGCCGTCGAGGTCGCTCGCGGCGACGCCGGCCTGCTTGAGGGCGCGCTGGATGGTGGGGACCATCGCCTCCAGGTGCGCGCGGCTGGCGACCTCGGGGACGACGCCGCCGTAGCGCGCGTGCTCGTCGACGCTGGAGGCGACGGCGTCGGCGAGCAGGGTGTGCCCGCGCACGATGCCGACGCCGGTCTCGTCGCACGAGGTCTCGATGCCGAGCACGAGGGGTTCGTCTGCCATGGGTTTCTCGGGTTCCTCAGCCGTTGTCCGGGTTCGGGGTCGGGTCCGCGGGGTCGGCCGGTTCCGCCGGCGCCACCGCGTCCGCCGGGTCGGCGCGGCGCATCACGAGCGCGTCGACGTTGCCCGGCTGGTAGTAGCCCTTGCGGATGCCGATCGGCGTGAAGCCGAAGCGTGCGTAGAGCCGCTGGGCGCGCGTGTTGTCCACCCGCACCTCCAGCAGCACCTCGTGGCACTCCGCGTCGGTCGCCGCCCGCAGCAGCGCGCCGAGCAGCCGGGCGCCGAGCCCGGTGCCCCAGTGGTCGCGGGCCACCGCGATGGTCTGCACGTCGCCGGTGTCGGCGACCGCGGCCAGCCCCGCGTAACCGACGATACGACCGCCGGGCGTCTCGGCGACGAGGTACGTCCGGGTCGCCGCCGGGTGCCGGGTGTCGGCCAGCTCGGACCAGAACATGCCGCGCGACCAGGCGTCGTCCGGGAAGAGGTCGTGTTCGAGGCCGAGCACCCGGTCCATGTCCCACCACCGCATGTCCCGCAACTCGACCTCGCCGACCGCCTCCGGCGGCGTACGGGCCGTCGTACCGGCGTCCGCGGCGGCCTCGGGGGCGTCGCTCACGTCGGCAGGACCGCCTTGTAGCCGGCCGGCACCTGCGCGTCCGGCCGCCGCAGGTACAGCGGCAGCGGCGGCAGGAACGCCTGCCCGGCGGCGAGCCGGTGCGCGGCGAGCGCGGCGAGCGCCCCGGCGGACTGGTGCGCGGGGTCGGGGCGGCGGTCCGGGAAGTGCTCGGGGTAGAGCGCGGCGCCCGCGCCGACCGCGGGCAGCGCCCGTACGTCGCCGGGCAGGTCGGCCGGCCGGTCCACGGCGGGCTCGGTGACGCGCGCGCCGGGGCCGTCGTAGCGGGCCCAGTAGACCTCTTTGCGGCGCGCGTCGGTGGCGACGGTGAAGGGCCCGTGCAGCCCCGCCTCGCCGGCCGCCCACGCGAGCCCGTCGAGCGTGCACAGGCCGTGCACGGGCACGCCCAGGACGTCGCCGAAGGCGGTCGCGGTCACCAGGCCGACCCGCAGGCCGGTGTACGGGCCGGGCCCGACGCCGACGACGACGCCGGTGACGTCGGCCAGCGCACGCCCGGCGGCGCCCAGCACCCGGTCCACGGCGGGCACCAGCAACTCGCCGTGCCTGCGCGCGTCGACGACCGTGGACTCGGCGAGCACCCGCTCCCCGTCGTGCAGGGCGGCGGTGACGGCGGGTGTGGCGGTGTCGAAGGCAAGCAGCAGCACGCCCCCAGGGTACGGGCACGGTCCGCGCCCCGGCCGCGGCGGTCTCCGCTGCTGCTACCGTCAACGGGGAGCGAGCGCGCAACCCGAGGGGAGGACACCCGTGGCAGTCAAGGCCGGCACCATGGTCACCGGGTTGACCGCGGCGGCGATCGCCGTCATCGCCGTGCTGGCGGCGCAGGCGTCGGGCTCGGCCCCCAAGACACCGGCGGCGGCGCATTCGGCGACCCCGCCGAAGAAGACCGCGACGGTCAAGCCGACACCGAAGACGTTCCCGCTGCCGCTGCACTCCGGGATAGGCAAGCGCGTCGTCTACAGCCTGGCGCTGCAGCGGGTGTGGCTGGTGGACGGGACGCAGGTCGTACGGACGTATCCGGTGGTCGCGGGGAACGTGAAGCCCAGCAAGGGGCTGCACCACGTGTTCTTCCGCCGGGACGTGGGCGTGGGCGGCGACGGCAAGCAGGTCGAGCACACGGTGCTGTTCGCGATGACGAACGGCGTGAACATCGGCTTCAGCGCGGCCGTGGACGGCTCACTGGACAAGCCGGACCCGAAGAAGCAGAACGCGGCGATCCGGGCCTCGCGGGCGGACACCGCGGCGCTGTGGCAGTTCGCGACGATGGGGCTCGCGATCGAGGTCATGCCCTGAGCGCGCGGAAGCGCGCCCGAGGCCCCGGCCTCCGTGGATTCACCGACGCCCCGGCCTCCGTGAATTCACCCTGACGGGCTAGGCCGCGTCCTGGTCGGGCACGTGCGGGCGAGCCGCCGGCCGGGGTGCCGGCTGCGCGGGCGCGGGTGGCGGCGTGGAGACCCGGCGGGCCGCCTCCGCGGCGGCGAGGAGGTCCCGGAAGGTGGGCGCGGGCAGGGAGCGGGGCTGGTCGTCGGCCGGCATGGTGCCTCCCCGAACGGTGGAAGTTAGGCAGCCCTAACCAGGCGCCTGGAACCAGGACATCACGGGTGCCCGTCCGTGCGCAACATCTTCCCGACAGCCTGTCGGTTCATTCCCCTCGCGGCCCCGCCCGGCGCGCGCTCACGCCTCCAGCAGCGGCGCGAGGTCCACCAGCGCCCAGCGCGGGCCCACGCCCGTCACCGTCACCACGCGCGCGTCGTCGTCCGCGTCCGGCGTCGTACCGACCGTGCGCTCGATCACGACCTGGAGCCGCGCCTCCGACAGCTCCTCGACCTTGCCCTCGCCCCACTCCACGACCACCACCGACTCCGGCAGCGACACGTCGAGGTCCAGATCCTCCATCTGGTCCAATCCGCCGGCCAGCCGGTAGGCGTCCACATGCACGAGGGCCGGGCCGCCGGTCAGGGAGGGGTGGACACGGGCGATGACGAAGGTGGGAGAGGTGACGGCGCCGCGCACGCCCAGGCCCTCGCCGAGGCCGCGGGTCAGCGTGGTCTTGCCGGCGCCCAGCTCGCCGTTGAGCAGGACGAGATCGCCGGGCCCCAGCAGCGGGGCGAGCCGCCGCCCCAGATCGCGCATGCGCTCGGCGGTTCGTACGGTGACGCGGACGGCGGTCGTCGGCCGGTCCTGCGTGCCCGTCGGGTGCAGGTCCTCGTGCGGTGTGCCCATGTACGGGAAGCCTACGCGCCGCCTGCCGCCCGCCGGGCCCGTGTCACCCGCCGTACACCACCTGTGCATCGCCTTGCGTGCGGCTCTCGGCCAGTTCCCGCAAGGCCGCGCCGACCGGGGCGCGTACCGCGTCCGCGGCCTGCGCGATGAGCCGGGCGAGTGCCGGGTCGACGATGTCGGGCCGCTCGAAGGTCACCAGGTGGCCCGCGCCGGGGACGACGACCAGCTCGGCCGCCGGCAGCTTCTCGGCGATCTCCGTGCTGTGCGCGCTCGGCGTGAGCAGGTCCTTGTCGCCGGCGAGCACCAGCGCGGGCAGCCCGTCCAGCACGGCGAGCGCGTCGCCCTTGTCGTGCTCGGTGAAGGCCGGGTAGAACTCGGCGACCACGTCGATCGGCGTGGACTCGATCAGCCGCTCGGCGAACCGGGCGACCGAGGGCTCGACGTCCGAGCCGAACGAGTAGCGCTTGATGACCCCGGCGAAGAGCTCGGCGGTGGCCTTGCGGGCCCGCTCGACGAGGTCGGCCTGGCTGCCCATGACCTTCAGCAGCCCCGGCGCGACCGCCCGGAAGGCCCGCGCCCCGACCGCCGGCAGCCCCAGCGTCACGGCCGCGAGCTTGCCGGACGAGGTCGACACGAAGGCCACGCCCGCGACGCGCTCGCGTACGTACTGCGGGTACTGATCGGCGAAGGCCATCACCGTCATGCCGCCCATGGAGTGGCCGACCAGCACCACCGGGCCCTCGGGGCAGGCCGCGTCGAGCACCGCCTTGAGGTCGCGGCCCAGCTGGTCGATGGTCGCCGGGCCGCCCGCGGCCTGGTCACGGCCGCGCTCGCTGCGGCCGTGGCTGCGCTGGTCCCAGTAGACGGCCCGCACCGTGCCGCGCAGGGCGGCGCGCTGGAAGTGCCAGGAGTCCTGGTTGAGGCAGTAGCCGTGGCTGAAGACCACGGTGAGCCGCGGCGGGGACGCGTCCGGGGCGCCGCGGCGCTGCCGCAGCCAGCCGCGCCGGGGCGGCTCAGCGGCGGGCTCGTCCGGCTCGGCCTCGTCGACCTCGTAGTAGAGCTCCGTGCCGTCCTCCGCGACGGCCGTGCCCGCCGTGCCGCGCAGGGCGCCGTACGGGCCCGCCGCGTCGAGCGCGAGCTGCGCCTTGCGGCGTACGCCCCGGCTCACGGTCAGCCGGTCGATCGCCACGCCGGCGGCTGCTCCCGCCGCCGCCACGCCGATCACCGCGCCCACCAGACCCGCCCGTTCCCATCGCACGCCGTCTCCCACGGCTCGTCACACCCCGCCGTATACCCGCGGAACGCGGCTGCCCACGCGGGTGACGATCTCGTACGCGATCGTGCCGCACGCCCGCGCCCAGTCCTCGGCGGTGGGCTCGCCGCGGTCGCCGGGGCCGAACAGCACGGCCTCGTCGCCCGGCTCTGCGCTGTCGCCGCCGAGGTCCACCACGAACTGGTCCATCGCCACCCGTCCCGCCACCGTCCGCCACTTCCCGGCCACCAGGACCGGCCCCGCGCCGGACGCATGCCGCGGCACACCGTCTGCGTACCCAACGGGCACCAGCGCAAGCGTCGTCGGCCCGGGCGTGACGTAGTGGTGCCCGTAGCTGACGCCGTGGCCGCCGGGCACGGCCTTGACGCTCGCGAGCCGCGCGGCCAGCGTCATCACCGGCCGCAGCCCGAAGTCCGCGGGCCCGCCGACCTGCGGCACCGGCGAGATCCCGTACATCGCCACGCCCGGGCGGACGAGGTCGAAGTGCGACTCGGGGAGGGTGAGGGTGCCCGGCGAGTTGGCGATGTGCCGCACCTCGGGCTCCAGGCCGGCGTCGGCGGCCTGCTCCAGCGCGGTGCGGAAGACCTGCAGCTCGCGGGTGATCGAGGGGTGGCCGGGCTCGTCGGCGCAGCTGAAGTGCGCCCAGACGCCGGTGACCTGGATGAGCCCGGCCTGCTCCGCCGCGCGGGCCGCCGCGGTGAGGCCGGGCCATTGCGCGGGCTGGGCGCCGTTGCGGCCGAGGCCGGCGTCGACCTTGAGCTGGACGCGGGCGGGGCGGCCGGCCTCCCGTGCCGCCGCGGTGACCTCCGTCAGCGCCCAGTGCGCGCTGACGGTGACGTCGACGCCGGCCTCGACGCAGGCGCGCCAGGGCCCGCCGGGCGTCCAGAGCCAGCACAGCACCCGCCCGCCGACGCCGGCCGCGCGCAGCGCCAGCGCCTCCTCGGGGGTGGCCACGCCCAGCCATGTCGCGCCCGCCTCCAGCGCGGCCCGTGCGCAGGGCACCATGCCGTGCCCGTACGCGTCGGCCTTCACCACCGCCATGAAGGCCGCGCCGGGGGCCTTGGCCCGCAGGGCGGCGACGTTCGCCCGCAGCGCCGCGAGGTCGATGTGGGCCCGGGCGCGCCCGCTCGTCATGTCGTTCATCCAGGTCAGTCTCTCAGGCGTGGGTCATGGTTGCCCTTGACGGCAGCAATAGTATGCGCGCATATTAATTACATGATCACCCTCGGCACCGCGCAGATCACGTCCACCGCGCCCCCCGACGCCTTCTTCGAGCGCTGGGCCGACATGGCGACCTGGCCCGAATGGAACACCGACACCGAGTGGGTGCGGCTCGACGGGCCCTTCCGGGCCGGCGCGAAGGGCGAGCTGAAGCCCAAGGGCGCGCCCAAGGTGCCCTTCCGGGTGACGGCCCTGGTCCCCGGCAAGGAGTTCACCGACGTCTCCAGCCTGCTCGGCGCGCGCCTCACCTTCCACCACGAGGTCTCCACCACGCCCGACGGCGCCACCCGGGTGGACGTGACGGTGACGTTGCGCGGCCCGCTGGCCCGTATCTGGAACCTGGCCCTGGGCAAGAACATCGCGGCGGCCCTCCAGCCCGACCTCGACCGCCTGAAGGCCCGGGCGGAATCATGAGCACGCCCCCCGCGGAGCCCGGCCCAGCGGAGCCCGGCCCCGCGGACCCGGGCAAGGGCCTGGCGACGGGCTTCGCCTCCGCGGACGAGAGCCCCGGCCTGCTGCTGTGGCAGGTGACGAACCGCTGGCAGGCGGCCCAGCGCGCGGCCCTGAAGCCGTACGGCCTGACCCACGTCCAGTTCGTCCTGCTGGCGTCCCTGGCCTACCTCCAGGCCGAGGGCACCCCGGTGACCCAGCGCCGCCTCGCCGACCACGCGGCGACCGACCCGATGATGACCTCCCAGGTCCTGCGCACCCTCGAATCCCGCGCCCTCCTGACCCGCGCCCCCCACCCCCACGACGCCCGCGCCCGCACCCTCACCCTCACCCAGGAGGGCGCCACCCTGGCCAACACCGCGGTAGCGGCGGCAGAAGCCTGCGACGCGGCCTTCTTCGCCCCCCTGGCCGCCACCACCCCCACCTTCACCGCCGCCCTCCACACCCTGCGCGCCCCCTGACTCCTTACGTGGCCCCGCCGGACGGCTCAATGCGGGCGACGATCTCCTGAAGCCGATTCCCGAACACCTCAGCCGGCTCCGCCGACAGCGTCGCCAGCGCCACGAACGTCGTCACCGCCACATCCACCAGCTCCTTGCGGACGTCGTCCCATGTGTGGGAGGCCCCCTTCCTCGGGTTCGCCCCCAACGCCCCGTGCAGCGCCTCCGCGACCTCCCCCACCTCCTCGCTGATCTTGAGCACCCGCAGCAGCCGCACGTCCTCCGCCCCCGCCCCGGCCTCATCGTCCAGCCACCGGCGGATACGGCTGATCTGCTCCCAGGTCTCGGCGTCCATCGCCATGTCCTCCTATGGGCCGTACGGGCGGTTCAGAACAGCACCGGCGCGAGCTCGCCGGCCTGCTTCGGGTCGGTCGTCGGCAGCAACCCGGCCGGGGCGACGGCCAGTTGCACGGCCAGCGCCGAGTGGTCGGTGAGCCGGCCCTCCATGACGCGCGGCTCATGAACGTACGAGCAACTGCGCAGGACTGCCGCGAGCCGGCCGGAGGTGTGCGCGTGGTCGTACCGGTAACCGTCCCCGGTCCTGCCGACCCAGGAATAAGCGAGCGCCGTAGGGTGCAGGGCACGGAAGGCGTCGGTGTATCCGGCGGCGGCGAACGCATCGTAGAAGGCGTATTCGAACGGCGCGAAGAAGCGGTAGCGCGGCGTGTGGCCGGGCTCCAGGACGTTGAAGTCGCCGAGCACGATACGTGCCCCGGTCCGGCCGTCGGGCAGCGTGGCGGCGCACTCCTTGAGCCACCGACGCTTCCGCTCCGTCTTCTCGGGCGAGGCGTCCCGTGACGGCACATACAGGCCGATCACGTCGAGCGGCCCGTCCGCGGTGTCCACGCTCACCGCGACGGCACGGTGCGGCAGGTAGGTGAGCGCGAATGGGGCCGGACGGGTCGCGAGGCGGCTGACGATCATCACGCCGCGCTCACCCCGCGGTGCGGGTCGCGGGAACGTCACCGCGTACCCCGCCTCGGCGAACCGCTCGGCAAGGAAGGCGCATCCCGCGCTGTCGGCGGTCTCCGTCAGTACGAGGAGGTGTTCCGGCCGCGCCGCTAGGTAGGCCAGTTGGCGTTCGGCGCGGGCCAGGCCCGGGTTGTTGAGGTTGAACGTGGCCACGCCCAGCGTGCCGGGCCTGCTCATGGGCTGCCCCTCATTCCGATGTCCCTGACGGCCGCGAGGACGCGGCGCGCGACGTCCTGCGGGCTGTCGGTGCTCGCATCGCACTGGACGACGCGTACGCCGGCGGCCATCAGGAACCTAGCGGCCTCGCGGAACGCGGCACATTCCCGTGCCGGGCCCCCGGGCGCGCGCTCGTACCTGCTGTGCGCTCCCCTGCTGGTGAGCCGCTTGTCCAGCACCTCCGCGCGAGCGTTGAGGATCACGGCCAGGTCGGGCATGTCGGCGTGGCGGTCGGCGGCGATCAGGCATGCCATCGTCAGGCCCCGGTAGTCGTCGGTGCCGTTGCGGGCGAGCCGGCCGAGCGCGGTGTCGCTGGGCTCCCGGGTCGCAAGCACGGCAGCGCCTGCGGCACGCAGTTCCTCGGCGACGAGCGCGGTGACGGTCGACTTCCCCACCCCGCCCGGACCGTCGATCGAGACGAACAGCCCGGTCACGACAGACCCACCACGGGCAGAGGGCGGGACCGCTCGGGCACCACAGGGCATTGTTCGGTGTCGACCGCGCCTAGGCGTCCAGCCTGGCGGCGATGTCCGTGTGCTCCCAGACGTTGCCGACCAGGAAGTCGGTGGGCGGGTGCCGGGAAACCGCCGTCCGCGCGGCGAACACCAGGTAGGGGCAGATCGCCACGCCGCCGTCGGTGAAGACGTAGATGATGGTGCCGGCCTCGCATCCCGCGAGGGGTTTGCCGTCGTTCGGGAACCGGATGAGCGTGACGTCCAGGTCTTCCCCGGCGAACGGCGTCACCAGTTCCTGGATGTGCCGCATGTGGGCGTCCGGACGGCGCAGCCTCTGCGCGGCCTTGCTCGCGCCCCGCCCCATCTGCCCGAGCGGGTTCATCAGCACGTACTTCGCACCGTGTTCCTTCGCGAACTCGCAGAGCCGGGCGTACTCCTCGTCCTCGGCGAGGTTGTTCGGCGTGCACAGCAGCCCTTGCAGGATACCGGCCCCGGCGAAGGCCTCGACGGTGTCGACGGTCTCCTGGAAACCCTCGCGGCGCCCCCGGAAGACACCGTGGGAGTCCGGCGAGAATCCGTCCAGGCTCACGTTCATGTGGGCGCCCAGCTCCGCCAGGCGCTGGATCTGGTGGCGGGTCGGCATGGTCGCGTTGGTGCACACGCCCACGCCCATGCCCGCGGCGCGGAACTCGGCGACGATCTGGATGAGGTCGGCGTGCATGAACGGCTCCCCGCCGGTCACCGTCACCCGGGTGACCCGGGATTCGGCAAGCTGCGGGATCAGCCGGTCACGCACCGCCTCCAGCGGCATGTACGCGCCGCGCCCGGTCGCGCTGACGAAGCAGTGCCGGCACTTCTCGTTGCACGGCTCGCAGATCTGCACGAGCGCCTTGCGGTGCGGGGAGTCGACGGTCGTGCGGAAGTAGCAGGACGCGGCGCGTTCCCGGGTGACGATCGGGCGTGCGGTCATGTGTGCCTCCAAGGCGTGCATGTGCGCGCGGCGTCAGCGCGTCGTCTGCCTTGCACAGAGCCAACTCGCTGACGCCATGTCAGACCCGACCTTTGGGCGGACATTCCGCCGGACTTTTGGTCACCACCGGACTTTCAGCCGCTGTCGCGCCGCTACCGTCGGTGCGAGAGGAATCACCGGAGGTGCTGCCGCATGCAGGTCATGACGCCGTTTGAACAGGCATGTCTTGCCCACGGATGGTCAAAACCGGCGGCTTTCCTACCGGCCTTCCAGGCGACGGCGGCCGTACTGGGCGAGAGCGCTACGGTGACCGAGCGTCAGTTCCTGCGCTGGCGGCAGCCCGATCCGCCCACTCCGAGGCTGACCGCGTGGCGAGTGCTCCACGCGATGTTCGGTGTGAGCCCGGCGCTGCTCGGTTTCCCCCGGCTACCGCCGGGTGCCACCGTGGGAGGAGCCGGACCGATTCCCGAGCAGAAAGGTGGACCTGCGGTGAAACGACGTGGGTTTCTGGCCGATACCGCGGGTGTGGCTGCCGCAGCAGGTGTGCCCGCGCACATCCGCCCCCTGACGCCGGCCGGGGCGACCGGGGCGATCGGCACCGTCCACCTCCTGGAACTCCGTGAGGGCCTGCGCTCGCTGTTCCAGCTCGACAACGCCTACGGCGGCGACGAGGTACGCACTCTGGCGGTCAAGCACCTGCGGCGGGTACGGCGGATATTGAGCACCCGCAGCTACCCGGAATCCATCGGGCGTCAGCTCCGACTGCTGGCCGGCGAGGTTGCCGAGCACTGCGGCTGGCCCGGGCCGCCCAGGAGCGTGCCGAGCGGCTCGGTTCGGCAGCTCTCCAGTCGGTCACCGCGACCCGGGAGGCACGTGCCCTGTCACTGCTGGGCGACGGTACTGGCGCCGAACGGCGTCTCGCCGACGCCATGCGCGTGCTCGACCGGACCGGCAGAGGACGCCCGGACCCGGAGTGGACGGCTTTCCACGGCCACTCCGAACTCAACCACGCGCACGGCATCCTCTACGCCGATCTTGGGCAGCATGGCGCCGCGGTGCAATACCTCGCGGCGGCGCTCGACCACCAGGACCGTACCTACGGCCGCAACAGGGCGCTGTACCGCCTGCGGCTGGCCGACAGCCTGATCCGGGACGGCCGCGTCGACGAAGGCGCCGCCCAAGCCGTCGGCAGTCTGGAGCACCTCGACGAAGTCGAGTCCGGACGCGTGACCAAGCGCCTCAGCGAGGTGACCGCTCTGCTGCGCCGCAAGGACGCGGCCGGCGCCCGCGCGGCCGTCGAGGAGCTGACCGCGTACACGCAGACGAAGGGGGCCGCGTGACCGCCACCGAGCCGGCGTACGAGATATACGAAGGCGCCGACGCCGCCCGGCGGCTCGATGACTTCCTCGGAGTCTACGAGGAGGTCTACGCCGAGCCGCCGTACCGCGAAGGGCCCAGCGATGTCGCGCAGTTCGTGGAGCACTACCACGCGCACACCCGGCGGCCGGGGATGCGGCTGGTACTCGCCCGCGCGGGCGGGGAAGTCGTCGGGTTCAGCTACGGGTATCCGCTCCCCGCCGACACCCAGTGGTGGACCAGCGTCGTCGAAGAGCTGCCCGCCGGCTTCACGCAGGAGGACGGCGCCCGCACGCTGGCCGTCATCGAACTTGCCGTCGTGAAGCCATGGCGGCGTCGCGGGGTCGCCGCCGCGCTGCACGCGCTCCTGCGCGAGGGGCTGCATGTCGAACGGGTCACTCTCACCGTGCGCCCCGAGCCGGAGGCGATGGCGGCTCAGAAGGCCTACGCCAGCTGGGGGTACCGGGAGGTCGGGCGCTCCCACCCGTGGGAGGAGGCCCCCTACTACACCGCCATGGTGCTCGACCTCACCCGGCAGGTGTCCTGACCGCCAGGCGGCGGGGCAGGGTGGGGCGGCCTTGCGGCTGGCGGGGCGTCAGGTCACGCTGGTCGCGGGGCCTGGTATGTCCGTTCAGTGGGAGGTGAGCGCATGACCGCACCTGCTCAGGCGGGGATCGAGATCGTACGGGCGACGTCGGCGCATGTCCCGATGGTTTTCGCGTTGGCGCAGTCCAGGAATCTGGAGGGCACCGATCCGCGTGTGGCCAGCCAGGAAGGGTTCCTGGTGTCGGAATACACCGCCGAGGTGTACGAAAGGCGACTGGCCACCGCCGAGCACTTCTACGTGGCCGTCAAGGGCTCCGACGTCCTGGGATTCCTGCTGGCCTACAGCGACGCCCAGATCGAGCCGGACGAGTGGCTGAACCACCGGATCAAGACCACCCTGGGCAGCTTCCTGGTGATCAAGCAGGTGTGCGTGGCCCGCGACGCGTCGCGGCAGGGTGTTGCGTCGCGGCTGTACCACCATGTGCTGGAGCAGTGGACGGCCGCGCCGGTGATCGCCGCGGTGGTCAACGAGCCGCGGAACGAGGCGTCGAGTCACTTCCACCGGAAACTGGGCTTCGAGGAACTGACCCGGCTACGCCCGCCGGACGGCCGACTGCGCGTGGTGTGGGTCTCGCGCAAACCGCGCGAGTCGATGCTGCAGACGCAATACGAGATCGCGGTGGACTTATACAAGCACGAGGACCTCCTCAACTGGAACAAGCTCAACAATTTCCTCTACATCACCGCCGGCCTCGCCGCCACCCTGGCCTTCACCCTCGGCAAGGAGGGCGCGCAGTCACGCGAGGTGGCCCGAGGGGTCGGAGCGGTCATCGCGGTGATCGGGTTCGTCTCCGGCATGGCCTTCGCCGTCATGCTGCGTTACGGGCGCCGCTATTTGCAGACCCGCAAGAGCACCGTCGTGGAGCTGGAGGAGCACATGGCGTGGCACGGCGGGCAGCGCATCGTGGGGCGTCAACTGGCGGAGCCGGGATCGGCGTGGCTTGAGGCGTCGCCGACCGGCCTGGTGATGGTGCTGCTTCCTGTCATGGTCTCGCTGGGCTGGCTGGCGATGCTGGGCGTGGTGCTGGCGAACTGACGCGCCCTCATGCGGCCCGCGGGGTGTCACGCCACGGCGGCGAAGCGGGCGGTGAGCCAGACCGGGTCGGTGATGGCGGAGCCGACGACGACGGCGTGGGCGCCGGCGGTGAAGGCGGCGCGGGCGTCGGACGGTGTGGCGTAGCCGCGTTCGGCGACGACGGGGACGCCGGTGTTCGCGACGAGGGCGGCGACGAGGGCGAGGTCGGGCAGGGGGCCGGTGTGGGGGCGGGCGGGGTAGCCCATCGTCGAGGAGCTGACCATCGCCGCGCCCGCGGCCACCGCGGTGCGCGCGTCCTCGACGCCCGCAACGCCCGCCTTGACGGGCCTGCCCAGCGCGGCGAACGACGCGATCAGCTCGGCGAGGTCCTGGCCGTCGTGGCGGCGGGCCGCGGAGTCCGCCTCCAGCTCGACGACATCCGCGCCGGCCTCGGCGAGGGCTGCCGCGTGCCGCACGGTGGGCGTGATGCGGACGGCCCCGCCGTGCGAGCCGTCGATGCTGACGGCGAGCACGGGCAGGCCGGGGACGCTCCGCTTGACCGCGCGCACCGCGTCGGGTCCGTCCACCTTCACGGCGACGGCCCCGCCGGCCTGCGCGGCGGCGGCGAGCCGGACCACGTCCTGCGTGTGCTGCCAGGGCGACTGCGGCGACGGGGTGAGCGAGACGATCAGCCCGCGCGGGAGGAGGACGCTCATGCCGCCAACTCCGTTCCGCCGACCAGCACCCGAACGGGCGTGACGTCCTCGTCGGTGACGATCAGGTCGGCCGGGCCGCCGAGCGTCAGCTCGCCCGCGCCGGTCAGGCCGTAGAAGCGGGCCGGGGCGCGGCTGGCGAGGTTGACGGCGCGGTCGACCGGCCAGCCGAGCGCGACGAGCTTGGCCACCTGCTGGAGCAGCGTCACGGTGCTGCCGGCCAGCGTCCCGTCGGGCAGCCGCGGCACCCCGTCGGTGACGGTGACGGTGAAGCCGCCCACGGTGAAGGCGCCGTCCCCGGCGCCCGCCGGCGACGCGGCGTCCGTCACGAGCATGATCCGGTGCTCGGCGGCCTTGAGCGCGAGCATCGAGGTCTCCCGCGCCAGGTGGATGTCGTCGGCGATGAGCTGGATGGCGACCTCCTCCCGGTTCAGCGTCGCGCCCGCGATGCCGGGGGCGCGGTGGCTGAAGGCGATCATCCCGTTGAACAGGTGCGTGACCGCGCGCGCCCCGGCGTCGAAGCCCGCGTACGCGGTCGCCGTGTCGGCCCCGGAGTGGCCGGCCTGCACGATGACGCCCTGCCGGGCGGCCCAGGAGATCAGCTCCAGCGCGCCGGGCAGCTCGGGGGCGACGGTGATGGTGCGCAGCGGCCCGGCGGCCAGGAAGCGCCGTACGAGGGCGGGGTCGGGGTCGCGCAGGTACTCGGGGCGGTGCACCCCGCGGTGGTGCGGGGAAAGGAACGGCCCCTCGGCATGCACGCCGACGACCTTCGCGCCGCGCGGCGCGGCCTCCCGGAGCTTGCCGAGCACGCCGAGCTGGCGGACGACGTTGTCCTCGGAGTCGGTGATGACGGTGGGCTGGACGTGGAGGACCCCGTCGCGGGCCAGCGCCGCGAGGGCGTGCGCGAACTCCTCGGCGCCTGCGGCGTTGAAGTCCACCCCGCCGTACCCGTTGACCTGGAGGTCGACCAGCCCGGGCAGCACGTAGCCGGAGCCGGTCGAGGGCAGCCCGGCGCGTACCAGGCGGCCGTCGTCGATCTCGACGTCGCCCTTGACCCACGCGCCGGCGATGACGGCGCCTCGTGCGGAAATTCTCATGGATACAACCTCGCTACGTGAGGGACGACGCCGCGGCCGGACGGCTCCGCGGCGGACGCGGTACGGGGGGCGTGCCCGGCCTGGCCTTCCAGGGCGGCACGGAAGCGGTAGCGGTCGCCGCGGTAGACGCTGCGGCACCACTGGACCACCCGGCGGTTCTCGTCGTAGGTGGTCTGGACGATCTCCAGGACCGGGTCGCCCGGCGGCAGCCCGAGGTGCTCGGCGAGGTCGGCGGTCGCGCCGCGCGCCTCGATGACGCAGTCGGCCCGCACCGCGTGCAGCCCGTACTGCTCGGCGAGCGTGCCGTACAGCGAGGCGGTCGCGAAGTCGTGGCCGCCGAGCCCGGGCGCCAGGCCCTCGGGGATCAGGGAGAAGTCGATCAGGGTCGGGATGCCGTCGAGGTGCCGCAGCCGGACCAGCTCGACCAGCGGTGCGCCGGGGGCGACGCCCAGCAGGTCCGCCTCGTCCAGGGTGCTGGGCCGGGTGAGGCAGGTGAGCACCTTGGAGCTGGAGGTCAGCCCGTTGGCGGCGGCGAGGTCGGAGAAGCTCACCAGGCCGGTGCCGCCCTCCTCGATGGACTCCGCGTCCGGTTCGGCCGGCCGCAGCGCCACCGGGGCGGGCGCCTGCCCGCGCACCCACCGGGCACCGGCGACGACGGTGACCAGGCCGGCCACTTCGAGGTCCTTCAGGGCCTGCCGTACGGTGACCCGGCTGACGTCGAACTGCTCGGCGAGGACGCGTTCGGAGGGCATACGGGAGCCGGGCGCGATCACCCCCGACTCGATGCGTTCCCTGAGGTGCTGGGCCACCTTGCGGTGTAGTGCTGGCGATGTAGACATGAGCCTGATTGTGTCCGTTGGGTGGGAGGGCGAGGGACGTCATTCACCGGCCGGTGCCGTACGGCCCGAGGCGGTCCGTACGCCCCGGGGGCGATCGTCCGGCGGGCGCGCCGGTGCCGGCGGGGAGCCTCATTCGTCGTCGTCGAGCTTGGTGCCGGTGTCGAGGAACAGGAACTCGTCGGGGTCGATCCGCCGGTTCCGCGCCGCGCGCAGCGCGACCTGTTGCAGCAGCGCCGCGACGAAGACCGGGACCTCCAGCGGGCTGTGCGCCTCGATCGGCACGACGAGCGTGCGCCGGCCGTGCGCGACGGGTGGGCCGGTGCGCAGTTCGACGACGCGGCGGCCGAGCGAGCCGAGCGCCCGGACGATCTGCCCGTCGTCGGGTCCGTCGAGGACGATGTGCAGCGTGGAGGTGCGGGTGGACTCCATGAGGCCGTGCAGATACTGCCGGGTCTCGAAGGACGCCGCCGGCACCCGGGTGACCTCGCGCAGCAGCAGCGCCCCGCTCTCGGCGGCGCCGTACTGCTCGGCCGGCGCCACCAGGTCGATGACCTCGGTGGCCGTCAGGCCCTCGGCGATCTGCTCGGCCTGCGCGGAGGTCATGGCGCGGAAGGCGTCCAGCCGCTCGCCCAGGCTCGCCCAGGACGCGGCGGGCGCGCCGTCGGTCCAGGTCTCGGCGAGCATGGCGACGGCCATGGCGGAGGCGGTGAAGCCGATCGTGGAGGCGAGGCTGTCGGGCAGGTGGCCGAGGGTGAGCACGCAGTCCCCGGCGGCGGCCATCGGCGAGTCGGTGACGTTGACGACGGCGAGCCGGCGGCCGGGGGCGGCCCGCATGACGTCCACGGTCTCCCGGCTGCGGCCGGACTGGGACAGCGCGACCAAGGTGGTGTGCCGGTCGAGCGGGCCCGCCTCGGAGGCGTTGACCCGGGTGGCGGGGATGCCGTGTGCCGTCAGGTGGGCGGCCGGCCCGGCCAGCGCGGCCAGGCTCGCGCCGATGCCGACGAGGGTGACGTGGCCGGGCCGGCCGATGGCCTGCGCGGCGGCCAGGACCCGTTCGCGCAGCACCGGGGCGATCTCGGTGAGGCGGCCGGCCTGGTCCCGCACGCCCTCGTCGAAGGGGACGAACCCCTGGCGCAGAAACGCGTTGACGCTCATCGGCCGCTTGCCGCCCTTCCTCGTCGCGCCAGGGAGTCGATCACGACGGCGGCGACGAGTACGGCACCGGTGATCACGTACTTGACCGCGGAGGTCTGGTTGAGCAGGTCCATGCCGTTGGAGACCGCGCCGATGACGAGCATGCCGAGCAGCGCGGAGTAGGCGCTGCCGCGACCGCCGAACAGGCTGGTGCCGCCGATGACCGCCGCGGCGATCGCGTTGAGCAGGATGTCGCTGCCGCCGCTGGCCTGGTTGACGGCGAACAGCCGGGAGGCGGCGAGCACCCCGCCGAAGGCGGCCAGCGAGGAGGCGATGGTGAAGGCGATGACCTTGACGGTGCCGACCTGGATGCCGGCCCGGCGGGCCGCCTCGGCGTTGCCGCCGACGGCGAACAGCTTGCGGCCGAAGGTCGTGCCGCGCAGCAGGACGTCCACCGCGACGACGAGGCCGACGAAGATGAGCAGCGACAGCGGGATGCCGTGCCACCGGGAGAAGACGACCGTGGCCGCGAGGATCACCGCGGTCACCGCCCCGTCGCGTACCAGGTCGCCGGTGAACGGCCGTACGGCCAGGCCGCGTTCGCGGCGCCACCGGGCGGTGAGGCAGGTCCTGCCGACGGCCGCGGACGCGTACACGGCGGCGATGACGTAGCCGATCCACGACTGGAGGGTGGTGTTGGCGAGCGAGGCGATCGTGCCGTCGTAGGGGATGTTGATCGTGCCGTGGTTGCCGAGTACGAGCAGTTGGCCGCCCTGCCAGGCGAGCAGGCCGCCCAGGGTCAGGACGAACGACGGGACGCCGAGCTTGGTGAAGATCATGCCGTGGAAGAGGCCGATCGCGGCGCCGAAGACCACGGCCACGACGATCGCGAGGACCGGTGGCCAGCCGTGGTTGATGGTCAGCACGACCATCGCGGCCGATGTGATGCCGCTGACCGACCCGGCCGACAGGTCGATCTCGCCGATGACCAGGACGAAGACGATGCCGAGCGCGATGACGCCGGTGGAGGCGATCTGCAGGCTCAGGTTGGACAGGTTCTGCGGCGACAGGAAGCGGCCGTTGGCGATCTGGAAGATCACCGAGATGACGACGAGGCCGAGGATGACGGGCAGCGGCCCGAGGTCGCCGGTGCGCAGGCGCTGGACGCGCTCGCGTATCCAGTTCCCGGTGTCCGGTGGTGGTGTGCCGGCGGTCGCGCGAGCGGGTCCGACGGGGCCGGTGGCGGTGTGGGTGGTCACGGTCGTCCTTCCTCGGCCCGGTCGCGGCGCAGCTTGCGGCGCTTGTGGGCACTGCTGTCGGCGACGCCGGTGATGGCGGCGACGACCTGTTCCTCGGTGGTCCCCTCGACGGGGAACTCGGCGACGCTGCGGCCCAGCCGCAGGCAGACGATGCGGTCGGCCACGTCGAAGACGTCGGCGAGGTTGTGGCTGACCATCAGGACCGCGTGGCCCTCGGCGCGCAGCCGCTCGATGAGTTCGAGCACCTCGGCGGTCTGCTCGACGCCGAGGGCCGCGGTGGGTTCGTCGAGGATGACCAGCCGCGGGTCGCCGAGCAGCGACCGGGCGATGGCGACGGACTGGCGCTGGCCGCCCGACAGCGACGACACCGGGGCGCGCAGGTCCTTGATCCGCACCGACAGCCGCTTGAGCAGCCCGACGGCGACCTCCTCCATGTCGAGCGCGCTGAGGAAGCCCCCGTGGTGCTTCTCGCGGCCGAGGAAGAGGTTCGCGACGATGTCCAGGTTGTCGCACAGGGCGAGGTCCTGGTAGACGGTCGCGATGCCGAGGCGGGTGGAGTCGACGGGCCGGCGCGGCGAGACCTGCTCGCCGCCGAACCTCATGGTGCCGCCGTCGCGGGGGTGGGCCCCGGCGATCGTCTTGATGAGGGTGGACTTCCCGGCGCCGTTGTCGCCGACGAGCGCGACGACCTCTCCCGCGGCGACGGTCATGCTCACGCCGCCGAGTGCCTTCACGGCGCCGAAGCTCTTGGTGATGCCCTCCAGCTGGAGCACGGGGGGCGGGCCCTGTCCGGCCCGCTGCGCGGTCGACGTCATTGGCCGGTTCCTTTCGTACGGGGGTGGTCCGCGGCGGCGGCGACGGCGGCGGGCCGGGCGAGGTGCCAGGCAGCCGCGCCGGCCAGGCCCGCGTCGTCACCGCATGCGGCGGCGGACACCTCGACGTCCCAGGAGACGTGCGAGACGGGGGTGTCGCGGATCCGGCGGCCCAGTTCCCGCAGCAGCGGCTCACCCGCGGCGCGGGCGAGGCCGCCGCCCACGACCAGCACGTCGGGCGAGACGACATGGCACAGCAGGATCGCGGCGGCAGCCGCCGCGTCGGCGATGTCGGCGAGGGCGCCCGCGGCCAGGTCGCGCGTGTGCCGGACCTGGTCGTCGCTGCCGGTCGCGGCGGCCAGCTCGGTCAGGACGCGGTAGTCGGCGTCCTGGCCGAGCGCCCGCGCGGCGCGGCTCACCCGCTGCCCCGAGCCGAGGTCCTCGATCATCGGGCGTCCGGCGCCGAGCAGGTGCAGGAAGCCGATCTGGAAGCCGGTCACCCGCCCGGACAGCACCCGGCCGTCGCTGACGACCGCCGCGCCGATGCCGGTGGACAGCGTGAGGTAGGCGGTGGTGCCGGCCGGGCTTCCGGCGCCGTAGTACGTCTCGCCGACCGCGGCGAGTTCGGCGTCGCCGGCGAGCTCGACGGCCAGCCCGCCGGCCTCGGCCAGGTGGGCGGCCGACAGCCGGCCGAGGTCGGTGGCGGGCAGGTTGCGCGCGACGTGCAGCCGGCCCTCGACGTGGTCCACCCGTCCCGGCAGCCCGACGACCGCGCGGACGGCTCCGGTGCCCGCCGCGGTCCGGGCCATCAGGGCGGCGACCTGCTCGTGGACCGCGCCGTGCCGTACCGGCTCCCGCAGCCGGGCGGTCACGGTGCCGCCGGGACCGACGAGGGCGGCGCGGACGCTGGTGCCGCCCACGTC
Organism: Actinacidiphila epipremni; assembly: GCF_012034175.1. Taxonomy (GTDB): domain Bacteria; phylum Actinomycetota; class Actinomycetes; order Streptomycetales; family Streptomycetaceae; genus Actinacidiphila; species Actinacidiphila epipremni. Next base: position 36,572 of record NZ_JAATEJ010000032.1, read on the forward strand.
GACCGCGACGACCTGCGGTGCGTCACTGCTGGGGGAGGTGCCGGGGGAGGCGCTGGGGGAGGCCATTCAGCGCAGTCCCGCCGTGGCGCACGCCTTGGCGTAGTCGGCCGTGCAGATCTGGGCGACGGTGAGATAGCCGCTGTCGAGCAGCTTCTCCTTCATGTTGTCCATCGTCACGGCGATGGACTCCAGCAGGTAGGCGGGCACCTTGTGGGCGCCGTCGTCGATCGTGCCGTTGAGCAGCTCGCCGGAGGGCTGCTTGCCGGTGGCGAGGGCGGCGGCGGCCTTGGCGCCGATCTGCGCCTCGGTCTCGACCGGCAGGTACGTGCTCTCGTAGAGGTCGCCCGCGACCATGTTCTGGATGGCGTCGAGCTGGGTGTCCAGGCCGGTGACGGACGGCATCGGCGTGACGCCCGCGCTCTTGAGGGCCGCGATGACGCCGGTGGCCATGCCGTCGTTGCCCGCGTAGACCCCGGCGATGTTGGCGGCGCCGAGCTTGGTGATGGCCTGCTGCATCTGGTTCTGCGCGTTGGCGGCCGACCACCCCTTCGTGTCGTACTCGGCGGCGACGGTGAAGTCGGAGGAGTCGATGACGCCGTGGGCGCCGTCCTTCTCCGGCTTGGCGCCGGAGTCGACGGGGTCGCCGTTCATCATGACGACGTTGCCGGTGGTCCTGCCGTCCTTCTTGAGCTTGTCGAGCAGCGACTGCATGCCCACGGCGCCCTGCTGGACGTTGTCGAACTTCACGCCGTAGTCGACGCCGGCGTTGTAGATGACCCGGTCGTAGCTCATGACCTTCACGCCCTGGCGGCGGGCGCCGGCGACGACGGCCCCGGCGGCGTTGGAGTCCACCGGGTCGATGACCAGCACGCTCGCGCCCTCGGTGAGGGCGGACTCGGTCTGGCTGAGCTGCTTGTTGGCGTCCCCGGCGGCGTTGTAGTAGCGCAGCTCGCACTGGGGGCAGCTCTCGGCGAGCTGCTTTTCGAACGTGGGCTTGTCGCGCGCCTCGTAGCGGGCGGTCGCGTTCTCCGGGAGGAGCAGCGCGACGATCGGGTGCTGCGCGGACTTGCCGGAGCCGTTGTCGCCGGCCGAGCCAGGTGACGCGTCGTTTCCGTTCGACGCGCACGCGGACAGCAGGAGCGCTCCGGCGACCGCGACGCCGAGGGCGGCTGTGCGTCTGCGGCCGGAAAGGGAAGATATGTTCATACGAGTTCGTCCACCTCTGTGCCGTTTAGAGCGGGGTGAGGTGAACCACGCTAGAAGCGGGTGCAACCAGTGGTCAACCCTTTGGTATCACAGCTCGGTAACCGTAGTAGACCACTGGTATTATTCAGCGCCTGGCCAGCGCATCTTCCGCCACCGCAGGGGCAGTCGGGGCAACAGAAGACCCCCGGGGCCGCACGGGGAGGCGCCGGGGGTCGGCAGGGCTCGGTTATCTGGTCCGAACCAGTGGTCTCATAGCGGGGCAGGCGCCACCGGACGGTTCACCCGCCGCACACGTTGCGCCACGCCTCCGGGATCGACTCCGCCACATCCATCGCCGCCAGCGGACCCTCCGTCAGGCGGGCGGCGAGGCCGTGGAGATAGCCGGCGGCTGAGGCGGCGTCACGGGCCGGAAGGCGGGCAGCCAGCAGGGAGCCGGTCAGGCCGGACAGGACGTCGCCGCTGCCCGCGGTGGCGAGCCACGCGGTGCCCGTCGGGTTGACGCGGACCGGGACGGCCGGGTCCGGGGCCGCCACCAGCGTCGTAGAACCCTTCAGCAGCACCGTCGCGCCGAAGAGTTCCGCCAGGTCGCGCACCGCCGTCAGCCGCGACGCCTCGACCTCCTCGCGCGCGCGGCCCAGCAGCGCCGCGGCCTCGCCCGCATGCGGGGTGAGCACCGTCGCCGCCGTACGGGCCCGCACCGCGTCGCGGGACATCAGCCGCAGCCCGTCCGCGTCCACCAGCACCGGCACGTCCGCGGCCAGCACCTCCGCCACCGCGGTGCGGGCCCGCGCGTCGTCGCCCAGCCCCGGCCCGACCACCCACGCCTGCACCCGCCCCGCCTCGTGCGGCGAACCGCTCGACACCAGCGTCTCCGGATGCCGCGCCAGCACCGCGGGCCCCCCACCGCCGACATACCGTACGGCCCCGGCGCCGCCGCGCAGCGCCCCGGACACCGCGAGCACCGCCGCCCCTGGATACCGGTCCGAGCCCGCGACCACCCCGACGACCCCGCGCCGGTACTTGTCGCTCTCCCCCGACGGCCGCGGCAGCAGCCCCGCCAGGTCCGCGTGCTGCAACGCCTCGACCTCCGGCGCGCCCAGCTCCAGCCCGATGCCGACGAGCGTCACCGCACCGGCCAGCTCCGCCGCCGGGTCGATCAGCAGCCCCGGCTTGTACGTCCCGAACGTCACCGTGACGTCCGCCCGCACCGCCTCGCCGGCCACCTCACCCGTATCCGCGTCCACCCCGCTCGGCAGGTCGACGGCGACGACCGCCCCGCCGCCCGCCCGCGCCGCCCGCATCAACTCCGCGGCCTCCGCCCGCAGGCCGCCCTTGCCGCCGATCCCGACGATGCCGTCGTAGACCAGGTCCGCCCGCGCCACGACCGCGGCGCCCTCCGCCGCCCCCACGGCCCGCCCGCCGGCGTCCAGCAGCGCCCGCAGCCCCGCCGCGTGCGCCCGCTCCGGCGCCAGCAGCACCGCGGTCACCCCGGCACCCCGCCGGGCCAGCCGCGCCCCGGCGTACAGCGCGTCACCCCCGTTGCTGCCGCTCCCGGCCACCACCGCGACCCGCCGCCCGTACACCCGCCCCAGCACCCGCGCCCCGACCACCGCGAGCCCCGCCGCCGCGCGCTGCATCAGCGCACCCTCGGGCAGCCGCGCCATGAGCGCGCCCTCCGCGTCCCGCACGGCCTGCACCGTATGCGCGTACCTCATCGCGAAACCCTCCCGTCAGCCCTCCCCCGACGATACGTACGCGCTCCCCGCGCGGCACCCCGGGATCACCCCTCGGCGATCACCACGGCGGACGCGACCCCCGCGTCATGGCTCAACGACAGGTGCCAGTGCCTGACCCCCAACTCCGCCGCCCGCGCGGCGACCGTCCCCCTGACGACGAGCCTCGGCTGCCCCGACTCCTCCGCAACAACCTCGGCGTCCAGCCACTTCAACCCGGCCGGCGCACCCAGCGCCTTGGCCAGCGCCTCCTTCGCGGCGAACCGCGCGGCGAGCGACGCGACCCCCCGCTCCTCCCCCGAGGCCAACCGCCGCTCCCCCTCCCCGAACAGCCGCTCCGCCATCCCGGGGGTCCGCTCCAACGCCGCGGCGAACCGCTCGATCTCGGCGACGTCGATCCCGACCCCGATGATGCCCATGCCGCCCACCCTATGCGCCGCACCTACGCCGCGGCGTGCTCCCCACCCATGCAGGCAGGAGCCCGTGTGCGCCCCTTCCCCGCCATCGGCGGCTATCCGCCCACGCAGGCAAGGCACCTACGAACACCTGCGCGGCAGCGACGATCAAGCGGCCCCACCACCAGCCACAGCACCGAGGGTCGCCAGCCCAAGGCCGGCAACAACACCGACGGGCCCCAGCCCACGGCGGCCGGCGGCGGCATCGACACTGGCCACCACCAACCGCGGCACCCACAGGCACCCGCCCACCGACAACAACCCCAGCACAAGGCCGACACCCCGCGACCGAGAAAGTCAACCCTCGACGGAGACAGCCAGCCAGCCACCAAGACAGTCGACCCGCTACCGATGCAGACAACCGGCCACCGGGACAGTCAGCCGACCACCGGAACGGTCAACCCACCCCCGGAACGGTCACCCCACCACCAGGACAGTCACCCCACCCCCGGGCCGAAGCGGCGGCGGTAGGCGGAGGGGGTGATGCCGGTGGCGCGGCGCATCAGCGTGCGGAGGTTTGCTGCTGTGCCCAGGCCGCTGTGGCGGGCGACGACCTCGAAGCGGGGTTCGCCGCGCTCGATGAGACGGCAGGCCAGGGACAGGCGTTCCGCCGTCAGCCAGGCCAGGGGGGTCGTGCCCAGTTGCGCTTGGAAGCGGCGGTGCAGAGTAGCCGGGCTGACCGAGGCGCGTGCGGCGAGGTCGGCGACGGTCAGCGGGGAGCCCAGCCGCTCCTGGGCCCAGGCCAGGACCGGGGCCAGGGACTCGTCCGGCACCTCGGGCATCGGGCGCTCGACGAACTGCCGCTGCCCTCCGTCACGGTGCGCGGCGAAGACCAGCCGCCGGCTCACCGCGTTGGCGATCTCCGCCCCGAAATCCCGCCGGACGACATGCAGCCCCAGGTCGAGCGCGGCGGCGCTCCCCGCCGCCGTGAGGATGTCGCCGTCGTCCACGAACAGCACGTCCTCCTCCAGCCGCACCGCCGGGAAACGGGCCCGGAACGTATCCGCCCACTGCCAGTGCGCGGTGGCCCGGCGCCCGTCGAGCACCCCGGCCTCGGCCAGCGTGAAGGCCCCGCTGCAGAAGCCGACCAGCCGCGCCCCCCGCGCATGCGCCCGGCGCACCGCGTCCAGCACCTCGGCACGGCGCGGCACCTCCACGTCCGGCCGGTTCGGCACGATCACGGTGTCCGCCTCCTCGGCGGCCTCCAGCCCGGCGACCCCGGTCAGCGTGAAGAACCCGTCCCGCATCAGGGTGCGCGGCTCCGGCGAGCAGAGCGCGAAATCGTACAGATCCCGCCCCACCTCCGGCCGCCGCAGCCCGAACACCTCCGTCGCGCAGCCCAGCTCGAAGGGGTTCGAGTTCTCGTCCACGATCACCACCACCCGGTGCACCGCACCACCACCGCCGCCACCACCGGCACCGGCACCGGCGCCACCACCCTGCGAGGATTCTTTCGCCATATGCGATTCCTAGCACTCACCCCGCCCCCACCGCACGTCCCAGGATGATCCGCATGAGCAGCGAACCCATCCCCCTCACCAAGGCCCTGGCCTCCTTCGACGCCTTGTGGAGCCCGCGCATCGTCACCCGCGTCAACGACTACGACGTCCGGGTCGCCAAGGTCGAGGGCGAGCACGTCTGGCACGTCCACGACGACACCGACGAGTTCTTCCTGGTCCTCGACGGCGAACTCCACATCCACCTCCGCGAGCCCGCCGGCGAGCGTACGGTCGTCCTCCCCCGGGGCGCGGTCTTCACCGTCCCCCGCGGCACCGAGCACAAGCCGTACGCCCCCTCCCCCACCGCGATCCTGCTCTTCGAGCCCACCGGCACCCCCACGGTCGGCGACCGCCACGACCCCGTCCCCGCCCACGTCGACGCCACGACGGGCCATCCCCTCACCGCCTGAAACGAGGCCACCCAGCAACGGAAAGCCGCCGCCGGACGTACGGCAGGGGGCGCTCACCCACCCACCCCCACCCCCGCCAACGGAGAGCCGCCCGGCGGACGGACGGAAGGGCGCGATCCCCCCACCGGCGGAGAGCCGCCCGACGACGGGCGGGAGGGGGTGATCCGGGGGGTGCCCCCGCAGGACTGCGCACGACAAGAGGTCACCGAATGCGGACGCAGGTCAATGTGCGCAGTCCGAGGAGGTACCCCCCGGAGCGCCCCCGACCACCCCACCCCCCGAACGGACCGCGCCCCGCGAAAAGCCCAGCGCAGCGCCCTGCGAGGATGGGCAGCGTGACCACCTCCGTGAGCTCAGCATCCGCCGGCACCCCGGCCGGCCCGGCGACCCCGGCCAGCCCCTTCGTCGAGCTGACCAGAGCCCAGTGGAGCGCCCTGCGCGACCGCACCCCGCTGCCGCTCACCGCCGCGGAAGTCGACAAGCTGCGCGGCCTCGGCGACGTCACCGACCTCGCCGAGGTCATCGACGTCTACCTCCCGCTCTCCCGCCTGCTCAACCTCTACGTCGCCGCCCACAGCGGCCTCCGCGGCGCCCTCAACACCTTCCTCGCCGGCACCTCCGAGGGAAACCGCGCCCCCCACCCCGGCACCCCCTTCGTGATAGGCGTCGCCGGCAGCGTCGCGGTCGGCAAGTCCACCACCGCCCGCCTCCTCCAGGCCCTGCTCGCCCTCCCCCAGGCCCCGCAGCCCGGCCCGCACGGCCAGCCCGGCCAGCACGGCCACGGCCCCCGCAACGTCGCCCTCGTCACCACCGACGGCTTCCTCCACCCGAACGCCGAGCTGGAGCGCCGCGGCCTGATGTCCCGCAAGGGCTTCCCGGAGTCCTACGACCGCCGCGCCCTCACCCGCTTCGTCGCGGACGTGAAGTCCGGCCGCCCCGAGGTCACCGCCCCCGTCTACTCGCACCTGTCGTACGACATCGTCCCCGGCGAGAAGCTCACCGTGCGCCGCCCGGACATCCTCATCATCGAGGGCCTGAACGTCCTGCAGCCCGCGCTCCCCGGCCAGGACGGCCGCAGCCGGATCGGCCTCGCGGACTACTTCGACTTCAGCGTGTACGTCGACGCCCGCACCGAGGACATCGAGCAGTGGTATCTCGGCCGGTTCCGCAAGCTGCGCGAGACCGCGTTCCAGGACCCGGACTCGTACTTCACGAAGTACACCCGGGTGGCGGAGGACGAGGCGATGGACTACGCGCGGATGATCTGGCGCACGATCAACCGCCCGAACCTCGTGGAGAACGTCCTGCCCACCCGTGGCCGCGCGACCCTGGTCCTGCGCAAGGACCAGGACCACAAGGTGCAGCGCCTGTCGCTGCGCAAGCTCTGAGGCGGGGACGAAAGGCGCACCTTCCACCCAACAGAAGGCACCCCCACCCCCGCAACCGCAACCGCAACCGCAACCGCAACCGCAACCGCAACCGCAACCGCAACCGCAACCGCAACCGCAACCGGCGGAAAACTAACCCAGCGCCGACTTCACCGCGTCCGCGAGCCGCCCGGCGACCGTCCGGGCGTGGTCGATGTCGGCCGCCTCCACCATGACCCGCACCAGCGGCTCCGTCCCCGAGGGCCGCAGCAGCACCCGCCCGGTGTCGCCGAGCTCCAGCTCCGCCTCGGCCACCGCCGCGCTGAGCTCGGCGGACGTGTGCACCCGGCTCTTGTCGACGTCCGGCACATTCACCAGCACCTGCGGCAGCCGCCGCATCACCCCGGCCAGCTCCGCCAGCGACCGCCCGGTCGCGACGACCCGCGCGGCCAGCAGCAGGCCGGTCAGCGTGCCGTCCCCGGTCGTCGCGTGGTCCAGCACGATGACGTGCCCGGACTGCTCGCCCCCGAGGGCGTACCCGTGCTCCTTCATGGCCTCCAGCACGTACCGGTCCCCCACCCCCGTCTGCACGACGGTGATGCCCTCGCCCTGCATGGCCAGCGTGAAGCCCAGGTTCGACATCACCGTGCCGACGACCGTGTCCCCGCGCAGCTCACCGCGCTCGCGCAGCGCCAGCGCCAGGATGGACAGGATCTGGTCGCCGTCGACCTCGTTGCCCTCCGCGTCGACGGCCAGGCACCGGTCGGCGTCCCCGTCGTGCGCGATGCCGAAGTGCGCCCCGTGCTCGACGACCGCGGCTTTCAGCGGCTCCAGGTGGGTGGAGCCGCAGCCGTCGTTGATGTTGAGGCCGTCCGGGCGGGCGTGGATCGTCACGACGTCCGCGCCGGCCCGCGAGAACGCCTCGGGCGAGACCCGGGAGGCCGCGCCGTTCGCCTCGTCCAGGACGATCTTCAGACCGTCGAGCCGGTTGGGCAGCACCCCGACGAGATGGGCCACGTACTGGTCAAAGCCCTCGTCGTAGTCCCGGACCCGGCCGACGCCGGAGCCGGTCGGGCGCACCCAGGGCGCGCCGGTGCGGTGCTCGTCGTAGAGCGTCTCGATGCGCTCTTCGAGCTCGTCGTCGAGTTTGTGGCCGCCGCGCGCGAGGAACTTGACGCCGTTGTCGGGCATCGCGTTGTGGCTCGCGGAGAGCATGACGCCGAGGTCGGCGCCCAGCGCGCCGGTGAGATACGCCACCGCCGGGGTGGGCAGCACACCGACCCGCAGGACGTCCACGCCCGCGCTGGCGAGGCCGGCGACGACCGCGGCCTCCAGGAACTCGCCCGACGCGCGCGGATCGCGCCCGACGACCGCCACCGGGCGGTGTCCGGCGAAGCTGCCCGCCTCGGCGAGTACGTGTGCGGCGGCGACCGACAGGCCGAGCGCCATTTCCGCGGTGAGGTCCGCGTTGGCGATGCCTCGCACGCCGTCGGTCCCGAAGAGTCGTCCCACAGTCAAGTCCTCCGATGTGATCCGGCGGCGCTGCCGTCTCAGCGATGTGCCCGGCGCGGATGGCGCGCTATGTACGTGACGCCCGACGCCCTACGTTTGGTTGTAACAGTCTTACAACCCGATATATACGAGTGCGACGCGTCATGCGAACGCCCCGGAGGCAATGGTGTGCCTCCGGGGCGTTGCTGGACGGCTGTGGCGTGCCGAAAAGCGACAGAAAGGCGAGACGGCAGCCCGCGCCGGCCGGCGCTTTAGCGCTTGCTGAACTGCGGCGCCTTGCGGGCCTTCTTCAGACCGGCCTTCTTCCGCTCGACCGCGCGGTCGTCACGGGTCAGGAAGCCGGCCTTCTTCAGCGGACCGCGGTTGTTGTCGACGTCCGCCTCGTTGAGCGCGCGCGCCACACCGAGCCGCAGCGCACCGGCCTGGCCGGAGATGCCGCCGCCGCTGATGCGGGCGATCACGTCGTAGCGGTTGTCGAGCTCGAGCACCTTGAAGGGCTCGTTCACTTCCTGCTGGTGCACCTTGTTCGGGAAGTAGCCCTCAAGGGTGCGACCGTTGATCTTCCACTTGCCCGAGCCCGGGACGATCCGGACCCGCGCGATGGAGCGCTTGCGGCGGCCGGTACCGGCGGCCGGCTGCGGGTCGCCGAAGCGGGACGCGAGGGACTCGGAGGTGTACTCCCCCTCGACCGCGTCGGACTCGAAGGTGGTGATCTCCTCGTAGGACTCTTCGCCCTCGAGAACGTTCTCGGCAGTGGTCTCAGCCACGACTCTCCTCGGATTCTTTCTGGCTAGCTGGTGGCCGGAACTACTGCGCGACCTGGGTGATCTCGAACGGCACGGGCTGCTGGGCGCTGTGCGGGTGCTGGTCGCCCGAGTAGACCTTGAGCTTCGAGAGCATCTGACGGCCCAGGGAGTTCTTGGGGAGCATGCCCTTCACGGCCTTCTCGACGGCCTTCTCCGGGCTCTTGGCCAGCAGCTCGTCGTAGCGCACCGACCGCAGACCACCCGGGTAGCCGGAGTGGCGGTAGGCCATCTTCTGGGTGCGCTTGTTACCCGAGAGGTGCACCTTGTCGGCGTTGATGACGATGACGAAGTCGCCGGTGTCGACGTGGGGCGCGTAAATGGGCTTGTGCTTGCCCCGCAGGAGGGTGGCTGCCTGGGTCGCCAGGCGGCCCAGGACGACGTCCTGCGCGTCGATGACGTGCCACTGGCGCTGAATGTCGCCGGGCTTGGGGCTGTACGTACGCACGGTCGTAGCCTTCGCTTCTTCTCAGTAGTGGTTTCCCCGGACCGCCCGCGGGGAGCGACCGGAGAAGGGGTCCTGACAAGGCCACCCGGACGATCACGACAGCCGTGGCGGCACATGGGCGACGCAACCCTGTACCTGCCGCTGGTCATCGGCCCGGTGGACCGGCGTAAGGGCCCCTCACGTGAGATAGAGCAAGCCAATACGCATAAATTTCGAACCCTCACAATAGCTGGGGCACCCACCAGGGTCAAAACGCGCCCCCGTCCCCCGTACGGCGGCAGCTCAGCGCTCCCGCACCACCCGCGGCTCGTCCCACACCGGCCCCGGCGTCTCGCGGACCGTGCCGTCCGCCGAGAAGAGCAGGAAGCGGTCGAAGCTGCGGGCGAACCAGCGGTCGTGCGTCACGGCGAGCACCGTGCCGTCGTACGCCTCCAGGCCCTCCTGCAGCGCCTCCGCCGACTCCAGGTCCAGGTTGTCGGTCGGCTCGTCCAGCAGCAGCGCGGTCGTGCCGGCCAGCTCCATGAGCAGGATCTGGAAGCGGGCCTGCTGCCCGCCGGAGAGCTTGTCGAAGGGCTGGTCGCCCTGCCGCTCCAGCTCGTAGCGGCGCAGCACCGACATCGCCCGGCCGCGGTCGCGGGCGTGCTCGCTCCACAGGATGTCCACCAGGGTGCGGCCCAGCAGCTCGGGATGCGCGTGCGTCTGCGCGAAGTGGCCGGGCACGACCCGGGCGCCCAGCCGGAAGCCGCCGGTGTGCGCGACGCCGGTGTCGCCCGCGAGCAGCCGCAGGAAGTGCGACTTGCCCGAGCCGTTGGAGCCCAGCACGGCGACCCGCTCGCCGTAGAAGACCTCCAGGTCGAAGGGTTTCATCAGGCCGGTCAGGCCCAGCTTCTCGCAGGTCACCGCCCGTACGCCGGTACGGCCGCCCTTGAGCCGCATGCTGATCTCCTGCTCGCGCGGCGGCTCCTGCGGGGCGCCGGCGTCCTCGAAGCGCTTCAGCCGGGTCTGGGCGGCGTGGTAGCGCGAGGCCATGTCGGGGCTGTTCGCCGCCTGCTGCCGCAGCCGCTGCACCAGCGCCTTGAGCTTGGCGTGCTCCTCGTCCCAGCGGCGGCGCAGCTCCTCGAAGCGGGCGAAGCGCTCGCGGCGGGCGGCGTGGAAGGTGCCGAAGCCGCCGCCGTGCACCCACGCGGTGGCCCCGGTGGGGCCGGTCTCGACGCTGACGATCTTCTCCGCGGTACGGGACAGCAGCTCGCGGTCGTGGCTGACGAACAGCACGGTCTTGCGGGTCGCCGCGATCTGCTCCTCCAGCCAGCGCTTGCCGGGGACGTCCAGGTAGTTGTCCGGCTCGTCCAGCAGCAGCACCTCGTCGGGGCCGCGCAGCAGCGCCTCCAGCACCAGCCGCTTCTGCTCACCGCCGGACAGCGTCCTGACCTCGCGCCACTGCGCCCGCTCGTAGGGCACGCCCAGCGCGGCCGTCGTGCACATGTCCCACAGCGTCTCCGCCTCGTACCCGCGCGCCTCGGCCCAGTCGCCGAGCGCCTGCGCGTACGCCATCTGCGCCGGCTCGTCGTCCTGCGCCATGATCGCCAGCTCCGCCGCGTCCACGGCCTGCGCCGCGGCCCGGATCCGCGGGTGCGCGACCGAGACCAGCAGATCCCTTACGGTCGAGTCGTCGCGCACGCTGCCGACGAACTGGCGCATCACGCCGAGGCCGCCGCTGACGGTCACCGCGCCGCCGTGCGGGGTGAGCTCGCCGGCGATGAGCCGCAGCAGCGTCGTCTTGCCGGCGCCGTTCGCGCCGACGAGCGCGACGGCCGCGCCGTCCCCGACGCGGAACGAGACGTCGCCGAGCAGCGCCCGCCCGTCCGGCAGGTAGAACTCCAGGTGCGCTGCCTCCACATGTCCCATGCCCCGGATTCTCCCGCCCCGCCGGACGGGGCCCAACCTCTTTTCGCTCCCGGGGGGCCGGCGGGGGCCGGCGTGGGCCTGGCCGCGGCCTGGCAGGGGCCTTGCGGGAGCCGGCGTGGGCCCGGCCGGACCTTGCGGGAGCCCTACGGGACCCCGGTAGGCCGGGGGACGGGGCGGCAATATGATGCGCGACATGACTGATGGCCCCGGGCAGCAGCCGCAGGAACCGCAGGAACCGCGCACCGGCCCCGCCGGCGGGGAGCGCGAGGTGCTGGAGGGGCGCGTCATCCCCTCCCGCCGGCACGAGGCGGACCCGCGGCAGCAGTTCCGCCAGGCGACCCCGCCGCCCCAGGCCCCCGAGCCCGGCCCGGCGTGGTCCCCCCAGGCCGACGCAGCCGCCCAGCCCGCGCCCCCGGCCACGCCGGCCCCGCAGCCGGCCGAGCCCTGGTCCGCGCCCCCGCAGCAGCCCGCCCTGGCCCCCTCGCCCCAGGCGACCGCGCCCCAGCTCCCCCAGCAGGCCGGCTACGCCTCCCCGCCGGCCCAGCCGGAGGCCCAGGCGCCCCAGACCCCGCAACCGGGTGCGTACGGCTACCCGCAGGCCGCCCCGCCGGAGTCCCAGGGCCAGCCCCAGGCCCCGCAGCAGCCGGGCTACGGCTACCCGCAGGGCCAGGCACCGGGCCCGCAGCCCGAGGCCCAGGCGCCGCAGCCGGGTGCGTACGGCTACCCGCAGCCGCAGGGCCAGGTGCCGCCGCAGGCCGGGTACGGCTACCCCCAGGCGCAGGCCCCGCAGCAGGGCGGTTACGGCTACCCGCAGGCGCAGCCGCAAGCCCCGGCGCCGCAGGCCCAGGCGCCGGCACCCGTACCGCAGCAGCAGGCCCCCGCGCAGGGGACCCCCCACGTACCCTTCGCCAGCGGTGCGACGCCGCCGCGCCCCGCGCCCCGCGCCCGGCAGGCGGAGCCGGCCACCTCCACCACGAGCGGCACCAGCGGCAGCGGCAACAACAGCGACGCGTCCACCCCCGACTGGAACGCCCTCGCCGAGCAGCAGGAGTCCGGCGCCCGCCGCAAGCGGGTCCTCATGCTCACCGGCGGGATCGTGGCCGTCGCCGTGATCGCCGGCGGTGTCGCCACCGCGGTCGTGATGTCCGGTAAGGACGATGGCAAGTCCGTCGCCTCACCCTCCTCCTCGGCGACCGGCACGGCGAGCCAGCAGCCCCTCCCGCCGGCCCCGTCCTTCTCCTCCGTGGCCCCGCCGCCCCCGGCGAACCCGCTGGACTACCTCAACTCCCCCGCGAAGGACAAGGCACCGCTCACGCCGGACAGCCTCTTCCCCGGCAAGCAGTTCGTGTGGGAGGGCCGCACGTACACCAAGACGGTCTCGGACGTCACCACCTCCTGCGCGAAGAACGCCCGCCAGGCGCTGGCGACCGCCCTCACCACCAGCGGCTGCCAGAAGCTGGTCCGGGCGACCTACACGGACGGCGCGCTCGCCGTCACCGTCGGCGTCGCCGTCTTCCCGGACGACGCGCACTCCAAGAAGGTCCAGAAGGTCTCGCAGTACCTGGCCCCCCTCAACGGCGGCGGCATCGCGAGCTTCTGCCGCGCGGTGCGCTGCCAGATGACGTCCAACGCGGTGGGCCGCTACGCGTACTTCGCGATCGCCGGCTACAAGAACGGCACGACGCTCGCGGCGACCGACACCGAGGGCAAGCAAGCGGCGGACGACGCCTCCGACTTCGCCTTCAGCCGCATCGTCCAACGCGGCAAGGACGCCGCGGCGGCGGACCCGGCCCGCCAGTAACGCGCAGCCTCAGACGCACCCGGCCGGCAGGGTGCGCAGGTTGCGGGCCTCAAGGTTGCGCGCGGCGAGCAGGTGGTCCGGCGGGTAGCCGACCTCCTCCAGGGTGAGGCCGTGGGGCCGCACGACGTTGACGGCGGAGTGCCGGACCCGCCCGGCAAGGACCTCCGCCGGGAAGCCCACCGGCTTGTGCCCGTCGCCGACCAGGATCATCGCCCCGACCAGCGCCCGCACCATGTTGTGGCAGAAGGCGTCCGCCCGCACCGTGGCGACGGCCACCCCGTCGTCCCGCCGCTCCCACCGCACGTCCAGCAGCGTACGGATCGTCGTCGCCCCCTCCCGCTTCTTGCAGTACGCGGCGAAGTCATGCTCCCCGAGCAGCAGCCGCCCGGCCTCGTTCATCGCCTCGACGTCGACGGGCCGGTCGTGCCACAGCACATGCCCGCGCAGCAGCGGGTCCACCCCGCCGGGGTGGTCACCGACCCGGTAGGCGTACCGCCGCCACACCGCCGAGAAGCGCGCGTTGAAGCCCGCCGGCGCCTCGCCCACCCCGAAGACCCGCACGTCCCACGGCAGCCGCCCGGCCAGCCGCCGCCGCAGCTTGTCCCGCTCGGCCTCCCACACCTCCCCCGGCAGATCCACATGCGCCACCTGCCCCCGCGCATGCACCCCCGCGTCCGTCCGCCCCGCGACCGTCAACTCCACCGGCCCCCCCAGCCGCAACACCGTCGCGATCGCGTCCTCCACCTCCCCCTGCACAGTCCGCCGCGCCCGCTGCCTGGCCCACCCGGAAAACCCGGCCCCGTCATACGCCAGATCCAACCGCACCCGCACAAAACCGTCCTGGGGCTGATCACCATGCTCGCTCACAGGGTGCAGCTTCTCAGAGCGGGGCCGTCGCCAGGACACAGGCCCGGCCGCGCAGGGCGCCGATAGGATCCCCGCATGTCGACGGAGCAGGAACAGCAGCCTCCCCAGGTGGTCGAGGACGTCTTCGACGGCCAGGTCACGGGCGTCGAGGTCGAGCAGGACGAGGACACCCAGAGCGAGATCCCGATCACCAAGCCGTGGGATCCGTCGCAGATCCGGGTGACCACCGGCCAGTTCTCGCTGCGGAACATCCTCGACCAGATCGACGAGGGGTCGATCGAGCTGGCCCCGGACTTCCAGCGCGGCAAGGTCTGGAAGGACGGGCAGAAGTCCCGGCTCGTGGAGTCCCTGCTCTTGCAGATCCCCCTCCCGGCCTTCTACTTCGCCGAGGACAACAGCGGCGGCTTCCGCGTCGTGGACGGCCTGCAACGTCTGTCGACGCTGCACGACTACGTCCGGGGCGACCGCTTCCTCCTCAAGGAGCTGGAGTACCTCACGAGCGAGAACGGCAAGCGGTTCGGCGACCTGCCGGTCCAGTGGCAACGGCGCATCAACAACGCCCAGTTGACGGTCAACGTCATCGACCCGACCACGCCCTCCGGGGTGATGTACGACATCTTCAAGCGGATCAACACCGGCGGCACCCCGCTCAACGCCCAGGAGATCCGGCACTGCATGAGCAAGAACCGCAGCCGCCGGATCCTCAAGGAGATGACGTCGATGCCGGAGTTCGACCAGGCGACCCATCTGAGCGGCCACATCAGGATGAACGACCGCGAGGTGGCGCTGCGCTTCGCCGCCTTCTGGCTGCGCGGTGTCGAGGGATACGACGAGCAGCCGGCCATGGACGCCTTCCTGGAGACCACCACCGAGTGGTTGGACGACGACAGGCGCGTTCCGGACATCGACGTGCAGCGGATGTACGACGCGTTCCGCAGCGCCATGAGCAACGCGCGACTGGTCTTCGGCGAGCACGCCTTCCGCAAATGGCCGCTGGGAACGGCCTACCGCAGCCCCGTCAACCGTGCCCTGGTCGAGACCTGGGCGATCGCCCTCGCCACCAAGGACCCGGAGGACCTGAAGCGGCGCAAGCACGCGATCGTCAGCGCGGCGAGACGACGCATGACCAGCGACTACCGCTACCTCGAAGCCATCACCTCCTCGACCGGCGACCGCCGGCGGGTGGCCTACCGGTTCGACGCGGCCCGTGAGGACGCGGACGCCTCATGAGCCTGACCGGCCTCCATGTCGAACGGCTGAAGTGCTTCACCGAGGCCGACCTTCCGCTGCGGCCGATGACCGTACTGACCGGGTTCAACGGAGCGGGCAAGAGCACGGTGGTCCAGGCGCTGCTCCTCGCCCGCCAGGCGGCGCAGGCCCCGGCGGCCACCACCGTACGGCTCAACGGGCCGTACGGGCTCGCGCTCGGTGAGGCGCAGGAGCTGCTGCACCCCGGCGCCGAGGTCCCCGAGATCGGGATCTCGCTGCGGTCCGGCGACGCCGACTGGGCGTACCACTTCGGTGTGCCGGACGAGCGGGCGCTGCATCTGGACGTGCTGGCCGCCCCGGGCGAACCGCCGCCCGGGCTGAGCCGCGGCGGCTTCGGCTTCACGTACCTGGGGGCCGAGCGGCTGGGCCCCCGTGACGTCCTTGCGGTCTCCGGTGAGCCGCCCGAGGACCTCGGGGTCGGCGTGCGGGGCGAGCACACCGCCCAGGTGCTGGCCCTCCGCGAACTCCGCGTCACCCGCAAGGCCCTCAACGTACGCGAGCAGCTGCTGTTCCCGGACTCGTCGGTGAGCCTGCTGCGGACCCAGACCGAGGAGTGGGCCTCGCACATCATCCGGCCACTGCGGCTGGAGGCACTGTGGACACCGGGCATGGCGGCCAGCGCGCTGCGCGTCCAGGGGCCCACCGGCGATGTCATCCGCCCCGCGAACACCGGGTTCGGTGTCTCGTACGCGCTCCCCGTCGTCGTGGCCGGGCTCATGACGTCGCCCGGGGACGTGCTGATCGTGGAGAACCCGGAGGCGCATCTCCATCCGGCCGGCCAGTCGCGGATCGGCGCGTTCCTCGCGCGGGTCGCCGGCAGCGGCGTCCAGGTCGTCGTCGAGACCCACAGCGACCATGTGCTCAACGGAATCCGCCTCGCGTCGGCCGCCGACGGACTTCTGCCGCCCTCGGACGTGGTGATCCACTTCTTCGGCTACGACGGCATCGTCCCCATCGAGCTGGGCGAACACGGCGATCTCTCCCGGTGGCCGGACGGATTCTTCGACCAGATCGAGGACGACCTGGGGAGGCTCGCCCGTGCCCGGCGCCGCAGGTGAGCCGTACCGGCTGGTCGTCGAGCACGGGAGCTTCGACTTCCGGGGCCACTCCGGTGCCGCCCTGACCGACCTCCTCGACGAGTTCAGCGACGCGCTGGACGACCTCCAGGACGTCCAGCCGGTCGCCGCGTGGAGGTCCTGGTCGGAGCTGCCGTGCCGGGAGAACGAGCTGCTCTGCGACTTTCTGTACCAGCGGGCCTCGGGGCGGGAGACCGCCTCGCCGGACGCCAAGCGCCGGATGATCCAGCTCATGGACCGGTGCCGCCTGTGGGACGACGACGAGGCGGAGCGGACGCCGGACGGCGTACGTGTGGCCGGTGCGGCGCACGAGTGGCCCTCCGCCGCGGGGCATGCGCTGCGCCGGACGCTCCAGGGCACCACCACGGCCTGCCTGCTCTTCCCGGCGGCGGCGACGGCGTCCGGCTGGCAGCCGGTGGAGTCGGACGACGGGACGGCGGCCGTCTTCTTCGTCAGGGCCGCCGGTGAGATCCCCGGCTTCTGGCGGGCGGTCTTCGACCTGGAGGATGTCGACGAGGCCGGCTTCGGCGACCTTGCCCGCGCGGCCTTTCCCGGGCTCGTGCTCGCGGACTCGCTCTCCTTCGGGAAGTTCCAGGGTCACTACCGGGACGTGCGCTCCTGGGTGGTGCGCGTGCTGTCGGTGACGAACGACCACTTCGCCGAGGCGGTCACCGCCGGCAACGGCATCCCGAGGCAGGTGCAGGCGGCGCTCGGCGGGCACGGCGTCACGTTGTCGCCGGAGAGCCCGAAGACCCATGCGAACGACGCGGCGATGCGGGAGCGGGACGTCGAGCACGAAGGGGAGACGTACCGCTGCGAATGGCACGCCAAGCAGCACCCCACCTACAACCGGGTGCATTTCTCGCTGCCCGATCAGCGGCTCGGCGGCCGGATACTGATCGGCATCTTCACCGACCATCTGTCGGTCTGAAACGCAGGCGGACCCGCACCCCCAGGGGGTGCGGGTCCGCCGGTCGGGCCTGGGGTGCCTCAGGCGTCCTTGGCCTCGTCGGCCGCGTCCTCGGACGGCTTCGCGTCCTCGACGGCCTCGGCCTCGGGCGCGGCGTCCTCGGGGGTCGCGTCCTTGACCTCGGCGAGGGCGGCGTCGCCGGCCTTGTCCTTGGCGGAGCGCTTGGTCGCGGCCTCGGCCTCACCCACGGCGGACTGCTGGACGGTCAGGGCCTCGACCAGCTCGATGACCGCCATCGGCGCGTTGTCGCCGCGGCGCGGGCCGATCTTGGTGATGCGGGTGTAGCCACCCGGGCGGTTCTCGTAGCGCGGGCCGATCTCGGTGAAGAGCGTGTGGACGACGCTCTTGTCCGTGATGACCTGGAGAACCTGGCGACGGTTGTGGATGTCGCCCTTCTTCGCCTTGGTGATCAGGCGCTCCGCGACCGGGCGCAGCCGGCGCGCCTTGGCCTCGGTGGTGGTGATGCGGCCGTGCTCGAAGAGCGACTTCGCGAGGTTCGCGAGGAGCAGCTTCTCGTGCGCGGCGCTGCCGCCCAGACGGGCACCCTTGGCGGGCTGAGGCATGGGTCCTTCTCCTTCTCGGCTGCACCGGCCGTGTCAGGTACCGGTGTCAGTACGGGCCGGCGGACGCCGACCCGTTGGTCCCGGGGCGCCAGAGCGCCCCGGGAGGTCACAACGCGAGCCCGGAAGGGCTCAGTACTGCTCGGTCTCCACGAAGCCCGCGTCGACGTCGTCGTCCGCCCCGAAGGCGTCCGCCGCGGCGGTCGGGTCGAATCCGGGCGGGCTGTCCTTGAGGGCCAGGCCCATGCCGGCCAGCTTCGCCTTGACCTCGTCGATCGACTTGGCGCCGAAGTTGCGGATGTCGAGCAGGTCCGCCTCGGAGCGGGCGACGAGCTCGCCGACCGAGTGGATGCCCTCGCGCTTGAGGCAGTTGTAGGAGCGGACGGTGAGTTCCAGCTCCTCGATCGGCAGGGCGAGGTCCGCGGCCAGGGCGGCGTCCGTGGGGGACGGGCCCATGTCGATGCCCTCGGCGTCGACGTTCAGCTCGCGGGCCAGGCCGAACAGCTCGACCAGGGTCTTGCCGGCGGACGCCATGGCGTCGCGCGGGCGCATGGCCTGCTTGGTCTCGACGTCGACGATGAGCTTGTCGAAGTCGGTGCGCTGCTCGACGCGGGTCGCCTCCACCTTGTAGGTGACCTTGAGCACGGGGCTGTAGATGGAGTCGACCGGGATACGGCCGATCTCCTGGCCCTGCTGCTTGTTCTGCACCGCGGAGACGTAGCCGCGACCGCGCTCGACGGTCAGCTCCATCTCCAGCTTGCCCTTGGCGTTCAGGGTGGCCAGGACCAGGTCGGGGTTGTGCACCTCGACGCCGGCCGGCGGCGCGATGTCGGCGGCGGTGACGACGCCCGGGCCCTGCTTGCGCAGGTACATCACGACGGGCTCGTCGTGCTCGGAGGAGACGACGAGCTGCTTGATGTTGAGGATGACGTCGGTGACGTCCTCCTTGACGCCCGGCACGGTGGTGAACTCGTGCAGCACCCCGTCCACCCGGATCGAGGTGACCGCGGCACCCGGGATCGAGGAGAGCAGCGTACGGCGCAGGGAGTTGCCGAGGGTGTAGCCGAAGCCCGGCTCCAGCGGCTCGATCACGAACCGGGAGCGGAATTCGTCGACGACCTCTTCGGTCAACGAGGGTCGCTGAGCGATCAGCATGCGTAAGGTCCTTCTGTCGTGGGCGCCCGCTATTTGACGCCCCCTGTACTACGAGGGTACGGGCGGCACGCCCCGACCGGCGCCATCACGCAGATGACGCCGGACGGATGCGTACCGCCCGTGACCGCAAGCTCACCCGGCGTGGAAATCCGGGCGACCCGAAATCCCGGAGGGATTACTTCGAGTAGAGCTCGACGATCAGCTGCTCCTGCACCTGGGTGTCGATCACCTGGCGCTCGGGCAGGCTGTGCACGAGGATCCGCAGCTTGCCCGCGTTGGCCTCCAGCCACGCCGGCACGGTCTTGTCGCCGGCCTCGCCCTGCGCCACCTGGAACGGGGTGAGGTTACGGGAGGACTCGCGGACCTCGACGATGTCGTTCACGGAGACGCGCGCCGACGGGATGTCGATCTTGCGGCCGTTGACGACGAAGTGTCCGTGCCGGACCAGCTGACGCGCGTGGTCGCGGGACTTGGCGAAGCCGGCCCGGTAGACCACGTTGTCGATGCGGGTCTCAAGGATGCGCAGAAGGTTCTCACCGGTCTTGCCGGTCTTCTGGTTCGCTTCCTTGTAGTAGTTCACGAACTGCTTCTCGAGGACACCGTAGATCCGCGCGCACTTCTGCTTCTCACGCAGCTGAAGCAGGTACTCGCTGTCCTTGGTGCGCCCGCGTCCGTGCTCACCCGGGGGGTAAGGACGGATCTCGATCGGGCACTTCGCGCTCTCGCACTTAGCTCCCTTGAGGAAGAGCTTCTGCTTTTCCCGACGGCAACGCTTGCAGTCGGCCCCGGTGTAACGCGCCATTGTCTTGTATCTCCTGTGTCAGCTGGTCAGACGCGGCGGCGCTTCGGCGGGCGGCAGCCGTTGTGCGGGGTCGGGGTGACGTCCTGGATCGAGCCGACCTCCAGGCCGGTGGCCTGGAGCGAGCGGATCGCGGTCTCCCGGCCGGAGCCGGGGCCCTTCACGAAGACGTCGACCTTGCGCATGCCGTGCTCCTGCGCCCGACGCGCGGCCGACTCGGCGGCCATCTGCGCGGCGAAGGGGGTGGACTTGCGCGAGCCCTTGAAGCCGACGTGGCCGGCGGAGGCCCAGGAGATCACGTTGCCCGCGGGGTCGGTGATCGAGACGATCGTGTTGTTGAACGTGCTCTTGATGTGCGCGTGACCGTGAGCGACGTTCTTCTTTTCCTTGCGGCGCACCTTCTTGACTGCGCCCTGACGGCCCTTAGGAGGCATGTGTCATCTTCCCGGTGAGGTGGTCGGTCCTACGAAGCGAAGACCGCTGGTGGGGGTCCTGCTTGCGGACTACTTCTTGCCCGGCTTCTTCTTGCCGGCGATCGCGCGACGCGGGCCCTTGCGGGTGCGGGCGTTGGTGTGAGTGCGCTGGCCGTGGACCGGCAGGCCGCGGCGGTGGCGCAGGCCCTGGTAGCAGCCGATCTCCACCTTGCGGCGGATGTCGGCCTGGATGGAACGACGGAGGTCACCCTCGGTCGTGTAGTTGTCGTCCACGTACTTGGCGATCTTGACGAGGTCGTCCTCGGCGAGGTCGCGGACACGGACGTCGGGGCTCACACCGGTGCTCTTCAGGATCTCCTGGGCGCGCGAGCGCCCGATGCCGAAGACGTAGGTGAGGGCGATCTCCACGCGCTTCTCGCGCGGGAGGTCAACGCCTGAAAGGCGTGCCATGTGTCTGGCTCCTGGTGATGTCGGAGGTCTTCCGCAGTGCCTGCTCCCGGCCGGCCGTGTCAGGTACCGTCCGGGTCCCCGGCCTCCGCCGGGGGTGTCGTCGCCCTTGGTACAGGGGACGGGCACTGCGTATGTACGGATATGCGTCGCGCGAAGTTCTGCGGGTGCAGAAGGAGCAGGTCGTACGTCAGCCC
Organism: Actinacidiphila epipremni; assembly: GCF_012034175.1. Taxonomy (GTDB): domain Bacteria; phylum Actinomycetota; class Actinomycetes; order Streptomycetales; family Streptomycetaceae; genus Actinacidiphila; species Actinacidiphila epipremni. The sequence goes on from NZ_JAATEJ010000032.1 coordinate 57,485, forward strand.
TGGCGCTGCTTGTGGCGCAGGTTGTCGCAGATGACCATGACCCGGCCGTGGCGGCGGATCACCTTGCACTTGTCGCAGATCTTCTTGACGCTCGGCTTGACCTTCATGGGATCAGGTTCTCCGGGTCGTGAGATCTACTTGTATCGGTAGACGATCCGTCCGCGCGTCAGGTCGTACGGAGACAGCTCCACGACGACCCGGTCATCCGGGAGGATACGGATGTAGTGCATCCGCATCTTGCCGCTGATGTGCGCGAGGACCTTGTGACCGTTCTGCAGCTCCACCTTGAACATGGCGTTCGGCAGAGACTCGATCACGGTGCCTTCAATTTCGATGGCGCCTTGCTTCTTGGCCATGTCCTGCTTTCGGGATCGGCTACCTTGGTCGGCTGCGGGCATGCCGGAAGACATGCGACAGCCGACGTGTCAGTCTACGACACGGCCCGCAGAAAGACGAATCCACTGTGTATGCCCACACCGGGTGATCGTTACGCCCCCGGCGGGGCAGCCGGTCACGCGACCGGGTCCGGGGCCGCCGTGATGCCGTACTCGGCGAGCTTGGCCCGGCCGCCGTCCGGGGCGGTGAGCACCAGCGGGCCGTCCTCGGTGAGCGCGACGGAGTGCTCCCAGTGCGAGGACCACGAGCCGTCCTCGGACTTCACCGTCCACTCGTCCTCCAGGACGAAGGTGCGCGGCGAGCCCAGGGTGACCATCGGCTCGATGGCCAGGCACACGCCCGGCACCAGCTTGATGCCGCGCCCGCGCTTCTTGGTGACGTAGTTCAGCAGGTGCGGCTCCATGTGCATCTGGGTGCCGATGCCGTGGCCGCCGTAGTCCTCGACGATGCCGTACCGGCCGGACGCCGGGCGCGGCTGGCGGCGGATGTAGCCCTCGACGGCCCGGGAGATGTCCTCCAGCCGGTTGCCCTTGCGGAACGCCGCGATGCCGGCCCACATCGACTCCTCCGTGACCCGGCTGAGCTCGATCAGCTCCGGGGCGTGGCCGGAGCCGACGAAGCAGGTGAAGGCCGCGTCGCCGTGCCAGCCGTCGACGATCGCGCCGGCGTCGATGGCGATGATGTCGCCGTCCTTGAGCACCGTCGCCCGGTCCGGGATGCCGTGCACGACGACGTCGTTGACCGAGGTGCAGATGTTGCCGGGGAAGCCGCCGTAGCCGAGGAAGTTCGGCTTGGCGCCGTGGTCGGCGATGACCTTGGCGGCGATCTCGTCGAGGTCCTTGGTGGTGGCGCCGGGCACGGCGGCGGCACGCGTCGCCTCGTGGATGGCCGCGACGACCAGCCCGGCCCGCCGCATCGTGGCGATCTGCTCCGGGGTCTTGATCTCCACCATGCGGCTGTCGCCTTCCTCGGGGTCGGGGGGTACGTGGTCCGGGGGCGGGCCCGGGCGCGGGAACGCCGTTCGGGCACGCGTTCAACGATACGGCCGTGGCGCCCACCGGGGCACCACGGCCGTTCACCGTGCTGTGCTTGTGCTGTCCGTCACGGGGCCGGGCCCCGGCCGAGCGGTCAGGCGGCCTCGCGCCGCAGCGCGTCCATCGCGCGCTGGGTGACCTCGGCCACCGGGCCGAGCGCCGAGATCGTCACGACCAGGTTCTGCCGCTTGTAGTAGTCGATGATCGGCTCGGTCTCGCGGTGGTAGACGTCCAGCCGGTTGCGCACCTTGTCCTCGGCGTCGTCCGCGCGCTGGTACAGCTCGCCGCCGCACTCGTCGCACACGCCCTCGGCCTTGGGCTTCTTGTGCTCGACGTGGAAGACGTGCGAGCTGTCCTTGCGGCACACCCGGCGGCCGGCGATCCGCCGGACGACCTCGTCCTCGGGGACCTCCAGGTCGAGCACCCCGTCGAGCTTCAGGCCGTGCGCGGCCAGGTAGGCGTCCAGCGCCTCGGCCTGGCCCACGTTGCGCGGGAAGCCGTCGAGCAGGAAGCCGTCGGCGGCGTCCGGCGCGTCCATCCGGTCCTCGGCCATGCCGATCGTGACCTCGTCCGGCACCAGGTCGCCGGCGTCCATGTACGCCTTGGCCTGCTTGCCGAGGTCGGTGCCCTGGCTGATGTTGGCGCGGAACAGGTCTCCCGTCGAGATGTGCGGGATCGACAGGTTCTCGGTGAGGAACTTGGCCTGCGTCCCCTTGCCCGCGCCGGGCGGCCCGACCAGGACGATACGCATCAGCGGAGGAACCCTTCGTAGTTACGCTGCTGGAGCTGGCTCTCGATCTGCTTCACCGTTTCGAGGCCGACACCCACGATGATCAGGATGCTGGTGCCGCCGAGCGGGAAGTTGCCGTTGCTGCCGTTGAAGATCGCGATGGCGACCGTCGGGACGAGAGCGATGAGCCCCAGGTACAGCGCGCCCGGCCACGTGATGCGGTTCAGCACGTAGCTCAGGTATTCGGCGGTGGGGCGTCCGGCCCTGATGCCCGGAATGAACCCACCATACTTCTTCATGTTGTCGCTGACTTCCTCGGGGTTGAAGGAGATCGCGACGTAGAAGAAGGCGAAGAAGACGATCAGCAGGAAGTAGGCCGCCATGTAGATCGGGTGGTCGCCCTTGGTGAAGTTCCGGCTGATCCACTGGGCCCAGCCCGCGGTCGATCCGGAGAACTGCACGATCAGCGCCGGGATGTACAGCAGCGACGAGGCGAAGATGACCGGGATCACACCGGCCTGGTTGACCTTCAGCGGGATGTACGTGGACGTGCCGCCGTACGACCGCCGTCCGATCATCCGCTTCGCGTATTGCACGGGGATGCGGCGCTGCGCCTGCTCGACGAAGACCACCAGGCCGACGATCGCCAGGCCCACCAGGATGACCGCGATGAACTCGACCCAGCCGTCGGCGATGGTGCCGGAGACCTTGATGGCCCACAGCGAGCCGGGGAAGCCGGCCGCGATGGAGACGAACATCAGGATCGACATGCCGTTGCCGATGCCGCGGTCGGTCACCAGCTCACCGAGCCACATGATGACGACGGTGCCGGCGGTCATCGTCGTCACCATCGTGATGGTGGTGAAGATCGACTGGTTGGGCACGATGTTGCCGGCGTTGGTGCAGCCGGAGAACAGGCTGCCGGAGCGGGCGGTGGCGACCAGGCCGGTGCCCTGGAGCACGGCGAGCGCGACGGTCAGGTACCGGGTGTACTGGGTGATCTTCGTGGTGCCGGCCTGGCCCTCCTTCTTGAGGGCCTCCAGACGCGGGATCACCACCGTCAGCAGCTGGAGGATGATGCTCGCCGTGATGTACGGCATGATTCCCAGCGCGAAGATCGTCAGCTGGAGCAGCGCGCCGCCGCTGAACATGTTCACCAGGCCGAAGAGGCTGTTGTTGCCCTTCGTGTCCTTGATGCACTGATTGACCACGTGGTAGTCGATGCCCGGCACGGGCACGTGCGCCCCGAGGCGGTAGACCACGACGATGCTCAGGGTGAACAGAAGCTTCTTGCGCAGGTCGGGCGTCCTGAACGCCCGTGCGAACGCGGTGAGCACGGTGCCTCCTGCAGCCCCCGCGCCAGCGCGGAAGGACAATGATGAGGTATCTGACGACAGCAGCGTCGGTCAGCCTACCGGCGACGTAGCCCCGCAAGGAATGACCAACCGGGGAAGGAAAATCACAGGAACGAACGACCGGGGATGCCCAGAGGTTTCTGGACATCCCCGGTCGCGTCGCATCGGGCTCAGACGAGCTCGGTGACGGTGCCGCCGGCGGCGGCGATCTTCTCCTTGGCGGAGCCGGAGACCGCGTCGACGGTCACCTGCAGCGCCACGGAGACCTCGCCGGTGCCGAGCACCTTGACGAGCTGGTTCTTGCGCACGGCACCCTTGGCGACCAGGTCGGCCACGGTGACCTCGCCACCCTCGGGGTAGAGGGTCGCGAGCTTGTCCAGGTTCACGACCTGGTACTCGGTGCGGAACGGGTTCTTGAAGCCCTTGAGCTTCGGGAGCCGCATGTGGAGAGGCATCTGCCCGCCCTCGAAGCGCTCCGGAACCTGGTAGCGGGCCTTGGTGCCCTTGGTGCCACGACCGGCCGTCTTGCCCTTGGAGCCCTCACCGCGACCCACCCGGGTCTTCGCGGTCTTGGCGCCGGGGGCCGGACGGAGGTTGTGGATCTTGATCGGGTTGTCACCCATGATCAGTCGACCTCCTCGACCGTGACGAGGTGGCGGACGGTGCGGACCATGCCACGGATCTCCGGGCGGTCCTCCTTGACCACGACGTCGTGCAGGCGCTTGAGCCCGAGCGAACGCAGGGTGTCACGGTGGTTCTGCTTGCTGCCGATGTAGGACTTGGTCTGCGTGACCTTCAGGCGCGCCATCACACACCCACCCCGGCACGGGCCCGCAGCAGGGCGGCGGGCGCGACGTCCTCGATCGGCAGGCCGCGGCGGGCCGCGATCTCCTCGGGCCGCTGCAGGCCCTGGAGCGCCGCCACCGTGGCGTGCACGATGTTGATCGCGTTGTCCGAGCCGAGGCTCTTGGACAGCACGTCGTGGATGCCCGCGCACTCCAGCACGGCACGCACCGGGCCACCGGCGATCACACCGGTACCGGGCGAGGCCGGCTTGAGGAGCACGACGCCCGCGGCCTTCTCACCCTGGATCGGGTGCGGGATGGTGCCCTGGATACGGGGGACCTTGAAGAAGTGCTTCTTGGCCTCCTCCACACCCTTGGCGATGGCGGCCGGCACCTCCTTGGCCTTGCCGTAGCCGACACCGACGGTGCCGTCACCGTCGCCCACCACGACCAGCGCGGTGAAGCTGAAGCGACGACCACCCTTCACAACCTTGGCGACGCGGTTGATCGCGACGACCCGCTCGACATAAGCGGTCTTCTCGGCCTGCTGGCCGCCGTCCCGCCGGTCCTTACGGTCCCGCCGCTCGCCGCCTCCGGCACCGCTTCCGCGGCGCTGGGGTCCAGCCATTGGAATTACCTCTCTTCGTTTCCGCTAGCTCACGCAGCGGCGTGACGCCGCTGCCGCGACGGGCGGCTCAGAACTTCAGGCCCGCTTCGCGGGCGGCGTCCGCGAGGGCGGCGATGCGCCCCGCGTACTGGTTGCCGCCACGGTCGAAGACGACTGCCTCGACGCCCTTGGCCTTGGCACGCTCGGCCACGAGCTGGCCGACCTGCTTGGCCTTGGCGCTCTTGTCGCCTTCGCCGCCGCGGATGGACGCGTCGAGGGTCGACGCCGACGCGAGCGTGTGGCCCGCGAGGTCGTCGATCACCTGTGCCGTGATGCCCCGGTTGGAGCGGGTCACGACCAGGCGCGGACGCTCCGCCGTACCCGAGATCCGCTTGCGGATCCGGATGTGGCGACGCTTGATGGCGGCACCCTTGTACGCCTTGCCCTTGGCGATCTTCACACCGTATGCCATGGCTACTTACCAGCCTTTCCGACCTTGCGGCGGATGACCTCGCCGGCGTACTTGACGCCCTTGGCCTTGTACGGGTCGGGCTTGCGCAGCTTGCGGATGTTCGCCGCGACCTCGCCCACCTTCTGCTTGTCGATGCCCTCGACGGAGAACTTCACCGGGGACTCGACCTTGAAGGAGATCCCCTCGGGGGCCTCGACGAGAATCGGGTGGCTGTAGCCCAGCGCGAACTCCAGGTTGGAGCCCTTGGCCTGGACGCGGTAGCCGACACCGCTGATCTCGAGCTGCTTGCTGTAGCCCGCGGTCACGCCGGTGATCATGTTCGCCACCAGCGTGCGGGACAGGCCGTGCAGGGCCTTCGAGACACGCTCGTCGTTGGGGCGGGTGACCAGCAGGGTGCCGTCCTCGCCCTTGGCGATCTCGATCGGCGCGGCAACGGTGTGGGTGAGCGAGCCCTTGGGGCCCTTCACCGCGACCGTGCGGCCGTCGATGGTGACGTCCACTCCGGCGGGAACCGAGATGGGCAGCTTGCCGATGCGCGACATTGCTTTACCTCGCTTTCCCGGTTACCAGACGTAGGCGAGGACTTCCCCACCCACGCCCTTCTTCTGAGCCTGCTGGCCGGTGAGCAGCCCGTGCGACGTGGAGATGATCGCCACGCCGAGGCCGCCGAGCACCTTCGGCAGGTTGGTGGACTTTGCGTAGACCCGCAGACCCGGCTTGCTGATCCGCTTGATGCCGGCGATCGAGCGCTCGCGGTTCGGGCCGAACTTCAGCTCGAGGACGAGGTTCTTGCCGACCTCCGCCTCCTCGACCTTCCAGGCCGTGATGTAGCCCTCCTGCTGGAGGATCTCCGCGATGTGCGACTTGATCTTGCTGAACGGCATCACGACGTCGTCGTGGTATGCCGAGTTCGCGTTCCGCAGACGGGTCAGCATGTCTGCGATGGGGTCGGTCATGGTCATGAGGTGGCCCTGGGCCTCTCTCGCCGGGGTTTCCTGGTGCTCCGTCCTTCTCCCCCGGGGTGAACCGGGGACGGGTGCGGTGCGGTGGACCTACGGCGTAGTAAGTCGATGCGGGCGGCGGGCGCCCAACCCTTCTACCCTACGGGATGAAAGGGCAGGCACTCGCCGACCAACTGCTTACCGAGAGTTCCTGGTGGTCCCGGGAACCGGGATTACCAGGAGCTCTTGGTCACGCCCGGCAGCTCGCCGCGGTGGGCCATCTCACGAAGGCACACCCGGCACAGGCCGAACTTGCGGTAGACGGAGTGCGGCCGGCCACAGCGCTGGCAGCGGTTGTAGGCGCGCACCGCGAACTTGGGCTTGCGAGCGGCCTTGGAAATCAGTGCCTTCTTCGCCACGGTCAGTTCTCCCTGAACGGAAAGCCGAGGTGACGCAGCAGGGCACGGCCCTCGTCGTCGGTGGTCGCCGTGGTGACCACGGTGATGTCCATGCCCCGGACCCGGTCGATCTTGTCCTGGTCGATCTCGTGGAACATGACCTGCTCCGTGAGACCGAAGGTGTAGTTGCCCCGGCCGTCGAACTGCTTGGGGGACAGACCCCGGAAGTCGCGGATACGCGGCAGCGCCAGCGACAGCAGCCGGTCCAGGAACTCCCACATCCGGTCGCCGCGCAGCGTGACGTGCGCACCGATCGGCTGGCCCTCGCGCAGCTTGAACTGGGCGATGGACTTGCGGGCCTTGGTGACCTGCGGCTTCTGGCCGGTGATCGTGGCGAGGTCGCGGATGGCGCCCTCGATCAGCTTGGAGTCGCGGGCGGCGTCGCCCACACCCATGTTGACCACGATCTTGGTCAGACCGGGGATCTGCATGACGTTCTCGTAGGAGAACTGGTCACGCAGCTTGCCCGCGATCTCCTCGCGGTAGCGCGTCTTGAGACGCGGCGCGATACGCGTGGTTTCGGTGGCGGTGCTCATCAGATGTCCTCACCGGTCCGCTTGGCAACGCGGATCTTGTTGCCCTCGTCGTCGAAGCGGTAGCCGACGCGGGTCACGACCTTCTTGCCGTCCTTCTCCACGACCAGCTGGACGTTGCTGACGTGGATCGGCGCCTCGGTGGTGATGATGCCGCCGGTCTTCGAACCGCGGTCGGTCTGCCCGGCCTTGGTGTGCTTCTTGACCCGGTTGACACCCTCGACGAGGACCCGGTCCTGAGCGGGGTAGGCCACGATGACCTTGCCCTGCTTGCCCTTGTCCTTGCCGGTGATGACCTGGACCAGGTCGCCCTTCTTGATCTTCATCGGTTACAGCACCTCCGGCGCGAGCGAGACGATCTTCATGAACTTCTTCTCGCGCAGCTCACGGCCCACGGGGCCGAAGATACGGGTGCCGCGGGGGTCGCCGTCGTTCTTGAGGATGACGGCGGCGTTCTCGTCGAACCGGATGTACGAACCGTCGGCGCGCCGGCGCTCCTTGACGGTCCGGACGACGACCGCCTTGACGACCTCGCCCTTCTTCACGTTGCCACCGGGGATCGCATCCTTGACGGTGGCGACGATGACGTCACCGATTCCCGCGTAGCGGCGGCCCGAGCCACCGAGAACACGGATGCAAAGGATCTCCTTGGCACCAGTGTTGTCGGCGACCCGAAGCCGCGACTCCTGCTGGATCACGTCTATCTCCTGTGTGTCGCGTCGGTTCCCGGCGGGCCACGCACCGGGGGTGCGTGGCCACGCCGAGCCTGACGGAACGGGCCTGAGCGGATACCCGCTCAGGGATTACTCGGCCTTACTTGGCCTTCTCAAGGATCTCCACGACGCGCCACCGCTTCGTGGCGGACAGCGGCCGGGTCTCCATCAGGAGGACGCGGTCGCCGATGCCGGCGGCGTTCTGCTCGTCGTGCGCCTTCAGCTTGTTGGTGCGACGGATGACCTTGCCGTACAGCGCGTGCTTGACACGGTCCTCGACGGCGACGACGACGGTCTTGTCCATCTTGTCGCTGACGACCAGACCCTCGCGGGTCTTGCGGAAGCCGCGCTCGGGGCTGTTCTCAGTCACGTTGTTCTCACTCATCAGGCGCTCTCCACCGTCTCCACCGTCTCGATGCCCAGCTCGCGCTCACGCATCAGGGTGTAGATCCGGGCGATCTCCTTGCGGACGACCCTGAGCCGGCTGTTGTTCTCAAGCTGCCCGGTGGCCGCCTGGAAGCGGAGGTTGAACAGCTCCTCCTTGGCCTCACGCAGCTTCGCGACGAGCTCCTCGTCGCCGAGCTGGCGCAGCTCGGTCACCTTGGTACCGGCGGCCATCACGCCTCACCTGCCTCGCGCCGCACGATGCGGCACTTCATCGGAAGCTTGTGCGCGGCGCGGGTGAGCGCCTCGCGGGCAACCTTCTCGTTCGGGAACGACAGCTCGAACATCACCCGGCCGGGCTTGACGTTCGCGACCCACCACTCCGGGGAGCCCTTACCGGAACCCATGCGGGTCTCGGCCGGCTTCTTGGTGAGCGGGCGGTCCGGGTAGATGTTGATCCAGACCTTGCCGCCACGCTTGATGTGCCGGGTGATGGAGATACGAGCGGACTCGATCTGCCGGTTGGTCACATACGCGGGGGTCACGGCCTGCAGGCCGAACTCGCCGAACGCCAGCTCGGTGCCGCCCTTGGCCATGCCGTCGCGCTTGGGGTGGTGCTGCTTGCGGTGCTTGACCCTGCGGGGGATCAGCATTGAACTCAGCCTTCCGTTCCGGGGGTCTCCGCGGCCGGGGCCTCAGCGGCGGGAGCCTCAGCCTTGGGGGCCTGGGCGCCTTCCGTCTGGGGACGACGGCCGCGTCCACCGCGCTCGCCACCGCGGCGCTGCGGACGCTCGTTGCCGGCGCCGCCACGGGCCGGACGGTTGCCCGCCCGGGCCGCCGCGTTGTCGGCGCGGACCTCGGCGATGTTCTTGACGTCGCCCTTGTAGATCCAGACCTTCACACCGATACGGCCGAAGGTGGTCTTGGCCTCGAAGAAGCCGTAGTCCACGTTGGCGCGCAGGGTGTGCAGCGGCACGCGTCCCTCGCGGTAGAACTCCGAGCGGGACATCTCGGCGCCGCCGAGGCGGCCACCGCACTGGATCTTGATTCCCTTGGCGCCGGCCTTCAGCGTGCCCTGCATGCTCTTGCGCATGGCACGGCGGAAGGAGACGCGGGAGGACAGCTGCTCGGCGACGGCCTGGGCCACCAGCTGGGCGTCCATCTCGGGGTTCTTGACCTCGAGGATGTTCAGCTGGACCTGCTTGCCGGTCAGCTTCTCCAGGTCGCCGCGGATCCGGTCGGCCTCCGCGCCGCGGCGCCCGATGACGATGCCCGGGCGGGCGGTGTGGATGTCGACGCGGACGCGGTCGCGGGTGCGCTCGATCTCCACCTTGGAGATGCCGGCCCGCTCCATGCCCTGCGTCATCATCCGGCGGATGGCGACGTCTTCCTTGACGTAGTCCTTGTACAGCTTGTCGGCGTACCAGCGGGACTTGAAGTCCGTGGTCACACCGAGCCGGAACCCGTACGGGTTAACCTTCTGGCCCATTACCGGGTCCCTTCCTTGCTGGCGACGACCACGGTGATGTGGCTGGTGCGCTTGCGGATCCGGTAGGCACGGCCCTGGGCGCGCGGCCGGAACCGCTTCAGGGTCGGACCCTCGTCCACGTACGCCTCGCTGACGTACAGCGAGTTCGCGTCCGTGTGGTCGTAGTTGTGCGCCGCGTTGGCGATGGCGCTGTCGAGCACCTTGCCGACCGGCTCGCTCGCGGCCTGCGGGGTGAAACGCAGGACCGCCTGAGCCTCCGTGGCGTTCATGCCACGGATGAGGTCCACCACGCGGCGGGCCTTCATGGGCGTGACACGGATGTACCGCGCCTGGGCCCTGGCTTCCATGGTCGTCCCTTCAGTGTCTGTCTTCGTCGTCACGGTTTCAGCCCGCTCAGCGACGCCGCGACTTGCGGTCGTCCTTCTCGTGCCCGCGGAAAGTGCGGGTCGGTGCGAACTCGCCGAGCTTGTGGCCGACCATCGACTCAGTGACGAACACCGGGACGTGCTTACGCCCGTCGTGCACCGCGATCGTGTGGCCGAGCATCGCCGGGATGATCATCGAGCGGCGGGACCAGGTCTTGATGACGTTCTTGGTGCCGGCTTCGTTCTGGACATCCACCTTCTTGATCAGGTGGTCGTCGACGAAGGGCCCCTTCTTGAGACTGCGCGGCATCTGACCCGCTCCTAGCGCTTCTTGTTCGTCTTGCGGCGGCGGACGATGTACTTGTTGCTCGCCTTCTTGGGCGAACGCGTACGTCCTTCCTTCTGACCCCACGGGGACACCGGGTGGCGGCCACCGGAGGTCTTGCCCTCACCACCACCGTGCGGGTGGTCCACCGGGTTCATCGCGACACCGCGGACGGTCGGGCGGACGCCCTTCCACCGCATACGGCCGGCCTTGCCCCAGTTGATGTTCGACTGCTCGGCGTTGCCGACCTCGCCGATGGTGGCGCGGCAGCGCACGTCGACCATCCGGACCTCGCCGGAGGGCATGCGAAGGGTGGCCATGGAGCCCTCCTTCGCCAGCAGCTGGACCGAAGCGCCCGCGGAGCGGGAGATCTTCGCGCCGCCGCCCGGGCGCAGCTCGATCGCGTGGATCGTGGTGCCGACCGGGATATTGCGCAGCGGCAGGTTGTTGCCGGGCTTGATGTCGGCGTTGGGGCCGTTCTCGACCCGGTCGCCCTGCTGGAGCCGCGCGGGGGCGAGGATGTAGCGCTTCTCGCCGTCCGCGTAGTGCAGCAGCGCGATCCGCGCGGTGCGGTTGGGGTCGTACTCGATGTGCGCGACCTTGGCGGGCACGCCGTCCTTGTCGTGCCGACGGAAGTCGATGACACGGTAGGCGCGCTTGTGGCCGCCGCCCTGGTGGCGGACGGTCACACGACCGGCGTTGTTACGGCCGCCCTTGCTGTGCAGCGGGCGGACCAGCGACTTCTCCGGCGTGGACCGCGTGATCTCGACGAAGTCGGCGACGCTGGAGCCACGACGGCCCGGGGTCGTCGGCTTGTACTTGCGGATACCCATTTCTCAGTCCTCGGAATATTCCGGACTTCAATCGGCCGGCTCCCTTAGGAGACCGGGCCGCCGAAGATGTCGATTCGGTCGCCCTCGGCGAGGGTCACGATGGCGCGCTTGGTGTTGGCGCGCTTGCCGAAACCGGTGCGGGTGCGCTTGCGCTTGCCCTGCCGGTTGATCGTGTTGACCCCGGTGACCTTGACCTGGAAGACCGTCTCGACGGCCTGCTTGATCTGGGTCTTGTTGGCGCGCGGGTCGACGACGAAGGTGTACTTGTTCTCGTCGAGCAGCGCGTAGCTCTTCTCGGAGACCACGGGCTTGATCAGCAGGTCACGGGGGTCCGTGAAGGTCTTGCTGGTGATCTCGGTCTGCTCGGCCATCAGGCGTCGCTCCCTTCCAGCTCGGCCTCGGCCGCACCGGAACCGGTGAAGCGGTCGAACGCGCTCTTGGTGAAGACCACGTCGTCCGAGACGAGCACGTCGTACGTGTTCAGCTGGCCGGCCTCCAGGATGTGCACCTGGGGCAGGTTGCGGGCCGACAGCCACGCGGCCTCGTCGGACCGCTCGATGACCAGCAGCAGGTTCTTGCGCTCGCTGATCTTGCCGAGCAGCGTCCTGGCGGCCTTCGTCGAGGGCGCCTCGCCCTCGACCACGCCGGTGACGACGTGGATGCGGTTGTGGCGCGCCCGGTCGGTCAGGGCTCCGCGCAGCGCGGCCCGGATCATCTTCTTGGGCGTGCGCTGCGAGTAGTCGCGCGGCACGGGGCCGTGCACGACGCCACCGCCGGCGAACTGCGGGGCGCGGGTCGAGCCCTGACGGGCGCGGCCGGTGCCCTTCTGCCGGTACGGCTTCTTGCCACCGCCGCGGACCTCGCCGCGCGTCTTGACCTTGTGCGTGCCCTGGCGGGCGGCGGCCAGCTGCGCGACGACGACCTGGTGGATCAGCGGGATGCTGACCTTGGCGTCGAAGATCTCAGCCGGGAGCTCGACGGTCCCGGTGGTGTCGCCGGACGGCGACAGGATGTCAATGGTGCTCATATCCTTCAGGCCCCCTTGGCCGCGGTGCGGACCAGGACGAGGCCGCCGTTCGGACCAGGAACCGCGCCCTTGATCAGCAGCAGGCCCTTCTCCGCGTCAACGGCGTGGACGGTCAGGTTCTGGGTGGTGACCCGCTCGTTGCCCATGCGGCCCGCCATGCGCAGGCCCTTGAACACGCGGCCCGGGGTGGCGCAGCCGCCGATGGAGCCGGGCGAGCGGTGCTTGCGCTGCACGCCGTGGCCGGCGCCGAGGCCCTTGAAGTTGTGGCGCTTCATGACACCGGCGAAGCCCTTGCCCTTGCTCTTGCCGGTCACGTCGACCTTGACGCCGGCCTCGAACACCTCGGCGGTGATCTCCTGGCCGAGGGTGTACTCGGCGGCGTCGGAGGTGCGCAGCTCCACCAGGTGGCGGCGCGGGGTGACGTCGGCCTTGGCGAAGTGGCCCTTGAGGGGCTTGTTCACCTTGCGCGGGTCGATCTCGCCGAAGGCGATCTGCACCGACTCGTAACCGTCGGTGGCGTTGGTGCGGACCTGGGTCACGACGTTCGGACCGGCCTTGACGACGGTCACCGGGACGACACGGTTGTTCTCGTCCCAGACCTGGGTCATGCCGAGCTTCTCGCCCAGGATGCCCTTGATCTGCTTGGTCATCTTCTCCGCGCCTCTCAGAGCTTGATCTCGATGTCGACGCCGGCCGGCAGGTCCAGGCGCATCAGCGAGTCAACGGTCTTGGGCGTCGGGTCGAGGATGTCGATCAGGCGCTTGTGCGTGCGCATCTCGAAGTGCTCGCGCGAGTCCTTGTACTTGTGCGGCGACTTGATGACGCAGTACACGTTCTTCTCAGTGGGCAGCGGCACCGGGCCCGCGACCTGCGCACCGGTACGGGTCACCGTCTCGACGATCTTCTTCGCCGAGGAGTCGATGACCTCGTGGTCGTAGGCCTTGAGCCGGATGCGGATCTTCTGTCCCGCCATGGCTACTCCGTAGTCCTTGTCTCTTCTCAGCTCTTGACATCCGCTTGCTCCGACCCACGCGGTCGGGCGTGTCGCGCCCCTCGCACAGGGTTTCCCGCAGCCGGGATTCCCTAGAGCCAGGGGTTTGCGTGGGAGAAGTCACCCACCGGATGCCTGGTCGGCCCCGCACTGACGCTTCCCGGAAGATTCCCGTACGTCCGCCCCAGCGCTGCCACCTGGGCAGTTGGCGCGACGAGTACTGTGGGACTCGCTTCCGGTCCCCCCGACGGGAGGCGCGCAGCATCGGCGCTCGACCGAGCAACTTGAGTAGTCTGCCATACGCCCCACATCGGGCGCCAATCGAGCCGGGTAGCTTACCCCTCCGTGTCGGGGGCGCAAACGCGGCCGACGGCCGACGGCACTCGAACGTCCGGTGAACGGCTCACCAAGCAATGGGCAACCAATCGCATGGCAGGGTGGTCGAACCCCATACGCCACACCGCCCGCAGCCAGCGAACAGAAGGGCCCGCTCGTGAGTACGACCCGACATACGCCCGTGCCGCTGCCCGAGCAGGCCGCCCCGCCCGCGCCCCGGCCGGCCACGGCCGCGCCCGGACGCGGCCGGCCGCCCCGGCTGGCGGCGGTCGACATGCTCCGGCTGGTGGCCGCGCTGGCCGTGGCGGCCTACCACTTCCTGGGCATCGGCACCGCGCAGTATTGGGGCGAGGACCCGCGGGACTTCGCCCGACCGCTGCACCTGGCCAGCATGTACGGCTGGATGGGCGTCGAGGCGTTCTTCGTGATCAGCGGTTTCGTCATCTGCATAAGCGGCTGGGGACGCACCCCGGGGCAGTTCGCCGTCTCCCGGATCTCCCGGCTGTACCCGGCGTACTGGGCCGCAATCGCGCTGATCGTGCTCTACCGGCTGTTGGAGGCGTCACAGCGCGGCACCTCCGAGGGCATCCCGGACTCCCGGCAGATCCTCGGCAACATGACGATGGCCCCCGAGCAGTTGGGCGTGCACGAGGTGGACGGCGTCGTGTGGACGCTGTGGGCCGAGGCCCGCTTCTACCTGCTGATGGCGCTGGTGCTCGCGGTCGGAACGACGTACCACCGGATGCTCGCCTTCTGCACGATCTGGCTGGCGGCGGCGGTCTTCACCCGGCAGATGCACGTCACCTTGCTCGACCAGATCGTGCAGAGCACCTACGCCGGCCTGTTCATCAGCGGCATCGTGCTCTTCCTGATGTACCGCTTCGGCCGCAACCTGCTGCTGTGGATGATGCTCGGTCTGTCCTGGTCCTACGAGCTGGTCGCCCTGCACGACCGTTCCTACTACCACATGCGCGACACCGCCGGCTCCACGGTTCCCGTCTCCTGGCCGGTGTGCGCCCTGCTGCTCACCGGCTTCGTGGTGCTGCTGGCGTTGTGCGCCTTCGGCCCGCTGCGGCGGTTCCAGTGGCGCTGGATGATCACCGCGGGCATCCTCACGTACCCCTTCTACCTGGTGCACCTGACTTTGGGCACCGCCCTGGGCGTGGACCTCACCCACCACGCCTCGTGGCTGGGGGCGTGGCCCAACCTGCTGCTGACCACCGCGGCGATGCTGCTGCTGTCGTGGCTGATCCACAAGCTCGTGGAAAAGCCCCTCGGCAAGGCGCTGCGACGCGGCCTGACCGAGGGGCTCCACCCGAAGCAGGATCAGCCGGTGTAGTAGCCGGTGACGTCCGCGATCAGGTCGACCGTGCCGTAGGCGTTCCAGAAGTCGACCTTGCCGTTCACCACGGGCACGACCACCAGGTTCGGGATCGTCACGCCGGCGGTGAAGTTGAGGTTCGACGCGGACGAGCGGGGCGTGCCGTCGGGGTAGACCGACACGAAGCTCGTCGTGGACGGCGCGACCGCCGTCACGTTCAGCACCACCGCGGTCACCCCCGTCGCGGGGATGCCGTTGCGCCCGGTGACCTGGAGCGCGACCGAACCGCCCGGGCCCACCTTCGCGGCCGGCACGCCCGTGCCGCTGCGGGTGTCCATGAGGCGCCGCGGGCCGGCGTTGCTGTACGCCGCCCCGGTGCCGTCCGAGGTGTAGTAGCCGGAGATGTCGGCGACCAGGTGCACACTGCCGTAGGCGTTCCAGAAGTCGACCTTGCCGTCGACGACCGGCACGACCACCAGGTTGGGGATCACCTGGCCCTTGACGAAGTTCAGGTTCGACGCGCTGGTGCGGGCCGTGCCGTCCGGGTAGACCGACACGAAGCTCGTCGTCGTCGGCGCGACCGCCGTGACGTTCAGCACCACCGCGGTCACCCCGGTCGCCGGGACGCCCGTGCTGCCGCCGGTGACCTGGAGCGGGAGCGCAGCGCCCGGGCCCACTGGGGCGGCCGGCACACCGCCGGTGCCGTTCCTGGTGTCCATCAGCCGCTTCGGGGTGAGCGGCTTGAACGTCGAGCCGCTGGTGTCGGCGGTGTAGTAGCCGGTGATGTCGGCGACGAGGTGGACGTCACCGGCGTGGTTGTAGAAGTCGACCTTGCCGTTGACGACGGGCACGACCACCAGGTTCGGGATGGTCTGGCCCTTGACGAAGTTCAGGTTGGACGCGCTGGTGCGGGCGGTGCCGTCCGGGTAGACCGACACATAGCTGGACGTGGTCGCGCCGGTCGCCGTCACGTTCAGCACGACCGCGGTCACGCCGGTGGCCGGCACGACGGCGTTGCCGGTGACCGGCAGCGCCACGGTGCCGTCCGGGCCGACCACGCCCTGCCGCACACCGGTGCCGCTGCGGGTGTCCATCAGCCGGGTCGGGGTGACCGGGTGGTACGTGGTCGCCGCCGGCGCCGGGTCGGCGATGACGGTGGTCGCGGCGCTGGTGGCCGGCTTGCCCGACTGGTGGACGCCGCGGACGGCGACGGTGTGCGTGCCGACCGGCAGCGTGACCGTCGCGCTGCGCGCGGTGCCGGCGACATGCGCGGCCGGGGTGGCGGTGTTGCCGTCGACGATGACGTCGAAGCCGGAGATCAGGGCGCTGGGCGTCGAGGTGGTCCAGTTCACCGTCGCCGGGCCGGTGGTGTGGTACTTCCCGCCCTCCAGGTAGGCGGCGCCGCCCACCGAGCTGACCGCCAGGCCCGCCATCGGGCCCGCGGCCCAGCTGCGGATCGTGCCGAGCTGCGCGTACAGCGCGTCACCCGGGCACTCGGTGTTCACCCCGTCGCGGTGCGCGGAGATCGCCGGGAAGCTGTAGGAGTTCCCGGCGGTGAAGGAGCGGCCGGTGCCGCTGGTCTGGGTGGTCTCGGTCGCGATGGTCTGCGAGCTGGCCGGGTCCACGCCGTACTGCCCGAGCTTCCAGGCCGCGACCTGCGCCACGGAGGTCAGCGCGGCGCTGCTGGCGCTGTCGGTGGTGTACGTGCCGAGGACGGCGATCCCGGCGGTGTCGTTGTTCCAGCCGCCGGTGTGCGCGCCCTGGACCGGCTGGTCCACGCCGCCCTTGCGGCCCTCGAAGACCGTGCCGCACTTGTCGACGAGGAAGTTGTAGCCGATGTCCTTCCAGCCGTTGGACTGGACGTGGAAGGCGTAGATGCCGCGCACCAGGGAGGCCGACTGGGAGCAGTCGTACGCGGCGCCGTCCGTGTGGTGCACGAACACCACCCGGACGTCCGGCATGTACGTCGGGTCCTCGGGGCTGATCGACTCGTCGGCGCCCCAGCCGGCCCGGCTCACGATCGGCGGCTGCGGCACGCTGGAGGCGGGGCCCGTGCCGGGCGGCCGGGGGGTGTCGGCGGGGCGGACGGTGCCGGTGCCCTGCGGGCTCGCACCCGTGGTGGCCGTCGTGCCCGCCGTACCCGTCGGGGCCGCCGTGGTCGCCGCGTCGCCGACCAGGTCCACGCGCAGGCCCGCGGGCAGCGCGCCCGTGCCGCCGTCCACCCGGGCCTGCACGCCGTCGGACGGTCCCACCCACACCGGCTCGGTGGTGCCGCGCGCCCCCGGCTGGTCGGCGAGGCCGATGTCCTCGGGGTCCAGCGTGTGCCACGGCGTCCAGTCCCCGGTCGCGGCCGACCGGGTCCGTATCTCGACCTTCGCCGGCGCCGCGGCCCGCGGGTCGCGCCACGAGACGCCCACCGTGCTGAAGGGCTTCGTCGTCCGCTGCCCCAGCTCCGCCCTGCCGTCGGCGACGCTGAACCCGAGGCCCTGCACCGCGCTCCTGACGACCCCGCCCGCCTGCGCCGGCGCGACCGCTCCCGCCTCGCCGCTCCTCGGCGCGGCCTGCGCCACCTGGAGTCCCCCGACCCCTGTCACGCCCATCGCGACCGCAAGGGCCACGCCCCACACCCGACGTGCTGTCACTCGTCCCTCTTTCATCGAGAGTTCACCTGGTGTAAACCACGCAGCTTATGCCACGCCGGTTTCACTCCCGAGAGGCGAGGCCGCAGGGCGGGGGGCTGCGCCAGCCTGATCCCACAAGCGCTCGCACGCCCAGCGGCCACCGACGGAGGAGCGTCCGGAGGTCGCCCTCGTCGTGGAGGTCGTCTCCGCCGAGTCCGAGGACCGCGACCGCCGCTACAAGCCCGGCCTCTACGCCGAGGCGGGAATCCGGCACCTGTGGCGTATCGAGGACGAGCAGGGCCTCCCGGTGGTCCACACCTACGAGCGCGACGCCACGACCGGCACCTACGTCCCGACCGGCGTCCACCGCGACCGGCTGACCAGCCCCGTTCCCTTCCCTCTCGACATCGTCCCCGCGGACCTCGCGCGCTGATCCGCCGGGCGTACGGCCCGGTAAACGGGTCGCCGGGGGCGGGGGTGGTCGGTAAGGTCGCCGGGGTGGGTGTGATCGAGGGGTATCTGGGGGCCGCCGGGCAGGCGGCGGCGTTGTTGCGCAGGCCGGAGCCCGCGGGGGCGTGGGAGGCGGGCAGTGCGCTCGCGGGGATGTCGGTGGGGGCGCTCGCCGCGCACCTGGCGTACCAGATCCTCAGCGTGGAGCCGACGCTGAACGAGCCCGTGCCGCCGGGCCGGGAGACGCTGCCGCTGCTGGAGCACTACGCGCGCGCCGCCTGGATCGGGGCGCCGCTGGACGCCGAGGCCAACGCCGGGATCCGCGCCCGGGCCGAGGCCGCGGGCGCGGGCGGGCCGCAGGCGGTGTGGCGGGGCGCGACCGACGCGCTGGGCCGGCTCACCGAGACGCTGCCCGGGCGGGACGGGACCGCGCCGGTCTTCCTCCCGCAGACCGGCTGGTGCCTGACCCTCGACGACTTCCTGGCCACCCGGCTGCTGGAGCTCGCCGTCCACCTGGACGACCTCGCCACCAGCGTCGGCGTCCCCACGCAGGACCTGCCGCCCGAGGCGTTCGACCCCGTCCTGGTCCTGCTCGCCCGCCTCGCCGCCCGCCGGCACGGCCAGCCCGCCCTGCTGCGGGCCCTCGCCCGCGCCGAGCGGGCACCGGCCGCCGTCAACGCGATCTGAACCCCCCGGGGAAGGTGCCCGCTCAGCCATGCCCGACGTCATCGTCCTCAACGGCGGCTCCAGCTCCGGCAAGTCCAGCATCGCCCGCGCCCTCCAGTCGCTGCTCCCCGAGGCGTGGCTGAGCCTGAGCGTGGACACCTTCGTCGACGCGCTCCCCGCCTCCCTCCAGGACTCCCCGGGCGGCATCGCCATCGGCCCCGGCGGCGAGATCACCGTCGGCCCCGCCTTCCGCACGCTGGACGCCGCGTGGACCGCCGGGGTCGCCGCGATGGCCCGGGCCGGCGCGCATGTCGTCGTCGACGACGTCTTCCTCGGCGGCGCCGACTCCCAGGCCCGCTGGTCCCGCGCCCTGACCGGCCTCGACGTGCTGTGGGCCGGCGTCCACTGCGCCCCCGACGTCGCCGCCGCCCGCGAGGCCGCCCGCGGCGACCGCGAGCCGGGCATGGCGGCGAAGCAGGCGCTGCTGGTGCACGAGGGCGTGACGTACGACGTCGAGGTCGACTCGACGCACTGCGCCGCGCTGGCCTGCGCCCGTACGATCGCGTCCCGCATATCCCGTACGCCCCGTAGATAAGGAGCCCCCGTATGCCGCGCCGCGACGACAGGGCCCGGCGGCTGGTCGCCGGGGAGGCGACGTACCTGTGGTCCGTGCGCCACGCGCACCACGTATCCGCCGCCGGCGGCGCATGCGCCGAGGCCGTCGTGCTGCGGCGCGAGGGCTCGCACGGCTCCCTGCGCATCACCTTCGCGGCGGGCCGCGGGCGCGCCGTCCCGGACGGCCTGCTGCCCTCCGGCGTGGTCGGCACCGGCTCCGAAGCCCTCAACCTCCACCAGCCGGGCACCGCCCGCGCCCTGCTCGACGAGGCGCTGGCCCGCGGCTGGGACCCGGCCGCCGCCACCGGCGAGACCCTCGACGGCTGGACCCTCTTCGCCGCCGCGCACGCCCGCCGGCACGGCACGGACGACGCGTCCGGCGCGTTGTCCGGTGCGTTGTCCGGTGCGTTCAAGAGCGAGCCGGGCCCGCCCCGCTAGCGTCTGCCGGCATGACCAGCACACCGCATGAGTCCCGGCACGTCAGCACCCGTATCGCCCGCCCCGCCGCCGAGGTGTACGCCTACGCGCGCGACCCGCGGAACCTGCCCGCCTGGGCGCACGGGCTGAGCGGGTCCATCACCCAGGAGGACGGCGTATGGGTCGCGGACTCGCCAATGGGCCGGGTGACCGTCGCCTTCGCGCCGGCCAACGAATTCGGCGTCCTCGACCACGACGTGACGCTCCCCTCGGGCCGGACCGTCCACAACCCCGTCCGCGTCCTGCCGGACGGCTCCGCCGCGAGCGAGGTCGTCTTCACCCTGCGCCGCCTCGACGGCATGACCCCCGCCGACTTCGAACGTGACGCGGCGACCGTCGCCGCCGACCTGGAACGCCTCAGGTCCCTGCTGGAGGCGTGACCCCCGCCAACTCCCGCCCGGGGCACCGGAATCGGTGCCCAGCGCCACCGCCGGTGGCCGGCGGCCGTCCGCGCACGGCCCGGGATGTACGTCGGCTCGACGACCTGACGGGGCCTGCACCACCTGGTGTTCGAGGGCGTCGAGTGGGCCCTGGCCGCCGTCGCCGGGGCGACCCGCGATCCTGACCCGCCTCAGCCCTCCGACCCCGACCCCGTACGCAGGAGGGTGACGGCGACCTGGACGCCGAGGGCGAGGGGCACGGCGAGCAGGACGCTCCAGGGGAGCCAGTCGAGCGCCGCGAGGAGGGCGAGGATCGGCAGCGTCAGGAGGGTGGGGAAGGTCTGAGCGAGGGCGGTACGGACCGTACGGCTCACGGTGCGGCTCCTGGGTGGGGTGGGGCTCGGGGGTTCCGGCGGGCGCGGCTCACGCGTTGGCGCGGGGCGCGGCTCAGGGGCCGGCGTTCCGGCCGGTTCGCAGCCCGGGGCGCGGCTCAGGCGTTGCGGCCAGGGAAGGACGGGGGTCAGGCGTTGCGGGCCTGGTCCAGGTAAACAGCGAGCTCGCGCCAGGCGTCCGCGGGAGCGTCCGGCTCGCCGGACATCGCGGCCGGGTCCTCGCGCCAGGCGGCCCGGACGCCCGCGGAGATCGCGGTGTCGCCGCCCGAGAAGAGGACGCTCAGCTCGTCCATCCGGGCCACGAGCCGCCGTACCCGCGCGTCCGCGGCCGGCACCCCCTCCGCCCGCAGCCGTTCCGCCCGCCGGTAGAGCTCGGGCCACTCGACCTCCAGCAGATAGTGCGCGGCCGGCCCGAGCCCCGCGGCCCGCGCCCGCAGCACCTCCACCTGGTCCGCGTCGAGGTGCCGCCCCACCACCTCCCCCCGCTCCGGCGCCCCCGCCCCGCCGAGCGCCCGCAGCGCCCCGACCAGATCCGCCGCCGCCGGCGCCTCGTCCCCGGCCAGCCCGTCCCGCAGCCGTACCAGCCGCTCCCGCAGCCCGCCGAGCGCCGCGATCTCCGCCTCCACACCCGCGAGGTGATCCGCCACGACCCGCGCGGGATCGACCCCGGCGTCCAGGCACACCCCGATGCTCTCCAGCCCGAGCCCGAGCCTGCGCAGCGCCAGCACGAGGTAGAGCCGCCCGAGGTCGTCCTCGGTGTACTCCCGATGGCCGCCCGCGGTCCGCGAGGACGGGCTGAGCAGCCCGATCGCGTCCCAGTGATGCAGCGTCCTGACGGTGAGCCCACTCGCCTCGGCGAGCCGGCCCACCTTCCACGTCGTGTCCATACGCCCCACGATGCGCCCTCACGCGACGTGAGGTTCAAGCCCCCGCGCGGCCCCCGCCTACTCGGCCACTACCCGGAACCGCTCCGCGACCACCAACGTGTCCCCGTCGATCACCGGCGTACGCCCCAGGAACTCGCTCACGCCCTCGCTCCGGAAGAACTCCTCGTGCGCGACCCGCCACGCCGCCGCATCCGCGTACCCCCGCCCCTCCGCATGAGCGAAGTCGTCCCCGACCTCCCTCATCGCCACGACCCGCACCTCGACCAGCTCGATCGTGACGGCATGCGCCCCATCGGAATCCACCACCGAATACCGCTGCCCGACCTCGGGCACCGCCTCCCCGGCGTGCTCGTAGATCTCGACGAGCCCGGTCAGCGCGGTCTTCTCCCCCCGCCGGATCGCCGCCACTCCCCGATCCCGCTCGGGCCCGGGAAACGCCAGTTCCAGCACCGGAAGATCATCCTGTCCCATCCCCGGATCGTACGAACCCGCCCCGCCCTGGGACAACGCCCCACCCGTCTGCTCTCGGCAGAACCGTCCGACCCCGGCCCTCACCTGGCTTTTTACACTCGGCGCAGGACATCGTGCGCCCAGTGAAAGTAACGCTCCGTGAGCCTTTGTCAGTGGCTCATGCAAGGCTGCTGCCCAACCGCAGAGGGAGGGCACATGGGCACCTGGGACACCGGCCCCTTCGACAACGACAGCGCGGCGGACTTCGCCGGCGACCTCGACGAGGCCGCACCCGAGGCACGCGAGGCCCTGATCCGCGGCGTCCTCCTCCGCGCCCGCGACGCCACGGGCCTGCTGTGGGAGGCGGAGGCCGCCGTCGCCGCAGCCGCACTGATCGCCGCGCAATGCCCGGGCGGCACCCCCCTCGACCCGATCTACGGCCCGGCCTCCCCGATGCCCGCCTTCTCCCCGGACCTGCGCCTGCTCGCCGAGGAAGCGCTGGCGCGCGTTGCCGCCGCCGGGGACGGCCCGGCCTCGGGCTGGTTCGCCCCGCGCAAATCCCGCGCATGGCGTTCCCACATCCACGGCCTGAGGTCGATCCTCGCCCCGCCCCCGCACGACCAGGAGCCCCTGCTCACCCTCGACGCATAAGCCCGGAGCCGGGCCCCCTCAGACCTCGTACGTCGCCGCGTGCGCGAGGAACGAGGCCCACGCGTCTGGGCTGAAGCTGAAGCGGGGGCCCTCCGGGTCCTTGGAGTCCCGCACGAGGACGACTTCGTCGGAGGCCGCGACTTCAACGCACTCCGGCCCGTCGTTCGAGCTGTAGCTGCTCTTGGCCCAGGCCACCTCGACGCAGTCGTTGTTGTTGCTCCCGCTGTGGCTGCTCTTCGTCCACGCCAGCCCGGACTCCCCCTCAACGGACGGCCTGAGGCTCATAGTTCTCCCCGCACTTTCTCGATGAAGGCCAGCGACTCACGCGGCGTGAGGGCCTGCGATCGGATGATGCCATATCGCAGTTCCATGATCTGGACCTCGCGTGGTTTCGAGACAAGGCGGCTGGTGAGTTGGGCCTCCGAGTATCCGACCGTCGTCCCGTCCCTGAGCTTGAGCAGCTGCAACTCGCCACCCATGCCGGCGTGGTCTTCACGGTCGATGGGCATGACCTGGATCTCGACATGGCGCAACTGGCCCAGCTCCAGGATGTGGTCAAGTTGGCGGCGGAGCACAGCCCTGCCGCCGATGGGCCGCCGGAGGGTGACTTCCTCCTGCACGAAGGTGAGCGTCGTGAACGGGGTCCGGTGGAAGATCGCCTGCCGTGCCATCCTCGCGGCGACGAACCGCTCGACGTCTTCCGCCGCCATCGCCGGGCGCCGAACGGCGAAGAGCGCGTTGGCGTACTCCTCGCTCTGGAGCAGGCCGTGCAGGTTGTGCGTACCGTAGGCGCCCAACTCGACTGCCTCGGCCTCCAGCTTCGCCAGGTCACGCACCCGCTTCGGGAAGCGCGCTTCCGCAACGTCCTTCTTCAACGCCGAGACGGCGCCGTGCGCGTGGAGGACCCGATCTGTGTTGTCGAGGAAGGCCGGTTTCGGGGCCCGGACGCCGCGCTCGACCTTGGAGACCATCTCGTCGCCGTAGCCGATGGCAGCTCCGAGTTCCGTCTGCGTCAGACCCGCTGCCTCACGCAGGACCTTGATCAGATGGCCCACCGTTTTCATGACGCCCGAGGAGTCGTCCTCGGGGCCCAGATCCCACTCGGAGCCGTCCGTGCCGTCGGTCGTGTAGGCGGTGCTCTCGATCATGCCGGCCCCCACCGTCAGGTCCGTGCGCAGATATTGCGCAACTTCGCGACCTACAGCGTATGTACGGGCCGGGCGGGTGTCCGGCGAACTGACGGAACATCACCCTTTTGAGCCGAACCGCAGCTCAGGCGGTGAGCGGGGCCGGGCTCGCTGCTTGCCGTTTCCGCGCCTGCCAGTGCGTAGGGCAGGCACCCGTACCCACCCGTACAACACCCGGACAGAGCCCGTACAAACAGATGGCCCCACCCGCACAAAAGCCGGTTGGGCGGGCTCCGTCCCTGGTCACAGCACTATCGGCCCGCCAGGCTCAGTCGCATGAGCAACAACTCCCGTTCCCCCGAACTTGACGCGCCCGCACGGCGGTTCAGCGTCCAACTGCCCTCAACGCGTCGCGGCGCCCAGCGGGCCCGCTTGCTGGCCGTCGCCAAACTCACGGGCTGGGGCCTGCCCCCCAAAGTGGCCGCGCACATCGTGGCTGAACTCGCCGCGAACGCGGCCCTGCACGGCCGCGTGCCCGGCCGGGAATTCCGGCTGACGCTCGACGCGGACGCACCCGGCGTCCTCAGGATCGAGGTCACCGACGCCCGCGCGGACCGGCTGCCCGCGATCCCCCGCGCGGGCGAGCCGGAGGCGGAGTCGGGCCGCGGACTCCTCCTCGTCGCGGCACTCTCCGCCCGCTGGGGCGTGACCTCGGGCCCGTTCCCGACGAAAACGGTATGGGCGGAGGTCGAGGTGCCCGGCGCGTAAGCCATGCGGGCACCGCACGGGGCCGCCGTAGCGGCACGCCGCCGAACCACTCGCCAGCCCACCGCAAAACCCGGACGGCGAGCCCCGTGCAGCCAGCGCACCAGCCACCCCGCGGCCAAGACGACCCCGCACCCCACAGGCAAAGCGGCACCCCCGGTACGGCAGGGGCCTGGCCACCGGCACCTCCCCCAGCCACCAGCCACCGGCACCGGATCAGCCCCCAACTACCAGCCACCGGCCACCGGACATCAGCCCCCAGCCACCCACCCACCGGACAGCAGCCCCCAGCCACCCACCCCCAGCCATGAGGCCCCAACCCCCGAAAAGGAACCTCACCACTCCCGCGGAGCGATCAGCCACTCCCCATCAGCCTCGGCGAAGCCATACGCACCCGCAACGAAGAAGAAATCCCCCGCGATCTCCTCCCGCGCGACCGTCTCGATCTCGCTCCCCGCCGCCTCGAACTCCCCCTCCAGCGCGTTGAACTCCTCCGTCGCCGCGTGCGTCAGCACATACAGCGCCGCAAGGTCGGAAGGCTTCTCCGCCTCGATGCGGGCGCACAGCCGGAGCAGAATGTCCCTGCCCTTGTCGACGACGTGATCGGGGAAGTACGAGTCCTCGTACATCCCCCGCAGGAACGCATGCGCAGCCACCCGCGTGTTCGCGATGCCCACGCTCACGTACCGGAGACCTTCGTGCACGTAAGCGTCCCGTTGACCGTCACGGAGCCGCCCGACGTGTCGACCGCGCCCAGTTCCGTCCCCGAGACCGTGACCGTCCAGGCGTCGCCCTGCTTCGCCGCGGAGATGCCGTCCGCACCGAGCTTGACGAACGTGTGCTTGTCCGGCGTGACGAGTGTGGCCATGCTCTGGTCGCCGATGTTGGCCACGAAGGAGGGCGTCGTGGATGCGGCGGCGTCGCCCGGGTCAGGCGCGGTCACGGCGATGAGCTTGCCGTCGAGGGTCGCGCAGCCGACGCTCATCGTGACGTCGAAACCGCCGCTGAGGGAGCCGCTGTAGTCCAGGTGGCCGTGCTTGCCGCCCGTCGCCGGAGCGGAAGCGGAGGCCGATGCGGACGTACCCGCACCCGTACCCGTACCAGCACCCGTGGCCGTCGGCTTCTTGTCGTCGTCACCGGACGACGACGAGCAGCCGGCCAGCGCCGCCACCGCCACTACCGCCGACACCGCCAGCGCTCCCGTCAACGCCCCACCATTGCGCCGCACTCGTCCCCCACTCCTCAGCATCTGTCACCCCGTCGCATGCGGCGGCAGACTATACGACGCGCGGACGGCGCACCGTCCGGCAACGCGCCGTCCGCGGCGGATACTGTGACCAGCACCACCGGGGCGCGTGGACCCCGCCAGATGGGGAGCAGCATCGTCATGACCGACCTCGTCAACTCCCGCCCGGGAGAGGGCCCCTCCGGACCCCTCAGCCCCCTCGACCCCCTCACCCCCTTCCGCCTGATCGTCACCGGCGGCGGTACCGGCGGGCACACGTACCCCGCGCTCACGGCGGTCCGTACGCTGCGGGCGCGGCTCGCGGGCGAGGGGCGCGGCATCGAGGTGTTGTGGGTCGGCACGGCCGACAGCCTGGAGGAGCGGGTCGCGACCGGCGAGGGCATCCCCTTCCGGGCGGTCGCCACCGGCAAGGTGCGGCGCTCCTCGAACCCCCTGAAGATGCTCACCCTCGCGAACCTGCGCGACATGGGCCGCGTACCGCTCGGCGTACTCCAAGCCCGCCGCGTCGTACGGGACTTCGGCCCCGACGTCGTGCTGGCGACCGGCGGCTACGTGGCCGTACCGCTCGGCATCGCGGCGAAGCTGAACCGCCGGCCGCTGGTGGTCCACGAGCAGACCGTACGGCTCGGGCTCGCGAACCGGATGCTGGCGCGGGCGGCGACGACGTTCGCGGTGTCGTCGGAGTCCACCCTCCCCCTCCTCCCGGGCCGGGCACGGGCGACGGCGGTCGTCACCGGCAACCCGGTGCGGCCCGAAGTGCTCAGCGGCCAGGGCGAGAAGGCGATCGAGACGCTGGGGCTGCGCGGCTTCGAGCGCGCGCTGCCCACGGTGTACGTGACGGGCGGCGCGCAGGGCTCGCAGCAGATCAACAACGTCGTCGCGACCGTACTGCCCTGGCTGCTCCCGCAGGCGAACGTCATCCACCAGTGCGGCCCGGCGAACGTCGCCGCCCTCCGCTCCGCCGCGGCCCTGCTCCCCCGCGAACTCGCCCCCCGCTACGTCCCGTTGGGCTTCGTCGGCGCAGAACTCCCGGACGTGCTCGCCCTCGCCGACGTCGTGATCTCCCGCAGCGGCGCCGGCACGCTGGCCGAACTCACCGCGCTGGGCAAGCCGTCCGTCCTCATCCCCCTGGCATCCTCGGCCGGCAACGAACAGGCCCACAACGCCCGCCACTTGGCCGACACCGGCGCGGCGATCGCCCTCCCCGACCCCACCCCCGACACCCTCCTCGCCGCCCTCACCCCCCTCCTGACCGACCCCACCCGCCGCACGGCGATGTCCACCGCCGCCCGCACCCACGGCCGCCCCGCCGCAGCACACCACCTGGCCGAGGCAGTCCTCGCGGCAGCCCACCCCCGCGCGACGACGCCACCCCGCCCGACCACCCCACCACCCCCAGCAGCCCCCGCACCCCCACCCCAGCCCCCGGCAACAACGCCAGCATCGCCAGCATCGCCAGCAATGCTCACGTCACCAACACCGCCCCTGAAGGAACCCCTCCCCCCGATCCAGCCCCCACCCCCTCCCCCGCACCCCCCGACAGTGGGATGACGACGGCCAACGGCTCCCCGTACAAGGCGATGCGCCGCCGGGTCGAACACCTCCGACCCACCACCCCCGGCACCCTCGAAATCACCCGCGAAGGCATCATCCACGACCTCCGGTCCCCCATCGCCCCCCACGAACTCACCGCCGCGCGGATCAGCCGCCGGCTGGAGAAGGTCATGCCGGAGGGACTGCTCGCCCACACCGGCACGCCCGACGTGGAGGACGTCCACGAGGGCGTGATGCGGCACCCGGACGTCATGGTCATCGCCGAGGCCGACATGGAGGTCGAAGGCTCCTTCGACCCGACGACCCTCCTCGCCGCGATCGAGGTCGTCTCCCGCTCGAACCCGGACAACGACTGGGTCGGCAAGATGCGCGACTACCCCCTCCTCGGCATCCCCGTCTACGTCCTCTTCGACCCCCGCACCGGCGAGGGCGCCGTCCTCACGGACATCCACCCCACCCCCAACGGCCCGCGCTACGCGACCCGTACGGACTTCCTCTACGGCGAGGACATCACGATCGGCGAGTGGACGATCTCCACGGCGGACCTCCCCCGCTACCGCTGAACGCCCCCACGTACGGTGGGCCTCATGACGACTCCCGGCGGACCGGCGGATGACGGCTCGGGCACCCCGCTGGTCGGCGGGCTGGTGAACGCCGGGGCGGTGTTCCGGCGCGGCGGGGTGGTGGACCGCCCGGCGCCCCGCACCGCCCGCGCCCTGCACACCCACCTGCGCGCCCTCAAGGCGCACGGCATCGACGCCGCCCCCACCCCCCTCGGCCTCAGCCCCGACGCCCGCCGCGAACAGCTCACCTTCATCCCCGGCGACGTCGCCCTCCCGCCCTTCCCCGAGTGGGTCATGACCCGCACCGCCCTCGCATCGGTGGGCCGGCTCCTGCGCCGCCTGCACGACGCCGGCGCGCAAATCCCCGTCGACGCCGACGCCGGCTGGCCCCGCGACCTCGCGGACCCGACACCCCGCGGCGCAACGCTCCTCTGCCACAACGACGTCTGCCCGGACAACGTCGTCTTCCGCGACGGCACGGCGACCGCCCTCATCGACTTCGACCTCGCCGCGCCCGGCCGCCCCCTGTGGGACGTCGCCATGGCCGCCCGCTACTGGGCCCCGATGCTCGACCCCACCTCCGCGGCCCCCCTCTACCCCACCGCGCCCGACCCCCTCCCCCGCCTCCGCCTCCTCGCCGACAGCTACGGCCTCTCCCCCGCCGACCGCGCCGAACTCCCCACCACCATCGAGCAGGCCACCGCCGCGAGCCGCGCCTTCGTCGCCACCCGCGTCGCCGCGGGCGACCCCACCTACACCCGCATCCTCGCCACCCGCGGCGGCTGGCCCCGCTGGGACCGCCTCCAGTCCTGGCTCACCACCCACCGCCCCGCCATCACCGCCGCCCTCC
>NZ_JAATEJ010000033.1 GCF_012034175.1 Actinacidiphila epipremni
GAGGCGGCGTTCAAGTACATCGCCGCCGCGGGCCACGACGACGTACGGATGGTGTCCTTCCGGCAGTTGGTGGACTGGCTGGACGCGCAGGACCCGGCGGTGCTGGAGCGGCTGCGGTCGCTGGAGGTCGGCCAGAAGCCCTCGCAGGGCTGGAAGGACTTCCTCGCGGCGCCCGCGCCCGCGCCCGGCAAGGCGGTCGCGGGCGCCCCGAGCGCCTGACCCGGTCCTTACTTGGGGCGATTGCCGCTTTTGGTGCCGGTGTCGGGGGTGTGGAAGATCGCCCGAAGGCCCATGCGAAACTTTTCACATGAGTCCTTCCCGCGCCTCCCGGCGCCGCCCGGCGCGCACCGCCGCCGTGCTGGCCGGGGCAGCCGCCGTGGCGCTGTCGCTCAGCGCATGCTCCTCGGGGTCGTCGCCGACCAGCTCGCAAGGCTCGAACTACGTCGACGGCACCGGTGAGATCACCCTGGTCAAGGCCGTCGACCGCAAGCCCGCGCCGGACATCTCCGGCAAGACGGTCAGCGGCGGTCAGACCAGCCTGGCCGCGTACAAGGGCAAGGTCGTCGTCGTCAACATGTGGGGCTCGTGGTGCGACCCCTGCCGCCACGAGGCCCCGCACCTGGCCGAGGTCTCCGCCGCGGACGCCGCCAAGGGCGTGCAGTTCCTCGGCATCAACACCCGCGACCTGACCTTGTCCAACGCCGCCGCCTTCGAGAAGAGCTTCGGGATCACCTACCCGAACCTGTTCGACCCGTACGGCAAGCTGATCCTGAAGTTCCCCAAGGGCAGCGTCAACCCGCAGTCGCTGCCCTCCACGCTGGTCATCGACCGGCAGGGCCGGATCGCCGCGCGCGCCCTCAAGCCGCTCAGCACCCAGGAGCTCAACGAGCTGATCGACCCGATCGTCGCGGAGCAGTGACGTGGTCGGGAACGGCGCACTGACCGTGCTCGCGGTCGACCAGAACCAGACGGTGCTCACCGGGGCACTGCTGGCCGCCATCCCGATCGCCGCCTTCGCCGGGCTCATCTCCTTCTTCTCGCCCTGCGTGCTGCCGCTGGTGCCCGGCTACCTCAGCTACATGACCGGCGTCACCGGCACCGACCTCGGCCAGGCGCGGCGCGGCCGGATGCTGGCCGGCGCGTCGCTGTTCGTGGTCGGCTTCAGCGCCGTCTTCGTCTCCGGCGGCGCGCTGTTCGGCAACTTCGGGCAGACCCTCCAGGTGCACCGGGAGGGCCTCACCCAGATCTTCGGAGCGCTGACCATAGTGCTGGGCCTGGCCTTCATGGGCATGGTCGGCGGCATCACGCAGCGCGAGTTCCGCTTCCACGTCCGCCCCTCGACGGGCCTGGCCGGCGCGCCGCTGCTCGGCGTGCTGTTCGGCCTGGGCTGGACGCCGTGCGTCGGCCCGACGCTCGGCGCCGTCAACGCGCTGGCCTTCAACGACGCGAGCGCGCTGCGCGGCGCGGTGCTGATGGCGTTCTACTGCGCCGGGCTCGGTGTGCCCTTCATCGTGGCGGCCATAGCTTTCCGCCGTACGTTGGGCGCCTTCGGCTGGGTCAAGCGCCACTACGCGTGGGTCGTCAGGACCGGCGGGGCCATGCTCGTGGCGGTCGGCGTCCTGCTGCTCACCGGAGTGTGGGAACACATCACGTACCAGATGCAGATCTGGTCGTCCGGCTTCACCCCAGGGATCTGACCCGATGAGCATCACTGAGAAGACCGAGCGCGACGACCTCGGCGCGGCCGGCGCGCAGCTGAGCACCGCCCCCGCGGACACCCTCGCCGAGGCGCCGGGCCTGGGCGTGCTGGGCTGGCTGCGCTGGATGTGGCGGCAGCTGACCTCGATGCGGGTCGCGCTGATCCTGCTCTTCCTGCTCTCGCTCGCCGCGATCCCCGGCTCCCTGATCCCGCAGCACAACGACCAGCTCAAGGTCGACGCGTTCCGGGCCGAGCACACCACGGTCAGCCCGATCTACGACCGGCTCGGCCTCTTCCACGTCTACAGCTCGCCGTGGTTCGCGGCGATCTACATCCTGCTGTTCGTCTCGCTCGCCGGCTGCATCGTGCCGCGCAGCTGGCAGTTCGTCGGCCAGCTGCGCTCCCGCCCGCCGGCCGCGCCCCGCAACCTCACCCGGCTGCCCGCCTACAGCACCTGGCGCACCGGGTCAAGCCCCGAGCAGGTCGCCGAGGCGGCCCGCAGGGCGCTGCGCGGGCGGCGGTTCCGTACCAGCGTCGCCGGCACGTCGGTCGCCGCCGAGAAGGGCTACCTGCGCGAGTTCGGCAACCTGCTCTTCCACGTCTCGCTGTTCGGCCTGCTCATCGCGTTCGCGCTGACGTCGCTGGAGAAGGCCGAGGGCGGCAAGCTCGTCGTCGAGGGCGACGGCTTTGTCAACAACCTCACGCAGTACGACGACTTCAGCGGCGGCACCCTCTACGGCGCCGACGACCTCCAGCCGTTCGGCTTCCACCTGGACAGCTTCGACTCCAAGTACGCCACCAGCGGCCCGGAGAAGGGCACCGCGCTGCTGTTCCGGGCGAACATCCACTACTACAGCGGCACCGACGACGCGAAGTCGACCAAGGGCGAGATCTCGGTCAACCACCCGCTGAGCATCGGCGGCGAGAAGGTCTACCTGATCTCGCACGGCTACGCGCCCGTCGTCACCATCACCGACGGCAAGGGCAACAAGACGCAGTCGATCGTGCCGTTCCTGCCGCAGGACACCGCGCTGACCTCGATCGGCGTCATCAAGGCGCCCGACGGCGTCGGCAAGGACGGCACGCCCGAGCAGCTGGGCTTCCGCGGCACCTTCACCCCGACCTTCGCCGTCGACAACGTGCGCGGGCCGCACTCGACCTTCCCGACACTGCAGAACCCGGCGCTGATCCTCAACGCCTGGTACGGCGACCTCGGCATGAACCAGCCCGCGGCGCAGAACGTCTACCAGCTCGACACCACGCACCTGAAGCAGTTCACGGACGCCCAGGGCGACCCGCTGTCCGCGGCGCTGCGGCCCGGCCAGACCATGCAGCTGCCGGACGGCGCGGGCAGCCTGCGCTTCGACGGCATCAAGACCTGGGCGAGCTTCACCATCTCCCACCAGTCCGGCAACGAGGGCGCCCTCATCAGCGGGGTCGGCGCGATCCTGGGCCTGCTGGGCTCGCTGTTCATCCAGCGCCGCAGGATCTGGGTGCGCGCGCTGCCGGCGCCCGGCGGCGGCAGCGTCGTCGAGGTGGGCGGGCTCGGCCGCAGCGAGTCCGCGCGGATCGCCGACGAGATCGGCGACGTGGCCGTCCAGCTGCTGCCCGACGCACCCGTCGCCCCGGACACACCGGACACACCGGACACAGCGGGCGCGCCCGAAGAGCCCGAGCACGCCGAGAACCCAGCCGCGACCGACGACGAAACCGACGACGAAGGAGCCCGCGCGTGAACATCGCTGCCGCGGTCAACGAGAACTTCGCGAACTACAGCAACTACCTGATCCGCTCGGCGATGTTCGTCTACGCGCTCGCCTTCCTCGCCCACCTCGCCGAGTGGGTCTTCGGCGGGCGCAGCCGGATCGCGGTGCAGTCCGCCGCGCTCGTCGCCGAGGGCGCCGAGGGCGGCGACACCGGGGCCGCGGACCAGAAGGCCCAACAGGTCACGGTGAAGACCGCGGGCGGCGGCACCGTCACCCTGGAGCGGCCCGCCGTCGTCACCCGCGCCTCCGCCAGCGACCGCGGCATCGCCGACGGCCCCGGCGCGGCCGGCGAGGACGAGCAGGGCGACATGTACGGGCGCATCGCGGTGTCGTTCACCGTGCTGGCCTGGCTGCTGCACGCCGCCGGCGTCGTCTTCCGCGCCGCGTCCGTGCAGCGCGCCCCCTGGGGCAACATGTACGAGTTCTCCACCACCTTCGGCGCGGTCGCCGTGGGCACGTACCTGCTGCTGCTCGTGCTGCGCAAGAACGTCCGCTGGATCGGGCTGTTCCTGACCACGTCGGTGCTGCTGGACCTGGGCCTGGCCACCAGCGTGCTCTACACCAACAGCGAGCAGCTGGTGCCGGCGCTGCACTCGTACTGGCTGTGGATCCACGTCAGTTGCGCGATCATCTCCGGCGCGATCTTCTACCTCGCCGCGGTCGGCACCCTGCTGTTCCTCTTCCGCGACCACTACGAGGTCGCCGTCACCGCGGGCCGGGCGAGCAACGGGCGGTGGGGCGACATCATGCGCCGGCTGCCGTCGGCGGCGAGCCTGGACAAGTTCGCGTACCGGATGAACGCGCTGGTCTTCCCGCTGTGGACGTTCACCATCATCGCCGGCGCGATCTGGGCGCAGGCCGCGTGGGGCCGCTACTGGGGCTGGGACCCCAAGGAGACCTGGGCGTTCATCACATGGGTCGCCTACGCCTGCTACCTGCACGCCCGCGCCACCGCCGGCTGGAAGGGCCGCAAGGCCGCGTATCTCGCGCTGATCGCCTTCGCGTGCTTCCTGTTCAACTACTACGGCGTGAACATCTTCGTCAGCGGCAAGCACTCCTACGCCGGGGTCTGACCCGGGCGCGCGGAGCGGGATGCGAGACTGGGGCCCATGGCTTACGACGATCTCCGCTCGTTCCTGCGCGCGCTGGAGAAGGAGGGCGACCTGCGGCGGATCACCGCCGAGGTCGACCCGTACCTGGAGGTCGGCGAGATCACCGACCGGGTGAACAAGGCCGGCGGCCCCGCGCTGCTCTTCGAGAACGTACGGGGCTCGGCCGCGCCGCTGGCGATGAACGTCTACGGCACCGACCGGCGGCTGCTCAAGGCGCTCGGCCTGAAGGCGTACACCGACATCGGCGACAAGATCGCCGGGCTGCTCAAGCCCGAACTGCCGCACGGCTTCGTCGGGGTGCGGGAGGCCTTCGGCAAGCTCGCCGGGATGGTCCACGTGCCGCCGAAGAAGGTCAAGCCGGGTGACGCGCCCGTGCAGGAGGTCGTCCTGACCGGTGACGACGTCGACCTCGACGCGCTGCCGGCGCTGTTCACCTGGCCGCAGGACGGCGGGTCCTTCTTCAACCTGGGCCTGACCCACACCAAGGACCCCGAGAGCGGGGTGCGCAACCTCGGCCTCTACCGGTTGCAGCGGCACGACCGGCGCACCATCGGCATGCACTGGCAGATCCACAAGGACAGCCGCAACCACTACCAGGTCGCCCAGCGGCGCGGTGAGCGGCTGCCCGTCGCGATCGCCTTCGGCTGCCCGCCCGCCGTCACGTACGCCGCGACCGCCCCGCTGCCCGGCGACATCGACGAATACCTCTTCGCCGGCTTCGTGCAGGGCAAGCGCATCGAGCTGGTGGACTGCAAGACCGTGCCGCTCCAGGTGCCCGCGCACGCCGAGGTCGTCATCGAGGGCTGGCTGGAGCCCGGAAAGACGCTGCCGGAAGGGCCGTTCGGCGACCACACCGGCTTCTACACCCCGCAGGAGCCCTTCCCGGCGCTGACCGTCGACTGTGTGACGATGCGCCGCCGGCCGGTGCTCCAGTCCATCGTGGTGGGCCGGCCGCCGACCGAGGACGGGCCGCTGGGCCGCGCCACCGAGCGGTTCTTCCTGCCGCTGCTGAAGATCATCGTGCCGGACATCGTGGACTACCACCTGCCGGAGGCGGGCGGCTTCCACAACTGCGCGATCGTCTCGATCGACAAGAAGTACCCCAAGCACGCGCAGAAGGTCATGCACGCGGTGTGGGGCGCCCACATGATGTCGCTCACCAAGCTCATCGTGGTCGTCGACGCCGACTGCGACGTCCACGACCTGCACGAGGTCGCCTGGCGGGCGCTGGGCAACACCGACTACTCCCGCGACCTGACCGTCGTGGAAGGACCCGTCGACCACCTCGACCACGCCTCGTACCAGCAGTTCTGGGGCGGCAAGGCCGGGATCGACGCGACCCGCAAACTGCCCGAGGAGGGCTACACGCGGGACGGGGGCTGGCCGGAGATGGTGCTCTCCGACCCGGAGACGGCGGCGAAGGTCGACCGCCGATGGAGGGAGTACGGCCTGTGAGCGCGGACACCGCCACCCCGGACCTGTTCGGACCGCAGCCCAGCCCGCAGCACGGCCGGGTACGGGCCTTCCTGCGGCTGGTGATGATCGAGCACTCGGTCTTCGCGCTGCCCTTCGCCTACATCGCGGCGCTGACCGCGATGTTCCGCGACGACGGGCAGGTGCACTGGGGCGAACTGCTGCTGATCACGCTGGCGATGGTGGGCCTGCGCACCTTCGCGATGGCCTGCAACCGGATCATCGACCGGGAGATCGACGCCCGCAACCCGCGCACCGCGAGCCGCGAACTGGTCACCGGGGCGCTGTCGGTACGGACCGCGTGGACCGGCGCGCTGATCGCCGTCGTGGTCTTCCTGGGCGCCGCCGCGCTGCTCAACCCGCTGTGCCTGGCGCTCGCGCCGGTCGCGGTGGTGCCGATGGTGGTCTACCCCTACGGCAAGCGCTTCACGAACTTCCCGCACGCCATCCTGGGCCTGGCGCAGGCCATGGGCCCGATCGGGGCGTGGCTGGCGGTCACCGGCTCCTGGTCGTGGCAGGCAGTGATACTGGGCCTTGCGGTCGGGGTGTGGATCGGCGGCTTCGACCTGATCTTCGGCTGCCAGGACGTCGCCGCCGACCGGGCGCACGGCGTGAAGTCCGTGCCGGCCCGCTTCGGCATCCCCGCCGCCCTCTACGGGGCCCGCGCCAGCCATGTCGTCACCACGGCGCTGCTGGTCTGGTACGGGGCCGCGACCGGCGCGGGCGGCCTGTGGTGGACGGGCCTCGCGGTCGTCGCCGGCGCCTTCCTCTACGAGCACTCCATCGTCCGGCCGCACGACCTGAGCCGGCTGAACCGGGCCTTCTTCACCGTCAACGGCGTCATCGGCATCACGCTGTTCGTCTTCGCGCTGGCCGACCTGCTCGCGCGCGGCCTCGGCGGCTGACACCCGCCGGCCGGGGCCGCGCGCGGGCGGCGGTCCGGTC
This sequence comes from Actinacidiphila epipremni, assembly GCF_012034175.1. Taxonomy (GTDB): domain Bacteria; phylum Actinomycetota; class Actinomycetes; order Streptomycetales; family Streptomycetaceae; genus Actinacidiphila; species Actinacidiphila epipremni. The sequence goes on from NZ_JAATEJ010000033.1 coordinate 6,996, forward strand.
AGGCGTCGTCGTCGCCGCCCAGGCCGCCGAGCTGCGCCATGACCAGGCCGACCAGATCCTGCGGGTTGAGCGGCTGGGCGCCCTTGGGCGCCTCGACCGGGGCGGCGCCGCCGTCCAGCGACATGTCCAGCGGCAGCTTGCCGTGGACGGTGTCGTCGAGCTGCGCCATGTCGAGGGTGATGTGGGAGAGCGTGCCGTCCTTGATGGCCAGGTCCAGATCCACCGGCTTGTCCGGCACGTCCTGGAGGTCCTTGGACATGCGGCCGGGCAGCTGCCCGGCGAGCGAGCCGAGGCCCCCTTCCAGGTCCTTGACCAGGGTGCGGGCCGGGATGGTCGCCTTGACGTGGTCGGCGCCGTCGTGGGAGCCGAGGTCGGTGAGCTTGGCGTCCCGGGTGAGCGACTGCTGGAGCGGGGCGAGTAGCTGGGCCAGCGTCTTGTCGGCCAGGTCGGTGGGCAGGCCGGTCGGCAGGCCCGAGGGCAGGCCGAGGCCGTCCAGCGGTGAGCCGGCGCCGTCGTCGGAGGAGCCATCGGAGCCGGTGTCGCCGGAGCCCGTGTCGTCCTTGCCCAGCGTCTTGAAGAACTCGCCGAACGCCTCGGGGTCGACGGACACCCAGCCGCCCTTCGCGAGCGCCTTGACCGACGCGAAGGAGGACGGCATCGAGTCGACTGAGGCCAGCAGGTCGTTGATGTCGGAGAGCTCGGAATTGTCCGGGTCGAGGGACGCGATGCCCTTCAGGTCCACCTGGAGGTAGACCTTCTGGCCGACCGAGCGCACACCGGCCAGCGGCTTGCCGCCCTTGCCGTTCGAGGCCCCCGAGAGGACCTGGAGGCCGACGCTGCTGCCCTTGTCCTTGCTCTTGAGCTCCGCGAGCGGCTTGTCGGAGCTGAAGCCGGCCTTGACGCTCAGCCCGGCGAGCATCTTGGCGTCGGCGAGCTCGAAGTCGTCCTCGTCCTTCATGGCCGCGTAGATCTGCTGCGCGGTGGCGTCGAAGGACAGGCCGAGCGTGACGGACTTCTGCTCGCCGAGCTTGGTGAAGGCGTTGCTGACCTTCCCCTGCGGGGTACTGGGCTCGTCGCTGCCGCATGCGGCGGCCCCGGCGGTTATCAGCGCCACCACTCCGGCGGCGGCGAGACCCTTGCGCATGGTGTTGATGTCGAACTCCTCGGTCGCCGCGGCGCAATTCCGTACGCGCCGGCTTTACGGAAACTTGGCAGAAGACTATCTGTGGAGCCGCTGTGGGCTCCTGTGGGTATTCCGGCCGGCCCGCGGTGCTCCCGGCTGCCGGAACCCGGCAGCCGGCGCGGTGTCAGGAACGCAGGGCCACCGAGCGGTCGCGGAAGAGGAACGCCGCGACGACCCCGCCGACCAGGCCGAACAGATGCGCCTGCCACGACACCCCCGTCGCGGTCGGCAGCACGCCCCACAGGATCGACCCGTAGAGCACGCCCACGACCAGACCCACGATCACGTCCAGCGCCCGGCGGTCCACGAAGCCGCGGATCACCAGATAACCGAACAGGCCGAAGATGAGCCCGGACGCGCCGAGGGTGACGCTGTGCGCGGGCGATATCAGCCACACGCCGAGCCCGCTGATCACCGTGATCGTCAGCGCGACCGCCAGATAGCGGGCGATGCCGCCGAGCGCAGCGATGAAGCCCAGCACCAGCAACGGCAGGCTGTTGGACGCCAGATGCGAATAGCCGACGTGCAGGAACGCCGCCGGGACGATGTCCAGCAGCTCACCGGTCTTGCGCGGGGTGATCCCGTAGGTGTCCAGCCGCTGGCCGCTGAGCGCGTTGACGATCTCGATGGCCCACAGCAGCGCGAGCCAGCCGATCATCAGCAGCGCCGCGGCGGCGACCCGCCCGCCGGCCCGTACCGGGGCGAGCAGCGAACCCGGCACGCTCATCCGCGATCCGCCGGATCGGCCCGTGGTGCTTCCGTACGCCACCGAGAACCCCCTGCTGCCACGACGACCCCCCCGATCGATGCGCGTGCCCTTCACCACAGAAGACGCCCGGCCGGCGCACAGGGTTCCCGGCGCGGCGGTCCGGCGCCCGTCCGGTTACGCTTCGGCGCGTGAGCGAGGCGGAGGACACGGCGGCCGGCGGCACCGGGGAGGGCGGGCCCGGCGGCCGTACGCGCCCCCGTACGCCCTGGGTCGTCGGGGTGTCCGGGGCCTCGGGGACGCCGTACGCGGCGGCGGTCGTGCGCGGGCTGCTCGCGGCCGGCGAGGACGTGGACCTCGTCGTCAGCCGGGCCGCCCGGCTCACCCTGCTGGACGAGACCGGCGGGCCCTTCCGCGACGCCCACTGGCGCACCGACCTGGCCCGCGTCCTGGCCCGCGGCGCCGACGGCACCCCCGACGCCCACCCGGCGCAGGACCTGGCGCGGGTACGGCACTGGCCGGCCGGCGACCTGGCCGCCGGGCCGTCCTCCGGCTCGTACCCGGCCAAGGGCATGCTCGTCGTGCCGGCCAGCACCGCGTGCGTGGCCGGGGTGGCGCTGGGGCTGTCCAAGGACCTGCTCCAGCGGGCCGCGAGCGTCACGCTCAAGGAGCGCAGGCCGCTGGTCGTCGCGGTGCGCGAGACCCCGCTGAACGGCCAGACGCTGCGTCACCTGGTCGCGCTGGACGACGCCGGGGCCGTGGTGCTGCCGGCCTCGCCGGCCTTCTACACCGGCGCCCGGTACATCCAGGACCTGGTCGACTTCGTCGCCGGGCGGGTGCTGGACGCGGCGGGCGTGCCGCACGCGCTGTACCGGCGGTGGGAGGGCGGCCTCGGGCAGACCGGGCCCGCGTCCGGGGAGGGCTCCGGGCCGGCGGGTCCCGGGCAAAATGGGCCCGGGCAGGCAGATGCGCAGGGCGCGGGCCCGTCCATGCCTTAGATTCGTGTCCAGACAGCGCAGTCGCGGCACGAACAGGAGGGTCCCCCCTGATGGACGCGGTGGACAGACAGCTCATCCAGGCGTTGCGTGAGAACGGCCGGGCGTCGTACGCGGAACTGGGCCGGCTGGTGGGGCTGTCCGGCCCCAGCGTCACCGATCGCATCAACCGGCTGGAGCAGGCCGGCGTCATCACCGGCTACCGCGCCACCGTCGCCCCCGCCGCGCTCGGCCTCGGCGTCACCGCGCTCGTCGGCCTGCAGCTCAGCGACGCCGCCGACCACGAGGACGTCGCCACCCGGCTGCGCGACCTCGACGAGATCGAGGACTGCTGGTTCATCGCCGGCGACGACTCGTACATGCTCAAGGTCAGGGTCGGCGACGTGGACGGCCTGGAGCACACCATCCGCCGGCTGTCCGGCACCAAGGGCGTGGCCCGCACCCGTACCACGATCGTGCTGTCGACCAAGTGGGAGAACCGGGTCGGGGCGCTGCCCGAGGAAGTCTGAGCGTAGGGTCGAAGGCGATCGACCCCGGGCAGGAGGAGAAGCGCATGGACGCGGGGCTCAAGCGGGAGCTGGAGCAGAAGGTCTACGCAGGTGAGCGGCTGACCCGTGAGGACGGCATCGCCCTCTACGAGTCCGACGACCTGGCGTGGCTGGGCGGGCTCGCGCACCATGTGCGCACGCAGAAGAACGGTGACGTGGTCCACTTCAACGTCAACCGGCACCTGAACATGACGAACGTGTGCACCGCCTCGTGCGCGTACTGCTCCTTCCAGCGCAAGCCGGGCGAGAAGGACGCGTACACGATGCGCATCGAGGAGGCCGTGCGCCTGGCCAAGGCGATGGAGGGCGACAACCTCACCGAGCTGCACATCGTCAACGGCCTGCACCCGACGCTGCCCTGGCGCTACTACCCGCGCTCGCTCAAGGCCCTCAAGGAGGCCCTGCCGCAGGTCTCGCTCAAGGCGTTCACCGCCACCGAGATCCACCACTTCGAGACGATCTCCGGGATGTCCGCCTCCGACATCCTCGACGAACTCATCGACGCGGGGCTGGAGTCGCTGACCGGCGGCGGCGCGGAGATCTTCGACTGGGAGGTGCGCCGGCACATCGTGGACCACCGCACCCACTGGGAGGACTGGTCCCGCATCCACCGCCTGGCGCACTCCAAGGGCCTCAAGACGCCCTCGACGATGCTCTACGGCCACATCGAGGAGCCCCGGCACCGGGTCGACCACGTGCTGCGGCTGCGCGAACTGCAGGACGAGACCGGCGGCTTCCAGGTCTTCATCCCGCTGCGCTACCAGCACGACTTCGTGGACATGAAGGACGGCAAGATCCGCAACCGCCTCCAGGCGCGGACGACGATGGCGACCGGCGCGGAGGCGCTCAAGACGTTCGCGGTGTCGCGGCTGCTGTTCGACAACGTGCCGCACGTGAAGGTCTTCTGGGTGATGCACGGCCTGTCCACCGCGCAACTCGCCCTCAACCACGGGGCGGACGACATGGACGGCTCGGTCGTCGAGTACAAGATCACGCATGACGCGGACGACTTCGGCACGCCCAACAAGCTCACCCGCGACGACATCCTGGAGCTCATCCGGGACGCCGGCTTCCGGCCGGTGGAGCGCAACACGCGCTACGAGATCATCCGCGAGTACCCGGGGCCGGACGGGGAGCGGCGCGAGTCGCCGCAGCCGATGCGGGTGTGAGTTCTGCTACGGCCGCGTGGCGCGGCCGGTGGTGTGAGGCGGCTCACGGGGATGCGGCTCGGCGTAATGGCTAGTGTTGTGCCATGACCCTTACGTGCGAGCTGGACCCCGTCCTCGACGAGGAGGTCCGCGAGGGCGTCCTCGCGCTGTGGACGGACGTCTCCAACGCCGACGGCGCGGTCGGTTTCGTGCCGCCCGTCACGCCCGAGGACATCCGCCCCACCTTCGAGGACTCCCTCGCCGAGGTCGCCGCGGGCCGCCGCCGGCTCATCCTCGGCCGCGACGAGGACGGCCGCATCGCCGCGACCGCCTTCCTGGCGTACAACGAGCACCGCCTCATGACGCACTGGCTGTGGCTCTACACGCTGATGGTCCACCCCCGCCACCAGGGCCGCGGCTACGGCCGCACCCTGATGTCCGCGGTCGAGCGGACCGCCCGCACCTTCCCCGGCATCGAGGCGATCCGCCTCACCTGCCGCGGCGGCACGGGCGTCGACACCTTCTACGCCGCCTGCGGCTACAAGGAGGTCGGCCGCGTCCCGTCCGCCATCCGCGTCCGCCCGGGCGACGACCGCGACGACATCATCATGCTCCTGACCCTCTGACCCCTCGGCAGCGGCTGCGCCGCGGGGCAGCAAACCAGGGGGTGCGGGGCTGTGCCTGACGTGCGGCTGGCGCCGCGTGGGCGCGCCCCAGCCCACCACGGCCCGCGCGTCGTCACCGTCCGAAAAAGGCTGTTCGGTGCGTTCCGGACCACCGGCCGGTGACCGGTTGCGCGCGTCGTTCCCCGCGCCCCTGGGGGGCGCTTTCTGCGTTGCCGATGTCCGGGCCGAGCCCAGAGCTACCGGATCACCGGCGTTGCCCTCAGAGCTGCGAGGCGATGGTGTGCATCAGGTCGAGGGATTTCCCGGGTGGTAGGGCGATGCGTTGGATGTGGTCGAGGTGGAGGCGGAAGGCGGTCAGATGGGCTCGGGTGTGGTGGAGGTCGTCGGCCGCCGGGGTGCGGTCTGCCAGGACGGTGTCCAGGCGGGCGACGCGGGTTTCGACTTCCGGTTCGGTGAGGGCCGGGACGGCGGCGCGGAAGAGGGCGCGGGCGTAGAAGCAACGCGCCCTACTGCAACTCGACCTGGCCGCAGGACACTTCGGGAGCGGGCGTCTGGAGCTCGCTTACTTCCTCGCGACCCAAGCTGTGGAAACCGGGCTACGGTACCGATCAGGACGGGTCGTCGAGCGTGCACGGACCTTCCGCCGCCTGTACACGTCGATGACTCCTCCCAAGGCGGTCCGGGACTTTGACGACCGCCTGCATGGCGCCTACCTGTGAGCAAGGACATCGAATGCGCATCGGGATAACCGGACACCGCGGGTTGCCAGAAGGAACCGCCACCCTGGTCCAGTCGGAGATCAGCCGTATCGTCAGCAGTTACCAGCCCGTCGAACTCATTGGTGTCTCGTGCATCGCGGACGGCCCGGACGCATGGTTCGCACGCGCTGTACTCGATCACGGCGGCCACCTTGAAGTGGTGATTCCTGCTGAGGACTACCGAAGCGTCCTCCCCGATTGGCATCACGCGACGTACGACGCCCTTCTCAGTCGAGCGTCAGAGATCCACATGACAGGTCTGACCGCAGCCGACAACCACGCGTTCATGGCAGCCAGCGAGATCCTGGTGGGCCTGGTAGACGAACTCATCGCCGTTTGGGACGGCCAGCTTGCTCGCGGTTACGGCGGGACCGCTGATGTTGTCCGCTACGCGGAGAACGTGGGAGTGCCGGTTCGGGTCGTGTGGCCCGATGGGGCCGCACGGGACTGACCGGTTTCATGCCAGCCGGAGAGCCTATCTCCTGCCGGTACTGCCCACGCCACCCTCGCTTTGGCTGGGCGCCAGATTCCTCAGGGCAGCTAGGTCATTTCTGCTGGTCAGAGCGCCTTTGTGCCGGTAAGATCGAGTTAGTCTTTAGACGAAGTCCCCCCGGGGAACTGCGCGACCAGCTGAAGGGGACCGGCACATAGCCACCGGGGCCAAGGGGTGCCCCCTGCCGCCCCGCCCACCGACAGAACCGGAACCCCCCAAAAGCCGCGAGGGGGCGCCCCCCGAGGCACGGCCCGGTGGGGCCGCGTGCTTCACTGGGAGCATGCTTCGGTACACCGCCCTGCGCTTCGGCCTCATCGTCGCCAGCTTCGGTGTCATCTGGGGCCTGGTCCGGCTGCGTATCCTGCCGGCCGGGCTCGGTGACTCGAACTACCTCTGGGTCGCCCTGCTGGCCCTCATCGTGTCCGCCCCGCTCAGCTGGGTGCTGCTGCGCAACGTGCGCGAGCAGGCCGCGCTCACCGTCTCGCAGAAGGTGGAGCGCACCCGGCTGAACCTCGCCGCGAACGCGCAGCAGGAGGACGCGGTGGACGACGCCGCGAGGGACGGCGCCGCGCACACCGCCTGATGCCCGCGGCGGGCGGCAAGCGCGTGCCGCGGGCCGTACGGGAGCGGCAGATGCTGGACGCCGCCGTCGCGGTCTTCGCCCGGCGCGGTTTCCGTGCCGCCTCGATGGACGAGATCGCCGAGGCGGCGGGCGTGAGCAAGCCGCTGGTGTATCTGTACCTCAACTCCAAGGAAGACCTCTTCACCGCCTGCATCCGCCGTGAGGCGGACGCCCTGACCGCCGCGGTGCGCGACGCGGTAGAGGCCGGCGCGCCGCCGGAGCGGCAGCTGTGGGGCGGGCTGCTGGGTTTCTTCGAGCACACCGCCGCGCATCCCGACGGCTGGACGGTGCTCTACAGCCAGGCCCGCACGGTCGGTGAGCCCTTCGCCGCGGAGGTCGCGTCGCTGCGGGCGCGGATCGTCGACTTCGCCGCCGGGCTGATCGCCGCGGCCTGCGGGGGCGCGCCGGGTGCGCCGGAGGTGGCCGCGTACGCCTACGCCCTGGTCGGCGCGGCGGAATCCCTCGCGGGGTGGGCGGCGACGGCGCCGGGACCCGTACCCGCGGGGCGCGAACTGGCCGCGTCCCTCATGACGTTCGCGTGGTCGGGGCTGTCGCGGGCGGTGCCGGCTCAGTAGTCCTCCGGCCGCGGCGTACGGCCCAGGGTGCCGAGGATGCGGGCGAGCGGGCCGGCGTCCCCGGGCACGGGGACCGCGCCGGCGAAGGCGGGGGAGGCCGGCGGGACGGCGCGCGCGAGCGGCAGCACGGCGTCGGGCAGGTCGGGGCCCGGGTCGAAGGGCAGGTCGAGGGTCGCGGCGACGTCCCAGGCGTGGACGAGGTAGTCGAGCAGGTGGAAGCCGATCGCCTGTCCGGCGGGGAAGGGCGTCCGGGTGCCGAACTCCGGGAGGACGAGCCCCTGCTGCGCGTCGGTGAGGTGTGCGAACGCGGCGGTCACGTCCTCGGCGGCGGCCTCGTACGCCGTGACGGGCGTGGCGGTCGCCACGACGGCCCAGGCCGCGGCCTCGGCGCCGGCCCCCCGCGCGGCGGCGGCGAACCCGCGGTGCTGGGCCGTCATGTGCCCGAGCAGCTCCGCGAGGTCCCAGCCGGCGCAGGGAGTGGGGCGGTGCAGATCGGCTACGGTCGACTGCCGGACGAGGTCGCGGCTCAGGCGTACCGCCTGGGCGTCGAGCGCTCGGACCCGGTCGAGATTCGTAGGCATGTGCTTATCGTCTGCCCGCGCATATCATCTGTCAAGGGAGCTTTTACGGATGGCCGCCGCACGTGAGCCCCGCAGGGACCTCGCCGCCATGCTCGTCCCCCTCGGCCGCGCCCTCACCGCGGCCGAGCTGCCGCTGCTCGCCGAGCACGGCCTGAGCATGTGGGCGTACGCCGTGCTGCTCCGCCTGGAGGCGGAACCCCTGCGCAGCCAGGCCGCTCTCGCGGAGTCCATCGGCGCGGACAAGACCCGGATCATCGAGGTGCTCACCGCGCTCGAATCCCGCGGCCTCATCAGCCGCACCCCCGACCCCGCGGACCGCCGCGTCCGCCTCCTCGCCCTCACCCCGGAGGGCTCCCGCGTCCGCGACGCCGCGCAATCCGCGATCCAGTCCCGCGAGGACCGCCTCCTCGCGCATTACCTCCCCCCCACCCAACGCACCCCCTTCCTCACCGCCCTGGCCACCCTCTCCGCCCTCCCCCCGGAATCCCTGACCGACCCCGACCTCTGACGCTACGTCTGCGCCGCAGGGTGCTTTTCATGGCGCGGGGCTGCGTTTGCTGCGCGGCTGCCGCCGCGTGGGCGCGCCCGGTCTGGCGCTGCGTCTGCGCCGGACGGTGATACCCAGGGGCGCGGGGAACTGCGCGACAAGCCAGTGACCGGCGTGCAGGTCGCCACCGTCTGAAAGGGGCTGTTCGGTGCGTTCCGGACCACCAGTCGGTGGGTGGTTGCGCGCGCAGTTCCCCGCGCCTCTGAAGAGCACCCTGCGGCGCGGCGGCAGCCTCAGCCGGGTTGGCGTCGGCATGGCGCCGGACGGTGACACCCAGGGGCGCGGGGAACTGCGCGACCAGCCCACCACGGCCGGCGGGTCGTCACCGTCCGGAAGGGGCTGTTCGGTGCGATCCGGACCACCGGCCGGTGACCGGTTGCGCGTCGTTCCCCGCGCCCCTGGGGGGCGCTTTCTGCGTTGTAGATGTCCGGGCCGTTCCCAGAGCTACCGGATCACCGGCGTTGCCCTGGGAGTTGGGAGGCGATGGTGTGTATCAGGTCGAGGGTTTTTGCGGGTGGTAGGGCGATGTGTCGGATGTGGTCGAGGTGGAGGTGGTAGGTGGTCAGGTGGGCTTGGGTGTGGTGGAGGTCGTCGGGCGCCGGGGTGCGGTGTGCCAGGACGGTGTCGAGGCGGGCGACTGGGGCGTGGGCGTAGAGCACGGCTTGGCCTGGGGTGGGGTGGGCGCCGGCGGTGAAGGGGATGGCCTGGAGCGTGACGTTGTCGCGTTCGGCGGCGGTCGTCAGGCGGCGCAGTTGGGCGCGGAGCACAGCGGGGCCGCCTACCTGGGTACGCAGCGCGCTTTCGTGGACGAGGAATTCGCAGGGTGGGGCGTCGGGGCGGTCGAGGGCCCTGTGGCGTTGTACGCGGTGGGCGACGCGGGCTTCGACTTCCGGTTCGGTGAGGGCCGGGACGGCGGCGCGGAAGAGGGCGCGGGCGTAGTCCTCGGTCTGGAGCTGGTCGGGCATGTGTGTTGTCGTGCTGACCCGCAGGCCGCGGGCGTGCCATTCCAGCTCGGCGATGTCGAGGAATGCCTGGGGCAGGAGATTGCGGAAGTCCTCCCACCAGCCGCGCGTGCGGTCGCTGCACATGGCCAGGAGCGCGTCGGTCAGCGGCGGGTCGGTGGACCCGTACGCGGAGGCGATACGTCGTAGGCGCTGCGGGCTGACGCCGTGGCGGCCGGCCTCGGTGCTGGAGATCACCGTCCGCGTGGTGTCCAGCAGCGCCGCGGCCTGCTCGGTGGAAAGCCCCGCCTCCACGCGCAACGCGCGCAGCTCCGCGCCCAGGCGCCGCTGGCGTGCGCTCGGATTACTCCTCGGCGGCACAGGGATCCCCTCCTGCGTGTCTCTCGTGTCGTGCGGGCGGGGGCGCCTATGGGGCGCCGTGACGCTTGCGTTCCAGAACGACGATCGGGCAGTTCAGCGCGGCAGCGATCCTGAGAAGGTTCGCCGGAGTCGCGCTCCGCCACCCCGACTCGATCTCGCCCATCAACTGCTCGGAGATCCCTACGCACTCGGCAAGTGCCCGCTTGGTCAGACCCGCCTTCTCCCGGGCCCACGTGACAGCCTCCGGCTCATGGTTCAGCGTGAGCGGACGCGTCCGCCTACGGCCGTGCGCCGTCATCACGGATCAGCCCATCCCGCCCACCGTGCACCAACTCGGCCCCGTCGCCGACATCACCGCACTCCGCCCACACCAACTTGCCCACGCCCGCACGACCGGCGACTCCCCAACGGCCACCCGTCAGGACGTCCACCAGGGCAAGGCCACGACCGGACTCCTCACACCCGGACACCCGCCGCAATTGCGGCTCGGCCTCGCCGGCATCGTGCACCTCGATCCGCACACCGCCCCTGCGGCGCTCGAACCGCGTCTCGATGTGACGCCCCCGCGGCTCCCCCGCATGCCGAACCGCATTGCCGAAAAGCTCGGAAAGCACCAGCACCGCGGAGTCCGTCACATCGTCCGGCATGCCCCACTTCAGCAAGTGGAACCACAGGTCATCGCGGGCCCGCCGGGCATTCCTCGGGTCGTGCGTCCACCGACGGGCGACCACATCAGGACCCGCGGGGGCGTTCGGCACGGGCAGCATCACCGCGACTCCCCCTGAACCCCCAGGCCCGCCACAAAGGGCCGCACCACAGGAGAACGGCGCGCCCGCCCCGCAGACACGTCGTACTCAGGAACGAGCGCAGGCGCGCACACCGTACGCTCGCCGGCCGGCAGTTCACCGTGCCTGGCACGGTACCTGCCGACATCCAGCGGCCGACGCCGTAACCCCGTCGCATGAATCAATCGGACGATAGTCTGAATCACTGTCAGCGCTCCTCATAGCGTTGGCCATGCCCCCGGATCGGTCGCACGGTCGCGGGGGTCCTGGCACGACCTGGGGCGGCGGCTTGCTCAGCGGTAAGGTGCCGCCCCAACTGGCTTGAGCCACCTGGTGGCTTGAGCCAGTTGACCACGGGCGATTCGACCGCGTCAAGCGACTGGCTTGAGCCAGTTGCTATGCTCGCCTCATGACCTCGCCCGACACCCCTTCCGCGCAGCCGGCCAGTAGGCGTATCGCTCAGGCACTCCGATCGGCGATCGAGCGCGGCGAACTGTCTGCCGGAGACAAGCTCCCCTCCGAGCGGGTCTTGGCAGAGCAGTACGGAGCAGCCCGGAACACCGCCCGCGAGGCCGTCCGGCTCCTTGCGGAACAAGGGCTTGTCACCGCGCGCCACGGGCGCGGCGTCTTCGTTCGCGCACCCCAGCGCCTCTTCCGCTTCGGCAGTGACCGCTACTCCCGCAAGAACCGCGAGACCGGCCTCACGCCGTTTCGGCTGGAGGCCCAGCGCCAGGGAAAGACCGCGCGGATCGAGGTACTCGGCATCACTCGGGAAGTGCCTCCGCCCGACATAGCGGAGCGCCTCAAGGTTCCCAGCGACGACGAGAGCGTCGTGCACCGGGAGAACCACTACTTCGCAGACGATGACCCGGTTCAGATCGTCTCGACCTATCTCCGATGGGACGAAGCACAAGGAACCCTGTTGATGCAACCGAAGACGGGTCCCCATGGGATCTACGGTCGCCTCGAAGAGCTGGGCCATACCATGACCCGCGTACGCGACGAGATCAGCGCGAGGATGCCGACTCCGCGCGAAGCCGCGCTCCTTGATCTTCCGCCCGGCGTGCCGGTGCTCGAAGTGCTGCACACGAGCTTGGATCAAGAGCTGGAACCCTTCGAGGTTTCTCGGTACGTGCACCGCGCCGACCGGACCGGCCTTCTCTACGAACTGCCCGTCGAATGAATCACCCTGCGTACTGGAGGGTTCTGTGACCGGCCTCATCGTTCGTACCATCCGGAATGCCGACGTTCCCGGGGCAGCGGCTGCGCTGGTAGAAGTACATGCGACCGATGGCTACCCGGTCGAGGGCGTGGCGCAGCCGACGGAATGGATCTGCTCACCTGCCACTGCGCAGGCCTGGGTCGCAGAGGTCAATGAGCGGATCGTGGGACATGTAGCAGTCCTGCACCCACGTGGAGAGGACGCCGTCACGCTCTGGCTTGCGCGAGGTGGCGGCGAAAACGCTCACGTCGGTGTTCTCGCGCGTCTCTACGTCGTACGCGAAGCCCGTGGGCGCGCCGTGGGTGAAACGCTGATGCGAACAGCCATGGACTACGCCCGACAACGCGACATGCGCCTGGTCCTCGACGTAATGACCAAGGACGTCGGCGCTATACGCCTTTACGAGCGGCTGGGTTGGCAGCGGATCGGCCAAGCAGTTCACCGGTACGGGGATGGCCAGCAGGCCGCCGCTATTTGCTACGTCTCACCGGCTCAGCAGGCTTAGGCCAGATCCGTGGCCGAACTCGGCGTGCGGGTCGTCGCCGTCCGGAAGGGGCTGTTCGGGGCGTTGCGGGCCGCCGGTCGGTGGGTGGGTTGCGCGCGCCCCCTGGAGAGCACCGTGCGGCGCAGGCGCGGGCTTTGGGGAGGGGCTAGGCGGACATCGTGCCCCTGACGTGGGTGCCCAGGGGGGAGCGGAGCTCGAAGGTGGAGGCGGCGGTGGCGTATTCGACCGTCGAGGGGAGGAGGACCGCGCGGTGGAAGGTCGCGTGGAGGGATGTGGCCTCGGGGCGCTGCGCAGCAGCTTGCGCGGCGGTGCACATGCCGTGGGCGATCGCGCGGGGGAAGCCGAAGGGGCGGGCGGTCAGGGGGGAGAGGTGGATGGGGTTGAAGTCACCCGTCACGCGGGCGTAGCGGCGGCCGAGCGCCGCGTCCAACTGCCAGGTGGCCACCGTCGGGAGCGGGCTGCCGGGCCCGGCGTCGGAGGGGGCCGGGGCAGCCGGCTCAGGCACGCCGGGCTCGGGCGTCGGGCGGTCGGGCGTTGGGGGCTCCGGCGTTGGGGGGTCAGGCGTTGGGGGGTCAGGCGGTTTGTGGCGGGAGAGGTAGGTGCTGGTCGAGTGCCAGATGAGCTCGCCGGCGAGGGTGGCCTCCGTCACGAGGGTCACCTCCGTGCCGCGGGGGTGCGGGCGCAGGCCCTGCGTAGAGACGTGGAGGTCCGGGCGGTCCGTCGCTGGGAGGGGAGCGCGTGCCGTGATCGTCAGGCTCGTGTGGACCAGGCCCAGCAGCGGGAGGGGGAAGGACCTCGCGGACATCAGGCGCGCGGCCAGCGGGAAGGCCAGGACGTGCGGGTACGTCAGGGGGAGCGCGGGGCCGGGCGGGAAGCCGCAGACGCGGGCGTACGCGGCGAGCCGCGCGGGGTCGACGCGGACCGCCCGGCGGGTCAGCCGGGCCGGGGCCAGGCGCATCGCGGGGGAGGGGCGCTTCGCCAGGCCCGTGAGGGCGCCGCGGCCGAGCGTCAGCAGCAGGGGCGCCACGTCAGGCGCCCAGCAGCGACTGGCCGCACACCCGCACGACCTGCCCGTTCACCCCGCCGGACGCCGCGTCCGCGAGCCACCCCACCGTCTCGGCGACGTCGACCGGCAACCCGCCCTGCCCGAGCGAGTTCATCCGCCGCCCCGCCTCCCGGACAACGACGGGCACCGCCGCCGTCATCGCCGTCTCGATGAAGCCGGGCGCGACCGCGTTCGCGGTGATGCCGCGCCCGCGCACCTCGCCGTCCGCGGCCAGCGCCCGTACCCACCCGATGATCCCGGCCTTGGACGCCGCGTAGTTGGTCTGCCCGACGTTGCCGGCGATTCCGGCGATCGAGGCGGTGCCGACGATACGGCCGTGGTCCCGCAGTGTCCCGGCCTTCAGCAGCGCGGCGGTCGTGCGCAGCACCGCCCCGAGGTTGACGTCGACGACCGTGTCGAACCGCTCCGCGGGCATGTTCGCGAGCTTGCGGTCGCGCGTGATGCCGGCGTTGTGGACGAGCACGTCGAGGCCGTCCGGCAGCGCGGCGGCGAGCCGTTCGCCCGCGTCGTCCGCGGTGATGTCCAGGGTGAGGGCGCGCCCGCCGAGCCGGGCGGCGACCGCCGCGAGCGCCTCGCCGGCCTGCGGGACGTCGAGCAGGACGACGTCCGCGCCGCCGCGTACCAGCGTCTCGGCGACCGCCGCGCCGATGCCGCGGGCGGCGCCGGTGACCAGGGCGGTACGCGGCCCGGCCGCCGCCGGGACCTCCGGCGCCGGCCCGACCTCGACGACCTGCCCGCTGACGTACGCCGAGCGCGGCGAGAGCAGGAAGTCCAGCGCGCTGCCGGGGACGGCGCCGGGCGCGAGGCGCAGCAGGTTGACGGTGCCGCCGCGGCCGATCTCCTTGCCGAGCGAGCGCGTGAAGCCCTCCAGCGCCTGGTGCGTCGCCGCGTGCGCGAGGCCGCCGTCCTGGGGGCGGGCGCCCAGCAGCACGATCCGGCCGCAGGGGGCGAGGGAGCGGGCGAGCGGGTGCAGCGTGGCGTGGAGTCCGTGCAGGTCGGCGGGCTCGGCGAGGGCGGTGGCGTCCACGACGACCCCGCCGTACGGCTCCCCGGTCGGCGCGGGCGCGGGCGCCGGCGCCGGCTCGCCGGCGGTGAGCCGGAGGACCGGGCCGGGCAGCTCGGGCGTACCCGCGGACCAGCGGCGCAACGGGGTGGGCAGGGGGAGGCCGAGGCGGCGGGCGACGAAGCGGCCGGGTCCGGTGCCGGTGAGGCGGAGATAGCGGTCGGCCATTGGCCTTCTCCTTACTCTGGAGTAAGTTTACCGCCGGTAAGGCTACTGGTGCGTCACGCAGATCGGAAGTTCGGAAGATCGGGAGAGCTCATGCCCGCCACGCCCGCCACGCCCGCCGCCCACCCCGTACCGACCCCTGTACCGACCCTCGCCCCCGCCGTCCGCCGGGTCGCCGTCCTCGCCGGCAACCGCATCCCCTTCGCCCGCGCGGACGGCCCGTACGCGACCGCCTCCAACCAGGACATGCTCACCGCCGCGCTCGACGGCCTCGCCGAGCGGGCGGGCATCGCCGGCGAGAGAGTGGGCGAGTTCGCCGCCGGCGCGGTCCTCAAGCACAGCCGGGACTTCAACCTCGCGCGCGAGACCGTGCTCGGCTCCGTCCTCGACCCGGCGACGCCCGCGTACGACGTCCAGCAGGCGTGCGGCACCGGGCTCCAGGCGGTGTTCGCGGTCGCCGCGAAGATCGCGCTCGGCGTCATCGACAGCGGGATCGCCGGCGGCGCCGACACCGCGAGCGACGCGCCGCTCGGCGTCAACGACCAACTGCGGCGTACGCTGCTCGCCGCCCGCCGCGCGAAGACCCTCGGGGCGCGGGCCCGGGCGCTCGCCGGGGTGCGGCCCCGGCACATCGTGCCCGACATGCCGCGCAACGCGGAGCCGCGCACGGGGCTCTCGATGGGCGAGCACGCGGCGCTCACCGCCGCGCAGTGGGGCATCACCCGCGAGGCGCAGGACGAGTTGGCCGCCGCGAGCCACCGGCGGCTCGCCGCCGCGTACGACCGGGGCTTCTTCGCGCCGCTGGTCACGCCGTACCGCGGGCTCACCCGCGACCAGAACCTGCGGCCCGACTCCACGCCCGAGAAGCTCGCGAAGCTCCGGCCCGTCTACGGCGGGCCCGAGGGCACGATGACCGCGGGGAACTCGACGCCGCTCACGGACGGCGCGGCGGTGGTGCTGCTCGGTACGGAGGAGTGGGCCGCGGCGCACGGGCTGGAACCGCTCGCGTACGTCACGGCGTACGAGACGGCGGCGGTCGACTTCGCCTCCGGGGCGGAGGGGCTGCTCATGGCGCCGGCCTATGCGGTGCCGCGCATGCTCGCCCGAGCGGGGCTCGGGCTCGGTGACTTCGGCTACTACGAGATCCATGAGGCGTTCGCCTCGCAGGTGCTGGCCACGCTGGCGGCGTGGGAGGACAAGGACTTCTGCGCCTCGCGCCTGGGCCTGGACGCCCCCCTCGGCACGGTGGACCGCGCCCGCCTCAACGTCGCGGGCTCCTCCCTGGCCACGGGCCACCCCTTCGCCGCGACCGGCCCCCGCATCGTCGCCACCCTCGCCCACCACCTCGCCACCCACCCCTCCCCCACCCGCGGCCTCCTCTCCCTCTGCACAGCCGGCGGCCAGGGCTCCGCCCTGATCCTCACCACCCCATGAGCCGCAACTTGCGCTGCGGGGTGCTTTTCAGGGTGGTGGCCGCCCGGCGTCGAGGTCGCCCTCCCGGCCGGGGCCTCGCGGCTGCGCCGCGGGGTGCTTTTCGGGGGCGCGGGGCTGTGTTTGCTGCGCGGCTGCCGCCGCGTGGGCGCGATCCGCGCCGCGGGGTGCTTTTCGGGGGCGCGGGGAACTGCGCGGCCAGCCGTATGCGGCCCGCAGGTCGTCACCGTCCGAAAGGGGCTGTTGCTGTCGTGTCCGGACCACCGGCCGGTGGCCGGTTGCGCGCGCAGTTCCCCGCGCCCCTGGGTTGTGGCCGTCTGGCGTGGAGGTCGCCTTCCCGGGCGGGGGCTCGCGGCTGTGCCGCCGGGTATCCACCAGGGGCGCGGGGCTGTGTTTGTTGTGCGGCTGCCGCCGCGTGGGCGCGACCGGCGGGGGTTTGCGGCTGCGTCGGGCGTTGCTTTTCAGGGGCGCGGGGAACTGCGCGGCCAGCTGTATGCGGCGTGCAGGTCGTCACCGTCCGAAAGGGGCTGTTGCTGTCGTGTCCGGACCACCGGCCGGTGGTCGGTTGCGCGCGCAGTTCCCCGCGCCCCTGGTGGATACCCGGCGGCGCAGCCGCGAGGCCCCGCCCGGGAGTGCCGACGCGGCGGCAGCCGCGCAGCAAGCGGAGCTCCGCGCCCCGACAAAGCACCCCGCGGCGCAGCCGCGGTTGACCGCCGGGGACATGCTCAGGCAGAAAGGATTCGCTCGGATGCCCATACGCAAACCACCGCCCCCGCAGGGGCCAAGGCCGGAGGTCACGTTCGAGCGCGGCGGTGCCGTCATGGCCGTGGTGCCGGCGATCGTGGAGGTGCCGCGGCGGGGGAGCCTCGGGGACATCCCGTTCGCGAACGCGGAGGAAGCGCCCGGCGACGTCGTCATGAGCCGGAAGGGGGCGGACGGCCGGTGGCGGGACGTCAGCGCGCGGGAGTTCAGGGACGACGTGCTGGCCGTCGCGAAAGGCTTGCTCGCCGCCGGGCTCAGGAGCGGCGACCGGCTCGCGATCATGGCGCGGACCTCGTACGCCTGGACGTTGCTGGACTTCGCCGGCTGGGCCGCGGGCCTGATCACCGTGCCGGTGTACCCGACCTCCTCCGCCTCCCAGACGCAGTGGATCCTCGCGGACTCCGGCGCCGCCGCCTGCGCGGTGGAAAGCGTCGACCAGGCCCGTATCGTCAGCGCCGCCAGACCCCGCCTGCCGGAGCTCAAGCAGCTGTGGCAGCTCGACACCGGCGCCCTCGACCAGCTCGCCGCCGCCGGCCGGGAGCTGCCGGACGCCCTGGTCACGTCGCGCCGGCAGCAGATGGGGCCGGACACCGTCGCGACCCTCATCTACACCTCGGGCACCACCGGCCGCCCCAAGGGCTGCATCCTCACCCACGGCAACTTCTTCGCCGAGGTCGACAACGCCACCGAGCTGCTGCACCCGGTCTTCAAGGCCGTCAGCACCGAGCCCGCCTCGACCCTGCTCTTCCTCCCCCTCTCCCATGTCTTCGGCCGCATGGTCGCGGTCGGCTGCCTGCGGGCGCGCGTCCGGCTCGGGCACGCCCCGAGCATCGCCACCGAGGACCTCCTCGCCGACCTCGCCGGTTTCCGGCCCACCTTCCTGCTGGCGATCCCGTACGTGCTGGAGAAGGTCTACAACACCGGCCGCGCCACCGCCGAGCAGATCGGCCGCGCCGCCTCCTTCGACCGCGCCGCCCGTATCGCGCAGGCGTACGGCGAGGCGGCCGTCGCCCGGCAGGCCGGCACCGGCCCGGGGCCCGGCCTCGGGCTGCGGCTCGCGCACGCGCTGTACGACCCGCTGGTCTACCGGCGGATCAGGGCCGCGCTCGGCGGCAAGGTGCGGTACGTCATCTGCGGCGGCTCCCCGCTCGGCAAGCGCCTGGCCGCCTTCTACGCCGGCGCCGGCGTCATGGTCTTCGAGGGGTACGGCCTGACGGAGACCACCGCCGCGGCCACCGTGACGCCGCCGCTGAGCCCGCGGCTCGGCACGGTCGGCCGGCCGCTGCCCGGCACGGCGGTGCGGATCGCCCCGGACGGCGAGGTGCTGCTGCGCGGCGGCCAGGTCTTCGCCGGCTACTGGAACGACGAGGGCGCATCCCCGGCCGTCGCGGGGACGCCTGACGGGCGGGGCTCCGGGGGATGGTTCCCCACCGGCGACATCGGCGCGCTGGACGCCGACGGCTACCTCACGATCACCGGCCGCAAGAAGGAGATCATCATCACCGCGGGCGGCAAGAACGTCGCCCCCGCCCCGCTGGAGGACCGGCTGCGGGCCCACCCCCTCGTCGGCCAGTGCATGGTCGTCGGCGACAACCGCCCCTACGTCGGCGCGCTGCTCACCCTGGAGCCGGACGGACTGGCCCACTGGCAGCGCATGCGGCACAAGGAGTCCCTCAGCCGCGCGGAACTCGCCGCGGACCCCGACCTGCTCGCCGAGCTGCAGAAGGCGGTGGACGACGCCAACGCCTCGGTCTCCCGCCCGGAGTCCATCCGCCGCTTCCGCGTCCTGGCCGCCGACTTCACCGAGGACGCCGGGCACCTCACGCCGTCCATGAAGATCCGCCGGGCCGCCGTGAGCCGGGATTTCAGCGCCGATATCGAGGCGCTTTACGGACCCCGGGCGTAACGCGACGCAACCGGGCGCAACCGGACGTATCGCGGCGCAAAGGGGCGCGGAAGGCGCGGAAGGCGCGGAAGCCGCGGAAGGGTACGGGAAGGCGCGGAACGGCCGGGAAAGGCGCAGAAAGGCACAGAAAGGCGCGCGGGCGGCGGCCGAAAAGGCAGGGGCCGCTCCACCGAAGTGGGGCGGCCCCTTGGTACTACAGGTTCTGGGCGCGAAGCGCCACCGACCGGTTGGGCACCGAACTGGTAAGGACTAGTTCGGCGTGACGTTCTCCGCCTGAGGACCCTTCGGGCCCTGCGTGACGTCGAAGGTCACCGCCTGGTTCTCCTCCAGGGAGCGGAAGCCGGAGGCGTTGATCGCGGAGTAGTGAACGAAGACATCCGGGCCGCCGCCGTCCTGGGCGATGAAGCCGAAGCCCTTTTCAGCGTTGAACCACTTGACGGTTCCGGTAGCCATTTAAAGCCCTCCTTGGGCCAAAGGGTCGCCCTGCTCCAGAACCTGCATGTGCGAAGTCTGAAAACTACAAAAGCCTGCGGGTTACATGCTCCGCAGGCTCTGTACTGCAAGGGAAACCAAACTGCAACTTGCGTCGAGCCTAGCATGCCCGCTGACGGCCATGGAAGGCTTTCAAGATCGGTTTTACGCGTGGCGCGCGACACGCCCCCCGCCCGGGGTACGCCCAGGCCACGCGGGGGGCGGTGCGCCCCGCCCGGCCGCGGCAGGAGTAGCGTCCACCAGGTGGACACCTCAGCGCGCACCGACAGCGGCCCGGGCCCGATCCGCCCCCGGGTCGGGCACATCCAGTTCCTCAACTGCGCCCCGCTGTACTGGGGCCTGGCCAGAACCGGCACGCTGCTGGACCTCCAGCTCACCAAGGACACCCCCGAGAAGCTGAGCGCCCAGTTGATAGAGGGCGGCCTCGACATCGGCCCGGTCACGCTCATGGAGTACCTGCGGCACGCCGACGAGCTGGTGGCCCTGCCCGACATCGCCGTGGGCTGCGACGGCCCGGTCATGTCGTGCGTCATCGTCAGCCAGCTGCCGCTGGACCGGCTGGACGGCGAGCGGGTCGCCCTGGGCTCCACCAGCCGGACGTCCGTACGGCTCGCCGAGCTGCTGCTCACCGAGCGGCACGGCGTCCACCCCGACTACTACCGCTGCCCGCCCGACCTGTCGCTGATGATGCAGGAGGCGCAGGCCGCCGTCCTGATCGGCGACGCGGCGCTGCGGGCCTCGCTGCACGACGCGCCGCGGCTCGGCCTGGAGGTCCACGACCTCGGCCAGATGTGGAAGGACTGGACGGGCCTGCCCTTCGTCTTCGCGATCTGGGCCGTCCGCCGCGACTACCTGGCCGCCCACCCCGAGGCCGTGCACGACGTGCACAAGGCGTTCCTCGCCTCCCGCGACCTGTCGCTGGAGGAGGTCGAGAAGGTCGCCGAGCAGGCCGCCCGCTGGGAGGCGTTCGACGCCGACCTGCTGCGCCGCTACTTCACGACCCTCGACTTCTCCCTCGGCGCCGAGCAGCTCGCCGGCATCGCGGAGTTCGCCCGCCGGGTCGGCTTCCCGCGCGAGGCCGAGGTCACCCTCCTGCCCCAGAGCTGACCGTACGGTCGGCGTACGCTGACGGGGTCAGCCCGGCGTCCGCCGCAAGCCCTCCGTGCGGCTCCCCGCCTGCACCTTCCGGAAAGGGACCCCCTGGTGAGCGACCACGCAGCCGTCCTCGAACGCGCCGCCGCCGGCGGCCGTATCACCCCCGAGGAGGCGCTCGACCTCTACCGCGGCGCCCCCCTGCACGCGCTCGGCGCCGCCGCCGACGCCGTACGCCGCCGCCGGTACGCCGGGACCGAGCACATCGCGACGTACATCATCGAGCGGAACATCAACTACACCAACGTGTGCGTCACCGCGTGCAAGTTCTGCGCCTTCTACGCCGCGCCCAAGGACACCGGGAAGGGCTGGAGCCGCAGCCTGGACGACATCCTGCGGCGCTGCGCGGAGACCGTCGAGCTCGGCGGCACGCAGATCATGTTCCAGGGCGGGCACCACCCGGACTACGGCGTGGAGTACTACGAGGAGCACTTCGCCGCGATCAAGCGGGAGTTCCCGCAGCTGGTGATCCACTCGCTGGGCGCCTCCGAGGTCGAGCACATGGCCCGTATCTCCGGCGTCACCGCCGAGGAGGCCATCCGCCGCATCCACGCGGCCGGCCTGGACTCCTTCGCCGGCGCCGGCGCCGAACTGCTCCCGGAGCGGCCCCGCAAGGCCATCGCGCCGCTGAAGGAGTCGGGCGAGCGGTGGCTGGAGATCATGGAGACCGCGCACCGGCTGGGCGTGGAGTCCACCTCCACGATGCTGATGGGCACCGGCGAGACCAACGCCGAGCGCATCGAGCACCTGCGGATGATCCGCGACGTCCAGGACCGCACCGGCGGCTTCCGGGCCTTCATCCCGTACACCTACCAGCCCGAGAACAACCACCTGAAGGGGCAGACGCAGGCCACGCTCTTCGAGTACCTGCGGATGATCGCCATCGCCCGGCTGTTCCTGGACAACGTCGCCCACATCCAGGGCTCCTGGCTCACCACCGGCAAGGAGGTCGGCCAGCTGTCCCTGCACTACGGCGCCGACGACCTCGGCTCGGTGATGCTGGAGGAGAACGTCGTCTCCTCGGCGGGCGCCAAGCACCGCTCCAACCGCATGGAGCTGATCCACCTCATCCGCGCCGCCGGCCGCGTCCCCGCCCAGCGCGCCACGACGTACGAGCACCTCGTCGTGCACGACGACCCGGCGAACGACCCGGTCGACGACCATGTCGTCTCGCACCTGTCCTCGACCGCCATCCCGGGCGGCACCGCCCACCCGGAGCTGAAGCTGCTCGCCGACCGGTGAGCGGCTGCCGAGCCGTTAGGGTGACAGCGTGAGCCGTGCATCACTGGAGAAGCAGCCGGACGACGTCGCCGCGATGTTCGACGACGTCGCGGCGCGCTACGACCTGACCAACGACGTGCTGTCGCTGGGCCAGACCCGGCTGTGGCGGCGGGCCGTCGCGCAGGCGCTGGACGTCGCGCCGGGGGAGCGGGTGCTGGACCTGGGCGCCGGCACGGGCACCTCGTCGCTGCCCTTCCTCGCCGCGGGCGCCACCGTCGTGCCGTGCGACTTCTCCCTCGGCATGCTCCGGGAGGGCAAGAAGCGGCACCCCGAGCTGCCGCTCACCGCGGGCGACGCCACCCGGCTGCCGTTCGCCGACGGCGTCTTCGACGCGGTCACCATCTCCTTCGCGCTGCGCAACGTCCACGACACGGACGAGGCGCTGCGCGAGATGCGACGGGTCGTCAGGCCCGGCGGGCGGCTGGTGATCTGCGAGTTCAGCCAGCCGACGTACCGCCCCTTCCGGACCGTCTACACCGAGTACCTGATGCGGGCGCTGCCGCCGGTCGCCCGCTCGGTGAGCAGCAACCCCGAGGCGTACGTCTACCTCGCCGAGACCATCCGCGAGTGGCCGGACCAGAAGGCGCTGGCGGGGCGGTTGCAGAGTGCCGGCTGGCGCGGGGTGGCGTGGCGGAACCTGACGGGCGGGATCGTGGCGCTGCACCGGGGGACGAAGCCGTAGCGCCGCCGCCGGGCTTCGCCGGGCCGGGTGCCGGCCGGGCGCGCGGGTGAACGCGCGGTCGGCGGGAGCTGTCGCGGAGTGGGCCATTCCGGTGTGGTGGCAGGGGACTGACACCTAGGCTGCGGTGTCTGTGCCGGGGAGCGCGTGTCCCCTGCTGCCTGCGATCGACGGAGTGGCCCTTATGTCGTACTGCCCAGCGTGCGGGAATCCCGTTCCGGACGCTGCCGCCCGGTTCTGCATGAAGTGCGGGCGGGAGCTGCCCGGGGCCGTCCCGACGCCCACGCAGATATCGCCGGCGCCGCCTCCGCCGTACGTGGTGGGGACGCCCGGGCCGTCGCCGGCGGCCCAGTTCACCGGGCGGGTCTTCGCCGGCAACTGGAGCTGGGCGGCGCTGGCCGCGCTCGTCCCGGCGGTGGTGCTGCTGGTCGTCGCGGGCGGGCTCGGCACCTGGTCGCAGCACGCGTTCAAGAGCGACGAGGTCGGCTGGTCCACCCGCAGCCGGATCGCCCTCGCGCTGACCGTCCAGGGCCTCGGCGGCCACCTGACCGTCCACGACGCCTCGCGCGACAGCGGCTTCAGCGGCTTCGGCTGCGCTTCCGGCGATGACGACGACGACTCGGGCTCGGGCTACTACGACGACGGTACGTCGGGTGACGACGGGGACGACTACGGGGATGACGGGTCCTCGGATTACGGGGATGACGGCTCGGACTACGGGGACGACTACGGCGATGACGGGTCGTCCGACTACGGGGACGACGGCTCGGACTTCGGGGACGACTACGGGGACGACGGCTCGGACTTCGGCGACGACTTCGGGGACGACGGTTCCGACTTCGGTGACGGCACGACGACCGGCTTCACCCAGAGCTACGGCTACGTCCAGCCCGCCGGCTACGTCGAGCGCGCCTCCTCCGACTGCGCCGCCCGGAGCGCCGGTCTCTCCGTGGTGCCGCTGAGCTTCACGCTCGTGTGGCTGCTCGCCCTGGTCCTGGTGCTGCGCGCGGTGCGCGGGCGGGGTGCAGGGCCCGAGGCGGCGGTGCGGGTCGCGCTGCTCAGCGCGGTCGCCTCCACCGTGCTCGCGCTCATCGCGCAGCCGAGCCTGCGGGACGTGGAGGTGCACAGCGGGCCGTGGCGCGTCCTGGTGTGGTCCTTCCTGCTGAGCCTCGCGGTCGCGCTGGTCGTCCTCGACGGCCCGGCGCTGCGGGCCAGGTTCGGCGCCGCCTACCGGGTGCTGGGCGCGGCGCTGCTGGGCCTGCTGGTCACGGTGCTGTTCGCCGGCGTCGTCGTCTACGCGGTGGCCGTCGGCAACCATGAGCACCTGGAGGCCACGGGCCTGGTCGTGACGGCCACGATCCTGCCGAACCTGGGCCTGGCCGGCCTCGGCCTCGGCTGGGGCGCGCCTTTCAAGGTCAGCGAGAGCATCGGCAGCCACGAGATGAGCCGGACCTACGGCCTGACCCGGCTGAACCACTTCTGGGACGGGTCCGCCACCCCGCTCGCGGTCCTCGGCGGCGTGCTGTGCGCGCTGGCGATCGGCCTGATCGCGGCGGCCCGCACCCGCAGCCGCGCGGAGCAGTTCGCCGTGGTCGGGGCGTTCACCGCGATGTTCACGGTGCTGGTCGCGATCGGCGGGATCTCCTCGGGCGGCGTGGACGCGCTCGACGCTCTGTACACCGGCAGCGGCAGCCACAGCCACGCTGGCACCGAGGTGTCGCAGGCGCTGCTCTTCGCGCTGCTGTGGTCCTTCGGCGGGGTGCTGGTCGCGCCGGCCCTCCGCCGGCTGTTCGGCGTGGCCCCGCCGCCCCCGGTGTACTCGGCGGGCGGGCCGCAGGGCGCGTACGGGCCCCCGTCGCCGTACGCCCCGCCGCCGTTCGGCGCCCCGCACGTACCGGCGCAGCAGGCCCCGCCGCCCGCGGGGCCGTACGACCTGGGGGTCGTCCAGCCGGAGCGGCTGACCGAGCGGGAGGAGCAGGAGCGGCGCGACGAGGGCGGCGGGGCGCACCGGTGAGCCGTACCGGAGGCCGCTGACCTCAAGGACAGAAGCTGACCGCAAGGGTTCCTAGGGTGGGTGGTGAACCCGAGGCGGCCCTTGCGGGCGGCCGGCAGTCCTTGTGGAAGGCGGACCCCATGACCGGCACCATCACCGGCACCGTGACCGAGAACGGCACCCCCGGCGAGCAGCAGGCCCCGGCGGTGCGCGGGGAGCGGGCGGACCTGCTGGAGGCGCTCGCCAAGCAGCGGCACTTCCTGCGCTTCACCACCCGCGGCCTCACCGACGAGCAGGCGGCCACGCGCACCACGGTCAGCGAGCTGTGCCTGGGCGGGCTCATCAAGCACGTCGCGGCCGTCGAGCGGAACTGGGCGGATTTCATCGTCCACGGCCCGGCGCGGGACGTGGACTTCACGAACATGACGGAGGAGGACTGGGCGCGGCGGCGGGACCAGTTCGCCCTGCTGCCCGGCGAGACGCTGGCCGGTGTGCTGGAGGAGTACGCGGAGGTGGCGCGGGCCACGGACGCGCTCGTCGTCTCCTACCCCGACCTCGACACCGACCACCCGCTGCCCGAGGCGCCCTGGTTCGAGCCGGGCGCGCGCTGGTCGGCGCGGCGGTCGCTGCTGCACATCGTCGCCGAGACGGCGCAGCACGCCGGGCACGCCGACATCATCCGCGAGGCATTGGACGGCGCCAAGAGCATGGGCTGAGCGCGATCCCGGCGGCGGGGACTCATAGACTCGGGGGATGCGCGCGGCCCGCCGCCGCCCGCACCGCCCAGCCGTAGCCGTACTCGCCGCACAACGGGAGAGCCACCGTGCCCGACACCGCCTTGTCCGAGCGCACCGCCGACGTGATCGTCGTCGGCGCGGGCCCCGCCGGTTCGACGACCGCGTACTACCTGGCGAAGGCCGGGCTCGACGTCCTGCTGCTGGAGAAGACCGCCTTCCCGCGCGAGAAGGTGTGCGGCGACGGCCTGACGCCGCGCGCGACCAAGCAGTTGGTGTCCATGGGCATCGACATCTCGCCGGAGGCCGGCTGGCTGCGCAACAAGGGCCTGCGCATCATCAGCGGCGGCCTGCGGCTGGAGATGGACTGGCCGGACCTGGCGGCGTATCCGGACTACGGCCTGGTCCGGCGGCGCGAGGACTTCGACGAACTGCTCGCCCAGCAGGCGGTGAAGGCCGGCGCGCGGCTGTACGAGCGGTGCAACGTCGGGGCGCCGCTGATCGACGAGCGCACCGGGCGTATCACCGGCGTGCAGGCCAAGCTCGGCGTCGAGAAGACCCCGGTGGCCTTCAACGCGCCGCTCGTCGTCGCCGCCGACGGCAACTCCACCCGGCTGTCGCTCGCGATGGGCCTGCACCGCCGCGAGGACCGCCCGATGGGCGTCGCCGTCCGCACGTACTTCACCTCGCCGCGGCACGAGGACGACTACCTGGAGTCCTGGCTCGAACTGTGGGACCGGCGCGGTGCGACCCCGCGCCAACTCCCCGGCTACGGCTGGATCTTCGGCCTCGGCGACGGTACGTCCAACGTGGGCCTGGGCATCCTCAACTCCTCCGCGGCCTTCCGTGAGCTCGACTGGCGCGAGGTGCTCAAGGCGTGGGTCGCCGGCATGCCCGAGGACTGGGGCTACATCGAGGAGAACATGACGCAGCCCATCCGCGGCGCCGCCCTCCCGATGGCCTTCAACCGCCAGCCCCACTACACCCGCGGCCTGCTCCTGGTCGGCGACGCCGGCGGTCTCGTCAACCCCTTCAACGGCGAGGGCATCGCCTACGCGATGGAATCCGGCCAGCTCGCCGCGGACGTCATCACCCAGGCCCACGCCCGCGCCACCCCCGCCCAGCGCGAACTCGCCCTCCAGCGCTACCCGAAGATCCTCAAGGACACCTACGGCGGCTACTACACCCTCGGCCGCGCCTTCGTGAAGCTCATCGGCAACCCGAAGGTCCTCCAACTCTGCACCGAACGCGGCCTGACCCACCCCATGCTGATGCGCTTCGCCCTCAAACTCCTCGCCAACCTGACCGACCCCACGGGCGGCGACGCGATGGACCGCGTCATCAACGGCCTCACCAAGATCACCCCCAGGGCCTGATCCGCTGCTCCCTCCCGCCGCGGGCGGCCACCTCGGGTGTGCCGCCCGCGGGCGTACCGGTCGCGGAAGGTACGGGGGAGGGCGGGGGCTCAGTCGTCGTCGTTGCTGCTGTCCGGCAGGGCGTTGCGCCACAGGGTGATGTCGAGGACGACGTAGGTGCTCGCCTCGTTGGCCTTCGACGCCTGCTTGTAGGTGATGAGGGCGACCGTGCCCTCGGGGGTGCGGGCGCAGATCTGGCTGCCGGCGGTCATCCGGCCCTGGGCGATGTCCTGGGTGTAGCGGGTGTCGTGCAGGCAGGTGTCGAGCGAGCCGGCCTCGTCGTGGTCCAGCAGCACGAGCTTGGTGCTGGACGCCGACAGGCTGCAGTCGCTGAACGAGCAGGAGTACGTCAGGTCGTCGCCGGTGTCGTTCTGCGGCTGGATGTCGGTGTCGCTGAAGTCCAGGTGGTAGCCGTCCGGGAGCTGGATGCCGGTGTGCGGCTCGGGCTGCGGGTTGGGGTCGGCCTGGCTGGTCGGCTCCTCGGTCGCCGTGTCGTCGGACGGGTCGTCGTCGGCGGGCTCGGTCGTCGCCGGGGTGTCGGTGGTGGGCGCGGCGGAGGCGCTGTGGGAGGGCGGGGCGGCGTCGTCGTTCTTGCCGTCGTCGCCCTTGCCGCCGCTCAGCGCGATGGCGCCGCCGACCGCGCCGCCGATGACGACCAGGGCGGCGACGAGGGACAGGACCAGCACCTTGCGCCGGCCCTTGCGGGCGGGCTCGGCGGGGGCGGGCTGCTGGACCGCGCCGAAGGTGCCCTGGGGGGCGTACGGGGAGGGGCCGCCGGGCTGGGGGTAGCCGTACGCGGGGCCGGCGGGGGCGCCGGGGCCGCCGGGTGCGGCCGGGGCGCCGGGTTGCGTGGCCGGGTAGGCGTAGGCGGCCGGGGGCTGCTCGGCGGCGGGCGGTTGCGCGGGGTGCGTGGCCGGGTGGGTCGCGGGGTGCGGCTGGGCGTGCTGCTGAGCTGCCGCGGGCGCGGCCGGGGGCGGGGTGACGTCCGGGCGGGTCGCCGGGGGCGGGGGCGTGTGCGGGCCCTCCGCGGCGGGCGCGGCGGCGGGCCGCGGGGGAGTGGGCGGCGCGGCCGGCGCGGGCGGCGGCACGTCCTTCGCAGCCAGGGCCGCAGCGGCTCCGGCGACGGCGCCCGCACCGGCGCCTGCCACCGCACCCCCACCCGCGACGGCCGGCGGAGCCGCCGGCACCGGCGGCGCGGCAGGCGAGTCCGGCGCGGAGTGCCGGGCCGGGATCTCCGCGGCCAGCGCCCTCGGCAACCACTGGTCGGGCCGCCGCAGTTCGGTCTGCTGCGAGGCCGTACGGCACATCCCCACCACCTCGGCGAGCGACGGCCGCTCGGCCGGCACCTTCGCCAGGCAGCGCCGCACCAGCGGACGCAGGTCCTCGGGCAGCGTGGCCAGATCCGGCTCCTCGTGCACGATCCGGTAGAGCACCGCGTGCGAGGGCCCGTCGCCGTACGCGGGCGCCCCGAGCGCCGCGTACGCCGCGACCTGGCCGAGCGCGAAGACGTCCGTCGCCGGTGTGATCTCCCGCCCCGCGGCCTGCTCGGGCGACATGAAGGCCGGCGTGCCGATCGTGACCCCGCTGCCGGTCAGCGCGGTCGCGTCGGCGGCCCGCGCGATGCCGAAGTCGATGACGCGCGGCCCGTCCGAGGCGAGCAGCACGTTCGACGGCTTGAGGTCGCGGTGCACAAGCCCCGCCCCGTGCACGGCCTCCAGCGCCTCCGCGATACCCGCGACGAGCAGCAGCACCGTCTGCACCGGCAGCGGCCCGTGCGCGACGACCGCCGAGGACAGCGTCGGACCCGGTACGAACGCGGTGGCCAGCCACGGCCGCGGCCCGTCCGCGTCACTGTCGATGACCGGCGCGGTGTACAGCCCCTGCACGCGCTGCGCGGCCTGCACCTCCTGCTTGAACCGCCGGCGGAACTCCGCGTCCTCCGCGAACTCCGGCCGGATCACCTTGACCGCGACCGGCCGCCCCGCGGGCGTGTAGGACAAGTACACCTTGCCCATCCCGCCCGCGCCGAGCCGCGCCGCGAGCCGGTACGCCCCCACCGACGCCGGATCGTCCGCCTCAAGCGGCTGGAACACCTCGCCCGACCCGCTCGCCCCGCCCGCCCCGCTCATTTCGACCGCCCTCGTCCCCGTCGTTGCTGCTGGCGGCATGGAGACTACCGGCCACGGGAACCAAACCCGTCGTTTGTCGCGTAGTTGTGCCATGACAGGCATCCGGCGGTTACTGCACGGCGGTCACTGCACGGCCTCGGCCCTGAGCGGAGCGACACAGAATTCGTTGCCCTCCGGATCGCACATCACCACATGGTCGCGGTCATGCCGCGCGAGCACCCGCGCCCCCGCCCGTACCAGCCGGTCCGCCTCCGCCGCGATCCGCGCCCACCGCTCCTCCTCGGTGCCGTGCCCCGGCACCCGGATGTCTATGTGCAGCCGGTTCTTGGCCGTCTTCGGCTCCGGCACCCGCAGGATCGACAGCCGCGGACCGACGCCGTCCGGATCGCACAGCCACTCGCCGTCGTCCCGCGACTCCTCCTCGTCGATGCCGAACGAGGCCAGCCACTCCCCGCGCGTCGCGAACGGCGCGGGCGGCGGCTCGTCGACGTACCCGAGCGCGGTCTTCCAGAACGCGGTCAGGACGGCGACGTCCCCGGCGTCCAGCGTGAGATCGATATGCGCACCCATGTCCCGAACGCTACGCCCGCCCACTGACAACGGCCCCTGACCTGGGACTACGCGTCCCGCGGCGCCAGGAACTCCAGCCGGTTGCCGAACGGGTCGGCGGTGTGGAAGCGCGCGTACCCGGGAAATTCGCCGTCCCACGTCACCTCGTGCCCGCACTCCGCGAGCCGCCGGGCCAGCTCCGGCAGCGCGCTCACGAGAATCCCCGGATGCGCCTTGCGCGCCGGCGCGAAGTCCGCCTCCACGCCGAGGTGCACCTCAAGTCCCCCGCCGCGGAACCAGCACCCGCCCCGCGGCGCGAGCCCCGGCGGCTTGTCCACCTCGGCCAGCCCGAGGACCCCGCCCCAGAACTCCCGGCACGTGTCCTCGCCCCCGGGCGGGACGGCGAGCTGCACATGGTGCAGCCCGCCAAAGCCGAAACCGTACGCTGCCATGGCCGTCCCTCCGTGCCCTCCGCGCCTGTCCCGGCGTCAGAACGTGACCGCGACCCCCACCTGGTCGGTCCTGCGGCCCCGCCGCGTCAGCCTCCGGCCCAGGTCGGTGAGCCGCACGGAGACGTACTTACGGGCCAGCAGCCGGCGCGCGGCGTCCGTCCCGGCGTCGTCCAGCAGCCGCGCCGTCCCCTCCACGGCGACCGCGCCCGGCGCGACCCGCCCCCGGAAGTTGCACGGCGCGACCTGCACCCGCCCGTCGTTCCTGATCCGCTTGACCTTGCCGCTCCCCACGCCCGTCCAGAACACCAACTCCGTCTCGGACACGGCGTACCAGACCGGCGTGGCCACAGCCCTGCCGTCCCGCCGGAAGGTGGTGACGCTCACGTACTTCCCACGCCGCAGCGCCGACAATGCCTCGGAACCCTCAGTGACGGTCACACCCCCGATCGTACCGACCCCACCCCCGACCCCCGCCCAACTCCAGCCACGCGCGCCCGCGGGTTCGAGCCTCACACCGGTAGACGCCAGCCGGCCTCCTCCTCGCCCTCGCCCTCGATCCACACCCGCTGGTCGCCGTCCGGGCCGACAGCGATACGGAAATCCTCCTGGTGCG
Source organism: Actinacidiphila epipremni (assembly GCF_012034175.1). Taxonomy (GTDB): domain Bacteria; phylum Actinomycetota; class Actinomycetes; order Streptomycetales; family Streptomycetaceae; genus Actinacidiphila; species Actinacidiphila epipremni. The sequence goes on from NZ_JAATEJ010000033.1 coordinate 37,494, forward strand.
GCGCGCCCGCCTCCTGCCAGCGCAGCACTGCCGCCTCCACCTCATCCCAGAGCCGCATGGGGCCGCGCTGGACGACCCGCCATCCGTCCCCGCCGGGAGCCGGCGCGGTCCGGGCCTGCGAGCCGGTGGAGACGTCCCAGAGGATCTGTCCGCTCCCCGCCCCCATCCGCTCGGCCTGCGGCGCCGCGAGCTGCGCGATCCACCCGCCGGTCCACGTGCCCACGACCGCCGGGTCGATGCGTGTCGGCCGCTCCTCGCCCGGAAGCAGGTGCAGCACCGGGCGGGGCGGGCGCTCATGCGGCCGGGCGAGCATGAAGCTGGTGTGCCCGGGGAGGAACCGGCCCTCCGCGGTGCCGGGCCTCGTCACGGTGAGCAGCGCGAGGCCGGACGCGTAGCCCCAGCCGGAGAGGGTGGCGAGGATGCGACCGCCCGGGCGTACCTGGTGCAGCCACGCCAGGGGCACATGGCGGACCGCGCAGGTCGCGATGAGCCGGTCGTACGGCGCTCCGTCCGCAGCCCCCTGGAGTCCGTCGCCGACGACGAGCCGGGGCGCGAAACCGGCGGCCGACAGCGCGACGCGCGCGGCTGACGCCACCTGCGGGTCGTACTCGACGCTCGTCACGGCGCCGTCGCCGAGCCGGTGCGTGCCGAGGGCGGTCGAATAGCCCGTGCCGGTGCCGATCTCCAGCACCTTGTGCCCCGGCTCCACGCCCAGTTGCCGCCACATCCGCACCACGAGCGAGGGCAGGGTGGACGAGGACGTGGGCGCCCCGCCGACGTCCCCGCCGGCCGCGACATCCTGCGGCCGGACGCGCCCGTCGAGCTGGGTGACCAATGTCCGGTCGGCGTAGGCGCCCTCCAGCCAATCGCCGTCGCTCTGCCGTACCGCCCTGAAGCGGGTGGGTACGCTTCCCGCGATCTCCTCGAAGTACCCCGGCACGAACACCTCCCGCGGCACCGTGGCGACGGCACCGGCCCACGGGTCGTCCGCGCCCTCGCCTTCCAGGGCCACCAAGTGCGCGAGCGCGGCCCGCAGTTCCCTTGACCTGTTCACGGGTTGCCGCCTTTCTCCAAGCGGTCGGCGATCGCGCGGGCAATCTCGGCCGTGATGTCCGCCGGCTGCCACGCCCACTGGCCGTTGGGATTGCACTCCAGGAAATACCAGTCACCGCCGGGGGTCACGGCGAAGTCGAACGCGCCGTACACCAGCCGGAATTCGCGAAGGTAGGCGAATACCGAGCGTGTCACCGCGTCCGGCACGTCGACCGGCGTGCAGGTCATGCGGTCCTGCCGGCGACGCCAGTCGAGGTCCGGGCTGTCGATGCGCGTCCCGAACAGTCGCTCGCCCACGACCGTCACCCGTACGTCGAACGCCTTCTCGACGCGGGCCTGGAACATGTGCGGGCATGCGCGCACCGCAGGGGTCACTTCGTGCTCGGACACCGGGCGCACCCATACGGCCCGCGGTTCGCCGTCCACCTTGTAGGGCGTGTTCCACACCGGTTTGTAGAGTGCCGCCCCGGACCTGCACGCGATGAAGCGGCGTGCCTCGCTCTCGTCGCTGGTGATCAGGGTGTCGGGAATCCGGAAGGAATGCCGCCGTGCGGCTGCGAGTTGGGCGGGTTTGTACTCGGCGGCGCGGTTGTTCCAGGGGTGGTTGACGTAGTGCGCCCCGGGCAACGAGGCGAGGATGCCGCCGGACCCCCAGGACGACTGATCGGCGGCGAAGCGCCTGTCCTCGCCTCCGAGCCCGGGCGGACCCGCGTAGGTGGAGGGCCTGCGCACCCACACGGACCGGATGTCGTCCAGGGCGACTTCACGTGTCGGGGTACGCAATGTGCCGTGTCGGCCGTCTGCGCCGTAGTGGGCGGACAGCGCGGCCCCCATGTGCAGGTCGATGCCCGGGTCACAGCGCACTACCGGGACTTGGCGCTCGTGCAGTAACCGGAGCACCACGTCCGCCGTGACGTCACGGTCATTGGTGAGCACCAGGACCGATCCGGCCCGCACGGCGTTCAATCGGACTCGTCCTGGTCGTAGGACTCGGTGGTGTCCGAGTCGGTCGACCCGCCGGGCCCGGCGCCGTCCCCGGGGGACGTCTGGGTGGGCGTGACGCCGCTCGTGCTCGTCCCGTGCTTGCCCAACTCGACGGTGCGCCCCATGTCGTCGACGATCACGGCGACCTGTGTCCCGGGGTCGATGAGCACGGTTGCCGCGGGCACGGCGGGCGTGCTCTCGTACGGGGCCATCCTGCCGATGCCCCAGGGCGGGAGTGTGTGCGTCATGTCTTCCTCTGCTTTCGATCGGCGCGTGAGCGCAGGGCTTTCACGCAGTGGGCTCGGGCTGCCAGGTGTCGTGCAACTGCCAGCTGTGGGCGCCCGGGTGGGCGGTGAACTCGCAGCAGGGCTCGGCGGAAGGCGGGGGACTGGCGTGGGTGCAGTCGGGGAGGACGAAGACGGTGGTGGGGTGGTGGCCGCGGGTCCAGCGGGTCCAGACCGCGCCGGAGGTGGCGCCGGGGAGTTCCATGACGAAGGCGTGGTGGTCGCCGAGGGGGTGCTGCTCCAGGGTGCAGCGCAGCTCGCGCTGGACGTCGTCCGGGGAGGTGGCGCCGGGCGGTGCGAACTTCCGCGCGGCGGCGACCAATGAGGCCGGGAGCGCGGTGCGTTCACCGCAGAGGGTGGGGGCGTGGGTCATGCGCGGGCCTCCGGGTTTGCGGGGAGGGGGAGTTGGGCCCAGACGGCCTTGCCCGAGGTGGGCGCCGGGTACGAATAGCCCCAGCGGCGGCTGAGGCCGGCGACCAACTGGAGCCCGCGGCCACCGGGTTCGTCCTCGGCGGGGTGGCGCAGGACGGGCGGGCGGCGGTCGTCGTCGTAGACGCAGACCAGGACGTGGTCCGGCAGTCGCCGCAGGCTCAGCAGGCAGCCGGGGCTCATAGGTGAAGTGGCGGCGTGCCGCAGGCAGTTGGTGACCAGCTCGGAGATCACCAGCAGTGCGTCCTCGGTGGTCTCGGCGGGCACCTCCCACCCTTTGAGCACGTCCTGCGCCTGCACCCGCGCCCACTGGACGGCGGACGGCTCGCAGGGCAGTTCCATATGCCGGGTGCTGCTCGCATTCCTCATGTCGGAGCCTTGCGCGTAGGTGCGGCTTGTTCGGCCGCCGGGCGGTCATGGCGGGGGTGCCCCGGTGGGTCCCGACAGGGCCAGGCCCAGAGCGCGTGCCAGGTCGCTGAGCAGCGTCATGGCCTGCGCGTCGGTGATCCGCTCGATCCGGGAGCTGGTGGGGCCGAAGAGCAGAAGGAAGCCCGGTGGCTCCGCGGAGCGCCGTAACGGCACGCGCAGGCCCGGAGTCCGACCGGCTTCCTTCACGAGACCCCCGGCGGTAGTGGGCGTAACAGAGTTCCGCGTCACGGCTGTCGTACGTACCGTGACTGCGTAGTACTCACGGTAGAGCGACCGGCATAGGCTGGCAACCGATCTCCAGGAATAAGTGCGTTCTGGGGGAACGGTTCCAAGATCACTGAGTACCGTTGGCGGCCCCGAACCGGGCAGACTGTGTGCCAGAAGGAGAGGAAGAGCGATGGCGGGTGAGCAGAACCCCACCGTCAGGCGGCGACGCCTAGGGTCCGAGCTGCGCAAACTCCGGGAGGCCGCGGGGCGGTCACTGGAGGACGCCGCCGAAGTCCTGGAGTGTTCCCGTTCCAAGATCAGCCGCATCGAACTGGGTTACCTCGGAATCCGCACCCGTGACGTCCGCGACCTCCTCAACGACTACGAGGTCGAGGACGAGGCGCTGCGCACCCACCTGATGGCCCTCGCCAAGGACGGCAACAAGCGCGGATGGTGGGAGGCGTACGGGCACATCGTCACGCCGCCGTACGCCAACTTCCTTCAACTGGAGGCGGACGCCGACTACATCAGGACCTTCCAGTCGATCCTCATCCCCGGCCTGCTCCAGACCGAGGCGTACAGCCGGGCGGTCATCCGGGCCAACCCGGCGCTGGTGCGGGACGAGGAGGTCGACACCCTGATGCGCATCAAGGCGGAACGGCAGCGGCTCCTCACCCACGTCGAGAAGCCGGTGCGGTTCTGGGCGATCATCGGCGAGGCGGCGTTGCGGACCCCGATCGGCGGCCCGAAGGTCATGCGCGGCCAACTCGAGTACCTGGCCGAGGCGGTGGAGCAGAGCAACGTCACGCTCCAGGTGCTGCCGTACGCGGCCGGTGCCCACGCGGGCCTCAGCGGCCCGTTCGTCCTGTTCTCGTACAACGTGCCCAACGACACGGGGATCGTCTTCCTGGAGAACCTGACGAGCAGCCTCTACCTGGAGACGCCGGACGAGGTCGCGAACTACACCCTGGTGTTCGACGCGCTGCGGTCCTCGGCTCTCAACCCCGCCGACTCCCTCGACTTCGTCACCGCAGTGGCCGAAGAGCACACGTCCGACAGAACCACGAGGTAACTCATGAACAGCACCTCCGCGACCTGGCGCAAGTCCAGCTACAGCGGCAGCACCAACGACTGCGTCGAGGTCGCGGACGGCGTGCCCGGCGTCGTACCCGTCCGCGACTCCAAGGACCCCCAGGGCCCCGCCCTGGCGTTCACCCCCGAGGCGTGGGGCTCCTTCGTGACGGGCATCCGGCTCGGCGACTTCGACTGACCCGGCCAAGCCCCCGGTGGGGTGACGTGGCCTAGGTCCAGGGACGGATGTGGGGGTGCGGGGGTGGTCGGTAGCGTCGGGGGATGACGACGAACGGGCAGGGTGGCGGGCCGCGGAGCCGGGTGGGGCGCAAGGAGAACGCGCTGCGGCTGCTCGGCAGTGAGCTGGACGTGTGGGTGGCGACCGCGGATGCGGACGGGGGGCCGACGCTCGTGCCGCTCACGTTCTGGTGGGACGGGGAAGCGGTGTGGCTCGCCACGCGGCCGACGAATCCGACCGGGGTGAACATGGCCGCGTCCGGGACCGTACGGCTGTGCTTCGGGACGACGCGGGACGTCGTGCACGTCGAGGGCGGCGTCACCGTCTTCGCCGCCGACGCGCTGCCGGACGGCGTGGGGGACTCCTTCGCCGCCAAGGACGGCTGGGATCCGCGCAAGGACCCGGAGCCGTACTGCTTCTACCGGGTCCGGCCGCAGCAGTTGCGGGCGTGGGGGACCGTACCGGAGCTCAAGGACCGGCTGCTCATGAAGGACGGCCGCTGGCTCGTCTGACGCCCGGGCGGCGGGCCCCCGCACCCGCACGCCCGCGCACCCGTATCCGCACGCCCGCGGTCCCGATACGCCCGGAGCCCCCTGAGCCGCAAGCCCCGCAGGGCTAGAGCACCCGCACCGCCCAATCCGGCTCCGAATACGTCAGCGGCTTGATCCCCACCGGCGAGGACGGGTTCGCCGCGTCCAGGTACTGGCCGTCGCCGATGTAGACGCCGACGTGGTAGGCGCTGCCCTCGCCGCCCCAGAAGACGAGGTCGCCCGGCTGGAGGGAGTTCAGGGACACCGGCGTGCCCACCGTCGACTGCTCCTGGGAGGTGCGCGGCAGCGAGACGCCGACCTTGGAGAAGGCGACCTGCGTCAGGCCCGAGCAGTCGTAGGAGTCGGGGCCGGTCGCGCCGTAGACGTACGGCTTGCCGATCTGGGCCTTCAGGAACGCGATGAGCTGGTCGACCTTGGAGCCGGACGGCGCCGGTGCCGGCGCGGAGGAGGACGAGGCGGCCGGTGTCGCCGTGAGCGTCGCGCGCTTGCTGCTGCGCGAGGCGGCCAGCGCCGACGCGGTGGCCCGCGCCTTCGCGGCCTTGGCAGCGACGGCCGCCTTGTGCTTCGCCGCGGCGGCGGCTGCCGCCTGCTGTGCGGCGGCCTGTTGGGCCGCTTGCTGGGCCGCTTGCTGAGCCGCCTGCTGCGCGGCCACCGCCCGGGCGGCGGTGAGCTTGACGGCCATCGCGTCCTGCGCCACCGCGTCGGACGCCTGCCGGGCGCTCACGGCCGTCGCGAGCGGCGGCAGCGCGCCGGCGGCGGCCGACGCGGAAGACGCGGAAGACGCCGAAGACGCCGAAGAGCGGGACTTCGCACCGTGGTTCTCGGCGAGCGCCGGCGCCGTCGCCCCGCCGAGGGCGATCGCGCTGACGACGCCGCCGACGAGCCCGGCCCGGCGGGTCCAGTTGGGACGGCTGGGTGCGGCGTGCCGCCGCCGGCCCGAACTCGCGGACGTACGAGATATGTCGGGCGAAACAGTCGTTGGGGACGGAGCGGACACAGTGGCCCGCGGTCTGTTCTGGGACATGCGTCTCTGGCTATCAGGAACGAATGGTTCCGTTCAACAAAGGTGGGCTTCGCCACAGTTGACGTGACCACGGCTCAATTGCCCGTTTCGCGATCTTGCCGTTGGGCCGATTTGATGCGTTCTCATATGCCGAGCCCGTTATGCGCTCGTGCACGCGTTCACGCGGCGGATTCCTCGCCGCCGAGGGCGCGTTGGCGACCGCCGTCGCGCCGCCCGCGCGCTATCACGCCACCGCGTCCAAGGCGAATTTGCCCGCCGCCGCGGTCCCTTGATAAAGAGCGCACGCCTCTGACCAGCAAGAATTCACATAGATGTGACATGAAGTGATCGTTTGGGAGTGATCCGCCTCAAGATCACCGCTCATCCGACTTCATGATCATTGGCCGGGTGGTGGAGATCACAAAGGTCACCCGGTACCCCGTGTCGCAGATCACAGAGCGGGAGGCATAGGATGCAGGCGACTTGGGCTTGTGAACTGCCTCACATAGAAGCGATCTTGTCGCGGACGGTGAGGCGGCCCGCACCCTGGGTCGCGGTCCGTATACGTCAGTCACTGCCGACTGGAAGGAGCGGGGGACGGTGAACGCCTACGCGCCCATTCTCGTGCTGGGGGGCATCGCGGCCGGCTTCGCGATCTTCTCCGTTTTCATGGCCTCGATCATCGGGCCGAAACGGTACAACCGGGCCAAGTTGGAAGCGTACGAGTGCGGTATCGAGCCCACCCCGCATCCGGCCGGCGGCGGGCGCTTCCCCATCAAGTACTACCTGACGGCGATGCTCTTCATCGTCTTCGACATCGAGATCGTCTTCCTCTACCCCTGGGCCGTCACCTTCGACCGCCTGGGGATGTTCGGGCTCGTGGAGATGCTCCTCTTCGTGCTCACCGTCTTCGTCGCCTACGCGTACGTGTGGCGGCGCGGCGGCCTGGAGTGGGACTAGGGACAGGGACGAAGGGGACCAGGGAGCCAACCCATGGGTATCGAAGAGAAACTGCCGAGCGGATTCCTGCTCACGACGGTCGAACAGGCGGCCGGCTGGGTACGTAAGGCGTCGGTCTTCCCGGCCACCTTCGGCCTGGCCTGCTGCGCCATCGAGATGATGACGACCGGCGCCGGCCGCTACGACATGGCGCGCTTCGGCATGGAGGTCTTCCGCGGCTCGCCCCGGCAGGCCGACCTGATGATCGTCGCCGGCCGGGTCAGCCAGAAGATGGCCCCGGTGCTGCGCCAGGTCTACGACCAGATGCCGAACCCCAAGTGGGTCATCTCGATGGGCGTGTGCGCCTCCAGCGGCGGGATGTTCAACAACTACGCCATCGTGCAGGGCGTCGACCACGTCGTACCGGTCGACATCTACCTGCCCGGCTGCCCGCCCCGCCCCGAGATGCTGCTCGACGCGATCCTCAAGCTGCACGAGAAGATCCAGGGCGGCAAGCTCGGCGTGAACCGCGAAGCGGCGGCCCGCGAGGCCGAGGAGGCCGCCCGCAAGGCGCTCCCGACCATCGAGATGAAGGGGCTGCTGCGATGAGCGAGTCCACCCCCGCCGCGGACAACGGCGCGGTCCCCGCCCCCCGCGAGCAGGCCCCCGGCGAGGTCATCGGCGTCCGCCGCGGCATGTTCGGCGCCAACAACGGCGGCGACACCTCCGGTTACGGCGGCCTGGTCCGCACCGTCCGGCTGCCCGGCGCGAGCGCCCGGCCGTACGGCGGCAAGGACGGCGTCTTCGACGAGATCGCCGACGAGCTGGAGGGCGCCCTCGAAGAGCTGGGCCTGCCGCCCGCCGAGGCGATCGAGAAGGTCGTCGTCGACCGCGGCGAGATGACGTTCCACATCGCCCGCGAGCACCTGGTGCGGGTCGCGCACACCCTGCGCGACGACCCCGCCCTGCGCTTCGAGCTGTGCACCGGCGTCAGCGGGGTGCACTACCCCGGCGAGTCGGGCCGCGAGCTGCACGCCGTCTACCACCTGCGGTCGATCACCCACGGCCGGCTCATCCGCCTGGAGGTGGGCGTCCCCGACGCCGACCCGCACATCCCGTCGCTGGTGAGCGTGTACCCCACCAACGACTGGCACGAGCGCGAGACGTACGACTTCTTCGGCATCGTCTTCGACGGCCACCCCGCGCTCACCCGGATCATGATGCCGGACGACTGGCCCGGCCACCCGCAGCGCAAGGACTACCCGCTCGGCGGCATCCCCGTCGAGTACAAGGGCGCCCAGATCCCGGCTCCCGACCAGCGGAGGTCGTACTCATGACGAACGGATACGCGTCGCCCCAGCAGGCCGAGGAGCGCGAGACCACCGAGGGCCGGGTCTTCACCGTCACCGGCGGCGACTGGGACGAACTGGCCGACAGCGTCGCCAAGTCCGACGACGAGCGCATCATCGTCAACATGGGGCCGCAGCACCCGTCCACCCACGGTGTGCTCCGCCTCATCCTGGAGATCGACGGCGAGACGGTCACCGAGGCCCGCTCCGGCATCGGCTACCTGCACACCGGCATCGAGAAGAACATGGAATACCGCACCTGGGTGCAGGGCTCCACGTTCGTCACGCGCATGGACTACCTCACGCCGCTGTTCAACGAGACGGCGTACTGCATGGCCGTCGAGAAGCTGCTCGGCATCGAGGACCAGGTCCCCGACCGCGCCACCGTCATCCGGGTGCTGCTCATGGAGCTCAACCGGATCTCCTCCCATCTGGTGTGCATCGCCACCGGCGGCATGGAGCTGGGCGCCACCACGATCATGATCTACGGCTTCCGCGACCGCGAGATGATCCTGGACATCCTGGAGCTCATCACCGGCCTGCGGATGAACCACGCGTACGTCCGCGTCGGCGGCATCGCGCAGGACCTGCCGCCCGGCGCGGTGGACGCGGTGCGGGAGTTCGTGAAGAAGTTCCGCAAGAACCTGCCGGAGTACGACAAGCTCGCCACCGGCAACCCCATCTTCAAGGGCCGCATGCAGGACGTCGGCTACCTCGACCTCACCGGCTGCATGGCGCTCGGCGCGACCGGCCCCGTCCTGCGGGCCGCCGGCCTGCCGCACGACCTGCGCAAGTCCGACCCGTACCTCGGCTACGAGACGTACGACTTCGAGGTGCCGACCGCCGACACCTGCGACTCCTACGGCCGCTTCCTGGTCCGGCTCGCCGAGATGCACGAGTCGCTGCGCATCGTCGAGCAGTGCCTGGACCGGCTCGCGCCCGGCCCGGTCATGGTCGAGGACAAGAAGATCGCCTGGCCCGCGCAACTGGCCCTCGGCCCGGACGGCATGGGCAACAGCCTCGACCACATCAAGAAGATCATGGGCACCTCCATGGAGGCCCTGATCCACCACTTCAAGCTGGTCACCGAGGGCTTCCGGGTGCCGCCCGGGCAGGCGTACGCGGCGGTGGAGTCCGCCAAGGGCGAACTGGGCGTGCACGCGGTCAGCGACGGCGGCACGCGCCCGTACCGCGTGCACTTCCGCGACCCGTCCTTCACCAACCTGCAGTCCATGGCGGCGATGTGCGAGGGCGGCCAGGTCGCCGACGTCATCGTCGCGGTGGCGTCCATCGACCCCGTGATGGGAGGCGTCGACCGATGACCGACGTGTCACTGGGCATCCCCGAGATGCCCGCGCCCGACTACCCGGCCGACGTACGCGCCCGGCTGGAGAGCGACGCGAAGGAGGTGATCGCCCGCTACCCCGGCTCGCGCAGCGCCCTGCTGCCGCTGCTGCACCTGGTGCAGTCCGAGGAAGGCCACGTCACGCGCACCGGCATCCGCTTCTGCGCCGAGATGCTCGACCTCACCACCGCCGAGGTCACCGCGGTCTCGACCTTCTACACGATGTACCGCCGCAAGCCCAGCGGCGACTACCAGGTCGGCGTCTGCACCAACACGCTGTGCGCGGTGATGGGCGGCGACGCCATCTTCGACGAGCTCCAGCAGCACCTCGGCGTCGGCAACGACGAGACCACCGCCGACGGCAAGGTCACGCTGGAGCACATCGAGTGCAACGCGGCCTGCGACTTCGCACCCGTGGTGATGGTCAACTGGGAGTTCTTCGACAACCAGACCCCCGAGTCGGCCAAGGCCCTCGTCGACGACCTCATCGCCGGCCGCGAGGTACGCCCCACCCGCGGCGCCCCGCTGTGCACGTACAAGGAGACCGCGCGGATCCTCGCCGGCTTCCCCGACCAGCGCGAAGGCGCCGTCGAGGCCAGCGGCGGCGCCGGCCCCGCCTCCCTCGCCGGCCTGCGGCTGCACCGCGGCGAGGCCCCGGCGCACACCGTGCCGCAGCAGTCCACCGGATCGGCCGAACCGGCGCAGGAGGGCGAGTGATGACCGTGGAACCGGCCGAGAAACTGCTCGCGCCCGTCCTGTCCGCCTTCTGGGACGACCCGCGCTCATGGACGCTGGAGACCTACCGCCGGCACGACGGCTACCGGGCGCTCACCAAGGCCTTCGCGATGGCGCCCGACGACGTCATCGCCTACGTCAAGGACTCCGGCCTGCGCGGTCGCGGCGGCGCCGGCTTCCCCACCGGCATGAAGTGGCAGTTCATCCCGCAGGGCGACGGCAAGCCGCACTACCTCGTCGTCAACGCCGACGAGTCGGAGCCGGGCACCTGCAAGGACATCCCGCTGCTCTTCGCCAACCCGCACGCGCTCATCGAGGGCATCGTCATCGCGTGCTACGCGATCCGCTCGAACCACGCCTTCATCTACCTCCGCGGGGAGACCGTGCCCGTCCTGCGCCGGCTGCACGAGGCCGTACGCGAGGCGTACGCGGCCGGCTACCTCGGCGCCGACATCCAGGGCAGCGGCTTTGACCTGGAGCTGACCGTGCACGCCGGCGCCGGCGCGTACATCTGCGGCGAGGAGACGGCGCTGCTGGACTCCCTCGAAGGCCGCCGCGGCCAGCCCCGGCTGCGCCCGCCCTTCCCGGCCGTCGAGGGCCTGTACGCCTGCCCCACCGTGGTGAACAACGTCGAGTCCATCGCGTCGGTTCCCGCGATCCTGCAGCGCGGCAAGGAGTGGTTCAAGTCGATGGGCAGCGAGAAGTCCCCGGGCTTCACGCTCTACTCGCTGTCCGGGCACGTCGCCCGGCCCGGCCAGTACGAGGCCCCGCTCGGCATCACGCTGCGGCAGCTGCTCGACATGGGCGGCGGCATGCGCCCCGGCCACCGGCTGAAGTTCTGGACGCCGGGCGGCTCGTCCACCCCGATGTTCACCGACGAGCACCTGGACGTGCCGCTGGACTACGAGGGCGTCGGCGCCGCCGGCTCCATGCTCGGCACCAAGGCCCTCCAGTGCTTCGACGAGACCACCTGCGTGGTGCGGGCGGTCACCCGCTGGACCGAGTTCTACGCCCACGAGTCCTGCGGCAAGTGCACGCCGTGCCGTGAAGGCACCTACTGGCTCGTGCAGTTGATGCGGGACATCGAGGCCGGCAAGGGCTCGCCCGGTGACCTGGACAAGCTCAACGACATCGCCGACAACATCAACGGCAAGTCCTTCTGCGCGCTCGGCGACGGCGCCGCCGCCCCGATCTTCTCCTCCCTCAAGTACTTCCGCGCGGAGTACGAGGAGCACATCGAGCGCAAGGGCTGCCCCTTCGACCCGGCCCGCTCCACCGCCTGGGCCGACAAGTACCGTACGGAGGCCCACGCGTGACCGTCACCACAAGCAACGCGTCCGCCGACGCGGGCCGGCCCGCGGTGCCGCCGGAGGACCTGGTCTCCCTCACCGTCGACGGCATCCCGATCTCGGTGCCCAAGGGCACCCTGGTGATCCGGGCCGCCGAACTGCTCGGCATCGAGGTCCCGCGCTTCTGCGACCACCCGCTGCTGGACCCGGTGGGCGCCTGCCGGCAGTGCATCGTGGAGATCGAGGGCCAGCGCAAGCCCGTCGCGTCCTGCACCATCACCTGCACCGACGGCATGGTCGTGCACACCCAGCTGTCCTCGCCGGTCGCCGGGAAGGCGCAGCGCGGGGTCATGGAGCTGCTGCTGATCAACCACCCGCTGGACTGCCCGGTGTGCGACAAGGGCGGTGAATGCCCGCTGCAGAACCAGGCGATGAGCGTCGGCGACCCCGACACGCGCTTCGAGGGCAGGAAGCGCACCTTCGAAAAGCCGGTGCCGATCTCGGCGCAGGTGCTGCTGGACCGCGAGCGGTGCGTGCTGTGCGCCCGCTGCACCCGGTTCAGCAACCAGATCGCCGGCGACCCGATGATCGAGCTGCTGGAGCGCGGGGCGCTGCAGCAGGTCGGCATCGGCAGCGGCGACCCGTTCGAGTCGTACTTCTCCGGCAACACCATCCAGATCTGCCCGGTGGGCGCGCTCACCTCGGCCGCGTACCGCTTCCGCTCCCGGCCCTTCGACCTGGTGTCGTCGCCGTCGGTGTGCGAGCACTGCGCCGGCGGCTGCGCGACCCGCACCGACCACCGGCGCGGCAAGGTGATGCGCCGGCTCGCGGCCAACGACCCGGAGGTCAACGAGGAGTGGCTGTGCGACAAGGGCCGCTTCGGCTTCCGCTACGCCCAGCGGCCCGACCGGCTCAGCCACCCGCTGGTGCGCGGCGCCGACGGTGAACTGGCCCCGGCCTCCTGGCCCGAGGCGCTGGCCGCCGCGGCAGCCGGGCTGCGGGCCGCGCACGGCCGGGCGGCGGTGCTGCCCGGCGGCCGGCTGACCGTCGAGGACGCCTACGCCTACGCCAAGTTCGCCCGGGTGGTGCTCGGCACCAACGACGTGGACTTCCGGGCCCGGCCGCACTCCGCCGAGGAGGCCGACTTCCTGGCCGCCGCGGTCGCCGGCCGCGGGCTGGACCTGGACGGCACGGGCCTGACCAACAAGGCCCTGGAAGCCGCACCCGCCGTGCTGCTGGCCGGACTTGAGGCCGAGGAGGAGGCCCCCGGCGTCTTCCTGCGGCTGCGCAAGGCCCACCGCAAGCGCGGGCAGCAGGCGTACGCGCTCGCCACCCACGCCACCCGCGGCCTGGAGAAGGCCGGCGGCATCCTGCTGCCGGCCGCGCCCGGCACCGAACCGGAGTGGATGGACGCGCTCGCCGGCGGCGTCGGGCTCGACGAGGCCGGCCGGCAGGCCGCCGACGCGCTGCGTACCGAAGGCGCGGTCATCCTGGTCGGCGAACGCCTCGCCGCCGTCCCCGGCGCCTACACCGCGGCGATCCGGCTGGCCACCGCCACCGGCGCCAGGCTCGCGTGGATCCCGCGCCGGGCCGGCGAGCGCGGCGCGGTCGAGGCGGGCGCGCTGCCCGGGCTGCTGCCCGGCGGCCGGCCGGTCACCGACCCGCGGGCCCGCGACGAGGTCGCCCGGGTGTGGGGCCTGCCGACGCTGCCCGGCCGCTACGGGCGCGACACCGGCGAGATCCTCCAGGCCGCGGCGAGCGGCGAGTTGGGCGCGCTGGTCGTCGGCGGCGTCGAGATCGCCGACCTGCCCGACCCGGCCGCCGCCCGCGCCGCGCTCGACGCGGCCGGCTTCGTCGTCAGCCTGGAGCAGCGGCCGAGCGAGGTCACCGACCGCGCCGACGTGGTGCTGCCGGTCGCCGCGGTCGCCGAGAAGGCCGGCACCTTCCTCAACTGGGAGGGCAGGGTGCGGATGTTCCAGACCGCGATCAAGCCCGACCAGGCCACCACCCGCCACCAGCTGTCCGACGCCCGGGTGCTGACGATGCTCGCCGGCGAACTGGACGTCGCGCTCGGCCTGCCCGACGTACGCGCCGCCCGCGCCGAACTGGACCGGCTCGCCGGATGGTCGGGCGGTTACGCGCCCGCGCCGCTGGAGTCGTCGGTGCCGCTGCCGCGGCCGGAGTCCGGGCAGGCGGTCCTCGCCGGGCACCGGCTGCTGCTGGACCTGGGCCGGCTGCAGGAGGGCGACGACGCACTCGCCGCCACCCGGCACGCCGCCGTGGCCCGGCTGTCCGCCGCGACCGCCGCCGAAGTCGGCGCCGAGGACGGCGCGTTGCTGACCGTGACCGGGCCCGCGGGCGCCACCACGCTGCCGCTGGCCGTCACCCCGATGCCCGACCGCGTGGTCTGGCTGCCGCTCAACTCGGCGGGCTCCGGCGTCGCTTCGGACGTTGGCGCCCGCCCCGGACAGGTCGTCGCGCTCTCGGTCGCCGCGCAGGCCCAGGAGGTCACCTCATGAGCAGCCAACTGGCCGCCACAGCCGAGAACTTGTCGTTCTTCGGCAACGACACCTGGTGGCTGATCCTCCTCAAGGCCGTCTTCTGCTTCGCGTTCGCGATGCTGACGGTGCTGTTCTCCATCGTGTGGGAGCGCAAGGTCGTCGCGTGGATGCAGCTGCGCATCGGCCCCAACCGGCACGGCCCCTGGGGCATGCTCCAGTCGCTCGCCGACGGCGTGAAGCTCATGCTCAAGGAGGACCTCACCGTCAAGCGGGCCGACAAGGTGGTGTTCGTCCTCGCGCCGATCGTCGCCGCGATCCCCGCGTTCATGTCCTTCGCGGTGGTCCCGTTCGGCCCGGCCGACAACGAGGTGTCCATCTTCGGCCAGCGCACCGCGCTGCAGCTCACCGACCTGCCGATCGGCATCCTCTACATCCTGGCGACCGCGTCCGTCGGCATCTACGGCATCGTGCTGGCCGGCTGGTCGTCCGGCTCGACCTACCCGCTGCTCGGCGGCCTGCGCGCGTCGGCCCAGATGATCTCCTACGAGATCGCGATGGGCCTGTCCTTCGCGGCGGTCTTCCTCTACTCCGGGTCGATGTCCACCTCGACCATCGTGCAGGCCCAGCACGACCGCTGGTACATCATCCTGCTGCCGGTGTCGTTCCTGGTCTACATCTGCACGATGATCGGCGAGACCAACCGCGCCCCCTTCGACATGCCCGAGTCCGAGGGCGACCTGGTCGGCGGCTTCAACACCGAGTACAGCTCGATCAAGTTCGCGCTGTTCATGCTCGCCGAGTACGTCAACATGGTGACGGTCTCCGCGGTCGCCACCACCCTCTTCCTCGGCGGCTGGCGCGCCCCCTGGCCCATCAGCACCTTCTGGGAGGGCGCCAACCACGGCTGGTGGCCGATGCTGTGGTTCGTCGTCAAGGTCCAGCTGCTGCTGTTCTTCTTCATCTGGCTGCGCGGCACCCTGCCCCGGGTGCGCTACGACCAGCTGATGAAGGTCGGCTGGAAGATCCTCATCCCGGTCTCCATGGTCTGGCTGATGCTGGTCGCCGCGGTGCGCGCGATGCGCAACGAGGACTACGACTTCACCAAGATCGTGCTGTACGTCGCCGGCGCCGTGCTCGTCCTGCTGCTCGTCTCGCTGCTCGCCGACCTGCTGCGCGAACGCGAGGACAAGTCCAAGCCGGGCGAGGGCGGGCTGCTGGCGCCGCCCGACCGGTTCGACCCGATGGCCGGCGGCTACCCCGTACCGCCGCTGCCCGGGCAGCAGGCGCAGCACGTGCCGCGCCGGCCCAGCCGCGCACAGCCCCAACTCGTCGGAGCATCCGGTCAGGACGCCCCGGAGCAGGAGAAGCAGGAGGACGGCGATGCCTGAGTTCCTCGGCCCGGTCGCAGGCTTCGGCGTGACCTTCAAGGCCATGTTCAAGAAGCGGCTGACCGAGCAGTACCCCGAGTACAAGAAGCCCACCGCGCCCCGGTTCCACGGCCGCCACCAGCTCAACCGGCACCCCGACGGCCTGGAGAAGTGCGTCGGGTGCGAGCTGTGCGCCTGGGCGTGCCCGGCCGACGCGATCTACGTCGAGGGCGCGGACAACACCGACGAGGAGCGCTACTCGCCCGGCGAGCGCTACGGCCGCGTCTACCAGATCAACTACGCCCGCTGCATCCTGTGCGGGCTGTGCATCGAGGCGTGCCCGACCCGCGCGCTGACCATGACCAACGAGTACGAACTGGCCGACCGCACCCGCGAGTCGCTGATCTTCACCAAGGACCAGCTGCTCGCCGGCCTCACCGAGGGCATGGTCGACAGCCCGCACGCGATCTACCCCGGCACCGACGAGGGCGACTACTACCGCGGTGTCGTCACCGAGGCGGCGCCCGGCACGGTCCGCCAGGTCGCCGTCTCCAAGGGCGAGAAGCCCGACGAGACGGTCTCCGACGGCGCCGAGACCGCCGACGACGCCGAGATCTCCGCCCCCGGCGGGGCCGCTCCGGCGGGAACGGGGGCCGAGGCATGAGCGCGACGGTGACGCTCGCGGCGACCGCGTCGCAGACCTCCACCGGCGAGGCCGTGCAGTTCTGGGTGCTCGGCACGGTCGCCGTGCTCGGGGCGCTCGGCACGGTGCTGATGAAGAAGTCCATCCACAGCGCCCTGTCGCTGGCCGGCACGATGATCGTGCTCGCGGTCTTCTACCTGGCGCAGGGCGCGTACTTCCTCGGCATCGTGCAGATCGTCGTCTACACCGGCGCGATCATGATGCTGTTCCTGTTCGTGGTGATGCTGGTCGGCATCACCGCCGCGGACTCGCTCAAGGAGACCCTCAAGGGCCAGCGCTGGATGGCCGCGGTGTGCGGCATCGGCTTCGGCGTGCTGCTCATCGCCGGTATCGCCAACGCCTCGCTGGACACCTTCACCGGCACCGGTGGGGTCAGCGCCGCCGAGGGCGGCAACGTCCAGGGCCTGGCGCACCTGCTGTTCACCAAGTACGTGTGGGCGTTCGAGATCACCGGCGCCCTGCTGATCACCGCGGCGGTCGGCGCGATGGTGCTCACCCACCGGGAGCGCACCGAGGAGCGGCGCACCCAGCGCGAGCTGTCCGAGGCCCGGTTCCGCGAGGGCGGCCACGTCACCCCGCTGCCGGCGCCCGGCACGTACGCCCGGCACAACGCGGTGGACATCCCGGCGCTGCTGCCGGACGGCTCGATCTCCGAGCTGTCGGTCAGCTCCACCCTGCGCGAGCGCGGCCAGATCCGCGACGTGTCGGACGACGCGATGCGGCGGCTGGCCGGCCTGGACCAGAGCGCCCGGCGCTGGCTGGAGCGCGGCGAGGAGGACCGGCCGCCGCTGCCGTCGTCCGCCGGCGCGGCCGAGCCGATCACGACCGGTGCGCCCGGCGCGTCGTCCGCGGACACCGAGCAGGCCGAGGAGGGTGCCAAGTGAATCCGGCCAACTACCTGTACCTGTCGGCGCTGCTGTTCACCATCGGCGCCGCCGGAGTGCTGATCCGGCGCAACGCGATCGTCGTCTTCATGTGCGTCGAGCTGATGCTGAACGCCTGCAACCTGGCGTTTGTCACCTTCTCCCGGCTGCACGGCAACCTCGACGGGCAGGTCATCGCCTTCTTCACGATGGTCGTGGCCGCCGCCGAGGTCGTGGTCGGGCTGGCGATCATCGTGTCGATCTTCCGTTCCCGCCACTCGGCCTCGGTCGACGACGCCAATCTCATGAAGCTGTAGAGGGGCTGCGCGAAGTGGAAACCCTGATCGGACTGCTCGTCGCGGCGCCGCTGCTCGGCGCGGGCGTGCTGCTGACCGGCGGCCGGCGGCTGGACCGCACCGGCCACCTGCTCGGCACGCTGCTCTCGCTGCTGTCCTTCGTCTTCGGCGCGGTCCTGTTCGTCAACATGCTGGGCAAGGACGCCGACCAACGCGCCCTGCACTCCCACCTGTTCACCTGGGTGCCGGTCGACGGCTTCCAGGCCCAGGTCGGCTTCCAGCTCGACCAGCTGTCGATGACGTTCGTGCTGCTGATCACCGGGGTGGGCACGCTCATCCACGTCTACTCGATCGGCTACATGGCGCACGACGAACGCCGCCGCCGCTTCTTCGGCTACCTCAACCTCTTCCTCGCGGCGATGCTCCTGCTGGTGCTCGCCGACAACTACTTCCTGCTGTACGCCGGTTGGGAGGGCGTGGGCCTGGCCTCGTACCTGCTCATCGGGTTCTGGCAGCACAAGCCCAGCGCGGCGACCGCGGCGAAGAAGGCGTTCATCGTCAACCGGGTCGGCGACATCGGCCTGTCGGTGGCGATCATGCTGATGTTCACCACCTTCGGCTCGTTCGCCTTCGCCGACGTGCTGCCCAAGGCGCAGGACGCCTCGGCCACCCAGCACGCCACGGTCACCGGTATCGGCTTCATGCTGCTGCTCGCCGCGTGCGGCAAGTCGGCCCAGGTGCCGCTGCAGTCCTGGCTCGGCGACGCGATGGAGGGCCCGACCCCGGTCTCCGCCCTCATCCACGCCGCCACCATGGTGACCGCGGGCGTCTACCTCATCACCCGCTCCGGGGCGATCTTCAACGCCGCGCCCGACGCGCAGACCGCGGTGGTCACCGTCGGCGCGGTCACGCTGCTGTTCGGTGCGATCGTCGGTTGCGCGAAGGACGACATCAAGAAGGCGCTCGCCGGATCGACGATGTCGCAGATCGGCTACATGATCATGGCAGCCGGCCTCGGCCCGATCGGCTACGTCTTCGCGATCATGCACCTGGTCACCCACGGCTTCTTCAAGGCCGGCCTCTTCCTCGGCGCCGGCTCGGTCATGCACGGCATGAACGACGAGGTCGACATGCGCCGCTACGGCGGCCTGCGCAAATACATGCCGATCACCTTCATCACCTTCGGCCTCGGCTACCTGGCGATCATCGGCTTCCCGGGCCTGTCCGGCTTCTTCTCCAAGGACAAGATCATCGAGGCCGCCTACGCCAAGGGCGGCACCGAGGGCTGGATCCTCGGCAGCGCGGCCCTGCTGGGCGCGGCGATCACCGCGTTCTACATGACCCGCGTGATGCTCATGACGTTCTTCGGCGAGAAGCGCTGGCAGCCGGACGCCGAGGGCCATGAGCCGCACCCGCACGAGTCGCCGTCCTCGATGACCATCCCCATGATCATCCTGGCCTTCGGCTCGGTCTTCGCCGGTGCGCTCTTCAGCCTCAACTCCCGCTTCGTGCACTGGCTGGAGCCGGTCACCGGCCACAGCGAGGGCGACTCCCCGGTCAGCGCCGGCACCGTCACCGCCGCGACCATGGTGTGCCTGGTCATCGGCGTCGGCATCGCCTGGCTGATGTACGGGCGCCGGTCCGTCCCTGCGGTCGCGCCGCGCGGCTCGCTGCTGACCCGGGCGGCCCGCCGCGACCTGCTCCAGGACGACTTCAACCACGTCGTGCTGGTCCGCGGCGGCGAGCACCTGACCCGCACGCTGGTCTACCTCGACCACTCCCTGGTCGACGGCGTCGTCAACGGCACCGCCGCCTCCGTCGGCGGCCTGTCCGGGCGGCTCCGCAAGCTGCAGAACGGCTACGTGCGCTCGTACGCCGTCTCGATGCTCGGCGGCACCGCGGTGCTGGTGGCCGCGACTCTTCTGATGAGGGCGGTCTGACGATGTCCTTTCCCCTTCTGACCGTGACGGCCGTGGTGCCGGCCGCCGGCGCGGTCATCACCGCGGCGGTGCCGGCGGCACGGAAGACCGCCGCCAAATACACGGCCCTGCTCTTCTCGCTCGCCACGCTCGTGCTCGCGATCGTCGCCCTGGTCCGCTTCGACCCGGACGGCGACCGCTACCAGCTCACCGAATCGCACGCCTGGATCAAGGACTTCGGGCTGCGCTACGAACTGGGCGTCGACGGCATCGCGGTGACCCTCATCGCGCTGACCGCGCTGCTCATCCCGTTCGTGATGCTCGCCGGCTGGCACGACGCCGACCCGCTGGAGGACACCAACCGGCGCTGGCGGCCCACGCAGGGCTTCTTCGCGCTGATCCTGCTCGTCGAGGCCATGGTGGTGCTCTCCTTCGAGGCCACCGACGTCTTCCTCTTCTACATCTTCTTCGAAGCCATGCTCATCCCGATGTACTTCCTCATCGGCGGCTTCGGCGACCGCGCCCACGCGGGCGGCGAGGAGGAGGCCGCGCGCCAACGCTCGTACGCGGCGGTGAAGTTCCTGCTCTACAACCTCGCCGGCGGCCTGATCATGCTGGCCGCGGTCATCGGCCTGTACACCGTGACCGCCGACCAGCTCGGCACCGGCACCTTCTCCCTCCAGGAGATCCTCGCCGCCCGCGGCGCCGGCAAGCTCGACATCGCCACCGACACCGAACGCTGGCTGTTCCTCGGCTTCTTCTTCGCCTTCGCCGTCAAGGCCCCGCTGTGGCCGCTGCACACATGGCTGCCCAACGCGATGGGCGAGTCCACCGCGCCGGTCGCCGTGCTGATCACCGCGGTCGTCGACAAGGTCGGCACCTTCGCGATGCTGCGCTTCTGCCTCCAGCTGTTCCCCGACGCGTCCAAGTGGGCCACGCCGGTGATCCTGGTGCTCGCGGTGATCAGCATCATCTACGGGGCGCTGCTCGCCGTCGGCCAGCGCGACATCAAGCGGCTGATCGCCTACGCGTCCGTGTCGCACTTCGGCTTCATCATCCTGGGCATCTTCGCGATGACCAGCCAGGGCCAGTCCGGCGCCACGCTCTACATGGTCAACCACGGCATCTCCACCGCCGCGCTGATGCTGGTCGCCGGCTTCCTCATCACCCGCCGCGGCTCGCGCCTGATCGCCGACTTCGGCGGTGTGCAGAAGGTCGCCCCGGTGCTCGCCGGCACCTTCCTGATCGGCGGCCTCGCGACCCTGTCGCTGCCGGGCCTCGCGCCCTTCGTCAGTGAATTCCTGGTCCTGGTCGGCACGTTCAGCCGCTACCCGGTGCTCGGCATCATCGCCACCCTCGGCATCGTGCTCGCCGCGCTCTACGTGCTGGTGCTCTACCAGCGCACGATGACCGGCCCGGTCAAGGCCGGCATCGAGGGCATGGCCGACCTCAAGGCACGCGAACTGCTCGTCGTCGCCCCGCTGATCGCCCTGCTGCTGTTCCTCGGCGTCTATCCCAAGCCGATCACCGACATCGTCAACCCGTCGGTGCACCACACGCTCTCCGACGTGCACAAGACCGACCCCAAGCCCGCGCTGGAGGCGAAGAAGTGAGCGCATCCCTCACCGGGACGGCCGTCCACAGCCTGTGGACGGTGGCGGCACCCGCCGACAAGTTCCCCGCCCCGCACATCGAGTACGCCCAGCTCTCCCCGGTCCTGATCGTCTTCGGGATCGCGGCGCTCGGCGTGCTGGTCGAGGCGTTCGTGCCCCGGAAGAACCGCTACACCGCCCAGGTCGCCGTCGCCGCGGTCGGCCTGGCCGCGGCCTTCGCCGCGACCGTCGCGCTCGCCGAGAAGGGCTACGGCACCACCAAGGCCCACATCGCGGCCATGGGCGCGGTCGCCGTCGACGGCCCGGCCCTCTTCCTCCAGGGCACGATCCTGCTGGTCGGCCTGGTCGCGCTGTTCACCTTCGCCGAGCGCCGGCTCGACCCCCGCGCACACGGCAGCCGCGTCGACTCCTTCGCCGCCCAGGGCTCCGCGATCCCCGGCAGCGAGCAGGAACAGGCCGCGGTGCGGGCCGGCTTCACCAGCACCGAGGTCTTCCCGCTGCTGATGTTCGCCATCGGCGGCATGCTCGTCTTCCCGGCCGCCAACGACCTGCTGACGCTGTTCGTGGCGCTGGAGGTCTTCTCGCTGCCGCTGTACATCCTGTGCGCGCTGGCCCGCCGCAACCGCCTGATGTCCCAGGAGGCCGCGGTCAAGTACTTCCTGCTGGGCGCCTTCTCCTCGGCCTTCCTGCTGTTCGGCATCGCCCTGCTGTACGGCTACGCCGGCACGGTCTCGTACGCCGGCATCGCCTCCGTCGTCGACGGCACCGCCCCGATGACCCCGGCGCTCGCCGACACCACCGGCAACGACGCGCTGCTGCTCATCGGCCTGGCGATGGTCGCGATGGGCCTGCTGTTCAAGGTCGGCGCGGTGCCCTTCCACATGTGGACCCCCGACGTCTACCAGGGCGCCCCGACGCCCGTCACCGGCTTCATGGCCTCCGCCACCAAGGTCGCCGCCTTCGGCGCGCTGCTGCGGCTGCTGTACGTCGTCCTGCCCGGCATGCGCTGGGACTGGCGGCCGGTCATGTGGGGCGTGGCGATCGTGACCATGCTGGCCGGCGCGGTCATCGCCGTGACGCAGACCGACGTCAAGCGGCTGCTGGCGTACTCCTCGATCGCGCACGCCGGCTTCATCCTCGCCGGCGTCATCGCGACCACGCCGTCCGGCATCTCGTCGGTGCTCTTCTACCTCGCCGCCTACTCCTTCGTGACGCTCGGCGCCTTCGCCGTCGTCACCCTGGTGCGCGACGCGGGCGGCGAGGCGACGCACCTGTCCCGCTGGGCGGGCCTCGGCCGGCGCTCCCCGCTGGTCGCGGCGGTCTTCGCGGTCTTCCTGCTCGCCTTCGCCGGCATCCCGCTGACGTCCGGCTTCGCGGGGAAGTTCGCGGTCTTCAAGGCCGCCTCCGAGGGCGGCGCGATGCCGCTGGTCATCGTCGGCGTGATCTCGTCGGCGATCGCGGCGTTCTTCTACATCCGGGTGATCGTGCTGATGTTCTTCAGCGAGCCCCGCCCGGACGGCCCCACGGTGGCGGTCCCCTCCGCCCTGACGTCCACGGCGATCGCCCTCGGCGTCGCCGTCACGCTGGTCCTGGGCCTGGCACCCCAGTACTTCCTGGACCTGGCCGACAAGGCGGGCGTCTTCGTCCGCTGAGCCCATCACACCGCGGGGTGCCGGCCGCTTTTCGGGCCCGGCACCCCGCGGTGCGTCGTTCTCAGGTCGCAGTCGGCTTCGGGGGAGCGTTGAAGTGCACGTCCCCCATCTGCAAGGCGGCCATGGAACCATCCTCGGCCTTGATGTCGACGTTGCCGCCCACCACGATCCCCTTGCCCGTGGCGACAAGCGGCCCGTGCTGCGCCTCCGCCGCCTGGGCGGCCTCGACCGCCTCCGCCAACTGCGCGGCGAACCCGTCGTCGCGCCTGGCCTCGTCCTCCAGGGTCAGTTGCAGCAACTGGCGATTGGCGGGCGACAGCTCCGCCGCCCCGGACTGTGCCTCCTCCTCGACGCGGGCCAGCGCCCGCTCACCCCCCAGCCGCGCGGTCACCACGTCATAGACCCGCTCGACGGTCGCGTCCAACGCCTCGTCCACCAGCTGATCAGCCGGCCCCGCCACCCGCCGCAACTTGCGCACCGCCCACGCGAACACGTACCCGACAGCGATCTCCGCACCGAACACCCTTGCCCCCTTTGCGGGTTGACGTCCCGCTTAGGGAGAACGCTACCCGGCCCCATCGGGTTCCAGGGCGGCGTCACCCCACCCGGTTCCAGGGGACGGCGTCACCCAGCGCAGAAGGCACCCGCCACCCACCCACCGTCACAGGTTGGACGGACAGAAGGGGAGGATCCGGGGGGTGCCCCCGCAGGACTGCGCACGCAGGACGGCACCGGATACGCAAGACGTCATGTGCGCAGTCCGAGGAGGTACCCCCCGGAGCGTCCCCGACCCCACCCCCGTCGCCACGCCCCACCTTGAACGAACTCACGGAGCCCGGGGGCCGGTTCTGGCACAGTGGAGCCCCATGGGGGATCCGGATGCGCCCGTGCTCGACGCGTGGGTGTCGGTGTACGGAGCCGGAGCCGAGGTGCCCGCCGGTGCGGGCGTCGTCGTCGCGCCCGGCGTCGTGCTCACCTGCGCGCATGTCGTCAACCTCGCGCTCGGACGCCTGGAGTTCGCCGCCGCCGAGCCCACCGAGACCGACCTGGACGGCGTCCTGCTCACCCTCCCCGCGCTCCCCGGCGCCGCGTACCGCCCGGAGCTGCTGCGCTGGGAGGCCCCCCGACTGGGCGCCAGGCCCGGCCCCTGGGAGGGCGACCTCGCGCTGCTGCGGCTCCCCCCGGGCGCCCCGGCGGTCACGCCGGTACGCGTCGGCGACGCGCCGCTCGGCGGCAAGGCATGGGCCTGGTACGCCAACGGCGACGAACGCAGCGTCGTCGACGTCCTGGTGCAGAAGCCCCTCGGCCCCTGGCTGCTGCTCGACCCCGGCAGCGCCCGGCTCGCGGTGCGCCGCGGCTACAGCGGAGGCCCCCTGTGGGACTCCGCGTCCCGCACCCTCATCGGCGTCATGGTCAGCGTCGAGCCCGACTTCCCCCGCTACTACGCGATCGGCCCCGACCCCGTCCGCGCCCTGCTCACCGCCGCCGGCCTCACCCCACCCGCCCCGTCCACCCTGTCCACCCCACCCGACCCGCGGCGCAACCTGCTGCACAGCCGCCTCACCGGCGCCCTGACCACCCTGGACGCCGAGCGGCACACCCGCGGCAGCGTCCGGCTGTCGTGGGCGCTCGGCCTCCCGCACGACCCCCACCGCTCCCGCCAGGACACCGTCACCGCCGCCCTCGCCCACCCGCGCGGCCTGCCCGCCCTCCGGGACGCCTTCACCGACCCCGCCGCCCCCGAAGGCGACTACGTCGAGCGCGAGTTGACCTCCGCCGTGCTGCGCGCCCGCCCCGTACGGCTGCTCGGACCGCACGACCACGCCCACCTCACCGCGCTGCTCGCCGCCGTGGCCCTGCCGGAGCTGCTGGCCGCCGCCCGCGCCGCCGTACCGTATCTGCCGCTGTACGCCGACCGCGTGCCCGACACCGCCGCGCTGCTGGACCAGTTGGAGGACCGGGCCGCCGATCCCGGGGTGATGCCGCCGCTGCTCCAGGTCGTGGAGGAGGCCGCGGCAGCCCGCCCCGACGTGCGCGAGGACCTGCGCGAGTGGAGCGGGCGGGTCGCGGAGCGGCTGCGGGTGCGGCCCGGTGCGCTGGAGCAGGTCAGGGCCGACGCCAAGGCCCGCGCGCACGGGCGTTCTGCGACCCGGCCGGTGGTGCGGGTGTGGCTGTGGGAGCGCGGCAGGGACGCCTTCAGCTACGTCATCCGGCTCTACGACGGCGACGACCGCCCGCTGCACACCTGGTCCGCCGTGGACGTCCCCCGCGGCCACGACGAGCTGTGCCGCGAACTGTCCGACGCCGTACGGATGCTGGCCGACCAGGGCGACAACGCGGGCGTGGAGTTCCTGCTGGAGCACGGCTCGTTCGGGCTGCCCTTCGACCGCTGGCCCCTCCCCGTCCCCGACCTGCGCCCGCGGCTGCTCGGCGCCGACCACGTCGTCGTCCTGCGCGGCCAGCGGCAGCCCTCCCGCGGGCCCTGGGAGCGGCGCTGGGGCAGCCTCGGCTCGCCGGCGAAGGTCGTCGGCGACGCCGACAGCGCCGACGACCTGCTCGGCGCGAACCTCGACGCCGCCCTCGTCGTCGCGGACTGCGCGCCCGCCGAGGTCGATCCCGTCGTCCGGCTGTGCCGCCACCACGGCGTCCCCGTCGTGCTGTGGCACCGGCACGGCGAGGGCGGCGCCGAGGCGCTGCTCGGCCTCGTCGGCGACGACTGGCGGCACTCGCTGCGCGAGGAGGTCCGGCTGCGCCGCCTCAAGGCCCGGCACGACGAGCGCATGCTCGGCGCGCACCTCGCCCTGCTGTGGGAGGACCCGCGCTGGGATCCGCGCACCGCGGGCCTCAGCGAACCCGTACCGCGCGACCGGCCGACCACGCACGACCCCCACGTGACGACGAAAGGCGGAGCCCAGTGACCGGCGAGCCCACCGAGCCGCGGACGGAACGCCTCTTCCGGGGCACGGGGGAGCACTACCCCGACGATGTCGCGCTGCCCGAACCGCCGCCCTGGCGCCGCCCCCGCCCGGACGGCACCGCACGCGCCGAACGCCCCTACCTCATCGGCCCGGAGCAGGTCGAGGTCGTCAACGCGGCGCTGCGGCTGCGCCGTCCGCTGCTCGTGACCGGCAACCCCGGCACCGGCAAGTCCTCGCTCGCCTACGCCGTCGCCGACGAACTCGGCCTCGGGCCGGTGCTGGTGTGGCCGGTCAACACCCGCTCCACGCTCACCGACGCGCTCTACCGCTACGACGCGATCGGCCGGCTGCGCGGCGAGGCCCCGGCGCCCGGCGCCGACCACGAGCCCAACGCCTCCGCCGGGGTGGGCAGTTACGTCCGCCTCGGGCCGCTCGGCACCGCGCTGGCCACCCGGCACGAGGGTCGGCCGCGGCTGCTGCTCATCGACGAGCTCGACAAGAGCGACGTCGACCTGCCCAACGACCTCCTCCACGTCCTGGAGGAAGGGGAGTTCACCATCCCCGAACTGGCCCGGCTGCCCGAGAGCCCGGACGGCGTCGCCGTCTTCACCGAGGGCTCGCAGGAGCGCGTCACCGTCCACCGCGGCACCGTGCGCTGCGCCGACTTCCCGTTCGTCGTCATCACCAGCAACGGCGAACGCGAGTTCCCGCCCGCCTTCCTGCGCCGCTGCGTCCGCCTCGAACTGCCCGACCCCGGACGGCAGCAGCTCCAGGACATCGTGCGGGCCCACTTCGCCGAGGCCGGCCCCGACGTCCTGGCCGAGCACTGGCCCAAGGTGTGCGAGCTCATCGAGTCCTTCGTCGTCCGCCGCGACCTCGGCGGCCTGGCCACCGACCAACTCCTGCACGCCGTGCACCTGTTGCGCCAGGGCGTCCAGCCCGACGCCCGCCATCTGCGGGAGGCGGTGCTGCGTGAACTCCGCGACGGGGGCGGGCGGTGAGCCCGGGCGAGGCCGCCGCCCGCACCTCGCCGCCGACTCGCTGCCCCGGCTGCGGGCCGCCCTCGCCGGAGCCGGACTCGACCTGACGCCGGGGGAGTTGGCAGACGCACTGTGGCTGGCCCTGGCCGCCCGGCAGCCGGAGCAGGCCGCGCCCGTACCGGAGGCGGTGGAGCAGCAGCCCGCCGTACGGGCCGCCGGGCCGCACCCGCCGCCCGACTCCGGGCCCGAGGCCGCGGAACCGCCCGAAGCCGCCGCCTACGACGGGCCCGACGACCCGGAGCCCGCGCCGGCCCCGGGCCGCAGCCCGGCCCGTACGCCACCCGGCGAGGCCGCCCGGCCCGGCGGCGTCTACGGCCCGTCGCCCGCGCCCTTCCGGCACTCCGTCTACGCCCTCACCGACACCCGGCCCGGCACCGGAGCCGCCGCCGTCCGCGTGCCCGGCGTGCCCGGCCTCCCCAACCCCCTCGCTCTCGTACGGGCGTTGCGCCCGCTCAAGCGCCGGGTGTCCTCCCTGCACCGCTTCGAGCTCGACGAGGCCGCGACCGCCGAGACCATCGCCGACACCGGCGGCACCGACATCGTCCTACGCCCCGAACGGGCCCGCTGGCTCGACCTCGTCCTCGCCGTCGACGACGGCCTCGCGCTGCGCGTCTGGCAGGACACCCTCGCCGAACTCACCCGCGTCCTCGGCACATCCGGCATCTTCCGCACCGTCCGCCGGGTCGGCTTCGCCTCCACCGCGGTCAACTCCGCCGTCGTGGACGGCAACCGCACCGCCGTCCTCGCCGTCACCGACGGCGTCGGCCCCGCCTGGCGCACCGGCGCCGCCCACCGCACCCTCGCCGCCTGGGCCCGCAAGGCCCCCACCGCCGTACTCCAGCCCCTCCCCCTGCGCCTGTGGTCCGGCACCGCGCTGCCCGCGGAGAGGCTACGGGTCCGCACGAACCGTCCCGCCCCGGCCAACCCGGCGCTGCGCGCCTACGACCCCTGGCTCCCACCGCACTTGGCGACACCCCTGCAACTTCCGGTGCCGGTGCTGGAGTTGGGCGACTGGTCGCTCGGCCCCTGGGCCGCGCTGATCGCCTCGCACGGCGGCAGCGCCACGCTCCACGTCGTGGACGCCGCCGCGCCGCCCGTACACACCGCCCAACCGCCGCCGCCCGGCGCCAAGTCCGGCCCCGCCGCCACCAAGCGGCTGCTCGCCTTCCAGGAGACCGTCAGCCCCGAGGCGTACGAACTCGCCGCGCACCTCGCCTCGGTGGACCCCCTCACTCTCCCCGTCATGCGCGTCGTCCAGGCCGCCGCACTCCCCGGCAGCAGTCCCTCGTGCCTCGCCGAGGTGCTGCTGAGCGGCCTGATGCGGCTCGACGAACCGCTCGCCGGCTTCGACGTCTTCACCTTCGACCCCGAGGTGCGGCACCTCCTGCGCATGGTCGTCCCGGCGACCAGCGCCCGCCGCACGATCGACGCGGTGACCGACTTCATCACCCCGCGCCTGGGCCGCTCCCTCGACTTCCCGGCCGTCATCGCCTCCCGCACGGGCACGCTGCCGCTGCCGCGGGGCGGTTCGCCGTTCGCCGAGGTGGCGCTCGCCGCGCCGGGGACGGCGCCCGGGCCCGACGCGGTGGGGCCGCCGCACCCGGCGAAGGAGTACGTGGTCGGGGTGCATACTCCTGCCGGTGAGGTCACGACCGGCTACCTGGTCGCGGACGGCCTGGTCCTGACCGCGGACATGGGCGACCCGGCTCACAACGAACTCCGGACGTCGGTGGTGGAGTTCGCCGACTCCAGCCGTGCGAACGCCACGTTGGTGTCGGAGTCCGGCGACGCCCTGCTGTACCGCCTCGTCGGGCCGACCGCCGACCGTCCGCGCGTGGCCTCCTTGAGCTGGGGCCATGTCGCAGCCGAGGACGCCTCCTACGCCGTGACGGCGGCGATCATGGCGACCTATACCGAATCCGTCCTTCCGGTGCCGCCGCAGACCTCTCCGCGCATCGAACGCACCACCGTGCGGGCGGAGTCCACCGAGCTGACCATCAGCCACGGCGACGCCCCGCCCACGCCGGTGCGCCACGTCACGCACTACCTCGGCCCGCTCGGCGTGAGCGTCCTGGGATGCGGTGCCGCCATCTTCGACGGCGACACGCTGTGCGGCCTCGTCACCCTCACCCGCGACCCGACCGACAGCTACGACCGCGCGATCGACCTCGTCGTCACCCCCGTGACCTCCTTCGCCCTGGCCCCCGGCTTCTACGACGCGATCGGCACCCCGGAGATCGACTGGTTCCGCCCCGGCGAACTTCTCCCGGACCCGGACCCGGCCCCCGCGCCACGCCCCGAGGCGGCGCAGGGCGGCGTCCCCGCCCCGCCGGTCGGCCCGCCGCTCGGGACCTTCCCTCCGCTCGCCCCGCCGCCCGCGGCCCCCGCGCCGAGCGGTCGGCCGCAGCCCGCGGCGTGGGAGCCCGAGGAGATCCGCGCGCAGCTCATGGAGCTGCTGCTGTGGCTGCGGGAGGAGGTGTCCTTCGACATCCTCGAAACGCTGTGGCCGCCCGAACTGCTCGCCAGGACGCTGGGATCGCTGCACAGCGGCGGCACCGCCCGGGTGAACTGGACGCGCCGCTACGTCAGCCTCACGTCGGTGTCATGGAACCCGGTGGGCAACAGCGACCCCGGGGGGCGGGCCCTCGCGGAGCGCGCGCTGCTGGCCGCGTACGAGGAGGAGGAGTCGGTCTCGCCGCGCCGCGGCAGCGTCGACGAGGACCGACTCGCCGCGCACGTATTGAAGTTGGCGGACAGGATCCGGCCCGAGGACGACAACGCCGACGACGCCCGGCTCTACTCCCGCGCCGGCCGCCACCTGTTGCGTACCGACGACGCCCCGACCGGGGTGGGCCTGTGCGAACGGGCGCTGTCCTACGTCGAGTTGCGGCACCCTCCGGACTTCCCCGTCGTCGGCCTGCTGGCGGTGGACTCGCGGGCAGCGCTCGCGGATGCGACCGTACCGGAGTCGGGCCTGCGCGCCTTCCTGGCCCTGTCACCCGAGACCGTGGCCGCGTACCGGCCGCCCGGGGTCACCGACGGCGAGCGAATGGTGCGGATACACCGGGAGTTGACGCAGGCCGAGCCGCTGCGGCGGGCCCTCGACAGCGAGGCCCTGCCCGTCTACCAGCGGGCCCTCGCGTGGTGCACGAGCAACCTCGGGCGCGGCCATCTGCTCACCGAGCACCTGCTGGACGTCGTCACCACCCTCGGCCGCCGCGGCCGTCCCTCCACCAGCTGAGGGGGCGCGGGGGTCCAGCCCCCGCGCCCCCAAAGCCAGCCCGGCAAAGGCTAGTTCGGCACCGCCATCAGCAGCGCGAACCGCTCCTCCGGGTCCGTCCACCACTGCCGTACCGTGAAGCCCCCGGCGTGCAGCTCCGCCGTCAGCGACTCGCGGCGGAACTTGCACGACAGCTCCGTGCGCACCTCCTCGCCCGCGTCCAGCGACAGGCTCAGGTCCAGTTCCGGGATCTTCACCGTCTGCGCCGCGCGCGAGCGCAACCGCATCTCGATGCGCTCCTGCTCGGCGTTCCACACCGCCACGTGGTCGAAGGCGTCCACGTCGAAGTCGGCGCCCAGCTCCCGGTTGAGCACGTGCAGGACGTTCTTGTCGAACTCCGCGGTGACGCCCTGCTCGTCGTCGTACGCCCGCACCAGCACCCGCGGGTCCTTGACCAGGTCCGCGCCGAGGAGCAGCACGTCGTCGCTGGTGAGGGAGAGGGCCAGCATGCGGTAGAAGGCCTGCCGCTGGGCCGGGTCGAAGTTGCCGATCGTGCTGCCGAGGAAGGCCAGCAGGCGCGGCCCGGGCTCGTCGGACAGCGGCAGCCCGGCCTCGAAGTCGGCGACGGTCGCGGTGACTTCCAGGCCCGGGTAGTCGCGGCAGATCGCCTCCCCGGCCTCCGCGAGGGCCGCTCCGCTCACGTCGAGAGGCGCGTACCGGCGCAATGTGCCGCCGGCGGTGAGGGCGTCCAGCAGCAGCCGGGTCTTGCGGGAGGAGCCCGAGCCCAGCTCGACGAGGGTGGCCGCCCGGGTGAGCGCGGCGATCTCGGGGGCGCGCCGGACCAGGATCTCCTGCTCGGCCCGGGTCGGGTAGTACTCGGGCAGCCGGGTGATCTCCTCGAACAGGTCGCTGCCGCGCTTGTCGTAGAACCACTTGGGCGGCAGGGTCCGCGGCCGTTCGGCCAGGCCCGCGCGGACGTCGGCGTGCAGGGAGTCGGTGAAGTAGCCGGCGGGCAGCCGGTCGTCGAGGGTGAAGCGGCTCTCGGCCATACGGTGTCGCTCCTTGCGGTCCTTGCTCTCCTGACGGGCGTCCGTGCGGGCGCCCGTGCGGTCGGCCGGCCCCGGGGGGCGCAGCGCGATGATCCGTACCCCCGCGGTCGTGGCCAGCAGCAGCGAGCGGTCGGGGACCTCCCGCCACTCCCCGAAGCCGCTCCCGATCCCGATCCCGGCCCCGAGCCCGGTCCCGGTCCCGTACGGGCGCCCGTGCGCGCCGCCCGACCCGTCCCCGTCCCCGTGCGGGCGCCGGTACGTGCTCCCGTACGCTCCCGGCTCCGCGGTCGTCGGCTGCTCGTCCGGCTCCGAGGCGACCAGCACCGCGCCCGGGCCCGTGCGGTACCAGAGGGTGTCGCCCCACGTGGTGGCCGCGATGACGCGGCCGTCGGTGAGGAGCAGGTTCAGCCGGGCCTGCGGGCGCGCCGCGGCGACCCGCCGGACGACGGAGGCGAGCGCGAGGCCCGGCGGCTGCCCCTGGCGCAGCAGGGCGCTGAGCATCGCCCACAGCACCCCCGAGTCGCTGCGGGTCTCCAGGCCCAGGAGCTCGGCCTCGCTCAGGCCGGTCGGCAGCCGCGTCCAGTCCCGTACGGCGCCGTTGTGGCTGAACAGCCAGCGGCCGTCCCGGAAGGGCGCGGCGGCCGACTCGTCCTGCGTCGTGCCCTCGGTCGCCGAGCGCACGGCGGCCAGGACCGCGCCGCTGCGGATCGCCGGGGCGAACTCGGCGAGGTTGGTGTCCGCCCAGATGGGCACGGCCCGCCGGTAGCGCACCGGCTCGACGAAGCCGTCCCCGCCCGTATCCGCCTCGTCCCCGTCCGGGGTGCCGTCCTGCGCGGGGTTCCGCGCCGCCGGCAGCGGGTACCAGCCGACGCCGAAGCCGTCGGCGTTGACCGTGCCGTAGCGCTGCCGCCGGGGCCGCCAGGACTGCTCGTACAGGCCGTGCGCGGGCCGTAGCAGCAGCCGGTCCAGCGGCACCGGCGGGCCGACGTAGGCCAGGTGCCGGCACATCAGCCGCGCCCCGCACCCGGCGCGGGGTCGGCCTGCCGCTCGGCGGGCTCCTCGTCGCGGGCGGTGCGGAAGCCGGCGAAGATCTGCCGGCGGATGGGGTAGTCCCAGTTGCGGAAGGTGCCGCGGGCCACGACCGGCGAGACGCCGAAGGCACCGCCGCGCAGCACCTTGTAGTCGGGGCCGAAGAAGACCTCCGAATACTCCTTGTAGGGGAAGGCGGCGAAACCGGGGTAGGGGGCGAAGTCGGACGACGTCCACTCCCACACGTCGCCCAGCAGCTGCCGGGCGCCGCTCGGCGCAGCCCCCTGCGGGTAGCTGCCGGCGGGCGCCGGGCGCAGATGGCGCTGGCCGAGGTTGGCGTGCTCCGGGCCGGGCTCGGCGTCGCCCCACGGGTAGCGGCGCGAGCGGCCGGTCGCCGGGTCGTGCCGGGCGGCCTTCTCCCACTCGGCCTCGGTCGGCAGCCGCCGGCCGGCCCAGCGGGCGTACGCGTCGGCCTCGTACCAGCACACGTGCACCACGGGCTCGTCGGCGGCGACCGGCTCGGTGCGGCCGAAGACCCGCCGCGTCCAGCCCTCGCCGTCCCGCTCCCAGAACAGCGGCGCCTCCAGCCCCGCCTCCCGGACGTGCGCCCAGCCCTCGGGCGTCCACCACACCGGGTCGTCGTAGCCGCCGGCGGCGATGAACTCCGCGTAGGCGCCGTTGGTGACCGGCACGGTGTCCAGCCAGAAGCCCGGCACGTCCACCTGGTGCGCGGGCAGTTCGTTGTCCAGGGCCCACGGCTCGGTGCTGGTGCCCATGGTGAAGGGGCCGCCGGGTATGTGGACCTCGGACGGGAGCAGGGCCGCGTCGGCGGGCGCGGGCGGCGGGGCGGGCGCGTCCAGGACGGGCGGGCCGCTGCGCAGCTGGTGGGTGGCCAGCATCGTCTCGTCGTGCTGCTGCTCGTGCTGGGCGAGCATGCCGAAGACGAACGCGCCGGCCAGCAGCCGGTCCGGCTGTTCGGGTGAGGTGTCGACGGTGGCGAGGACGTCGGCGGTCTGCTCGCGCACCGCAGCGAGGTACGCGCGGGCCTGCTCAGGGCTGAGCAGCGGCAGGGCGGGGCGGTCGGCGCGCGGTGTCCGGAAAGCGTCGTAGACGTGGTCGAGGTCGGGGCGCAGTCCCGGCCGCCCGCCCGCCTCGCGGACCAGCCACAGGTCCTCCTGGCTGCCGATGTGGGCCAGGTCCCACACGAGCGGCGACATCAGGGGGGAGTGCTGGGCGAGGA
Source organism: Actinacidiphila epipremni (assembly GCF_012034175.1). Lineage (GTDB taxonomy): Bacteria > Actinomycetota > Actinomycetes > Streptomycetales > Streptomycetaceae > Actinacidiphila > Actinacidiphila epipremni. The sequence continues at coordinate 70,810 of NZ_JAATEJ010000033.1, forward strand.
GGTCGGCCTCGTCGACGGCGTCGGTGAGCAGTTCGGTACGGCGCCGGGCCGCCTCCAGGGCGGCCAGGGCCCGCGCGGCGGGCGTACCGGCGGCCGGAGCCGGGGCCGGAGCCGGAGCCGGAGCCGGAGCCGGAGCCGGGGTCGACGCCGGTGCCGGGGCCGGTGTGCGCGGGGCGGAAGGGGTGGGAGTGGCTGAAGTGCCGGATGCGGCGGAAGTGGTCGCGTTCCGGGGCGTGCCGGTGGTGGTGCGTGGGTCTGTCACGACGAACCTTTCGGAGGGTCAGACGCGCGTCAGCGCGTCCAACTGGTCGTGTGCGGGACATCGGCCGCGATCGGCGTAGCGCTCGGCGAAGGCGGAGACCGCCGTACGCAGGGCCACGGGCGCGGCGGCGCGCGCGAGGGCGCTCTCCGCGGCGAGGAAGCAGGCGCGGACGGCCTTGCCGAGTTCCGGGTCGGCCGGGCCGGTCCGGGCGGCGCGCCGCCAGATGTCGTCGGGGGGAAGCGGCCCGTGCGGGCACAGCGCTTCGGTGGCCGCGAAGGCGGCGTCGGCGGCGACCGGGTCGTCCAGCAGGGTCGCCGCGAGTGCGGTGGCCACCACCCACGCGTCGCCGTCCTGGGCGTCCACCATCCGCAGTTCCAGCCAGCCCCGCGGTCTGACCGGGGGGAAGAGGGTGCTGAGGTGGTAGTCGAGGTCGTCGAGCGTCGGGCGGCGCAGCGCGGGCGCGTCGCCGCGCAGCCACCCGCGGAAGGTGAGGCCGGGCGGCGCGGTCCAGTCGGCGGCGCCGCCGGTTACGCCGCCGGTTACGCCGTCCGGGGGGAGGCCGGCAAGCTCGGGGGTGAGCTCGGCGGCGGTCTCCGGGACGCGTACGCACAGCACCTGCGCGTCCAGCGCGTAACGCGCCCAGGCGCTGCGCGGGTCGGGGGCATGGGCGGGCGGCCGGGTACGGCCGGGGTCCATCGCGGCCCAGGTCGCCTGCCGGGTGGAGACCCAGCCGGTCGGGCGCCCGTCGCTGAGCGGCGAGTTCGCGAAGGCCGCGACCAGGACCGGGCCGAGCCGGTGCGCCAGCTCCCAGCGCCGCCGGTAGCCGGTGATCCCGTGCGAGTCGTCACCGCCGTCCAGGTTGACCTGGAGCGACGCCGTACGCCGCATCATGGCCCGGCCCCAGGGGCCCTCGCGGTCGAAGAAACGTTCCATCGCCCGATAGCGCGGTGCGTCCAGCAGCCTGGGGGGATCGCGGTACGGGTCAAGCCCGCGGCCGACGAGGACCAGTCCCGCCCGGTCCATCGCCCGGCGCAGGGCCGCGAGGTCCACGGCCATCGCCTCGACGCAGGCGGGGAGCGAACCGGCCGGCGGGGAGCTCAGCTCCACCTGGCCACCGGGTTCGCGGGTGATTGTGCTGCCCCGGGGCATTCCACCGGGGACTTCGACCGGCGCGAGGGCCGCGTGCAACCGGTCGGCGGATATCAGCATTCGCGGATCGGAGCGGTCATGCACGAGCCACTCCAACTCCACCCCGGTCCGCACGGGCGGCCCGGTCTTGAAACAGACGCCCTGAACATGGGCTTCCGCCTCGTCCTCCAGCAAATCCAGCGGTTCCAGCTGTTCGGCTGCCATCGATCCACCTCCTCATCGACAATTCGCAGGCGATTCCCGGCGGGATTTATTCCCGTCGGGTCTTACCCCGATGCGAGGACATGTCACATGGTGATGCCGTGATTTTAGGTCGCTTCGTGACGGACCGGTCTTACGTGATGATGAACGTTCGCCCGTGGCCCGGACGCCGCCCAGCGCCCGCCGCGGAGTGTGACCGTCCGTCGCGGAACGCCGTCACGACGATGCTACGTGGGGACGCCGCGGCGTGCCTGCGGACGCGTGCGGGGGCGCGGCGGGGGCACGTGAGGGGGCAGGAAGCGGGGAAGGAGCGGGGCACGCGATCGGGCTTGAGTCGGGCCTGACTCGGGCCTGAATCGGCCGGGAGTCGGGCAGGAGGAGCATGCCGGGCTCATGCCGCCTGCATAAGGCCATGCCCCGGCGGTGATCCACAGCCGACCGGCTAGGCTGCCCGTGTAAGGAAATACCGAGCCGAGCACCACGTCAGCGCCAGCGGAGCCGCCCGCGAAGCGCCCCGTCAGGACCGCGCCACAAGCCAGATCAGCGACAGGAGCACCCCTCGTGAACGTCGTCGGGCCACCCTTCGGGCTGAGCGTGTGGGACCCCGCTCTCGATGCCGACCTCAGAGCCGGGATCGCCGCGGTGGAGGAGGGACTGCTCGAAGCCACCAAGAGCGACGTCCCCTTCATCACGGACGCCGCCCGGCATTTGCTCCAGGCGGGCGGAAAGCGCTTCCGGCCACTTTTGGTGATGCTCGGCGCCCAGTTCGGCGACCCGCACGCGCCGGGCGTCATCCCGGCCGCCGTCGTCGTGGAGCTCACCCACCTGGCCACGCTCTACCACGACGACGTGATGGACGAGGCCGACGCGCGCCGCGGCGTGAGCAGCGCCAACGCCCGCTGGGGCAACTCGGTGGCCGTGCTCACCGGCGACTTCCTCTTCTCGCGCGCCTCGCACATCCTCGCCGACCTCGGCCCCGAGGCGGTCCGCGTCCAGGCCGAGGCGTTCGAACGGCTGGTGACCGGCCAGATCCTGGAGACCGTCGGCCCGCGCGACGGCCGCGACCCGCTGGACCACTACATGGAGGTCCTGGCGGGCAAGACCAGCTCGCTGATGGCCGTCTCCGGGCGGTTCGGCGGCATGATGTCGGGCGCGGGCGAGTCGGTCGTCCACACCCTGACCCAGTTCGGCGAGCGCATCGGCATCGCCTTCCAGCTCGCCGACGACGTCCTCGACATCGCCAGCGACCACCACGAGTCCGGCAAGACGCCCGGCACCGACCTGCGCGAGGGCGTCCCGACGCTGCCGGTGCTGCACGTACGGAAGATGTACGCGCGGGCGGGCGGCGACGTGTCCGCCGACGACCGCCGGCTCAACGAGCTCCTCGACGGCGACCTGACCGACGACACGCTGCACGCCGAGGCCCTGGCCCTGCTGCGGGCCCACCCCGCGCTCGACATCGCCCGCCGCGACTCCCTGCGGTACGCCGAGGAGGCGCGTGCCGCGCTGGCCCCGCTGGCGGAGTGCCCGGCGAAGGCCGCGCTCGCGGGCCTGTGCGACGCGGCGGTCCACCGGGCGGGCTGAGCCCCCGTCGACCGGGCGACCCGGAGGACGGGGAGGACGCCGAGGACCCCCAAGACGCCGAGGACCCCGAGGACCCCGAGGAACGTCGGGGTCCGTACTCCTGGGCGTGTACGGGAAGGGCCGCGCGTCATCCCGCTGGTGTACGCGAAGTTGAGCCCGGGGGCTGATGTGACAGGACGGCCGATTTGGTGTCATGGATACACACCACTTCGGGGCGGACCGGGCGACAATGACCGGGGGAGTGGACGAGTGCGCGACAGCTGACCGCCGCTGACGACGGAGGTAGGGACGTAATGGCACTGATCCAGCCGGCGCAGCCGGAACAGCCGCAGGCGGGTGGGCCCGAGGAGGCGCGCCGCCGCCGCAAGGCACTGCGGTACGCGGTGCCCGCCGCGGTCGTGGGGGTGACGGCGGCGACGGTCGGCCTGGTCCCGGCGCTCGCCGACAGCGGCGACCCGTCCCTGCCCTCGCTCACCGCCGAACAGCTCCTGACGAAGATCGCCGCGTCCGACACCCAGACGGTGGACGGGACGGTCAAGATCACCACCGACCTGGGCCTGCCCTCCGCGCTGTCCGGCACCACGGCGAGCGGCCTGTTCGGCGGCGCCGCGGCCCCGCCGAGCCTCGGCTCGCCCGACGCCTCGCGCGCCGAGCCGCAGCGCCAGCTCGTCCAGTTGCTCGTCGGCAGCCACACCCTGCATGTGGCCGCCGACGGCCCGGACCGGCAGAAGATCTCCATCATCCAGCCCGCCGCCGAATACAGCCTGATCCACGACGGCACCCAGCTGTGGGCGTACGACAGCTCCTCCAACGAGGCGTATCACGCCACGCTGCCGCAGGAGCAGCAGCACAAGGCGCAGCCGCGGCAGCTCCCGCAGGACTTCCCGGCGACCCCGCAGGCCGCCGCCCAGCAGATACTGAAGGCCGCCGACGGGAAGTCCGCCATCACGACGGACGGCACCGCGCGCGTCGCCGGCCACAGCGCCTATGTGCTGGAGGTCCGCCCCGAGTACGCCCAGGACTCCACGATCGGCGCCTTCCGGATCGCCGTCGACGCAAAGACCGGGGTGCCGTTGAAGTTCACCCTGGAGCCCAAGGGCGGCGGCAAGGCGATCGTCGACATCGCCTACACCCGGGTGAGCTTCGCCAAGCCCGCCGCGAGCACCTTCCACTTCACGCCGGGCAAGGGCGTGAAGGTGACCGAGGGCAAGGCGACGCAGGAGCCGAACGGGCCCAGGGCCGGCGCCGGTATAGGCCGGCCGGCGTTCGTGGGCTCCGGCTGGGACACGGTCGCGGTCTTCTCGACCAAGGGCGCGCTGCCCTCCGGCACCCTGCCGTTCGACGGCAAGGACGGCCGGCCGGGCAAGGCGGGCAAGCCCGGTGCCGAGGCCAAGAACGACCCGGCCCAGCTCGGCGCGATCCTGGGCGGCTTCGGCAAGCAGGTGACCGGCTCCTTCGGCACCGGCACCCTCTTCCACACCCGCCTGGTCAATGTGCTGCTGACGCAGGACGGCACGGTGTACGCGGGCGCGGTCGACGAGTCCGCCCTGACGTCCGCGGCGTCCACCGCCCACTGACCCGGGGGGCCCGACGCCCACTGACCCCGCAGGCCCCGGCGCCACGACCCGCAGGTGGTGGGAGCACCACCCGCGGGCCGACCACCCGCGGGCCCGGCGTCGGCAGCCTGCCGGCCACCACCGCCCGCCCACGACGACCACCCGCCGAACGGACCAAGGAGCGCGATGAGCCAGCCGCCTGCCACCGACGTGGTGCCCGCGCCACGCGGTGGCGTGGAGCCGGACGGGGACGTGGTGATCGAGACCCGGGGGCTCGCCAAGCAGTACCGGGGCACGCTCGCCGTCGACGGGCTGGACCTGCGGGTGCCGCGCGGCAGCGTCTTCGGCTTCCTCGGGCCCAACGGCTCGGGGAAGACGACGACGATCAGGATGCTCATGGGCCTGATCGAGCCGACCGCGGGCAGCGCCCGGGTGCTGGGCCGGCCGATGCCGGGCGCGTCCCGCGCGGTGCTGCCGAAGGTCGGCGCGCTCATCGAGGGCCCCGCGCTCTACGGCTTCCTGTCCGGCCAGGACAATCTGCTGCGGTTCGACTCGGCCGACCCGACCGCCGACCCCCGCACCCGGGCGGTACGGGTGGCGGCGGCGCTGGACCGGGTGGGCCTGTCGGCGGCGGCCCAGAAGAAGGCCAAGGCGTATTCGCTGGGCATGAAGCAGCGCCTGGGCCTGGCGTCCGCGCTGCTCCAGCCGCGTGAGCTGCTGGTGCTGGACGAGCCGACCAACGGCCTGGATCCGCAGGGCATGCGCGAGATCCGCGGGCTGGTGCGGGAGCTCGCGGAGGACGGCACGACCGTCTTCCTGTCCTCGCATCTGCTGGACGAGATCGAGCAGGTGTGCACGCATGCCGCGGTGATGGCCCGCGGCCGGCTGATCACCCAGGGGACGGTGGCGGAGCTCGCCGCCGGCACCCGCGGCCGGCTCGCGGTCACCACCCCCGACCCGGCGCAGGCCGTCCGGGTGCTGGAGGAGCACGGCGTGAGCGAGCTGCTGGCCGACCCGCACACCGGCGAGGTCACCGGCGAGTTGCCCGCCACCCCGCCCGACCTCGTCGAGCTGAACGCGGCGCTGGTCACCGCGGGGGTGCGGGTCCGGGCGTTCGGGGTGCGCCGGGCCTCGCTGGAGGACGCGTTCGTGGCCCTGACGGGAGAGGGTTTCAATGTCGCAGGCTGACACGACGATCGCCGCGGGGGAGGACATGACCCCGCTCGGGGAGCCGGCGCCCGGGCCCCGGGCGGTGCGCCCGGCGTGGGTGCTCGGCCTCTTCCGGTCCGAGCTGCTGACCGTCTTCCGCCGGGCGCGCACCCTCGCGCTGCTCGGGGTGCTCGCGGGCGTGCCGGTGCTGGTCGGGATCGCGATCCGGATCGAGACGAGGAACGGCGGCTCGGTCGCCGGGAACGACGGCGGCGGACCCGCCTTCCTCGAACAGGTCAGCAACAACGGCCTGTTCCTGGCCTTCGCCTCGCTCGCCGCGACGCTGCCGTTCTTCCTGCCGATGTCGATCGGGGTGGTGGCCGGCGACTCGATCGCCGGTGAGGCCGCGACCGGCACCCTGCGCTATCTGCTGGTCGCCCCGGCCGGGCGGGTCCGGCTGCTGCTGGCCAAGTACGCCTCGGTGCTGGCCTTCTGCGTCGCGGCGACGCTGACGGTGGTGCTGTCCGCGGTGATCGTGGGCTTCAGCCTCTTCCCGGTGGGCTCGGTGACGCTGCTGTCCGGCAATAGCGTCTCCCTCACCGACGGCATCCTGCGCGGGCTGCTGATCGCCCTGCTCGTGGCGTCCTCGCTGGTGGGTCTCGCGGCCCTCGGCCTGTTCATCTCGACGCTGACCGACAGCGGCATCAGCGCGATGGCGGCGACGGTGGGCCTGCTGATCACGGTGCAGATCGTCAACAACATCCCGCAGTTGCACGCGATCCAGCCGTACCTGTTCCCGCACTACTGGCTGAGCTTCGCCGATGTGATGCGCGCGCCGGTCATATGGTCCGGTGTCCTGAAGAACCTCGCCCTCCAGGCCGTCTACGCCGCCGCCTTCGGGTCCGCCGCCTGGGCCCGCTTCACCACCCGCGACATCACGGCGTAGCGCGCGAACGGTTTACACGCTCCTGATCTGCTGTTAGCTTCACGTCATGGGAGCGCTCCCATAGGTGCGCGCCCGGATTCACGGTTCTCCCCCCACTCCGCCCCTGAGGACCCGGCTGCGGTGGACCACGGCCTCGGGGACGTCGCCGGAAAGGTCACCACCTGTGAAGAAAAAGAGGCAGCTCTCTTTAATCGCCGTACTGGCGACGCTGCTGTCGGCCCTCGGCATCGTCTTCCTCACGCAGGGCGAGGCCCAGGCCCACGGCGTCGCGATGATGCCCGGCTCCCGCACGTATCTGTGCTACAAGGACGCCCAGACGCCGAGCGGTGCGCTCCAGCCCACCAACCCGGCGTGTGCCGCGGCGGTGGCGCAGAGCGGGACGACGCCGCTGTACAACTGGTTCGCGGTGCTCGACTCCAACGCGGGCGGCCGTACGTCCGGCTATGTGCCGGACGGCACCATCTGCAGCGCGGGCAACAAGTCGCCGTACGACTTCTCCGCCTACAGCGCCGCCCGTGACGACTGGCCGAAGACCCACCTGACGTCGGGCTCGTCGATCCAGCTGCAGTACAGCAACTGGGCCGCGCACCCGGGCACCTTCCATGTCTACCTCACCAAGCAGGGCTGGTCCCCGACCACCCCGCTGGCGTGGGCGGACCTGGAGTCGATCGGCACCAGCACCAACCCGCCCGCGGTGGGCTCGCCCGGCACGGACGGCGGTCACTACTACTGGGACCAGGCGCTGCCGGCCGGCCGCTCCGGTGCGGCGCTGATGTTCATCCAGTGGGTGCGGTCGGACAGCAACGAGAACTTCTTCTCCTGCTCCGACATCGTCTTCGACGGCGGCCACGGTGAGGTCACCGGTATCCGTGACGGCTCGGTGCCGCCCACCACGCAGCCGCCGACCTCGCAGCCCCCGACGTCCCAGCCCCCCACCTCCAAGCCCCCGACGTCGCAGCCGCCGACGTCCCAGCCCCCGACCTCCGCGCCGCCCACCACCATGCCGCCGATCGACGGCGACTGCATGGCGCTCTACTCGGTGGACAGCTCCTGGAGCGGCGGTTTCCAGGCCACGGTCGAAGTCATGAACCACGGCACATCACCCTCCAGCCATTGGAAGGTGACCTGGACACCAGGGGACGGCACGACCATCAGCAACATCTGGAACGGCACGCAGTCCACCAGCGGCGGCAAGGTCACCGTGTCCAACGCCGCCTACAACGGCACGATCGCGCCGGACGGCAACACGACGTTCGGCTTCACGGCGAATTCCACGTCCGGCATCACCACGCCGAACGGTTCCATCACCTGCTCGTTCTCCTGACGGGCCGGCAGTAGGACGTCCGCCCCGTACGGCCCGACGGCCGTACGGGGCGGACGCGTTTCCGGGCGTTTCCGAGCGCTTCCGGGCGCTTCAGGGCGTGAAGAAGGTCTTCGCCCGCAGCACCGCGTCCTCGTCCTCGGCGATCTGGCCGGGGCGGGTGGCGCTGCCCAGCAGCACCCCGCGGAAGTCCATCCGCATGTAGCGCGCGGTCTTGGCGAGCGTGCCGGCCAGGGCGTCCGCGTCGCGGTGGTCGGTGCCGGCGAGGGCGGTGACGCCCCACAGGGTGCGGCCGGCCATCCGGGGCCGGAAGTCCAGGTCCGGGACGCGCATCCAGCCCGACCAGTGGTCCAGGTACTGCTTGACGGGCGTGGAGAGCGAGTACCAGTACAGCGGCGAGGCGATGACCAGGTCGGTCGCGTCGAGCGTCGCGTCCAGCAGCGTCCGGGCGGGCCCGGTCGGCGAGGGGTAGTAGCCGTCGCCCTCGTGCCGCCGGTCGGTGAAGGCGGGCAGGTCCATCTCCGCGAGCCGCACCCAGTGCTGCTCGGCGTCGGACGGCAGCTGGGCCGCCGCCAGCTGGGCCAGCGCCTCGGTGTTGCCCCCGGCGCGGGTGCTGCCGAGGAGGAAGAGGAAGCGCCGTCCGGTGAAGTCATGCATGTGCATATATTGCGCCTGCAAGAAATCTGCCGTCAAGGCGAGCCATGTCACAGTGCCCCGAGCCGCCCCGGCCCCGGTGGGCGGCCGGCTACGCGCCCTCGCGCAGCGCAGCCGCCGCCGCGGCCGAGGCCGCCCCGTCCACCGGCGCAGCCGCCACCGGCCCGGCCCCCTCCGCGCCCGCCGCGCCCTCCGCCGGCGCAGCCGCCCGGGCCGACGCCAGCTCGGCCCGTGAGCGCCGTGCCGCCAGCAGCGCGTCGCCGGTCAGCAGCAGCAGCGCCGACCACACCAGCAGGAAGCCCACCCACTGCTCGCCGGACATGGTCTCGTGGAAGTGCAGGATCCCGATCAGGAACTGGAAGACCGGCGCCAGATACTGCAGCAGCCCCAGCGTGGACAGCGGCAGCCGGTTCGCCGACATCCCGAAGCAGACCAGCGGCACCGCCGTGACCAGCCCGGCGAGCGCCAGCAGCCCCGCGTGCCCGGCGCCATGGCCGGTGAACGTCGCGTCACCGCGCGCCCCCAGCACCAGCAGGAAGCCCAGCGCCGGCAGGAACTGCACCGACGTCTCGGCGGCCAGCGACTCCAGCCCGCCCATCGCGATCTTCTTCTTCACCAGCCCGTAGCTGCCGAAGCTGAAGGCCAGCACGAGCGCGATCCACGGCAGCCGCCCGTAGCCGAACGCGAGCACCGCGACCGCCGCCCCGCCGATGCCGACCGCCGCCCACTGCACCGGCCGCAGCCGCTCGTGCAGCACCAGCACGGCCAGCCCTATCGTGACCAGCGGGTTGATGAAGTAGCCGAGTGAGGTCTCCACCACATGCCCGGCGTTGACGGCCCAGATGTACGTGCCCCAGTTCACCGACACCACGGTCGCCGCGACCGCCACCAGCGCCAGCCGGCGCGGCTGCCGTACCAGCTCCGCCAGCCACGCCCACCGGCGCAGCACCAGCAGCAGCACGCCGACCACCACCAGCGACCACACCATGCGGTGCGCCAGGATCTCGCCGGCCCCGGCCGGCTCCAGCAGCGGCCAGTAGAGGGGGAAGAGCCCCCACAGTCCGTAGGCCGCGAAGCCGTACACCAGCCCTGCGCGCTTGTCGCCCATCGCCGTCCGCCATCCTCCCCGTGCGCCGGTGCCGCCGGCCGTACGCGGTGCGGCGGGTCCGTACGGGTACGACGTGCTGCGGCCCTGACGACGGTAGCGGTCGGCGGACCGCGGTGCCAGGCCCGTATCGCACAATGGTCCTGACACCGCTCCCAGGGTCCTGGCACGTACGGCCGCGCCGGCCGGTGGTGCCGCCCGGAGCCGGCGGTTACGCGTCGCCCTTCAGCGCGCCCAGCGCCCGCAGCTCCAGCGCGACCGTCTCCCGCAGCGGTGTCGTCGGACGCCCCGTCAGCTGCGACAGCTCACCGGTCGTACCGGCCAGCCGCCCCCGCCCGATCGCCTCGTCGACGTCCACCAGCACCGCCGCGAACGCCGCGGGCACCCCGACGCCGGTCAGGATCTCCTGCCGCTCCGCACCGCTGATGTTCTGGTACGCCACCGGCTGCCCGGACAGCTCCGCGACGGTCGCTGCGTATTCGGCGAAGCTCCACGCGGTGTCGCCGCTCAGCTCGTACGCCCGGCTGTCGTGCCCCTCACCGGTCAGGACGACGGCCGCCGCGGCGGCGTAGTCCGCCCGGGAGGCCGACGCGACCCGCCCCTCGCCCGCGTTGCCGATCACCACGCCGTGCTCCAGCACCGCCGGCAGGTTCGCGGTGTAGACCTCGGTGTACCAGCCGTTGCGCAGGAAGGTGTACGGCACCCCCGAGGAGAGGATCAGCTCCTCGGTCGCCCGGTGCTCGTCGCCGAGCGTGAAGTCGGCCGCCGGTCCGCCGAGGATGCCGGTGTACGCCAGCTGGGCGACGCCGGCCCGCGCCGCCGCCTCGACGACCGCGGTGTGCTGCGGGATCCGCCGGCCCACGTCGTTGCCGGAGATCAGCAGCACCCGGTCGCCCTCGGCGAACGCGTCCTTGAGCGTCTCGGGCCGGTCGTAGTCGGCGACATGCACCCGCACGCCGCCCGCGGCGAGGTCGGCGGCCTTGTCGGGGTCGCGCACCACGGCGGTGATCTCGCCGGGCGCGACCCCGTGCTCCAGCAGGTCGGCGATGACGAGCCGGCCCAGATGGCCGGTGGCTCCGGTGACGGCGATGCTCACGGTGGATCTCCCGGGGGAAGGGGGTGACGAAGTCGTTGATCACCGTAACGCCGGCCCGCGGCGGAAAAGTCCAGGGGCCGCCGGGGGAGTCCCCGGCGGCCCCTGTCGGCATGTCACACCCTCAGGGCACGATCCAGGTGTCGTTGCCGGCGAGGAGGGTGGCGAGGTCGCCGGC
>NZ_JAATEJ010000034.1 GCF_012034175.1 Actinacidiphila epipremni
ACGGCCCGATAGGTGTCGCGTCGTCATGCCTGACGGCATGACTGTGGGTAAGTCAAGGTTCGGGCCCTGGCGGGCCCGAGTTGGTGGTGCTGGTACCGGGAACGGGATGGGCCTGACGGCCCATGAGGCAACGGTTCGGCGTTGCTCGGCTTCTGGCGAGCCGAGCTTGAGAGACCGAGGAACACATGGGGCGCCTGCCGGCGCCCAGTGATGTCAAAGGTTCTGGTTTCACAGTTATTTGAGTTGGCTCTCCCCTGCCGGGGAGAGCTCAGCAAGGTTCGGCGTTGCTCGGCTTCTGGCGAGCCGAGCTTGAGAGACCGAGGAACACATGGGGCGCCTGCCGGCGCCCAGTGTGGAGTCCGGCGGCACGTTGCCGACCCGTCACGAAAGCAGCTACGCGTGAGGGAAGTCCTTGCTGACTGTTCATCACACCGGTCTGGTGGTGCCTCGCTCGCCCGTACCGGCGTGGGCCGCCCAGGTACGGCGATCGCGTCGATCCGGTCAGCGCTGACTACCAGTCCGCCGGCGCGCTTGCCGGTGGCGTCCGCGTCTTCTCCCGGAGCTGCAGGCAGCCTCGCGTTGCTGCTTCGCGCGGCTTGGTTTCCTGATCGACCGCCATGGTGATGGCGGTCGCGTGCCAAGGGGAACGCGTCTCCGAACCAGCAGCCCGATTACCGGGACTCGCCGGTTTCCGGTTCCATCATAGACTTCTATGAAGTCTATGATGGAAGCATGACCCGTCGGCTCGAACCTCTCGCGCACGGCGTGCTGGTTCTCCTGCGTCGCGACGCCGGATTAAGCCAGGTACGGCTTGCAGAGAGGGTGGGGGTGTCGGCCCGGCAGATCGCGAACTACGAGCAGGGGTGCCATTCGCCCGCTCCTGGCACCCTGGTCAGGCTTGCTGAGGCTCTGTGCACCTCCCCTCAGGCTCTGGCCGGGGTCCCGGTGGGTGAGGAATCGCTCGGGGATCTGCGGCGCTTTGCCGGCCTGGATCGGGTGCGGGCCGTACGCCTGCTCAGGAGCCGACTTCCGGAGGGGCTAGGGCCAACGGAGTGGAAGCTGCAGGCCATTGAGTCCGGTCAGGACGTCGTGGCGTGGATGGACCCTGCACTTCTCAAGAGAGTCATCGCGGCGCTGGCGGAGACCTATGGCGTTTCACCCGACGTCGTCCGGCGCAGCTGGTTCCGTGCGTTTCCCGGTCAGGCCCACCTCCTGCGGGAGGACATTCCTGGGGCCGCGTCGCCGAAGCCGAAGAGTCCGTCCCGCGCGCAGCAGGCGTGGCGTGATCTCAATGCGCGGCAGCGTGCGTACCTGGCGGCCTGTTTTCGGGAGGATCAGCGCGCCGAGCGGGAGGCGGAGGAGCATCGTTCCGCAGGGCGTGATCCGGGGCCGGCTTCCCAGTGGCGGCGCGTTCCGTTCGCAGTGAGGGCTGATCCGGCGTTCACTGCGTACACCGATGTTCAGGAGCGTCTGCGAGCTGAGGGCCGGCACGATGCCGGAGCGGGTGCGACGCTGCATGCCCTGGCGCGGCGCGGGCTGCTGAGGGTTAGTGAGGACCAGGTCGAGGTGTTCCCTGTGGGTTTCGTGCCGAGGGTCGTGGTGGAGATGACGCGGGTGGGCCGGGCGTGTGCGCGGGCGGGGCTGCGGGAGGGGGCACCGCGGCGGCCGCCCGGGGGTCTGCTTTCGGAGTGGTTGTGGCGCGCGCTGGTCAAAGTGGCCGAGGCGGGAGCTGATGGGTTGGCGGAGGACGACCTGTGGGGCAGGGCGAAGTTCTATCTGGGCACGGGGTACCGGCCACGTGGTGTGCTCAGCCGCGGGTACATCGACTGCGTCGCTGTAGAGGAGAGGCCGACTGGGGCGGGGCCTGGTCGGAGTTTTCACTGGGTGGTGACGGCGGCTGGCCGGTCGCACATCGCTGAAAATCTGCAGAGGTACGAGGACTTGTATCCGCGGAGGGATGCGGGGAACTGATCCGCACGGAGAAGCCAAATTCGCACACTTGATTGATTTAGGTGGTGCGCGCTGGATTGTCAGTGGTGCCCTCTACAGTGCCCGGCATGGATTCTTCGACAGTCAGCGGCTTATCGGATGCTTCCGTCCGGCACATGGTGATGGCGTCTGCGGCGATGGCGGCCAAGGCGCTCACCGATACTGAGCAGCCGCCCGAGGCGCGGCTGCGGACGCTGATGGACGCGCACGGCCGCGTTCTGGCTGCCCGCAGCCCCGGCGTCCCTTTGCCTTTCGGTGTCTTCCGGGAGTTGCTGAGTGGAGATCTGTCGAGGCTGCTGCCCGACACGGTTCCGGCCGAGGAGATGGACGGCGTCCGACTCATCGCACCGGACGGGAGTTTCGAGGAGGACTACTTCGACCTGCAGGTCGAACAGCGGGTCGTGCTGCGGGCGTTGGCGAAGACCACCCGGGAGGGGCGCACGACCAGCACGGAGATCCTCGAGGCGGAAATGGATCAGGATCGTGTGTTCTCGGCGCTGAGGAAAAGGATGGACCAGGATGCCTACGTCCACGGTCGTTCCAGTCTGATCCGCACACCGGCCGGGCCGGACAAGGACTTGCGTCGCCTGAACCTGCCCAGCAGTGTCGCCGAGTTCTACCGGCCGATCACCTTCGATGCTGTCTGGGACCGCTGGTGGTTCGCGTGCCCGATCTGCCGCTGGCCCATGCGGGTCACCGTTCACGCGCGACGGGGCGGCGCGAGGACGGGCAGCGTGCGCTGCTTCCATCGGCCGCATACCGCTTGGGGTGCCGCGTTCACGTTCAAGATTCCCGAGCTGGGTCGGCCGCCCGTACTGGTCCCCGGCCCTCCCCCAGCCCGGCCTGTCGGCGAGCAGGCGGTGCTCTTCGCCGATACTACCGGGCATGTGCCCGAGCCCCTCCCTGCTGAGGGGCACAAGGCCCTGTCACGGGGGGTGTGGCGCTGGACCACCATCCCCGGGCTGGTGGAGATCGCCCTGTACGACGCGCTGGCCGAGCGGGGGCTGGAGCCGCAACTGTGGCCCGACCTGGATGCCTACGACCTGTACGTGCGGGCGGGGAAGGGACGGGCCGTCAGGGAGTTCCGTATCGATGTCAAGGACTACACCTCGGCGATCCTGCTGGCCAAGAAGGTGCAGGCGGACGGCGGGGACGCCGGTGGAGCCGACTGGCTGGTGGTGCCCGACTACCGGGAATCGAGCCTGCCGCTGCTCGGCAGGGTCTGCGAGGAGTTCGACCTCGACGTGGCGACAGCGGGCGGGATCGGCGCGCTGATCTGCCGGACGGCAGGTGTGCCGTGGGCGTGAAGCTGTCGAAGAGCACCGGCGCGGTGGGAGCCGCGCTGGCGCTGGCCGGCCACTACTTCCCTGACCGGGACGAGGCCGGGAACGTCCTGGCGCGCTTTCGTCATGCCGCGTTCCTCCTCAGCGGCCAGCTGGACAAGTGGGCCGGCTGGCAGGATCTGCCGCACGAGGAGAAGCAGAGGATCGGCCAGGTCACGGCGTCTGCTCCCGAGGAGCTGGCCGGGCTGGGAGTGTTCACGTCCCGGGCACGGTCACTGCTCGACGTCGCCCCGGGTGAGCCGCCCGCGATCCCGTTCACTCCGGCGGACGTGGTGGAACACGCCGAGGCCGCGGTCCCTGTGGTGGGCGGGGATCCGCTGGACTACGTTGACCGGACGCTGGCCCGGCTGTGCCGTGACCACCCGCGGCGCAGGCCCGTCCCGCCAGCGACGCCGGGCATCTGGCTGCCCCGCACGCAGTACTCCGCCGGGGCGGGACTCATCCAGGGCAGAACCACTATCCCCCTGTTCGACAAGGCTCCCCCGTCCGCGCAGTCGGCCGATCTGCCAGAGGTGCACACGGTGCCCTATCAGGCCGAGGTCCCCGTGCCCACCGGTGAGCTCCTGGAGCTCGCCGGCCGTATCGACGAGCGCTACCTGCCCGAGGACCGCTACGTGCAAGCGGTGCTGGCCGGCCTGTTCGCACAGTTGCACACCACCGACAGCGTCGCCGTCAGGGACCTGATCCAGCTGCTTTCCGGGGGGCTGGAAATCCTCAACGCGCCCACCGGTACCGGCAAGAGCGTCATGGTGCGGGTAGCGGCCTCCTGGTTCGCGATCAACGGCAGGACCCTCACCATCGTGCTGCCGACGGTGGAGGCAACGCTGTCCGCGGCGTGGGACATCGAGCAGGACCTGCGGCATCTGGGCCGGCCGGAGACATGCACGCCGCTGATGTCGCCGTCGCGGCTGCACGAGCGGGCGATGAAGGTCGCCGCGCGCATCGAGGGTCCGCTGCTGGAGCAGCCGGACAAAACGGCGTGGAAGCTGGATCAGCTTTCGTACGGATGCGCGCTCAGTCATCACACGCAGTCCACCCATCCCTATCCCCCGGGTGAGGAGCCGTGCCGGCCGCTGATTCCGCTGCCGCCGGCCTCCGGGCTCGCGTCCTGCCCGTGGATGTCGACCTGCGGCAAGTACGAGCAGCACCGTCGCGCCTGCACGGCCTCGGTAGTGGTCACCAACCACCACAACTTCATGGTCGGCCGTTTCCATCTCGGGATCCTGCTGGACGGACGGGCGGTGGCTGACCTGTCCGTCGCGGAGTTCGCCTTCCGCCGCTCGCACGCCCTGATGATCGACGAGGTCGACCAGTTCCAGTCGACCGCCCTCGACCTGTGCTCCAGCGAACTCGTCCTGGACTCGCGGCGCCAGCCGGCCGTGCCCCTGCGCGAGCTGGACGAGGACAAAGCCAAGCTGCCTCCCGAAGCGGTCAAGGCACTGTCCCCCACGATCTCGCACGCCCGCTACCTGTCGGAGTTCCTCCTGGCCAGCATCTGCCAGAACCTGCTGCACCTGCGGCACTACGAGGGTCACGGTGCCGCCCGGGACCGGCCCGGCGTCAACAGCACCGGATGGCACCTGGCCGGCAGCCGCGACCGGCGCCTGATCTCACTGCTGTTCCCCGACCAGGGCATCACCAGCGAGCAGGAGATCCCCGGGGAACTGTTTGACACCCTCAACGCACTGCGCCCGGCCCATCCCGGCACCGGCGAGGAGCCCTCGCCTGACGACAGCCAGCCCGTGCTCGAGCCGCACCTGGTCACGGTGCGCGACCTGCTGGGAGACCTGCTGGCGCCGCGCGGAGAAGACCTGCTCGCGCAGGTCCAGCTCGACCTCCACGACGCGCTCGAGGACACCGTGAAGGACCCGCACGAGCGCAGCGAAGCCGTCGAACTGCTTATCGTGCGGATGTGGCTGGCCGAGCTCGACGACACTTTGGCGCTGCTGCGCAACAAAACGGCGCAGCTGCGGTCGGTCGGCCTGCGCTCGGCACGCAAACTCGCGCAGCGCCTGGAGACCGGTGTCGCCGGCAGCATCCTGCCCTACGGCATGCTCGGCAAGGCGATCGTCGGCTACCGGATCACCGGTCTGGACAACCCTGAGAAGAACGCCGAGCTGACCGCGCAGAGCATCAGCGGCGACCCGCACACCTACACCGCGCAGCTCGGAAGCATCGTCTCCCTCGCGCTGGCCGGCACCGAGCGTCCGGTGATGGGCCTGTCGGCCACCGCCTACTTCCCCCAGGCTGTCCGCGAGCACGTCCACGCACCCGTCAAGTGGTGGATGACTGACGCCGCCCCGGACAGCATCCGTGCCCGCCGGCACATGATCACCAACTCGGTCACCAACAAGGCCATCCAGATCTCCGGCCTCCCCCAGCACCTCAAACGGGAAGCCCTGATCACCCTCGGCGACCGCCTGTACGACACGGTGATCCACAAGGAGCTCGCCCGGATCGCCCGTACCGATCCCGACCGCGCGCACGCGGCGGTCGTCGTCAACTCCTACGAGCACTGCCGCCATGTGGCTCTCGGTATCCACTCCGCCGGCCAGTACACCGGGGGCCTGTGCGTGGCCGTCCCTGCGGACCGGCGATGGCGCGACAAGCTGCCCCCGCTGCCGCCCGGCATCGTGGAGCTGACGCCGGACGAGTTCGAGGACTTCCCCAACCGGGGCACGATCCTGGTGGTGCCGATGGCCCGCATCGCCCGCGGGCTGAACATCGTCATTGGCACCAAGTCCGCCATCACCCCGGTCTACCTGTGCACCCGCCCGCTGGCGCTGCTGACCGACCCCGCAGAGATGTACGCCAGCGTCAACGCCGCAGGAATCGCCGCCCTCGCAGACCACGCCGGCGCCGACCCCGTCGACGGGCTGCGTGAGGCCCGGGCGGCGGCCTGGGCCCGTTTGGGCATGATCATGAGGTCCGCGCCGGGGTTCATCAGCACCGCCCACGCCCTGCAGGAAGAGATCGTCGCCGGCATGGTCGTCGACATGATCCAGCTCGCCGGGCGGGCCCGCCGCGGCGGCACCGACATGACCCTCCACCTCGTGGACTACGCCTTCCACGAGGACTCCTGGCAGTCCGATCTCGCCGGCATCCTGCGGCGCATGCACCGCCGCTGGTCCCCCGACGTCCGCCGGCAGATGAACGCCATCTACCGGGAGGCACTCGCCGCGTTCCTGGCCTACGCCGGCATCGACCCCGACGACGACCGCCTGTAGATCCGCACCCGCCCTCGCCGAAGACATCACGAAGGAACCCGTTCCATGCCCTCACAACCCACCCGGCCCCACCTGGACACCCTCGCCTACCGGTGCACCCCCACCCTGCTGGACGGAGCCACCGTGTACCTGCGGGAGTTCCCCAAAGGCGTCACTTCGATGTGGACGCTGCTGGACAAGCAGTACAAGGACATGATCAGCCGGGAAGAGGCCCAGGCCCCCCATTCGGTGCTCACCAGCGCCCTGCGCTGCTTAACCGGCGGATACGTGCAATTCGACCCCAAGCAGGGATTCCTCGCCACCCGCCACCGCGTCAACGACGACACCCTGCGCGACGCATTCACCCTCATGCACGGTCTGATCCTTGGGCGCGACATCGACGACATCGACCTCAACCGTCCCAGCCCCCTGGCCGAGCGGGTCGCCGAAACGCCCCAGGACGAGCGGCTCCTGGCCGACTACCTCACCGTCTCACCCGGTCGGCAGCCCGACGCGCCCAACTGGGTCTACCGCACGGTTGCCTGGGACCTGTCCCAGCGGCTGGCCCGCACAACATGGAGCGTGGACGGCCGGCAGATCATCTTCAGGTCCGACAGCAACGGCGGGCTGGTCGCCTGGGACCAGCCCTGGACGAACAAGTCGAAAACGGCGCACGCCCTGGCTCGTATCCGCCTGACGATGAAGACCCTGCCCAACCTGACCGACCCGCTCATCCTCGTCTCCGCCCAGTCCACCCGCGTCGCCAGCCGCATGGCCTACACGCGCACGGTCCTGGCCGAGCAGGCCGATCCGGCGCTTCCGCTGGTCGAAGTCGAGATGGCCGGCCGCGGCCGGGTACGCCGCGTCCACCGCATGGCCCTGCAGACCCTGGCCCGCCTGGGCATGGACCACTCCGTCTTGCACGGCGTCCAGCAGCGCGTCGACGCCGAGCAGGAAGCCGAGGCGGCGGCAGCGGCGGCCGAGAGGGGTTCAGGCAACCCGCAGCCCCCCGTGCGCGGCCCGGTCGAACTGGGCAGCGTCCGCCCCCTGCACAGCAAGAACTTCTCCTTCCCGATCGGCCGCGGCGTCGGCATGCACCACCTGCGCGAACTGCACCGCCACTTCGGCGACGTCCTGGGCGCGGACAGCCCGAGGATCGTCCAGGACGCCCGGGCCCGCGGCTTCAAGCAACTGGCGCAGGCCGAACTTGCCGTCAAACCCGACGACATCGTCCGCTCCCTGGACGCCATGGGCTACGCGCACCTGCGCATCGTGTGCCTGTGGTTCCGGGACGAGAACCGCACCCGCATGCTGCACGGTCTCGCCGGCGTCTTCGGCCTCGACCCCCAGGCCCTCGACCCCGCCGAAGGTATACCTGTGCCTTTGGACGGCGGGCACGTCAGCGCGGTCTTCCATCAGGTCCCCACGTTCCTGGCCCACAGCCCCGCCTCGGGCCGCATCGAGGACATCGAGCACGTCACCTCCCTCAAAGCCCAGCCCGGCACCCTGGTCGGGGTGTGGGCCGAGACCGAGTTCGCCGCAGGCAGCGACGAAGAGGAACCGGAACCCGGCACCACGGACGACAGCCAGACCAGCACCGGCAGGCCGGCGCCGGATGAGGACGCCAAGTACCGGGCGCGCCGCACCCTGGCCGCGCTCGGCGCAGTGTCCCAGTTCACCGGCGACCGCAAGATCCCCAGGAAAAAGAAGAAGGACTCCGACAAACCGGCCGCTGACCACCAGGTCATCTCCTCTCTACTGGACCTGTGCCGCAGCCTGGGCATCATCGACCGGCGTATCGACCAGGTCATGGTGGATGCACACGGTCCCTACAAACCCGGCCAGATCGCTCACTGCGGCATCCACGTACGCCGCCAGAGCCGCCAGGGCAAGGACCGGACCGCGAAGATCTGCATCACTGCCAGCGTCCTCGTACCGCCCGCTGCCGAAGGCGGCGCGTGGACGCTGCACGGCTGGAGCTACACCGACCGGACATGGCGCCCCTACCACCAGGCGCAGGCCGCGTTCCACGCCGAGCCGTACCCGACCGGCAAGATGACCGAGTTCGACGACGACAACCAGGGCTACAAGAAAGTCGCCGCCCTCCTCGACCAGTCCCTCCTCGACCTCGCCGACTTCCTCGGCGGCACCCCCTACACCGTCACCGTCGACGCAGTCGGCGTGCGCCGCCTGTGGATGGGCCTGCACAACAGGCGCCAGGGACAACCCTCCCAGCCCGGCACCACCTGGCTGCCCGGCAGCACCCTCGCCCCCAGGGACCGCCCCCTGGCCGTCATCCGCATCAACAAAGACATGGACGAGGTGCCGCGCCCGGTCCAGGTCAGCCACCTTGACGAAGAGGGCACGGCCGTGCGCACCAACAAGGTGACCAACCTGCTTTACCAGGTCGAGCCCGACCTGGGCACCCCCACATGGCTGCTGGCCACCGTCCCCAATCAGTTCGACGGCGCAGGGGCTGGACGCCTCGGCGAGGACAAGACCCGCTGGAGCGCCGACCCCGGATCATCCGACCCCAAAGACCGCCGCAAGAACGAAGTCCGGGCGCCCTGGTACACCATGACCGCCACCGAGATCTACCCCATCATCGCCGCCACCTCTGCGGGCCTGGAGACGGCCCCGATCGAACCCCAGTCCCTGGCCTTGATGGCCGCCCGCCTGTGTCACCAGCCCCTGGCCTGGGCCAACCGCACCCGCTACCCCGTCCCCCTGCACGCCGCACAGCAGATGGACCTCGACCACCCGCAATACCGCCGCACCGCGGTGCCCGCCGACCAAGACGCCAATGAGACCGGCGAGCGCTCCATCAACAGCAGCCCTGTCGAGGAGCCTGAGAACTGAACCAAGAGCATCCTGGGCGGGGGACGAGAGCAGGATCTCCCTTCCCCGCCCGGGCCGACTCCGCACTGTCGACCGACCACATCCGGCGCCGCGCAGGAGACCATCCTTCGCGCACAACCGCCGAGCGGCGTACGCCCTGCGCGCGGTGCTCGGCGGGGGCCGCCTTTGTCTCCCTTCCCAACCCCCTCTTCGAGGCCAAGCCATGCTCATTTCCCCTGACACTGCGCAGCAGATCCTTACCGATCTCACCGAAGCCGGCCCGGTACCGGCCGCGCCCGCGGGTCTTTCCCGCTACTGGTTTCTATCCAACGGCCACGTGCTCATCGGTGACGCCGCCATTCGCGGCTACAAGCACAAAGGCCAATGGCGTCTGGATGACCGTGACGTCCGGCGCGCCGGAGTCAAACTTGCCTCCCTCGAAGTCCAGTTGGACGACACCGTCCCACTGCTGTCGCCTCACCACTCGGACCAGCCTGCCGAGGGCGACGGCTGGCGTCAGAAGATCGCCAACTGGATCAGCCACACGCAGTATTTGCACCGCCATGCCCAGAAATGCGGCTGCAATGTGCTGGGATGCTGCGAAGTCCCCGAGGCCGAGGCGGCAGATGGCGACCTGCCCGATCCCCTCGCTCTGGAGAATCTTCCCGGCGGCTATCGCCTGATCATCGCCAGCACCCGGCCCGGTCCCCTGCTGACCTGGTCCGGACAGCACTGGCAGATCCCCCGGGCCTACGCACAGCTGCTGACCAATGCGGATTCCGTCCAGGCGAGCCTCAACCAGGCCGCATCCATCTGCCGCGACTGCGGTGCCGAGGCGGACGTGCGGCAACACCGCACCTCAAGCTCCAGCGGATTCATCACCCGGTGTGCCGCATGCGCCGGCAGCCGATTCCAGACCTACACCGGCCACCTGAGAGGCGTCGCCTACAGCTCTCTGTCGAAGAACACCCGCGCCGGCGCCTACCTGTGCTGCCTGTGCGAAGAACCCCGTCCCGCCTACTACTTCGACCACTGCCACCAACACCATGACATCCGGGGCCCGGTGTGTGCCAGTTGCAACACCTACGAGGGGGGCGGCTTCAACTACTTGCAGCGCAAGGGTTCTCTGCAGCACCTGCTGACCTGTACCGGCTGCCGCCGAGAACGCACCCTCCCCCCACGCCACCACGCTGAGATCGTGCTCCTGACCTTCCAGCCCGAACCACACGAAGGGTGCGCCACGCACAGCATTGCCTGCAACCACTGGCCCGGGCCCAACATGCGCTGGGTACAGAAGGTGCCCGCCAGCGAGGTACGCAGTATCGTGCGTGCCTTCGTCGATCGCGCGCTGGGCGAACAGGGTGATGAGTCGTAGCCATCCCTGGGCGTTGAGTACTTCGACCGGGCCGACCGCCGAGGCCGCGCTTCCCACCGTGCCCGCGGTGCCGATCATCGCCGAGCGGAACAGCGGCACGTTGGCTCAGTGGCCGCTTTCCTCGAAGCCCGGGGCGACGTGGTCATCACCGCACACCAGACTCCTCTATGTCGGTGATGTGGCACGGTGGGGGCAAAGTCACGCGATGGCGGCGCAGGCTACTGATCCACTGGCCCAGGCATACCTGCTCGGCGTCGCGGTCCCCGATGCGACGCTGCCGAGCATTCGGACGTGCCCTGCCTGGCGGCGTCAGTGAGCCGCAGGCGGCCGCGGCCAGTCGGTGCCTTCGACCGCGGCGTCCAGGACGTCGCCGAGTCGCAGCCAGGCTGTGGGCCCGGCGTAGGAGGCGGGGCTGTCGGCGAAGCGGGCCCATGCTCCCTCGCTGTCGCCCAGGGCGGACAGCACCAGCCTCGTCACCTGCGGATGCGCGGTGTCGAACCTGCTCCCGCCAGTGCTCAGCGCCGTCCAGGCCGGCAGGGCGCGGATCAGGTCCTCGGGCGGGTCCGGCGAGGCGAGGGCCAACCGGGTCCAGCGCTCACGGTTCTGCGGTCCCCCGCCGGCCCGGCTGCGCAGCTCGGCGGTGATCCTTACGAGCGCCTGTGCGGGGGTGCTGTGCAGGGCGAGGATCTCGGCGAACGAAGACTGGGAGTGTTGCGCGGCGGAGATGAAGGACAGCAAGGCCTTCTCCACGAGGCTGTCGCTGTGGTGGCGTTCCAGGTAGTCCCGCAACGCTTGCTCATCGACGCGCGCCAGCTGCGCGGCGGTGACCTCCTGCGGGGAGCCAAGGGCTGCGGCGCGGTGTGTCGCTGCGGTGTCGTTGAGCATGCGTCGGATCGTGGCACGCAGGTCGTCCAGCTCCCGTTCCTGCTGGCGTGCCTCGTAGCCGGAGGCGCCCGAGCTGTAGCCGGTGTGCGGCCGCAGGTGCGGCAGCGCGGCACCCGCCTGCTGGCGGACGTCGTCGGTGATCTGGGGCAGGTGGACCAGCAGCATGTGCAGCCAGCGCAGTTCGTGTGCGTGGGAGGTGGCGTAGCGGCTCGTGTCGGGCTCCCACAGGTGCAGCGCGGGAAGCGTTGTAGTGGCGAAGCTGCGGCCGATCCGGGTCAGGAGGTCTTCGGACGCCTGCCAGTCCCGTGGCTGGCCCCACTGCCGGGCCTGGGCGGGATCGAGCAGGTACCGCCAGGTGCTGTGCGTGCGTTCCGCGGCCCACGAGACGGCATGGCGGGCGCCGATCTGCACAAGTCGCCCGTGCGCGTCGTCGAGGTAGAACTCGACTTGCTCGCAGCCTGCGGGCGGCAGGTTCGAGAGGACGTCGCGGAGTTGGTTACGGACTTCCAGCACTGGGGTATTCGCCGCCAGCAGGCGGCATACCCGGGTGACGGCCTCCGCCGTAGCGAAAGCGGCCAGGTCCTCGGCAGCGGCCTCCTCCAAGAGGCCGGGCTCGACGTCCCAGGGAAGGGTTCCCAGGAGGTGGTCGCGGATGACGCTGCGCGCGGGTGTGTCCCCCGCCCACGCCAGCAGGCTCCGCGCGCCTCTGACCTGGGCGTTGACGACGGCGCCCCACATCTGCTCCCACGCCTTCACCGCATCCCGGTACAACCGGAAGGCCTGGGCTGGGCGATCACCGTCCCCGCCGGCCTCTGCGGACTCATCGAGCGCGGGCCGGGTCGGCAGCAGGTTGAGCGCCGCGGCCAGGACGATGTCGGGCAGGCCGGGCGCGGCCAGCAGCAGTTCGGCGGTTCCCGGGTTCTTGAGCCGGTCCACGGTCATCGGCTGCGGCGCCGGTTCGCACTGCCCGAGGTGGGAGGCGACAGCTTCGGCGAGACGGGCGGAGCGCGAGCGGCGCACCAGTGCGCCCAACTGCTGGGCGGTGCAGTTGTGCAAGGCCTTGTCGCGTACAGGCTCGGTGCACGCGGGGTGTGCGAGGGCAGTCGCGGCCACCTGCCCGGCAGTACTCCACTCCGGGTCCTGGTCCTCGCGCAGACCAGACTCGATGGCCTGCTCCAGCAGCCACTGCGGCGCAGTCTCGCGCAGCGCGCCTTCCAGGAGCGCCAGCAGCAAGTCGTCCCGCGCGGCACCCTCGGGCAGGTTCTGGACACGCTGCAGCGCCAGCCGCACAGGCTGCGCCTGCGGTCCCGCCTGCCCGGCCAGCGCCGCCAGGAAAGCCGGCGGCAGTCCGGTGCGCATGTCGTCGCTGGTCATCGAGACCTTTCTCGCAGTGCAATGCCGTTGCCGGGGCCCATCCTGGCCCACCGCAGCTGCGCTGGTAGGGAGAACCCGGAACCCGCTTCTCCGCAAATCCGCATGGGCCAGTGTCCGGTGTCGTGCGGTGTCATGCAGGGATCGGCTGTGTGAGGCTGCGCGGTTGTCTCTTTTTAGGGTCGTCCACCGCATCCCAGCGAAAGCCCGTTCAGGCCGCGTCCGCCGCTGGCAAGCGGCATCCGGCCTACTGATGCCTCATCGGGCCCTCCGGGAATCAGTATCGGTTGGCGCAGAGGCCGGGCAGCCGCTGCGGATGCGCCGCCTGCTCCCGAGTGGCGCGCCGCGGTCGCCTCAGATGCCTAAATTACGACAACTGTCCTGGACACAGAGCGCGTTCGTGTCCGGGCAGGTCGGGCATGGTTCTCGGCTTCACTTTGCGGATCGCATCACGGAGACGGCCGTGCCGGCAGTACGAGCCCGGTGCAGCATCAAAGACGCCGCAGCACAGCAGGTCAGATGCTGCCCACACGCGGATCTGCACACCCGCCGCAAGCCCCGGTGGAATGACAGGCACGGATTTCTGCCTCGGGTTGCACGGGCTGCCCCGGCGCGGGCATGGCTGGTGAAGCTCGTCCACCCGTGCAAGGAGATTGCGGTGAAAGGTCGTCGCTGGCTTCCCGGCAGACGGCACTGCGTAGCGCGGGTCGTGCCGGTCCTGCACGCGGAGACCATGTGACCGTGCGAGCCCGGATCTTCAGGTGCTGGACTGCGCTGCCACTGCGGCATGTGGGGCGGAACGGGGCATCCGGGGTCCGGGGCCAACCGGAAGTGGGCGAGCGGTCAGGATGGGGATCAGCGATCACCCAGTGGTCCTCAAGACGGCACGGCAAAACGGTGAAGCCGGAGCGGCGGTGGTCAGCAGTACGGCCAGTGGATTCCCTGTCCGCCGCCTCTGATCGCACGCCATTCAGGAACGGGGACCCGGCCGGCGGCGGCATGGATCCAGCCCTTGTGGTGGTAGACGTGGGTGAGGATCGCGTCGAGGACGTGCCAGTCGGCATGATGCCCACAAGCGCCACACCGGTTCGGGTTGAAGCTGCGGCCCCGCTGCCAGGCGGGCCGGTCATACAGCTGCGCCGCGACGTCTGCCGTGTCACCGTCCGGTGCCGCCAGGATGCGGCGCGCCATGTCGACGGCCTCGGGGAAGTCCGTGGTGGTGAACTCCTCACCGCGCGGCCGGTACGACGGCAGCAGCCCGAACACCCACCACAGGGAGAACGAACACCGCTCACACGGTGCCTCGTAGGCCAGCACATCCACCTGCAGCGAACTCACCGCGCACCCTCCTTTACATGGCGATCCTGGCACACACCGGTCCTGGCGCCGCAGGAAGTCCGTCCCGCACCGAGCAGGTCGCCTGCGTCGCTGCCCCGGTAGGCGGCCGGGACGGCGAGGCGCTGGTCGGTGATCCTTTGCGTCCCCGTGGAAACGGCCGTTACTCCCGGTTCGTGGGAGATCTGTCAGTGGTGGCCTTCACACTGGGAAGCCTGCGCGAGTGGTAGGGGGCGAGGGAGCCGGCATGGATCAATCGCGACAGTGGTGGCGGAGCGTTCTGTCCAGCGACTGGACGGTGTTCGCCCTGCCGGAGGACCTGGTGCGGGAACGCTATACGGCCCTGCTGGCCGCGTTGGAGGAGTTGTCCACCCGCGGCCCGATGTGGACACCGGCTCAGATCCTCGACCAGCTATGCACCGTGGGTTACCACGACGCGCTGGCCGAGGAGCAGTTGCTGGCGTCGCTGGAGCAACTGGCCAGGTGGGATCTCGCCAAGCCGTTTCGGGACTATGCGGCGCCGGTGCGCAGCTACCGCGGGGTGATCTCGCGGCAAGAGGCCTGGGCGTTGACGCTGCGGGGGCGGGCGCTGGTAGCCGCTGTGCGGGCAGCGGTGCTGGATTCACGTCGTGCACTGCAGTTGCCGAGCCGGTTGCTGGACGGTGTGGAGCAGACGATCCGCCGGATGCTGGAGCATTTCGGAAGCGATCCTGGGCTGCTGACGGGTGATCTCGATGATGTGCGGACCCGGATCGACGAGCTCCAACGCGTGACGGCCGACTTCTACGGTGCGCTGGCGCAGATGGTCCAGTCCGATGTCACGGACGACGACGTGTTCGGCAGGAACCGGGACCGGGTGCTCGAGGCGCTGCGGCAGTTCCCGCGGGAGTACGGACGCGCGCTGCGGCGGGTGGGGGACGCACTGGCGGCGTTGCGGGAGACGGGCCACGGACCGGTCGTGGAGACCGCGGCCGTGCACGCGGGTCTGGTGGATCCGGCCGAGCAGCAGCACTGGGTGGACGAGCGCATGCGTCGCCTGGCCGACTTGGAGGCGTGGTTCACACCCGACGGGACGATCTACCGGCTGATCGCTTCGGCTACCGGCGCTGTGCACACGCTCCTGATCGCGATCGACCGGCGTTACGCGGCCAGGAGGAGGGGCGCGGATCTGGGGGCCGACTTCCGCTCTGTGGCACGCAGCCTGCACCGGCAGGGTGGCGGGGAGCAGGCGCGGCGCGTGTACGGGGCGGCGTTCGGCGATTGGCCGGCGTGGCACGCTCAGATCGGGCCGGCCGAGGAGGACGTGGCGCACGCGGCGGTGGCGGCGGCCGGGATCGCGGCGCACCGCGTGGAGGTGACGCTGCGTGAGCACGAGCGGGTGGGGCGGCCTGGTGGCAGGCCGCGGAAGCTGGCGGACACCGCCGTGGACCGCCAGAGCGCGCTGGCGCAGGCGCACGAGGAGGCGCAGCTGCGTCGTCGGTTCGCCCGGGTGCTGGTGACGCCCGGGGAGGTGGGGCTGGAGCATTTCGCGGGGTTGGCGGCGGATGCTTTGGTGATCTTGCTGCGGGCGATTGAGGTCGCGCGGCAGGAGTTCGACCCCGAGCTGGGGTCAGGGTCCGCGGTGGCCGAGGGGGCCAACGTCGTGGTGCGGGTGCGTCCGGGGACGGCGGGCCGCCAGGTCCGTGTGGAGTTCACCGAAGGGGTGTTGACCGGCCCGGATCTGCGTATTCGTGTCGATGCGAGTGAGCGGGCCGGAGAAGCGGTTGTGCAGGGGGTGGCATGAACGGCGAGGCGTTGGAGGCCGATCTGCGGGATGCGGCCCGGGTGCTGGTGGACCGGGGACGGGTTCGGGCCGAGGCCGAGCCGGAGCTGTACCGGGCGGCGGTGAAGGGGCAGGCCGCGCTCGCGGGGCTGTTCCGCTCGGAGCTGGGCTGGACGCTGGAGGTGCTGGAGGTGGCGCAGCTGGTCCGGCTGCACAAGCGGCGTGTGGATGTCCCGGGTGACCGGGGGCCTGCGGTGGCTCGCGGCGGGGGCCGTCCGGTGCTGCTGTCGCAGGAGGCGCTGGTCCTGGTGTGCTTGGTGTGTGAGCAGTTGTGGCGGCGGCCGCGGATGAGCGTACGGGAGTTGATGCAGGCGCTCGCGCAGGTGTGCGCGCAGGAGGCCGCCTCGGGTGGGCTACCGCGGGTGCAGTGGGTGGCCGGGGAGGGGATGTCGAAGCAGGAGGCCCGCTGGCACCGGCAGAACCTGGTGGACGCGCTGCAGGTGCTGGAGGCGGAGGGTTCGGTGGAGGCGGACTCCGACCTGGAGCGGGTCGTGGTGGACGAGGACGCCGACCTTGTGGTGACAGCCTTGAGGGACCGGCTGGCGGCGCGGTTCTCGTCGTTGTCCCCCGCGTTGCTCGGCCTGGACGAGCTGCCCGCGCAGGAGCACGCGGCGGCCTTGTCGACCGCTTCGCTGCTCGACCCGGTGGCTCCGGCGCCGGACCAGGTGGCATCGGTGGAGGAGCGGCGGCTGCAGGCGCTGCGGCGGCTGGTGGACGACCCGGGCGTGGATCCCTTCGACGAGCAGACGCCGGGAACGGCGTACCTGCACACGCTGGCTGGCCGGGAGCGGGGGCTGGCGTTGCTGGCCGGCTTGGGGTTGGGGGTGAGCGTGCGCCGGGACTGGTGGGAGGTCACCGATCCCAGTGGGCTGGGAACCGCGATGGACTTCCCCAATGGGCGGCGGATGGAACGGCAGGCCGCATTGGCGTTGCTGGCTCACCTGGCCGAGCGGGACCGGGCCGGCTTCGTGGTGCAGGTGGGTGACGTGGTGGAGCTGCTGGAGGAGGTGCGGGCGGTGATGCCGAACTGGGCGGCCGGGTACAAGGCGCAGTTGCCTGCGTTGGCGCGGGCAGCGATCGGTGAGCTGGCGGCCGCACGGCTGCTGGTGCCGATGGCGGGTGAGGCGGAGCAGTGGCGGGCGACGCCCGGGGTGCACCTGTGGCGGGTGCGGGTGGCGCACGCGGCCCGCGGCACGGCGGGGCCCGAGCCCGGCGGGACGTCCGGTATCGAGCCGAGTGAGGGGGACGCGTGAGGATCGCCGGGAACGGGCCCGTCGGGGCCGGTGACGTCGGACTGGGGGTGCCGGTCGCGGAAGGCCGGTGGCAGCCCACGCGGGCCGGGGTGGTGAACTCCTGGGCCTGGGCCGAGGAGGAACTGCTGTTCGCCGACGGGTGGCTGACGCTCGCCGGGCCGAACGGATCCGGGAAGTCCTTGTCGGCGTCGATGCTGGTCACGGTCCTGCTGGACGCGGATGTGTCGCAGACCGCCTTGTCGGTGTCGGGGAAGGCAGCGGGAACGTTGCTGAGCCGGCACACCGACCGGGACGAGCAGCAGGACCGCACGGGGGTGTGGTGGCTGGAGTACGGGCGGCGCACCGGAGGCGGGGCTGTGGAGTATGTGACGACCGGGCTGTGGCTGCGGTCGGTCGGCAAGGTGGTGCACCGGGTGTTCTTCCTGGCGCGGGGGCGCGTCGGGGAGGGCTTGCGGCTGCAGGTGGACCGGGAGCCGGTGCGGATCGGTGACCTCGCCGCGCAGTTGGCTGCCTGCCAGGGGCATGCCTTCACCTCCAGCGCCGCCTCTGCGACGTCGAACCGGGCCCGGTTGTCGGAGCATCTGCGGGTGGTCGGGGACGAGCACGACTACCGGCGGGCGGTGCGCGAGGAGCTGTTCGCGCCGCTGGACGAGGTGCAGTTCGACGCACTGGTGGGGGTGCTGCGCAGTCTGCGCAGTGTGCGCACGGCGGAGGCGATCTCCGCGGCGGAGATGGGCCGGCTGCTGTCCAGTGCGCTGCCCGCGCTGGACGGTGAGCGGCTGATGGTCATCGCTCAGGCGATGGAGCGGATCTCTGAGCTCGAGGGCCAGTTGGACCGTGCCCGGGCGGAAGAGAAGCTGCTGCAGGGCGCCGAGCGGGCCTATCGCCGGTATGTGGAGGCGGTGGCGGTGGTCGAAGCCGCCTCGCTGATCGCGGCGAACACCCGATTCGACGCGCAGACCAGGCGTGAACGCCAGGCCGGTGAGGAGGTGCAGCAGGCCGCGGGGCGGTAAGCCGAGGCCGTGGAGCTGCTGGCCGGGACGCGGGCCGAGATCGGGGAGTTGGAAGGGCAGAAGGACGCGGCGCAGGAGGAACTGCGCGGGCACGCGGGCGCGGTCCTTCCGCAGCGCGAGGAGCGGGCGGTCGAGCTGGCCGCCGCCGCCCGCAGGGCGGCCCAGCAGGCGGACGAGGTCGGCGGCGAGGCTTCCCGGGCCGAGGGCACCGCCCAGGAGTCGGCCGGCGGCGTCCGGTCGGCACAGGGCGCTGTATCCGCGGTGTCCGGGCCGCTGCGGGTGGTGGGGGGCCGGCTGGGCGCGGATGCAGTCCTGGAGGGGCTGCTCGCCCTCGACGAGCACCTGGTGGGGGCCGAGGCCGCGGCAGTGACTGCGGGCATGGCCGACGAGGCGTGCGCGGCGCCGCTGGCGTGGGTGGACACGCGGCTTTCCCAGGTGCGGAAGGTGGAAGCCGCACTCGGGGACCACGCGACGGCGCAGGGACTGGCCGTGGCGGCGGCCGCCGATCTGCGTGAGGCCGAAGGCGTTGAGGAGACCGACCGGGCCACGGCCGACCAGGCGGGCCACACACGGGCACAGGCCGAGGACACGCTGCTGGAGGAGCTGCGGCAGTGGGCGCAGGCGGCAGCGGAGTTGCGCGGTCCCGCCCTCGACCTGCTTGTGCGGGACGGTCGCGGCGACGGGGAGCGGTTGCCGGTCGGGAAACTGACGGCCACGCTCGCGCAGGTCGCGGGCGAGGCGCGAGCAAGGATCGACACAGCAGGGCACCACCGGCAGGCAGCCGCGGACCACGCGGTGGCTGAGCAGGCCGCTCGAGCGTGGGAGCAGACACGCACACAGTGGAAGCAGGAGCACGGAGCGGCGGAAGAGGCCGCCCGAGCGTTGCGCGATGCCCAGGACGAGGCCCGGGAACGGGACGCCGCCGAGCAGGAAGCCCGGGAACAGCACCAGGAGACACACCGGCGGCAGGCCGCACAGGCCGAGGCTGCCGTCATCCGGGCTCAGGAGGCAGCAGGCAGGGCCGGATCGGCGACCGCGGCGGCCTGGGAGCAGTGGCAGGGCCTGGTCGGCGTGTGGCGGCGCGGTACGGTCTTGATCGACGCCGGCATGGTGCCGGAGCCGGCCGGGAACGGGACCGCGGTCGATGCCGCGCAGATCGTCGCGCAGATCCAGGTGGCCCTGGAGCGGGCGCACGCAGCGACCACCGGGCGGCTGCAGCGTGCGGTCGACACCGCCGACCAGGCGGCCGCAGCCGCGCAGGAGACGGTCCGCGACCTGGAGCGGCAACTGGAGCAGGCCCGGCAGGCGGCGCCGGTGCCACCCGCACCGCTGTGGCGCAGCCGGCAGCCGATGGACGGCACCCCGTTGTGGGCGCTGGTGGATTTCGCCGAACACCTGGCTGACCAGGCCAGGGATCGCCTCGAGGGCGCTCTGCTGGTCAGTGGCCTGCTGGACGCGCTGGTCCGCTCCGACGGGCAGGCGGTGGCCGGGGATGTGACCCTGCGCCCAGGAGCTGCGGTGGCACCGGGGGCGAGCCTGGCGGACGTGCTGCGGCCCGATGCGCAGGGCCTGATCGCGCCCGAACGGGTCCACCAGCTGCTGCGGTCGATTCCCCTGGACCCCTCGGCGGGCGATCAGGTCACGATCGCGGTGGCGACCGCGGCCGCACCGGCCGGCTACCAGGCGCGGTTCATCGGGCGCAGCGCCCGCGAACGCGCCCGGCTCCAGCACGTGGCCGGCCTGGAGCAGCAACTCGACCAGGCACAGGGAACGTTGCACCGGGCCCGCGACGAGGCCGCGCGCGCTCGTGCCCAGGTCAACGCCGCCGCGGTGGAGCGGGACGAGTTCCCTTCCCCCGCCGGGTGGGAGCAGGCCCGCCAGCGGTGGCAGGACCTTCTCGGGGCGCTGCAGGAGACCCGCGACCGATCTGCCCAGGAGATCCGCCTGGCCGAACGCGCCCTGGCGCAGCAACTGCACATCCTGGACACGGCCGCCGCGCGGCGCCGCACCGCGCTGGAGCTTCTGGCCCAGGAGGCACGGCACGCCGAACAGGTGGCGGCCACGGCCCTGGACGCGGCCGCCACGGCCGAAGGCAAGGCACGGGAGGCAGATGGGGCCGCGGCCGCCAGCCACGCCGCGTGGGAGCAGGCGAAGCAAGCCCAGGCGCAGGCCGATGCCGAGCAGGCCGGTTTCCCGCTGCTGGAACCGGTCTCCTCGGCTCAGCAGCAGGAGGACGACGCGGCCGAGCAGTTGCAGCACGCCATCAGGCGCACTGCCGACACGCGCGAACGGCACCGCCGGGCCGCAGAGGCCGTGCGTCAGGCGCTGCGGGCCTTGCACCGGGCCGCCGACGCCGGCGGCGGCACCGTGCTGCCCACGGATCCGAAGGCGGCCGACGCCCACCGCGAGGACACCACCGTGATGTTCCGGCAGGTCGAGGCCTGGCGCAGTGCCGCTCGGCGGGTGATCGACCTCGCGGGGCGGGCACGCCAGGACGCGGCAACCGCCGGGCGCTGGCAGGCCCTGGCGGCCGACGCCGCCCGGGAGGCGGAGCAGGCCGCCGTAAAGGCAAGGCGCGAGAAGGCGGCAGTGGAGGAGATGCGGCGCCTGCACGGCGCCGCGTACGAGGAACTGCGCGCCTCACTGCAGGAGGTCACCGGTGCGCTCGACCGTGCCCGCAGGCGGGTGGAGGAGCTGCAACGCGCCAAGGAGAAGGCTGCTGCCGACGCGGCGTCGGCTAGGGCGCGGTTGGATGAGGTCGCACCGCTGCGCCAGGCGGCCGAGGAGCACCGCGATACCTGCCTCACGCAGATGGGCCGGCTCGTCGACGAGGGCCTGGCCCTGGCCGGTGAGGACATCCCCACCGGGCCGGAAGGCCGGCCCGCGAACCTGACCGCGGGACTGGCCTGGGCCAGGCACCTGCTGGCCGACCGCCACACCGGGCCGAGCGCAGGAGTGGGGGCGGATCGGCTCACTGCGGCGACCCGGACCCGGGACAGTGCGCTGAAGGCCCTCGAGGGCGCCGCCCGCAGCGCCAACAGCACACTGGCCCGGTTCAACCGGCAGGTCATCCTCACCAACGTATCGGGCACCAGCTGGCAGCGTGCCGAGGTCGCCGATCCGGCCGCCGCCCGCGGCCAGGACCTGCGCGCGGCGGTGGAGGCGCTGCGCGCGGCGGTCTCCCAGCTGGAGCAGGACCTGCGCGCCGACATCAAGAAGGCCATCAAGACCAGCATGTTCGCCCAGTTGCAGCGCGACGTCCAGGTCCGCCAGGACCTCGCGCAAGACCTGGTGAAACAGATCGGTTTGACCTTGAAGGACGTGCGGACCGGGGTGGCGCAGGTGGGCGTGAAGGTCGAGTGGGCGGTGCGCAAGGACGCGGACGCGCAGACCATGGTGGAGCTGGTG
This sequence comes from Actinacidiphila epipremni, assembly GCF_012034175.1. Classification (GTDB taxonomy): domain Bacteria; phylum Actinomycetota; class Actinomycetes; order Streptomycetales; family Streptomycetaceae; genus Actinacidiphila; species Actinacidiphila epipremni. The sequence goes on from NZ_JAATEJ010000034.1 coordinate 21,839, forward strand.
AACAGTCCCCCCTCGGACGAGATGTTCGAGCGGATGTATGACGTGCTGCGGCAGCGGATGGACGAATCCGTCGGGGACACCTGGGCGGACCGGGTCGCGCACACCTTCGACTACCGGGCCTGGCACGAGTGGACGATCTCGGTGACCCACTCCTCGTTCGGCGACGGAGACGGTGGCCGCTTCAAGGAGGTCAAGCCGCGCGGCGTGAACCCGCTGGAGACGCTGTCGACCGGGGAACGGCGCCTGGCCACAATGCTTCCCCTGCTGGCGGCCGCGTGGTCGATGTACAGCGGGGACTACCACGGGCCGCGGCTGCTGTCGATCGACGAGTTGGACGCGGCGTTCGATGACGTGAACCTCCGGCAGATGCTGGGACTGTTGCGCCGGTGGCAGTTCGACGTGCTGGCGACCGCGCCCTCGATGACCCCAGTGATCAAGAAAGAGGCCGGGCAGGTCGTCATCCACCAGGTCGTCACCAGCGGAAAACACCGCGTCACGGTGCCGTGGCTGTGGCAGGGCCACGGAGAGGCGCAGCCGCTGACACTGGACCTCGGCGAGGACTTCGAGAACGGAGGAACGGCCGGCTGATGGGCACGACATGGGAATGGGTCGCGGGCGATGAGGCGCTGGCCCCGCTGTGGGCCGCCGTGCACGACCGGCTGTGCGCCGGAACGGATCCGGCGGCGATGGCGAGCGTGCGCGTAGCCGGACTTCCGCCGGCCGGGGTGGCGGCGTTGCGGGCGTGGCTGGACGACGCAGGGCGGCGGCGCGGGACCTCCGCGGTGGTTGTGGACGCGGCAGGGGCGCGGGTTCCGGTGCGGGCCCTGTGCCGGGCGCTGCGGCTGGAACCGCAGGACTTGGTGGCGTTGGTGGAGCAGGCCGTGGGGCGGCCGGTGGTCGACCGTGCACGGCAGCGCACGGCCGAGGCGGCGCTGCGCCAGGATGTGTGGCAGTACGCGGCTGCACGGCTGCCGGCGTGTCCGGGGCTGGTGGCGCGGATGCGCGCCGCCGGGATCGGCACCGGCGAAGGCGCGCAGGTGCGCAGGCTGGTCGACGCCCTGGCCGCCGTGGCGGCACGGTTGCCGGCCGACCCGCCGGTATCGCTTCCCAAGCTCGCCCACGACACCGCCGGTGACCCTCATTTCTTCGACCTCGACACCCTCGCCGGCAGCCGGCTTGTCGCCCTGGTCGCCGAACTGACCGGGCAGGTGGAGCCGACCCGGCCGGACCGGATCCGCGCGTTGCTCGAGCAGACCGGGGTGGTCCCCGACCGGCTCACCGCCACCGTGCTGCTCCACCGTGTCCAGGCGGTCGGTGAGGGACCGGTCGACCGGCGCCTGCGCGAGGCGGTCGCGCCGGTCGCGCTGCACTTGTTCGATCTGACCCGTACTCCCCCGCGCCTGGACCCGGCCCAGGTGCTCACCGTGGTGGAGAACCCCTCCGTCCTCGAAGCCGCCCTCGCTCGCGGCCACACTGCGCCGCTGGCGTGCACCAGCGGACAGTTGCGCGCCGTCGACCACGCCCTGCTGCAACTCGCCGTCGACCAGGGCGTGGCACTGCGGTACGCAGGCGACCTGGACGGGCCGGGCCTCGGCATCGCGCACACCGTCGTCCGCCTGTACGGCGCCACACTTGTTGCCATGGACCTGGCCACACTCCACGGCGCGGGCCCGCAGCCGTCCGCGGTACCGCTGGGCCCGCTCCCCACCGAACACATCGACCCGCAACTCGCCCACGAACTGAGCAACGTGGGGCGGGTGGTGTTCCAAGAACACGACGCCATCCTCGGCCGGCTCCTCCCGCCTGCCTCCGTCTGATGGGGCTCGTACGCCGTGGCACACCCCTGGCCGCTGCCGTACGGCGGGGCGAGGCGAACCCGTCCACGGGAACAGTGCGGCGCGGAGTGACATCATCGACGGCCTGCGCACTGACGGCGAGCCCTGAACCGGCCCGGCGGTGCGGACTGGTCCCCTGGCGCGAAGGAGCAGACACGTGACGAAGACCATGGTCGGTTCGCACGAGCCGCCGGACGGGCCGGAAGGCTATCTGTGCGACCCACACGCGGAGCGTGCCGTGCTGGCCGCAGTCATGTCCAGTGGCCCGCTGACGCAGCACCTCGTGTCGGTGCTGGAGGAAGGGGACTTCACCGACGCGATGCACCGGGACATCTTCTCCGCTGCGGCAGCGCTTTCCCTGCACGCGGGCCGCATCGACCCCATCATCGTCATCGCTGAAGCGGGGCGCCGGGGACGCCCATTGCCAGCCGACACGGTCCATCGGCTCGCTGCAGCAGTGCCACCAGGAGCCACAGCAGTCCATTACGCGGCGATCATCCGCGATCTGACAGCCCTGCGCCGCAAGGGCACCGGCGTGAGCGGTGAGGACCTTCCTTACATTCCCTTGCGCGGATTCCTCACCGACGATGACGTGTGATCGCTGCCCGGTCGAGTTCAGCCGGTAACTGAGGCCCACCAGGGCCTCGTTGGGGGGACTCCTGTTTGGCCCAGCGCATCCCCAGCGCGCTCAAAGCATCCGCGTGCTCGGGGGGGAGCGTAGCGTGGCGGCGGCGCTGGTTACTGATCCACTGGCCGAGGCGGACGGGTCCTTCCTCGGTGTCCTCGGTGTGGCGCTGCGGGACCTCGAGGTGGCCCGCGCGGGCGTGGAATGCGGCGGCCGCAGCCAGCATCTGCTGGAAGGTGGGGCGGCGGCGTGCCCGGGACGCGACGGGTTGCTGGGGCGGGGCGTGCGGTGTTTCGAGGTCGGCCAGCAAGCGCTGCTGATGCGAGCGAAGGCGCTCACGGTGGGTGCGCTGGGTGTGCAGCCACTGCATGAGTCGCGCGCCGTCGGGGGCCTGTTCCAGGGCGGTGCCGGCCTGCAGGTGGTGCTGGACGGTGCGATAGGTGCGTTGCCAGGTCTGGGACCAGGGCGGGTTCCACCAGGGGTCGAGAGCGGCCAGGGCCGCAGTCCGCTCGGCGATGAGCCGGTCGGCGCGGAAGCGCTGCGTTGCCAGCCAGCGGCCCAGGGGGAAACCGTCGTGCTGCTCGTCGACGGGGGCGGCGAGGTGACCGTGTTCTTCGGCCCAGGCGGTGGCGTGGGCGTGTCCGCGGTCCCATGCCTGGCGATGGGGCTCCCAGATGATGCCGAGGCGTTCCAGGGCGGCGGTGCGAGCCGGACCGAGGGCGCCTGTGGTGTGCAGGTGGCGTTGCCAGGTCAGCCATCGGCCCAGCGGGTAGCCGCTGGTGTCCTCGAATGCCTGAGGGACGTCGAGATGGTGGTGGGTACGGTGGTAGCGGCGGGCGGCTGCAAGGCCTGCGCGCCACTCGGCGCTCTTGGGGGCCAGGACGCGAAGCGAGAGGGCCAGGGCGATCTCGTCGCTGCGGACGGGGTGGTCGAAGCGCAGCCATGCGTCGGGGTCATCGGTGGGCCCGGTCAGGGAGGGACGGTCGGTACGGGGGTCGGCCAGCCGCGCTTCGAGGCGGTCGTCGTGTGCGCGCAGGGCCTGAAGGGTCTTCCACAGCGGGGTGTAGGCGTCATTGTTGATCAGGTCGTCGATGTCTTCGCCGGGGGTGGTGTAGACGGGGACGATCAGGGTGGCCTTCTTGCCGGCGCCAGGGGTCTGGCGCAGGGCGCGGCCGACGGCCTGGACGGTGTCGACGGGGCTGTCCTTGGGGTCGGTGAAGGCGACCGCGTCGATGGCGGGGACGTCGATGCCCTCTCCCAGGACGCGAGCGTTGGAGAGTACTGCGGTGGAGCCCTTGGGGTGTTGGGCGAATTCCATGAGCAGGCGGCGGCGGACCTGCGGGGTGTGGTCGCCGCTGATCCACTGCGCCCACAGTCCGGCCGGCTGGAGGGTGCCGGGGAGGCAGTGCGCGGTGTCGGTGAGTGTGGTGGCGAAGGCTCTCGCGTCGGCGACGCGGTGGTGGAAGGTCAGCACGCGGCGCAGGTGGTGGTCGGCGATGGCGCGCAGGACGGCGACCTGGCGCCCGGCCAGGCGCACGCCATCGGCGCCGGCGCCGGGTCCAGTAGCGAGCCAGTCACGCAGGTCTTTGTCGGTGACGACGGGGACGAGAATCTGGTAGTCGGCCAGCAGTCCGAGGTCGATAGCGTCGGACAGGGTCAGCCGGTAGGCGACGGGACCGAAGACGGCTTCGTCGTCCATGGAAGCGACCGGCTCGTCGGACCCTTCGTCGCTGCCGTCGTCGCGGTCCCAGACACGGGGGGTGGCGGTCAGGTAGAGGCGGCGGGCGGCGGGGATCTGGTCGTCGTGGTGGATGGCTGACCACGCTTTGCCCAGGCGGCCGGCGGTGCGGTGGGCTTCGTCGACGACAACCAGGTCCCAGGCCGGCAGGTTGAATGCCTGGTGGGCGGAGGCCACGGCGTGCAGGGAGGCGTAGGTGGCGTACACGGTCACCGGGCCCGCAAGATCACCGGGCAGGCGCGCGGCGAGTTCCTGTGGGGAGGTCGTCATGGGCGTGTCGCCGCCGACCGGGTCGTGATCCAGGGCCTGGCGGGCGGAGCACACCGCGACTGCGGGCCCCTTGCGGCCGGCGGCCCGCCACACCCGGGCGGTCTGGGCCAGCAGGTCGAGGGTGGGGACCAGGACCAGGACGCGGCCGCGGGGTGTCAGGCGGGTGGCGGTGCGGGCGGCGATGAGGGTTTTGCCGGTGCCGCAGGCGGCGATGACCGCGGCGCGGGGCTGTTCGCGCAGGACGGCGGCGGTGGCGGCGACAGCTTCCTTCTGGTGAGGCCGGAGCTCAATGTCGGAAAGGGCCATGACGAGTGTGCCGCTCCGGTGTGGGGTCGGGCCGGGGTCTGACGGGCCAAGGAGGTAGGGTGTTGCCCCCTTGGGCTCAGGCTATTCGGCTGCTTCGGTCAGGTGGGCGAGAGTGGATCCGGTGAGGCCCTTTCGGACGTACAGGCGCTGGGTGATACGGCGGCGCAGTTCCGGGACGTGGCTGATGACGCCGACAGTACGGTCGTGGGCGCGCAGGGAGTCCAGGACGTCAAGGACCTTGTGGAGGGTGTCGTCGTCGAGAGTGCCGAAGCCCTCATCGATGAAGAGGGTGTCCAGGGGGTTGCCGCCGACTTCATGGGTGACGACATCGGCCAGGCCGAGGGCAAGGGACAGAGAGGCGAAGAAGGATTCGCCGCCGGAGAGGGTATCGGTCTTGCGGGGGCGGCCAGTCCAGGCGTCGGTGATTTCCAGGCCGAGGCCGGAGCGGGCGCCGTGGGCGGCTTGGTGGTCGGAGTGGCGCAGAGTGTAGCGGCCCTCGGACATCAGGCCGAGGCGGGTGTTGGCAGCGGCGACGACCTGTTCGAGGCGTGCGGCCAGGACGTAGGCCTCCAGCTGCATGCGGACCCGGGCGCTGGTTGAGTTGCCGGTGGCCAGGTCGGCGAGGTGGCGGGCGGTGCTGTGGGCCTTATCCAGTGCTTCCAGTCGCTCAACAGCCTCGCCCAATGTGGCGGCGAGGTCAGTGAGCTCCGTGGTGCGGGCCTGGGCGTTGCCGGCGGTGGCGGCTGCTTGGACGTACTGGTCGTCTGCGGCGCCGCGTCGGACCGCTGCGGCGTCGACGTCTGCGGGCGGCTGGGCAGCGGCCTGCTGCAGGGCGGGGTTGTCGAGGACGGCTTGGTGGGTGGCGCGGGCCTCGCGCCACTGGTTGATCTCTTCTTCGATGTTGCCCAGGTCCTCCTCACTGAGCAGGGCCTGCTCAGCGGCGGCCAGGGTGTCAAAGCCCTGGGTTGAGGCGGCGGCCGTGGCCTCGGTGGTGCGGGTGCCGCGGGTCTCCGCAGCGATGGCGGCGGCGCGGGACGCCTCGGCGGCCTGCTTGAGGTGGTCGGCGGTGCGGGTGAGCTCGTCAATACGGGCTGCGAGGGTGGGGGCGGTGCCGCGGGCGTCGTCGAGTTTCTTGGTGAGCTCGGCCTGCCGCTGGGACTGGGTGTCGTAGGTGGCGTTGCGGGCGGACAGGCCGGCGGTGGCGAGGTTGAGCTGCTGGGTCATGGCGGAGTGTTCGCGGTCCATGGCGAGGAGTTCCTCGTCGGCGGCCCCCCGGTCTGCGGCTCGCTGGAGGGCGTCGGTCAGCTGCGTGGTGAGGGCCTCGTGTTCGGCCGTGAGGTCGGCCAGCGGGGTGTCGCCGGCTTCGCCGGTCGCGGTGGCAGCGTTCTCGCGCAGCTGCTGCAGTTCGCTGGCGATCGCGTCGCGCTGCTGCTGGGCTCGCTGGTGGGTCTGCTCGGCGGCTTGTTCGTCCTCGCGGGTGGGCTGCCCGTCGGGAGCTGTGGCGGGGGCCGGGTGGGAGCACGAGCCGCAGACCGGGCAGGGCGCGCCGTCGGCGAGGCTGGCGGCTAGTTCAGCGGCCATGCCCTCGGTGCGTCGGCGGCGGATATCGATGTGGTCCTGGGCAGCCATCTCGGTGGCTTGCTGAGCGGCGGCCAGACGCTGTTCGGTGGCGGTGATCTGCGCGAGGTGGGCGTCGCGGCGTTCGGCGGCCTCCACGCGCGAGGTCAGGGTCTCCAGCTGATCCCGGTGGCGGCGGCCCTCTTCCTCGGCCTGGCGGGCGGTTTCCCGGCGGGCGTCCAGGGCGGCGCGGTGGGTGGTCTCCTGTTCGAGCCAGTTGCGGGCGGTGTGCTGCTGGACGGTGAAGTCCTGCCGCTCGGCGTCGATCCGTTCCAGATCGGCGGTGAGTTGGCGAAGGTTGGTCTCTTCGGGGAGCAGGGTGCCCAGCACAGCGACGTCGTCGCGCATGCGTTGCCCGGCCGTTGCGAGGTCAGCTGCCTGGAGTGTGGCGTGCTCAGAGAGCAGCCGGCTTCGGGCGGCGCTTTCGGTGTCCTGGGCGTGGGTGTGGTCGGTGCGGGCGGTGCTGGCGGCGTGCAGCAGCGGCGCGAGCTGCTGGGCGCGTCGGGCCTGCTCGCGGCGCCGGCCCAGGGCTTCTTGGTGAGGGGTCTGCTCGTGCAGCCTGTCCAGTTCCGCGCGGGCGGCGGCATGGGTGGTCTGCTGCTGATGCAGGACGCGCGTGGCGGCTTCCAGGATCTGGTGCTCGGCCTGGTTCTTCTTTGCCTTCTCGGCGTCGGCCTGGGCTGTGAGGGCGTCGGCCTGGCTTGCCTGGGTCAGGTCCTGGGCCCAGACAAGGGCAAGGTCGGTCAGGGCGTGCGGGACGTCGGGAGTGGGGGCGTCGTGCTCGGATTTCAGGTCCGGTCCGGCAGCCTGGTGGATGCGGGCCGCCAGATGCAGCACTTCGTCGCGGGCGGCGTCGCGGTTCTTCTGGGTGGTGCGGCTGTGGTCGTTCAGCCAGCGTTCGATCTGCGCGTACCGGTCGGTGTGGAAGAGCTTGCCCAGCAGTTCGCGGCGCTGCGGCGCGGCGGCGTAGAGGAACTTGGTGAACTCGTTCTGGGGCAGGAGGACGACCTGGCAGAACTGGGTCCGGCTCATGCCGAGGAGGTCTTTGATCTCCTTGCCGGTTTCCTGATGGGAGCTACTGGAGGGTTCCCAGTGGCCCTGGCCGAGGGAGTCGGTCGTCCACCGCTGGAGCCGGGTCTCGGCCTTGTGGACGGTCTCGCCCGTACCGCTTCGCTTGGGGCGCGTCTGCTGGGGTTCGCGTTCGATGCGCAGCCGGTGGCCGGCGATGGTGACGTCCAAGGTGACCTGGGTGAGCAGGTCGGCCGGGGCGTGGTGGCTGCGCAGCAGAAGGTCGCGTTCGACCGGGGGTTCGCCGTACAGGGCGAAGCAGATGGCGGTGAACAGGGTGCTCTTGCCGGCGCCGGTGTCGCCGTGTAGGAGGAACAGGTTGTCGGCGGACAGCGCGTCGAAGTCGACGGTGTGGGTGCCGGCGAAGGGGCCGAAAGCCTGCAGGGTGAGGTGGTGCAGGCGCATCAGACGATTTCCTTCTGCAGTTCGTTCACCCGGGCGGAGTCGACGGCCTGCTGGAGCAGGGCGTGTTCGTCGGGGGTGGGGCCGGTGCCGCGCATGTCGGTGATGAAGTCGCAGGCGATGTCGAGTTCGCTGCGGCCGCGGAGACGTTCGGTGTAGGTGGGGGTGCCGGTGGCTTGGGCAGGGATGAAGGCGCGCTGGTGCTTGAGGCTGAGTGTGTGGGGGAAGCGGCGGCGCAGCCGGGCCATGGCCTCGAACGGCAGGGCCGCATCGGTGAGGGTGACCTCGAGCCAGGCGTCCTTGAGTGGTTCGTGGGCGGGATCGGTGAGCAGGTCGTCCAGGAGGCCTTCGACGCATTCCAGGCGGTGGGGGGTCTGGCAGGGCAGACGGGTGACCGTGGGGGCCGTGCCGGGGGTGAGGTCGACCAGTGTGAAGGACTTGACGTGGTCGGCTTCGGAGAAGGAGTAGGGCAGCGGGGAGCCGCTGTAGTGGACGCGGTCGGTGACCCTCTGGGGGCCGTGGAGGTGGCCGAGGGCGACGTAGTCGATGCTGTCGAAGACGTCGGCGCCGACGTGGGCGACACCGCCGACGCTGATGTCGCGTTCGCTGGCCGACTCCTCCGCCTGGGATTCATCGTCCTGACCGGTGCCGGGGGTGACGAAGGCGTGGGCGATGACCACCGAGCGGGTCCCGGGCGGCTGCCGGTTGGTGAGATCGGAGTGGACCCGGTCCAGGGCCGCGGTCAGCACCGCGGCGTGCGAGGTGGCCTCCGCCTCCAGCTGGCCGCGGACCATCGATGGCTCGAGGTAGGGCACCCCATACACGGCGACCGGTCCGTGCTCGTCCGTCAGGACGACGGGGACGTCGCAGGTGGCCGGGTCGGTGCGCAGGTGGATCCCGGCGCGGGCGAACAGCCCGGAGCCGACGCCGAGACGGTGGGCCGAGTCGTGGTTTCCGCTGATCATGACGATCGGTATCTCGAGGTCAGCGAGCTGGTGCAGGGCCCGGTTGAACAGGCGTACCGCATCCAGGCCGGGGATGGCCCGGTCGTAGATGTCGCCGGCCATCAGGATCGCGTCGACGTTCTCGGCGCGGGCCGTATCGTTCAGGTGATCGAGGAAGGCGCTCTGGGCGGGGATCAGGTCTTCTCCGTGGAACCGGCGGCCCAGGTGCCAGTCCGAGGTGTGCAGGAACCGCATGATGACGAACCGTAGCGACCACAGCGCCTATCTGACGCCGTTTCACCGAAAATCTTCCTTACTTATGAGTAGATGATATGAGATAAGGAGATACATTCTCTTCCCGCGGCTCGCTGCGTGACGCCGCACGGTCACGGCGTCGCCGCCGAGGAACCGAGGCCGCAAGGCGCGGTCGGCCGGCACAGGCAATCGCGGGCACGAGCAGACGCTCCCACCTGCCGCTACTGCGGCACACCACCCGAAACCGGCCAACAGATAAGGCCGCTGATGGCCCGACAGTTGCCCCAGGGACCCGAGGGCCGCGACCGCCCGGGCCATAGCGCAGCCGACTGCCCGGGTACCCGCCACGAGCCGCAAGCTGCCCATGAGCCGATGATCCTAGTGACAATCAATCCCGCCGAGGAGCGTTTCGGTAAAAGATGCTTCGGCCAACGATGTGGCGTTTTGAGCGAACGGCGGTCCGACGGCGTGCAGGGTTCGCGCAGTAGATCGCGATGACTCCGCGGACCCTCTAGGATGGGGCGCTCGGAACGAAGGCGCAGCATCTGAGTGAGCGTCAGGTATGTGCTCGGGCGGGGGTGTCCGGGCGGGGGACGGGAAGCGGTCGCGCAGTGCACTTGAACAGCTTCAGCGTCAGCGGCTTCCGTTCATTGACCGAGGTCGAGGACATCCCCGTGAGTAAGCCGACCATCCTCGCCGGGCACAACGACGGCGGCAAGAGCGCCCTGCTCGACGCGCTGGCCTTCCTGCTGGGCAAACGCTCCCTCTCCGAGGCCGACCGCACCTACCTGGCCAGCGCCGACGGCAGCGGGCTAGGAGCGCCGGGGCGGTGCGAAAGCACCAACGTGTCCGGCATGTTCACCCTCGACCCTTACGAGCAGGACCAGTTCGGTCTGCCTCCTCAGGTGAAGCTGCGCAGGACGGGCGGGGAGGACCTCGTCACCAGACTGGAGATATGGGGGTCGGTTCCGGACGACGAGCGGCTGCACGACTTGTCCAAGCTGCTGGTGCCGGCGTTGAAGGAGTTGGTGAAGGAGTTCGCGCTCACTCCCCCATCCCCGCGCAGGGCAGACCTGGTACGAGCCCTGCATGAGTACGGACATGCACACGCCAGTGCCGAGAACTGGCTGCCCGTTCCACCGGGACTGGACAAGCGCATGCCGCGGTTCCTGCCGTTCGACGGCAAGGCGGCCCGGCCCGACGACGCGGTCAAGACCGCTCTGATCGACCGGTTCCAGAGCCACATGGAAGACCCGGACCTCAAAGGCAAGCTGACTTCCATCGAGGATGAGGTCAAAGACCGGCTGCGGATCGACGCCAAGTCACTGTGCGACCACATCCAAAGCCGCTGCCCCGATCTGGCAGAGGTCTTCGTCGAGCCCGACGTATCCTTCCAGCAGGGGTTCCGCGCGGCGCCCCTGCGCATCGCCCGCATCGCCGGTGAGGCGGTGGGCCTGGAGCGGTCCGGGCTGGGAAGCAACCGGCGCGTGTCGCTGGCCATCTGGGAATGGACCAGCGAACTGCTGGCCGAGGAAGAGGACATCTCTCCCGCCGCGGACTTGACCGACCTGCCCGAGCCGCCCCCGGTGCAAACAATCGTCGTCTACGACGAACCCGACACACACCTGGACTACACCCACCAGCGCAAGATCATGCAGCTGATCCGGGACCAAAGCGCCATCCCCCACGTCAGCGTGCTGGTCGCCACGCACTCGATGAACCTCATCGACGGCGTCGACATCTCCGACGTGGTGCACTTGAAACTCGACAACCACCGCACCGTGGTGGAGCGCCTGGGCGCCGGGCTGCTCGGAGACCACATCGACGCACACCTGGGCAAGATCGCCGCAGCGGTCGGCCTGCGCAACTCCGTACTCCTGCACGAGCGCTGCTTCCTGGCCGTGGAGGGCGAAACCGAACAGCGTGCCTTCCCCTTGCTGTTCCGGCTGTGCCAGGAACTGTCCCTGCAGGCTGCCGGCATCGCGCTGTGGGCCTGTTTCAACAACGAAGGCGCCCTGCACCTCGCACGGTACCTCGCCCAGCACGGGCGGACGATCATGCTGGTCGTCGACGCCGACAGCCGCAACGTGAGCAAGGGCATCTTCAAGACCCCCAAGCTCGACCAGTTCTTCGCCCCCGACCCGCAGCGGTACGTCAAGTTCCTCGGCGAACCCGACCCGGAGGCCGCGGACCAGGAAAAGTACAACGAACTCGAGGAGCTCTTCGAGGACGAGGTGTGGGCACGCGTCGCCAACCAGATCTGGGCCAGGAACGAGGGAAGCTGGCAAGCGGCCGACTTCACCAGCCTGCGCGGTCAGGGCAAGTTCAGCGGGGCAGTACAGCAACTGCTCCAGGAGCAGAGCCCCACCGGCCCGGGCGGCAAGCCCGAGATGATGTACGAGCTCGCGATGGCCCTGGAGGATTCCAACGACGTTCCTGAACAACTGCGGAACGTTTTCGCAGAACTCAGGACGCTAGCCGGATGAAACCGCTTCGCAGGGCCTGACCTCCGCCGGCCTGCGGACGACCCTTGCCACGACGTGCCCACATCCGCTCCTTGCGCTGCTCCAGCGTCGGCGCGGCCCATTCGTGCCATCCGACCGGAGGCTTCCATCGCTGCATGTGCTCACGCTGCTCGATCCCACACCACCGGCAACCGCTGGGCGCAGGTATCCGCAGGTCAGAACCGTCAGTGGACATCGCCACTCCCTTCCCCTGCACGCATTCTGCCCTCCACCACTGACATCACCCGTCCGGGCGGAGAGTCTCGCGAAGGCCGTGCGGACGCAGTTGAAAGCAGGCCCGCCCCTCCTGACCACTGTGCAGCACAGCAGCCATTCCTGCGAACGAGGAACACCCCGCAAGGCGAGGGACCCCCCAGACGGAGCCCTGGTGCCCGCCGGGAAGAACAGCGCCGGCGTTCCGCTCCCCCAGGCAGTCCCCAGTACCAGGCCCCCCCGAGCACGCTCACCGCCCGCGTTCGTTTCCACAGACATGCACCCAGGCCAGCGCAGACAGTCACAACGGCGCTCTGGCCCTGGAGGATCAGCGCGCCCGCCAGGTGCGGATCTCCAGGTGAATAATGCGGGCGCTGGGGTGAACACGGCCGGTCTCGACGAGGAAGGCGTGCACGGCGGCGGTCACGTCCCCGCCGGCTGCGTCCACGCGGGCAGCGAATTCGGCGGCATCAAAGCCGCCGGTGTGGGCGGAGCCGTAGGAACGCTCCTCGGTGTGGTCGGCGCGCTGGATGACGCTTCGGCGGATGCCAGGCGAGTCGGTGCGTGAGCCCGATGGGTGGATGTAGCCGGTCTTGGCCACGCGGACGGTGAAGGCCAAGCGCAGTCCGAGGCGGGCAGCTTCTGCGATCAGGGGACGCAGCCGGGCGGAGCCGGACGCGATGGCCTGGGCTCCGGCGCGGCCGGTGCCAGTGCCGGCGGGGGTGATCAACACTGCTTTGGTCCGGACGCGTGCGCGGCTTCCGGAGGCGGTGGTGCGGCGCGTGATGTGGGGGGCAGCGATGGCGGCGAGCTCTTCACGGTCGCTGATCCCGCCGGCCACGGCGCGCTCGATCTGGGTGAGGGCGGGAACGAAAGCCGCGCCCTTATTGCGGGTGGCGAACTGGGAGATCAGGGAGGGGTCGCGGCCGAGGATTCGGGCGATGTCGGCTTTGGTCAGGCCGGCTTGCTGGAGGCGGGCGGTGATGCGTGCGGCCTCGTTCAGGTCCCTGCCGGTCGGGCCGGTGCGGGAGGTGCCTGCGGCGGCTCGTCGGCGGTTGCGCGGGGGCATCAGGCGGGTGCTCCGGTGAGGGCGGTGCGGCCAGCGTCGCGCAGAGCGAGGAGTTCTTCCTCGCTGGTCGGGGCGACGACGGGGCCGGTGAGGTGGCCCTTGAGGAGGTAATCGCCGGGCTGGCGATGGTAGGGCCAGGGGTGGGTGCCGGTGAGGTAGAGGGCGTCGGTGCGGAAGGCGACGACGGTTCCGGTGGGAACGTGCAGGGCGCCAGCGAAGGCGCCCTCGTCGCGGTGGCGCTGGATGAGCAGGGCGGCGCGGGCGGCGGACCAGATCGCGGCGGACCATTCGGGGTGGGCGTTGGGGTCGCGAGAGAAGCCGGTGGGTTTTTGCCAGGTGATCTGCTGGTCGTCGAAGCTGATGATCTCCGCGTCCGCGGGGACGTCGCGTTCCAGGGCACGGGGGGTGGTGCCGGTGACCATGCGGGGCCGCTGGGCGAAGGACCCGATCCCGTACAGCAGGATGGCGCGCACCGCCCGGGAGGCCAGGTGCGCGGCTCGGGCCTGGCGGGGGTCGGTGTGCAGGGCCGCCTGGGCGTCGAGGGCGGCCCAGGCGTCCTTGAGGTTTTTCGCCCAGTCGTCCAGGGGTTTGCCCTCCTCCCACAGGATGCCGTCGAGGATCTCGATCTTCCAGGGGCTGAGGGGGTTGGTTAGGGCCGTGTGGACTTCCGGTCCGCCGGCCCAGGTGGTGAAGGTGGTGCCGGGGGTGGCGGGGTAGTGCCAGGCGCGGTCGCCGGGAGCCGGGGCGGGCAGCAGCCCGACGTGGCCCCAGCCTTCGGGGACGGTGGCGCGGATGTGCCAGTGCCCGCAGCCGAACAGGGCCCTGGCCTGTTCATTGTCCGACCACGAGTGGAAGGTGGCCGCGGTGATGCGGCGCGGGGTGCCGACCGGGGACTTCCAGGTGTGTTTGGCGTAGGCGAAGGTCCGGTCATATTCCACCAGGGCGGGCAGTTGCTCCGGCACTTGGGGGGTGGTCGCGGGGGTGAGGAGTTCGTTGCGGCCTTGGCCTGCGGTGGCGTGCATCAGGCCGCGCAGTTCCTCGGAAAGCACGGGATAGCCCTCGGCGTACTGACCGCGGGTGGGGATGGTGCGGGTCCACAGGTCCCGGCCGGTCTGGGACGGTGAGCCCATGACGACGGCGTCGGGCCAGTGGCGGCGCAGGTTCTTCCACAGCAGCACGAACGCGTCGCGGACGGTGGCGGGGTCGGCGCCATCGGGGTCGAACCACTCCCCTACCGAGCGGATCTCGACGTGTCCCTCGCCGTTTTCGCGCATGTAGCGGCCGACGGGGTTGCGGGCATGGACGAAGTGGCCGGCCATGCGGTCCTGGCCGCGTCCGGTGTCGGTGCGCCAGCCCAGGGTGGGGGCGTTCAGCCAGGCGGCGACGGCGTCTTTGAGATAGGGGTAGCGGGCGGCGTCGCGGTGCCAGGGATCGCCTGCGGTGATGTAGATCCGCTCGACCGGGCCAGGCACGGTCAGCGAGACGGCGTTGAGGATCTCGCCGGCGCTCGCGCCCGCGAGATCGATGCGGATGGTCTGGTCGCGATGTGCCAGGATCCCGGTGGCAGTGTCGAGGAAGACCGTCGCCCTGGCCTGCTGGGTGAAGTTCGGCCGGGTGGACGCCAGACCGCTGACATGCCCGAACCAGGCTGGTCCCGCGTCGGGGGGGATCGACGGCAGCAGGCGCGGCTGCTGCGCGGCAGGCTCGAGTGCATCAGCCAGCGCGGGCCGGGCGGTGAACTCGGCCGGCGCCGCGCTGGGCGCGAGGGCGGCCTCGGGGCGTGCCTCGGCCAGCGGGGACGACGGCGCGGGCACGACGACGGTTGCGCTCGGGGCGGGTGCGGGCGGGGCCACGGCCTGCTGCTGGGCGCCAGCAGTGGCAGCAGGCGCACAGAGCGCGGCAGATGCGTGGTTCCCCTGGCTGGTTGCTGAGGTCGTGGGAGTGGCCAGGGCGCCGGGGGTCAGATCCGGCGCAGCGGCTACGACGTCGGCGATACTCAGCCCGGCAGCGGGAGCGATCTGCTCGGCCTTGGCCTTGGTGTGGCTGGCCAGGGCGTTGATCTGCTTGTCCCGACGGGCTTCCAGCCGGTTCAGGGCGGTGCGGGCCTTCTTGATGTCCTCGCGCAGGCTTCGCAGTTCGGCCAGGCCGGCCTTGTAAGCGGACGCATCCATCAGGACTCCTGGCTGGTGATGGCAGTAGGGCGGGTGCGGATGTAGGCCACCGGGCCGCCGGAATGGGACGGGAGCGCAGCGCCGAGCAGCCGGCTCGCCGCTTGGCGTCCGGACCGGGTGGGTGCGGTGAGGTGCGTGACGGGGGTGACCAAGTCGGTGACGTAACCGGCCAGAACGGCATCGGGAAAGCTGTGCCGGCCCTGACTGTCTTTCGCCCACTGTTGCAAGCCGCTGAGGACGGCGACCACGTAGCCGGACAGGGTCACCGGCAGGATCTGTCCGGCTGCCACACTCGCCGGATTGCACCGCCACCGCCCCTGCAAGGCAGCCAGCAGCTCATCGGGAGGCAGGGACGCAGAGAAGCCTTGTGTCTGCTCACTCTGCTGGCGGGTCGCCGGGGCGACGTCGGCGCGGAGCACGGCTATCTCCGGTACCTGCAGGTGCGCCAGGTCCGCTACAGGACGGTCCTTCAGTGCGAGGACCACCTCCAGCGGCACCATAACCCGCACGCCGCGACGGGCTGTCCCCGGGATCAGGCCCGCGTGGATCAGGCGACGGAAGGTGGTCACCGCGCAGTCGAGTTCCGCAGCCGCCTGACCGGTGGTCAGCAGCACACCGGCCTCCCTTCCTCCGACGCCGCTCGGTCACCGCAAGCGTAGGAAGCATGCACCTAAACCGTCAACCCGACTCTAATATCTGATGAAGGACTGTACCTGTTCGCTCTCCCTGGCTAGCACAACGTTCCTGCGGGCCGAGGAACACTGCCCCAGCCGAGGGCACGTACCGGGCAGCCATGTGGCCCCGCGCTGAGCCCTTGGCCAGATCGCAGAGGGGGCCGAGCGAAGTCCCCTCCCCGTCAAGAACGCGTGCCGCGCGCCGGCGGGCTGACGTCGGAGCGGCTCTCGGAAGCAGTGAAGGCAAGGCCAGAAGCTCAGACCTGGTCAGTAGAGGTTGGGGCCATACGGGCTCTGGCCTCGAAGGAACGGCTTGAGGTCGTCGGGGCGGGGTTCTGGGATGGCGGGGAGCTGGAGCCGCTGGGCCATCAGCTGGAGCTGAGCTACGTGCCGTGTGGCCCAGTCGATCCATGCGTCGGCCTGGGCCTTTACCGGCCCCGGTGGGAGGGATCCGGCATGCGCGCGGGCGGCATCGAGATACTCACCCAGGTGGTTCGCGCGGCGCCAGGCGGCCTCCCGCGACTCCAACTCCCTGATTCGGTAAGCCTCGGCGTACTCTTCACGGGCCTGCGCCATCGCGGCTTCCCAGCGAAGGCGCTTTTGCCGTTCCGCCTCCAGGTCGGCAAGGCGTCTGCGTTCGGCCGCCTCTCCCCGCAGCCCGATCTCCTGCACGATCTCGGGGAGCTGCTCCTCCAGGGGGCGCTCAGCGCTGTCGGCCCACTCGGACGCACGGTGCGGCTGACCGCCGCTGAGGACCAAGCGCAGCCGCTCGGAGGGCGTGTAGTCGAACCGGGGGATCTTTACCCAGGAGTACTTCTTCGCCTCGGCCAGCTCCTTCTCGGTCGGAATGTGCTCGGCGCGGTCCTGTTCCTGGACGACGAGGAAGTCGACGCTTTGCCCCTGGGCGGTGACCGTGAAGTGGGATCGAGAGCTGCGGCGGCGGTGCGGGGGCGGTGCTGCATCCACCACACCGGCTGCGCAGGTATGACCGTCGCGTTCGACCGCTGTCAGGAGAGCGTGCACGAGCCGCAGGGCGCGCCCCTGGACGGATCTCGTCAAAGCAAGCGGTTGGGATACCTTCTGCATGGCCTGGACCACTTTGTGTGGGCGTGTGAGCCGAGACGGGACAGCCACCGGTTCCAGGACCGCCAGCCGCCATGCCGGGGTGTCGACAAGCTTGATCTCGTAGCCGTCACGACACCACCCCCCATACAGTTCTTTCGTCTTCGGGATCCGTCCGGACCTGCACGCGGTGGCCACGCGGGCAGGCCACCCGTCGGAGTCCCGCCCCGTCCGCACGATCCTGCCGCCCGATGCTTCAAGTTCCTCCAGCAGCTGCTCGGTGAAGGACTTGCGTGGTTGGCGCGGCATTCGAGGCAGCGGCGAGGCAGTAGGTCCAGCGTCCGTCGACGCCTTGACAGGCGTCAACCGGGGCATGGCCAGATTTTTGGCTGAAGCCGGAGTGGCCGGGTAGGTGCCGTGGGCCAGGTAGTGGCTGCCGGCATCTGTCAGCGCCACGTTCCAACGACCGCCACGTCGGGAGACCTTGACCAGTCCTCTGTTCTGCAGCGCCTGGCAGCTGGCCTTATAGCCGCTGGAGTCCCAGACCCCCTCGGGGCAGCCCTTGCCGACCCACTCCAGCACCGCAAGCTGCCGCTCATTGAGGAGCTTCTTCATCGGCTGCCTTCCACCAACGACCAGATGCCTGGCCGAGAGCCTGCCATGTAGGTACCCGGCCGGGGTGGCCATCGTGGAGGATCAACCCGAAGTGGTACCAACCCCCGCTGCTGAGAAGGGCTGCTCCCACGAGGCTGTCCGACCCTGACGGCGGTCCCCGCCCGGCGATGCCGCAGGCAACTCAATAAGCGAACTCGACATAGGCGATGTCGGTGAGCCGGACTTGGCTGCGCTTGCGTGGAGAGCGCAGGTGGAAGTAAGTCTCTGCCAGCGCCTCACCGAGGATCTGCCGTAGTTCAGGTTCCCCCGCGCCCTGGTGGCGGGCCTCGAACAGCAGTTGTGGGTAGGGGGGCGGGCAGTGCCTCGGTGAGCCGGCGCTGACGGCCGTCGTCGGAGGAGCCGGCGGCGGCGTCGAACCCGAACCAGGCACAGAGGTGTACCTGCACAGGCGCGTGCTGGCTGTTGATGATCTGGCGATGGATGCGGCGGCGGACCCTCGGCTGCCACATGCGGATGATGTCGTGGGCGATGGCCTCGCGGGTTGGTTGGGTCGCGGGGCTCTGCGGATGGTCGAGGAGGTTTTGCAAAGCGGCTGGCGTGGTGTTCAACTGCGCGGCCAGTGCCGTGATGCTGGTGTGGCGCGCCTGCAGGAAGCGCAGCCGGGCCCGGTCGGATTTCGGGGGCTGGCGTGTCCAGTAGCGGGCGTCGGCAATGTCGAGTGCGTGGGCGATGGAGCTGGTGCTGTCCGGGCCGTGGAGCATACGGCATGTCCTTGATCAGGCAGTGCGGCCGCGCAGCGTGGAGGCGATGTCGTTCTTGGGTGCGGAGCGTGCTGGGCCGCTGGTGGTGCGAGCGGGTGGTGAGGGAAGCAGGCGGCACGCGGTGAGGGCCTGCTCGATTTCGGGGTGTTGCCAGCGGGGGCTGGCCAGCGGATTGGGTGTATCGGGGTGGCCGCTGATTTCGGCCAGACGGCGGGCGGCTTCCAGTAGGGGGTCGGTCCATGCGGGCAACGGCGGCAGGCCCTGGCCGGGCCGGTAGAGCAAGTGCCCGATCTGGTCTGTGGTGTAGCCGGTCAGGACACGCACCGCGACACAGGCGGCGTGGACGGGGTGGGCGATGCGGGTGTGGATCCGGGCGGCGACGGTGGCGGTGTGCGGATGGCAGTGGTCCTGGTGGGCGTGGGGCGGCGGCTTGGGCGTGATGGGGCCGTCCACGTGCGGTGGGGGCGCGGGCGGGCGGTAGGTGACGGGGCGTGTGGGTTGCGGGGGCATCGGGAACCACACCTCGCCAACTGTTGGGGGGAAGGGGGCGTGGTGCTGCCACCAACGGTGGCCGGGCAGGTCTTTCCTGGCAGGTCGCCAGTGCGCGGCGGCCGCGGCCGGATCGTCGAGCAGGCGGTGGTCGGCGGCGGCCAGGGTCGCCGTTGCGTGTGGTGGCAGTGGCCCGTTGCAGAGCAGTGTCAGGCGGATGCCAGTGCCGGCGTTGAGGGTGAGCAGGTGCTCCCATTGCCTTCGGGTGAGGCGATGGGCGCGGCAGACGGTGATGCGGGTGACGCCGAGGGCCAGGATCCAGGCGGCGGCGATGCGCCAGCTGCGTTCGGCGTAGGTGATCCATGGAGGCGCGTGGTGGTCTTCGGTGAGGATGGGCAGGTGTTTGCCCAGGGCGCGGATCACGTCGTGGGCAAGGTAGGCGCCGCCGGGCACAGCCGGTGCGGGCGTGGGATGGACGGTGATGTGCCCGCGGCCGGGCTGGTGGGCGGTGAACGCCAGTCGCATGTAGTGGGCTTCGTCGTGGGGGTCGACTATGACGGTGACCGGTGCGGGCAGGGTGGCGGTGTGCGGGATCCAAGGGGGCGGGGTACCCAAGGCGGGGGTATGGCCGTCTTCGGGTGGGGTGGCTGTCATCGGGTCTGCGCCCCTGGTACCAGGTGGCGCAGGAGGGCGTCGGGATCGGCGGTGGGTTGGCCGGTGCGGTGCTGGATGCTGATGCTGCGGTGGGTGACAGTGGCCCAGCGGCGGAAGTTGCCGTGGGCCCACCTCTGGTCGAGGTGGAGCAGCACGGCGGGATCGGCGGTCTTCCAGTGGGGGTGGAAGGCGGCGATGGTCGTGGGGATGTCAGCGCGGTCCAAGAGGTCCAGGCTGTGCCAGCAGGTGATGCGTGCGGCGAGCATCGCGGTGGCGCGCAGGGCACGGATGCGGTGGCTGCCGGCGGTCAGGAGCAGTGCGAACTGGGTGCGTGGGTCGTCGCAGAGGTAGCGAAGGTATTCCAGGCAGGTGGCGGAGAGCTGGTGTGCTTCGTCGATGGCCAGCAGCCGCACCGGGTGGTGGAGGGCGTGGCGGACCAGGTCGTCGCTGGTACCGCAGTCATCCGGGGGCTGGCCGGACAGGCCAAGGGCGTGGTGCAGGCTGTGGCGCAAGTCCTGGGGCCGGGCCTGGGGCCGGGGCAGGATGCGGATGGCCTGCATGTGGGGGTTGTGGTCCAGGACGGTGTGCAGGGTGAAGGTCTTGCCTACCCCTGCTGGTGCGGTCAGGCACATCATGCCGTGCTGGGCGAAGGTGGTGCGCAGGGCGGCTGCGGCGGCGGAGAGCGGGCTGGTTGTCACGGTGCGGGCGTGGGGAAGGTTGAGGTGGTGGCGGGCGCGCCGGACGGTGCCGTGGGCAGTGGCCGTGGTGGTGGCGGGGGTGCCCCGGTAGGAGGTGGGGGTCACCGGTCGTCGTCGCGGCGTACGGAGCGCGGCGGCCGTGCGCGGCGCAGAGCCCAGCGTGCGAGGGTTTCGTCGACTTCGGTCAACCCGCGGCGCTTGAGGCCCTCCAATACGTGGTGGGTGATCTTGGACCACATGCGGAAGGTGCCGCCACCGGCTTCCAGGTCGATGAAGTTGATCAGTTCGGGTGATGCGTTTGCCCAGACCGGGTGGAACAGTGGAATGTTCTTGGCGACTTCGTCGGGCTCCATGGGTGTGAACTCCTGCCAGATGTAGATCCGGGAGGCCAGGGCCGGTTCGTTGTAGAGGGTCTTGTAGCACTCCTCACCGCCGACGAAGAGCACTGCGGGACGGTTCCTGCCCTTGCCGCTGTCCCACAGGTGCCGGATGAACTCGAAGCACTCACGGCTGAACTGCTGGGCCTCGTCACAGACCAGCACGTAGGGGCGGCGTGCCAGGGAGCGCTTGAGGAGTTGGTCGAACTCGCTAGGGCGGGCGGGGGGCTTGCCCTCCAGGTGCAGAGCGTCGAACAGTTCCATGCGGATGTCGCGGGGGGTGGGGCGGGAACGGAACTGCAGCAGCAGCACGAGGTCCGGTGCGACTTCCTTCAATGCCGCCCGCACCGAGAACGTCTTGCCCAGTCCTGCGTCACCGTAGATACACGACATGGCGCGGGCGTCGATGGTGTCGGCGATGTTCTCGCCAGCTTCCAGCAGCGCCTCGGTGGCCACGATTCGGGCAGAGGCAAGGCCGAGGTAGAAGTCGGGGTCGCCGTCGTCGGTGGCGACAGCGGTCACGGTAGCGGTGGCCATGATGGCTCCTTCGGGTACGGATGGAGAGGCTGCCGGGAGTTCGGGGTCTGTGTGAGGGGGGCTGAGGTGATGGGTCGCGGGAGGGGACGGCCCGGACGCCCCCCAGGAAGGCGCAGCCGGCGGCGTCGAAGACGTCGAGTGCGGCCGGTGTTGCGAGGCGTGTGCGGACGCAGATTTTGCTGCCGGCTTGGACGGTGAAAGTGGCGGTGTAGGTGCGGCGCTGGAAGAGGATGTGGCCGCCCAAGCTGATGGTGCGCGCCGCGCCAGGCGGAGTGGCGGGTGTCATTGGCTGTCCTGGCCGGCCGTGTCGGAGGGGGCGGGGATGGCCCAGCGGGCTCCGGGAGTCAGGCGGCGGGGCATGTAGCCAGCGGGCACGCCGTCGTCCTCCTTGATGCGGGCTCGGGGGGCTGCGCCGAGTTCAGCGGCGGCCTGCTTGCGGGCCATGGTTCCGGCCTGGCGGGCGGGGCCAGCCTGCGTGAGGGGCTGGAATTGGCGCCGGCGGCGGCGCTGGGCGTCGGCCAGGTCACGACGCAGCCGCTTCACCCGCTCATCACGGGCCTGGTAGACCTCGCGGATCTCCTGTTCGCTGGCTTCGTCGGCGAGGTGGGCGGTGCCCAGGTGCTGGCCGGTCCGGGCGTGGAAGGCCTCAATGGTCCGCGGGTGGTGGGGCTGGTAGCGCACGACGACTTCGGTGCCGGTGCGGCCGGTCATCCATGCGCCGACGTAGTCTCGGTTCTGCCAGCGGATTCCGTGGCCGTGGATGATGCGGGTGGAACGCTCTGCCTCCAGCAAAAAGGTGTCCAGGTCACGAAGGGTGGGTTCACGAAGGGGCGTGTCGTCGCTGTTCCAGCTCTCCAGTGGGGTGAGGTCGCCGTAGCCCTGCATGCGGTGCTCGGCGTTTCGGGTGCGCACCCAGGTGGCAAACAGGCCGGTGAAGGCGTCGATCGTCAACGCCGGGTCTTTGTCTCCAGAGCGGCGTTTGGTGTTGAGTTTCTGCGATTTGGTGTAGCGGGGAAGCGTGGAGAAGAACATGCTGGTCGCTGCCCGGTTGAGGTTCTCGATGCTGCCCTTGAGGTGCGGGGTGTAGGGCGGCAGGACATCCACATGGACGCCGAAGGCGCCCATAGCCTGGCCGACGGCGCGGGACAGGAAATCCTTGCCCCGGTCGATGCGGATCCGCCGAGGCAGCCCGCCGGCCGGGCCGTGGACATCGTCGGTCAGGATGCACGAGCGCAGCGCAGCCAGGATCGACCCGCGGTGCGGGAAGTGCGGCGTGACGGCCCAACCCATGGTCATGCCGGTGTGGCAGTCACAGAACCAGGTAACCCAGGGCTTGACTAGCCGTCCGTCCGCCCAGACCAGCACAGGGGCCTGCTTATGGTCGCCTTCCCACTCCTCGTTGCGTGCCGTCGGGGGCCTTCTCAGGTGCGGGTCATGGGCCCGGGAGGCCGGGATGCCCGAGCGCAGGCCCGCCAGGTCCCCTGGAGTCAGGTCCCGGTGGAAGGCCCGGCGCAGCGTGGACAGGCTCGGCACGCCGTTTTCCGTGCCGCCGGCTTCCATGTCGCTGTCGTCCTTTGTGTGGCCGGCTTCCTTGACGAGTTCGTCGTGGACGCCTTTGACGTTGCCGCGGTGGTAAGCGAGCCTGACGCGTAGTTCCTTGGTGATCTCGAAGTGCTCGCGCGGTGGCAGGTCTGCCGTACCGGTGGCGCGGGCGCGCTTCAGCCGCCGCCATACCGTGCTCTCGTCGACGCCCACGCTGCGGGCAACCAGCCGCACGTCAGCGCTCGTCACCTGCTGCAGGGCGAGCAGCGACCGGATCGCGGCAGTCAGCAGGTTCTTCTTCTCCCGCCGACTGACCGGTGCGGGAACAGGCGCCTGGTCCACAAAGGTTCTCCTTTCGTCCGTGACATGCACAAAACGCGCCAGGGCGGGCTGGGATCAGCCGCAGATGCCGATGTACGACACGTACTCGTACTTGCGGTAATCCGAGTCCAGGTCGCCGATGATGTCCGCCCACAGGTGCTCCATCTGCAGCGTGTCCTGCTGGGCCCAGGCACGCACGATGTCGTCCCAGCGGTAGAGGTTCTTCACCCGGAGCCGTAGCTGCCGCCGGTGACGATCCTGCACGCCCTCCTGCGCAACGGGCGTGATCTCGATGCGGGTGCCCCCTCTTGTATTGAGCTGGCGGATCACGCTCGGAGTGATGTTGCGCCGCCGCAGGTCCCTGAACGCCTTCTCCAGACGCTGTCGCTGGTCTGCATCCGGCACAGCGGGCTCTTCCAGCCAGGCAGCCAGAGCGCCGGCGTCCTCCTGGACGCCGTGAGCGTGCAGTGCGGCCGACCCACCGGTCTTGCGGGTCAGATACCTCACCGCCCGCCGAAGGCGTTCCTCCTCGCTCCGCCACCACCCGACGTCGTAGTCGAAGGTCCGTTCATCCAAACTCCGTGCAAGTGCCCGTCCGCCTTCGATCCCTTCGGCGCCGAACTGGCCGAACCCCATCAGATCTCCTGCATGTGCGTGTCCTGAGACTGGTTCATCCCTGCCGTGCAGGGGGTAGCGGCCGGAAGCCCCCGGCAGCCGTTGGGTCGGTGGCGCGGGCAGCACACGGGCACGTACTGGCTCCCGCCAAGGCACTGGTCCGTGGGTGCAGCGGCTGGCGAGCGTCAGCTCGTCTGCTTTTCGCGGGGCCTGAGATGCAGGTTGTGGGTCAGCGCTGTACCGGCGGCATCCGCAAGGTGGCGCAGGGTGCTGCACCAGGCGCCGTCGAACGTATGCCTGGCCGGAGATGATGTCCGCTGATTCAGGTCATTGTCGTATCGCCGCACGCAACGCGCGTAGCCGTGGCGTATATCGATGCCAGAATCATGCCGCGAACTCGTTTGTGCTTCAAATATCTGTTCAGGTGTGAGTTGCCGGCGCCGGTAGTCCCCCATTCCCGGTGGCGCGGTCGGGCGAGGGCGGCCGGAGGACCGGAAGGAGCCCGCCAGAGAGGGGCATTGACAACCGGACGTCGATCAGGGCCTCCAAGCAACGGCTTCCCGCACTGCCTCCCTGGCCAGGACACTTACGGGCTGCGGTGCGAGGGGGAAGAACCACTGGCGTCGGCGTAGAGCACCAGGCCCCGGCCCGCTGGCCTACCAGCCGCCCGACGCCGTGAGACCTGCGCGGAAAAACCCGTCGCGCGATGAAGTGGACATGGCGGATTCCCCTGGCCGCAGGACTGACTGAGTCGGAGGATCCCTTATCAGGGGGGTACGACAACGGCACTGGGATTCGCGGCGGAAATGGTTCTGTCTGTTCGGGCAGTTGGCGGGATCTTGTCGCTGCGGTCCAGTCCCGACGGGGCCGAGGCAGGTGGGACGACGCGACGGCGCGCGGTCGATCGCGGCGGGGGATGGCGAAATCCCATAGACAGAAGGGGAACGCCCTCTTTTCCCGGTCTCGTCCGGGGTTGATCCTTCTAGGAATGGTGTTCACGGGCGAGGGGGCCTGATGGAGGTTCAGCGGATCCGGGTGATGATCACGGTCAAGGCGTATCCGACGGTGTCCCGGCAGTACAACGAGACGGTGTGTGTGGCCGGGATCAGGGTGGACACCCCGAGCCCGAAGCATGTGCGGTTGTTCCCGGTACCGTTCCGGGAGTTGGAGGAAGCCCAGCAGTTCGACAAGTACGACGTGGTCGAGGTCGACGTGACCGGCCACACGCGGGACGACCGGCCTGAAAGCCGCAGGCCGGTCCTTGCGACCCTGCGGGTCGTGGGACACGTACCCACTGATGGCGACTGGGAGCAGCGCGCCATGTGGGTGCGTCCGCTCGTCGCGGGCTCGCTGTGCCAGATCAAGCGCGAGCAGCGGGCCGGGGGAACGTCGCTGGGGGTGTTCCGGCCTGGGAGAGTCACCGCGTTCAAGCTCATCAAGGCCGAGGAGCGCTCCGACTGGCAGGAGATGATGGCCTCGCAGATGAACATCTTCGACCCCGAGCGGCGCAAACTGGAGGCGCTGCCCTATCGGTTCGTGTACTGCTTCCGGTGTGCCGAGGAGGAGTGCGGCGGCCATGAGATAGGTCTCTTGGACTGGGAGGCCGGGGCTGCCTACTTGAAATGGCGGCACCGGTATCCGCCTCAGGTGCTGGAGGACAAGATCCGGGAGAAGTGGTTCACGCAGATCGCCGGTCCGCAACGGGACGTGCACTTCTTCGTGGGGAACCTGCACAAGCGCCCGCGGCAGTTCATGCTGCTGGGGGCGTTCTGGCCTCCCCGCGGAGTGATGGACCGCATGCAGTTGTTCTAGACCTCGGCCTCGGCGGCCTGCCAGGCGACGTCACATCGGCAGGGCGCCGACATCCAGGCCGTGGTCGGTGCGGGCGATGTCGCAGATGACTTTGCGGTGGCAGCGTTCCTCGTCCTGCTCGAAGCACAAGACGGCCACACTCTGACGTGCGGCGAGAGTGAACAGTTCCTCCAACGCGTCCGGAGCAGGGTCGTGAGCCAGCAGGCGGCGGAAGACCTCCCGCCCTTCTGCGGGGCGGCCCTCCCAGAACGGCGGCCGGTTGTCCTTCGGGTTGCCCAGGGCCGGCAGGTGCCGGTAGCCGATCCCGGCCTCGGCCAGTGCCGCGGTGAGTCTGCTCTTGCTGAAGCCTTTCTTGCGACTGATCGCGTTCAGCCGGACATCAGCGACCGTACGCACACCGCTGCCTGCCAGGGCCTGCACGAAGTCCTCGATACTGCGGCCTTCGTAACCTGCCGAGACGATCCCGGGCGTGCCTGCGGTGCTGGCACCGGCCACCAGGTCGTCCAGGGACACGCCGAGCGGGCCAGCCAGGGCGGCCACAGTGAACAGGCCTGGGGCGGTCGTCGCGGCCGTCTCGATCCGTTCCAGGGTGCGCGGCGAGATGCCTGCGGCCTCGGCCAACTGCATGCGGCTCAAGCCCTTGTGCTCGCGCAGGGACCGCAACTGCGCGGCAAGCCGAGCCCCCTGCCGGTGCTGCAGGTGATCAGTCGACGGTCGTCCAGCCATGATCGACACCCTAGCTCCGATTACAATCGGGAATCCTCTCGGGGGTGGTCAACGAGCCGCTCCTGTTCCGGTCACCGGGCCGGAGACGATGGCGCCGCCACGGTCACGGGTCGAGACGGGGCCGGGCGCGCCTGCCCGTAGCTGGCCCTCCCCCGTGGCGGCAAATGACTCATAACAGCGCGCAGGGCCGGGTTGTCACCGCGTTCCTTCCTCGTCTGCGCAGGTCACGCGCACGCGTCCGATGCCGTGCTGGTCCAGTCTGTGGCCGGTTCCGGCCCCCACACTGTCAGCAGAATGCATTCGCCTGTGACGGGTTGTCAGAGGCGACCATGACCATGCCTGCATGAGTCTCACTTCCTGCCTGAAAGAACCTGCCTCCGCCATCTCGCGGTTCCTCGCGGAGCATCTCCCCTCCCCGCAGGCGGTGCTGGCCGACTACCGCAAGCGCCTGGGCTCTTTCGCGCCGCCGATCAAGCCCAAGCCCGGGCCGGGCTCCCGGGCGGACTACCGGATGATCGGCCACACCATCGACCACCGGCTGCGGATCACGCTGGGGGCGCCCACCGGCCAGCCCATCGCCGCCGGCGTCGTGCGGGCGGTCCTCGACGACGACGGCTGGCCCAGCCCGGGCATCATCCAGACGGTGTGCGCGGCAGGCGAGGACCTGCTGGAGGAATTACGCGCTTGCGAGAGCGGCCAGGGCCAGCCACTGGCCCTGGAGGAGAAGGCCGAGGAGCGTCTGGTGCGGCTGTGTCATGTCGCATCGAGTTTCGAGGCGATCTTCCGGCACGGAGGGTGGGTGCGCGGCAACAGCCTGGGGTTCTGCAAGCCTGACGCCGACCTGGACGACTTCGCCGCCGCGGTTCCGGCCTACGTGGTCGACGACATCCGGGCCCAGATGGCCCTGGCCGCTTCTCCGGGGCCGTTCGCGGCCTTGCGGGGACTGCCGGCGTCAGCTCGGATCTGCGGGCCCGTCTTTGACGGCAGCCGCCACTTGGGCGGCGCCGACGCCGACTTCATCCTGGACGGACACCTGATCGACTGCAAGGCAACCGTCCATCCCGACCGGATGGGCCGCAGTGAGATCTACCAGCTCGCCGGCTACCTCGTACTCGACTACGCCGACGCCTACGGCATCAACACGGTGGGCCTGTACTTGTCCCGGCAGGGCGCTTCGATCGACTGGAGTGTCCAGGACTTCCTTGACCTGACGGGATGCCGGCTGACCCTGCCGGAGCTGCGGTCGGCGTGCCAGTACGCGCTGACCGACGGCTCGGCCGGCACGCCCCCGCCGCCCGAGTCGGCGCGGCGTCCTGCCCCCCGGCCCCGCAATGCGCCGGGTGTACAGGACAGCCTCTTCGACTAGAAGAGCCAGCCCCAGCCCTCGCTGGAGTTGAAAGCTGACCTGCATACGATGCCCGCCGTGGCTTAGGCTGCATCATCTTGTCCAGGTATCCACCGAGGGGCTGTCAGTTGTCCGACGGCAGGGCCACGCACGCCCACGACTGGTTCAGCATCCGGTCGTGGGCCGGCAGCCAGAACCGCGCCTTTGAGGAGCTGTGCTACCAGCTGCGGGACACAGCTCCCCCAGGCTGGCGGACGATCAAGACCGCTGCCCCCGACGGAGGCGTGGAGTGGTACGACAAAGCTCCCGATGGCCGCTGCCACGGACATCAGGTCAAGTTCGTCCGCACCATCGACGACTTGCTGCCGCAGGCCCGCAAAAGCGTGAAGGCGGTCGGCGCCAACCGCCAGGACCGCAACGTGGTGCAGCTGGGGTTCTGGGTCCCCATCGACCTGCCCGACCCAGCCCACCGGCTGAAGGACGGCACGCTGGTAGAGGGCGCCAGGAAGCGGTGGGAGGACAACGTCGCCAGGTGGAAGCGGGACCTGCCTGGCGTTGCGGACATTGACATCACCTTGATGGACAGCGGGCAACTGCTGGACCGCCTGCTCGAGCCCAGCAACGAAGGGCGCCGCTGGTTCTTCTTCGAGCAGCACGCCATGGGAATGCAGTGGCTGGGCGAGCAGCTGGAGGCTGCCAAGAGCATCGCTCACGATCGCTACACACCCGAACACCATGTGCCCCTGCCGATCTCATCCGTCTTCGACGGTTGTGCGGTCACCCCACGCTTTTTGGAGCAGTTGAACGACTGCTGCGACACCCTGGCCGAGGCGCTACCGGGTCCGCCCCCGCGTGACCGGCTCGCCGCCAGCAGGCCGGCCGAGGCAGGTGACGAGCCCTTGGAAGAGCTGTGCACGGCCATCGCATCTGCTCTTGAGCAGGCGGCCGGTGGCTGCGAGACACTGTGCGCCGCGGCCATGGAGGCGGGAACCGAGGGACTGGCGGCAAACGACATGGCGGAGGCGGCCGCCCGAGTGGCGCAGGTTCTGTCCGGCGCCGCTGACACCGCCCGGCGCATCAAACGCTGGCGCAACGAAGCAATGCACGGGGAAGGGAGGCCAAGGCCGGATGCGACGGCAGCCCCGCTGATGCGGTGGACCGAGAACATCGTTGATCGGTTCCGAGGCGCCGTGCTGGCCGCTGGGGAGCTGGAGGCGCTGTGCCGAAGCGACGCGGCGAGGGCAGCCGAGGGCAAGGCGTGGGTGCTGCTCGGGGAGGCCGGCCAGGGCAAGACCCATCTCCTGGTGGATGCCACCCGCCGGGCACTCGGAGAAAGCCGGCCGTCGGTCACCGTCTTCGGTGAGCTGCTGACCGCGAAGGACCCCCTGACGCAGATCGCGCAGCAGTTGGGGCTCGGAACGCTGTCCCATGCGGCGCTGCTGCAGGCGATGGATGCCGCCGGGTCGGTGTGCGGGGCCCGCTTCACGCTGATCATTGACGCTCTCAACGACTCCGCGGAACCTGACGGGTGGCGGACCGCGCTGCCGGCCCTGCTTGCTGCGGCCGCGCCATTCGATCACGTGGCGGTGGTCGTCTCCTGCCGGTCCTCGCTGCGTGAGGCCGTGCTCCCCGAGGACATGTCCGGACGGGGGTGTCTGGTCACTGTTCACCCGGGGTTCGCCGGACACGAGGTGGAGGCGCTGGAGAGCTACCTCAAGACGGCGCCGTCGGCGCTCCCCCGCACGCCGATGCTGACGCCGGCGTTTTCCAACCCGCTGTTCGTGAAGTTGTACTGCGACAGCGTGCTGTCGATGCCGGAGCCCAGGCAGCGGACGGCCGCGGCTCCTTCGCACCGCAGCGCCGTGTTCAACTCCTTCTTGGACCGGCGGGCCACCCAGATCAACAAGGCACTGTCTCTCGACCCTGACGAGCGCATCGTGCACCGGGCCGTTGACGAGTTGGGCCGGCTGATGGCCGGCGAGGGCCGGGAGGTCCTGCCGCGTGAGCAGGCCCGCGAGGCAGTCGATGCTCTCACGCCCCAGCACACCGCCTGGCCCAACACCCTGTACAGGCAGCTGATCGCACACGGCCTGCTGGCGACCGAACGCTACTTTTCAGCTGCTGGCCGCTTGGAGACGGGCGTCGGCTTCGCCTACCAGGCATTCAGTGACGACCGGATCATCCACGCCGTTCTCGAGGAGCACCGCGCCGACGTGGAGGCGGCCACCGCCGCTGGCGCTCTTCCTTCTGACTCGGCGTTGCGGACCTGGCTCGAGAGCGCCTCGGCCAATCTCATTGATGCCGCGACCGTCCTGCTGCCCGAGACGACCGGACACGAGCTGATCGACGTGCTCGGTCCGGACACACCTGGCGCTCCTGGAATCACGGGCGTCGAGGTGCCGATGTTCAGACGGCGCATGTTGTACCGCAGTTTGGTCCAGACTCTGGGGCTGCGCAGCACCAACAGCGTCAGCGAGCGAACCGTTGCGCTTGTGGATCGTGCCACCAGCGAGTTCAGCATGGCTGATGCCGTGCTGGAAGCGGTCCTGACGGTAGCCACGCAGCCCGGGCACCGGCTCAACGCCGACCGGCTGCACCGCAGTCTGCTGGCTCACTCCCCCGCTGAACGTGACGCGCAGTGGGCTGTGGATACCTACTTCATGCTGAACGACACCGGAGCACTGCACCGGCTCCTGCGCTGGGCGGAACAACTGCCGACCCCGGCCGGCGCACTGCCCCGGCCGACACCGCCCGCAAGGATGGCGGTGCGGCGGGCCGGTCTGGCGCCCTCAGCGCCGCGCGGCCCCGTGCTGCAGCCGCCTGACGAGGAGGTGGTACGGCTGGCGGCGACTGTCTTGGTGTGGACGTTGACCTCGCCGAACCGGTTCCTGCGCGACCGTGCCACCAAGGGCCTCGTCCAGCTCCTTCTCGGTTACCCCGGGGTCCTGACCGGGCTGCTGCAGCGCTTCCTCGGCCAGGACGCCGAGCAGATCGCCGATCCGTACCTGTTCGAACGGCTTGTGCTGGTCGCTCACGGTGTCCTTGCCCGGATGCGGGCGGCACAGACTCATCCCGGTCTTCTGCGTGAAGTGGCCGATCTTGTCCTGGCCACAGTCTTCGGTGCGGTGTCTGGTGCTGCGCATGCGTCGCGGAATGCGCTGTTGTGCGACGCTGCGACGCGGATCGTCCGATCAGCCCATGCCGCCGGGTTGATCGGCGAGGACGATCTGGCGCTCACCCAGCACCCGCATCCGTGCGCCGAGGTCGGCGACGCTCCCGACGAGGCCGTGCTCGACAGCCGGTATCCGTCGCGCGGCACGGACAGCGAGCGGCTGTGGGGCAGTCTGCGGTCCTCATTGATCAGCGGCCTGGCGGACTTCGCCAGCTATGAAGTGCGGCCTGCCGTCGAGCACTTCAGCCTCCTGTCGGCCGCAGTGCCGTTGCCGGCCGTCCCCGCCGTGGTGCCACTGGTCGAACCGGCCGTGGATGCCTTCCGCGACAGCCTCCCCGACACCGTGCGCGACGTGCTGGGCACCGAGGAATGCCTGAGACGCCTGCTGGACCAGGATTGGAGAGCCCGAGAGGTTCTCGACGACGATCAGTACCGGTTGCTGAAGTCCTGCGTGCCCGGTCCCAGCGCCGAGCAGCAACTGGCTACCACCAGCGTGGACAAGGGCTGGGCCTGCCGGTGGGTCATGGATAGTGCCGTGAGGCGGGGGTGGACACCGCAGAGCTTCGCGGCCTTCGACAACAGCAACGGTTACGGCCGCGGTGACCGACAGGGTCACAAGGCCGAACGTGTGGGCAAGAAGTACACATGGCTGGGCTTGCACGAACTCGTCGAACGCCTGGCCAACCACCGTCACATGAAGCAGGGGCCGCACGCCGAGTTCACCACCTACCCGGGCGCCGGCCCGCTGTCTCTGACCGACATCGACCCGACCCTGCCCCCTGCAGCTCACCCGCTGTCCGACCCGGCCGAAGGTGATGGTCCCGCCGGTGGCGACCGCTACTCCACCTTCGCCCCGGCCGCTTTGGACGGTCGCTGGAACCCGCCCGCCCCCGTCCTGCCCTCGGGTGACCAGATCACCGGCTGGATCAGCGGAGGCGATCAGCTTCCGGACCTGAGCGAACTCGCAGTCCGCACCCTCGACGACGGACCGTGGATCGTCCTCCATGAGTACGCAAGCGATCACGCGCCGGGCCAGGGCTGGAACGGCCAGGCCGAGCAATGGCACATTCAGCACAGCTGGCTCGTCACCGACGCGCAGTACTCCGAGGTGTTGCAGTTCCTCAGCAACCGCAGTCTCATGGGCCACTGGATGCCTGAACCAGGCAGCCCACACGGCATCTACCTCGCCGATCTGCCACTGCCGCACGACCCCGTCCAGGACCAGAACCACGAGCTGCGCGTCGTCGACTACGCCAGCGCCGAACAGCCGCCGGCAGCAGCCTCGGAGACGGCCGAATCCAGTGCCGCCGCAGTCACAGATGACGGCACGACCGGCCCGGAAGAGCGGAATGCCGACCTCGCAGACCTGCTCGGCTACCTCACCGGCCGCCCGCGCACGGCACCGAAGGATCGCCCGCAGCAGCTACGCGATCTGGCCGCCCGCTGGGCCGACGCCTCCCCTCGTCCCCCCGACGACGCTGCCGTACGCAGCGCACACCACGCCTGCGCCGAAGACGGCACCGTCCTGCAGGCGCACCCCGCCGTCGAGGAATACTCCTGGAGCGGCAGCGGCCACGACTGCTCCCTCGATGCCCCGGCCGGCCTGGTCCTGCCCTGCTCACCGCTGCTGGCCGGCAGCGGCCTGCAGCGCGACCCCGACAACGGCGACTGGTATTCCCCCGACGGCGCCCTGACCGTGCGCGCAGCGCACGGCTACCGCGCTACCGGCGAAGTCACCACCCTCCTCGTCCGCCGCGACTGGCTCGAACAACGCCTGACCGCGCTCGGCATGCGCCTGGTCCTGGGACTGTTCGGCGAACGCCAGCCCCGTACCACCGACCGCCTCCGCCAGTGGCGCGAGTACTCCCAGACCGCCGGACTCGAACCCGGCAAACCCCTCACAGCGACTCCGCGCATCACGACCGTCCGTCACAACACCGACGGCTGAATCCACGCCAGTACGGCCCCTGCCCTCAACAGGGCGGCTGCCGTGTCCGGACACGGCAGCCGCCCTACTGCATGGAGTGCGTGAGCACATCTGCATTCTCAGAATTACTCACGAAATCGGATTGAGGTCCTCATTCTCCTCAATAGCTGCTAAGCTGGAGCCCATGCCCGATCACAGCATCGTCTTGGACGGCGACACGCATGCAAAGGTCACCTTGCTCGCCCGCGCCTGGGACGTGGCACCCGCTCAGGCCGTCACGCGCCTCGTCGACCACTTTCACAACCCCGTCCCGCTCCCTACGGCGCAGGCTGACCCCTCCGCGGACGGCACGGTCGCCGTTCACGCCTTCTACGAGGGGAAGCGCGTATGCGGCCGCTACGACCCGGCCAACCGCAGCCTGACCGTGGGCCCTGGCCCCGGGGCCGGCCGCTACAAGTCGCCCAGCGGCGCAGCAACGGCGGTCCTGCAGGCGCTCAAGCCCGAAGTGCATCCCAACCGCAACGGGTGGTCGTTCTGGGTGATCGACTCCAGCGGACAGGCGCTGCAGACCATCCGCGGAACATCATGAGCATTGTGAGCGTTCTGAGGATCTCATCTTCGGCAGGGAAGGCATGTTGTGGTCCGGCACAATCACCGCGCGGCGCGCTGCAGCAGCGGGTCGCCGGTGACCGGTCTCCCCCGTTCCGGCACCCTGGGTGCTGTCGCTTTGCCCGCGCTGGGCGCAGGAACGTCCTGGTGGCTGAGCACTTCGTGCGCCGCGGTCCTGCTTACAACTGTGGCAGGGCCCGTCCGCGCGCTGCTGCGCGAACGGGCCGAACGGCGCTACGACGCGAACTTCGTGGCCGAGGCCAGAACCGTGGAAGACCCCGTTCAAAGAACCCGGCTCCTCCCGGAGTACCGGCGCGCGAAGGCAGCCGACGGGCAGAATGGCCCGCCTCAGGATGCCCCGTGAACCCTCCCACCTGCTGCTGCCTACCTGACGCTGCGAGAGCCTGGACCTCGACCAAGGCTCCGGGCCGCCCTCGCACAACCGGCTCTCGTGCCAGGAGCGATAGCCGGCCTGCGGCCAGCTGGTGTCCGCCAGACAGTCGCGGTTCCGGTGTCGGCTCGTGCTTGCCGTCCTTCGTCTCTTCAGCGTGCTGGCCGGCAGCCCGCGCAGAGATTGTCGTCGTTGTGTTCGGGACGGAGGCTGGACGGAGTGAGATGTTCCGTGTAGCAGGCAGTGCACAGATCTCCGCCGCAAGCCCCGCACCCGGCGTAGCGTCCGCCTGCGTACTCGTAGCGCCGCTTCTCCACCCAGGGGTCGGTACACGCCATTGTCAGTCCTCACCGGCCGCATGCGTCATCTCCTGAGCTACAACGATCGGTCCACCTGTCCCGTTACGCTCAGTCGCTTCGCACGAGCGCAGCATCCCGGCGACAGCAGGCGGCGTGGCCTACGGTGCCTGGAAGTGACGATCAGCCGGTACAGCTGTGGGGTGCTGGGCGGATACGGCAGCGGTTGCCGGCAGGCACGCCGAGATGGAGTTGGCAGTCCACAGGTGTCACCGCGAACCGATGGGTCGGCCTCGGGCCTCCGACTTCCATGAACGCGAACTTGCAGGGGTGCAAGGTCCGGTCCTCGCCGCGCGATCACGTCACGAGCGGCCCTCAGTAGTAAGACAATCGGTACCATCACGATCTCGGCAGCCGCCGCGGGGGGGCCGGATCCGTTGGCAGGCCACCGGCGGCCAGGGAGACAAGCGCAACACCCGATGCTGCCGTTGAGCCTCGGGCAGCCGTGAGGGGACAGGGCACGTGAAGGTACGGCAGTTGACGTTGCAGAATTTTCGCGGAGTCCGTACCGGCACGGTGTCGCTGGATCAACAGTCCTTGCTAGTGGGCGCCAACAGTGTCGGCAAGTCCACCGTGTGTGAGGCTCTCGATCTGGTACTGGGTCCCGACAGGATGCTGCGTCGGCCGGTGGTCGACGAGTTCGACTTCTACGGCGCCCGCTACCAGGAAACGCAAGGTGGCCTCCCGGAGATCCGCCTGCAGGCGGTGCTGACGGACCTCTCTCCCGAGGCCCAGCGACGATTCGGCCCTCACCTGCGGCGCTGGAACGACGGTTCCCAGAGTTTCGTGGACACCGCTCCCGGGGCGATCGAGCAGAGCGAAGCAGGGCAGTGGGCTTTGCCGGTGGTGTTCCTGGGGCGGTTCGACCCCGAGGAGGACGACTTCGTCGGGGGCACGTTCTTCGCACACCCGCAGGCCGTGCCCGACGACCTCACCGCGGCGTCGACGGAGCTGGGGGCCGGTCTGATGCCGTTCAAGCGGGACGACAAGCGACTGTGCGGCTTTCTCTACCTGCGGCCGAATCGCACCGGGAGCCGGGCGCTGACCTTCCAGCGCGGCTCCTTGCTCGACACGATCGTGCGCCTCGAAGCCCAGGCAGAGGGTGCGCCCCTGTGGGAGAAGGTACTCAGCGATGTCGCCGCGGTGGCCGTCGCCGCGGAAGGCTCGGGCTTCGTGAAGATCCAAAGCGAGGTCGAGAACCGCGTGGGGAAGTTCCTGGCCCTTGCCACGGAAGCCGATCCGGTGGACACCCGCGTCTCGGAGCTGACTCGCGAGCACCTGCGGGAGGTACTACGCCTGTTCATCGCGACACGCCCGGGATCCCACGGTGTCCCCTTCAACCGGCTCAGCACCGGGTCGCTGAACCTGCTGGTCTTCGCCCTGCTGACCTACATTGCCGAGTTGAAGGGCGAGGAGTCCGTCATCTTCGCCATGGAGGAACCGGAGATCGCGCTGCCTCCGCACGCGCAGCGCCGCCTGGTCGACCACGTGGTCCGCACCATGGGGCAGGTGATCGTCACCTCCCACTCGCCGTATGTGATCGAGCGGTTCACGCCGGAGCAGATCGTCGTTCTGGACCGGAGCACGGCCGGGGCGATGAGCAGCGCAGGCATCACGCTTCCCGACGGTTTCAGGCCCAAGCGGTACACGGCAAATCAGCGGCAGTTCGCCGAAGCTGTGCTGGCCCGGGCCGTGCTGGTCGTCGAGGGCGCCACGGAAGCCGCGCTCTTCCCGGTGATCTCCGACGTCCTCGACCGGGACCCGGATCCGTCGCTGAAGGACTACCTCCACATCGACTTGGCCGGCGTCAGTGTCTTCGACGCCGGAAACGATGTCTCCGTACCGCTGTTCGCTCCGCTGTTCAAGGCCATGGGCAAACGCGCCTACGGCATGCACGACACGCCGACCAGTCCGCTGCAGGCGGACCTCGCGGCCAAGACCGGCGACTTCACCCTGTACGAGGTCATCGACTACAGCGGCATCGAGGCGCTGCTGGTAGCAGAAGTTCCCGTCGCGGTGCAAAAACGCTTCCTCCACAGCGTGGCAGCCCGGCCCGACTATCCCGCTGAGGTCGGCCGCCTGACCGGCGAATGCACCGATGAGGCGGTCCGGAAGCAGACGGTGGCGGTACTGAAGAAACGCAAGGGCGACTATGCCGCGTTGCTGATCGCGGCCTGCCGGAACCGGGCCGAACTGCCCGCCTCTCTGGCCGAGTTCCTTCTGCGCATCGATCGCGACCTGCGCGTCACTCCTCCTGCCCCGCCGTCGGACGAAGCGACGCAGGAGCCGGACGACCACGGCAGTGACCCGAGTGGATCTTGACGACAAGCGGCGGGAGATCCTCGCCGCACACGGACACCTGCTCATCGAGGGCGGTCCCGGCTGCGGCAAGACAACGATCGCCCTGCTCAAGGCCAAGGAACGCCTCAACACCCTCGCACCCGGCCAGCGGGTTCTCTTCCTGAGCTTCTCCAGGGCCGCAGTCCGGCAGATCGGTGACCGCACCAGCGGAGTCCTGGACCGCGACGCGCGGAGCCTGATCGAGATCCGCACCTTCCACGCCTTCTTCATGGAACTCGTGCGCAGCCACGGCCGGCTCCTGACAGGAGTGCCGGCGTCGTTCATCACCCCCGACCGGGAGAAGCATCTGCGCGCTGACTTCGACGGCGCCTGGCCCACCGAGCGCCGCCGGCTGGCCGGCCAGGGCCGCTACGTCTTCGACGAACTCGCACCCACCGCCGCAACCCTCCTGGAGGAGAGCCGGGCCGTGCGGGAGCTGTGCACGGACACCTATCCCCTTGTCATTGTCGACGAGTTCCAGGACACCAACACCGACCAGTGGCGGGCGGTGAAAGCACTCAGCGCCAAGTCCACAGTGATCTGCCTGGCCGACCCGGACCAGCGGATCTTCGACCACATCCCCGGCGTCGACGCGGAACGCATCAACCACGCCATCGAATACCTCCACCCTCAGCAGTTCGACCTGTCCGGCGACAATCACCGCAGCCCCTCGGGCGGCCTCCTCGACTACGCCAACGCCGTACTGCGCAACACCCCCCACACGCCCCCCGAAACCATCAAGACCGTCCCCTACCCCACCCACTACGGCGCTGCTCCCTTCGAGAGATATGTGCACTACGCAGTAGTCGCCCTGCGCCGGTACCTGGCCGAGCGCCTGGGCAGACAACCAACGATCGCGGTGCTCGCCGCGGAGAACGCGCTCCTGGCGCGGATCTCGGAGAAGATCGCCGCCGACAGCACCATCGGCCCACACCAGCTCCCCGCCGTCGACCACGACCTTGTCTTCGATCCGGAACTGTCGGCCGCGGCCGGCTACGTCGTGGCGTCCATCCTCGAATGGCCGGGCCTTGGGCGGACCGACGCCCTCACCCGCACGCTGCGCGCTGTCGCCGACTTCTACCGAATCAAATACAGCAACGGGACCCTCGGCGCAAAGAACACCGTGCGGACGATCGAAAACGCCATCGGCGCCCTGACCAACAACACCACGGTCAAAGCCAAAACCGCCAAGGTCCTGATCGCCTCCTACGACAACGGCATCTCATTGGCCGGGCAGCCCGTGGCGGACTGGCAGACAGCCCGCACGCTGCTCAGCGGCTCCACGGAACTCGACGAACTCTTCAAACAGGCACGGCTGCTGCGCCTGCTCAAAGCCACCGACCTGTTCGCCTGGGTGCTCATGGAGGCCTGGGATTCCCTCTCGTATGCCGACGCAGCCGGTGCCATCAGACGAGCCCTGGCCAGCGAGTCCCTCACAACCTCCCGCCAGGAGACCGCGCAGGTAAGCCTGATGAGCATGCATCGGTCGAAAGGCAAGGAATTCGACGGCGTCGTCATCGTCGAAGGCACCTACACCGCCAAGCTCCTCGACACCGGATGGGACGCCAAGAGAACAGACGAGTCACGACGGCTCACACGGGTCGCGATCACCCGCGCCCGCCACGCAGTCGTCCTCGTCCGCCCAGGCGACGGCCTCCCTCTCACACCACCGCTCCCGGCCGCGCACTGAGCAGACCCACCGCTCCTTCATGAAGACCAGCGCGTACGCTGACGGATCCACCCATAGGAAACGCCGCCGGACTGCACCTCACCAACGTCACGGGATGCCACCGCTACACGTCACCAAACGCCCATCGACAAGAGTCAATGCGTACAGGTCAAGGCACCTTGATGACCAACTTGACGCTGGCTCAGTAACAACGCTCCTCCGCTTGCACCGCAATGGCACTTCACACCAGCCGCTCCGAGGGCGAGCCGCACCCCGGGCGGCCACCCCGTCGCTATTACGAACTGACCAACTCCGGCCGCGAGCAGGCTAGAGCAGCGCTCGCGGCCCGCCGCGCGCGGCGCATTGCTCTGCACTACTCCGGGGGTCAGGCGTGAAGATCGGAAGGAAGAAGAGGGCGGCCATCGCGCTCCTCAGCCTGGAATTCGTGCTCACCGCGACGGGCCTGGGCTGGTCGTTCCGCTACGGGTGGACGGCCATCTGGCTCACCCTGGCCCTAGGTCTCGTCTTCGCGGGCGCCGTTTACCTGTGCGAGACCCGCTATCTCTCGACGGCCATTACCAAGCTCCGGCGTCAGACCACCCGGGTTCAAGATGCCTGGGAGTTCCTAGCAATCGAGGGCGACCTGCTCTTCGCCCAAGGCGCCGCTCTCGTCGCCGACAGAGACGCGATGGTGGCGTGGCTTACAGACATGGATCCCGACGCGATACCGCCTGCACCTACCCACGATGTTGCACTGGCGCTCGGCGAGCTCTCCGAGCACATACTCGAGCAGCAGCATGACCTGATCGCCCGCAAGCAGGTCCTACTGAACTCTTTCGATGCCACCGACAGGGAGGTAGAGGAGATTCTCAGCCGCCGGGTCTCGCAACGTGTCAGGCGCCGGTTGCTGCAGCCCGGCGTTGCAGAGTCCCTGACATCCACAGCGGTGCGCATCGCAGGCCGGCGACATGCCCACCTTCACGAGCCTTGGAGAGCCGACCTGTTCGACATCCCGGAGGAGGGCATCACCGTCTCCCCTCGCGAGCGGCTCACGGTGGCCGTGGGTTTCGTGGTGGCGGGCCTGCGGCTGCGGATGCGCGACCTTGCAGCGCCGCTCTGGCGGCCCGTGGACTGGCTGTTGTCGGTGGATTCCCGGCTCAACGCGTTCGTGACGGCGGCCGTGGGCTCCGTAGCGGTGTACTTCGACGTCACCGAGGGACTCCATGTACTCCTGGTGGAGCGGAGTGAACCGTGCGCGCTCCTCGGCGGCGGCCTGTACGGACTCGCCCGGTGGATCCGGCGCCGCCGGGGCATCGAGGTCGAGCCACGTCGAAATCCGCAGCACTGAGCCTTTTCAGAGTTGCCTCTTCAGGGCGAGGACCGCCCCCGGCCCGGTCGCCCGAGCTGGGGGTCAACCCGCTAGGTCGGCTTCTCGAATCGCCTCATCTACCGGAGGTCTGGACAGGCCTTGACACCCGCACTACGCCCCAGGCCCTCCCCCGAGCGAACGCGAGGCTGGAGCGAATCCCCGCTGTCAGCGGCGGAAGCGCCCCAGAATCCCGCTCGCCTTATGGGTGGCTTCGGCTTCGGCGGCTTCCTTCGCGGCCTTGGCCGCTTCGCGGCGCTTGCGGTCGGCTTCCTTCTTCGCGGCCTTACGGATCCGTTCCGTCTCGAGCGCCAGCAACTTGCAGTCGCCGCACAGCTTGGGGTGGCTGTCGGTCGGTGTGCCCCACGCGTCCTCTTCGGATTCGGCCCACCGCTGGTCGGTGAACTTGGTGCCGCAGCGGGTGCACTTCGGCCGGCGGGCTTCGCGCTCAGCGGCCTCCCGGGCCTCGGCGGCAGCCTTCTCCCGCTGCCACTGGGCACGTGCGCGGGCGTCGGCGGCCTCCCTGCTGGGGTTGCCGACCGCGTCGTCCAGCGGCTGGAGCCCGGGGCGGCCGAAGCGCCAGAAGGCCGGCCCCGCCGGGCCGTGCTCGCGCAGCAGCTCCAGCGTGGTCGCCACGATCGGGATGCACCCGTCGTAGGTGCTGTACTGCCGGGAGCGCTTGCCCTGCCAGTGCTGTTGGGTGCGGGCGGCGACCTGCTGGATGGTCGCTTTCGCGGTGCGGGGCCCGATCTGGTTGAAGACCAGCAGTACCGGCGGGTGCGGCGTATCGCCCAACCGGCCTTCCGGTGCGGTCCACTTCTGACGCCACATCGGAATCTCCCGCCCGTCGGTGTCGGTGATCTGCCGGGCGAAGAAGCGGGCGTACTTGTCGAGCTTGGCCGCCAGGACGGCGGCTTCTTCGAAGCAGTTGTCGACCTCCACGAACGGCAGCGGCACCCTGCTGTCCGGAACCGCAACGACGATGTCGGCCTGGACGCCGCTCCTGCCCTGTCGACCAGGTCCCGGTCCAGGGCAAGTGCACCTCGGTGACGTACGAGCCGAGCGAACCCAGCCCCGGCTGCGCGACGGCGGCGCGGGCCGCTTCCACCGCCTCGGTGGGTTCACCGGCCAGCAGGGCCAGGTCCGGCTTCGGACGGAGCAGGGCCAGGATCGTCTCGTTGACCGCCATCGCGTGCTGCGCGCCCGAGCGGCCCGCGCCCAGGGCGGCACCACCCATCTCGCTCTTCGGCCGGCCCAGCGGACCCGTCGCAGCGTCCAGCCCCAACTCGGTCAACAGCCGCAGCCCCTCCCCGCCGCGAGTGTGCCCGCCGAACACCACGTGCTTGGAGACACGCAGATCCGCCAGCGCACCGCGGTGCGCGGCAGTGCAGGCCTCCTTGCGCCTGGCCGCTGTCGGCTTCGTGGTGTGCCGGTAGGTCAGGTGCGGAGCGGCCGCGCGCTGGATCTGGTCGGCGGTGGCGACCTTCATCACCCCCAGCACTTTCAGCACGTCCTCGCGCAGGGCGTTGGTCGACCCGGCCGGATCGCACCGGCATCCCTGTGCGAGCCGATCGACGGCCAGCCTTACGACCAGGTCCCCACCAAGCGGCCCGGGGTCACCCCGGTCTGGAAGGTCGAAGAGAAGGTCTACTTCGGCACCGAGCGGGGACCGGCGCGCGTCGTGCACCGCGGCGACTGCCGCGCCGCCCGCGACCTCGCCCGCCCGGCCAGCACCGAGCAGGCCCGCGCCGTCCTTACGGCATGCCGTTTCCCCGTCATACCGTTGTGCCGTCAGTGGTGTTCTGACATGTGAGTTCGCCACCAGTGGGTCGAGTAACCGGTGGTGGAGGCTCGGGGGAGGGGTTACTGCCCGTCAAGAGCGTGCGGAGGTAGTCGGTGTGGGCGCGGAGGAGCTTCACCGTGCGCTCGGTCCCGTCGTGCAGGAACGGCAGGATGAGTAGGGCGGGAAGCATCGGGAGCAGGGCCAGCAGTACAGCCGGGGTCAGCAGGGCGACCAGGAGCACGCGCTGAAGGGCGCCAAGGGCGCGGGGCGAGTGGATCGGAAGGAGCGTCATGACACCCAGTACAGGTCCTGGCGAATCGTTCACCGAGGGTGAGGAACAGACCCGGTGAACATCCGCCGACCCTGAACGATCTCGTACGCGGCCAGGTGTTCTGGGAGCACCGGCAGTCGTTCCGCACCGTGTTCCGGATCGTTCCGCCAAGTCCGTCACCGTTCCGTTCCCCACGCTCTAGCCTGATCACAGGATCAGGCGGAGGGGCACAGGACGTGAGTGACAGCGCAGCTTTAGACCCTGATGGGCCGCACAGGCAGGAGCGCTTCGCCGGGGAGCTGTCCGTGTTCGCCGAGCAGCTTCGCGATCTGCGTCTGGACCGGGGGAATCCGTCGCTGCGGGACATCACCCGCCGGGCCGAGCAGATCCAGATGCTGCGGCCGCTACCGCACGGAACACTCAGCGACGTCTTCAACGGCAAACGGCTGCCCCGTCTGGAGCTGCTCCTGGTTCTGGTCCGTACCCTGTTGGCCTTCGACGAAGACGGCCGCCCATGCCAGCCCCCAGCTCCGCGCTCACAGCCCCTGGACAGCTGGCGCAGCACGTGGCGCACGCTCGAGGCTCTGCGCACAAAGGCCAAGCCGCCCTCTGCACCGCCCCCCGCACCGACGCCGGCAGAGCCAGACGAGCCGGAGGGCGCCGAGAACGAAGGCCCGCCCGAGCAGGTTGCCCCGGCAGAGCCTTCGGGCGTCTCCTGGGCGGCTGCGGTGCCAGCCTCCGAAGCTCGGGAAAATGACGAGCTGGACCAGCACGGCGGCCAATCCCCGCAGGACGCCCTTTTCGTGCTGCAGGCTGCTCAGGCGGAGGCTGACGGCATCGCGGAAGTGGCCAGAGCCCGGGCCGAGCAGCTCATCGCCGAAGCCCAGGCCGAACGCGACCAGGCCGCCGCCGAACTCGCCCAACTTCGCAGCACGGTCGCCCATGAACTCACCGCCGCCAGGCAGGAAGCACGCAGGGAACGCGCCCAGGCCGCCACCGACGCGGCGTCCATCCGGGAACAAGCCCAGCAGCAAGCCGCCGCCGACGATCGTGCGGAGGACCTCACCGATACCGCGAGTACTGGCACCCAGGCCGCCGACCCTCCGAAGCCGTCATACCCGCGGTCGCGCATGCAGCATGGGCAGGACACGACGGTCGAGCTGGAGATCGACCTCGGCGAGGCAGCGCTCGGCACGACCAGGGACATCCAGGTCGGCATCGCCGTGGTCTGCAGCACCTGCGATGGTGGGGGCGCGGCTCCCGGCACCAGTGTGCGGGCCTGCGACATGTGCAACGGCCGCGGCGAGGTGTCCCAGATGGTCCGGTCCTTCCTCGGCGAGGTCATGACCTCGCGGGTGTGCCCACAGTGCCAGGGCTTCGGTACCGTCCTCCCCACCCCGTGCCCCGAATGCTCCGGCGACGGCCGGGTCCGGTCCTTCCGCACGCTGACCGTCAGAGTCCCCGCAGGCGTCGACAACGACACCCGTATCCGGCTCGCTGGCGAGGGCGAGGTCGGCCCCGGCGGCGGCCCGGCCGGCGACCTCTACGTTCAGATCCGCGAGACCCCTCACCCCGTCTTCGAACGCCGCGGCGACGACCTGCACTGCACGCTAACCATCCCAATGACCGCGGCGGCGCTCGGCACGAAATGCCCGCTGGAGACGCTCGACGGCCTGGAGGAGATCAACATCCGCCCCGGCACCCAGCCCGGCCATTCAATCCCGCTGCGCCAGCGCGGCGTCACCCACTTGCGCAGCGGCGGCCGCGGCGACCTGGTCCTCCACATCGAGGTCGCCATCCCCACCGACCTCGACACCACCCAGGAGAACCTCCTGCGCCAGCTCGCCATCAACCGCGGCGAGGAGCTCCCCTCCGGCGAGTACGCCCCGGGCCAACAAGGACTGTTCTCCCGCCTCAAAGACGCTTTCAACGGGCGCTGACTCCCCCCAACCCCCGGCCCTCCAAGAACGGCATTGTGCCGTATCAACGGCACGCCGTTGTGCCGTCATTGGATCTGTGACCTGAGAGTTTGTTTGAACGACTGGGCAGACCGGATGGCTCTATTTCACGAGTTGCGCCGACCTTTCGACACCGTTCTGGGCGTCGCACGCCCGTGCGGAAAGGCGATGTACGCGACTTCGGGAGCCCGACGG
The DNA here is from genome assembly GCF_012034175.1 of Actinacidiphila epipremni. Taxonomy (GTDB): domain Bacteria; phylum Actinomycetota; class Actinomycetes; order Streptomycetales; family Streptomycetaceae; genus Actinacidiphila; species Actinacidiphila epipremni. The sequence continues at coordinate 65,121 of NZ_JAATEJ010000034.1, forward strand.
CGGGGCAGTCGGCGGCGACCCGGCCACGGTCGACCACCTGCGCCCGTAGCCAGCGCTTTTGTCTTCAGCACGCCACAGACGGCAGACGTATCGCGGACGTGGCTTCCGGGCGTCTGCGCTGCTGTCCGAAGCCGTGAACATCTGTGAGGCGCCGCCAGCCGCGGCGTCGTCCGAACTGCTGTCGAAAACGCTGCTCCTTGTCGTGTACGAAGCCAACCGGAGAACGGCAGATCACCTGCTGCGACTGGCTCCACCACATCACCGGCCAAAGACACCTACGGCGTCCCCGGCCGGGGCGGGTCAGGGGCGCGGCCGGCAGTCGAGGGCGTCGCCAAGGGCTTCGCCGGTGGTGGGGTTGATGAAGGCGATCTGGATCAGCGCGCGCAGGATCTCCGACTTCTCCACCCGGCGGCCGGTGCGCCGACGCAGGTTCAGGGCGAGCTGGTCGAGCGCGAGGGCGTCGTCGGCGTCCAGGAGCAGCGTGTATTTGCTGCGGTGCTCAGGCTCCGCCGGGGGCGCGGGCGGAGCTGCCGGGCGCCGTTGTGCCGTAGCGCCGTCCTTACGGCTTGCCGTCTTGCTGTCATGCTGTTGTGCCGTCGTGCCGTCACCAGCGCTTTGGCCTGGTGTTTCTTGGCCGAATCGGTCGGACAGGCCGGAGAGCATGCTGGTCACGCCGCTGGTGTCGACGGTGAAGTCGTCGGCGTTCTTCGGGCTCATGCGTCGGTCTCCGGGAGGTAGCCGGCCGTCACGGCCAGGGCGTGGAACATGCGGGCGACATCCGCGCGCGGGTCGTACTGGCTGATGGTCTGGCCCTTGTTCTTGGCCTCCGCCACGGCGGTGCGCAGCGGGATCTCGCCGACCACGGGCAGCGGCAGCTGGTGGAGCGCGTCGAAGACCTTCTGGTGGAAGGCGGAGAAGGGGCGGTCGATGCGGTTGATGACCAGGCCGCGGCAGTGCGGGGGCTCTATCCGGGTCTCGCGCACCAGCGTGGCGACCTGGCCCAGCAGCAGCTCCAGGGCCTCGATGGAGAATTGGTCGACGTCGACGGGGATCAGGACGTCGGTGGCCCACAGCAGCACGTTGTCGGTATCGACCTCCAGAGCCGGGCGGCAGTCGACCAGGACGTGGTCGTACCCGTCAGCCTCGAGCAGCTCCAGCACCTCGTCCGACACCGCGTACCCCTGCCGGACCCCCGGCTCCACCCGCCCCGTCACGTTCGCCTGCTCCAGCCAGCGCCACACCGTCCGCTCGGACACACCCACCGTCTCAGCGACAGCAACCACATGCCGAGTCGACAACTCCCCCGCCCGCTGCCGCTCCAGCAGACGCCCCACCACCAACCCCCTCGGCAACCCCACCCGCCCCGCGCCCAGAACCCGCTCGTCCATCCCCCCATCACACCCCCAGCCACCACCACCGCATCAGAACCCTCGAACCTGAGACAGCATCACCCCCCATCAGATAACGCACCCCAGACAGCACCCCACCCCCGAACTCTCACCCCCAAAGACAGCAACCACCAGCCCACAAAGAAGCCACTGACCAGCAACAACACCCCCACAACCAACTGTCTCTCACCACCACTGCCACAAACACGAGACATCGCAACGCCGGGACTACGCTCCAGGCCCTCCCCCGAGCGGACGCGAAGGCTGGAGCGAGCAGCGCAGCGCCGCTGTCGCGGCGGTGACACATCCGGCTCCCGCCACTGTCGCCAGAGTGAGATGCGCGGGCCAGGGGTTCACCGCTCGTCTGCGGTTTTGGGCTCATCCCACTGGCGGGCGAGCTTCTTCACCTTCCGCTTCCGGCTCCGGAACCACTCCGCGCGCTTCCGCTCCTCATCCAGCTGCTGCTGCTCGGCTGCTTTGCGGCGCTGTCTCTCGGCTTCGGCAGCCTCCGCTGCGCGCTGGCGCTGTTTGCGGCGCTGGCGGTACTCGGCTGCGGTGTGGGTGTCGGTGAGCGCCTGGAGCAGCGGTTCGGGCTCACCGCCACGGTGTTGTGCGACGCGGAACCACACCGGTCCCATCGGGCCGTGCTGCTGCAGGCGGTCCAGGGTCGTCATCACCAGCGGGACCTTGGCGGTGAAGTCGAGGTAGAAGTCGCCGTCGTCGGCGTCGGTGGCCCCGTAGCTGTAGTCGGCGTGTTCGGTCCCGGCCCAGAACTCGCGGGACAGCTGGCCGACGCTGCGCATCCGGTTGTCCAGGGCGGTGGGGCCGGCCCCGGTGAGGACGATCGCCAGCGGCGGCCACCCGGGCAGGCCGGTGCGCGGGTAGAGCGTCTCCCAGAACGGCACCGTGTTCAGGTCGCCGATCGTGCTGCGGCCGGTGCTCGGCTGCCCCGGGGGCCGCACCCGGCGGGCGTAGAAGTCGGCGGACGCGCCGACCTTGTCGGCCAGGACGTGCGCGGACTCGGTTGCCCGGTCGACCTCCACCATCAGCAGCGGCACACCAGCCGTCTTGTCCTGGAACACCGCGTCCGCGCGGACATTGCGCCTGCCCGAACTGGTGAGCGCGTGCGGCACCTCGGTGCGCCAGGACTCCAGGACGCCCATACCGGCCGGGGAGCCGGGGAGCCGGCCGCCGCGGATGAAGGCCGTAGGCGCCACAGCTTCCGCGACGGCTCACCCACACGGTCTGGTGCACCGAACTTCCCCGCCGGGCCCGCCGTGCTGCCCTCGGCGACCACCAGCTTGTCGACCACGAGTGCCAGCAGCGCGTTGCGGATCGCCTTGTTGTCGAGAAGGTGCGGACGGACCAGCTCCATGATCTGCGTCGCCGTCGCCACCTTCAGCACCCCCAGCACCCGCAGCACGTCGGCCTGGTCGCGCACCGTCGACCGCGGCCGCCGCGCCTCCTTCTGTCCCGCCTTCGCCCTCGGCTTGGTCACCGAGCCTGCCCTGTCCGTCATCTGACGCCTCCCCGCCGACGATCGTGCTGTGGAGGCTGTCCATGGTCGCCTGTGCCGCCGACAGCCCGGCCCGGCTCTCTTCCCCGGCCGACGCATCCAGCGGCGGCCAGCAGCCCGGCCAGGGCCCGCCGGAGGCCAGATCCGCCCATGACCCCTTGCCCCGCCGCCCGCCTACGCCGCACCGTCCCCTTCCCCCAGGTACGGCCAAGGAGGGTGGAGGGCAGAGGGGTTGTCGGCATCCGTAGTGATGTCCGGACAAGGGGCCTGACCAGGGACGACGCTCCAGTCGGGCGTGAGGGGGTCGGGTGCACCCTCGGGTGCCGCCTTGGGGACACCGTCGGGGAAGCGGCGGTAGCCCGCCCCGTACGGCCACCCCCGGTGCCCGCCGACAGCACCCCTGGACCCCGCCGGTAGCCACCAACCGGTGCCTGCCCTGCCGTTCGGACCGGCAGCAGTGCACTTTGCCCGACCCGCTGACCTGCCCGAACACCGCTTCCCGCCGCGTCCATGTACTTTGCCGTGCCGCAGCAGTGCACTCGGCTGCCGCTCCACCGGTCCCTCCAGGATGCACCTGGCACCGGCACCACCGGCCACCGCCGCGCACCCGCTTCTCCGCTTGCCACCGCGGCCCTCCTTCCGCCCGCCGGCGCCCCTCGCCGGCGAGTCAGGTCGCAGCGTGACCCGACCCCCCTTGTCCGCCGTCTGTTCCTGCCGGGCAGCCGCCGCGGTCCAGGAGAAACACCGGTGCCGGCCGACCGCGGCGCACCGTGGTCAAGGGGCCGGACAAGGGGGTGGTCAAGGGGTGGCCTGCCGTGGAGGCCTCGTAGCGCGGCCCCCGCCCAGAAGTCACAGCAGTCACAGCAGCCTCAAATTTGTACACGCGTGCCGGGAAGCGCCGCCTTCTGCGTCTTCTCGCCGGAAAGCGCCGCCGGTTGTCACGGGCGGCCTATGGGCGGGGGCGGCAACCAGCCCCCGCTACCCGACCGAAGGAGCAGGCCATGAGGCGCAGCCCCTGGACCAGCCACCGCATCGACCACCTGGCGCGGCTGGTGGACAACCTGCTGGACGGCCTGGCCGCCCACGGCCGCCCGGCGCCGACCGCACCCCAGATCCGCGCGGCCCTGCGGGAACTCCAGCGCGGCACCGGCCGGCGGCGCGGGCGACGCGGCGCCCGCCGGTAGCGGGCGCACCCCGCTGTTCCATCGCGCCGCGATTGCCCAATTCCCCGCCCATACCCACCGTTCCCCACCGTTCTAGCCCGATCCGCGCAGCCCAAGGGCGTGCGGGTGAGCATCCGGGGCGGTTGCTCACCCGCACGCCCGGGCCGCGGCTTTCCACCGTTCCACGGCTGTGACCTGCGGTAGTGATGTCCGTGGAGCGCGGCCCGGGTTCGACGGGCGGAAGGTTCCACCCGTGGAATCGAACGGGGAATCGAACTAAGTTGGAGGGGGTGAGCGACGACCAGGACCAGGAGCACGGCGTGGGACAGCCGGCTGCGCTGCCGCAGGCCGACGGACCGCTGGTCGACGTGACCCTCCCGGACGGGCAGCACCTGTACGCCGTCGTGAAGTCCCGGATCCGCGAGCCCGACGGCTGGTGGTACGACCTGCAGATCCACGTGCCCAAACAGGAGGAATTGCATCTGATGCAACATTGCGCACGGTGACCGGAGTGCCAGGTTGGCTGGTCACGGCCGACTGGCCATTCCACGCCGAGGACGCTTACTGACGTCGCGACCTGCACGCTATCACGCAAACTCAACAATGTTGCGTCTGATACAACACTCCTGTGAGTGCACACGCCCCAGGTTCGGCGCATCTTCTGCTGGCGCGCAACGTGGTCCACCTTGACCCCGCTTCCGCCGTGTTCGAGGCGATGAAGGAAGGCTGGGCCCGGCAGCAGTCGGCCCGATTTCTGCGGGCATCGACGATCGATCCGCGGGTGCGGATGATCGAGCGGTTCGCAGAGTTCAGCGGGCAGTACCCGTGGCAGTGGACGCCGGCGGATGGGGAGGCGTTCATAGCCCACCTGCGGAGCGGTACCAAGCCGATCCGGATGTCGACCGCGCGGACGTACGAGGTCACCATCGAACTGTTCATGGAGTACGTTCTGGACTCTCGGTACGCCTGGGTGCAGACCTGCGTCGAGCGGTTCGGCGAGATCCCCCAGCCGGTGTTCCACGAGGGGAACTCCGTCCTGCACACAGTCGAGTACGAGGGCGACCCGCGCCGCCGCCCGCTGACCTACGACGAGATCCAGGCCCTGTTCGACGCCGCAGACGCCCGGCCCGCGAAGATCCGGAGCCAGGGTCGCAAGGGGTCTCTGGCCGCGCTGCGGGACGCTGCCGTCATCAAGACCGTCTACGCCTACGGCACCCGCCGCACCGAGACCTCCCGGCTGGACTTGACCGACCTGCGGCGCAACCGCAAGGCCCCTCGGTTCCGCGGTTACGGCAGCCTTATGGTCCGCTACGGCAAGGCGTCCAAGGGCGCGCCGCCCAAGCGCCGCACTGTGCTGACCGTCCCTGAGATGGACTGGATCGTCGAGGTCCTGGAGGAGTGGATCACCGAGGTCCGCCCGCACTTCTCGCCCGGGAAGCATCCGGCGATATGGGTCACCGAGCGGGTTGGGCGCCTGTCTCCGCGTTCGATCAACGAGGCGTTCGTCGCGGCCCGCGAGGCGGCGGGTCTGGACGAAAGCCTGGACCTGCACTGCCTTCGGCACAGCTACATCACGCACCTGACCGAGTTCGGCTATCCGGCACGGTTCGTCCAGGAACAGGCCGGCCACTCCCATGCCGCCACCACGGCGATCTACATGGGAGTCTCCAACGAGTACCGAAACAAGCTGCTGGAGGCCGCGTTGAAGGGCCGCCTCGGGGACGACTGGGACGTGACGGCATGATCAAGAAAATGGGCTACCAGTGGCAGTTGCGGCAGCGGATGGCTGAGCGTCAGCTGTTCCAGACCTCCGACCTGGTTCCTCTCCTGGCCGAGCGCGGAGTAGTGCTGTCGCGCGAGCAGGTCTACCGGCTGGTGACCCAGCCGCCGCAGCGGCTGAGCATGGACACCCTGGCGGCACTGTGCGACATCCTCAGCTGCACACCCAACGACCTGATCAAGCCGGAGGTCGTGACCACCCAACTGCGCAAGACGGCCGGCGGGCTGGACGGGCCGGCGCCGGTGACCAGGCGGCGCACGGTGATCCGCCGCCCGGGACAGCCGTGAGCCAGCGCGAGAGGCAAAGGCAGGACCTTGCTGACGCCCGGACTCGCCTGGTCAGCCATCTGCAAGCGGTGCTCGGCCCGTCGCTATCGTTCCAGCAGGCCCAAAGCGCGCTCGAAGAAGCCAAAACATGGGGCCCGGTCCAGGCACGGGAGCTGGACGAGCACTTCCGGCAGTACCCCACCGCGCTGACCGACCCCCGTCGCGCTGCCCGGCGTCACTGGTCCGGCTCCTTCACCGCCTGGACGCGACCGGATACCGCGGCATGGTCACCCTGCCGCAGTGCGCCCGCTGCCAGCGCACCAAGAGCCGGCTCAACCGGGTCCTGCCCGAGGGACGGTGCTGCAACGACTGCGTCCCCCGCCCCCTGCACACCTGCGCGCGCTGCGGGAAACTCCGCGGTGCCCAAGCAACCGTCGACGGCGGCCACATCTGCCAGAGTTGCTACACCACCCCGGCCCGCACCTGCGGCATTTGCGGGCGAAGCCGTCCCATAGTGGTACGCGCCAGCGACGGACAGCCGGCTGTGTGCGCCACTTGTTACCGCGGTCCCACCGGACAGTGCGCTGGCTGCGGTCGCACCCGCCCAGGATTTCGAACAGCGGGTGTCTTCCACTGCTCATCCTGCCGTCCGCGTCCGGCCGCACCGTGCGCCGACTGCGGCCGCAACAGACCGGTCCAGGCCCACTGGCCTGCCGGCCCTCTGTGCAACGGCTGCTATCACCACCGCTCCAGGAACCCGGCCCCCTGCACCCGCTGCGGGACCCTGCGCACCCTGGTGGGCACTGCCCAGGACGGCGGAAGGATCTGCGGCCCGTGCTCGGGGACGGATCTCGACTTCGCCTGCCGCCAGTGCGGATACCCCGGCGACATCCACACCGACGGCTACTGCACCCGATGCGTCGCCACCAACCGCCTCCATGCACTGCTCCGCGGCCGCAGCGGCGCCCTTGATCCGCAGCTGCTCCCGCTCGCCGAGCAACTGGCCGCCGCACCACGTCCGCAGTCACTGCTGGCTTGGCTGAACGCCGGCGAAGCAGCTCCTCTCCTGGCCGACCTCGCACGAGCCCAGGAACCGATCACCCACGAGTTGCTCGACACGTGGCCGCAAAACCGCGGGACGCGCTACATCCGAGAACTCCTGGTCGCCACCGGCGTCCTCCCCACCCGCAACGAGGCATTCGCCCGCCTGGCCCTGTGGTCGCGCCACATGACCGCGGACCTGCCCGATCACCAGGCCACGGTGATCGGGCCCTTCGCCGAATGGGGCGTCCTGCGCGACGCCCGACGGCGCATGGAACGCGGCACCTACACCTACGGCGCCGCGACCCATGACCGCACCGAACTGCAGACCGCCGTCAAGTTCCTGTCCTGGCTCGACATCCGCAACACGACTCTGGACCAGCTCGGCCAAGACGACCTCGACCTGTGGCTGACTGAGAATCCCACCCGCAGACGCAGCCTGAACTCCTTTATCCGCTGGACCGTGGCCCGCCGCCTCACCTCCAAGGTCACCGTCCCGCCGACACAGCGCACTCAGGCAACCAGATTCCTTGCCAGCGAAGAACTCGACCAGCAGCTGCGTCGTTGCCTCACCGACGACACGCTTCCTCTGGAAGTACGGATCATCGGCTCTTTGACCTGCCTCTACGGCCTGCACATGTCCCGCATCAACACCCTGACCACCGATCGCTTCCATCATGAGGACGACGGCGCCTACCTCACCATCAACGCCCACCCGGTCCTGCTGCCACCCACACTCGCCCAGCTCATCGAGCGGCAGATCATCCGCCCGAACCGGAACACCTCGCTGCTGCAACCGCCCCGGACAACAGAGCCCAGGTTCCTCTTCCCCGGACGCCCACCGAGCCGGCCCCGCAGCGCCGCAACCATCCGGGCCATGATGAAACAGCACGGCCTGGCCGGCATCAGCGCCCGCAACGCAGCCATGATCGAGGCCGTCAGCAGCCTGCCGCCCATCATCGTCAGCGACCTCTTCGGCGTCAGCACGAGCACAGCCAACAACTGGGCCGGACTCGCCCAGGACAGCTGGACCGACTACCTCGCCGCATGCGCCACCACACCGTAGGGCAGCAGAAAACTCGGCGTCAGCGGTCGCCAGCACCGGCCACAGCCGGGCACCGCGGTGTACACAAGGCGCGATGATGGGTCCCGCGGACTGGTCGCTGGTGTGGGGCACCTTGGTGGTTGTAGACGGCAGGGGGGCTTTGTGGCAAAGGCAATTTGGGGATACGGGTCGCGGTTGCGGGCGGCGGCGTGGATGGTACGAGTGGATCTTGGCGGCCTGCGGGGCTACACGGCGACTTTCCTGCGCGGGAGGTTCGGTAGCAGCGAGTACCGCTATCAGCACCAATTGATCCGGCGCTACGTCGGCCACGGTGGACGCTACCTGCACCTACGCGGCGGGGTCCTGTTCTGGCCGCGACCTCGTCAGAAGCTCTTCCAGTACCGGCTGCGCTGGTCCGCGCGCAGGGCCAGCACTCACGATCTGATGACGCTTCTGGACACAGGTGGCTGCCGCGAGCAGTTGGCCGCTTCGTGGCTCATCGCGGTCGGCCGGCGCGCCGACCTCCGCGACCGAATCGCCCAGGACCTGCGAAGCGATGCCCCGAGCGGGTACGGCTGGGACTACTGCACAGCTTTGGCCCGGCTGGGCACAGACCAGGATGCGGAACTACTGCGTCGTTACCTGGATCAGGCCCTTCTTCTCCCACGTCCCCTGGACGATGACGACGACTGGCACTGCCAGCGGCAGGCCATGGGGGCGCTTCTGTATCTCGACGGTGTGCTCGGTACCAGCTATGCCCAGCCATTGCTCACTGCAGGTGGCTTGTGGAGACAGTGGTCCGGTGAGGAGGGCGCGGACTCCTTGGAAGAGGAGCGGGAGCTGATTGCACAGTTGGTGGCCTTCGCGGCAGGTGAGAGACCTCTGATTAAGACGTAGGTGCTGTGAATGTCTTCCGGGGTTGGCCCCTGCATCGGGAGGGACGTGGTGAGAGGCGAGCGGGCGGGTCAACCACCCGCCTGTTGACTGGAGGACCAAATCGGGACTAACCGCCTCATCAGCCAAGGGCTTGCCGTCGCGGTCCTCGCTTTCACCGGCCGCGAATAGCGCACGGGTCAGATACTGCCTCTTCACCAGTCGCCGCCACCTAGTGTCCTGAGTCGTTAGTTCGGTTGCGGTTGTAGGGTGGGTCGGTGCCTGGTCCGAAGCCGTTGCCGTTGGAGTTGTCGGATCACGAACGCAGGGTGCTGCGGGGCTGGTTGCGCAAGCAGACCGCCTCTCAGGCGCTGGTGTTGCGGTCGAGGATCGTGCTGGCGTGTGCGGAGGGCCGCTCGAACGCGCAGGTCGCGGATGAC
>NZ_JAATEJ010000035.1 GCF_012034175.1 Actinacidiphila epipremni
GGCGCGCGGGGGGCGGGGGGGGGGGGGGGGGGGGGGGGGGGGGGGGGGGGGGGGGGGGGGGGGGGGGGGGGGGGGGGGGGGGGGGGGGGGGGGGGGGGGGGGGGGGGGGGGGGGGGGGGGCCGCGGGGGGGGGGGGGGGGGGGGCCGCCCCGCCGTGTCCGCGGGGGTCAGGAGCCCTTGGGGTAGGTCTTCTTCACCTTGCCGTGGGGATCGGCCTCCAGATAGCCGCCGCCGTAGTCGTCGGTGAGGTAGACGAGGAGGGAGGGGGTGTTGTCGAAGAGGTCGGGCTCGACGATGACGTAGCGGTAGGTGGGGTGGGGGACGTTGAGGGTTTGCTGGGCCTTGGACAGGAGTTGGGGGAGGACGTCCCAGTCGAAGGCGGTGAGGTTGACCAGGGCGTCGTCGGGGTCGAGGGTTTCGTCCGGTTCGTGGGTGACGGTGCCGGCGCGGTAGGTGAGGGCGTCGAGGTTCTTCGGGTCGGTCGGGGTGGGGGCCTCGGCTCGCGCGAAGTCGGTGTAGACGATGAGCTGCTTGACCTTCGTGCCGCTCATGTGGGGCTTCATCGCGGCGATGACGGCACGCACGCCGGCCGGGGTCAGGAGGGTGCCGGGGGGCGCGGTGGCCTTGTCCGCGGTGGCCGAGGGGGTGTCCGGTGGGGCGAGCGGGGCGGCGATGCCGGTGGACGGCCGGGTCGTCGAACCCGTCGAACCTGTCGAGCTGTTCGCGTGCGAGCCCTTGTCGGCGTCGTGCGGCACCAACTGCCATACGCCGAAGGTCACCAGGCCGATCGTGGTCGTGGACGACACCACCGCCAGCGCGATACGGCCGGCCCCGCGGCGCCGACCGGCCGGGCGGCGGCGGTCCGCTGGGGCTCCCGGCGTGCCGTACGAGGGCGGGCCGTACGCCGACGGGATGTGCGGCGGCGGCGTGTGCGGTCCCGGCGTCCGACCCGGCGGCGCATAACCCTGCCCCTGCCCCTGCGCCGCCTGACCGGACTGCCCCGCGCCGAAGTACGGCGGCGCCGGGTACGGGCTGCCGCCCGAGGCAGTGCCCTCCGGCGCCGGGAGGGGGTACGACGTACCCGAGGTCGGGGCCTCGCCGGCGTACGGCGGGGCGTCAAGAACGGCGCCCGAGGCGCTTTGCTCCGCCGCCGCCAGCAGCGCGTCGATACGGTCCGGGTCCGGCCGCGCCCCGGGGTCCTTGACCAGCAGCGCGGAGAGCAGCGGCCCCAGCGCCCCCGACCGCTCCGGCGCCGGCAGCGGCTCGTCCAGCACCGCCGCCAGCGTCGCCAACGCGGTGGAGCGGCGCAGCGGATGGCGGCCCTCGACCGCGACGTACAGCAGCATGCCCAGCGACCACAGGTCGGAGGCCGGGTCGCCCTCCTTGCCGCGGATCCGCTCGGGCGCGATGTATTCCGGCGAGCCGATCAGCGCGCCGGTGGCGGTGAGCGCGGTCGCGTCCCGTACCGCCGCGATGCCGAAGTCGGTCAGCACCGGCGTGCCCACCGCCGCCCCGCCGCCCCGGGCGGCACCGGTCGTACGCAGCAGGACGTTGCCGGGCTTGACGTCACGGTGCTGGATGCCCGCCGCGTGCGCGGCCCGCAGCGCGCTGAGCACCCCGCGGCCGATCCATGCCGCCTCCGGCACGGTGAGCGGGCCGCGCGCCAGCCGGTCGGCCAGGCTGCCGCCGCTGACCAGCTCCATCACCAGCCAGGGATAGGGGTGTTCGGGGGTGTCGACGATGTGGTGGATGGTCACCACGTTGGGGTGCTGGAGCCGGGCCAGCGCCCGCGCCTCGCGCAGCACCCGCTCGCGCATCAGCCGCGCGCCCTCCGGGTCGGCCGCCGCCTCGGCGAGGTCCGGCGGGCGGACCTCCTTGAGCGCGACCTCGCGGTCCAGCGCGGTGTCCCTGGCCCGCCACACCAGGCCCATACCACCGCCGCCGAGACGTTCCAGCAGCTCGAAACGGCCATCGACCACCCGGCCGCCGGGTCCCCCAGCACTCATGGCCGTCATCGTAGAGGAACGCCTCACGCTGCGTGGCCGCCTGCGCGAGCGCACGCCCGCCGGCGGGCGGCACGGCAGGTCGGCGGGCCGCGGGCAGCGCAGGGCGTGGGAGGGTACGGGCGTGAGGCATGAGGAAACGGAGTTCGTCGGGGGGCCGCTGGACGGCCGGCTCATCGAGGTGGTCGTCGGGATGACGGGCCAGCCGCCGAAGGAGTACGTCGTGCCGGTCGAGGGGACGCGGTACGTCTACCACCGGGTGGCCGGCGTCAAGGGGCAGAACCGGACGCCGTGGGTGTTCCGGTACGACCCGGAGGGCAAGCGGGCGCCGGGCCGCAAGTGGCCCTGGTCGCGGCGGGGGTGACGGTACGGGGGCGGTGACGGCACGGCGGGGGTGACCGTGCGGGAGGGCGGCGACCGTACGACGGAGGGCGCCGGCACCGCGGCGGGCGGCGGCACCGCACAGGATTTGGTCCGGACCATTGACACGATTGGTCTAAACCTGTTTGCTGCGCGTAAAGCTCACGCGCCCTCCCCCGGCGCCGCACCGCACCGCACCGCGCCCAAAAGCACCGCGCCCCCAAAAAAACGGCACCGCACCGCACCGCGAAGGAGCATCCCCCCATGCTCAGCACGCCCAGCAGGAGAAGACCCCTCGCCGCGGCCTCCGCCGCCCTCGCCGGCGCCCTGGCCGTCGGCGGCCTCGTCGCCCTCGCGCCCTCCGCCAGCGCCGGCGAGTTCCTGGTCAACGGCGGCTTCGAGGCCGGCAGCCTGAGCGGCTGGACCTGCGACGCCGGCGCCGCCGCCGTCACCGGCCAGGCGCACGGCGGCACGTACGCCCTCAAGGCCACGCCCTCCGGCTCCGCGACCGGCCAGTGCAAGCAGACCGTCAGCGTCGCGCCCAACACCACGTACACCCTGAGCGCCCAGGTCAACGGCTCCTACGTCTACATCGGCGTGGACGGCGGCGCGAGCACCTGGACCCCCGGCACCGGCGGCGGTTACGCACCGCTGAGCGTGCAGTTCACCACCGGCGCGAGCCAGACCAGCGCGAGCGTCTTCGTGCACGGCTGGTACGGCCAGCCCGCCTACCTCGCCGACGACATATCCCTCCAGGGCCCGGGCGGCGGCACCACGACCCCGCCGACCACGCCCCCGACCACCCCGCCCACGACGCCGCCGACCACTCCCCCGACGAAGCCGCCCACCACACCCCCCACCACCCCGCCGACGACCCCGCCCACCTCGCCGCCCACCGGCGGCGGCCTCCCGGCCCACGCGCTCGTCGGCTACCTGCACGAGACCTTCGCCAACGGCTCCGGCTACACCCGCCTCGCCGACGTCCCCGACAGCTGGGACGTCATCGACCTCTCCTTCGGCGAGACCAGCTCCCCCACCTCCGGCCAGATCCACTTCACCCGCTGCTCGGCCGCGGAGTGCCCGAACGTCGAGTCCGACGCCGACTTCAAGGCCGCGATCAAGGCCAAGCAGGCCAAGGGCAAGAAGGTCCTGCTGTCGATCGGCGGCGCCAACGGCGAGGTCCAGCTCACCACGACCGCCGCCCGCGACGCCTTCGTCTCCTCCGTCAGCTCCATCGTCGACACCTGGGGCCTGGACGGCATCGACATCGACTTCGAGGGCCACTCGCTGTCGCTCAACACCGGCGACACCGACTTCAAGAACCCGACGACCCCGGTGATCGTCAACCTCATCTCGGCGCTGAAGTCCCTCAAGGCCCGTTACGGCAGCGGCTTCGTGCTGACGATGGCGCCGGAGACCTTCTTCGTCCAGCTCGGCTACCAGTTCTACGGCTCGGGTCCGTTCGGCGGCCAGGACCCGCGGGCCGGCGCGTACCTGCCGGTGATCTACGCACTGCGCAACGACCTGACGCTGCTGCACGTCCAGGACTACAACTCCGGGCCGATCATGGGCCTGGACAACCAGTACCACACCATGGGCGGCGCGGACTTCCACATCGCGATGACGGACATGCTGCTCACCGGCTTCCCGGTGGCCGGCAACACCGCCAACATGTTCCCGGCGCTCGCGCCCTCCCAGGTGGCCATCGGCCTGCCCGCCTCCACCACCGCCGGCAACGGCTACACCGCCCCGGCCGCGGTCGACCAGGCGCTGGACTGCCTGACGAAGAAGACCAACTGCGGCGGCTACGCCACCCACGGCCAGTGGCCCGCGCTGCGCGGCCTGATGACCTGGTCGATCAACTGGGACCGGTTCAACAACCAGGAGTTCTCGAACAACTTCCACAGCTACTTCGGCTGATCCGGACGCCCCGGGACCACCCCGGGGCATCCCCCAGACGCGTACGGCTCGGTCCCGAGGGCGGTGACCGGGCCGTACGCCCATGTCCGGCACCGGACGGCACCAGCCCCCCACCACCGGACCGAAACTCATCGGTAACAACGGGATTGGGAGTGACGGGAGAGGGAAGAGCCGAAGAGCGGGAGGGAACGATCACCCGTCGCAATGACCCATGTGGGCGGAATTACCCGCTCCGGCCATCGAATATATGACAACCTGTGACACGCTCATGAGGACCCGTCATATGGAGGGACGAAGCGGATGGTGGCGCGGAGTATCAGGTCCTGGCGGCGAGCCGCGGTCGTGTGCGGGACGCTGCTCGCGGCGGCGGCGCTCTCGCTGCCCGCGGCGCAGTCCGCGGCGGCCCGCCCGTGGGAGCCGGGGCCCACGACACCGGCCACGGCGCCCCCCGCCACACCCGCCGCACCCGCTGCGACGCCCGCGCAAGTGCCGCCCTCCGCCCTCGACGAGGGCATCGACGGCTCCGCCCTCCCCACCGTGCCCGCGCCCGGCGCGACCGCCGACCCCGCCTCGCTCCCCCAGCTGCTGACCCAGCTCCAGACGCTCTACCAGCAGGCGGAGTCGGCGACCGAGGCGTACAACAAGGCCAAGGAGACCGCCGACCAGCAGCGGACGAAGGCCAGGTCGCTGGACGGGCAGCTCGCCGCGGCCCGCACCGCGGTCGCCGCCGGGCGGGACCAGATCGGGCTGATGGCCCGTCAGCTCTACCGCACCGGCGGCCTGTCGCCGTATCTGCAGATGCTCTCCGGCAAGACGCTCCAGGACTTCTTCGGGCAGCTGCACCTCGCCCAGCGCGCGGTCGGCAGCCAGCAGGCGGCGGTCGACAACCTCACCGCGCAGCAGGACCGGCTCACCACGCTCAACGCGCAGGCCCAGCGCGCCCTGGACGCCGCGCAGGTCGCGCAGGACCAGCAGGCCGCGCACAAGGCGCAGGTCGAGGCGAGCCTGAAGCAGGTCGAGGCGCTGCTCGCCGGGCTCAGCGGGGTGCAGATCAGCGAGCTCCAGGCGCTGGAGCAGCAGGGCGCGGACAAGGCGCAGCAGGAGTTCATGGACTCCAAGGCGCTCGGCAGGAACGCGGCGCTACGGGCCCCGTCCACGGCCGGCGACAAGGCCATCGGCTACGCCTACCAGCAGCTGGGCAAGCCCTACGAGTGGGGCGCCGAGGGCCCGGCGACCTTCGACTGCTCGGGCCTGACCTCGCAGGCGTGGGCGCACGCCGGGGTGCCGATCCCGCGCACCGCCGAGGAGCAGTGGGCCAAGCTGCCGCATGTGCCGCTGTCGCTGCTGCGGCCCGGCGACCTGGTGATCTACTTCCCCGGCGCGACGCATGTGGCGATCTACATCGGCAACGGGCTGGTGATCCAGGCCCCGCACACCGGCTCGTTCGTGAAGATCTCGCCGATCGCCGCGAACCCGGTGCTCGGCGCGGTCCGCCCCGACCTCGGCGCGCAGCCGCTGCCGCACTACAAGCCGCGTCCGGTGCCGAAGAACGCAACCGCGCCCAAGCCCGCGCAGAAGCCGGGCAAGCCCGCGGGCACGGGCAAGCCGGCGCCCCCGAAGCAGGGCGGCACCGCCCCGGTGACGCCCGCCCCGGTGACGCCCCCTGCCACGCCGTCCCCGTCGCCCTCGCCGTCTCCCTCGCCGTCGCCGACGTTCACGACCGAGCCGCCCGCGGAAGGCGAGTAGCAGGGGTCAGGGGTCGTCAGAGGGGCTGCTCGGCCAGCGCGTGCGCGACGAGGGCGAGCAGCGCCTCGACCACGCTGCCCCGCTTGCGGGCGTCGATGATCTGGACCGGGATGTGCGACGGCACGGCCAGCGCCTCGCGCACGTCGTCCGCCGTGTAGGCGACCGTGCCCTCGAACTGGTTGACGGCGACCGTGTACGGCAGCCCGGTGCCGTCGAAGTAGTCCAGCGCCGGGAAGCAGTCGGCGAGCCTGCGGGTGTCGGCCAGCACGATC
This sequence comes from Actinacidiphila epipremni, assembly GCF_012034175.1. Classification (GTDB taxonomy): domain Bacteria; phylum Actinomycetota; class Actinomycetes; order Streptomycetales; family Streptomycetaceae; genus Actinacidiphila; species Actinacidiphila epipremni. The sequence continues at coordinate 6,302 of NZ_JAATEJ010000035.1, forward strand.
GCGCCTATCGCGCCGCGCACCAGGTCGTCCCACATGAACCAGAAGCGCTGCTGGCCGGGCGTGCCGAAGACGTACAGGACGAGGTCCTTCTCCAGCGTGATGCGGCCGAAGTCCATGGCGACGGTGGTGGTGACCTTGTCGGGCGTGGCGGCGAGGTCGTCCAGGCCCTCGCTCGCCTTGGTCATCACCGCCTCCGTCGTCAGCGGGGTGATCTCGGAGACGGAGCCGACGAAGGTGGTCTTGCCCACGCCGAAGCCACCGGCCACCACGATCTTCGTGGAGACCGGTGCGCCGGGCGCGTCGTCGCGCCCGTCCGGCCAGCCGTCGTGCAGGCCGTCGGGCCGGTCAGAGCCTGCGTAGTCCACTGAGCACCCTTTCGAGCAGCGCGCGGTCGGGGCCGCCGGACCCGTGCCCGGTACCGTACACGCGTATTCTTCCCTGGTCGGTGCCTTCGCCGTGCATCGGTCCCCTCACTTGGCCGGATCGCGTGCCCGCGCCGGTCGAGGCGTACGGGCGCACCCGGCCTGACCTGCGGTCGGACCCGGGGCCGTACGGACCGCGCGGTTCGCGCCGCGGCAGCAGCGGCAGCGCGGTGACCGGCGGCAGGGCGGAGGGCACGGGCCGCAGCGCCTCCCAGGAGGTCGCGGCCATCAGACGGCGCCTCCGCCGTCCGACGACTCCGGGGGCTGCGACGCCTGCGTCATGTCCGGCACGTCTGCCACGTCCGCCATGTCTGCCATGTCCGCCAGCTCCGACGACTGCCGCAGCTCGCTGCGCAGCGCCGGGGTCAGGACGTGGCCGGCCCGGCCGACGAACAGCGCCATCTGGTACGCCACCACGCTCATGTCGCAGTCGGCGGAGGCGTGCACGCCCAGCAGCGAGCCGTCGCTGATCGACATGACGACCAGGACGCCGTCGGCCATCGCGACGGTGGTCTGCCGTACCCGCCCGCCGTCCATGAGCCGGGCCGCGCCCACGGTGAGCGAGGCGAGCCCGGAGACCACCGCGGCCAGGTCCATCCGGCTGCCGGCGAGCCCGGGGTGGGCGGGCGGCGGCTCGTCGGCGGGGTGCGCGTAGCGGCTGTCGGGCTCCGAGCCGAGCAGCAGCAGGCCGTCGGAGGAGACGACGGCGACCGAGCGGATGCCGTGCACCTCCTCGACGAGGTTCTGCAGCAACCAGCGGAAGCTGCGGGCCTCGTGGCTGAGGGCCTCGGCCCCGGTCCGGGTGTGCGTGTCGACCGCGGTCATCGGGTCGCCTCCTCGACGGTTCCTGCCGGATTCTCGTTCTCGCGGGGGCTGCCGGCCCCCTGCGGCGCCTGCGGCTCCGCCGTGTCGCGGGCCCTGGCCCGCTCGCCGGCGCCGTGGCCGGCCTCCGCGGCGCGCGTGCCCTCGTGCTCCCGTACGGCGTCGGCGCGGCCCGCGGCGAGGCCGCGCTGGAGGCCGTCGAGCCGGCGCCGCAGCTCCGCCGGGTCGACGGGCGCCGGGGGCGCGGCCGGCGCGGGCCGCACCACCGCGGAGCCGGGCCGCGGCACCCGCTGGGGCAGGCCGCGACCGGGCGCGGGGGCCGGGGCGGTAGCGGACGCGGGCCCGGGCCCGGGCGCGGCGGGTATCGGGCTGACCGCCGCCGGGGGCACGGGCGTCGGCACGGCCCTGGGCGCGGGCGTGAACGGCCCGCCCTGCGCGGGGATCCCGGGGTGCGGGACGGCGGCGGGCGCGGGGTGCGGGGCCGACGCGGGCGCCGGGTGCGGGACGGGCGCCGGCGCAGAGTGCGGGGCCGGCGCGGGTTGCGGGGGCGGCGGGTTGTCGGTGGGCGGATACGGGGCCTGGCCCTGCTGCCCGTACGGGCCCGGCGCCTGCGCGTACGCCCCCGGCGGCTGGCGGTGCGGGTCGCCCGCCGCGCCCGCGTACGGCGTCTCCAGCGGGGTGACGGGCGGCTCGTCCGGGGCGACGGGCGGCACGATCAGGCCCGGCAGCAGCACCACCGCCTGCGTACCCCCCGAGGGCAGCGGGTGCAGCGCGACCTTGACGCCGTGCCGCCGGGCGAGCCGGGAGACCACGTACAGCCCCATGCCGGAGATCGCGCCGGGCGGCGCCGGATCGGGGTCGGCCAGCAGCGCGTTGAGCTCGCCGAGGCGCTCGGGCGGCACGCCGATGCCGGTGTCCTCGATCGCGAGGGCGACCTCGCCGGTGTCCAGCAGCTGCCCGCTGAGCAGGACTTCGGCCTCGGGCGCGGAGAAGCCGGTGGCGTTGTCGAGGAGTTCGGCGATCAGGTGGGCCACGTCGTCCGCGGCCCGCCCGGCGACCCGGGCGCCGGGCAGCACCTGGATACGGACCCGTTCGTACCGCTCGATCTCGGAGATCGCGCCGCGTACGACGTCGACGAGCGGTACGGGCGAGGCGGTCGCGCCGTGGCTGTGCTCGGTGCCGCCGAGGACGAGCAGCGTCTCGCTCGTGCGGCGCATCCGGGTGGCGAGGTGGTCGAGGGTGAAGAGCGTGCCGAGCCGGTCGGGGTCCTGCTCCTGCTCCTCCATGCCCTCGATGAGGCTCAGTTGCCGCTCGACCAGGCCCAACGTCCGCAAGGAGAGGCTGACATGGCTCATGTGCGCGGCGTTGCGGGCCGCCGCGCTGGTCAACTCGCGGTCGAGGTCGGCGACATGGGCGACGAGGTCGTCGTGGGCGCGGCGCAGCGCGTCCTTCTCGGCGACGGCGGCGGCGAGCGCGCCCCGGGTGCTCTGGGTCGTACCGCGTTGCGCCGTCAGCTCGTTGCCGAGGTCGGCGGTACGGGCGCGCAGCGCGTGCGCCTCGTGGGTGAGGGCGTTGGCGCGGCGGGCGACGGCGGCGAATTCGTCCTGGCCGACGATCTGCGCGCCCTGCCCGCTCTCGGCGGGCGAGCGGGCCCAGCGGTGGAGCGCGGCGAGCGGCCGGGTGACGCTGCGGGTGAGGGCGACCAGGACGCCGGCGAGCAGCAGCAGGCAGCCGGCGGCGAGCGCGAGCCGCAGCTCCAGCACGGTCACGGTGTGGTCCTGGTGGTGGCCCGCGGCGGCGACCCGGTCGGCGGCGGCGGAGCCCTCGACGCTGCGGAGCAGGTCGATCCGGGCGGTGAGCGCGGTGCGGACGGCGGCGGCGCCGAGGTCGCGGTCGGAGCGGGTGAGCTCGGCGGCGTCCAGCAGCGCGTCGGTGTCCCGGTCGGCGGTGGTGGCGGCGGCTCCGGTGACGGTGGTGTCGTAGCGGTCGCGCAGGGCCGGGCCCGCGGCGGCCCGGAAGTCGGCGAGCGCGGCGCGCTCCTGGAGCCGGGCGGCCTGGGCGGCGGCCACCAGCTCGGGCTGCCCGCCGCCCGCGGTGAGCGCGCCGGCGAGCAGCCCGCGCTGCCGGGTGGCGGCGTCGGTGGCGCGGGTCAGAGCGGTCGCGGCGGGGTCGTCGGCGGCGGTGCGGCCGAGCGCGTCGAGCAGCGGCTGGTAGGCCGTCACGGCGGCCTGGACGCCCGCCCCGCCGGCCTGCGCGGCGAGCGCGCTCCGGCGTACGCCGGGCAGGGCGCCGAGGGCGGCCCGCAGCTCCTTGCCGGGCCCGGCGGCGAGCACGTCGGCGAGGCCGCGGTCGGTGCGGGTGCGGTCCTGCGCGGGCAGCGCGGGCGCGGATGTGCCGGCCGCGACGAGGGCGGCGACGTCGTCGCGCTCGTCGGCCAGCGCGTGGGCCAGGGCGGTGGTGCGCTGGGCCAACCGGGCGTCGTGCGCGCGGTGCTGCGCCGCCGTCAGGTCGCCGACGCCGAGCGCGACGCCGGGCGCGGAAGCGGCCAGCACCGTGCCCACGCACACCAGCAGGGCGGCGAGCATCCGCTGCCTGACCCGCCGCTCACGCACTTGACGTCGTTTACGCACTTCGGGCTCGCAATCACGTATCGCCGGCGGGATCCCCAGGGGATATGCAGGGGTTGGACACGACCCTTGCAGTCCCGCCGGGAGGGCGGCCACGCCTCCCTCCCTCGGACACTCGAACGAGTGAATCGCACGGGCGACACACCGGACAAGCCGCCTACGGACGCCGGCCGGCCGGGCCGACGGTCCGTCATACGGGTGCCTCTGGCGCGACCGCCGCGGCTTTGGCAAGATGCCCGCCCGCACGCGTACGGGGCGCACGCCGGGCGGGGGCCGGGGCGCGGGGCGGCGCCCGGCACACTGGTGCGTATGCGTATCGAGACGGCGACCGCGCCGGGGACGCCGGGGGCGCCCAACGAGGACTTCGTGGCGGCGGCGATGCCCGCCGGCGGCCATGGCGGGGCGCTGGTGCTGCTGGACGGGGTCACTCCGCCGCCGGACAACGGGAACTGCGTGCACTCGGTGGCGTGGTTCACCGCGCGGCTGGGCGGGAAGCTGCTCGAACTGTCCGTCTCGCGGCCGGATCTCACCCTCGCGGAGTGCCTGTCGGCCGCGATCGGTGTGACGGCTGATGCCCACCGGAGCACATGTGACCTTTCTCACCCTCTGACCCCACAGGCCACGGTGGTCACGGTGCGCTGGGACGGGCGGGAGCTGGAGCACCTGGTGCTGTCGGACTCCGCGCTGCTGCTGGAGGACCCGGACGGGCAGGTCACGGCGGTGCTGGACGACCGGATCGACCGGCTGCGGGCCGCGGGCCGGCGGGTGGCCCCGCTGCGGAACCTGCCGGGCGGCTTCTTCACGGCGGCGGCCGACCCGTCGGTCTCGGCCAAGGCGGTGACCGGCCGCACCCCCCTCACGGCGCTGCGCGCGGTCGCCGCGCTCAGCGACGGGGCCGCGCGCGGGGTGGAGGTCTTCGGCGTGGACGACTGGACGGCGACGATGTCGCTGCTGCGCAAGGTGGGCCCCGAGGCGCTGCTGACCCGGGTGCGCGCGGCCGAGGACGCCGACCCGGACGGCACCGCGGTGCCGCGGGGCAAGCCGTACGACGACGCGACGGCGGTGCTGCTGGAGCTCTAGCCGCGCCGGGCGAGGCCGGGCCGGGCACCTCACGGGGCCGGCCGGGACCTGCCGGGGCCGGGCTCCCTCGGGTGGGGGCCCCGCTCCCCCGGATGGGGGTCCGGCGTCAGAGGACTTCGGCGGTCGACTCGTTGAGGGCGTGCAGCAGCCGGGCCAGCGTCGCGAGGTCCGCGCGGTCCCAGGCGGCGAGCTGGCGCAGGTAGGCGGCGCGGCGGGCCCGGCGGACGTCGTTGAAGCGGTCCCGGCCCTCCGGGGTCAGCCGCATCAGGAAGGCCCGGCCGTCGGCCGGATCGGGCTCGCGGGCGACGAGTCCGAGGTCCTCAAGTGCCCGTAGCTGGCGGCTCATCGTCGCCTTGCCGACCCCGAAGTAGGCCGCGAGCTCGGTGGCCCGTTCCGGCTCCGCCTCCTGGAGCCGGACCAGCAGCCCGTAGGCGGCCGGCTCCAGCTCCGGGTGGACGGCCCTGGCCAGCTCGCCGGAGGCCGCGCGGGCCCGCCGGAAGAGCACGGTGAGCTCGCGTTCCAGGGCGTCGGTCGAGCAGTCCGCTCCCGTCGCATCTGCCGCATTGCGCGCGTCGGTCACTGCATTCCCGCTTTCAACGCCTGAAAGTTGTCTTCACACACGGTGGTTTCCGCAGCACGTCAAGTATTTCGCAGGAGTAGACCAACGGCGGTCACAGGATCCCCTTCCACGCGCGTAGCGGCCCCACGTACCGTCCCACTGTCATGGCCGAATCAAGGTCATGCCCGAGTCCCCCACCTGGAGGCACGCATGTCCCACGGAGATCTCTCCGTCGTGCACGGCAACGGCTCGGTCCGGACCAGGCTCGCCCTGCTGGCCGGATTCCTCGTCACGATGCTCGCGGCGGCGCTCGCCGCCCCCGGTCCGGCCCGTGCGGCGGATTCCGGCCATATGACCCATCCCGAGCTGGACTGGCTGGGATCGCAGATCAAGATCCACGAGGGTGCCGACTCCGCCGGCGACTCCAAGATCGTCGTCTCCCCGAACGTCACCCAGACGCCGGGCATGGACGTCTCCAGTTACCAGGGCAATGTCAACTGGTCGGGCGCCTGGTCCAACGGCGCGAAGTTCGCTTACGTCAAGGCCACCGAGGGCACGTCGTACACCAATCCCAACTTCACGCAGCAGTACAACGGTTCCTACAACGTGGGCATGATCCGCGGCTCCTACCACTTCGCGCTGCCGGACGTCTCCACCGGCGCGGCGCAGGCCGACTACTTCGTGAAGCACGGCGGCGGCTGGTCGGCGGACGGCAAGACGCTGCCGGGCGCGCTGGACATGGAGTACAACCCGTACGGCGCCACCTGCTACGGCAAGAGCGCGAGCGCGATGGTGAGCTGGATCCAGTCGTTCTCGAACGAATACCACGCGAAGACCGGCCGTTACCCGACGATCTACACCTCCACCAACTGGTGGAGCACCTGCACGGGCAACAGCGGTGCCTTCGCCGCCAACAACGCGCTCTGGATCGCCCGCTACTCCTCCTCCGTCGGCACCCTGCCGGCCGGCTGGGGCTACCAGACCTTCTGGCAGTGGGCCGACTCGGGCACCTTCCCCGGTGACCAGGACCGCTTCAACGGCGCCCTGGACCGGGTCAAGGCCTACGCCAAGGGCTGATTCCCCGGCGCATGAAACAGGGCGGCCCCTTTCCCTCGTACGGGGGAAGGGGCCGCCCTGCTGCGTGCGGGCGCACCGGCTTGCCACGGGCCGTCAGGCGGCCAGCGGGACCTCCGGCTCCTGCGGGGCCGCCGCGCTGCCGGCCGGCTCCAGGGCCAGCGCCAGCACCTGGCGGACGTCGGCGACCGGGTGGACGTCCAGGGCGTCCAGGATCTCGGCCGGCACGTCGTCCAGGTCCGGCTCGTTCCGCTTGGGGATCACCACGGTGGTGATCCCGGCGCGGTGCGCGGCCAGCAGCTTCTGCTTGACCCCGCCGATCGGCAGCACCCGCCCGGTCAGCGACACCTCACCGGTCATCGCCACGTCGGTGCGCACCCTGCGCCCGGACAGCAGCGACGCCAGCGCGGTCGTCATCGTGACGCCGGCGCTCGGCCCGTCCTTGGGGACCGCGCCCGCGGGCACGTGGATGTGCACGCCGCGGTCCTTCAGGTCGCCGACCGGCAGCTCCAGCTCGGCGCCGTGCGAGCGCAGGAAGGACAGCGCGATCTGCGCGGACTCCTTCATCACGTCACCCAGCTGGCCGGTGAGCTGCAGCCCCGAGCCGCCGGTCTCCGGGTCGGCCAGCGACGCCTCGATGTAGAGCACGTCACCGCCCGCGCCGGTCACCGCCAGGCCCGTCGCGACACCCGGCACCGCGGTGCGCCGCTCCTGCGGGTCCTGCGCGGACTCCGGCACATGGTGCGGCCGGCCGATGAGCGCGCGCAGGTCGTCCGGGCCGACGGTGAAGGGCAGCTCCTGGTCGCCCAGCTCGTGCCGCGCGGCGATCTTCCGCAGGATGCGGGCGACCGTGCGCTCCAGGTTCCGCACGCCCGCCTCGCGGGTGTACTCGCCGGCGAGCCTGCGGAACGCCTCCTCCTCCAGGCGCACCTCGTCCGCGTCCAGCCCCGCGCGCTCCAGCTGCCGGGGCAGCAGGTGGTCACGGGCGATGACGACCTTCTCGTCCTCGGTGTACCCGTCCAGCCGCACCAGCTCCATACGGTCCAGCAGCGGCTCGGGGATGGCCTCCAGGACGTTGGCGGTGGCCAGGAAGACCACGTCGGACAGATCCAGCTCCACCTCCAGGTAGTGGTCCCGGAAGGTGTGGTTCTGCGCCGGGTCCAGCACCTCCAGCAGCGCGGCGGCCGGGTCGCCCCGGTAGTCGGAGCCGACCTTGTCGACCTCGTCCAGCAGCACGACCGGGTTCATCGAGCCGGCTTCCTTGATCGCCCGCACGATACGGCCGGGCAGCGCGCCGACGTACGTACGCCGGTGGCCGCGGATCTCCGCCTCGTCCCGCACGCCGCCGAGCGCGACCCGGACGAACTCGCGGCCCATCGCGCGGGCCACGGACTCGCCGAGCGAGGTCTTGCCGACGCCGGGCGGGCCGACCAGCGCCAGCACCGCGCCGCCGCGGCGGCCCCCGACCACGCCGAGGCCGCGGTCGGCCCGGCGCTTGCGCACCGCCAGATACTCGGTGATGCGCTCCTTCACGTCGTCCAGGCCCGCGTGGTCGGCGTCCAGCACCGCGCGGGCGCCCGCGACGTCGTAGACGTCCTCGGTGCGGACCTTCCACGGCAGCTCCAGGACGGTGTCCAGCCAGGTGCGGATCCAGCTGCCCTCGGGGGAGGCGTCCGAGGAGCGCTCCAGCTTCTCGACCTCCTTCAGGGCGGCCTCCCGGACGTTGTCCGGCAGGTCGGCGGACTCCACGCGGGCACGGTAGTCGTCCGCCTCGTCCTCCGGATCGCCGTTGAGCTCGGCCAGCTCCTTGCGGACGGCCTCCAGCTGCTGGCGCAGCAGGAACTCGCGCTGCTGCTTCTCCATGCCCTCCTGGACGTCCTTGCGGATCGTCTCGGCCACGTCCTGCTCGGCCAGGTGGTCGCGCAGCCACTGCGTGGCGAGCTTGAGGCGGGCGACCGGGTCGGTGGTCTCCAGCAGCTCCACGCGCTGCTCGGTGGTCAGGAAGGGGCTGTAGCCGGAGTTGTCGGCGAGCTGGCCCACGTCGTCGATCTGCTGGACGCGGTCCACGACCTGCCAGGCGCCGCGCTTGCGCAGCCAGCTGGTGGCCAGCGCCTTGTACTCCTTCATCAGCTCGGCCACCGCGCCGGGCGACTCGGCGGGCGCGGGCTCCTCTATCACGGTGCCCTCGACCCACAGGGCGGCACCGGGCCCGGTCGTCCCGGCGCCGATCCGCACCCGGGTACGGCCGCGGATCACCGCGCCGGGATCGCCGTCGGACAACCGCCCGACCTGCTCCACCGTCCCCAGCGTGCCGACGGCGGCGTACTTCCCGTCGATCCGCGGCACGAGCAGCACCCGCGGCTTGCCGGGCGCCCCCGCCGGATGCGCGGACTGCGCCGCCTCCACGGCGGCCCGCACCTCGGAGTCGGTGAGGTCGAGCGGCACGACCATGCCGGGCAGCACGACCTCGCCGTCCAGCGGGAGGACCGGCAGAGTCAGGGGGTTGGGAGGGAGGGACTCAAACGCCATGATCGCTCCTTGGGCAAACAAGTTGAGTACACCCCACTCAATGCGCGGCGCTCCGCGGGTGTTCCCGGGGCGGCGTTCGCCCTGAGCGATCACCGCCCGGCGGGGGCCCGGGGGCGGCCGGATAGGTTGGACCGTCCCGATCCGCGCCGCCGACGAGAGGAGTCCGGTGGAACAGCCCAGCCGATGGCTGCGCGTGCCGGTGGGCGCGCAGGCCCGCCGGTGGGCGGCGCGGGGCGCCTGCCGGCGCGTGCTGCTGGTCGTCCACAACGTCACCTCGGCGACCCGGCTCCTCGACGTCGTCCCGCTCTTCCGGGACGACCTGCGGGTGCAGCTGCTGGTGACGTGGCCGGGGACGTCGCCCTTCGACGGCGGGGTGGCGGAGCTCTTCGCGGCGGTGGGGCTGCCGGTGGTGCCGTGGGAGCAGGCGCTCGGGCTTGAGGTGGACCTGGCGCTGTCGGCGAGCTTCGGGGGGCAACTGGACGGTATTCGCGGTAAGTTGGCCGTATTGTCACACGGTGTCGGATATAATAAGAAGCTGGCGGAGCCGGGAGCCGGGAGCCGGGAGCCGGGAGCCGGGAGCCGGGAGCCGGGAGCCGGGAGCCGGGAGCCGGGAGCCGGGAGCCGGGAGCCGGTCTTCGGGCTGTCGCGCGAGTGGCTGCTCGACGCGAAGGGCGAGCCGTTCGTGGACGCGCTCGTGCTGTCGCACCCCGAGCAGGCGGACCGGCTGCGGGCGGCGTGCCCCGAGGCGGCGGATGCCGCGGTCCTCGGCGGTGACCCCTGCTTCGACCGGCTGCTGGCCGCCCGCCCGTACCGGGAGCGCTTCCGCCGGGCCCTCGGCGTACGGCCCGGGCAGCGGCTGGTGCTGCTGAACTCGACGTGGAATCCGGCCTCCCTCTTCGGCGACGGCGGCGCGGAAGACGTGCTGCCGCTGCTGCTGCCGAAGCTCGCCGCCGAGCTGCCCGCGGACGAATACCGGGTCGCGGCCGTGCTGCACCCCAACATCTGGGCCGGCCACGGCCCCGGCCAGGTCCGGCTGTGGCTGGACCGGGCCGTGCGGTCCGGCCTGGTGCTGGTCGATCCGCTGGAGGGCTGGCGGCAGGCGCTGCTGGCCGCGGAGGTCGTCCTGGGCGACTTCGGCTCCGTCACCTACTACGCCGCCGCCCTCGGCACACCGGTCCTGCTCGGGGCCGCGGGCACCGGAGCGCTCGCCCCGGACTCGCCCGTCGCCGCCTTCGTACGGTCCGCCCCGCGGCTCGACCCGTACGCGCCCCTGCTCCCGCAGCTGGAGCGCCCCGCCGCACCGCCGGCCGGGCCCGCCGGGCTGACGACGTCCGACCCCGGGCGGGCCGCGGAGCTGCTGCGGGCGCTGTTCTACGAGCTGATCGGCCTCCCGGAGCCCGCTGGCGCCGCGCTGCTCGATCCGCTGCCGCTGCCCCCGTACGAGCCGGCCGTACGCACCGCGCCGCTGCGGGTGGTCACCGGGCGGGCGCGCGACGGGAGCGTGCTGCTGCGCCGGTACGGGGCGGTCGCGCCGGACCGGGGCGGGCCGGGGGCCGGGCACCTGGCCGTGGACGAGGACACCCTCGACCCCGGGGCGCTGGCGACCGCCGACGTGATCGTGCGGCACGGCTCACCCGCCGACCCGCGGCTCGGGCCGCCGGAGCGGTGGGCCGCCGAGGTGCTGGCCCGGCACCCCGGGTGCGGCCTGGCGGCCTACGTCACCGGCCCCGCGACCTGCGTCGTACGGCTGCGCGGCCGGGCGGCGGCGGTGGAGCTGGCCTGCCCGGGGCTCGACCCGGCCGCCGCGGCCTCGGCGTACTTCGCCCTGGGCGGCGGGGTGCGGAGCTTCGTCGTCAGGACGGGTACGGCCGCGCACACCGTCCGCTCACGGCCGCTCGGCGTCGATGCGGCGGCGCAGGAAGTCCAGCTCCTCCAGCGCCTCCGCCGCGTGTTCCGCGCGCAGCGTGCGGTCGGCCTCGGCGATGAGGGCTAGCGCGTCGTCGTGGCGCCGCTGGTCGATGCGGACGTCGGCCATGTCGGTACGGGCCCGGGCCGCGTTGTACGCCTCGCCGATGCCCTCGAAGAAGGCCAGCGCCTCGGCGAGCAGCGGCCACGCCTCGTCGGGCCGCAGCAGCCCGCGCAGCGCGCGCCCGCGGTGCCGCTTGAGCAGGGCCAGGCCCCGGGGGACGTCGGCGTGGCCGGCCTCGCCGGGGGCGATGGCGGCCAGCAGCTGCTCGGCGGCCTCGAAGCACTCCAGGGCCTCCTGCCAGCGCCACTGGTTGAGCCGCAGCAGGCCGAGGACCTCGCTCGCCGTCGCCTGGCCGCGCAGGTGGCCGGCCCGCTCGTCCGCGGCGCGGGCGGCGGTGAGTTCGGCGTCGGCGGCGGCGTTGTCGGCGAGCTTCATCAGCGCCATCGCGAGCTGGGTGTGCATCCGGCCGGCCATGGCGGAGTCCGGGGCGTGCCGGTCGGCCGCCGTACGCCCGGCGCGCAGCGCGGGCAGCAGCTGCTCGTGCCGGCCGGCCTTCAACTGCACGGCGTAGAGCGATTCGACGAGCTGGCAGGCGGTGTCGTCGGCGCCGAACTCCTCGGCCGCGAGCGCCGCCTCCACCAGGTTGCCGACCTCGCCCAGCAGCGCGGCGACCGCGTCGCCGGGCGTGGCGTAGGGGCCGCGGCCCAGCTCGGCGTAGCGCGGTCCGAGGTGCCAGCGCTTGTCGAGGGCGGCGAAGTCGGCGGGCACGGCGAAGCGCAGCAGGGCGTCGGCGCAGCGCAGGACCGCGGTGTGGCAGGCCGCCTGGCCGTCCTCGCGCAGCGCGGCCTCGGCGGCGTAGTCGCGGACGGCGGGGCGGAAGCGGTAGCGCTCCCCGGTCCCGTCCCCGGCGGCCTCCAGCAGCCGCCGCTCGGCGAGCAGGTGCAGCGCCTGCCCCGCCTCGTCCTCGGCGAGTCCCGACGCGGCGGCGGCCAGCCGGGCGCCCACGGACTCCCAGGGCCGCAGCGCGGTGAGCCGGAAGACCCGGGCGGCCTGCGGCGGCAGCCCGACGTACTGCCGCTCCACCACGGCCCGTACGGGGTCGCCGCCGCCCGCGGCCGGGCCGGCGGGCGCGAGCAGGTCGGCGGCGGCGAGCCGCAGCGCGAAGGGCGAGCCGGCGCACTGCCGCAGCGTCGCCGGGACGCGGGCGCGCGCGGCGGACACCGCCTCCTTGCCGGCCACGTTGACCAGCAGGTGCCTGGCGTCCCGGTCGCCCAGCGGCCCGACGGGCACCGGCGCGGCGTCGAGGCCGGTGAGCGGGCGGCGCGCGACGACCACCGTGAAGACCCCGGCGGCTGCGGTGAGCAGCGGCAGCACCTGCGCGGCGGACCGCGCGTGGTCCAGCACGACCAGCAGCTCGCGCTCGGCGGTCAGCGCGCGGTAGCGGGCCGCGCGCTCCTCCAGCGTGGCGGGCAGGTGCTGGTCGGCGACGCCCAGGGCGGTGAGGAACCGGCCGAGGACGGCGCTCGCGGTCATCGCGGTGCCGGCCGAGCCGGTGCCGCCGAGGTCGGCGTGGAGCATGCCGTCGCGGTAGCGGCCGGCCTCCCTGGCGCCCCAGAAGTAGACGAGCTGGCTGGTGCCGATGGCCTCGGGCCCGTGGACCAGGGCGACCCGGGGCCGGCCGTCCGCCGTACGGGTGGCCTCGCGCTTGAGCAGCCGCAGCGGTCCCTTGCGGTCGGTGAAGTGCCGGGTGGGCGCCGGGAGCAGCCGGGGCGGCAGGCGGTCGGCGGTGAGCAGCCGGCCCTGCGCCTCGGCCATGAGCGCGCCGAGGGCGCGGGACTGCCCGGGGTCGGCGAGCGCCGCCTCGACCAGCAGCCTGGCCGCGGCCTCCCGCTCGGCCGCGTCGTCCGGGGCCGGCACCGGGCGCCCGGTGGCCCGCGCGACCATGACGCCCACGGCGTCGCACAGCCGCCGCCCGGACTCGCTGGCGACACTGCTGGTCACCGAGCCCAGGAACGTCGTCACGGCCGCCACCGACAGCGGATCGATCACACCACACCCCCCGTGCCAGAGCGCCGACCGCCCGGGACTCACGGCAGTCACACCGGAGCCCACAGTAACCCGCCGCGACACCCCCTGCCTGCCGAACCGGCGCGGAAGAACGCGTAGTTGGGCTCCTCGGCCGCCTCCTCCGCACCACCTGCGGGAATTGCGGTCGCCGTCCCACGCCCCTCCTGCGTAACGTCCCGGTATGGAACACCGCAGCCCCGGCGCCGGCGTCGGACTCGCGCCCGACGGGACGATCCTGCGCGAGGGCTCCCTCGCCCGCGTCCAGCCGGAGTTCGCCGCCGTGGTCGAGGCGGCGCGGACCCGGATCGGGGCCGCCTGGGGCGGGCGGCTGCACAGCGCGTACGTCTACGGCAGCGTCCCGCGCGGGACGGCGCGGGTGGGGCGCTCGGACCTGGACCTGCTGGTCGTGCTGCGGGAGGCGCCCGCGCCCGCCGACCGCGAGGCCGCCGGCGGCCTGGAGGCGGCGCTGGACCGCGACTTCCCGGTCGTCGACGGCGTCGGCGTGCTGCTCTTCGACGCCGCCACGCTGCTCAGTGAGCTGGAGCGCCACGACCTCGGCTTCTTCGTCGCGTGCCTGTGCACGCCCCTGCTCGGCCCCGACCTCGCGGCCCGCCTCCCCCGCTACCGCCCGGACACCCTGCTGGCCCGCGAGACGAACGGCGATCTCGCCCTCGCCCTGCCCGGCTGGCAGGCCCGCCGCGCCTCCGCCCGCACCGACGCCGAGCTCCGGGCCCTGTGCCGGGTGGCCGCCCGCCGCGTCGTGCGCACCGGCTTCACGCTCGTGATGCCCCGCTGGGGCGGCTGGACCAGCTCCCTGGACGCGCAGGCCGAGGCGTTCGCCGGGTACTACCCCGAAAGAGGAGCCGCGATGCGCCGGGCCGCCGGCTGGGCGAGCGCCCCCACCGCCGACCCCGCGGCCCTCGCCGCCCTCCTCGACGACCTCGGCCCCTGGCTCGTCCCCGTCTACCGCGCCGCCCACGGCCCCAAGGCGCCGCGGCCCCCGGCGGCGTAAAGGCCCCGGGCATGCGAAAGGCGGAGAACCGTCCTCCGCCACTCTCAACGTATAGCGGAGTGGGGGCCTTGCGGCAAGGCCCCCGCCTTGTCGCAGAATCGTCCGCCGTGGCCGGATTCGGCCGCGGTGAACGGCGGGAAGCCGGGGGAGACGGGGAGCCTGTGGCAGCTCAGGGGTACGACGGCTACGAGGGCTACGAGGGGTACGAGGGGTACGACGGGGAATTGCGCGCCGAGCGGGAGTACGTCGGCGGGCTGTACGCCCGGCTGGACGCGCGGCGCGGGCGGGCCGAGCGGGAGTACGCCGCCGCGCTGCGCGAGCACGGCGGGACCGCGGTGGAGCGGGACGTCGCCGTACGGCGGTTGGGGCGGGAGATGCGGCGGCTGGACGTCGCGGACAGCGGGCTGTGCTTCGGGCGGCTGGACGCGGAGGACGGCGGGCGGGTGTACGTCGGGCGGATCGGGGTGTTCGACGAGGGGGCGGAGCACGAGCCGCTGCTGCTGGACTGGCGGGCGCCCGCCGCCCGGCCCTTCTACGTCGCGACCGCCGCGAGCCCGGAGGGCATGCGGCGCAGGCGGCAGTTCCGCACCCGCGGCCGGGAGGTCACCGGCTTCACCGACGAGCTGCTGGGCCGGCACGCGGGCGAGGCGGGCGCCGGGAGCGGGGACGCGGCGCTGCTCGCCGCGGTGAACGCGCCGCGCGGGCCCGGCATGCGGGACATCGTCGCGACGATCCAGGCCGAGCAGGACCGGATCATCCGGCTGGACCACCCGGGCGTGCTGGTCATCGAGGGCGGCCCGGGCACCGGCAAGACGGTGGTGGCGCTGCACCGGGTGGCGTATCTGCTCTACACGCAGCGCGCGGTGATGGAGCGGCAGGGCGTGCTGGTGGTGGGGCCGAACCCGGCGTTCCTTGAGCACATCGGGCGGGTGCTGCCCTCGCTCGGCGAGTCCGACGTGGTCTTCACCACCACCGGCGGCCTGGTGCCGGGCCTGGCCGTCACCGCGGAGGAGGACGACCCGGCGGTGGCCCGGCTCAAGGGCTCGCTGCCGGTGCTGGAGGTGCTGGCCGGCGCGGTCGCCGACCGGCAGCGGGTGCCGGACGCCCCGCTGCCCGTCACGCTCGGCGGGGTGACCGTGCATCTGGACGCGCAGGTCGCGGACTGGGCGCGGCAGGAGGCGCGGGAGAGCGGCCGGCCGCACAACGAGGCCCGGGAGGTCTTCCGGGAGGTCGTCACGTGGGCGCTGACCGAGCGCGCGGTCTCCAAGGTCGGCAGGGGCTGGCTGGACCGGTCCGACCGCGCGATGCGGGAGCAGCTGCACGGCGACCTGCGCAAGGAGCTGCTGGACGACGACGCCTTCACCGCCGCCCTGGACGGGCTGTGGCCGGTGCTGACGCCCGAGGAGCTGCTGGGCGGGCTGTACGAGTCGGCCGATCGGCTGCGCGCGGCGGGCGCGGACCCGGCGCTGGGGCGCGGGCGCGGTGATGCCTGGACGGTGTCGGACGTGCCGCTGCTGGACGAGCTGGTCGACCTGCTCGGCCGCGACCCCGCGCGGGAGCGCGCCGAGCGGCGGGCGGCGGAGCAGGCCCGCCGGGAGGAGGCGGAGTACGCGCACGGCGTACTGGACATCATGGGCCTGGACCGGCGCGACGACCTGATGGACGACGAGGACCACCTGCTCGCCCAGGACCTGCTGCACGCCGAGGACCTGGCGGTGCGGTTCGTCGAGACCGACACCCGGGAGCTGGCCGAGCGCGCCGCCGCCGACCGCGACTGGACCTACCGCCATGTGGTGGTGGACGAGGCGCAGGAGCTGTCGGAGATGGACTGGCGGGTGCTGATGCGGCGCTGCCCGGCGAAGTCCTTCACGATCGTCGGCGACCTCGCGCAGCGCCGGTCGGCGGCGGGCGCGCGCTCGTGGGAGGCGGTGCTGGAGCGTTACGTGCCCGGTCGCTGGCTCTACCGGTCGCTGACCGTCAACTACCGCACGCCGGCCGAGATCATGGCCGTCGCGGGCGCGCTGCTGGCGGACTTCGCCCCGGGCGTGCGCCCACCGGAGTCGGTACGGGCCTGCGGGGTGCGGCCGTGGGCCCGGCGGGTCACCGCGGACGAGCTGCCGGCCGCGGTCGCAGCGTTCGAGGCGGCGGAGGCCGGGCGCGAGGGCACCAGCGTGGTGATCGGCCCGCCGGACGTGCCGGGCGCGGTGCCACCGGCCCGCACCAAGGGCCTGGAGTTCGACGCGGTGCTGGTGGTGGCGCCGGAGCGCATCCTCGCGGCGGGCCCGCGCGGCGCGGCGGAGCTCTACGTGGCCCTGACCCGCGCCACCCAGCGCCTCGGCGTCCTCCACCTGTCCCCGCTGCCACCGGCCCTGGCGGGACTGGAGGCCGCGCAAGCCCCCTAGGCTGGGCGGATGCTGCACGACGAGAGCCCGACCGTCCTGGACCGCCGCGAGGGTGTGGCCGGTGAGCTGGTGCTGCGGCGGCGGGGTGGGGGTGGCGGGCCGGGGGCGTACGAGATCATCGCCAACGGGTGCTTCCTCATGGACACCTCCGACGGCCGCTCCGAGCGGCTGCTGGTGGACGCGGCGCTGGAGGCGCTGGCGGGCCGCGGGCGCGGCGGGGGCGGGCCCAGTGTGCTGCTGGGCGGGCTCGGGGTCGGGTTCTCGCTGGCCAGGGCCGCGGCGACGGGGTGGGGGCGGATCGCGGTCGTGGAGCGGGAGGCGGCGGTCGTGGGGTGGCACCGCGAGGGGCCGCTCGGCGCGTACTCGGCCGGCGCGCTGGACGACCCGCGGGTCACGCTCGTCGTCGACGACCTGCTCGCCCACCTGCGCGGCCCCGGCGCTCCGTACGACGCGCTGTGCCTGGACATCGACAACGGGCCGGACTGGACAGTCACGGAGAACAACGGCAGTCTCTACAGTCCCAGCGGCCTCGACGCCTGCCGGAACCGGCTCGCGCCGGGCGGCGTCCTTGCGGTGTGGTCGGCGCAGCCGTCGGCCGCGTTCGAGGACGCGCTGCGGTCGGCGGGGTTCGAAGGGGTGCGCACCCTGGAGATCCCGGTCGCCCGTGGGGTTCCGGATGTGGTGCACCTGGCGCACCGGGCGGACAACCGAACGACGGACCATTAGGGCGGCTCGGGCGTGATGGTCACGCCCGCGGCCCGCCCCGTACGCTGCCGGGTAGCCGGGACGAACTTATGGGGCGGATGTGGACGGCACGCAGACGACGGGCGCGCAGCGCCGGGTGCTGGTGGTCGAGGACGACCAGACGATAACGCAGGCCGTCGCGGCGCGCCTGCAGGCCGAGGGCTTCCTGGTGCGCACCGCCGGCGACGGGCCCGCGGCGGTGGAGGCGGCCCGCTCCTGGCAGCCTGACCTGCTGGTGCTGGACGTGATGCTGCCCGGCTACGACGGCCACGAGGTGTGCCGCAGGGTGCAGGCCGACCGGCCGGTGCCGGTGCTGATGCTCACCGCGCGGGACGAGGAGACCGACCTGCTGGTGGGCCTGGGCGTCGGGGCCGACGACTACATGACCAAGCCCTTCTCGATGCGGGAGCTCGCCGCCCGGGTGCATGTGCTGCTGCGCCGGGTGGAGCGGGCGACGTCGGCGGCGCAGAGCCCGCGCGGGGCCGTCATCCAGCTCGGCGACCTGGAGATCGACCACGCCCAGCGCCGGGTGCGGGTCGGCGGCGCGGACGTCCACCTCACCCCGACCGAGTTCGAGCTGCTGGTGTGCCTGGCGCAGCAGCCCAAGGCGGTGCTCTCGCGCGAGCAGCTGCTCGCCGAGGTGTGGGACTGGGCCGACGCGTCCGGCACCCGTACCGTCGACAGCCACGTCAAGGCGCTGCGCCGCAAGATCGGCGCGGACCGGATCCGTACCGTGCACGGCGTGGGCTACGCGCTGGAGACGCCCTCGGCGTGAGCCGGGGCAAGGGCACGCAGCGGGGCGGGCGGGGGCCGGCGGGGGCCGGCGGGGGCCGGCGGGGAAGGACAGGTCATGGTGGGGCGCTGGTGGCGGAAGGTGTGGGCGGCGCTGCGGCCGTGGGACCCGTACCGCTCGATCAAGGCCGCGCTGGCGCTGCTGGTGCTGGTGTCGGTGCTGATCACGACCGGCCTGGTGATCCTGGCGATCCACTCGGCGACCGAGCTGCGGGTCATCACGATCTTCTCGATCATCGCCTCGCTGCTGATCACCCAGATCGTCGCGGACGGCCTGACCGCGCCGCTGCGGGAGATGACGGCGGTCGCCCGGGCCATGGCCGGCGGCGACTACAGCCGCCGGGTGGCGCGCAAGCGGCGGGACGAGGTCGGCGAGCTGGCCGGGACGTTCAACCGGATGGCTGCGGACCTGGCCGCCGCCGACCGGCACCGCAAGGAACTCGTGGCGAACGTCTCACATGAGCTGCGCACCCCCATCGCGGCGCTGCGCGCGGTGCTGGAGAACGTCGTGGACGGGGTGTCGGCCGCCGACCCCGAGACGATGCGGGTCGCGCTCCAGCAGACCGAGCGGCTGGGCAAGCTGGTCAGCCAGCTGCTGGACCTGTCGCGGCTGGACAGCGGCGCGGTGCGGCTGGACGCCAAGCGGTTCGAGGTGTGGCCGTATCTGTCGGCGGCGCTGAAGACCGCGAGCCTGGGCATGGGCACCGGGCGCGGCGCGCGCCCGCGGGCCCGCGCGGACGTGCCGCTGCACCTGGACGTCTCGCCGCCGGACCTGACGGCGTACGCCGACGGGGAGCGGCTGCACCAGGTGGTGGCGAACCTGGTGGACAACGCCGTCAAGCACAGCCCGCCGGGCGGCCGGGTGACGGTACGGGCCAGGGCCGGGGCGGGCCCGGGCTCGCTGGAGCTGGACGTGGTCGACGAGGGCCCGGGCATCCCGGAGGCCGACCGGGTGCGGGTCTTCGAGCGCTTCCACCGCGGCTCCCACCCGGGCGGCGACGGCGGTACGGGCCTGGGCCTGGCCATCGCGCGCTGGGCGGTGGATCTGCACGGCGGGCGGATCGAGGTGGCCGAATCGCCGCGGGGGTGCCGGATCCACGTCACCCTTCCGGGTATTACTGCGGGACGCGCGTTGACCTAGGGTGGCGTCGGTCGCCCCTGGTTCACGCGTCGTTCACCGCGTTCACCGCGTTCACGGCATTCACGGCGCTCACCGCGTCGCGCCGCCGGTCGCCACGCGGGGGGGCGCGGCGGCGGCTTTCGGCCGGGCTGTGGCCGGACAACCTGCAGAAGAGTCCAATTTCCCGCCATGCCGGGCGCCGAAACCACCTCGCGGGTGTGATGTACGCGACGACTGCACCCCGGGCCTGCGACCAGGGCCCCGGTAGGCGTAGCCTTTATTTCCGCTGTCCACCATCTTGTGAAGCGGAAGAGGGCGGTTACCGCCGTGTCGCCACAGTCCCCCAATAGCTCTAGTGTCACGACCGACCACGACGCGCAGGGCGAGGGCCCCGCAGCGGGCTTCGGCCCCAACGAGTGGCTTGTCGATGAGATCTACCAGCAGTACCTCCAGGACCCGAACTCGGTAGACCGAGCCTGGTGGGACTTCTTCGCCGACTACAAGCCGGACGGCTCCGCCGCCCCGGCGGCCCCCGCGGGCCAGGGCGGGGCCTCCGGCGCCGCGGCCCGCGCGAACTCCGCGCCCGTGGTCGCCGGCCAGTCCGTGGCCGCCCCGGCCGCCGCCGTCCCCGTGCCGCCGGCCGCCCCCGCCGCGCCGGCCCAGCCCGCGGCCCCGCAGCCCGCCGCCCCGGCGCAGCCCGCCCCGGCCGCACAGCCCGCCGCCGCTCCCGCGCCGGCCGCCCCCGCACAGCCCGCCGCGCCCGCGCCCGCGCCGGCCAAGGCGGCGCAGGCCCGGCCCGCGGCCACCACGCCCGCCGCCCCCGCCGCCGAGCCGGAGACCGAGTTCGTCACGCTGCGCGGCCCGGCCGCCGCCGTGGCGAAGAACATGAGCGCGTCCCTGGAGCTGCCCACCGCCACCTCGGTGCGGGCCATCCCGGTGAAGCTGCTGTTCGACAACCGCATCGTCATCAACAACCACCTCAAGCGCGCCCGGGGCGGGAAGATCTCCTTCACGCACCTGATCGGCTACGCCATGGTGCAGGCGCTCAAGACGATGCCGTCGATGAACTACTCCTTCCAGGTCAAGGACGGCAAGCCCACCCTGGTCAAGCCCGACCACGTCAACCTGGGCCTGGCCATCGACCTGGTGAAGTCCAACGGCGAGCGCCAGCTGGTCGTCGCGGCCATCAAGAAGGCCGAGACGCTGAACTTCTTCGAGTTCTGGCAGGCGTACGAGGACATCGTCCGCCGCGCCCGCGCCGGCAAGCTCACCATGGACGACTTCCAGGGCGTCACGGCCTCGCTGACCAACCCCGGGGGCCTCGGGACCGTGCACTCGGTGCCGCGGCTGATGCCCGGCCAGAGCATGATCCTCGGCGTCGGCTCCATGGACTACCCGGCCGAGTTCCAGGGCACCTCGCAGGACACCCTGAACAAGCTGGGCATCTCCAAGGTCATGACGCTGACCAGCACCTACGACCACCGGGTGATCCAGGGCGCCGCCTCCGGCGAGTTCCTGCGGATCATGAGCCAGCTGCTGCTCGGCGAGAACGACTTCTTCGACGACGTCTTCGCCTCGCTGCGCATCCCGTACGAGCCGGTCCGCTGGCGCACCGACATCGACACCGGCCACGACGACGACGTCACCAAGGCCGCGCGGGTCTTCGAGCTCATCCACTCCTACCGGGTCCGCGGCCACGTCATGGCCGACACCGACCCGCTGGAGTACCGCCAGCGCAAGCACCCCGACCTGGACATCCTGGAGCACGGCCTCACCCTGTGGGACCTGGAGCGGGAGTTCGCGGTCGGCGGGTTCGCCGGCAAGTCGCTGATGAAGCTGCGCGACATCCTCGGTGTGCTGCGCGACTCGTACTGCCGCACCGTCGGCATCGAGTTCATGCACATCCAGGATCCCAAGCAGCGCAAGTGGATCCAGGACCGCATCGAGCGCCCGCACGCCAAGCCCGAGCGCGAGGAGCAGCTGCGCATCCTGCGCCGGCTCAACGCCGCCGAGGCGTTCGAGACGTTCCTGCAGACCAAGTACGTCGGCCAGAAGCGCTTCTCGCTGGAGGGCGGCGAGTCGGTCATCCCGCTGCTGGACGCGGTCATCGACGCCGCCGCCGAGTCGCGGCTGGACGAGGCCGTCATCGGCATGGCCCACCGTGGCCGGCTCAACGTGCTGGCCAACATCGTCGGCAAGTCGTACGCGCAGATCTTCCGCGAGTTCGAGGGCAACCTCGACCCGAAGTCGATGCACGGCTCCGGCGACGTGAAGTACCACCTGGGCGCCGACGGCACCTTCACCGGCCTGGACGGCGAGCAGATCAAGGTCTCGCTCGCGGCGAACCCCTCGCACCTGGAGGCGGTCGACCCGGTGCTGGAGGGCATCGCGCGGGCCAAGCAGGACATCATCAACAAGGCCGGCACCGACTTCACCGTGCTGCCGATCGCGCTGCACGGCGACGCGGCGTTCGCCGGCCAGGGCGTGGTCGCCGAGACGCTCAACATGTCGCAGCTGCGCGGCTACCGCACCGGCGGCACCATCCACGTGGTGATCAACAACCAGGTCGGCTTCACCGCCGCCCCGGAGTCCGCGCGCTCGTCGATGTACGCCACCGACGTGGCCCGGATGATCGAGGCGCCGATCTTCCACGTCAACGGCGACGACCCGGAGGCCGTGGTCCGCGTGGCGCGGCTGGCCTTCGAATACCGGCAGGCGTTCAACAAGGACGTCGTGATCGACCTGATCTGCTACCGCCGCCGCGGGCACAACGAGTCGGACAACCCGGCCTTCACCCAGCCGCTGATGTACGACCTGATCGACAAGAAGCGCTCGGTGCGCAAGCTCTACACCGAGTCGCTGATCGGCCGCGGCGACATCACCCTGGAAGAGGCCGAGCAGGCGCTCCAGGACTACCAGGGCCAGCTGGAGAAGGTCTTCACCGAGGTACGCGAGGCCACGGCGACGCCGGCCGCGCCGGCCGGGACCGACACCCGCCCGCAGTTCCCGGTGTCGGTGCCGACCGCGGTCTCCTCCGAGGTCGTCAAGCGGATCGCCGCCTCGCAGGTCAACATCCCCGAGCACGTCACCGTCCACCCGCGGCTGCTGCCGCAGCTCCAGCGCCGCGCGGCGATGGTCGAGGACGGCACGATCGACTGGGGCATGGGCGAGACGCTGGCGATCGGCTCGCTGCTGCTGGAGGGCACCCCGGTCCGGCTGGCCGGCCAGGACTCCCGCCGCGGCACCTTCGGCCAGCGGCACGCGGTGATCATCGACCGGGAGACCGGCGAGGACTACACCCCGCTGCTGTACCTGTCGGAGGACCAGGCCCGCTACAACGTCTACGACTCGCTGCTGAGCGAGTACGCGGCGATGGGCTTCGAGTACGGCTACTCGCTGGCCCGCCCGGACGCGCTGGTGATGTGGGAGGCGCAGTTCGGCGACTTCGTCAACGGCGCGGCCACCATCGTCGACGAGTTCATCTCCTCGGCGGAGCAGAAGTGGGGCCAGACCTCGGGCGTCACGCTGCTGCTGCCGCACGGCTACGAGGGCCAGGGCCCGGACCACTCCTCGGCCCGTATCGAGCGCTTCCTCCAGCTGTGCGCCCAGAACAACATGACGGTCGCGGTGCCGACCACCCCGGCGCAGTACTTCCACCTGCTGCGCTGGCAGGTGCACAACCCGCACCACAAGCCGCTCATCGTCTTCACCCCGAAGTCGATGCTGCGGCTGAAGGCGGCGGCGTCCAAGGCGGAGGACTTCACCAGCGGCACCTTCCAGCCGGTCATCGGCGACCACTCGGTCGAGGCCGAGGCGGTCCGCAAGGTCGTCTTCTGCTCCGGCAAGATCTACTACGACCTGGTCGCCGAGCGCGCGGCGCGCGGCGCGGACGACATCGCCTTCATCCGCATCGAGCGGCTCTACCCGCTGCCCGGCGTGGAGATCCAGGCGGCGATCGCGCCCTACACCAAGGCGCAGAAGTTCGTATGGGCGCAGGACGAGCCGGCCAACCAGGGCGCGTGGCCCTTCATCGCGCTCAACCTGATCGACCACCTCGACCTGCTCCTCGGCGCGGCCCCCGACAACGCCGACCGGCTCCGCCGGGTGTCCCGCCCGTCCTCCTCCTCCCCCGCGGTCGGCTCCGCCAAGCGCCACCAGGCCCAGCAGGAGGAGCTGATCCGCGAGGTCTTCGAGATCTGAGCCCTCCCACCCCGCGAGCCCGCGCGGCTCCGGGCCCGAACGGCGGGTGGCCCGCACCGGTTCTCCGGTGCGGGCCACCCGCCGTTTGCGCGGGGCGCCCGCCGTCTCAGGTGGTGAGCGGCTCGAAGTCCCAGCTGCCGCCCTCCGCGACGAGGGCGCAGCCGCGCGCCCAGGGGTGGCCGGGGCCGACCGCGTCGGCCATCGCGCCCAGCGCCCGGGCCGCCGCCTCGCCTGCGGCCCCGTGCTCGCCGGCCGCGCGCAGCACCAGCGCGTGGTTGGCGAGGGCGCCGGCGGTGAAGGGGTGGGCGTCGCCCAGTTGGGAGCGGTACTGGCCCAGCACCCGCTCGCCGAGGCTCCTGGCGAGGTCGAGGTCGCCGTGCCGGCGCTCATGGCAGGCGTAGAGGGCGCGGCCGATGACGGTGTACGGGTGGGCCGGGTCCAGCACCCGCTCGGCCCGCTCCAGCAGCGCGGCCAGCAGTTCGCCGGCCGACCCGGTCGTCCCGCAGGCGGCGAGGCTCAGGGCGAGGTTCTGGCCGGCCCGCAGGGTGCGCGGGTGGTCGGCGCCGAGGACGGCGCGGTGCCGGTCGCGGGTGTCGCCCAGCCGCTCCAGGGCCGCGGCGTGCCGGCCGAGCAGCCGCAGGTCCTCCGCGCACGCGACCTCGGACAGCAGCGTCCAGCGGTGCTCGGGGCCGTGCAGGACGCGGCGGGCGTCGAGCGTGGCCTCGTCCAGGTCGAGGGCGTCGGCGTAGCGGCCGAGCAGCCGCAGGCTGACGGCGTGGTTGTTGTACGCGATGAGGGTGAGCGGGTCGTCGGGGCCCTGGGCGTCCCGGGTGGCGCGGGCGATGTGCTCGGACAGCTGCCCCGCCTCGGCGTAGCGGCCGAGTCCGCGCAGGTCGGCGGCGAGCCCTGCGGCGGCGCGCAGCGTGTCGGGGTGGTCGGCGCCGCGTTCGGCGCGCAGCCGGGA
Organism: Actinacidiphila epipremni; assembly: GCF_012034175.1. GTDB lineage: Bacteria > Actinomycetota > Actinomycetes > Streptomycetales > Streptomycetaceae > Actinacidiphila > Actinacidiphila epipremni. Next base: position 30,685 of record NZ_JAATEJ010000035.1, read on the forward strand.
CCAGGCGGCGCGGTCGGACACCTCGGTGGCGGCGTAGTCGCCGGTGGCCCGCAGCAGGTTGCCGTGGTGGTGGACCAGGTCCCAGATCCTGGGGTGGTCGCCGGCCGGCGCGGCCCGGGACCCGTCGCGGGCCGGCCGGTCGCCCCAGGCCGCGAGCGCCTGCCGGGACAGGTGCAGGCCCACTCCGTACTCGCCGCACAGCGACAGGTAGCGCAGGCAGTCGAGGACCAGGACCTGGGTCTCCGGCTCGGTGCTCTCCGGGGCGCCGCACGCGGCCAGGTGCGGCACGATCTCGGCGTACGCGGGCCAGGTGCGCGCGTCGTCCGGGCGGCCGGGATCGGCGGCGGCGAGGACCCGGCGGACGACCCGGGCGTACGCGTCCTGCTCCTCGGACGGCATGGCGGCGCGTACGGCCTGGTGGACCAGCGGGTGCATCTGGAGCACCTCGTCGGCGCCGCCGCCCTCCCCCGCGGCGGTCTCCCCGGCGGCGGTCTCCCGCGGGTCGGTGTGGATGACGGACCACTGCTGGAGCTTGCCGACCGCGCCGTCCCACACCTGCGGGTCGCCCAGCAGCGCGGCCGTCGCGGGCGGCAGGTCGCGGCCGGGCGGCACGCGCAGCAGCCGCGTCGGGATGGGGCCCGGCGCGAAGTACACGCACAGCCGCAGCAGGTCGACGGCCTCGGGGCGGTCCTCGCACAGCCGGTCGAGCAGGATCGCGAAAGCGGTGTAGTAGGTCATCTGGAAGTCGGCGGCGACCTTCAGGCCCGGTTCGACGTCGGCGCCCTGCCGCAACTGCTCGATGTACTCGTCGACCGGCGTCGTGGAGTCGTTCAGGGCGCCCGCGTTCTGGTCCAGGGCGAGCGCGAGGTCGCCCAGCGCTTCGGCGAGCTTGTTCGCGTCGGCCTCGTCCAGGCGGGGGGCGCGGCGGCGGACGAAGGCCACCGACTCGGCACGGCTGTAGACGGGGACCTCGACGAGGGCGCTGTTGTGCTCGCCCCATTCCCGGTTCTGCGAGGTGATCAGGACATGCCCGGGCCCGACCGGCACCAGGTCGTGGACGTCGTCGGGCTGGTCGGCGCCGTCCAGCACGACGAGCCAGCGCAGGTACGGCTCGCCGCGGCGCAGCGCGTCCCGTACCGCGCGCAGCCGCTCGCCGTACTCGCGCCCGGTCACCAGGCCCAGCGCCGGGGCGAGACCGGCCAGGTTCTCCCGCAGGATGCCGCGCTGCCCCGCCCGGACCCACCACACCGCGTCGTATTCGGTGCCGAAGCGGTAGACGTACTCGGTCGCGATATGCGTCTTGCCGACGCCCGACAGGCCGAGCAGGGTGACGACGCCGGCGCCGGGCTGCGCCTGCTCGAAGAGCGTGTGGAGTTCGCCGAGCAGTTCCTCGCGGCCGGTGAAGCGGGTGTTGCGGCGCGGGACACCGCCCCACACGGCGGGCTGCTCCAGCGGGAAGCGCGGGCCGCGCGGATCAGGGCTCGCGGCGTCGGGTGCCGGGTCGATGCCGGCGAGGTCCAGCAGCCGGCGTTCCGCCTCGGCGGCGCCCACACCCCACAGCGCGGTGGGGTGAAGGGCCGCCGCCGCGGCCGGCAGGTCACCCGGGGTGAGGGCGACGGCCCGGAAGCGGTCCGGGTGCGGGGCGACCACCTCGGCGAGGGCGTCGTCCCACTCCGCCACCGGCCGGGCGCCCAGCCGGAAATACCACTCGCCGAGCAGGAGCAGCACCCGGCCGGGTGCCAGCAGCAGGTCGCGCAGGCCGTCCGCGACCCGGGTGCCGGCGGCGACGTCCCAGCGCTGGAGCACCACCGTGACGCCGTGCCGCTCCAGGACGGCCGCGATCCAGGACGCCCAGGCGCGGTTGTGGCCGGTGAAGCTGAGGGTGAGATGGCCGGGGAGGGGGTCGGGAGCCGGCGGCTCCGGAGCCGGCTCGGGTGCGGATAGCGGCTCGGCTCCGGGCGCGGGCTCGGGCTGCCGCGGGCCCGGCAGCGGCACCCGTACCGGCGACTGCGGCCCCGCCTCCGGGCCGTCGTCCGGCCCGCCCGGCCGCACGTCCACATGCAGCAGCGCGGTGCGCACCGGCACGCCCCACCCGTTGGACACCGTCAGCCGCAGTTGCGCGGGGCCGGGTGCGACCGCGGTGACCAGGAAGCGGGCCGGACCGTAGGTGTCGCCGAAGCGGTGCAGCACGACGCTGGGGTGGCCCAGCGCCTCGCAGACCAGCCCCGGTTGCCCGTCGAGGGCGATGCCGAAGGTGAACTCCTCCTCCTCGTACGGCCACGGGCTGCCGTCGCCGGCGCCGCGCAGGTCGACGACGACGAGGTAGGCGTGGCCGCAGTGCGCGGTACGGAGCCGGCTCACGACCGGCTCGATCCGCAGCACGGCCGGTGCGCCGTCCCGCTGCGGCGGGCCCGGGTCCGGGAGGCCGGTCACGCGGCGGTGTCCGGGGCGCGCGGGGCCAGCCGCAGGGTGGTACGTGGATGGCCGTAGTAGACGTACATGAACTGGTAGAGCACCGACAGGACCCGGCGCTGGCCCTCGTAGTCGATGCTGTGGTCGCGGGCCCGGGTGCGGGGCAGCGGCCGGGGCAGAGCGGCGGCGGCGCGGGCGCGGAAGTCACGCAGCATCAGGGCCAGCGGGCGCTCGGGGGTGCGCCGGGTGTGGTCGACGAGGTACGTCAGGAGGGTGCGCGCCACGGTGTCGCCGACCTCGCCGTGGGTGGCGATACAGGCGGTGGCGCCGTGCCGCAGGAACATCTCGGTGAAGCCGCGCAGCGCGTCCTCGCCGCCGACGTGGTTGCGGACCATCCGCCCGGAGTGGCAGACGTTCAGCACGACGGCGGTGGCGCGGGCGGACAGGGCGTGCATACGGTGCTCGTCGAGCTCGTACCAGGTGAGCACGCCAGCCTTGAGATGCTCCAGGCCCTTGCCGTGGGTGCCGTGGCAGCCCATGTAGACCAGGCCGAGCGGCCGGTCGGCACGGGCGCCGCGGGTGAGGGCGGCGAGGAAGGCGTCCGGGTCCTCGTGCGGCTCGTGCGCGAAGTCGGCGAAGCCGGCAGTGTCGGAGCGCATCTCCTCGTCGAAGTAGCCGAGCACGCCGCCGGAGCAGCGCGCGGGGCCGTCCAGCAGCGGCGCGGCTTCCTCGCAGGTCGACGTCCAGCGCGCGACGGCCACCAGCGCACCGAGCGGACCGTACGCCGGCCCGGTGGAGTCCTGGCCGGGGGTGGGGTCAGGGTCCGGGCCCCGGTGCCGGCCCGGGTCGGGGCCGGGGTCGCCGTGCCGGCCCTGCTCCGGATCGCGGTCGCCGTTGCGGTGCGGGCCGCGGTGCAAGCCCTCGCCCGGGTCCCAGCGCCGGGCCCGGCCCGGGTCGCGGTCGCCCTCCCAGGGCGGGTCCTCGCCCGGGGCTTGGTGCCGGACCGGCTCCGGGACGTCGCAGGTGTCGTCGGGCGGGGTCAGGGTGAGGAGTTCCCAGGGGATCTCGAAATCCGTGTCGTCCCACACGACGACGTGCAGCTCCTCGCCGTGCCGGGCGCGCAGGTCGGACAGCCAGCCCACCAGGGGCCGCTGGCGGCGCGACCAGGACACGACGGCGCGGTAGAACTCGCTCGGGAAGCCCGGTCCCGCGTCGTCGGTGCCGCCGTCGCGGCGCAGCCGGGACAGGGCGATACCGGTCGGCGGGAGTTGGGCCGGGGCGTCCGGCAGCCGGGTGCCGTCGCCCGCGGCGCCGGTCAGCAGGTACGCGCGGTTGCCGTCGCGGTCCCGGGCCGGCTGGACCAGCAGCTTCGCCATGCCGTACGGCAGCCGCCGCTGCGGGTCGGCCGGGGCGGCGCCGAGCGCGGCGGTGTCGGCGGCGGGCTCGGCGCCGTCCGGGGGCGCCGCGGGGCCCGGCGCCGGGAGCGGCACCGGGCGCGGGGCCCGGGGCTGCGCGACCCGGCCGCCGAGGACGGCGCCGCTGAGCCAGCCGGCCGCGGACCGGCGGGCGCGGTTCTCACCCGGCACCGGTCACCTCCGGGTGCGGCTCCTCGGCGGACAGGCCGCCGACCGTGACACCGCCGAGCGCGTCGGCGAGCGCGAAGGGCAGGTCCGGGTAGGGCGGCGCGCCGGCGTCGACGACCACGGCGTGCAGGCGCATCCGGTTCAGCGCGTGCAACTGCGCTGCGGCCTCCAGCGCGTCCTCGACGCCGCGCCGCCCGACGGGGCCGTCGAGGCGGCCGGTGAGGCTCGCGTGCAGGGGGACGTTGCCGCGCCCGTCGGTCACCGCGACGAACCACGCCTCGGTCAGGGCGGTGGGGCGCTGCTGGAAGGCCCGCCGGACGAACTGCCCGGCCAGCAGCAGCCCGTGGGCGAGCGGGCTGGCCCGGCCGGGGCGGCGGTGCAGCGCGGCGGTGAGCCACGGCTCCAGCACGTTGCGGGCGAGGAAGCCCTCGGCGCGCAGCTCGTCGGCCGCGTCGGCGGCGCCGACCTCGATGACGGCCGCGGCGGCCCGCCCGGTGTAGGCCCAGCGCAGGTAGGGCGCGAGGGCGGGCTGCCAGTCCCGGCCGCGCCGGCAGGTGTGGTCCAGCAGCAGGATCAGCATCCGGTCGGGCTCGGCGGCCCGGACGTGGCTGCGCAGGTCCTCCGGTTCGAGGGTGAGCCGGCCGCGCAGCCGCTGCTTGGTCGCGGCGGCCACGACGGTGGGGACGAGCGCGAGGTCGCGCAGGTCGGTGGCCCGGCGCACCCCGACGACGGGCCCGCGCTCGCTGTGGGCGGTACGCCGCCAGGCGCCGCGCAACGGGGCGTGGTCGCGCAGCGGTTCCGCGTCGTCCTCCGGGTACGGCGACCCGCCGCCCTGCTCGCCGCGGGCCGGCGGCGGCAGCGGCTCCAGGCCCTCGGCGGGGCCCGCGGGGTGGGCCAGCCGGGTCGCGGCGGACCCGGCCCCCGTGCCGGGCGCGGCGCGCGGCAGCTGCCCGGCGGCGGGCGGCGGCGCCCCGTCCCGTACCGGCGCACCGGCGTCGTCGGGCGCGGCGGCGGGCGGCGGCACGGGCTCGGGCAGGCCGATGAGCCGGGCGGCGGCCGTGACGTGCCCGGCCCCGACCACGGCCGCCCCGTCCAGCCGGGCCAGCGCCCGCGCGATCCGGCCCAGCGCGATGACCCGCCGCTCGCCACCGCCGCCCTCCGGCGCCAGCGCCACCAGCTGCCGTACGGCGTCCTCCCCGACCAGCGCGCCCCCGGCGCCCGCGGCCCGCTCCGACGCGACCCGCTCGGCACTGGCGTGCCACACGGCGGCGGGCCCGCCGCTCCCGCCGAGGACTCCCCCGGACCCGCGGGCCCCGGGCCCCTCAGCAGCCTCCGCGGCGGCGCGGGCCCCCAGCCCGTAAGGCCACCCCGGTCCCCCGGGCAGCCGCAGGTCCGGCAGCGACAGCCGTAGCGGGAAGCGGTCGAGCAGGTGGGGCGAGACGCGGCCGGCGTCGGCCTCGTGGCAGAAGGCGAGCCAGCGGGCGCGGGGGCGCCACACCACCCCGACGCCGTGCCGTTGGACCGCGGCGACGTCCGCCCCGACGAGGGTGACCGCCGCCCGCAGCCCCGGCAGCCCGAGCCGCGCCAGGTCCGGTACGACCACGGTGGCCGGGGGCGCGCCGGGGTCGTCCTCGACGAGGGCGCCGCGCCGGGTCCGTACGGTGATGCCGTCCTCGCCCGCGTCGAGCCGCATGCGCGTCCACAGGTCGTCCTCGCGGACCCCGGCGCCGAGCACGACACGCGGCTCGCGCTGCCCGAAGACGGCGGCGAACAGCTCGGCGACGCCCGCGACCTGCTCGTCTGGCACGTCGAAGAGCAGCACCCCGCCGAGCCCCGGTTCGAGCGCGGCGCACGCGAACGCCCGCAGCAGCCGGGCGAGTCCGGCTCCCGCCGCAGCTTCCGTCCCGGGCGTCATGAGAGCAGGTCGTCCAGGATCGCCTCGTCCTCCGCCGACCACTCCGCCGCACCGCCCTGCGCCGATTCGGGTTTGCGGTGCCGTAGGGCGAAGCGGGCGACGGCCCGCAGGTGGGCGGGGCGGACCGCCGGGTCGCCGAGGAGGGCGGCGCGGGCGCGGGCGGCCTGGATCATCACGACCTCGCCGCGGTGGCCGACCGCGCGCAGGGCGGTGGCGGTGGCGACGGCCCGGTCCACGGCCGCCTCGGGGACGTCGACGTCGAAGAGGGCGGCGCGCGCGGCCAGCAGCCGGGCGCGGGTCGCCTCGTCCTCGTCCCGCCCGGGCGCACCGCTCGGGGCGGCGCCGGGGCGGGCCAGCTCCTCGTCGAAGCGCAGCACCGCGTGCAGCATGGCGCGCCGCTCGGCCTCGTCCAGGGCGGTGGCGACCGCCATCAGGCCGAAGCGGTCCAGGAGTTGCGGGCGCAGCAGGCCCTCCTCGGGGTTCATCGTGCCGACCAGGCCGAAGCGGACCTTGCGGACGGTGTCGATACCCTCGCGCTGGACGGACAGCACGCCGGTGGACGCGACGTCCAGGATGATGTTGACGACGTGGTCGTTGAGCAGGTTGACCTCGTCGACGTAGAGCAGCCCGTCGTCGTCCGCGGTCTCCAGCAGGCCGCGCTTGCGCCGGGTGCGGCCCTCCAGCAGGTCGCCCAGCTCCCAGCCGCCGAGCACCCGGTCGTCGGTGGCGTCGATGGTGAGGGTGACGGGCAGCCGCCCTTGCGTCATCAGCGAGAAGGCCCGTACGACGGTGGACTTCGCGGTGCCGGGCGCGCCGGTGATCAGGACGCCGCCGATCGACGGCGAGACGAAGTTCAGCTCCAGCGCGAGCTTGAGGTCGTGCTGCCCGACGACCCGGCTGTACGGCAGGATCGCGATACCGCCCGCGGCAGCCGTACTCCCCCCGCCGCCGCCCGCGGCGCCTAAGCTCTCCTCCCCGCCGGTCACGGCGCCTCGCCGCCCGGCGTCCAGCGGAAGGTCACCTGGAGCTGGGCCTCCGCGCCGGTCTGCACGAGCACCGCGCCGAGCGACGCGTCGAGCTTGATGGCCAGCTGCACCTCGACCTCGGCGGGCCGCAGCGCCTGCGGGATGTGCGCGAAGCTGCCCGCGGCCTGCTCGGCGAGCCGGCGGGCGAGCGCGAGGCCGTCGCCGTAGACGTCCCGCGCGGTCTCCATGACCCGCTCGGCGGGGCGGGCGCGGGTCGCCTCGCCGTCGTAGACGCCGGCGGCATCGTGGACGCCGGCGGCGCCCGCGCCCGGGCCGTCGACCTGGATGTAGAGCGGTGCCCCGCCGGAGGGTCCGGCGGGACCTCGGACTATCGCCATGCGTGCGTCTCCCCCTCGTTCGCGCTGTGCCGTCGGGTCGTGCGGGTCGTCGTGCCGGTGGTCAGGAGCTGAAGGGTTCGAAGTCCCAGTACGGCCGGGTCCGGGAGCGGGCCGCGACGGTGTGGGGGTGCTGGGGGCCGAGGGTGGCCGACAGGGCGGCCAGGGCCTCTTCCTCGATCTTGTCGGCCTCCGGGCGGCGGCGCAGGTTGCGCAGGTCGGTGGCCAGGGCGACCCGGCAGGACAGGGTCAGCGGGTGGGTCTTGCCGAGGACGTCGGTGGCGCGCTCGGCGGTCACGCGGCTCAGTTCGGCCGCGCTCTCCGGGTCGCCGGCGAAGTTGCGGGCGCCGGTGGCGTTCAGGGCGCAGCCCAGCGTCCAGGGGTGCCGCTCGCCGAGTGCGCCGGTCATGGTGACCAGCGAGGTCTCGATCTCCATCTGGGACTGCTGGCGTTCACCGGCGGCCCGCAGGATGAGGCCGTGGTTGCCGAGGACGCCCGCGGTGTAGGGGTGGCGCTCGCCGAGCTGGGTGCGGTACTCGCTCAGCGCGAACTCGCCGAGCTCGCGGGCGCGGTCGAGGTTGCCGTGCTCGCGTTCGAAGCTGGAGAAGGTCGCGGCGACCCGCAGGGTGAGCGGGTCGAGGTCGCCGAGCACGCGCTCGCACCGCTCCATCAGCCGGGCCAGCAGCTCGGCCGCGCGGGGCCGGTCGCCGCCGCGGTAGTAGCACAGCGCGAGGTTGTGCTCGGCGCGCAGCGTCTGCGGGTGGTCGGCGCCCATGACGGTGCGGTGGACCTCGCAGTTGCGCTCCTGCACGGAGGTGGCCTGCTCGTAGCGGCCGAGCAGCCGCAGGTCGTGCGCGAAGGAGTTCTCCGACGACAGCGTCCAGTTGTGCCGGTCGCGCAGCAGCTCGCGGCGGGCCTCCATGGTGTCCTGGTCCAGCCGCAGCGCCTCCTCGTAGCGGCCGAGCAGCCGGTAGGTCAGGGCGATGTTGTTCTGCGCGCTGAGGGTGCGGGAGTCCTGGGCGCCGACGAGCTCGGAGTAGCCCTCGCGGACGAGCTCCAGCAGCCGCAGCGCCTCGTCGTAGTTGCCGAGGCTGCGCAGGTCGGCGGCGAGGTTGCCGGCGGCGCGGATCACCAGCAGGTCGCGGTCGCCGCGGGTGGCGAGCAGCTGCTCGTAGGCGGCGCGGTCGATGGCCTCGGTGGTGCGGTAGTCGCCGGTGGCGCGCATGAGGTTGGTCTGGTGGTGGATGAGGTCCCACAGCCGCTGGTGGCCGGGTTCCAGCAGGTTCGGCCAGTGCTCGGCGGCGATCTGGGCGATCTGCATGCCGCTGCGGTACTCGCCGGACAGGTACAGGTAGCGCAGGCAGTTGAGCACCATGACCTGGATCTCCGGGTTGGTGCTCTCCAGCGCGCCGGAGGAGGCCAGGTGCGGCACGATCTCGGCGTAGCGGGGCCACAGCCGGGTGTCGGCGGGCCGGCCGGGGTCGGCGACGGCGAGGATCTTGCGGACCACCCGGGAGTACGTGCTCTGGTCCTCCTCGGGCATGTCCGCGCGGACGGCCTGGTAGACCAGCCGGTGCATCTGCAGGACCTCGTTGGTGCCGATGGTCTCCTCGGCGGCGGTCTCCTGCGGGTCGGACTGGATGACGGACCACTGCTGGAGCTTGCTGATCGCCGACGTCCACAGCAGCGGGTCGCTGAGCAGCCCGCTGAGCTGCTCGGGCAGGTCGCGGATCGTCAGGTCGCGCAGCAGCCGTACGGGGATGGGTCCCGGTGCGAAGAACACGCACAGCCGCAGCAGGTCGACGGCCTCCGGCTTGTCCTCGCGCAGCCGGTTGAGCAGTATCGAGAAGGCCGTGTAGTAGGTCATCTGGAAGTCGGCGGCGACCTTGAGGCCGGGTTCGATGTCGGCGCCGTGCCGCAGCAGTTCGAGGTACTCGTCGATCGGGGTGTTGGAGTCGTTGAGCGCGCCCGCGTTCTGGTCCAGGGCGAGCGCGAGGTCGCCCAGCGCCTCGGCGAGCTTGTTGGCGTCGGCCTCGTCCAGGCGGGGTGCGCGGCGGCGGACGAAGGCCACCGACTCGACGCGGTCGTAGACGGGGACCTCGATGAGGGCGCTGTTGTGCTCGCCCCATTCGCGGTTCTGCGAGGTGATCAGGACGTGCCCGGGGCCGACCGGGACCAGGTCGTGGACGTCGTCGGGCTGGTCGGCGCCGTCCAGCACCACGAGCCAGCGCAGGTACGGCTCGCCGCGGCGCAGCGCGTCACGTACCGCGCGCAGCCGCTCGCCGTACTCGCGCCCGGTGACCAGGCCGAGCGCCGGGGCGAGGCCGGCGAGCTTTTCGCGCAGGGTGCCGCGCTCGGCGGCCCGTACCCACCACACGACGTCGTATTCGGTGCCGAAGCGGTAGACGTACTCGGTCGCGATGTGGGTCTTGCCGACGCCGGACAGGCCGAAGAGGGTGACGACGCCGGCGCCGGGCTGGGCCTGCTGGAAGGCGGAGTGCATCTCGCCGAGCAGTTCCTCGCGGCCGGTGAAGCGGGTGTTGCGGCGCGGCACGCCGCCCCACACGTCGGGCTGCTCCAGCGGGAAGCGCGGGCCGCCGGGGCCGGCGAGGGTGTCGCCGGAGGAGCCGCGGGAGGGGGTGATGCCGAGCCGGCCGAGCAGCCGGCGCTCGGCCTCGGCGGCGCCCAGGCCCCACAGGTCGGCGGCGCCGAGCGCGGCAACGGCGCTGGGCAGCGCGGCGGGGGTGACCGACACCGCGGCGAACCGCTCGCTGTTGGGGGGCACGACGCGGCGCAGGGCCGCGTTCCACTCCTCGGTGGTGCGCGGGCCGAGCCGGAAATACCACTCGGACAGCACGATCAGCACCCGGCCCTCGGCGAGCAGCAGGTCGTTGAAGGCGTCCTCGATGCTGCTCTCGGGGGTGATGTCGAGGCGCTGGAGGACCACCTGCACGCCGTACCTCTCCAGCCGGCTGCCGATCCAGGAGGCCCAGGCCCTGTTGTAGCCCGCGAAGCTGATCGTCACCGGTCCGCGCGCGAGTGCCGCCGCGGTGCTGCGCCCTGCGGGCATTCGACCGTCTCCCTCGTGTCGTGCGCCGGTCCTCGGCGGCCCCGGCCGTTCTGACGGACCAACAGGTGGCCTGTGCCAGAAACTACACTGATTGATCCCCGGTTGAGGCCACGTCATGCCGGTTGCGGGTGCGCCCCTGCCCGGTACGCGCGGCGGGGTGCGTGCCTGTTCAGACGCTCTGCCGCCGCCAGATGACGCGGGCGGTCTCGACGTAGGCGGTGGCCCGTGCCAGATGGCCGTCCGGTGGGGCGTGCTCCTTGAGCCGCATGTGGTGCACGGACATCGCCGCGGCCAGGGTGCGGCCCTGCGCGGTGAGCCGGCTGGAGCCCAGCAGTTGCGGCAGCGCGGCCTCGACCTGCTGCCGGCAGCGGCAGTGGTCGGCCCACGCGGCGTCCCGGACGGCGGGCGGCGCGCCGGGGCTCAGGGCGACGCGCTGGTGGAAGTCGGCGAGCGCCAGATGGGCGTACGCGCCCTGGAAGAGCCCGTCGAAGGGCCGCGGGTCGGGGCGCCAGGGGGCCCAGTAGCGGGGCTCGTCGTCGGCGGTGTGCAGCACGGTCAGCGCGGTGAGGGCGAGCAGCTTGGTGTGCTGGAGCTCGTGCACCAGGGTGCCGGCCAGCTCAAGGCCGCTGCGCGGGACGCTGCTGAGCAGGGCGCCGAAGGCCTCGCCGCGGGTGGCGCTGGAGTGCGCGGTGGGCGAGCCGGCGAGCGGGACCAGGCAGTCCAGCAGCGTGTCGGTCTCCAGGGCTCGCCCGCCGCCGCCGAGCCGCAGCCATGGCTGGGCCTCCTGCCAGGCGGTGCGCCAGCGGGCGTGCTGGCCGGGGTCGAGCCGGCCGGCGGCGGACATGCCGTACGGGTTGGAGCTGCGTTCCTCGTCGCGGTACGGGTCGGTGTCGTCGAGGAGCACCGGGCGGCCGTCGCGGCCCCACAGCGCCCTGATGGGCCGCCACGCCGCGGCGGCCGAGCGCCATATGCCGTCGGGTCCGCGGCGCACCTCCAGCGGGCGGCCGGTGCCGGGGTGCGGGGTGTCGTGGCCGGCGGCGGTGTCGGCGAAAGCGGCGGGTGCGGCGGGGCCGGCGGGTGCGGCGGGGCCGGCGGGTCGGGCCTCGGGGTGCCCGGCGCCGGGCACGTACAGCCACAGCCGGCCGGCGTCGCCGCTGACGTGGACCTCCGTCCGGCCGGGTCCCGCGGGGCAGCTGCCGAGGGTGGGCAGCACGAGCCGCCCGTCGCGTACGGGCACGGTCGCGGTGAAGCGCAGCCCGGCGCGGGCGGCGGCGGAGGCGGCGAGCGCGCCGAGGTGGGCCAGGGCGGCGGCGGGCGGCTGCGCGGGGTCGGGGGCGAGCAGGGCGCGCAGGGCGCGTTCGGCCCAGGCGCCGGTCATGGGGTAGTCGACGACGCGGCGGGCGGCGGCGGGGTCGGCGCGTTCCGCGGCGGTCAGCAGCCGCCAGTCGGCCAGCACCCGGGCCGCGGCGGCGGGCGGTACGGCGGTGGGCGGCGCCTCGGCGACGGCGTCGAGCAGGGCGCGCAGGGTGAGCCGGCGGCGGCGGCGCTGCTGGACGACGAGCAGCTCCAGCGCGCCGGCGTCGCCGCCGGTGCTGCCGAGGGAGCGCAGGAGGGGTTCGGGTACGTTCACGGGACAGTCTCCCGGGGGGCGTGGCCGCCGGGCCCGGCGCCGGCCGCCGCGGCGAGCCGGGCGCCGATGTGGCGGATCAGGTACGCGAGGTCGGCGCAGTAGACGGAAGGGTTGCGGAACCCTTCGCCGGCCAGGTAGCGGTGGGCGTAGTGGCCGCCTCCGCACACGGTCACCAGCGGGCAGGCCAGGCAGGCCGCGCCGAGTGCGGCCCGGCCCGCCTGCCGGGCGGCGACTCCCGGGTGGGCGAGCACATCGTCGAAGCTGTGCCGGAAGACGTCCATGCCGGTGGCGGCGGCGCCTTCGTAGGCGGATTTGAGCGAGTCGACCTGCTCGACGCTGCCGTCGGTCTCGACGACGACCGCGGTGAAGGGTTGCAGGCCGAGGCGTTCGGTGGCCGCGGGCACCCCGAGCAGCAGCGCGACGCACTCCTCGAACAGCCGCACCCGGGTGCGCCGCCGGCCAGCCTGCCACCAGCGGTCGAAGACGGTGGTGAGCCAGCGGCCGTACGGGGCGGGGTCGGCGGGCGGCGCGGGCAGGCCCGGCGGCGGGGCGGTCCAGTTGCCGTGCGGCAGCAGCAGGTCGATCGCGGGCGGCGCGAAGGCCAGCAGCGACTCGTAGACCTCGACGGGGTCGGCGCGCAGGTCCACCACGCACAGCACGCCCGCGTACGCCTCGGGCGCGTGCGCGGCGAGCAGTCGCAGGCCGCGGGCGGCGGCGGGCCAGCCGGGGCGGCCGGCGTGGTCGACGCGGGCGGCGTTGTGGGCGCTCCGGCCGCCGTCGAGGCTGACGCCGACGCGTATACGCGCGTCGCGCAGGGTGGTGACGGCCTCGCGGGTGAGCAGTGTGGCGTTGGTCTGGACGCTCGCGTGCACCTCGGCGGGCACGGTGCGCCGGATGAGGTCCACGTCGGCGGCGAGGGCGGCGGCGCCGGCGAGCAGCGGTTCGCCGCCGTGCAGGACGACGGCGACCTCGGGCAGCCGGTGGGCGGCGACGTGCTCGGCGATGCGCTCGGCGGTACGGGCGGTGACGGCGGGGGCGGGGCGGCGCGGGCGGTCGCGCCAGGTGCGGTCGGGGCCGGCGTAGAGGTAGCAGTAGGTGCAGGCGAGGTTGCACCGGCTGTGCGTCTTGAGTATGAACTGCCGTATCGGCTGGGCCTGTTGTGCCCGGTGTCCGCCCCCGCCGTCCGGCAGCAGCCCGGTCCCGGTCGGCTGCTGCGCCACGTCGCCTCCCCGCTCGTTCAGGCCGCCCCGCCGGCCCCCGCGGTTGTTCCCGCCGGGCGGCCCACCCCAAACGCCCGGCCCGGGTTTTGGCCGTAACCCCGCGACCTTCGTCCTGTTCCCCGGTCCGGCGTGCGCCGCGGGGGTCTCACATCGCGTTGTCGAACCCCCACAGCGCTTCGCCGCCGGGTGCGGCGATACGTTCCCGCAGGTCGCTCACCAGGGCGGCGAGCACGGGGTGGTCGACGGTGCGCAGCGACTCCAGGTCCAGGCCGAGGACGTCGGGCGCGGACTCGCTGTCGTACGGCTCGTTGGGCATCACGGCCTCCGTGGGTCCGGCGTGTGCGTTCTGGCGTGTGCGTTCTGGTCTGCGTGTGCTGGCGTGTGCGTTGTGCTGTGCGCGGCGGTCAGACGTCGTGGCCGAGGGCGGCCAGGCGTTCGGTGGACAGCCGGGCGGACTCGCCGTCGTCGTCGAGGAGTTGCCGCCAGCCGGTGATCGCCGCCCGGTAGGCGTCGGCCGCCGCCCTGCGGCGGTTGCCCATTTCGTAGACCTCGCCACGCCAATGATGCGCCTGTGCGGCGAGCCGCACCATGGGACGCGGGTCACTGCTGCCGGCCGCCGCTGCCGCTGCGGACTCCGCCGCCCGGCGGTAGGCGTTGGCGGCCAAGTCCAGGCGCTCGGCGCGCCGGGTGTGGAGGTAGGCCAGCCGGTGCACCTGGCCCAGTTCGTAGCTGATCCTCGCGACCTGCGCGGGTTCCTCGGCGGGCTGCACGGCCCGGCCCAGCACCCACTCGGCCTCCCGCAGGTCGACCAGGTCGCGCTCGGCCTCGTAGCGCAGCACCAGCGCCCTGCCCAGCATCAGCAGCCGGCCGGGCAGCCGCGGGTCGCCCTCGGGGGTCTCGGTGCGGCAGTCGCGCAGCACCAGCACCGCCCGGTTGACGAACATCGCGCCGCCGGGCAGCGCCGCCCGGTCCAGCAGCGCCGCGCCCCACTCGGCGACCAGGCCGCTGTATTCCTGCCGGTCGCGCGGGGTGAGCCGGCACGCCTCGGCGAACCGGCCGGCGGCGGCCTCCAGTTCACCGGGCGGGCCGCCCTCGGCGTGCCGCGCCGCCCTGATCCGGCCGGCGCGGGCGAGGATCGCGGCGTGCAGCAGCCGGTCGCGGGTCTCGCCGAGCGCCCGGTCCACCAGCCGCTGCGCCTCGGGCAGCCGCCCGCCGGCCCGCAGCAGCGCGTCGACCAGGTCGAGTATCGCCGCGACGACCTGCTCGGGGGGTGCGTCGGCGCGTTGCAGCGCGTCCAGGCCCGCCTCGAAGGACGCCGCCGCCTGCTGCGCGCACACCTGCTCGCGCTCCCGGTCCCGGGCGGCGCCGGCCAGCCGCAGCAGGGCCCGGCCGTGCGCCATGGCCAGCTCGCCGGGGCGGGTGTCGGCCGGCGACCAGGAGTCCGCGAACGCCTCCAGCATGCCGACGGTCTCCTCCAGCAGCGCCGTCTCGCCGCTGAGCTTCCACTGCTCCTCCAGCACCTGGACCCGCTCCAGGGTGGCGCTGAGCATCTGGGCCGCGTCCAGGCCGGGGGCCGCGCACACCGCGGTGAGCTCGCGGTCGGCGCGGCGCAGCAGCTCCAGGGCGCCGCGGGTGTCGCCGACCGCGCCGCGGTCGTCGGCGCAGGCGCGCAGCACCGTCGCCCGTACCGCCCGGGCCCGTACCGAACCGGGGTGGGCGGCGGCGGTGTCCGCGGCGTCCTGGGCCTCGCGCAGCAGGTCGGGGCCGCCACGCAGCCGCCACAGCCGGATCAGCTGCTCGGCGAACTCCGCCCACAGCTCCGGGTCGATGGCGTGCCGGCGCTCCTCCTCGGTGGCGCGGCGCAGCAGCTGCACGGCCTCCATCAGGTTCTGCACCATGCCCTCGGCGTGGAATTTCTCCACGAGTTCCCTGGCCCGCAGCACCACCTCGGAGGTGCCGCCGGTGCGGTGCGCTCCCCCGCCGTGGGGGGCTTCGCCCGCGCCGGCCAGGCCCGCCAGCGGTACGAAGCGCTCCAGGACGCGGGCGGCGACCTCGGCGAAGGGCTGCTGGAAGTCGGCGCCGGCCGGGCCGCGTTCGGCCTGGGCGGCATCCCGTGCGGCGGAGGCCACGGCGGCGTCGGAGGCCGCGTCGGTGGGCCCGTCGGTGAGCTGGGTGATGGCGAGCGCCGGGAAGTTGGGGCCGCCGCGGCCGAAGCGCTGCTCGACGTAGGCGGAGCAGTGCTTGAGCACCAGCCGCGCCTCGTCCAGGCCCAGCGGGCCGAGCAGCGCGTCGCGTACGCCGGGCGCGAATTCGTACCACCGGTGGTCGTCGCCCTCGGCCTTCACCACCAGGCCGCTGAGCAGCACCTCGGCCAGCTCCGCGGGTCCCGAGGCGGGCAGCATGGTGCGCTGGACGAGCTGCATGACGGGCAGGAAGAGCGGCGCCGCCGACAGGTAGACGGCCAGCTGCGCCGCGGCGGGCGAGGCAGCGGAGCGGAAGCGGCCGACGAGCGCGGCGGGCAGCACGGCACCGCGGCGCGGCCGGCCGGGGCTCGCGGGCTGGTCGGAGCGTACCCACCCGACGGCGGCCGGCACCTCCCCGGCGCCGGTGCCGGCCAGCAGCCGCGCCCACGCGCCGAGCGCCTGCGCGGTCGGCGGCAGCACGGGCACCGGCAGCGCGTCGCCGGCGGGCGGGGTGGTGAAGCCGCCGGCGCCGGCGGAGAAGCGCAGCGACGTCGCGGGCAGCGGGCCCTGCGCGCGGTGCAGCACCCCGTACGAGACGGGCAGCCGGGTGCGGGACCACAGCCGGGCGGGCAGCGGTTGCAGGACGGCGACGGGGCCGTGCTGGGCGAGCCGGTGCAGCAGCCGGTGGGCGGCCCCCGACCGCCACAGCGGACCGGCGCAGTCGCTGACCAGCAGCGTGACGCGGCGCCCTGTGGGGTCGCCGAGCTGCTCGGCGGAGCGCAGCGCGGCGGGTTCGGGGTCGAAGTGGCCGCTGACGGCGGGGCTGCCGTCGGGGCGGGCGTGCAGATAGCGGACCTGCACCTCGTGGAAGGCGCCGAGGCGTTCGAAGACGCCGCCCAGCTCGCGCAGCATCCGCTCCCACACGTACATCGACGACGAGGCGTCCATGAGCAGCTGCATGGTGGCGTTGCCGCGCCGCACCGGCCGGAAGACCGGCAGCAGCAGGCCGCCGGCCCGGGCGGTGCGCTCGGCGGTGGCGGCCTCGTCGAGCCGGCTGCGCAGCGGCCGGGCGGGGGTGTGGTAGCGCTGCAACGGCCGCAGCGCCGACTGGAGTTCGAGCAGCCGGGGCAGTACGGGCGCCTCGGGGACGGACACCGGCAGGCCGGTCGGGCCCTGGCCGCGGCCGGGTTCGGCGACGCCGGGGAAGAGGTCGAGCATGCCGGTGGGCTCGCGCTCGGGCGGGACGAGCCGGCGGCCGGCGCCGTCGGTGCCGTCGGCGGGGACCTGGGGCAGGTCGCCGGGGGTGCCGGCGCCGGCGGCCCGGCCGGCGGGCGGCGGGTCGCCGGGGCGGCGGGCGGGCGCCGGCTCCTCGGCGGTGGGCTGCGACCAGCGGGCCAGCCACAGCGCGTCGGCCAGCTCGTCGCGCCCGGGGTCAAGCCCGGCGCCGCTCAGCCGCCCGACCAGCTCGGCGAGTTCGGCGAGCCCGCGGGGACCGGGTCCGGGGCCGGGCTCGGCTCCGGCGTCCCGCCCGTGGTCCGTCTCGGCGTCCACCGCCGCCTCACCTGGGCCGGTCGAGCCGCTGGATGAGCATGTCCGCGAGCCGGGAGCGGGTGGGCGGCGCGGCATGGTGGGTGAGGTAGATCGCGTTCAGCAGCTGGTCGGTGGCGAGCAGTTCGCTGCGCGAGCGCTCCAGGAAGCGGCTGACCAGCTCCTCGCCGACCGTTGCGGCCTCGTCGCCGAGGTGGGCGCGTACGACGGTGGAGAGCCGCTGGTGGTCGGGCCGGTCCAGCTCCAGGTGGATGCAGCGGCGCAGCAGCGGCGCGGGGAAGTCCCGCTCGCCGTTGCTGGTCAGCACGACGAAGGGGAAGGCCCGGCAGCGGATCCGGCCCTCGCGCACGGTGACCTTGGCGCCGTCGTCGGTCAGCACGTCGACCTGCGGTTCGCGCTCGGCGAGCCGTTCCAGCTCCGGGATGCCGAACTCGCCCTCCTCCATGACGTTCAGCAGGTCGTTGGGCAGGTCGATGTCGCTCTTGTCGAGCTCGTCGACGAGCAGCACCCGCGGCTTCCCGGTGGGCAGCAGCGCGGTGCCCAGCGGGCCGAGCCGGATGTAGCTGCCGATGCCGCCGGGCGGGGCGGTCCCGGAGTTCGCGGCGATCTGGGTGTCCTGGAGCCGGGCGATGGCGTCGTAGCGGTAGAGCCCGTCCTGCAGGGTGCTGCGGCTGACGATGGGCCAGTGCAGCACCCGCCCGAGACCGAGTTCGTACGCGACCGCGTGCGCCAGTGTGCTCTTGCCGGCGCCGGGGCTGCCGGTGACCAGCAGCGGGCGGCGCAGGTAGAGCGCGGCGTTGACCATCTCCAGCTCCTCGGGGCTGGGGCGGTGCATCTCGGCCATGTGGCGGTACGCGCCGAGCCGGCGGGCCGAGGAGCTGTCCGGGCCGGGGCCGGGCGCGACGAGCGGGCCGCCGTCGAAGTCGCGCCAGGGCGGGGGTTCGGGCAGCGCGTCGATCCGGGTGTGCGGCTCACCGGTGCCGCGGTAGATGAGCCAGTCGCCAGAAGGGCCGTTCTCGGTCGCGTCGGTCATCCCACTCACCTCGATACCTCGCATCCCTCGGTCACGTGTCCCCCGGTGCTTCCAGCTCGTCCGCCCCCGGCACGGGCCGGGTCGGATCGTCGTAGAGGATCGTCAGCCCGGCCGACCAGTAGCTCTCCGGCACCCGGTCGGCGACCGCGGCGCGCAGGCCCGCGAGCAGCCCGGGCAGCCGGCCCGCGGTCTTCGCGACCCGTACGGTGCGGTGCACCCCGCGGTGGAAGTCGGCGCACACGGTGTCCGGCTCGACCGGCTCGCGCCGCCACAGCGCGACGTTGTAGCCGCTGAGCACGATGCGGTTGAGGGCGTCCGGCGCGGTCGCGGCGCTGCGGCACAGCACCGGCAGCGTGTCGCGGGGGCGGGCCCGCAGGTCGCCGTCGCCGGGCAGCGGCCCGGGGGTGCCCTCGTCGCAGTCGAGCAGGTCGGGGCGGGGCCGCTGCTGGTGCAGGGCCTGCCAGCGGGCGAGCCGGTCGGCGGCGGCGGCCCGCTCCTCCTCGGGCGGGTCGGTGCGCCGGACGACCAGCGGGCGCCCGGCGCTGAGGGCGCCGCCGGCCGGGCCGAGCGGCCAGTCGTCGGCGGCGAGCGCTATCAGGGCGGCGGGGACGGCCAGTTGCAGCGTCGCGAGGTTCCCGCCGGCGTCGCAGCGGAAGAACGCCTCGCGCAGCGGTTCGCGCAGCCGCTCGGGCAGCGCGCCGAGCCGGGTGCCCTGGTGCTCCTCCTCGATGCAGTCGACCTCGCCGCTCTGCTCCACGACCGACACCCGCCAGTCGTACAGGTCGCGCTCCCAGCCGCGCGGCACGATCTCCAGCAGCGCCTCGGGGCCGCGCCACTGCGCGGGGGTGAGGTCCACCCCGGACGTCGCGCGCACCCGCAGCCGGGTCAGCCGCTCGGCGACCAGGGTGCTGCGGAAGAACCTGCTCAGGCCCTCGGCGCTGCTGGCGGCCTCCTCGGCCCACTTCCACACCGCGCGCTCGGCGGCCTCGTCGGCCGGGCTCGTACGGTCGGCGGTCGCGGCGTGCACGGCGAAGCGCAGCACGGCCTCGGTCTCGGTGGTGCCGCGCCGCAGGTCGTACAGCAGGCCGAGGCCGTCGCGCCAGGTGCGGGGGGCGTGCGGCAGGCCGAGGGCGGGCTCGCCGCGGACCTCGGCGACGATCTTCATCAGGCCGGGGGTGTCGGCGGGCGGCGGCAGTTGGGCGAGCAGCCCGAGCAGCTGGGTGCGGCGGCCGGCGGTCAGGGCGCGGCCGGCGCACGCGCCGATCTCGCTCTGCGCGTCGGTCCAGGTCTCGCCGGCGCCCTGGACGAAGGCGTGCCGGTCGGCGTGGTGGAGGTCGTGGGCGGACATCACCCGGTGGTAGAGGTCGTCCTCGGGGGTGCGGGGCAGCCGCCGTAAGTGCTGGATGCCGACGGCGAGCCCGCCGTCGCGCGCCTTGCGGCGGGCCTTGACCACGCCGATGACCTCGCCGCGCACCAGGTCCACCACGGGGCCGCCGGAGACGCCGTAGGGCACCTCGTCCTCGTTGCCCAGGCGCAGGGCGCCGGTGGTGCGGACCTGGCCGGTGATGGTGCAGCGGCCGTCGTACGACTCGATCGCGCCGTCGATGAGGGTCCAGCCGGAGAAGGCGACCTGGTTGGTGGGGTACGCCTTGGCGGTGCGCTCGCTGAGCCACACGCACGGGTGGTCCACCGCGTCCAGCAGCCGGACCAGGGCGAGGTCGGGCGCGGGCCAGCTCTCGGCGTCCGCGCCGGCGGCCGGGGGCTCGGCCCACTCGACGACGCCGTCCAGCATCCGGTCACCCCAGCCGACCGTGACCTTGCGTGCCGCCGGCTGCCCCACCGCCGCCTCCTCCCGGTCGTCCGCACCGGTCTCCTCCGGCGTCCGGCACGCCACGTGGGCGCAGGTCAGCACCCAGTTCGGCGCGACGAAGAAGCCGCTGCCGTACAGCGGGTGACCGGGCTCGGTGCCGTGGATCCGGACGGTGGCCTCGCCGACCAGCGGGAGGAGGTGCTCGGCCGGGTCGACGGGGTCCGGCTCGTCGCCGCGCTGCGTCACCCCGTTCCCCCCATGCGGTCGCTCACGCCCCACCCCCACCGGCCGGTGACGATCTCCGAAGGCTAGCGCCTCACCGTGCCGTGGCGAGGTCCTTCGGAGCTACTCCTATCCTTGCGGTCGTACGCCCTTTCCGTCCCCGTCCTTCGCTGTTCTTCCCCGTCCTGTGACCGTCCCACCCCTGTTTACGGAGCAGATCTTGTACTTCACCGACCGCGGCATCGAGGAGCTCGCCGACCGGCGCGGAGAGGAGGAGGTCACCCTGGAGTGGCTGGCCGACCGGCTGCGCGAGTTCGTCGACCTGAACCCGGAGTTCGAGGTTCCGGTGGAGCGGCTGGCGACGTGGCTCGCCCGGCACGACGAGGAAGACGAGGAGGAGTAGCCGGCGGTTCCGGCCGGTCCGCCCGCGGCACGTGGCTGGCGCGACACCGCCGCTTGACTTACCGGCGACGCGATATATCGTGTTCAGTGCGAGGACACGGTATATCGCGTCTTGCCGCCGTACGGGCGGTGGTGGCGCGCAAGGGGCCAGGAGGGGCAATGGCGGAGGACCGCACGGTCGGCGAACCCGGCACGTTCACGTTCGAGGACGCGCTCGACACACTCTGCGTACGCATCGTCGGCGGCGCCGTCAACGTCGTCGGCACCGACGAGGGGCCCGCCCGGATGGAGATCACCGAACTCGACGGGCCACCGCTGACGGTGACCCGCAAGGGCGGCACGCTCACCGTCGCGTACGACGACCTCAGCTGGAAGGGCCTGCTCAAGTGGCGCGACCGGCGGGAGTGGAAGCGCCGGGCGGTGATCTCGCTCGCGGTGCCGCCGCGCACCCGGGTGGAGGTCGGGGTGGTCGGCGCCGGCGCGGTGATCTCCGGCATCAGCGGGCCGACCCTCGTACAGGGCGTGACCGGCGACACCGCGCTGGTGGGCCTGACCGGGCCGGTCAAGGCGCAGAGCGTGAGCGGCAACGTCGAGGCGCAGTCCGTGTCCGGCACGCTGCAGTTCAACACCGTCTCCGGTGACCTCACCGTCGTCGAGGGCAGCGGCTCGCAGGTGCGGGCCGACTCCGTCAACGGCTCCATCGTGCTGGACCTCGACCCGTCGGCCGGCGCGGACGTCCGGCTCACCACCGTCTCGGGCGAGATCGCCGTCCGCATCCCCGAGCCCGCCGACGCCGACGTCGACGCCAACACCACCAGCGGCCGGGTCTCCTGCGCCTTCGACGAACTGGAGGTCACCGGCATGTGGGGGGCCAAGAGAATCACCGGCAAGGTCGGCTCCGGCGGCACCCGGCTGCGCGCCACCACCGTCTCCGGCGCGATCGCCCTGCTGCGCAGGCCCCCCTTGGAAGACGCGCCCTCGTTCCGGAAGGACCTGTGATCATGGCCCCCGTCTTCGCCCACGGCCGGCTGCGGCTGTACCTGCTCAAGCTGCTCGACGAGTCGCCGCGGCACGGCTACGAGGTCATCCGGCTGCTGGAGGAGCGCTTCCACGGCCTCTACGCGCCCTCGGCCGGCACCGTCTACCCGCGGCTGGCCAAGCTGGAGAAGGAGGGCCTGGTCACGCACTCCACCGAGGGCGGTCGCAAGATCTACGCCCTCACCGACGAGGGCCGGGCCGAACTCGCCTCGCGGGCCGAGGAGATCGCCGGCCTGGAGGCGGAGATCCGCGCGTCGGTCTCCACGCTGGCCGCCGAGATCCGCGAGGACGTGCGGGGCGCCGCCGGTGACCTGCGGCGCGAGGTGCGGGCGGCGGCGCAGGAGGCCAGGACGCAGCCGGAGGACGTGCACCGCGCCTTCCGGGACGCCAAGCAGGGCTGGAAGGAGCAGGCCCAGCGGGCGAAGGAGGAGAGCCGCCGGGCGCGCGAGGAGGCGCGGGACGCGCGCAAGCAGGCGAAGGCCGCGCGGGACGCGATGGACGTGGCGCGCGACGAGGTGCAGCGCATCGCCCGCCAGGTGCAGGAGCAGGTCCATGCGCACACCCGCTCCGGTGACTGGCAGGCGGGGCTGCGCGAGGGGCTGGCGGAACTGTCCCGCGAGCTGGGGCGCTTCGGTACGCCGCCGGGTCCTGGGGGTTCGCCGGGCGCGGGTACGGCTGCGGGTACGGCTGCGGGTGCGGCGCCCGGGCCCGGGCCGATGGACGTGCCGAAGACGCCGTGGGGGCCGCCGTACTGGCAGCCCTCGGACGGCCCGGCCGCGGAGGCCCCCGGCGAGGGCGAGCCCTACCCGGACCTGGCGCCGTCCGGCAACCCGATGCGGGACCTGGAACGGCTGCTGGACCGCTTCCGCGACGACGTCCGCGACACCGCGCGGGACCACGGCGTGACGGAGGAGCAGCTGCGCGAGGTGCGCCGCCACCTGAAGGCTGCGGCGGCGCATGTGGCGGCGGCGCTGCGGGGCGGCGGGAGCTGAGGCCGTACGGACCGGGGACGTAAGGGATCGAGCCGGGACGCCCCCAGCCCCGGACGACCTCACTCAGGCTCAGGAAGTCGCGAACTCACGAACCCCGGGCTTGCGGTTCAGGGATTGGTCAGCACGACCTTGCCGAACACCTCGCCGCGCTCCAGCCGTTCGAAGCCCTCGCGGGCCCGGTCCATCGGCAGCACCGAGTCGATGACCGGGCGGACGCCCGTCAGCTCGCAGAAGCTCAGCAGGTCGGCGAGCTCGTCCTTGTCGCCCATCGTGGAGCCGACGACCTTCAGCTCCAGGAAGAAGATCCGGTTGAGCTCCGCGGCCGGCGGGTTGGGCCCGCTGGTGGCACCGGAGATGACCAGGGTGCCGCCGGGCCGCAGCGACTTGACGGAGTGCGACCAGGTGGCGGCGCCGACCGTCTCGATGACCGCGTCCACCCGCTCCGGCAGCCGCCCGCCGGGCTCGACGACCGCGTGCGCCCCCAGCTCCAGCGCCCGGCGCCGCTTGCCCTCGTCCCGGCTGGTCGCGTAGACCCGCAGCCCCGCGGCCCTGGCCAGCACGATCGCGGCGGTCGCGACCCCGCCGCCCGCGCCCTGCACCAGGACCGCGTCGCCGGGCCGTACCCCGGCGTTGGTGAAGAGCATGCGGTACGCGGTCAGCCACGCGGTGGGCAGGCACGCGGCCTCCTCGAAGCTGAGCCCGGCGGGCTTGGGCAGCAGGTTCCACGTGGGTACGGTGACGCGCTCGGCGAGCGTGCCCTGGTACTTCTCGGAGAGCAGCGAGCGGCGCTCGCGCGGGCCGACGCCGTGCCCGGTCTGGCCGATGACGGAGTGCAGCACCACCTCGTTGCCGTCCTCGTCGACCCCGGCGGCGTCGCACCCGAGGATCATCGGCAGGCTCTCCTCCCCGAGCCCCACCCCGCGCAACGACCACAGGTCATGGTGGTTCAGCGACGCCGCCCTGACCTCGACGACACTCCACCCCGCCCGCCGCCCCGGCGCGGGCCTCTCCCCCGACTCCAGCCCCCTGAGCGGCTGCTCCCGATCGATCCGCGCGGCGTATACGGCATACATACCCCCGACGCTAACCCACGCCCACCCGGCCTGGACGACCGCCACCACTTCCCGTGCGGGTGGGCGGGCAGTGCCGTCGCCCATGGGACGTGGACCCTCCTGGTGCCCGGTGCGGTCATCATCGTCGGACAGGGGCAATTTCCCCGGCGACCACCGAAAGGCCGTGAAGCGATCATGAAGCACGAGTACGAGGCGAAGTTCCTCGCCGTCGACGTGGCCGGCCTCCAGGCCGAGTTGGCAGCCCTGGGCGCCGTCCGGACGATCCCCCGGACCCTGCTCACCCGCAAGATCTTCGAGAGCGACGCCCTCGACGGCTCCCAGTGGGTCCGCCTGCGCGACGAAGGCACCCGCACCACGCTCACCCTCAAGCAGGTCACCGACGCCACCTCGATCCACGGGACGACCGAGGTCGAGACCGAGGTCGGCGACCTCGCGGCGATGGCCGAGATCCTCGGCAGCCTGGGCCTGCGCGAGGTGCGCTACCAGGAGAACTACCGCGAGGAGTGGCAACTGGGCGGTGTCGCCTTCGACTTCGACACCTGGCCCGGCCTCCCCACCTTCCTGGAGATCGAGGGCCCCGACGAGGCGTCCGTCCGCCAGGCCGCCGCCCGGCTGGGACTGGACTACGCCGACGCCCGCTTCGGCAGCGTCGACACCGTCTACACGAGCGAAACGGGCCGCGACATCCTCGCCGAACCCACCCTGCTGTTCTCCGCCACGCAGCGGTGAAAAGCAAAACGAGACCGCACCCGGGGCCGGGCGGGTGCCCCGGAGGGGGCAGCCGTGCGGTCGGGGGTGCGGTCCCGAGGGCTCACCCAGGGGGTGACCACCGGTCGGAGGGAGCCGGCCGGGGTCAGGCCTTCTTGGTCTCCCAGAAGATCTTGTCGATCTCCGCGATCAGGTCCAGCGCCTTCTGGCCGGTCGCCGGGTCGTGGGAGGCCTTGGCGGCGCTGAGGGCCTTGAGGGTGTCGTTCACCAGCTGGTGCAGCTGGGGGTACTTCTCGAAGTGCGGGGGCTTGAAGTAGTCGCTCCACAGGACGGAGACATGGTGCTTCGCCAGCTCGGCGCGCTGCTCCTTGATGACCACGGCGCGGGTGCGGAAGTCCGCGTCCTCGTTGCCCTGGTACTTCTCCTGGATGGCCTTGACCGACTCCGCCTCGATACGGGCCTGGGCCGGGTCGTAGACGCCGCAGGGCAGGTCGCAGTGGGCGCTGACCTTGACCTTGGGCGCGAACAGGCGAGTGAACATGGCTGTCCTTCCTCGTGATCGTCTTTCAGGTGGGACATTACTCCCTGGAGGAGTCGTTTTCTCGGGTGCCCCAGGTGGCTTAGGCCAAAAGTCTGGTGTCACCCTGGGGCAGGTGGAGGAACGAGCCGGGAGGCGGGAATGCGGGAGCAGGGGGCCAGGCTGTCGTGGCAGCTGGTCGAGGTCACTGGTCCGTCGATGGCGCCCACGCTGCTGCACGGGGACTGGCTGCTGGTGCAGAAGATCAGCAGCGGGGCCGAGCTGGTGCGGGAGGGTGACGTCGTGGTGATGCGGCATCCGCTGCAGCAGGACCTGCTGATCGTCAAGCGGGCCGTGGAGCGGCGCGAGGGCGGCTGGTGGGTGCGCGGCGACAACACGTTCGTGGAGAACGACAGCCGGGAGTTCGGCGTGGTGCCGGACGACCTGGTGCTGGCCCGGGCGCGGGGGAGGTTCCGACCGCCCCGCGAGCTTCAGCGCTCGGTCGCCGGGGTGGCCTCGTGGGCGGCCTCGGCGGTGCGCCCGCTGCGGCCGGACCGCTCGCTCTCCAGGCGCTTGCGGGCCCGGTAGGCGGCGACGTTGGCGCGGGTGGCGCAGCGGTCGGAGCAGTAGCGGCGGGACCTGTTGGTGGAGGTGTCGACGTAGGCGTTGCGGCAGGGCGCGGCCTCGCAGATGCCGAGCCGGTCCACGCCCAGCGTGGTGAGCTGGAAGGCCAGGCCCATGCAGGCGGTGGCCGAGTAGCCCGCGGTGGCGTTGACCGCCTGGTCGGCGAGGTGCATGTGCCAGTCGGGGCGGCCGGTGGCGTCGTCGAGCGTGTCGTGGCCGGAGATCTGCGGGCTGACGGGGAATTCCAGCATCAGCGCGTTGAGCAGGTCGACCGCCCGCCGCTCCTCCCCGGCGTCCGCCGCCTCGAACACCCCGCGCAGCCGGGTGCGTACGGTACGCAGCCGCGGCACATCGGCCTCCGTGACCCGCGACGCGGCGTGCGTGCCCGGGCCCATGAGGTCGCGTACCGCCTCGACCGAGGTCAGCGCGTCGGTGCCGCGCTGCGGCTCCTCGGTGTTGACCAGCCGTACGGCCAGGTCCGCGTAGTAAGCCAGGTCCACAGCTGGTCCTCTTGGTCCTCTCCGGGGGGCGGCGCCGTCGGCTCCGGACGGCGGCGGCCATGGCGTGCGACCGGGCCCGGTAAGAGCCCGGTCGCACCCAAGGGTATTACCGCCCGGCCGGTCCCGTACCGGCCGTGTACGGACTGCGGGGACGAGCTGTGCACGGACTGCGGACGAACCGCGTACGGACGGCAAAGACGAGCTGCGTACCCGCTACAGCACCTTGGACAAGAACGCCCTGGTCCGCTCGTGCTGCGGATCGGCCAGCACCTCGCGCGGCCGGCCGGACTCGACGACGACGCCGTCGTCCATGAAGACCAGCGAGTCGCCGACCTCCCGGGCGAAGCCCATCTCATGGGTGACCACGATCATGGTCATGCCGTCCTCGGCCAGCCCCCGCATCACGTCCAGCACATCGCCGACGAGCTCCGGGTCCAGCGCGGACGTCGGCTCGTCGAAGAGCATGAGCTTGGGCTCCATGGCCAGCGCCCGGGCGATCGCCACCCGCTGCTGCTGGCCGCCGGACAGCTGCGAGGGGTAGCTGCCGGCCTTGTCGGCCAGCCCCACCCGCTCCAGCAGCGCGCCGGCCCGCTCCCGGGCGGCGGCCCGCGACTCGCGCTTGACCTGGACCGGGCCCTCCATGACGTTCTCCAGCGCCGTCATGTGCGGGAAGAGGTTGAAGCGCTGGAAGACCATGCCGATGTCCCGGCGGGTCGCGGCGACCTCCCGGTCGCGCAGCTCGTAGAGCTTGTCGCCGTGCTGGCGGTAGCCGATCAGGACGCCGTCGACCCACAGCCGGCCGGCGTTGATCTGCTCCAGGTGGTTGATGCAGCGCAGGAACGTCGACTTGCCGGAGCCGGAGGGGCCGATCAGGCAGCACACCTCGCGCGGCGCGACCTGCAGGTCTATGCCCTTGAGGATGTGCGCGGCGCCGAAGGACTTGTGGACGCTCTCGGCCCGCACCATCGGCTCCACACCGCCGCCGGACGGCGACCCGGCCGGCCCGGAGGCGGGCCGCGGCTCGCGCGGCTCGGGGGACGAGGACTTGTCGAGGCTCGGGGTGCTCATCGGGCCACCTTCGGTCGGCGCAGGGTGGTCAGGTTCGTCCGGACCTTCTGCCACGGGGTCTGCGGCAGCGAGCGCTGCGAGCCGCGGGCGAAACGCCGCTCCAGGTAGAACTGGCCGACGCTGAAGACGCTGGTCAGCACCAGGTACCAGACGGACGCGACGAAGTACATCTCCATGATCGCGTTGGAGCTGATCCCGATGTCCGAGGTGGCGCGCAGCAGTTCGGAGTACTGCACGACCGACACCAGCGACGACGTCTTGAGCATGTTGATGAACTCGTTGCCGGTCGGCGGGATGATCACCCGCATGGCCTGCGGGAGCACGATCCTGCGCATGGTCTTCGCGCCGGTCATGCCGAGCGCGTGCGCGGCCTCGGTCTGCCCGGGGTCGACCGACTGGATGCCGGCCCGGACGATCTCGGCCATGTACGCGCCCTCGTTGAGCCCGAGGCCCAGCAGCGCGGCCACGAACGGCGTCATGACGGCGACGGTGTCGTTCTTGTAGAACGGCATCAGGTTGATCGTCTGGAAGATCAGCGACAGGTTGAACCACATCAGCAGCTGCACGTAGACCGGCGTGCCGCGGAAGAACCAGATGTAAGCCCACGCGACCGCGCCCGTCACCGGGTTCTTCGACAGCCGCATGACCGCGAACAGCACGCCGAGCACCAGGCCCATGGCCATCGCGCACACCGAGATGAGCACGGTGTGCCACACGCCGGTGACGACGGTGTGGTCGAAGAGCTTGGTCCCGACCGTGTTCCAGATGATCTTGCCCTGCGAGAAGCCGTACGCGAGCGCGCCCAGCAGCGCCACGACGACGACCGCGGCGGCCCACCGGCCGTAGTGGCGTACCGGAATCGCCCGGATGGCCTCGTACGGAAGCGTGGCGGCCGGCGCGCCCGGCGGGCCGGCGGGGGCGGCGGGGCCGGCCGCGTCCTCGGGGGCGCGGCCGGCGGACGTCTCGCTCACGTCAGGAGCCGCCGTTGATCGCGACGGTGGTGATCGCGCCCGAGGACGCGTTCCACTTCTGCAGTATCTTCGCGTACGTGCCGTCGGCGACGATGGCGTCCATCGCGGCCTTCAGGGCGTCCCGCAGCTGCGTGTCGTCCTTGCTCACCGCGATGCCGAACGGCCCGGCGTCGGACGGCGGCCCGGCCACCTCGAAGTCGTTGCCGTTGCCGGAGGTCTGCGCGATGTACGCGGACACCGGGGTGTCGTTGAGGTCGGCGACGGCGCCGCCGGCCTTGACGCGGGTCTGGGCCTCGGCGTCGGTGTCGAACGCCTGGACGGTCAGGCCCTTGGCGCCGCACGCGGTCTTCTGCTTCTTGAAGGCGTCCTCGTAGATCGTGCCGCGCTGCACCGCGACCGTCATGCCGCACAGGTCGCCGAGCGCCTTGACGCCCTTCGGGTTGCCCTTCTGGACCAGCAGCGAGGAGCCGGAGTTGTAGTAGTCGACGAAGTCGACGCCGGTGCCGATCTTCTTGCCCTTGTCGTCCAGACCCTGCTGGCGGGCCTTGGTGTCGCTCATAGCGGACATCACGATGTCCGAACGGCCGGTCTGGAGCGAGGTGATGAGGCCGTCGAACTTACCGTTGGTGAACTTGAACGTCACCCCGAGCTTCTCGCCGAGCGCCGCCCCGAGGTCGGGGTCGATGCCCACGATCTTCCCGCCCTCGGTCTGCTCCATCGGGGCGTACGAGGCGTCGGTGCCGACCTGGATCACCTTGGAGTCCTGGTACTTCTGCGGCAGCTTGGAGAACAGCGAGTCGGGCGTCGCGCCGCTGGTCGCGCCGTCCGCCGCGGCCGACGTGCTCGGCGCCGCGGGGGTGTCGTCCTTCTTGGTCTGGTCGCCGCACCCGGTGAGTACCAGGGTTCCGGCGACCGCCACGGCGGCGACCGCGCTGAGCCGGGTGAGGGCGGTGGTTCGCCTGGTCGTGCCTGCGGTCATCGCTGCGTCCTCCCGAAGAGGTGAGTGTGGTGCGGGTGGGCGTGCACACGCCTTCGAGTGTCGCCACCGTGTGTGATCTGTGCATCTTGCCATCCGGACTGCGCCGACCGGGGGCCCGGTTGTGTCAAAATCGCATAACGGGCGATCCCCGGGTTCCCATCGGGCCGGCACACCACGGCTGGACCACGAGGGGACCACGCCGCTGTCAGGGCCATGTCGGCGCCATGCGGTGCTTTTAGCTCCCTGCAACAGTCATCCGGTAGAACGGATTCTCACCCCTCATCCGGGGCCGGTGCGCGTGCGGCGCACCAGGCGTCCGCTGCCCGCCGCCTCGCTCACTCGTACCCGGCGACGCGGACGCCGAGCCCGCCTCTCCCCGCGCCCGGGGAGAGCACACTCCCTCACCTTTCCGACAAAGGGGTCAAAAAGTGGCAACGGAGACCGTCAATCCGCGGACCGACGGCGATATCGGCAGCGACACCGACGACATCCCGCTCGATCCGGTGTTCGCCCTGCACCGCGGCGGCAAGATGGAGATCAGCGCGACCGTGCCGGTGCGCGACGCCGCCGACCTGTCGCTCGCGTACACCCCCGGCGTGGCCGAGGTCTGCACGGCCATCGCGGACAACCCCGACCTGGCCGACGACTACACCTGGACGGCGCAGGCGGTGGCCGTGGTCACCGACGGCACGGCGGTGCTGGGCCTCGGCGACATCGGGCCCAGGGCGTCGCTGCCGGTCATGGAGGGCAAGGCGATCCTGTTCAAGCAGTTCGGCGGGGTCGACGCGGTGCCGATCGCGCTGGACTGCCGGGACGTCGACGAGATCGTGGAGACCGTGGTGCGGCTCGCCCCGTCCTTCGGCGGGGTGAACCTGGAGGACATCTCGGCGCCGCGCTGCTTCGAGATCGAGCGGCGACTGAAGGAGCGGCTGGACATCCCGGTCTTCCACGACGACCAGCACGGCACCGCGGTCGTCACCCTCGCCGCGCTGCGCAACGCCGCGACGCTGACCGGCCGGCGGCTCGCCGACCTGCGGGCGGTCATCTCCGGCGCGGGCGCGGCGGGCGTCGCGATCGCGAAGATCCTGCTCGAAGCGGGCGTCGGGGACGTGGCGGTGACCGACCGCAAGGGCGTGGTCCACGCCGGCCGCGACGACCTCAACCCGGTCAAGCGGGAGCTGGCTTCGTATACGAACCGGGCGGGCCTGACCGGCTCGCTGGCGTCGGCGCTGGCCGGCGCGGACGTCTTCGTCGGGGTGTCGGGCGGTACGGTCCCGGAGTCCGCGGTCGCGACCATGGCGAAGGGCGCGTTCGTCTTCGCGATGGCCAACCCGACGCCGGAGATCCACCCGGATGTCGCACACCGGTACGCCGCGGTGGTCGCCACCGGGCGCAGCGACTTCCCCAACCAGATCAACAACGTGCTCGCCTTCCCCGGCATCTTCGCCGGCGCCCTCCAGGTGCGGGCCACGGCGATCACCGAGGGCATGAAGCTCGCGGCAGCCGCGGCGCTGGCCGGCGTGGTCGCGGACGAGCTGAGCGCGGACCGGGTCATCCCCTCGCCGTTCGACCCGCGGGTCGCGCCCGCGGTGACGGCGGCGGTGGCCGCGGCGGCCCGCGCGGAGGGTGTCGCACGGCGCTGACCTGCACTCATCTTGCGGTGTGACGAGCATCACATCTGACGGTGTTACGTTTCGGGGCGCTGCTCGGTCTAAAGAGCGTCCGGAGTGACACCGGACACCGAGCACCCCCGTTCGGCCGGCCCCCCGTACCGGCGAGCGGGGGTGCTGTGTGTCCCGGCCCGACAGCGGCCCGGCGGCGGCCCGACAGCGGCCCGGCGGCGACCCCACCGCGCGCCCCGGCGGCGGCCCGGCCGCCCGGCCCGACGACCAGGGGCTGGCAAAAACTTTCAGGATTTACGCACCGGGTGTTGCTCGTTTCCAGCCACTCTCGACAGGCTGCGCACAGCACTTCTCTCCATGCACGCACACCCGCAACGCGAGGAGCCTGGATGCACCGCCCGAACAGACCCACCCGCCGCAGGCGCACCCTGACGCTGGCCGCCGCCCTGTCCCTGCTCGCCGGCCTGACCACCGCCGCCGTCGTCGGCTCCCCGGCGGCCACGGCCGGCGCGGCCGACCCGCAGGCGACCCGGCAGGCGGAGTTCACCGCGGCGGCCCGGGAGTTCGGCGTACCGCTGCCCGTACTGGAAGCGGTGTCGTACTACGAGACCCGCTGGGAGGCGCACGCCGGGCAGCCCAACGCCGAGGCCGGGTACGGCCCGATGAACCTCACGGACCTCACCGCCTCGACGCTGGACGGGGACGGGCTGAGCACGCAGTCGCCGCGTTACGCCGATCTGCTGACGGCCCCCGCCGAGCACACCGCAGCCGCGGCGGCCGGGCTGCTGGGCACCGGCACCGCCGCCGTGACCGGCGACGAGGCGCAGAACATCCGCGGCGGCGCCGCGCTGCTGGCCTCGTACGCGCGCGGCTACGGCCACGGCCGGCTGCCGCGTACCGTCGACGGCTGGTACGCGGCGGCGGCCCGCTACGGCCAGTCCACCGAGGACAAGGTCGCGCAGGCCTTCGCGGACGGCGTGTGGTCCACCATGGCCACCGGCGCCACCCGCACCACCGCCGACGGCCAGCTCGTGACCCTCGCGCCGGTCCGGCACCTGCACCCGGACCGGGGCGACGTCCGCAAGCTCGGCCTGAAGGAGGTCACGCCGCCCAGGAGCAGCACCCCGGCCGAATGCCCGGCCTCGCTGCACTGCGACGTGATCCCCGGCGCGTACACCCTGCTCGACCCGTCGGACCTCGCCGACTACGGCAGCCACGACCTCGCCGACCGCCCGCACGGCGACCTCGACATCCGCTACATCACGCTGCACAGCACCGACGAGACGTACGACGGCACGCTCGACCTCTTCCGCGACCCGACCTACGCCGCCGGCGCGCACTACGTCGTCCGGTCGCAGGACGGCCATGTCACCCAGATGATCCCCACCAAGGACATCGCCTGGGACAGCGCCAACCGGTCCTTCTACCAGCACTCCATCGGCATCGAGCAGGAGGGCTGGGCCACCCACGGCGCCACCTGGTTCAGCGAGGACCTGTACCGCTCGACCGCGTCGCTGGTGCGCTACCTCGCGGCGAAGTACGACATCCCGCTGGACCGCGCGCACATCCTCGGCCACGACAACATCCCCGGCGGCACCGAGTCCGGTGTCGCCACCCAGCACTGGGACCCGGGGCCCGGCTGGGACTGGGAGCACTTCTTCGACCTGCTGGGCGCGCCCATCCGGGCGACGGCCCCGGCCGGCAGCGACGTCGTCGCCATCAAGCCGGGCTATGCGCGCAACCTGCAGTCCACGACGTACTGCGACGACGTCCAGGGCTACAAGCAGTTCCCCGGCCCGTACCGCAGCTTCGACTGCCCGGTCGCCGCGCCCGGCCAGCCGGCGTCCTTCGTGCCGCTGCACACCGCGCCGAGCACCGACGCGCCGCTGGTGGCCGACCCGTATCTGCACCCGGACGGCTCGCCGGGCACCACGGCCATGAACGACTGGGGCGACAAGGCGCCCGCCGGTGAGACGTACGTGGTCGCGGGCCGGGTGCCGGGCTGGACGGCGATCTGGTGGGGCGGCACGAAGGCGTGGCTCCAGGACACCGCCGCGCACCCGGCGACGGTGCCGGTACGGGCGCAGCGCATCGTGCCCAAGGCCGGCCGCGACTCGATCCCCGTCTACACCACGGCCTACCCGGAGGCGTCGGTCTACCCGGCCGACTTCGTCGCCTTCGAGGGCGGCACCCCGCCGCGCGCCCAGCTCGCCCGGGCCAAGTACACGATCCCGGCGGGCCAGTCGTACGTGGCGGCCGGCCCCGCGGTGCGCACCGACTCGTACTTCGCCATCTACTACGACGGCTCGGCGCCCTACGACCAGCACGACTTCGTGGGCACGACCAAGGTGTACGAGATCGTCTACAACCACCGGGTCGCCTTCGTGAACGCCGCCGACGTGGACGTCGTCCCGGCCGGCCACTGATCCGGCCGCGGTTCCCCGCGCCGATGGGGGGCGCGGGGAACCGCGGTGCGTCACCTGTGAGCCGCGCCGGCTTGCAGCCGGGCGACGTCGGCGAGCACCCGGTCGCGGATGTGGGTGATGAGCGCGGCCTGGTCGGTGCAGAAGACGCTGGGGTTGAGGAAGCCGCTGCCGGCCCGGTAGCGGTTGGTGTACTGCCCGCCGCCGCAGATCTCCCGCAGCTCGCACGCCCGGCAGGTCGGCGAGAGCCCGGCCGCGCCCCGCTGCCGGGCGACCACCCCGGGGTGCAGCCGCGCCTCGTCGAAGGCGTTGTCGCGGACGTTGAGGCCGGTGAGCGGGGCGCCCTGGAAGTTGGACTTGAGGGCGTCGATGAGCTCGATCGAGCCGTCGGTGTCGATCGTGAGGGACTGGAAGTCCTCCAGGCCGACCGCCTCGGTGGTGCTGTGGCCGCCGAGCACCAGTCCGATGATGCTGTCGAAGAACCGTACGGTCGTCGGCACGGGCACGGTGCCGTACCAGTGGTCGAATATGGGGATGAGCCAGTCGGCGTACGCGGTGCCGCCGGTGTCCCCGGTCCAGCCGGGCGGGGTGTGCTCCCAGTCGTCCAGCGGCAGCAGGAAGTCCACCTGCGGGGCGCCGACCGCGGCGAGCGCCTCGTACGTCTCCAGCGGGTCGTTGTCGAGGTCGACGACGCACAGCACGTTGCGCAGCCGGTCCGGCACGGTCGCCGCCGCCCGCAGCGCGGCGACCCCGCGCATGACGGCGTCGAAACTGCCCTTGCCGTTGGCGTATTTACGGTGCCGGTCGTGGGCGTCGCGCGCGCCGTCGAGGCTGAGGGTGACCTTGATGTCGTGCCGCTCCAGGACGTCGAGCATGCGCGGGTCGTCCAGCAGCACGCCGTTGGTGGTCACCGACAGGATCGCCTCGACGCCGTCGGGCATGGCCGAGCGGAAGGCGCCGGCGGCGTGGTCCAGCTCGTCCGGGCCGACCAGCAGCGCCTCGCCGCCGAGGAAGGTGACGATCACCTGCGCGACCTCGTCGCGGTGCGCGGTCAGGTGCTCGTTGATGCGGTACGCCGTCCGGTCGACGGTCTCGCGCGCCATGGCCATGGGCTTGCCGCGCCAGCTCTGGTCGGCCATCTCGTAGATGTAGCAGTAGTCGCAGGCGAGGTTGCACCGGCCGTGCGCCTTGACGACGAACTGCGTGAAGGGCAGGGGCCGCCAGGACGGGTCGGCGAGCGCCTCGTCGACCACGGAGCGGTCCGGCCATTCCGTGGCCGCGGTGTCCGCGGTCGTTTCTACGGCGGTATGGGCCGTCTCCGCGGACAGGGCGGACAGTGCGGGCAGGCCGGAATGGGTGTGGGTGGCCGCCGTGGCGGGGGTATTGAGCAGCGGTAGGTCCATCGGGGAGAAGCTCCTCGCCTCACCGCCCGGACCGCGGTCGCGGACTCCCGCTTCCGCGGTCCGGGCGGAATTGTTTTTCAGCGTTTCCCGGCGGTGGCGCCGAGGGTCACCAGCGCTGGTACTTGCCGAGCGGCGAGACCTTCGGGTCCTCGGTGGCGACCCGGGTCAGCGCCGCGCCGAGCGCGCTGTGCGCGGGCGCCGCGGCGGCGACGGCCTGGACCTCGGCCGACGACGGCGTGGCGGCACTGGCGGTACCGGCCGCGCCGGTGGCGAGGGCCGCGGCGGCGACCGCGCCCGCGGCCACGACGGCGGCCTTGCGGACCGCGCCGCGCGTGCTGTTCTGCGACATGCTCACTCCCTTTTGTCGACTGCCCCGCCTGGATTGCAGGCAGGAGCTGACCGCCCCGGACGGGCCCGAAAATGCAAGGGTTACATTCCGCTTACCCCCCGGAGCCGTTTTACGGTACCCGGCGCACGACATGCGGACAACAGAGCGACTGCCGATTAACGGAAGATTTACCGGAGGGGCTTTATCCGAGTACAAATACTTTGAGCCTCAAAGCATCCTTCTCGGGCGCGGACCGGCATTCAGGGCGAGTCGCGGACCAAACGCACGGACCCCGCCGCGGTGCGCGGCGGGGTCCGTGGGGCGGGCGTGAGAGGCGCCAGGGGGTGCGGCTACGAGGTGCGGTCGCTCTCCAGCGCCTCGTGGGTCAGCCGCAGGGCGCGGCTGGAGCGGTCGTACGTGCGCTGCGCCACGCACACGAACAGGCAGTCCACGACGACCAGTTGGCTGATCCGGGAGGCCATCGCGCCGGGCCGGAAGGTGGTCTCGCGGCCCGCGGAGACCAGTACGTGGTCGGCGATCTGCGCGGCCGTCGACATGGGGTGGTTGGTGATGACCACGGTGGCCGCGCCCTCCGCCGCCGCCCGGCGCAGCGGTTCGAGCACGTCCCGGCTCTCGCCGGAGTGCGAGACGGCGAGGAAGACGTCGCCGGGCCCGAGCAGCACCGCGCTGGTCAGGGCGGACTGCGAGTCGGTGTGCGCGTGGCAGGGCCGGCCGATACGGGCCAGCTTCTGCTGGAGGTCCTGCGCGACGAGCCCGGAGGCGCCGACGCCGGCGATGTGCAGCTGGCCGCCGCCGCACACCGCCCGTACCGCGGCGGCCAGCGCCTCCGGGTCGAGCTGGGTGGCGGTCTCCCGCACCGCCTGGGCCTCGGTGTGGACCAGCTTGCCGATGACCTCGGCCGCGGAGTCCTCGGGGCTGATGCCCGAGGACAGGTCGGAGCGCGGCTCCTGCTTGGCGGCGGACACCGCGAGGGCGAGCCGCAGTTCGGGGTAGCCGGCGAAGCCGAGGGCGCGGGCGGTGCGCACGATCGACGACTCGCTGGTGCCGGCGAGCGCGCTGAGTTCGGAGATGGTGCTGCGGGCGACCTGTGCCGGGTCCTCGATGATGAGGGTGGCGATCCGGGCGGCGGCCGGGGTGAGCGAGGGCATGAGCCCCCGCACCATGGCGGTGAGCGCGTCGGCCGAGTCACTGGGCGCAGTGGCGTCGAACGACGGATCGGCAGGTGACTCCTGGACTATGTGGTACACGCCATCAAGGATGCACCCGCCAAACGCGCTTGCGGGGACGCGGGGTGAAGAATCCCGCACACTGGACGCCTGCGTGCCGGCCGGCCGCCGGACGGGCCGCCCACGTGGCTGCTGTCACACGTCCGGGTGACAATGGCCCCGTGAGTGCCCCCGCTTCACCCCCGCCACCGCCCCCTTCACCACGCCCTTCGCCGCCCGCGCCGGCTTCCGCTTCCGGCCCCTCGCCGCTCGCCCCGCGCCCGCCGTCGCCGCTCACGGAGGTCGCCGACGAGCGGCTGGCCCGGCGGGGGCTGCGGCTGCTGCTCAAACGGGACGACCTGGTGCATCCGGAGCTGCCCGGCAACAAGTTCCGCAAGCTGCGGCTGAACCTGGCCGCGGCGCTGGAGCAGGGCCACGACACGCTGCTGACGTTCGGCGGCGCCTACTCCAACCATCTGCGGGCCGTCGCGGCGGCGGGCCGGCTGCTGGGCCTGCGTACGGTCGGGGTGGTGCGCGGCCAGGAGCTGGCCGGCCGGCCGCTCAACGCGTCGCTGGCCCGGGCGGCGGCGGACGGGATGCGGCTGGACTTCATCGACCGGGGCACGTACCGGCGCACGAGCGAGCCGGAGGTGCTGGCGGCGCTGCTCGCCCGGCACGGGCCCGCGTACGTCCTGCCCGAGGGCGGCTCGAACGCCGCGGCGGTACGCGGCTGCGCGGACCTCGGGCAGGAACTGGCGGGCGCCGCCGACGTGGTGGCCGTCGCGTGCGGTACGGGCGGCACGCTCGCGGGCCTGGCCGCCGGGCTCGCGCAGCAGGCGGAGGCCGTCGGCTTCCCCGTGCTGCGCGGCGGCGGCTTCCTGGCCGGCGACGTGCTGCGGCTCCAGCAGGAGGCGTACGGCGGGCGGCGCGGGCGCTGGCGGCTCGACGACCGCTTCCACCACGGGGGCTTCGCCCGGACCACCCCGGCGCTGGAGGACTTCGCCGCGGACTTCCACCGGCGGCACGGCCTGGACCCCGAGCGGGTGTACGTGGCGAAGATGCTGCACGGCGTCCTCACCCTCGCCGACGAGGGCGCTTTCCCGCCGGGCAGCCGGATCGCCGCGGTGATCACCGGATGATGTGCGCCCGTGCGCCCCTTACGCATGTCACATGAGCCGACCGTAACCTGGTGGCATGATCCGCGCCGCGACCCCCGCCGACCTGCCCGTCCTGCACGCCCTGATCCGCGAACTCGCCGCGTACGAGCGGGCGCTGGACCAGGCGCAGGCGACCGAGGAGCAGCTGCGTACCGCGCTCTTCGGCCCCGACCCGGTGGCCCACGCGCTGGTCGCGGCCGACGACACCAGCGGCGAGGCGGTCGGCTTCGCGCTGTGGTTCCGCAACTTCTCCACCTGGACCGGCACGCCCGGCCTCTACCTGGAGGACCTGTTCGTCCGGCCTTCGGCGCGCGGCGCCGGGCACGGCAAGGCGCTGCTGGCGGCGCTCGCGGCGATCTGCGTGGCGCGCGGCTGGTCGCGCTTCGAGTGGTCGGTGCTGGACTGGAACGAGAAGGCGCTGGCCGTCTACCGCTCCATCGGCGCGCTGCCGCAGGACGAGTGGACGGTGCAGCGGCTGTCCGGGCCCGCGCTCGGCGCGCTCGCGGCGCAGTCCTCGTACGCGGCCCAGGCTGCCCCGGGGCAGGGGGCCGGCAACGGGACGCACGCGCATGCGCATTGAGACCCCGCCCGCGGACCGGCGGTCCGTGCGGCTGCGCTTACCATGGGTGACACGACAGCGACGCATTCCGCTCCCGCCCGGACCCAGGAACGGTTCACCCATGGCGGCGACCGTCCACCGTCCGGGCGACATGGGGGCGCCGATCGCGATAGCGTCGCTGCGAACCAGAGCAATCACTGTGTGCCACCGTGGAGGTGAGGGTGTCCCAGAGCGCAGGCGACCCCGGGTCGAAGGACTTCGTCGAGGTCCGGCTGCCCGCGGCAGGGGCGTATCTGTCGGTGTTGCGGACGGCCACCGCCGGCCTCGCCGCCCGGCTGGACTTCACCCTCGACGAGATCGAGGACCTGCGGATCGCGGTCGACGAGGCATGCGCCATCCTGCTCCAGCAGGCGGTGCCCGGCAGCGTGCTGAGCTGCGTCTTCCGGCTGGTCGGGGACTCGCTGTGGGTGACGGTCTCGGCGCCCACCACGGACGGCCGGGCGCCGGAGCGGGACACCTTCGCCTGGACGGTGCTCTCGGCACTGGCCGGCGAGGTGGACTCCACGGTCGCCGACGACAAGACGGTCAGCATCAGTCTGCACAAGAAACGCGGCGCCGTTCCAGGGCTGTCGTGACGGAGGCGGGCGGGGCGGCGGTGCCGCCCGCGCCGCCGGGGTCAGCGTGTCCCGGTCCGGCGGCGGACCGGTGACGGGTACAACCGTGCAGGAAGACGGGGAATCGCCATGAGTGCTGAGCTGTCCCGGGAGGAGACCCCCGGCAGGCCCGCGGACCACGACGTGCCCGCGGCGCGCGGCCGTGCCGCCGTACCGGCGCAGGTGCCGGACCCGGCGGGCGCCGCCGCGCGGCGGCGACGGGCGCCGGGCGACGCGGCCAGGCCCCACCCCGAGCCCGTGGGCGGGCACAACCCGTGGGACGACGAGGACGCGGACGCGGCGGAGCAGGCGACGACGATGGTGCACGAGGACGCGCAGCAGGGCCAGGGCCCGGACCAGGGCCCCGCGCAGGGCCGGGAGCCCGACCCGCGGGACGGGCCGGACGCGCAGGACGAGCCGGCCGCCGAGCCGGACCCGCAGGACCGCTCGGGCGCCCGGGCGCTCTTCGTCGAGCTGAGCAAGCTCCCGGAGGGCTCCCCGGAGCGGGCGGAGCTGCGCAACCAGCTCGTGCGCATGCACCTGCCGCTGGTCGAGCACCTGGCGCGGCGGTTCCGCAACCGGGGCGAGCCGCTGGACGACCTGACGCAGGTCGCCACGATCGGGCTGATCAAGTCGGTGGACCGGTTCGACGTCGAGCGCGGGGTGGAGTTCTCCACGTACGCGACGCCGACGGTGGTCGGCGAGATCAAACGTCACTTCCGGGACAAGGGCTGGGCGGTCCGGGTGCCGCGCCGACTCCAGGAACTGCGGCTGGCCCTCACCACGGCGACCGGCGAGCTGTCCCAGCGGCACGGCCGGGCGCCCACCGTCCACGAGCTGGCCGAGCACCTGAAGATCTCCGAGGAGGAGGTGCTGGAGGGCCTGGAGTCCGCGAACGCCTACAGCACGCTCTCCCTCGACGTCCCCGACACCGACGACGAGTCCCCCGCGGTCGCCGACACCCTCGGCTCCGAGGACGAGGCCCTGGAGGGCGTCGAGTACCGCGAGTCCCTCAAGCCGCTCCTCGAACAACTCCCCCCACGCGAAAAGACGATCCTGCTGCTCCGCTTCTTCGGCAACATGACCCAGTCCCAGATCGCCCAGGAGGTCGGCATCTCCCAAATGCACGTCTCCCGCCTCCTGGCCCGCACCCTGGCCCAACTCCGCGACAAGCTCCTCATCGACGAATAGCCCCTGCGGGGCAGCCTTCTCGGGGTCCGCGCCCGCCCGCCGCTGGGTGGGCTTTTCGGGGGTACCCCGGCGCCGCGGGCCGGCCCCTCCGGAGCCGCGCCCGCCCGCCGCCGGGTGGGCTCTTCGGGGGTGCCCTTGCGGCGCGGGGTGGGTTTTTCAGGGGCGCGGGGAACTGCGCGACCAGCCACAACGGCGGGGCGCGTCGTCACCGGCATCAGGGGGCAGCCCCTGGCGCACGGGCCACCGGCAGGGGGAACTCGGGGCGGTCAGGTGGTGCGGCGGATGCCGAGCGCGTCGGTGGTGGACGGGTGCACCAGGAGGACGATCGCCGCGACGGCGAGCAGCCCGAGCGCGGCCCCCGCCGCAACCACCGCTCCGGAGGAGTGGAGCATGGTCCAGGCCACCGGCAGCGCCAGTATCTGCATGACCAGCGCCGGCCCCCTGCTCCAGCGAAGCGCCTTGCGCAGGCCGTACGCCGCGGCGAGCGGCAGCGCGGCAAGGACCAGCACGGTCAGCCCGGCCAGCACCGCGTTGTCGCTGTCGGTGAAGAACATCGCCACGCCCCACGCGGCGACCACCAGCCCCTCGACGCCGGCGATCACCGCCGCGGCGGTCAACCGCGGATGCGGCCCGCCGGCCTGAGCAGCCGGCGCGGCCTGAGCGGCGTCCGCCGGGCCGAGCGGGTCGTCCTGCGCCGCGGCAGCGGCATGCGCGGGGTCCTGAGGGGTCTGGCTCACACCACTCAGCGTAGCCCGAGGCGAAAAAGCGTAGGTACGCTATCGACCATGCGTGCTCTTCTCGTCGTGAACCCTGCCGCGACCACCACCAGCGCGCGGGTGCGTGACGTGATCAGCACCGCACTGGCCAGCGACCTCAAACTGGAGGTCGCCACCACCGAATACCGCGGCCACGCCCGCGACCTGGCCCGTAAAGCGGTCGAGGGCGGCGAGATCGAGCTGGTCGTCTCGCTCG
The DNA here is from genome assembly GCF_012034175.1 of Actinacidiphila epipremni. Classification (GTDB taxonomy): domain Bacteria; phylum Actinomycetota; class Actinomycetes; order Streptomycetales; family Streptomycetaceae; genus Actinacidiphila; species Actinacidiphila epipremni. Next base: position 71,077 of record NZ_JAATEJ010000035.1, read on the forward strand.
GCGGCGACGGCACCGTCAACGAGGTGGTCAACGGCCTGCTGCACCACGGCCCGAACCCGGACTCGCTGCCGCAGCTCGCGGTCGTGCCCGGCGGTTCGACGAACGTCTTCGCGCGGGCGCTGGGCCTGCCCAATGACGCGGTGGAGGCGACCGGCGCGCTGCTGGACGCGCTGCGCGCCGGGTCGTCCCGCACGGTGGGCCTCGGCCTGGTGAGCGGCACGCCGGGCACCGAGGACGAGGGCGTACCGGAGCGCTGGTTCACCTTCTGCGCCGGCCTCGGCTTCGACGCCGGCGTCGTCGGCCGGGTGGAGCAGCAGCGTGAACTCGGCAAGCGTTCGACGCACGCGCTGTATCTGCGGCAGGTGGCCCGGCAATTCGTCGCCGACCCCAATCGCCGCAGCGGCACGATCACCCTGGAGCGCCCGGACGGCGAACCGGTCACCGGGCTCTCCACCGCGATAATCTGCAATGCCGCACCTTGGACATATCTGGGCAACCGCCCCATTTACGCCTCCCCCGACGCCTCCTTCGACACCGCGCTTGACCTGCTCGGCATCCGGAAGATGTCCGCATTGTCCGGAACGCGCTACGCGGCCCAGCTGCTCCGCTCCACCCCCGAGCGCGGCCCGCGCGGCAAGCACACCGTCGCCCTGCACGATCTGACGGACTTCACCTTGCAATCGCAGGCGCCGCTGCCCTTCCAGGTGGACGGTGACCATCTGGGGCTGCGTATGAGCGCGACCTTCACAGGCGTACGCCGTGCACTGCGTGTGATTGTGTAAGTCGAAGAGCCTAAAGTCCTTTTACTCGAACGTTTAGGCTGCCCCACACCCCATGGAAGTACGGCTGTGATCGACGCGACACCGAGGAATCAAAAAAAACTTGCCTGAAGGGGTTGTATCTCCCGCCGAGGTTTGCGAGTCTCTACATGGCGATCGGGACGGCCGACCAACCGGCCCCCTTGAGAGCCCGAATCTTCGACCTCACACCAGCGGGACTGCACCAGTGAAGACTGGGTGGCGTCCCGTTCCCTGTGAAGGGATTCGTGAAAGCGTTCACATTCACAAGCATCGAGCTTGTCACACGAGGAGTTGGAGCAGCCATGGACTGGCGTCACCGCGCCGTTTGCCGCGAGGAAGACCCTGAGCTCTTCTTCCCCATCGGCAACACCGGTCCTGCGCTGCTGCAGATCGAGGAAGCCAAGGCCGTCTGCCGCCGTTGCCCCGTCATGGAGCAGTGCCTGCAGTGGGCACTCGAAAGTGGCCAGGACGCCGGTGTCTGGGGTGGCCTCAGCGAGGACGAGCGTCGCGCGATGAAGCGCCGCGCCGCCCGCAACCGGGCCCGCAACGCCAGCGCCTGACGCGCACACCTTCCGACCGAGCCGCAGCGCGCAGCACCTGTCCCACGCGCAGCACGCAGCATCCGGAAGCCCCCGTACCAACGACGGTACGGGGGCTTCCGCGTGTCCGGATCCCGGTACGCACGCCGGTCAACGCTCAGTTCGTGAACGCTCAGCCGGCGAGCGGAAGTTCGAGGATGACGCGGGTGCCGCCGCCCGGCGCGGGCACCATGTCGAACGTGCCGCCCAACTCGCCGACGACCAGGGTGCGGACGATCTGCAGCCCGAGGTTGCCGGCCTGCTGGGCGTCGAACCCGGGCGGCAGGCCGCGGCCGTCGTCCTGCACGGTGATGGTGATGAGCTCCCGGCCGCGGGTCGCGGTGATGTCGACGCTGCCCGACTCCCCCGGCCCGAAGCCGTGTTCGAGGGCGTTCTGCAGCAGCTCGGTGAGCACCATCGACAGCGGGGTCGCGGTCGTCGCGGTGAGGATGCCGAAGCGGCCGGAGCGGCGGGCGGTGACCCGGCCGGGTGAGATCTCGGCGACCATCGCCAGCACGCGGTCGGCGATCTCGTCGAACTCCACGCGCTCGTCCAGGGTTTGGGACAGCGTCTCATGCACGATGGCGATCGAGCCGACCCGCCGTACCGCCTCCTCCAGCGCCCCCCTGGCGCTCGCGGAGTCCATCCGGCGGGCCTGCAGCCGCAACAGGGCGGCGACCGTCTGGAGGTTGTTCTTCACCCGGTGGTGGATCTCCCGGATGGTGGCGTCCTTGGTCATCAGTTCGCGCTCGCGGCGGCGCAGTTCGGTGACGTCGCGGAGCAGCACGAGCGAACCGGTGCGGACACCCTTGGGCTTGAGCGGAATCGCCCGCAACTGGATGACGCCGTCGCCGCCTTCGACCTCGAACTCGCGCGGCGCCCAGCCGCTGGCCATCGTGACCAGGGCCTCGTCGACCGGGCCGCGCGCGGCCGGCGCGAGCTCCGCGGTGGCCTTGCCCAGGTGGTGGCCGACCAGGTCGGCGGCGAGCCCCAGCCGGTGGTAGGCGGACAGGGCGTTGGGGCTCGCGTACTGCACCACGCCGTCGGCGTCCAGCCGGATCAGCCCGTCGCCGGCCCGCGGGGAGGCGTCCATGTCGATCTGCTCGGCCGGGAAGGGGAAGGCGCCGGCCGCGATCATCTGCGCGAGGTCGCTGGCGCTCTGCAGGTACGTGAGCTCCAGCCGGCTCGGGGTCCGTACGGTGAGCAGGTTGGTGTTGCGGGCGATGACGCCGAGGACCCGGCCGTCACGCCGTACGGGGATGGACTCGACCCGTACGGGCACCTCCTCGCGCCACTCCGGGTCACCCTCGCGGACGATCCGCCCCTCGTCCAGCGCCGCGTCCAGCAGCGGGCGGCGGCCCCGCGGGACGAGGTGGCCGACCATGTCGTCCTGGTAGGAGGTGGGGCCGGTGTTGGGCCGCATCTGCGCGACGGAGACGTAGCGCGCGCCGTCCCTGGTGGGCACCCACAGGACCAGGTCCGCGAAGGACAGGTCGGACAGCAGCTGCCACTCGGACACCAGCAGATGGAGCCATTCCAGGTCGGAGGCGTCCAGCGCGGTGTGCTCGCGTACGAGCTCGTTCATGGAGGGCACGCCTGCGAGCGTACCCGCAGGCCGCAGGGGGGTGCGCCGGGCGCGATTTGGGGGCACTATTTGTTCAGGCGCGGCACGAAACATGGCCGAACCATGGACATGACGCAGTGGTCTAGTCCACAATGGGCGCCGAACCAGACCTCCGGGCTCCCCGCACAGGAGCACGGACCGAGGCGGGCCGTTCTCTGCCCTGACTACGCCCCCGCCTCGCTGTCGGCCCTATCGGGCCCGCGGGGACCGCACACCCCGCCGGCCACGGCGCCGACGCCAGCTCCGGGCTGCGGTGCGAAGAGGCTGAGGGTCCTCTTCCGCACCGCGGCCCGAAGTGTTTTGGGGGGCGGTTACGGCGGGCGTTTGTGCGATCCGAAGAGGACACGGTTGAACACCACTCACTCCTGAGCAACTCCTCTGGCGGCGTCGTCTTGCAAAAAAA
>NZ_JAATEJ010000036.1 GCF_012034175.1 Actinacidiphila epipremni
AGTTCGCCGGCCGTTCCAAATCGGCCGCTTTGGCTTCCGTGCCCTCATTCCGAAAACGCACGCGCGGACGAACCCCGGCCGTGCGGCCGTGGTCGTTCCGGTGTTTGTTGCGGGATGGCCGTCCGGGGACCGACCAGGGTCGGCGCTCACGTCGGACAGCTCGGAGAACATTACGCATCTGACCGGGGGGTGTCAACTTCGTGCGGGACCCTTCACAGCGCGGGGGTGGGCGCTACCCTGATGCCATGACGTCGCGTACGTGTCACAGCTCCCAGTGGTGGGCCGCCTAGAGGCGGCCCCTGGACTCACGTACGCACCCACGGCCGCCGCTCTGGCGGCCGTTGTCGTTTTGCCGGCCGCGCTGTCCCGAGCGGCGGTCTCCCGAACGGAACCGGACGAACCGAACAGGAGACGGCAGCGATGACTCGCACTCGCACTCTCAGTGGCGTGAAGCCCACCGGGCATCTGACCCTCGGCAACTACCTCGGTGCGCTGCGGCGGTGGGCGGAGGAGGACCAGCACCGGGCGGAGTCGTTGTTCTTCGTGGCGGATCTGCACGCCCTCACCGTCGAGCACGACCCGGCGCGGGTGCGGCGGCTGAGCCGGCAGGCGGCCGGGCTGCTGCTGGCGACGGGGCTGGATCCGCGGGTGTGCACGCTGTTCGTGCAGAGCCATGTGGACGAGCACGCGCGGCTGTCCTACCTGCTGGGGTGCGTCGCCACGGACGGCGAGATGCGGCGCATGATCCAGTACAAGGAGAAGTCGGCGCGGGCGCAGGCGGCCGGGCAGAGCGTACGGCTGTCGCTGCTGACGTATCCGGTGCTGATGGCGGCGGACATCCTGGCGTACGGGGCCGACGAGGTGCCGGTCGGGGAGGACCAGACGCAGCATGTGGAGCTGACGCGGGACCTGGCTGAGCGGTTCAACCAGCGGTACGGGCAGGCGTTCGTCATCCCGCGGGCGACGCGGCCGGCGGCTGCGGCGCGGGTGATGGACCTCCAGGACCCGTCGACCAAGATGGGGAAGTCGCATGGCGCGACCGCGGGGATCGTCTATCTGCTGGACGAGCCGGACGTCGTCACGAAGAAGGTCATGCGGGCGGTGACGGACAGCGAGGCGGGCGTCACGTACGACCGGGAGGCGCGGCCGGGGCTGGCGAACCTGCTGGAGATCCTGGCGGCCTGCACGGGCAAGGAGGCGGCGGCGCTCGCGGCGGGGTACGACGCGGCGGGGGCGGGCTTCGGGGTGCTGAAGAAGGATGTGGCCGAGGCGGTGGTGGAGCTGCTGCGGCCGGTGCGGGCGCGGCATGCGGAGCTGAGTGCGGATCCGGGGTACGTGGACGGGGTGCTGCGGGAGGGCGCGGCGCGGGCCCGGGCGGTGGCCCGGCCGACGGTGGACGCGGCCTACCGCGCGGTGGGCCTGCTCCCGCCGGCCTGAGCCGCCGCCCCCGCCGCGGGGCCGGTCGGCGTCACCGCGGGGCCGGACGCCGTCATACGGTCCGGCCTCGCGGTGGGCGCCGGAAGGTGCGTGCGGCTCATGTTCCGGAGGCCAGCTCGCGGCTGCGGTCGCGGGCGGCTTCGAGGGCGGCGAGGAGGGCGGCGCGCACTCCGTGGTTCTCCAGCTCGCGGATGGCGTTGATGGTCGTGCCGGCCGGGCTGGTGACGGCTTCGCGCAGCTTGACGGGGTGTTCTCCGCTGTCGCGCAGCATGACCGCGGCGCCGATCGCGGACTGCACGATCAGGTCGTGCGCCTGGGCGCGGGGCAGGCCGAGGAGGATGCCGGCGTCGGTCATGGCCTCGACGAGGTAGTAGAAATACGCGGGCCCGGAGCCGGACAGGGCCGTCGCCGCGTCCTGCTGCTTCTCGGGGACGCGCAGCGTCTTGCCGACGGGCTGGAAGATGGCCTCGGTGCGGGCGAGGTGGGTCTCGTCGGCGTGCCGGCCGGCGGAGATGACGGACATGCCCTCGTCGACGAGCACTGGGGTGTTGGGCATGACGCGGACGACGGGGGTGCCTTCGGCGAGGCGTTCCTCGAAGAACGTCGTGGGGATGCCGGCGGCGGCGCTGATGACGAGCCGGTCGGCGGGCAGGTGCGGGGCGAGCTCGTCGATCAGGGCGGACATGTCCTGCGGCTTGACGGCGAGGATGAGGGTGTCGGCGGTCTTGGCCGCCTCCGCGTTGCTCACGCACTCGATGCCGTAGCGGGCGCGCAGCTCCTCGGCTCGCTCCGGGCGGCGGGCGGTGACGAGCAGATCGGCGGGGGCCCATCCGGCCCGGATCATGCCGGAGAGCAGGGCCTCGCCGATCTTGCCTGTGCCGAGGACGGCCACGTGTCGCTGGGTCATGGTCCCCATCATGCCCGGTGCGGTGGGGGGTGGGTCAGAAGTTATCCACAGGGTGGACTCACGCGGTCCTGCGGCGCAGCGTCGCGGCTCCGAGGGCCAGGGCGAGCAGCGCGCAGCCGGCGACGACGGCGAGGTCGCGCACGAAGTCGCCGGTCACGCCGGTGTGGTGGACGACCTGGGTCATGCCGTCGACGGCGTACGACATGGGGAGCACGTCGGAGACGGCGTGCAGGACGGGCTGCATGTCGCCGCGCGGCACGAACAGGCCGCACAGCAGGAGCTGCGGGAGCAGCACGGCGGGGAGGAACTGCACGGCCTGGAACTCGCTGGCGGCGAAGGCGCTGACGAACAGGCCGAGGGCGGTGCCGAGGAAGGCGTCGGCGAGGGCGACCAGGAGCAGCAGCCAGGCGGAGCCGGCGACGTCGAGGCCGAGGACGGCGACGACCAGGCCGGTGGCGAGCGCTGCCTGGACGACGGCGACGACGCCGAAGGCGAGGGCGTATCCGACGAGGAGGTCGGCTTTGCCGAGCGGCATGGTGAGCAGCCGCTCCAGGGTGCCGGAGGTGCGTTCGCGCAGGGTGGCGATGGAGGTCACCAGGAACATCGTGATGAGCGGGAAGATGCCGAGCAGGGAGGCGCCCGCGGAGTCGAAGGTGCGGGGGCTGGCGTCGAAGACGTACTTCAGCAGGGTCAGCAGGACGCAGGGCACGACGAGCATCAGGGCGATGGTGCGCGGGTCGTGGCTGAGCTGGCGCAGGACGCGGCGGGCGGTGGCGAGGGTGCGGGCGGCGTTCATCGCGTGGTCGCTTCCTTTGCTTGTCCTGCTGCTTCACCTGCTGCTTGACCTGCTGCTTGTGCTGCTTCGGCGTCGGCCTGGTCGACCAGCCGGAGGAAGGCGTCCTCGACGGTGTCGGCGCCGGTGCGCTCGCGCAGGGCGTCGGGGGTGTCCTCGGCGAGGAGCCGGCCGTCGCGCAGCAGGAGCAGGCGGTGGCAGCGTTCGGCTTCGTCCATGACGTGGGAGGAGACCAGGACGGTCGCGCCGCGGTCGTCGGCGAGGCGGTGGAAGAGGGCCCACAGGTCGCGGCGCAGGACGGGGTCGAGGCCGACGGTGGGCTCGTCGAGGACGAGGAGCTCGGGCTCGCCGAGCAGGGCGACGGCGAGCGAGACGCGCCCGCGCTGGCCGCCGGAGAGGTTGCCGGCGAGGGCGTCGGCGTGCGAGGTGAGGTCGACGTCGTGCAGGACGTGGTCGACGTGGCCGGCGCGGTCGTGGCGGGGGATGCCGAGGACGGCGGCGTAGTAGTCGAGGTTCTGCCGGGCGGTGAGGTCGCCGTAGACGGACGGCGCCTGGGTGACGTAGCCGACGCGCGGGCGCAGGTCGCGGTGTCCCGCGGGGCGGCCGAGGACGGTGAGGGTGCCGGTGACGTGGGCCTGGGAGCCGGCGAGGGCGCGCATGAGGGTGGACTTGCCGCAGCCGCTGGGGCCGAGCAGGCCGGTGATACGCCCGCGGGGCAGCGTGAAGGCCAGGTCGTCCAGGACGGTGCGGCCCCCGCGGACGACGCGGAGGCCTGCCGCCTCGACGGCGGGCCCGGGGTTGTTATTCATCATGTGATGAATAAACACCCGCGGTGCGCGCCACGTCAACCCCTGGGCATGGCCATGGCTGAGGGGAGCGTCAGGGTCATCCCCTATGGCGTTTGCGGGCAGGCCGGGAGGACCGTAGCGGTATGAACCGTGCATCCCGCGAAAACGCTCTCACCGGCGCGGAAAAACGGCAGCTGGCCGTGGCCTCCGCGTCCCTCGGCCCATGGCGGCCCGCGGCCGTCGTCGGCGCGCTCGGCGGCGGTGTGTCGCTGGCGCTGCACCTGGTCCACGGCCACTTCGGGCTCGGCATCCTGACCGGCGCGGTCTCGATCGCGGCGCTGCTCTTCTTCTGCGTCGGCGGCTCGGGGGCCGTGCTCGGCTACTCCGCGCGCGGCTCGGCGAGCCGCGACCGCCGGTTCCGGCGGTGGGCGCGGTCGCATCCGTGGCAGGTGGCGGCGGTGCCGGCGGTGCTGATGTTCTTCACCGACCTGGTCCTGCGGCAGGTGCTCACCAGCCAGGGGTTCTTCGGGTCGGTGTGGACCGGGCTGTGGCACGGCGCGGTCGTCGCGGCGGTCGTGGGCTGCGTGGGCGTGGTGGGGGCGGCCCGGCGCTGAGCGGCCCGACGCCGAGCGGCCCGACGCCGAGTGGGCCGGCTGCCGCGCCGGCGGATTTCTCCGGGGGCGCTGCCCCGCCGGTCCTGCGGGCGCCGTCCTCCCGGCGGGCGGCTCAGCGGCGGGGCTTGCGCTTGGCGCCCTTGGGCTTCGGCTTTCCGGCCCTGCCCGCCTTGCCGGACCGTTCGGCGCGGGCGGCGTGCCGGGCGCGGGCCTCGGCGTATTCGGTACGGCGCAGGTCCTCGCCGGGGGCCTCGGACAGCGAGCGGACGAAGTAGGCGAGCAGCGCGCCGACGAAGCCGATCGCGTACAGGCCCTGCGTGCCGTCGGAGTCGCCCGCCGGGCGGCGGGCGGAGAAGCCGCGCCAGGTGCGCTGGAAGGCCAGGACGCTGCACAGGGCGAAGCCGACGAAGGCTATGGCGGTGACGAACGTGCCGATGTCGGCGTCGCCGAGCCCCTGGAAGCCGATACGCAGCACGAAGGCGCCCGCCGCGGCGGCGGCCAGCGAGCCGACGGACACGCCGAGCCGGCGCCAGCCGTAGCCGCCGTCGTGCTCGACCCATGTCGTGCCGAAGAAGCGGATCGGCTCGGGGCGCGGGCCGGAGTCCTGGCTCGGGATGCCGGGCCTGCCGTCCGTGCCGGGGTCGGCGATCGCGGTCTGCTGGTCCTCACTCACGCCGTCCATTATGGGCAGGCGTCCGGGCCCGGCGGCAAGCAGCCCGTTATGCGGGCAATGTCACCGGTTCGAGGAGCCGGGCGCGCAGTGCGGCGAGGAGGTCCGGGTCGACGCCGAGGCGTTCGGCGGCGTAGGCGTTGACGGAGCCGTATGTGTCGGCCATCGCCGCGAGGTAGAGGCGCATGACCTCGGCGGGGGCATCGGGGTAGGCCGGCCAGGTGGGGGTGCGGCCGTCGTGCTCGGCGATCCAGTCGGCGAGCAGGCGCGGGGTGGCCAGCCGGGTGAGGGCGAAGTCGTCGACCACGACGTCCTCCGGGACGCCGAGCAGGGTGAGGACCAGCGCCGCGAGCTGGCCGGTGCGGTCCTTGCCCGAGGCGCAGTGGAAGACGACCGGGCCGTCCGTGCCGGCGATGACGTCGAGCGCCTGCCGCAGCTCCTTGACGCCGTCCTCGGCGACCTCCATGAACTTCCCCGCGAGGAACGGCCCGGGCTCGACGTCCGGCGCCTGCGAGGGCTGGTCGTAGGGCCGGTGCTCGATGCTGAGGTTGTGGTACGCGAACGAGGCGTGCTCGGGCACCCGCCCCTTCGCCTCGATCTCCCACGGGTACCGCAGGTCGATGACCCCCGCGACCCCCAGCTCCAGGAACCGCTCCCAGTCCTCCCCCGCGAGCTTGCCGAGCGAGTCCGCCCGGTACAACCGCCCCCACCGCACGGCGTACTCTCCGCCCCCGGCCGGATACCCGCCCAGGTCACGGAAGTTGTGCAGCCGCTCGAACCGTATGTGCCTGCTCATCCGCGCAGCTTACGGCCCGGCGCGAGGGCATCCCCGTCGTCGTGACGCCGACGACCGTCGTCGAGGCGGACGACGGCCGTGTCCCGGTCCGCCGCTGGAACTGGCTCACCTCACTGAGGCCGGGGGCGCCGTCCCGGCATGCGGATGCCCCGCCGGGCGAGGGGCACTGCTCGCGCGGCGGGGCGGCTTCGGGGGGTGCGTCAGATGTGGTGGTGGTGGCGGTGGTGGCGGCCGGCGTACATGGGGGTGATCGCGGCGATCAGGACCGCTGCGACGCCGATCTGCAGGACGTGGCGGATCCAGTCGATGCCGTTGGTGTCGCCGACGCCGAAGGCCGAGGCGAGGCCGTTGCCGACCAGGCCGCCGATGATGCCGAGGATGACGGTCAGCCACAGGGGGATGGGCTGCCGGCCCGGCAGGACGAGCTTGGCGAGCAGGCCGATGATCAGGCCAGCGATGATCGCCCACAGGATTGTCATGACACTGCCTCGCTTTCCGGGCGCTGGGGACTTGGTAGAACGCCCATCGTCCGCTTGCCCGTTCGAAGGCCGGTCACTCCCGGTGATTCTCCCCAGGGGCGTTACGGCATGCGTGACGTCGTGCGTCACGGCTCCCGTCACGGCGTCGGCGCGGCCGTGAAGCGTTCGCCGGCGAAGGCGTGCAGGGCCGGGAGGGCGGCGTCGGGACCGCCGGGGATGCGGTCGAGGCGGATGAGGGGGCAGGCGAGGTGGCCGTCGGCCAGGTGGGCGGAGCCGGCGGGGAGGTGGGTGCCGGGCAGCGGCCAGACGACGAGCCAGGGGCGCTTGTCGGCGGAGTCCGCGCGCGAGCCCACCGTGACGGCCGCGACGTCCGCCCAGGCGAAGTCGATGCCCGTCTTGCCCGCCTCGCGGGCACCGATCCCGTGCGGCCCGACCGCGAGTTGGCGGGGCCGGCGCCACCTGCCGTAGAAGTACGGCAGCCCGTACCAGCCGAGCGCCGCGGGTGCGACGAGGGCCGGGAAGGCCATGACCGGGAGCACGACCGTCTGCGCGGCGAGCGCGGCGACGAAGGGCGCGGTCGCCGCGACCGCGACCACCGCGCACAGCAGCGCGAGCGGGCCGGCCGGGCCGGTCTCGCGGAAGACCCGCTCGCCGTACGGCACCCGGCCCTCGGGGCCGGCGACGGTGACCGGCATGGGCGGGCGGACCGCGCGCGGGACGGCCTCGAAGCGGTCGCCGCCGTACGCGGCGAGGACGGCGGTGAGGTCGCCGAGGTCCTGGTCGAGGTCGTCGGTGTCGACGAGGGCGTAGCGGGTGTCGGTGCCGAGCGTACGGTCGGGGCGGCGCGGCAGCGTGACGCCGGGCGCGAGCCACACCGTCAGGTGAGGCTTGGGCGGCGCGGACTCGTCGTCGCCCGCCGACCGGTAGCGCAGCGCCACCCGGTCGATCTGCCCCCAGCTCAACTCGGCGTCGTGCAGGGTGATGCCGAAGCCGTCGACGCGCAGCCGGAAGGGCCGCCGGGCCCGCCGCACCTCCCACACCCCGCGCCAGCCGACGAGCACGATCGCCGCCACCGCGATCACCGGCCCCGCCGCCCCGTCCGTGCCGCCCACCCCGTGCAGGACCAGCCACGCCACCAGCGCCGCCGCGCCCGCGCCCGCCGCGCACAACAGGCCGGCGCCGCGCCGCCCGACGCGTCTGCCGATCGTGAACTCCACCGTGCCGCCCCCCAGTTCAGGTGTCCCGCCGGAGCCGGAAGCCGGAGAACCCGGTCCCGTACGGGCCGTTCCGCTTCCAGCATCGTCCGCCGTGAGCCTGGCGGAAGACCCCTGCCGCAACGGGTGCGAGGACGCGACCCGCGTGCGGCGAAACGGTGAAGAAGTGAACGGCCGGCGACCGGTGCGTGCGCGGAGCATTGACCACCGACTGACCAGTCAGTAACTTCTGCGGAGCAGCGCCGACTTCATCCGATCTCGCCACATACCCGTATGAAGTACCCCGGGATCCCCTCGGGAGCCCCCCACGAGCTCCCCCGGACTCCCCCGCGAACTCCCCACGACCCCCCCACACATCGAGGAGAGAGCAGATGTCGATGCGCGTCCTCACCCGCGGCCTGGCCGCCGCACTCGCCGCCGGGGCGCTGGCCGTCCTCGGCCTGACCGCCCCCGACACCGCGCAGGCCGCCGCCGGTTCGTATGTCGCGATGGGCGACAGCTACAGCGCCGCCTCCGGCGTACTGCCGCTCGACCCGTCCGCGTCCCTGCTGTGCGTGCGCTCCACCGCCAACTACCCCCATGTGCTGGCCGCCCGGACCGGCCTCGCGCTCAAGGACGTCACCTGCGGCGGCGCCGAGACCTCCGACTTCGCCGGCTCCCAATACCCGGGCGTCGCCCCGCAGTTGGACGCGCTCAGTGCGAGCACCGACCTGGTGACGATGACGATCGGCGGCAACGACAACAACACCTTCATCGACGCGATCCTCGCCTGCGGCTCCGCCGGCATCGTCACCGCCGGCTTCGGCCACCCCTGCAAGACGCTGTACGGCGACACGTTCGTCGACCAGGTCGACAACGGCACCTACCAGGCGGTGAAGTCGGCGCTCCGGGCCGTGCACGCCAAGGCGCCGAACGCCCGGGTGGCCATCCTCGGCTATCCGTGGATCGTGCCCGCGACCGCCGTCCCGGGCTGCTTCGTCCAACTGCCCATCGCCTCGGGCGACATCCCCTACCTGCGCGACCTCCAGACCCACCTCAACTCCGCGGTCCAGCGCGCCGCGAACGAGACCGGCAGCACGTACGTGGACCTGTCCGCCGTCTCCGACGGGCACGACGCCTGCCGGCCGATCGGCACCCGGTGGATCGAACCGGTGCTGTTCGGCACGAACTTCGTGCCCGTCCACCCCAACGCGCTCGGCGAGTCCAAGATGGCCGACCGCACCGCCGCGGTCCTCGGCCTCGGCTGACACCCCCGGTACGCACACGTCCCCCGCGGGCAACTGCCCGCGGGGGACGCCTCGTTGCGTGGGCGCTCAGCCCTCCAGCCGGCTGATGTCGCGCACCGCCCCGCGGTCCGCGCTGGTGGCCATCGCCGCGTACGCGCGCAGCGCCGTCGAGACCTGCCGATCACGCGGCTCACGCGGTGCGTACACCCCGCCGAGCGCCTCCCGGCGGGCCGCCAACTCCTCCTCGGAGACCAGCAGTTCCATCGACCGGGACGGGATGTCGATCCGGATCCGGTCGCCGTCCTGGACGAGCGCGATCGTGCCGCCCGAGGCCGCCTCCGGCGAGGCGTGCCCGATCGACAGCCCCGAAGTGCCGCCGGAGAAGCGGCCGTCGGTGATGAGCGCGCAGCTCTTGCCCAGGCCCCGGCCCTTCAAGTACGAGGTGGGGTAGAGCATTTCCTGCATGCCCGGGCCGCCGCGCGGGCCCTCGTAGCGGATCACGACGACGTCGCCGGGCGTGACCTCCTTGCGGAGGATCTTCTCGACGGCCTCCTCCTGCGACTCGCACACCACCGCGGGCCCCTCGAACGTCCAGATCGACTCGTCCACGCCCGCGGTCTTGACCACCGCGCCGTCCACGGCCAGGTTGCCGCGCAGCACCGCGAGGCCGCCGTCCTTGGAGTAGGCGTGCTCGACGTCGCGGATGCAGCCGCCGGCCGCGTCGGTGTCGAGGGTCTCCCACCGCTCGGACTGCGAGAACGCCTCCGCCGAGCGCACGCACCCGGGAGCGGCGTGCCACAGCTCCACGGCCTCCTCCGACGGGGAGCCGCCGCGCACGTCCCACGCGTCCAGCCACTCCTTGACCGACCGCGCGTGCACGGTGTGCACGTCCTCGTTGAGCAGCCCGCCCCGGTACAGCTCGCCCAGGATCGCCGGGATACCGCCGGCGCGGTGCACGTCCTCCATGTAGTACGTGCCCGTCGGCGCGACGTTCGGCGCGACCTTGGCCAGGCACGGCACCCGGCGCGAGACCGCGTCGATGTCGGTCAGGCCGTAGTCCAGCCCGGCCTCCTGCGCCGCCGCCAGCAGGTGCAGGATCGTGTTCGTCGAGCCGCCCATCGCGATGTCCAGCGCCATGGCGTTGTCGAACGCCGCCGGGCCGGCGACGGACCGGGGCAGCACGCTCTCGTCGTCCTGCTCGTAGTAGCGCCGGGTCAGCTCCACCACGGTGCGCCCGGCCCGCTCGTACAGGTCCTTGCGGGCGGTGTGGGTGGCCAGCACCGAGCCGTTGCCGGGCAGCGCCAGGCCGATCGCCTCGGTCAGGCAGTTCATCGAGTTCGCGGTGAACATCCCCGAGCACGAACCGCACGTCGGGCAGGCGTTCTCCTCGATACGGAGGATGTCGGCGTCCGAGACCTTCTCGTCGACCGCGTCGGCGATCGCGTTGATCAGGTCCAGCTTGCGGACCGTGCCGTCCACGAGCGTCGCCCGGCCGGCCTCCATCGGGCCGCCGGAGACGAAGACGGTGGGGATGTTCAGCCGCAGGGCGGCCATCAGCATGCCCGGGGTGATCTTGTCGCAGTTGGAGATGCAGATCAGCGCGTCCGCGCAGTGCGCCTGCACCATGTACTCCACCGAGTCCGCGATGAGGTCGCGGGAGGGCAGGGAGTAGAGCATGCCGCCGTGGCCCATGGCGATGCCGTCGTCGACCGCGATGGTGTTGAACTCGCGCGGCACCGCGCCGGCCGCCTTGATCGCCTCGGAGACGATCCGGCCGACCGGCTGGAGGTGGGTGTGGCCCGGTACGAACTCGGTGAAGCTGTTGGCGACCGCGATGATCGGCTTGCCGATGTCGGCGTTGTCCACGCCGGAGGCGCGCATCAGCGCGCGGGCGCCTGCCATGTTGCGGCCGTGGGTGACCGTACGTGACCTCAGCTCGGGCACGGTGTCCACTCCCTTGGTTTCCCTGGTTCTTCGCTCAGCTCGTACGACGGGCCTCGTACGACGGGAGCAGCCGCGACGCGCGGCCGTGCCGTCGAGGGTACGCCCGCGGACCATCATCCGGACAGCTCGTCCGGATGACGGAAGGGTGTGCGGTCACTCCGCGGGGTCCGGGCCGGGGGGCCGCGGGCCTTCCGGTGCGGGTGCCTCCGGCGGTGCGTCCGGCGTCCCTGGCTCGTCTGGCGCGTCCGGCGCGTCGGAGCGGCGTACGGCCGGGTCGGTGAGGTAGCGCTGGAGGGTCGGGGCGACGATTGCGACCAGCTCCTGCGCGGAGGCCGACGCGATCGGCTCCACCTTCACCACGTACCGCAGCATGATGATGCCGACGAGCTGGGCCGCGGCCAGTTGCACCCGGAACTCCGGGTCGGCGACCCGCAGCTCGCCCGCCACCCCGGCCAGGACGCGGCGGCCGACCATGCCCCGGAAGACAGCCGCGGCCTGCTCGTTGGTGACCGCCGAGCGGACGATCGCCAGCAGCGGCCCGCGGGTGGCCGGGTCCTCCCACACGCCCAGCATGAAGCGGGCGATCCGCTCCCCCATGCCCTCGGGGCCGCCCGCGGAGACCGCCGCGGGCAGTTCCAGGGCCGCGGGGCCGAAGGACACCTCGATGGCGGCGGCGAAGACCTGCTCCTTCGTGCCGAAGTAGTGGTGGACCAGCGCGGCGTCCACGCCGGCCGCCTTGCCGATGGAGCGCACGGAGGTCTTGTCGTAGCCGCGGGCCGAGAACTCCTCCCGGGCCGCCGCCAGGATCCGCTCCCGGGTGCCGGCCGCCCCGCCGCTCCCGGACCCCGCGGGGCGCCCGCGGCGCCGGGGGGCGTCGGGGCCGGCGGCGGTGGGGGACGTACGGGAGGACGTACCGCCGGACGTGTCCCGTCCGGGGCCGGCGGAGGCGCCCGGGGTCACGCGCGGACCGAGGGGCGGGCGGAGGCCGCGGCGGCCAGGTGGCGGCGGGTGAAGGCCAGCGCCTCGGCGAGGTCGGCCTCCCGCTCGGCCGAGGACATCGCCCGGCGCGTGTTGACCTCGATCACGACGTGCTTGTCGTAGCCGGCGGCGGCCAGCGAGTGCAGCAGCTCCGCGCACGGCTGCGTGCCGCGCCCCGGCACCAGGTGCTCGTCCTTGGCCGAGCCGTTGCCGTCCCCGAGGTGGACGTGCGCGAGCCGGTCGCCCATCCGGCGGGCCATGTCGAGGGCGGCCGTACGGGAGGTCGCGGCGTGCGAGAGGTCCACGGTGAAGTGCCGGTAGTCCTCCTTGGTGACGTCCCAGTCCGGGGCGTACGCGGCCATCTCGCGGTCGCGGTAGCGCCAGGGGTACATGTTCTCGACGGCGAAGCGGACGTCCGTCTCGTCGGCCATCCGCCACACCCCGCGTACGAAGTCGCGCGCGTACGAGCGCTGCCAGCGGAAGGGCGGGTGCACGACGACCGTGGACGCGCCGAGGCGTTCCGCGGCGGCGCGGGCCCGCTGGAGCTTGACCCACGGGTCGGTGGACCATACGCGCTGGGTGATCAGCAGGCAGGGCGCGTGCACGGCGAGGATCGGCATGCCGTGGTAGTCCGAGAGCCGGCGCAGCGCGTCGACGTCCTGGCTGACCGGATCGGTCCACACCATGACCTCGACGCCGTCGTAGCCGAGCCGGGCGGCTATCTCGAAGGCCGTCGCGGTGGACTCCGGGTAGACGGAGGCGGTGGACAGCGCGACTTTCACGCCGGGGGCTCCTGGGGGGCGGGGGGTGGCGTGGCCGGCGGGGGCGCCAGGGGTGTCGTGGGCGCCGCGGCTGCCGGGGGCTCCTGGGGTGTCGAGGGCGCCGGGCACGCCGTGGATGCCGGGGCTGCCGGGGCCGCCGCGGGCGCCGGAGGTGTCATGCGCGCCGCGGGCGCCTGGGCGGCCGGGTGCGCCCGGTGTTCCGGGCATGCCCGTGCCGCCTCGCTTCCTCCGGTCCGCTGCGTCTGCCACGCAAGCCAGCGTACGGCCGGGTCCGGTGCGCGCGGGCGGCTCAACCGCGCCAACGCGCCACCGTGGCCCCGGAAGCGCCGGTCCCGCCGGGGTTGCCGGGGTGCCCTGTGGCGTTGACCACAGGTCCGTGGCCCGCGCCCTGCGGGCCCCCGTGCCCGCCGGCATGGCCGTCCGGGTGGCCCTCCCCCGCGAGGCCGCCCGCGGAGGCGGCGCCCGCGGTGTCGGCGGCCATCACGTCGAGCTTGCGCAGGATCACGCCCTCGCGCAGCGCCCAGGGGCAGATCTCCAGCTCCGAGACGCCGTACAGATCCATCGCGCCCTCGGCGACCAGCGCGCCGGCCAGCAGCTGCCCGGCCCGCCCCTCGGACACCCCGGGCAGCCCGGCGCGCCGCTGCGCGGTCATCTCCGCCAGCCGCGGCACCCACTCCTCCAGCGCCCCGCGCCGCAGCACCCGCTGTACGTACAGCCCCTCCGCGCTGCGCGCCGCCCCGGCGATCCTGGCGAGCTGCCGGAAGGTCTTGGACGTGCCCACGGCGTGGTCGGCGGGCCCGAGCCGGGCGAAGTCGGCGACCGTCCTGGCGATCTCGGCGCGTACGTGCCGCCGCAGCGCCCGTACGTCCTGCGCGGACGGCGGGTCGCCGGGCAGCCACCCGCCGGTCAGCCGGCCGGCGCCGAGCGGCAGCGACACCGCGGTGTCCGGGTACTCGTCCATGCCGTAGCCCACTTCCAGCGAGCCGCCGCCGATGTCCAGGACCAGCAGCTTGCCCGCGGACCAGCCGAACCAGCGGCGTACCGCCAGGAACGTCAGCCGCGACTCGTCCTCGCCGGACAGCACGGTGAGCCGTACCCCGGTCTCCGCCTCGACCCGGGCGAGCACCTGCTCGCCGTTGACGGCCTCGCGCACCGCGGACGTCGCGAACGGCAGGACGTCCTCAGCGCCCTTGTCCTCGGCGACCCGCATCGCGTCCGCGACCGTCGCGACCAGCCGCTCGATCCCGTCCTCGCCGATGGCCCCGCCCGCGTCGAGCAGCTGCGCGAGCCGCAGCTCCGCCTTGTGCGAATACGCGGGCAGCGGCCGGGCACCGGGATGCGCGTCCACCACCAGCAGATGAACGGTGTTGGACCCCACGTCGAGCACTCCCAGTCGCATGGGCAGCACTGTATTCCACCCCCCCGACCAGCCGCTTTCCCTCCACCCCCGGCCACTCAGCCCCCCAGCACCTCCTCCAGATGCCCCCGCAGCACCTCCACCACCCCCGCCCCCGGCGGAACCCCCCACTCCCGCTCCCCGAACCCGCCCTCGAACGCCGCCCGCGAGCTGAACCTGATCTCCCCGCCCGGCGGCACGACCGCCGCCCGCATCCACCCCACGAACCGCGCCGCCTCCGCCACGGTGGCCTCCCCGACGGCGACGCACTCCCGCCCCTCCACACTCACCAGCCCCTCGAACTCGACCCCGTCCTCCGCCCGCGCCCAGAAGCTCAACCGATACAACGGCGTCCCACCCCCGGCGAACGTGCCGCTCGCCTCGGGAAACCCCGCGACAAGCGCCTCCCGCACCGCCACGAGGTCCAGCCCCCAGCCGAACGGCGTCTCGGGCGGCGGGTAGAAGAGGAAAAGGGTCTGGTAGTAATCGTCCACAAGGGTCTCCGGAAGTGAATTCACGGCTGGTACTGAACCGTACCGGTGATGTTGTCGGTGCTCATCAAGGTCTGCCAATAGGCGACGGCGTCCCGCGAGTTCGTGACGATCTCCAGGCCACGGACCTGATCGTTCTGGTCGATGGCCGCGTGATACTTGGCGAGCTCGTCGTGGTCCTTGCCGACCAGGACCGTGTTCGGATTCCACTTGGGCGTTCCATCGGCCTTGTACTCCTGTTCCAGGAGCAATGTGCTCGGCTTACGGAAGCACCTGTTGTCGTCCGCCACGTACTTGGCGTCCACCATGTATCCGTCCGTCGCGCGCACACCGTCGGCGGCAATGGTCCTGCGCACGCCGTGCTCGGTGAAGGGAACGATGCGCTCCGGATAACCCGCGACACGCAGCTGATACGCGTTGGCCGGATCGGCCGGGTTCGGGGTGCCGCCGAAGTCGGCCGGCTGCAGCCCGTTCGCCCAGGCGGTGAAGGCCTGCTGCTCGGCGAGCGTCAAGGGTGTTGTCGTCCCCGGCAGCGCCGGTATCGGAGGCCGGAAGGGTATGGCCGGGTTGACCGGCCGGTAGATCGCCGGAAGCAGGCCCGGCGCCGATGCCAGCACCAGGGGCGGCACAGCCGGCTCCGGGATCGGGACGGGGAGAGGGAGGAGCGGGAAGGGGTCGTACCACGGCAGGTGGCGCCCGGCGCCCGGGATCTTCACACGGCTGCGTGAAGCGTCCAGCGCGTGGGCGACATCGCCGAGCGCGTGTATCCAGGGGTCCCCGTCCACCAGGTCCCGCAGACCGCCGTCATCGCCGTTGCCGCCGAACAGCGGATCGTGCCAGGGCGCGTCCATGTGAAAGGGATTCTGCGTGTTCTCACGGATACGGGACAGCGCCTGCTCGATGTGGGACGCATACTGCGTGCACGCCTGAGCGAGCTGGTCGCAGGCTGCGACGAGGTTCGCGGCCAGAGGTTCGTCCGACTGGGCGAGTGCCGGCGCCGGGCCGAAGCCCACGAACGCCTTGAAATGCGCGCGGAAAGCGTCGGCGGCCTGCCCTGAATGCGCCTTGTCGGCGGTGTGGCCGCACCCCTGGGCGTCGACGAGGAACTGCTGCAGCAACGTTCCCGCCCGCGTCCACGTACCGGCGACGTCCCGTAACTTCTCCGGTGAGCCGCGGAAGCGCCCCCCGCTGTCGCCGGTGCCCAGGTACTGGTCGTTCCAGGAGGTCTTGCCGACGACCTTGGGCAAGTCCTCGCCGAGACCGACAAAACGCTCGGAGCAGCCGCGGGACGGATCGCCCATCTGGACGGTCGGGTCGGGCTGCCGTGCCATGAAGCTTGCGGCGGTCGCGTCCTCCTGGGCGATGAACTCGCGGGCGCTGCGCATCAGCCCCGTCCCGCTCTCGCCCATCATGAAGGCGCTGAATCCCATCTGGTCCAGCGTCTCGGCCGCGGCCGACGTGTACACCTTTGCGAAGTCGTGGCCCGCGTCGTCGTCGCCGGCCATGCCTTCCTGCCGGTCGAGCTCGTGGAAAACAGCAAGTGTGGTGTCCCGGACGCCGATCATCACGCTGTCGACCATCTCCATCGACGCGCTGAGCATTCCGTCGGCCACGACCTGCAAGTCAGCCGGCAGCCCCGCCATCGCCCCACCCCCCGGTACGCAATGTGTACCGCCACCGTACGAGCCGGGGAGGGCGGGCATCGGCAGGTGGAGTGACTCGGCGGAAAATGATCGGGTGGGGCGGTGAGCGCATTCGGTGCATTACGGGCCTAGGGTGGGGGCGTGGCAAAGGTGAGGGCCCGCAGGGGCGGGGAGACGGGTGTGGTGGCGGCGGATGACGAGGCCGGGTTGGATTTCGCCCGGGCGTGGGTGGAGTTCGTCGACCCGGCGGACGAGGAGCAGGTCTTCCGGTGCGATCTGACGTGGCTGACGTCGCGGTGGACGTGTGTCTTCGGGCAGGGGTGCCAGGGGATCGTCGCCGGGCGGGCCGGGGACGGGTGCTGCTCGCTCGGGGCGCACTTCTCCGATGACGACGACGAGAAGCGGGTGGCGAAGCACGCGGCCCGGCTCACGCCGGAGATGTGGCAGTACCACGACCTCGGTACGGGCCCGGACGGCTACTGGGCCGAGGAGAACGAGGACGGCGAGCGGCAGACCCGGGTCGTGGACGGGGCGTGCATCTTCTCCAACCGCGCGGGCTTCGCCGGCGGGCAGGGCTGCGCGCTGCACGCGCTCGCGCTGCGGGAGAACCGCGAGCCGCTGGAGACCAAGCCGGACGTGTGCTGGCAGCTGCCGATCCGGCGCACCTTCGACTGGGTCGACCGCCCCGACGACACGCGCGTGCTGGTCGTGTCGATCGGCGAGTACGACCGCCGCGGCTGGGGCCCCGGCGGCCATGACCTGCACTGGTGGTGCACCTCGGCGACCTCCGCGCACGGCGGCGGCGAGCCCGTCTACCGCTCCTACCGCGCCGAGCTCACCGAGCTGATGGGCCCCGCCGCCTACGCCGAGCTCACCGCGCTGTGCGAGGCCCGCCTCGCCTCGTCCCTCCCCCTGGTCGCCCCGCACCCGGCGGACCCGCACCCGGACCCGGCCTAGTCGGTCGCCCGCCGGGCCAGGATGATGCCGCCGAGGGCGCTCTCGGCGGACGTGAGCGTACGGTCGGCCTCGACGGTGAAGCCGGCGCCGGTCAGCCAGGCCGTGAGGCGGGGCGGGCGGCTGCGGTGGACGTACACCCTCATGGGGTGGCCGCCGTAGCCCTCGGTCTTCAGCCGCGACTCGTCGCCGACGTGGAAGCCGAGCAGCAGCGGCGCCCCCGGCCGCAGGGTGCGGTGGAAGTGCGCGAGGACGCCGGGGACGGCGGCGTCCGGCACGTGGATGAGCGAATACCAGGCCACGAGGCCGCCGAGCGAGCCGCTCCGCAGCGGGAGCCCGGTCATCGAGCCGACCGCGAACCGCAGTCCGGGGTGCTCCCGGCGGGCGACGGCGACCATCCCCGGCGAGAGGTCCACCCCGAAGGCGTCCAGCCCCAGCCCGCCCAGATACGCCGTGATCCGCCCGGGCCCGCACCCCACGTCCGCGACGGGCCCGCCGTCCGCCACGGCCTGCGCGAACCGCGCGAGGACGCCGCGCTCCTCGGGGGTGTCGTCCAGCAGGTGCCGGGTCCGCTCCGCGTAGCTGACGGCGACGGTGTCGTACGAGGTCCGGGTGTCGTCGAGCCAACTGCCTTGTGCGCCGGGTTCGTCGGTCATCCGGGCACGCTAGCGGCCGGGTACGACAGCCGGCCGTCAGAGCGCGGTGAGCACGCGCGGGCCCTGCTCGGTGATGGCGATGGTGTGCTCGATGTGCGCCGCGCGGCTGCCGTCGACCGTCCGCAGGGTCCAGCCGTCCGCGGCCACGTGGTATTCGTCCCGCCCGCCCGACATGAGCATCGGCTCGATCGCGAGGGCGAGGCCGTGCCGGAGCGGGAAGCCGCGGCCGGGGCGCCCGCGGTTGGGCACGTGCGGGTCCTCGTGCATGCGCCGCCCGATGCCGTGCCCGCCGAAGTCCGCGGGCATTCCGCAGCGGGCGTCCTTGGCGACCCGGCCGATGGCGTGCGAGATGTCCCCCATCCGGTTCCCGACGACCGCGGCGGCGACCCCGGCGTCCAGCGCCCGCCGGGTCGCTTCGATGAGCTCCCGGTCGCCCTCGCGCGGCGTCCCCACGGTGAAGCTGACGGCGGCGTCGCCGGTCCAGCCGTCGAGTTCGGCGCCGCAGTCGACGCTCACGAGGTCGCCGTCGCGCAGGCGGTAGTCGGTGGGGATGCCGTGGACGATCGCGTCGTTGACGGACGTGCAGATCACGGCGGGGAAGGGGGTCGGGGCGAAGGGGGGCCGGTAGCCGAGGAAGGGTGAGCGGGCTTTTGCCGCGTCGAGTACGGCGCGGGCGGCGTCGTCCAGCTCGCGCAGCGATACGCCGACGGCTGCGGCGTCTTGGGCGGCGGCGAGTGCGGTGGCCACGACGCGGCCGGCTTCGCGCATCGCGTCGAGGGCGGCGTCTGACTTGATCTCCACCATGGGCGGGGCTCCTCCTGTGCTGCCGATTCTTATACCGGTATTTGTATCCCGGTATTAGTATCACGTCCATGGTTCGCACTCCACTGAGCCCCTGGGAGCGCCGCAGGGGCGAACACTTCGGCGCGCTGCTGCGGGCGGCGCGCGGGGACCGCAGCATGGTCGAGGTCGCGGCGGCGGCGGGCGTCTCCGTGGAGACGCTCCGCAAGATCGAGACGGGGCGGGCGCCGACGCCGGCGTTCTTTACTGTGGCGGCGTTGGGCGCGGCGCTGGGCGTTTCGCTGGATGAGCTGGCTTTGGCGTGCGGGAGGGGGGAGGAAGCGGCGGAGGGGATGTCGGCGTAGGTTTTTTTGGGGGGTTGTTACCGGCGTGCGGGGGCGCGTTCTGGTGGTGGGTGGGGTGGTCGGGGGCGCTCCGGGGGGTACCTCCTCGGACTGCGCACCATGACCTCGCTGCGTCTCCGGTGACCTCTTGTCGTGCGCAGTCCTGCGGGGGCACCCCCCGGATCACCCCCGCCCGTACGTCCGTCGGCGTCCGCACGCCGGTGGGGGTGGGGGTGAGGGGGAGTACGGCCCTCCCTCAGCCGCTGGTTGACCTCTTGGGGGGCGGGAGTGGTCCGCTCGGGGCGCAACTGGCGCTGCCGCGAGGGCCTTCGCTGTCTGTTACGGCGACGGGCAGCCGCCAATGAGACCCGGGAGGGGGTGTGGTTCGGGGGGGGTACCCCCGCAGGACTGCGCGCGGCGGGACGGGGCCGGACTCGTACTGAGGCATGGTGCGCAGGCCGAGGAGGTGCCCCCCGGGGCGGCCCCGACCCCGTGCGCATGGAGGGTGTTGCGCTTCAGGGGGTGGGTTCCGTGGGGGTGGGGGAGTCGGTCGGTGGGGCGGAGGACGTCGGGGGGTCCGTTGTGGGTGGGGGGGTTGTCGGGGGAGCCGAGGTGGGGGGCTCCGTCGTCGGCGGAGGGGATGTGGGTGGGGGGGCGGAGCGGCGGGTGGTGCCGTGGAGGATGACCGTCGCGTTGGAGGGGGTGAAGGCGACGGTCGCCGTCCAGCGGCCGTGGGGGGTGAGGGAGCGCAGGACGGTGATGGTGACCGTCGTGGACTCGCCGGGGTGGAGGACGCCCGAGGTGGCGGAGAGGCGGAGCCAGCGGGCCGAGGGGGTCGCGGACCAGTGGACGTCGCCCGTGCCGGAGGCCGTGAGGGTCACGAGGGTGCGCCCGCCGGACGGGGTGGCGGTGACCGTGAGGTAGCCGGCGCCCGGCGCGGGGGACGGGGAGTCCGCCGGGGTGACCGTCACGGCCGTGACGTCAGGGTCCGAGGTGGTGGGGCCGGAGGCGGGCGCCGAGGGGCGGACCGCGCCGGCCTTCTCGTACGGCAGCCCCGCCACGTCCGGCACGCCCGCCGCCGCCCGCCCGCCGCCGGAACCCTGCGCGTCGTCGCCGCCGAGCGGTGTCGCACGGTACGCCGCCCAGATCGCCAGCACCGGCGCGGCCACCACCGCCGCCACGACCGTCGACGTCACCGCCCGGTGCCGCAACTGCGCCCGCCGCGCCGCCTGGTCCCGCAGGTCCCGCGGAAATCCGCGCCGGTCGAACCGCGGTGTCGCCTCCCGGTTGCGCCCCGCCCCGCTCTCCATCGCGTGCAGCAGCGCCGCGCACGCCGCCGCCCGCGGCGCCTCGATGAGCGCGAGCACCGCCGTCGCGTCGGCCGACCCGGGCCACGCCTCCGCCGCGACCGCCCGCTCCGCCGTACGCCGGCACACCGTGCACTCGTCGACATGCCGCACCAGCTCGTCCCGCAGCGCCGGCCCGAGCAACACCCGGTTGTCCCCGGCGAGTTGCGCGAGCGCCGCGCACTGCCCGGAGTCCACGACCGCCAACGCCGCCCGTGTCCGCTCCACTTCGCATGCCGCCCGCGCCAACAGCCCCCGTGCGGCGTCCGTTTCCAGCCCGAGCACCGCCGCGACCTCATGCGGCGCGAGCTGGTGCCGTACGGCCAACTCCAGCGCCTCGCGCTGCTCCGGCGTCGTCCCGGCCGCCTCCGGCCAAGCCAGCGCGGCCAGTTGCGCCCCGCGCTGGGCCGCCACGTCCGCCGCGGCCCGCACCGGCGCGACCGGCCGCCCCGCGGCCAACCGCCGCAGGCAGCACCACCGCGCGAGCGCGTACAGCCACGGCCGCCGCAACGCCGGGTCCCGCAACCGGGCCCGCTGCCGCTCCGCCAGCGCCAGCACCTCGCCGAGCGCCCCGGACGCGGCGTCGTGCTCGCACAGCACCGACAGGCAGTACGTGTACAGGCCGTCCAGATACGGCTCGTAATGCCCGGGCGGCACCATCGGCAACGTCCCCTGCGGCCGAGCCACCCCACCCGCCCGCTCCCGCCCACCCCGATGCCGCGCACCGGCCTCCCGCGCCGCACCCCGCCCAACCGCCGCCCCGGCCCGCGGCCTTCGATGCGCACCGGTCGCCTGCGTCACAGGTGCGGCCTGCCTCCCGGCAGGGGGCACGGCTGCGGACGCCACTTGCCTCCCGGCAGCGGACACCGGTGCGGACGCCGCCTCCCTAGCGGCAGCGGACACCGGTGCGGGCGCCGCCTGCCAACCGGCACCGGACGCGGGTGCGGACGCCACTTGCCTCCCGGCAGGGGGCACGGCGGCGGACGCGGGTGCGGATGCCGCCTGCCAACCGGCAGCGGGCGCGGGTGCGGGGGTGGGGGTCTCCTGCCTGCTCATCACCGGCTGACGGTAGGCCCGCAAGCCACCCCTCTTCAGCCGTCCCCGCTGCCATTAACCCGTATGGGTAACCTTGCCCCCCAAAAAGCACCCCCTCCACCATTCGTACGAGTGAATCCCCCCGTCACCCGTGACCCCCACCCCCACTCCCCCGCCTACCAACCCCTCAAAGGTTGGCCAGGAGCTGACCGCCGAGACCTCCCCCCCCGAACGGAAAGCCGCCGGCGGACGGGCGGGAGGGGGTGATCCGGGGGGTGCCCCCGCAGGACTGCGCAGGCAAGAGGTTGCCGGACTCGTACGGAGTTGATGTGCGCAGTCCGAGGAGGTACCCCCCGGAGCGCCCCCGACCACCCCACCCCCCACCCAGAAGGCGCCCCCCACAAAAGAGCCCCCTGTCACACCCGCCCGCTACCGTTGCGCGCATGGCCACCCGCAAGCCCGCCGCTAAAGACCGCCCCGCGTACCGCTGCACCGAATGCGGCTGGACGACAGTCAAATGGCTCGGCCGCTGCGGCGAATGCCAGGCCTGGGGCACCGTCGAGGAGTACGGCGGCGCCCCCGCCGTACGCACCACCGCTCCCGGCAGGGTCACCGCGCCGGCCAAGCCCATCGGCCAGGTCGACGGCCGCCAGGCCACCGCCCGCTCCACCGGCGTCCCCGAGCTCGACCGGGTGCTCGGCGGCGGCCTCGTCCCCGGCGCCGTGGTGCTGCTCGCCGGCGAGCCCGGCGTCGGCAAGTCCACCCTCCTGCTGGACGTCGCCGCCAAGGCGTCGAGCGAGCGCAGCCCCGTGCTGTACGTCACCGGCGAGGAGTCCGCCTCGCAGGTGCGGCTGCGCGCCGACCGGATCGGCGCCCTCGCCGACCACCTCTACCTCGCCGCCGAAACCGACCTCTCCGCCGTCCTCGGCCACCTCGACGACGTCAAGCCCGGCCTCCTCGTGCTGGACTCCGTCCAGACCGTGGCCTCCCCGGAGATCGACGGCGCCCCGGGCGGCGTCGCGCAGATCCGCGAGGTCGCCGGCGCGCTGATCAGGGCGTCGAAGGAGCGCGGCATGGCGACGCTGCTGGTGGGGCACGTCACCAAGGACGGCACGATCGCCGGCCCCCGCCTCCTGGAACACCTCGTGGACGTCGTGCTGAGCTTCGAGGGCGACCGGCACGCCCGCCTGCGCCTGATCCGCGGCGTCAAGAACCGCTTCGGCGCGACGGACGAGGTCGGCTGCTTCGAGCTGCACGACGAGGGCATCACCGGACTCGCCGACCCCTCGGGCCTGTTCCTGACCCGACGCGACGAGCCGGTGCCGGGCACGTGCCTGACGGTCACCCTCGAAGGCAAGCGCCCGCTCGTCGCGGAGGTGCAGGCGCTCACCGTGGACACCCAGATCCCCTCGCCCCGCCGTACGACCTCGGGCCTGGAGAACTCCCGGGTGTCGATGATGCTCGCCGTGCTCGAACAGCGCGGCAGGATCAAGGCGATCGGCAAGCAGGACATCTACACCGCGACGGTCGGCGGCGTGAAGCTCACCGAGCCGGCCGCGGACCTCGCGGTGGCCCTCGCGCTGGCCAGCGCCGCGATCGACACGCCCCTCCCGAAGAACCTCGTGGCGATCGGCGAGGTGGGCCTGGCCGGCGAGGTGCGCCGGGTCACCGGAGTGCAGCGCCGGCTGTCGGAGGCGGCCCGGCTCGGCTTCACGCACGCGCTGGTCCCGGCGGATCCGGGCAAGGTCCCGCCGGGGATGCGGGTGATCGAGGTCTCGGACATAGGCGACGCCCTGCGCGCCCTCCCGGCCCGCACCCCCAGGCGCACGGAGGGCAACCGGGCGGGGAGCAGCCGCCAGGGCGGCAACCGCCCGGAGGGCGACCGGCGCGGGGCCGAGCAGCAGCTCTGACAGGGGCGTACGCCGGTGATCGGCGGCTCGCGGCGCGGACGACGTAAACTCACTCCAAACCGCACCGACCGGAGGAACGCAGTGGCAGCCAACGACCGGGCAGGATCCGCCCCGGCCCGCAAGGCAGCGGCGGACTCCGCCGGCAGGTCCGGCGGTGGAGCGGACGGCGGCGGGCTGATGCGCGCGTCGCTGAGTGCCGTGGCACCGGGTACGGGCCTGCGCGACGGCCTGGAGCGCATCGTGCGCGGCAACACCGGCGGCCTGATCGTGCTCGGCATGGACAAGACGGTGGAGTCGCTGTGCACCGGCGGCTTCGTGCTGGACGTGGAGTTCACCCCGACGCGGCTGCGCGAGCTGTGCAAGCTGGACGGCGCGCTGATCCTGGACAAGGACATCACCAAGATCCTGCGCGCCGGCGTGCAGTTGGTGCCGGACCCGGCGATCCCGACCGAGGAGACCGGCACCCGGCACCGCACCGCGGACCGGGTGAGCAAGCAGGTCAACTTCCCTGTCGTGTCGGTGAGTCAGTCGATGCGGGTGATCGCGCTGTACGTGGACGGCCAGCGCCGCGTGCTGGAGGACTCCGCGGCGATCCTGTCCCGGGCGAACCAGGCGCTGGCGACGCTGGAGCGCTACAAGCTGCGCCTGGACGAAGTCGCGGGCACCCTCTCGGCGTTGGAGATCGAGGACCTGGTCACGGTGCGGGACGTCACGTCGGTGGCGCAGCGCCTGGAGATGGTCCGCCGGATCGCCACCGAAATCGCCGAGTACGTGGTGGAGTTGGGCACCGACGGCCGGCTGCTGACGCTGCAGCTCGACGAGTTGATCGCCGGCGTGGAGCCGGAGCGCGAACTGGTCGCGCACGACTACGTGCCCGAGCCGACCGCCAAGCGCAGCCGCACGGTCGCCGAGGCGCTGGCCGAGCTGGACGCGCTGCCGCAGAGCGAGCTCATCGAACTGACCACGGTGGCCCGGGCGTTGGGCTACACCGGCTCCCCCGAATCGCTGGACTCCGCGGTCTCGCCGCGCGGTTACCGGCTGCTGGCGAAGGTGCCGCGGCTGCCGAACGCGGTGATAGAGCGGCTGGTGGAGCACTTCGGCGGGCTGCAGAAGCTGCTCGCGGCCAGCGTGGACGACCTCCAGGCCGTCGAGGGCGTCGGCGAGGCCCGCGCCCGCTCCGTCCGCGAGGGCCTGTCCCGGCTGGCGGAGTCCTCCATCCTGGAGCGGTACGTCTAGCGGTACGTCCAGCGGTCCCTACCGCCCGACGCCCAGCCCCCTACACGTACGCACCCGGCCGCGTATCCGGCCGCGCGCCCGGCCCCCGCTCAGTCCTGCGACAGCCGGAAGGGCACGCTCTTCGTCCCGTACCCGGCGAGCGAGACCTGGGCCAGGTAGTTGCCGTAGCCGGCCGGGGTGTTCCTGGGCGAACCGCACTGCGGGGAGCTGGTCTTGGCGCTCCAGTTCAGGGTGTACGTGGTCGAGCCGTGCGCCGGCACCTGGAGCAGGTACGGCGAGGCGTTCGCCGGGCAGTCGTTCGACGCCCAGACGTGGCTGCCCTCGGGGTTCTTGGTGACGGTGAAGACCGCGCTGCGCGGGCCGAAGTCCAGCTTGCAGGTGACCGAGCCGCTGTTGGTGGCGCGCAGCCGCAGGACCGGCGTCTGGCCGTCGGCGTACGTGTTCTGGTCGCTGGTCAGCGCCAGCGACACCGTGCCGGGCGAGCAGTTGGGCAGCGTGGAGCCGGCCGGGACCTGGTCACCGCTCGGGCCGCTGCCCGCGGAGGTACCGGCGCCGCCGGAGCCGGACGTGCCCGTACCGGCGGACGTACCCGACGACGTACCGCCGTCGGAACCGGAGCCGGCCGTGGCGCCGGAGTCGTCGCCCGCGGTGGAGCCGGCCGTGGAGCCCGCGGTGTCGCCGGCCGCGGAGCCCGCGGTGTCGCCGGCCGCGGAGCCCGTGTCGCCGGCCGAAGTGCCGTCGCCCGTACCGCCGTCGGAGTCGGAGGGGGCGGTGTCGCGGCCCCCGGGGCGCCCGCTGATGTGGGTGCCCGAGGGGGTCGGGCCGGCGGTGATCGTGCCGATCGGGGTGTGCGAACCGGTCGGCCCCGAGGCCCCGTTGCCGTGGCCGCCACCTCCGCTGCCCCGGGTGACGGCCCAGATCACCAGTGCGGCGATCACCAGGACCAGGGCGGACGCGACGACACGCCGGCGCCAGTAGATGGACGACGGCAGAGGTCCGACGGGATTGCGCAACGAGCCCACACCCGAACTCTAGGGGAGATCACCCGTGTGCCGTCGCAACACCCGCCGCTCGGTGTGCGCTCTTTGCCGATGATCACGTTTACGTTCACGCGTGATCGCTGTCAGTGGCATGTGCGAGGATCGCGATGCCATGAGCACAGACCTCCACGACGCCCCCGAGCCCATCCGTTCCGCTACGTCCGCCCGGTCCGCGGCTTCCGCCGCGCGGTCCGCCGCCGATCCCGCCGCCCCGCCGCCGCCCGGGCTCACGCCCGCGGCCGTGGCGACCCTGCACGAGCTGGTCATCGACTGGTTCGACGCCCACGCCCGCGACCTGCCCTGGCGCCGCCCCGACGCGGGCGCCTGGTCGGTGATGGTCAGCGAGTTCATGCTCCAGCAGACCCCGGTGGCCCGCGTGCTGCCGGTGCACGCGGAGTGGCTGGCCCGCTGGCCGCGCCCGGCGGACCTGGCCGCCGAGTCGCCCGGCGAGGCGGTACGGGCGTGGGGCCGGCTCGGCTATCCGCGCCGGGCACTGCGGCTGCACGCCGCGGCGGGCGCGATAGCGCACCGGCACGGCGGCGAAGTGCCGGGCTCGCACGCGGAGTTGCTGGCGCTGCCGGGCGTCGGGGAGTACACCGCGGCGGCGGTCGCGTCGTTCGCGTACGGGCGGCGGCACATCGTGCTGGACACGAACGTACGGCGGGTCTTCGCCCGGGTCGTGGGCGGCGTCGAGCACCCGCCGAACGCGACGACGGCGGCGGAGCGGCGTACCGCCGAGGGCCTGCTGCCCGCCGACGAGGCGACGGCGGCGCGCTGGGCGGCGGCCACGATGGAGCTGGGCGCGCTGGTGTGCACGGCCAGGTCGCCGCAGTGCGGGCGCTGCCCGGTGGCGGCGCTGTGCGCCTGGCGGCTGGCCGGCAGCCCGCCGCACGCCGGCCCGCCGCGCCGCGGCCAGTCGTACGCCGGCACCGACCGCCAGGTGCGCGGCCGGCTGCTCGCGGTGCTGCGCGCCTCGCGCGAGCCGGTCCCGCAGGCCGCGCTGGACGCGGTGTGGCACGAGCCGGTGCAGCGCGCCCGCGCCCTCGACGGCCTGGTCGAGGACGGCCTCGTCGAACCGCTCGCCGACGGCGTCTACCGCCTCCCCCACTGACCCCTCCGGGGGCGCTCGGGGGGACCCCGGGCGCGCGTCCGCCGGACGGCCGTCGTAGGCAGTACGCGTACACCGGACGACGCCGAACGCCCGCCGGAGGCCGTACGCGCACCCGTGCGGGCGCCCGCCGGCCCGCGGAACGGGGACGCCGAGCCCGACGGGACCGTACGCCGAGCGCCCGCACGGGCCGGGCGCGGGACCGCGCCCGGGCCACCTGCGCCGGGCCGGAGCTCCCGCACGGGGCTTGCCCCGTACTCCCCGCCTCGCCCGGAAAATGCGCTTCCTCCCCGCTGTTACACAACCGATGGGTCGCTGTGCGTTTGCCGTGCGCTCGTGGTGGCGGAAGCCTGACATCCGGCTCGTAGGTTCGGTCGCAGCCGGGGTCGCCCGGTGGCGGCGGGGCCGGACCATCCCGCCGCACAGGCAAGGGGCGGAGAAGCACGATGGCGGCGAGCGGCGGGGTACTGGAGTTTGAGGAGTACGTCAGGACGCGGCAGGACGCCCTGCTGCGCAGCGCCCGGCGCCTCGTCCCCGACCCCATCGACGCGCAGGACCTCGTGCAGACCGCCCTCGTGCGTACGTACCCGCGCTGGGAGGGCATCGCCGACAAGGCGCTCGCGGACGCGTACATGCGGCGGGTCATGATCAACACCAGGACCGAGTGGTGGCGCAACCGCAAGCTCGACGAGGTGCCCACCGGCGAGCTGCCCGAGCCCGTGGTGGACGACGGGACCGAGCAGCGCGCCGACCGTGAGATGCTGCTGGACGCGATGTCGGCGCTCGCCCCCAAGCAGCGCCAGGTGGTCATGCTGCGCCACTACGGGCAGCTCACGACCGAGGAGACCGCCCGCGCGCTGGGCATGTCGACCGGCACGGTCAAGAGCACCCTGCACAGGGCGCTGGCCCGGCTGCGGCACGAGCTGGAGCACGGCGGGTACGGCTACCGGCGCTGCCCGGTCGCCCCGGCGCCGGCCCGCCCAGCCCCGCAGCCGGAGCAGACGGAGGAGATGTGCGCCGCCTGAGGCCCATGACGACCGCGATGGGCGCGCTGACCTGCGCGTGCGTCGTGGTGTCGGGCTGCGGTGCCACGGGTACGGGTGCGCGCAAGGAGGGCCCGGCGCCCTCGCCGAGCGTGCGCCCGACGCCGCCCGCCTCGCTCGCCCCGGCGATCGCGCGTGACAAGCGGGCGCTGGCGACGATGGTCCGCCGTGACACGAGCGTGAGCGAGGACGTCCGCGAGGACCTGACGCCGTGCGCGGGCGACGACTACCCGGTCGCCACCGACTCCGGCGACCTCACCTCCGGCGACGGCCCGGACCTGGTGGTCAACGTCACGACCTGCGGCAACGGCCTGGGCGTGGCCGCGTACGTCTACCGTATGGTGAACGGGAAATACCAGAACGTCTTCGCCGACGAGCGGCCCCCGGTGTACGGGAGCGTGCAGGGCGGGCGGCTGGAGATCATTCACGAGGTGTACAGGGTGGACGACCCGGGTTTTGTCCCCAACGGGCCCACCGGGCAGGAGTCGGTGGTGTACGCGTGGCGCGCCGGGCATTTCGTGCAGGTCGCGCGGGCGTACGCGGACTTCGGGTCGAGTACGCCGACGGTCTCGCCCGAGCCGACCTCCACGGAGCCGGCGCCGCGCCCCGACTCCGACCCGCTGGACCCCGACCTGCCGACGGCGACCCCCTCGGTCTCGGCTCCCGCGCTGGTGGGGGCGGGTTCCGGGGCCGGGTCCGGGGCCGGGTCCGGGGCCGGGTCCGGGGGCTGAGCGGTGGCTCCGGTGCATGTGCTGTTCGTCGAGGACGACGACGTCATCCGTGAGGCCACGACGCTCGCCCTGGAGCGCGACGGCTTCCGGGTCACCGCCGCGCCCGACGGCCTGACCGGCCTGGACGCCTTCCGGGCCCGGCGGCCCGACCTCGCGCTGCTGGACGTGATGCTGCCGGGGCTGGACGGGGTGAGCCTGTGCCGGCGGATCCGGGACGAGTCGACGGTGCCGGTGATCATGGTGTCGGCGCGGGCCGACGCGATCGACGTCGTGCTGGGCCTGGAGGCGGGCGCCGACGACTACGTGACCAAGCCCTTCGACGGCGCGGTGCTCGTCGCCCGGATCCGCGCGGTGCTGCGCCGCTTCCGGGCCGCCGCCGCGGACGACCCGCACGAGCAGGGCGCGCTGCTGTCCTTCGGCGACATCGTGATCGACCCCGAGGGCATGGAGGTCACCCGCGCCGGTGAACGCCTCGCCCTGACCCCGACCGAGATGCGGCTGCTGCTGGAGTTCGCCGCCGCGCCCGGGACCGTACTGTCGCGCGACCGTCTGCTGGCGCGGGTGTGGGACTACGAGTGGGGCGGCGACACGCGCGTGGTGGACGTGCATGTGCAGCGGCTGCGGGCGAAGGTGGGCCAGGACCGGATCGAGACCGTGCGCGGCTTCGGCTACAAGCTGCGCGCGTGACGGGCTGCTGCTCATGCGTGCGCGCCTGCTCCGTTCCCGCCGCTCTTTCGGTTCCCGCCGCTTCCTGCCGCCGCTGCCGACGATGACGTTGCGGTGGAAGCTGAGCGCCGCCATCGCGGCGGTGTCGGCGCTGGTGGTGGTCGCGCTGAGCCTCGTCGTGCACAACGCGGCGCGGGTCAGCATGATCAACAGCGCCCGGGACGTGCAGGACGAGCGGGTGCAGAGTGCGCTGCGGATCTACGAGACCAACGGCCGCCTGGTCTTCTACGCCACCCTCGACGACCCGGCGCTGCCGCCGGAGCTGAGGGCGTACGCGGCGAAGGGGCAGCGGGCGACGTATGTGCAGCGCACCGGGCGCGGCCTGGAGGTGTGGGCCGAGACGCCGGCGGGCGGGGGCAAGGTGCTGTCGCTGCGGACCGGCATCACCGACCGCTACTCGGTGCTCGTCGACCTCGACCGCACGCTGATGATCGGCTCGGCGGCGGTCGTGCTCGGCGGCACGGCGATCGGCGTCGCGGTCGGCGGGCGGATGTCGCGGCGGCTGCGCAAGGCGGCGAACGCGGCGCGCAAGGTCGCCGACGGCGACACGGGCGTACGGGTGCGGGAGGCCATCGGCAGGCGCGGCCGGGACGAGACGGACGAGCTGGCGCGGGCCGTCGACGCGATGGCCGACGCGCTCCAGCACCGGCTGGAGGCCGAGCGCCGGGTCACCGCGGACATCGCGCACGAGCTGCGCACCCCGCTGACGGGCCTGGTCACGGCGACCGAGCTGCTGCCGCCGGGCCGCCCGTCGGAGCTGGTACGGGACCGGGTGCGCGCGCTGCGCACGCTGGTCGAGGACGTGCTGGAGGTCGCCCGGCTGGACGGCGCGGCCGAGCGGGCGGACCTCCAGGAGGTGGCGCTGGGCGAGTTCGTACGGCGCAGGGTGCCGGCGCTCGCGCCCGACGCGCAGGTGACGGTCGCGCAGGAGGCGGTGGTGCAGACCGATCCGCGGCGGCTGGAGCGGGTGCTGGGCAATCTGCTGGCCAACGCGGCACGGCACGGGGCAGGGGCGATCGATGTGCTGGTCGACGGCCCGTACGTGCGGGTCCGCGACCACGGCCCGGGCTTCCCGCCGGACCTGCTCCGGGAGGGCCCGAGCCGCTTCCGCACCGGCTCGACGGACCGCTCCGGGGGCCACGGCCTCGGCCTGACGATCGCCACGGGGCAGGCGAGGGTGCTGGGGGCGCGGCTCACCTTCCGCAACGCGCCGCCGGCGGACGGGGGCGGGGCGGTGGCGCAACTGCTGCTGCCGCGGTGAGCTGGCGCCCGGGGGTCGGCGGGGGTGGCCGGCTGCGGTTGCGCTTCGGGGCCGGGCTGCGGGGACCTCGGAGGCTGGGGCCCTGGGGCCGGGCTGCGGGCGCCCTGGGGGCCGGGGGCCGGGCTGCGGTCGGGGCTTCAGTCGTCCGGTGTGACGTCGAGGACCGCCTTGCCCTGGACGCGGCGGGTGAGCAGGGCCTGCGCGGCGTCCGTGACGCGGGTCCAGGGGCCGCGCCAGCCGATCTGCGGGTCGAGGCGGCCGGCGGCGAGCAGGCCGAGGAGGTGGTCGAGGTCCGGGCCGAAGGGGGTGTCGGGGGTGCCGACCATGAAGACCTCCAGGCGTTTGCGCGGGCCTGCCCGCCGCTCCTGCTCGAAGTCGAGCGTGGACGGCTCGCCGGAGGCCGCACCGACGGCCTGGAGGCAACCGCCGTCCTCCAGCAGCGAGAACGCCTGGCCGAGCAGCGCGCCGCCGACGTTCTCCAGCACGCCGAAGACGGGCGCGGTGACCTCGCGCAGGTCGGTGACGACATCGCTCGCACCCAACTCGCGCAGGCCCGCGCCCCGTTCGGGGCTGCCGACCGCCGCGACGACATACGCCCCCGCGAGCGCCGCGAGTTGGACCGCGTATCGCCCGACGCCACCGGAGGCGCCGGTGACCAGGACCCGCCGCCCCTCGACGGGCCCGAGCCGCCGCAGCGCCCGGAGCGCCGTAACTCCCGCGGCCGGCAGCGCACTTGCCTCGGCGAAGCCGACGCCGTCCGGGAGCACGGCCACGTGGCCGGTGTCGGCGGCCCGCCGCTGCGCCCAGGCGCCGCGCCCCCAGCCGAACGACACGACGCGGGTCCCTTCGGCGGGCCCGGAGCCGTCCGCGGCGGCCCGGCGTACGACGCCCGCGGCGTCGAGGCCGAGGACGGTGCCGGCGGGGGTGGTGGCGGCGTCGAGGTGGGCGACGTCGGTGAAGTTGAGCGAGACCGCCCGGACGTCGATGAGCAACTGCCCTTCGCCGGGCACCGGTTCGGGTGCCGTCCCGAGCCTGATGCCGCCTGCGGCTCCGCCGTCGTACACCACCGCGCGCATACGTTCCCGCTCCCCTCCGTGGTCCCCTCTGTGCTCCCTGCCCGGCCATCCTCCGGACCGGTGTGCGGGGCTGTCCAATAGCCGCTGTCATAGCCACCGGCTATGAAGGGGTGACCTGCCTGTGCCGGGGCCCGCCCCGCGCGTATCGATCTGGAGCCTCATGCAGCACCGCCCCGAAGCCCTGCCGCCCGCCCTGTCGGCGATGACGCTGCTCGCCGCGTCCGTCATCGTCCACGACCCGTCCACGCAGCGGGTGTTGCTGCTGCGGCGCGGCGAAAAGGGCAAGTTCGGCCCCGGGTTGTGGGATCTGCCCAGCGGGAAGTCGGACCCGGGCGAGCCGGTGACGGCCACGGCCGTCCGCGAACTGCGCGAGGAGACGGGCCTGGTGGTCGCGCCCGAGGATCTGCGGCTCGCGCACGTCGTGCACGCCGCGTGGGGCGTGGAGGCGCCGAACGGCTACCTGACCCTGGTGTTCTCGACCACGCGCTGGTCGGGGACGGCGGAGAACCGAGAGCCGGCCAAGCACTCCGCGGTGGTCTGGACGCCGATCACCGCGATCCCGGCGGAGTTCGTCCCCTCGACGCGTACCGCGCTCGACGCGCACCTGGCGTCGGCGCCCGCGTCCCTGTCGCTGCGCGGCTGGGAGTGAGCGCGGGACGCGGGGTCCGGTAAGCGCGGGACGTAGGGTCGGTGGATGCAACCCCTCGACGGACCGGCCTCGTTGAGCGCCCGCCGGGCGGCGTACGGCACGGTCTCCGCCGCGCTCGCCCGGCTCGGCGACCGCGAGCTGGCCGGCCTGGTGGCCGCGGCCACCCCGCTCGGCACCGGCATCGGCGGCCGTTCGGCGCTGCTGGAGGTCGCGGGCACCCGGGTCTTCGTCAAGCGCGTGCCCCTGACGTCACTCGAACTGCGTCCGGAGCATTTCCGCTCGACGGCGAATCTCTTCGGCCTCCCCATGGTGTGCCAGTACGGCGTCGGTTACGCCCCCGGCTTCGGCGCGTGGCGCGAACTGGCCGCGCACGAGGCGACGTCGGGGTGGGTGCTGGCGGGCGAGTGCCCGAACTTCCCGGTGCTGTACGGCTGGCGGGTCCTGCCGGAGCGGGTCCCGCCGCCGCTGCCACCCGAACTGGCGGACGTGGGCCGGGCGGTGGCGTTCTGGGACGGCGCTGCGGGTGTACGCCGCCGTATCGAGGCGCTGCGCGACTCCCCCGCGAGCCTGACGCTCTTCCTGGAGCACGTCCCGTACTCCCTCGACGACCGGCTCACCGCGCGGGCGGCGGCCGGACCCCAGGAGGTGGACGGGGCCTGGTCGTTGATCGACCGCGAACTGGCGTCAGCGGTGGCCTTCTTGAACGCCCGCGGCCTCCACCACTTCGACGCCCACTTCGGCAACGTCCTGACCGACGGCCACCGCCTCTACCTCACGGACTTCGGCCTCGCGCTCTCCGCGGACTTCGCGCTGAGCGCCGAGGAGTCCGCCTTCCTCGCCCTGCACGAGGCGTACGACGCCTGCTACACCCGCAGTTGGCTGGTGAACCGCCTCATCACCACCCTCTGGGGCCACCGTCGCGCCCCCCGCGAGTCCCTCATCCGCGCCTTGGCCTCCGGCGCACCCCCGCCCCCCGCCCCGCCGGCGGCCCGCGCCCTGCTCACCCGTTACGCCCGGGTGGCCGCCCTGATGACCGCCTTCTACGGCTCCGTCCTGGACGGCGCCCACGCCACCCCCTACCCGGCGGAAGCCCTCCGCGAGGCGCTGGAGGCGTCGCCCTGAGCCTCGTCCTCGCGGGCGAGGAAGGGGAGCAGCGCGTCGGTGAGCTCGGCGGGGGCGTCGAGGGGGACGAGGTGGGCGGCGGTGGGGAATTCGACGAGTTCGGCGCCGGGGATCTCGGCGGCGTAGCGGCGGGCGATGGCCCGGAAGTCGGGGAGGTCGAGGCGCCCGGCGCCGACGAGGGTGGGGACGCGGAGGGCGGTGAGGTCGCCGGTCGCGGGGCCCTGGGAGTGGCGGCCGACCTCCGCCTGGTTCACCAGCGAGGTCCGCAGCGGGCCGCGGAGCCGGTCGGCGAGCCCGTCGGGCACGGCGTCCCAGCCGCGGGCGGGGCCGCGCAGCCACATGTCGAGGTTGATCCGTACGGCGGCGTCCACGTCGCCGGCCGCCAACGCGGCGGTCTCGGCCGCGTCGTACCCGAGCATCTCCTCGGACCAGGCGTATCCCGGCCAGGGCGCGGAGAACACCGCGAGCGCCCGCACCCGCTCGGGGTACGCCAACGCGAAGTCCACCGCCACCCGCCCACCCCACGACACCCCCACGAGCCGGACCCGCTCGTACCCGAGGTGATCCAGCAACCGCCCCAGGTCATCCGCCTCCCGGAACGCCCCCCTGGGCACGGCGGACTCACCGAACCCCCGCAGGTCGTACCGCACCAGGCAGTACCGCCCCACGAGCCCGGGCACGACCCCGTCCCACATCCGGTGATCCGCCACCCCGGCATGCACAAGCACGACGGGCGGCCCGTCACCGGTGACGTCATACGCCAGATGTCCGAGTTCATCCTCAAGCATGAGCATGCGCCGCATGATCGCAGGCCCTGAACACGCGGACCACCGAATTCGGTAGGGCCTCGGGCACGCTCGCCGACCAGTTCTCGCCCCGCCGCCATGGCAAAGGCCCCCGCCCGCCGCGCAGTCGCAACGGCAGGCAGGGGCCCGGGCGGTCGGAAAGCCCGTGGGGCGGCGGAAGCCTCAGAGCGCGTCGGCCAGCAGTGGCTCGTCCGTCGCCGGCTGCTCCGAGGGCTTGGACTTGCCCGCCGAGCCGCGCAGTGGCGTCTCGATCAGGAACCAGGCCGCCAGGAAGCCGAGGACGGAGACGATCGCGCCCCACAGGAACACCACATGCGTGCCGGACGACACCGCGTGGAAGTACGCGTCCTTCAGGGCCGGCGGGAACTTCGCGATGGTCGCCGGGTCGAGCTGGGCGCCGCCCTTCGTGGCCGCGGCGCCGCCGGACGTGGCCTCCATGCCGTGCTGCACCTTGTGCGAGAACAGCGCGCCGAACAGTGAGACGCCGAAGGAGCCGCCGATCGTACGGAACAGGGTCGCGGACGACGAGCCGACGCCGATGTCGCGCATCTCCACGCTGTTCTGGGCGACCAGCATGGTGATCTGCATGATGAAGCCCATGCCGGCGCCGAGGACGGCCATGAACACGCCGGACATGAAGCGCGTGGTGTGCACGTCCATCGTGGACAGCAGGAACAGGCCCACCGTGATGAGCGCGCCGCCGATGATCGGGAAGATCTTGTAGCGGCCGGTCGCGGTGGTGACCCGGCCGGCGATCATCGAGACGACCATCATCGCGAGCAGCATCGGCAGCAGCAGCAGGCCGGAGTTCGTCGCGGACGCGCCCTGCACGGTCTGCTGGTAGAGCGGCAGGAAGGTCATCGCGCCGAACATCGTGAAGCCGACGAGGAAGCCGATGAGCGAGATGAGGGAGAAGTTGGCGCTGCGGAAGATCCGCAGCGGCATGATCGGCTCGGGCGCCCGGGTCTCGGCCCATACGAACGCGGCGAGCGTGACCAGGCCCAGCACCAGCAGGCCGATGATCTGCGCGGAGCCCCATGCGTACTGCGTGCCGCCCCAGGTGGTGAGCAGCACCAGCGAGGTGATGGAGACGGTCAGCAGCGCGCCGCCGAGGTAGTCGATCCGGCCCTGGCTGCGCTTCTTCGGCAGGTGCAGCACGATCGTGACGACCGCGAGGGCGATCACGCCGATCGGCAGGTTGATGTAGAAGCTCCAGCGCCATCCCCAGTTGTCGGTGATGGAGCCGCCGACGAGCGGGCCGCCGATCATGGCGATGGCCATGACACCGGCGATCATGCCCTGGTACTTGCCGCGCTCACGCGGCGGGATCAGCTCGCCGATGATCGCCATGACGCCGACCATCAGACCGCCGGCGCCCAGGCCCTGGAAGGCCCGGAAGGCGATCAGCTGGTCCATCGACTGCGCGGCGCCGGACGCCGCCGAGCCGACCAGGAACAGCACGATCGAGGTCAGGAAGATGCCCTTGCGGCCGTACATGTCGCCGAGCTTGCCCCAGATGGGGGTGGAGGCGGCGGTGGCCAGGGTGTAGGCGGTGACGACCCACGACAGGTGGTTGAGGCCGCCGAGCTCGCCGACGATGGTCGGCATGGCGGTGCCGACGATCATGTTGTCGAGCATCGCCAGCATCATGGCTATGAGCAGGCCCGCCATCACCACGCGCACGCTGCGCTGACGGGGCCCTCCGTCCTTCACGTCGGCTCCGGCGCCGGGCTGCGGCCCGGACGCGGAGGGCGTGGCTGCGGTCTGGGACATGACCGGGTTTCCTCCCCCGTTGCGAGGGCGGTCTGTTCAGGGTACTTACTTGCCGCCCGGCTAGCACATTGACTCATGAGCAAGGTACGTTGCTTACTAGCCGGGCGTCAAGTAAGTGCGTAGCCTCGTAGTCAGGCCCCCCGCTTAGGGCCATACGTCCCCACGTCCCCTCCCCGGTGAGGGCGGCACAGCAGGAGAGCGACAGTCCCATGGACACACCGCAGCACCACCCGCACGCGCGCCGGACCGACACCCGGGGCCGCATCCAGCAGGTCGCCCTGGAGCTCTTCGCCGAGCAGGGGTACGAGAAGACCTCGCTGCGGGAGATCGCCGAACGGCTGGACGTGACGAAGGCGGCGCTCTACTACCACTTCAAGACCAAGGAAGACATCGTCACCAGCATCGCCGAGGACCTGGCGCAGCCCATCCGGGACCTCATCGACTGGGCCGAGAGCCGGCCGGCCGGACTGGAGACCAAGCAGGAGATGCTGCGCCGCTACAGCGACATCCTGTGGGGCTCGGCGGACTTCTTCCGCTTCATCCAGGAGAACCAGGCGACGGTACGGGAGCTGTCGATCGGCGAGACGTTCCGTACGAGCATGGCCGCGCTCGGCAACCTGCTCAAGGACCCGTCGGCGCCGATGGCCGCGCAGGTGCGCAGCGTGACGGCGCTGTTCTCGATGCACGCCGGGATGTTCGTGACGCAGAACGTCGAGGGCGACCCGGAGGAGAAGCGCGCGGCGATCCTGGAGGTCGCCCTGGACCTGGTGGCCCAGGCCGAGACGAGCTCCCCGCTCGCCGGGTGACGCCGCCGGTCACCGAGCGCCGAACCCCGAACGCCGAAGCGAGCGCCGCCCCTCGCGGGGTGACGCTCGCTTCCGGCTGCGTGGCGACGATCAGGCGTTGACGCCGTGCTCCTTCAGGAAGTGCAGCGGCTCGACGGAGGAGCCGTAGTACGGCGTGGTCCGGACCTCGAAGTGCAGGTGCGGGCCGGTCGAGTTGCCGGTGGAGCCGGACTTGCCGATCTCCTGGCCGGTGATGACCTTCTGGCCGAGGTGCACGCCGATCTTCGACAGGTGGCCGTACTGGGTGTACAGGTGCGCACCGTGCTTGATCACGATGTTGTTGCCGTACGCGCCGCCCCAGCCCGCCGTCACGACGGTGCCGGTGTGCGCGGCACGGACCGAGGTGCCGGACGGCACGACGAAGTCCTGGCCGGAGTGGGTGTTGATCCAGTGCTTGCCGACCTGGTGGTAGCCCGCGCCGAGCACGTAGTGCGTGGTCGGGGTCTCCCAGCCGGCGATCTTCGCCTTCTCATCCGCGGCGGCCTTGGCCTTCGCCTTCGCCTTGGCCTTCGCCTTGGCCTCGGCGTCCGCCTTCGCCTTGGCCTTGGCCTGGGCGGCGGCGTCCTTCTGCGCGGTGGCCTGCTTCTGCAGGACGTCCGCGACCGAGCCGGTGTTCGCGCTCGCGGCGGCAGCCGGAGCCGGCGCCGCCTCGTGCCCGCTACCGCTCGCGGCGAACGCTGCGGTCGAGCCCAGCGCGAGCGCCGCGACCAGCCCGCCGGTCACCACGGCCGCCCGGCCGCGGATGACGGACTTGGCGGTGCGGTTCTTCATCGTCGAGTTCTTACGCATGCAGGAAACAACCTCACTGGTGGGGGTTTGCGGTCGGACCGGAGCGGTCCGTGCCCCACATTGGTAACCCGGCGGTCCCGGGCCTGACAAACACCCCACCTCCTACCGGAGGCCGTAGATCCGAGCAAAGCGGACTTACCACCGCTTTCCGCCGCGCATTCGCCGCCTTTCCGCGGCACCGCCCAGCACTAATCCCCTTCGTACGTGGCCCGCGTCACGTGCGGCACCTCACCCGGGAGCCCGCTGCGAGCCCCGGACGCCCCCCGGGTCACGGCAGCGAAAACCCCGGCCCCGGACCTCCGAGCGGAGGTCCGGGGCCGGGGCCCTGGTGGGTCGTGCCGGGCCGTACGCCGTGCGGCGTCAGCCCTCCTTGGACAGGTTCGGCGTCTCGACGGGCGGGGCGTCGGCCACGGTGACCTTCTCCTCGCCGCGGAAGGTGAACGTCGCCGTGTCACCCTCGCCCTCGACCTCGACGACCACGATGTGGCCGGGGCGCAGCTCGCCGAAGAGGATCTTCTCCGACAGCGCGTCCTCGATCTCCCGCTGGATCGTCCGCCGCAGCGGGCGGGCGCCCATGACCGGGTCGTAGCCGCGCTTGGAGAGCAGCTCCTTGGCCTCCAGGCTGAGCTCGATGCCCATGTCGCGGTCGCGCAGCCGCTCGTCCACCGCGCTGATCATCAGGTCGACGATCTGCAGGATGTCCTCCTGGCTGAGCTGCGGGAAGACGATGACGTCATCCACACGGTTGAGGAACTCGGGGCGGAAGTGCTGCTTGAGCTCGTCGCTGACCTTGTTCTTCATCCGCTCGTAGCCGGACTTGGTGTCGCCCTGGGCGGCGAAGCCCAGGTTGAAGCCCTTGGAGATGTCGCGGGTGCCGAGGTTGGTGGTCATGATGATCACCGTGTTCTTGAAGTCCACGACCCGGCCCTGGGAGTCGGTCAGCCGGCCGTCCTCCAGGATCTGCAGCAGGCTGTTGAAGATGTCCGGGTGGGCCTTCTCGACCTCGTCGAAGAGCACCACGGAGAACGG
Organism: Actinacidiphila epipremni; assembly: GCF_012034175.1. GTDB lineage: Bacteria > Actinomycetota > Actinomycetes > Streptomycetales > Streptomycetaceae > Actinacidiphila > Actinacidiphila epipremni. Next base: position 38,418 of record NZ_JAATEJ010000036.1, read on the forward strand.
CTTGCGGCGCACCTTCTCGGTGAGCTGGCCGCCCTCCTCGTACCCGACGTAGCCGGGCGGGGAGCCGAACAGCCGCGAGACGGTGTGCTTCTCGCTGAACTCCGACATGTCGAGGGAGATCAGCGCGTCCTCGTCGCCGAACAGGAACTCCGCGAGCGCCTTGGACAGCTCGGTCTTACCGACACCGGACGGGCCGGCGAAGATGAACGAGCCACCGGGGCGCTTGGGGTCCTTCAGCCCGGCGCGGGTGCGGCGGATGGCCCGGGACAGCGCCTTGACGGCGTCCTTCTGCCCGATGATCCGCTTGTGGAGCTCCTCCTCCATGTGCAGCAGCCGGGAGGACTCCTCCTCGGTCAGCTTGAAGACCGGGATGCCGGTGGCGGTGGCCAGGACCTCGGCGATCAGGTCGCCGTCCACCTCGGCCACGACGTCCATGTCGCCGGCCTTCCACTCCTTCTCCCGCTTGGCCTTCGCCGCGAGCAGCTGCTTCTCGTTGTCCCGCAGGGACGCGGCCTTCTCGAAGTCCTGCGAGTCGATCGCGGACTCCTTCTCCCGGCGCACCTCGGCGATCTTCTCGTCGAACTCGCGCAGGTCCGGCGGCGCGGTCATCCGGCGGATCCGCATCCGGGAGCCGGCCTCGTCGATCAGGTCGATCGCCTTGTCCGGCAGGAAGCGGTCCGAGATGTAGCGGTCGGCCAGGGTGGCCGCCTGCACCAGGGCCTCGTCGGTGATCGACACGCGGTGGTGCGCCTCGTACCGGTCGCGCAGGCCCTTGAGGATCTCGATGGTGTGCGGCAGCGACGGCTCGGCGACCTGGATGGGCTGGAAGCGGCGCTCCAGCGCGGCGTCCTTCTCCAGGTACTTGCGGTACTCGTCGAGCGTGGTGGCACCGATCGTCTGCAGCTCGCCGCGGGCCAGCATGGGCTTGAGGATCGAGGCCGCGTCGATCGCGCCCTCGGCCGCGCCGGCGCCGACCAGGGTGTGCAGCTCGTCGATGAACAGGATGATGTCGCCGCGGGTGCGGATCTCCTTGAGCACCTTCTTCAGGCGCTCCTCGAAGTCACCGCGGTAACGGGAGCCGGCCACCAGGGCGCCGAGGTCCAGCGTGTAGAGCTGCTTGTCCTTCAGCGTCTCGGGGACCTCGCCCTTGACGATGGCCTGGGCCAGGCCCTCGACGACGGCGGTCTTGCCCACGCCGGGCTCGCCGATGAGCACCGGGTTGTTCTTGGTGCGGCGGGACAGCACCTGCATGACCCGCTCGATCTCCTTCTCGCGCCCGATGACCGGGTCGAGCTTTGTCTCCCTTGCGGCCTGGGTCAGGTTGCGGCCGAACTGGTCCAGGACGAGCGAGGTCGAGGGAGTGCCCTCGGCCGGCCCGCCGGCCGTGGCCGACTCCTTGCTGCCCGAGTATCCCGACAGCAGCTGGATGACCTGCTGCCGCACCCGGTTCAGATCGGCGCCCAGCTTCACCAGGACCTGGGCGGCGACGCCCTCGCCCTCGCGGATCAGGCCGAGCAGGATGTGCTCGGTGCCGATGTAGTTGTGACCCAGCTGAAGAGCCTCGCGGAGCGACAGCTCCAGGACCTTCTTGGCCCGGGGAGTGAAGGGGATGTGGCCGGACGGGGCCTGCTGCCCCTGCCCGATGATCTCCTCCACCTGCTGGCGGACCGCCTCAAGAGAAATCCCGAGGCTCTCCAGGGCCTTAGCGGCGACACCCTCACCCTCGTGGATCAGGCCCAGGAGGATGTGCTCGGTGCCGATGTAGTTGTGGTTGAGCATCCGGGCTTCTTCCTGAGCCAGGACGACAACCCGCCGCGCGCGGTCGGTGAACCTCTCGAACATCGTTAATCGCTCCTCAGAGCGGTAGGGCAGTGAGGGGTCGGTCCCCTCCCTGTCCTTCCGCATGCTAGTCCCGCACAGCGGCGCCGCTCACGTATCCACCCCCGCTGCGACGGGGAAAGCTGCGCTACCGGCTGACGTCAATCCCACAACCTCGATGGTGCGAGAGGATGTTCCCGCAGGCCAGGCGAATACCTCTTTCCGCAATACGCCCATGGCGAACGCCTGCGGCGCCTGCCGGGACACCAACCCTTCCCACTAGGTACTTCTTACCCTGCGCGACCGACAGTCCACACCGGATGTCCGACAGGTGTGCGCTACGGGCGAACAACCTTGCGGTCCGGCGAACAGTTCGGGACACCCCCCGGTCACCTGGAAGCGTACCGGCCGGCCACGCAGTGTGCCCGTCCGGGGGCATTGCGTGACCGTCCGCGCCCCCCGCGCGCACCACTGGGCGCAGCAGCAGCACCACCTGACACGTACGGGCACGTAACCGCGGGCGCCCGGCGCAGTTGCTTGGGTATGGGCTGGTACGAGGACGAGCTGGGCTGGCCGGTTTCCGGCGCGGAGCCGCCGGTGCTGGTCACCGGTGTGCGCTTCGACGCGCTGGACGTGCCCGCGGCCGTGGGCAAGGCGCTGCTCGGCCGCTTCGGGCGGCCCGGCGAGCTGGGGCCCGTGGCGCTGGACGGGCACCGGGTACGGCTGCTGGTCGCGGCCGGGGCCGCGGAGGAGCTGCCCGGGCTGCTGGAGTGGCTGGAGTGGGGCGGCATCCCGCTGGATGTGACGGCCCTCGGCGCCGGCGGGCGGATGCGGGCGCCGGCGCACCCCGAGTGGGGCCGCCGGGAGGCCGCATACGACCGGTCGGCACCGGTGTGGCTGCGGCCTCCTCGGCCGGGCGTCGACGTCGAGACCACCGTGCCCGCGCTCCGTGTCACCGGCGGGGCCGATGGATCGGGGGTTCCCATCGGCCTCCCGGCCCTGGTCGCCGCCGCGGCGACCGCCTGCCACCGGATCACGCTGCGGGCGCGTGCGCAGGATCAGCTGTGGGCCTTCTCGTACGCCTCGCGGATCGTGGCCGGCACCCGGCCGCGGTCGTTCACCTCGTAGCCCTTCTCCTTCGCCCACGCGCGGATCTTCGCGGTGTCGGGCCCCGACGTCCCGGCCCCGCGCGCCGCCTTGGTACGCCCGCGCCCGGCCCGGCCCCCGGTCCTGCGACCGCTGTCGGTGTACGGGTTGAGCAGCCCGCGCAGCTTGTCGGCATTCGCCGTGGTGAGGTCGATCTCGTACGTCACACCGTCGAGTGCGAACGTCACGGTCTCGTCCGCCTCACCGCCGTCGAGGTCGTCAACGAGAAGGACCTGAACCTTCTGTGCCACCGGCTTCCCTTTCATCGAAAACGGATTAACGGTAAAAGCAAAGCGCCTTTCCGGGAAAAACACAAACCCCTTGCACGAAGACGGCGGCGCGAGACCAGTGCGATCCGGACAAACCGGAACGTCACAGTTGCAGCAGCATGCGGCTGTTACCCAAGGTGTTCGGTTTCACTCGCTCCAGGTCGAGGAACTCGGCGACTCCCTCGTCATTGGAACGCAGCAGCTCCCCGAAGACATCGCGGTCGACCGGGGTGCCGCCGGTCTCCCGGAAGCCGTGCTTGGCGAAGAAGTCGACTTCGAACGTGAGGCAGAAAATGCGGCGCACACCCAGCCAGCGTGCGGTCTGCAGCAACTTCACCAGCAACTGGTGACCGACGCCGCAGCCGCGCAGCGCCGGGTCCACGGCAAGGGTCCTGACCTCGGCGAGGTCCTGCCACATGACGTGCAGCGCGCCGCACGCGACGACCGACGCGTCCTCGTCCCGTTCCGCGACCCAGAACTCCTGGATGTCTTCGTAAAGGGTCACCGTCGGCTTGTCCAGCAGGATGCCGTCGCGGACATACCCGTCCAGCAAGCGGCGGACGGCCGGCACATCCGGGGTGCGGGCCCTGCGGATGGTGACGTCATTCGACACGAGGGGCATGGACGGACGCTATCGCCCTTCGGCTTCCGGCGGGCCGGAGGGGTCGACGGACTGGATGATGCGCAATGCGTCCCGCACGGCTTCCCGCTGTTCCGGCGACATCATGCCGAAGAAGTGCACCAGGGCCTCGGCCGGGTTGTCACTGGCCGCCCACGCCTCGTTCATCAGTGCGGCCGAGTATGCCGCTCGCGTCGATACCGCCTCATAGCGATAAGCGCGGCCATCGGCCTCCCTGCGGAGCCAGCCCTTCTGGCGCAGGTTGTCCATTACGGTCATCACGGTGGTGTAGGCGATCGTCCGGTCGCGCGCAAGGTCCTCAAGAACCTCACGAACGGTAACCGGCCGGTTCCACTCCCACACCCTGGTCATGACCGCGTCTTCCAGGTCTCCCAATGGCCGGGGCACACTCGGAATACTAAGCGCTGGTATGGCCGATTGCCCGGAATGCGCTGCGCGCCGGGGAGCCGCCCGAACCGGTGGCCGGTCCGGGCGGGTGATTGCGGGCTCAGCGCTCCTGCGCCGCGGCCCTGCGGGCGGCCTCGGCCTGCGCGAACGCCGCGTCGACGGCGGCGTCCTCCCTCTTGTTGGCCCCACCCTGGTGTTTGATCATTGTGATGATCACACAGGTGAAGAGGATCGCCATCACCAGCGGCGGCACGATCGCGGAAACGTAGTCCATGCCGCCAGAGTAGCCACGTCTCCCGGCGCCCGTGCATACGGGTTGCCTTAACGAAGCCGGCCGATCCCCTACGGGTGCCATAGGGGGTGGCGGGGGCGCGAATCCCGCGCCCCCACAGGCGCCCCCTTCGCTCCCGCGGGGCGGGGCGGGCGGAATACGGCGGGAATATCCGGGGAAAGGGACGCCGCCGCCCGCCCCGGGCGGGTCAGCCGGCCCGGCGCGGGGCGAGCAGGTCCTTGGGCGGGGCGGGCGGCGGGGTGGGGCGGCGGTTGGGCGGCCAGATCTCCGCCGGGGTGGGGGTGCGGCGGCCCGGCTCCGGGGCCGGCGGGGCGGGCTTGGGGCCCGGCTTGGGAGCGGGCTGCCGGGGCGCGGAGTCCGGTTCTGCGGCGGACGGGCCCGGGAAGGTGAACAGGCGGCGCGGCGCGGGCATGTGGGCCTCCAGACGCGGGGGTACGTCGGCGTGTGCCAGGTTTTCTGCCGGGACTTCTGCCGCGGCCTCTGCCGGGTCCTGCGCGAAGGGGCCGGCGAAGGGGTCTGCCGCGGTCCGGGCGAGGTCTTCGCAGAGGGCCAGCAGCGCGGCCCTGCGGTGGTGCTCGGCGCTCCCGGTGGCCTGCGCGCGCAGGCTCCGCAGCGCCGCCAGGTCCTCGGCGCCGGGCGGGTCGCCGGCGGCCACGGCGGCCGTCAGGCGCTCCAGGTAGCCGGCCGCGGCGCCGGGCAGCGCCTCGCGGTAGCGGCGCACCTCCGCCCGCAGGAAGGCGCGCAGCCGGCCGGACTCGCGGGCCGCGTCGTCCAGGGCCTCGGCCAGCCTGAGGTAGTCCCGCGCGTACGGCGTGCCCGCGGCGCGCGGCGCGGGCGGGGTGCCGGGCGGCTGGGCCGGGCGCGGTACGGGCGGGGCGGCCGGCGGGACCTGCGCGGCGGTCCTGCTGGGGTGCAGCACCTCCGCGAGCGCCCGACGCAGCACGCGGACCTCGTCCGCGCTGAACGCCAGCCCGCCTCGGGTTCCGTGTGGCGTAGGCATGCATGGACTTTAAGTGCTAAGCGGACAAATACCCCGCAATGGCCGCGGCGTGGTGCGTCGCCCGCCACCCGGGCGCGGGGCGGGCGCGAGGCCCGGGTGCAGGGCGCGGGCGCAAGGCCCGGGTGCGGGCGCGGGCGCGGGGCCCAGGTGCGGGGTGCGGGCGCGGGGCCCAGGTCCGGGTGTCTCAGGTCGAGGAGACGTTGCGCTCGTACACCAGGCGCAGGCCGATCAGCGTCAGCCATGGCTCGTGCGTGTCGATGATCGACGCCTCGCCCAGCACCAGCGGGGCCAGCCCGCCGGTCGCGATGACGGTCACGTCGTCGGGGTCGTCGGCGAGCTCGCGGGCCATGCGCTCGGCGATGCCGTCGGCCTGGCCCGCGAAGCCGTAGAGGATGCCGGACTGCATCGCCTCGATCGTGTTCTTGCCGATCACCGAGCGCGGCCGGGCCAGCTCGATCTTGCGCAGCTGGGCGCCGCGCACCCCGAGGGCGTCCACCGAGATCTCGATGCCGGGCGCGATCGCGCCGCCCACGTACTCCCCGCGCGCGGTGACCGCGTCGAAGGTCGTGGCGGTGCCGAAGTCGACGACGATGCACGGGCCGCCGTAGAGGTGGACGGCCGCCAGCGAGTTGATGATCCGGTCGGAGCCCACCTCCTTGGGGTGGTCGACCAGGATCGGCACGCCCGTCTTGACGCCCGGCTCGACGAGCACCGCCGGGACGTCGCCGTAGTAGCGGCGGGTCACCTCGCGCAGTTCGTGCAGCACCGAGGGGACGGTGGAGCAGATCGCGATGCCGTCGATGCCGTCGCCGAGGTCGCCGAGCAGCGGGTGCATGCCCATCAGGCCCTGGAGCAGCACCGCCAGCTCGTCGGCGGTGCGCCGGGCGTCGGTGGAGATGCGCCAGTGCTCGACGATCTCCTCGCCGTCGAAGAGCCCCAGGACGGTGTGGGTGTTGCCGACGTCGATGGTGAGCAGCATCCGGCTCTAGCTTTCCGCTCGCAGGTCGAGGCCGATGTCCAGGATCGGGGAGGAGTGGGTGAGCGCGCCGACCGCCAGGAAGTTGACGCCGGTCTCGGCGTAGGCGCGGGCGGTCTCCAGGGTGAGCCGGCCGGAGGACTCCAGGAACGCCCGGCCGCCCACGACGGCGACGGCCTCGGCGGTCTCGGCGGGCGTGAAGTTGTCCAGGAGGATGAGGTCGGCGCCGGCGTCCAGCACCTCGCGCACCTGGTGCAGCGTGTCGACCTCGACCTCGATCGGCACGTCGGGGAACTCCTGCCGCACCAGCGCGAACGCCTGCGCGACACCGCCGGCGGCGATCACGTGGTTGTCCTTGACCAGCGCCGCGTCCGACAGCGACATCCGGTGGTTGACGCCGCCGCCGCAGCGGACCGCGTACTTCTCCAGCGCCCGCAGGCCCGGCGTGGTCTTGCGGGTGTCGCGCACCTGAGCCCTGGTGCCCTCCAGCGCGTCCGCCCACGCCCGGGTGGCGGTGGCGATGCCGGACAGCCGGCACAGCAGGTTGAGGGCGCTGCGCTCGGCGGTGAGCAGGTCGCGGGTGCGGGTGCGTACGGTGAGCAGCTTCTGGCCTGCGGTGACGCGGTCGCCGTCCTCGACGTGCCGCTCGACCTCGAACTCGTCGGTGCACACCACCGACAGCACCGCCTCGGCGATGTGCAGGCCGGCGACCGTGCCGGCCTCGCGGACGGTGAAGTCGCCGACCGCGAAGGAGTCCTCGGGGACGGTCGCGACCGTCGTGATGTCCACGCCCTGGTCGAGGTCCTCCTCGATGGCCAGGTGCGCGACGTCCTCGACCAGCACCGGGTCCAGGCCGCCCGCGACGAGCAGCGCCGCGAGGTCGGGGTCCAGGCCGCACTCCAGCGGGTCCAGCTCGTAGTCGTCACCGCCGCCGCAGCCGCAGCCGTCACCGCAGCCGCCGGCCGCTTCCTGGGGCGGGCCGATCGTCGGCAGGGGGAGGGCGACGGAGGGGCGGTCGGGGCTGGTCACTGCTGCTCCTTCAGGGGTGCATACGGGGCCTGGCCGGTGCCGGCGGGCGCTCCCACCGCCCCATCATCCCCGACGCCGGGCCCGCTCCGCGCGCCGCGTACCGGCGGGAAGTCATGGCCCTCGGTGGGCCGCACGTCCAGGGTGCGGTGCGGGGTGAGGCGGACGGCGAGGTGGCGGCGCCAGGCGCGGTCGTCGCGCTCGGGGCGGTCCTCGCGCCAGTGGCAGCCGCGGGTCTCCTCGCGGCGCCGGGCGGCGGCGACCAGGACCCGCGCGACCAGGCCGAGGTTGGTGGCCTCCCACGTCTCCACGCAGGGCTCGGCGGTCTTGCCCTCCCGGTCGTACGCCTCGACGGCCGCGGTGTGCAGCCGCTCCAGCGCGCCCGCCGCCTGCGTCAGCGACGCGGCGCTGCGCAATACGCCGGCGCCGGCGGTCATGATGCGCTGCACCTCGTAGCGGGCCTCGGAGGCCAGCAGCGGGGCGCCGCCGGGCGGCGGCACGAGCGGTACGGCCGGCTCCCCGGCGCGGGCCGCGAGCGCCGCCATGACGTCCTCGGCGATGCGCTCGGCGAAGACCAGGCCCTCCAGGAGCGAGTTCGACGCGAGGCGGTTGGCGCCGTGGACGCCCGTGCAGGCGACCTCGCCGCACGCGTAGAGCCCGGGGACGGTGGTCCGGCCGTGCAGGTCGGTGCGCACGCCACCGGAGGCGTAGTGGGCGGCGGGGGCGACCGGGATCAGCCCGGTGACCGGGTCGATGCCGTGGGCGCGGCAGGCGGCGAGGATGGTCGGGAAGCGCTGCTCCCACATGGCCGCGCCGAAGTGCCGGCCGTCGAGGAACATGTGGTCGGCGCCGGTCTCCTGCATGCGGCGGGTGATGCCCTTGGCGACGATGTCGCGCGGCGCGAGCTCGGCGAGTTCGTGCTGGCCGACCATGAAGCGGGTGCCGTCGGCGTCCACGAGGTACGCGCCCTCGCCGCGGACGGCCTCCGACACCAGCGGCTGCTGGCCCTCGGCGTCGGGGCCGAGCCACAGCACGGTGGGGTGGAACTGCACGAACTCGATGTCGCTGACCTCGGCGCCGGCCCGCAGCGCGAGCGCCACGCCGTCGCCGGTGGAGACGGCGGGGTTGGTGGTGGCGGAGAAGACCTGGCCCATACCGCCGGTGGCGAGCACCACGACGGGTGCGTGGACCGCGCCGACGCCGTCGCGCCGGCCCTCGCCCATGACGTGCAGGGTGACGCCCGCGGTGCGGCCTTCCGCGTCGTCGAGCAGGTCCAGGACCAGCGCGTTCTCGATCAGCTCGATCCGGGCGGCGCGTACCGCCTCGATGAGGGCGCGGGAGACCTCGGCGCCGGTCGCGTCGCCGCCGGCGTGCGCGATACGGCGGCGGTGGTGGCCGCCCTCGCGGGTCAGCAGGACCTCGCCGGTGGCCGGGTCGGTGTCAAAGCGGGCGCCGGTCGCGATGAGCCGGCGGACCGCGCCGGGGCCCTCGGAGACCAGGGTGCGTACCGCGTTCTCGTCGCACAGGCCCGCGCCGGCGACGAGGGTGTCGTCGAGGTGCTGCTCGGGGGTGTCGCCGTCGCCGAGGGCCGCGGCGATGCCGCCCTGCGCCCAGCGCGTCGAGCCGTCGTCGAGGTGGGCCTTGGTCACGACGGTGACCTTCGCGCCGGCCGCGGCGCAGCGCAGCGCCACCGTCAGGCCCGCGACGCCGGAGCCCACGACGACGACGTCGGCGCCGAGGGCCCAGCCGGGGGCGGGGGCGTGCAGTCGTATGCCGGTGCTTGCGCCGGCGGTGCCGGCTCCCGATGCGGTCATTGCTCGGCTCCGAATTCCAGCGGGATGTTGTCGATGAGGCGGGTCGTCCCGATCCGCGCGGCGACGGCGAGGACGGCGGGCCCGGTGTGGCCGGGGGCGGCCTCGGTGAAGTCGGCGGGGTCGATCAGGGCGAGGTAGTCCGGTGTGACGGGCGGCTCGCCGGCCGCGGCGGCGTCCAGGACCGTACGGGCGGCCCGTACGGTGGCGGCGGGGCCGCCGGGGGCGGCGTCGCGGCCGGCGAACAGGGCGCGGGACAGGGCGCGGGCGGCGGTGCGCTCGGCGGGCGCGAGGTAGCGGTTGCGGCTGGACATGGCGACGCCGTCGGGCTCGCGGACGGTCGGGGCGCCGATGATCTCGACGGGGAAGTTCAGGTCGGTGGCCATCCGGCGGATCAGGGCGAGCTGCTGGGCGTCCTTCTGGCCGAAGACGGCGGCCTCGGGGCGGGTCAGGTGCAGCAGCTTGGCGACGACGGTGAGCATGCCGTCGAAGTGGCCGGGGCGGGACGCGCCCTCGTACCGCTCCCCCATCGGCCCGGCGCTGATCCGCACCTGCGGCTCGCCGCCGGGGTAGACCTCGTCGGCGTCCGGGGCGAAGACGGTGTCGGCGCCGGCCGCGGCGGCGAGCTCGACGTCGGCGGCGAGGGTGCGCGGGTAGCGGGCCAGGTCCTCGTGCGGGCCGAACTGGAGCGGGTTGACGAAGACGGTGACGGTGACCTGGCCGGTGCCCGCGCGGGCGCGGGCGGCGCGTATCAGCGAGGCGTGGCCGTCGTGGAGGGCGCCCATGGTCATGACCACGGCCGATGCCGGCGGCAGCTCCTTGGCGTGGTGGACCAGCTCGGTCATGCGGTGCCCCCGTCTCGGTGGGTGGGTTCGTCCGACAGGGCGCCCAGCAGCGCCTCGGCGTACTCGGCCTTGAGCATGCCGTTGGCCAGGGCGCGGTCGGCGGTGGCGCGGGCCATGGCGATGTAGGAGGGCACGGTCTCGGGCGCGTGGGCGCGCAGCTCGCGCAGGTGGGCGGCGACGGTGCCGGCGTCGCCGCGGGCGACCGGGCCGGTCAGGGCGGCGTCGCCGGAGCGCAGGGCGTTGTCCAGGGAGGCGCCGAGCAGCGGGCCCAGCATCCGGCCGGGCTCCTGGACGCCGGCGGTACGCAGCAGGTCCATGGCCTGCGCCACGAGGGTGACCAGGTGGTTGGAGCCGATGGCGAGGGCGGCGTGGTAGAGGGGGCGGGCGTCCTCCTCGACCCACTCCGGTTCGCCGCCCATCTCGATGACCAGGGCTTCGGCGGCGAGCCGCAGCTCGCCGGGCGCGGTCACGCCGAAGGTGCAGCCGGCCAGGCGCTGGACGTCCACGGGGGTGCCGGTGAACGTCATCGCCGGGTGCAGGGCCAGGGGCAGCGCCCCGGCGCGCAGCGCCGGATCCAGCACGGCGGTGCCGTAGCGGCCCGAGGTGTGCACCAGGAGCTGGCCGGGGCGGACGGCGCCGGTCTCTGCGAGGCCGCTGACCAGGGCGGGGAGGGCGTCGTCCGGGACGGTGAGCAGGACGAGGTCGGCGGCGGCCATGACCTGGCCGGGCTCCAGCATGGGCACGCCCGGCAGCAGTGCCTCGGCCCTGCGCCGGGAGGCCTCCGACACGCCGGAGGCGGCGACGGGGCGGTGCCCCGCCATCCCCAGCGCCGCGGCCAGCGCGGGCCCCACCCGCCCGGCCCCGACGACCCCCACGGTCAGCCGGCCGGGCCGCTCCTCCACCATGTCGCCTCCCGCTCGGGGTTTTCGTCAATCCTACGCGAAGCCTCTCTCCTCGCACCCTGCCCCCGGGGGCTGCCCCGTCCTGCCGTCCCCGGACCTTCCCCCGGTGGTGGGTTGCTCGCGCCGTTCCCCGCGCCCCTTTCGCTTCGGGGGATGCCCCCTCATGCCCGTGACGCGACCATCCGCCGGTGGTGGGTTGCGCGCGCAGTTCCCCGCGCCCCTCGCTTCGGGGTGCCCCGTCCTGCCGTCCCGCGACCTCCCGTCCATCTCGGCTGGTCGCTCCGTTCTCCCCCAGCGCTTCGCCTGGGGGTACCCCCACGCAGCCCCTGGGTATGCGTGCCCTCGCCGGTCAGAGCCCGCGCCTACGGCGCAGGGCAAGCACCAGACGCCACGCATACGCGCGAGGTCAACAAACCAGGGGCGCGGGGAACTGCGCGAGCAACCCACCACCGGCGGATGGTCGCGTCACGGGCATGAGGGGGCATCCCCCGAAGCGAAGGGGGCGCGGGGAACTGCGCGACCAGCCCACCACCGGCAGAAGGTCGCGTCACGGGCATGAGGGGGCATCCCCCGAAGCGAAAGGGGGCGCGGGGAACTGCGCGACCAGCCCACCACCAGCGGACGATCGCGGGACGGCAGGGCGGGGCAGCCCGGAGCGGGAGGGGTCCCGGGGGCGGCCCCGGGGGTGGGGTCCACCTGGAGGGGGAGGGGGGATCAGCCGCGGGGGGGACCTCGCGGAGCGACACGCTGCTTACGCTGAATTACGTGCAGCGCGTCTACGACTTCTTCCGCCGACACCCGACGTGGGTCGACAGCTCATGGGCTGCCGTCCTGCTCGCCGCGTGCGCCGCGTGGATCGCCGCGGACCACTCCCCCTCACCCGCGGCGCGCCTCGCCGCCGTCCCGGTGTCCTTCGCGCTGGCCGTCACCGTGGCGCTGCGCCGCCGCGCGCCCGAGCGCATGCTGCTGGTCGCGATCGCGACGGGCGTCGCCCAGCTCGTGCTGAACGTCAAGGCGCCGAACCCCGGCGACGCCGCCATGCTCGTGGTCATCTACACGTGCGCCTCGAACGGCGCCCGCTGGTCCTCCCGGCTGGCCCTGACCGCGGGGCTGCTGGCGACGCCGATCGCCATGGTGCGCTGGCCCCCGGACAGCGAATACTCCACGATCTGGACGACGCTGATCCAGACGTTCTTCCTGACGGTGATCTTCGCCCTCTCCTGGGTGATCGGCGACCGGCTGCGCACCCGCCGGGCGTATTACGCCCAGCTGGAGGAGCGCGCCGAGCGCATGCACCGGGAGCGCGAGGCGCAGTCCAAGGCGGCGGTGGCCGCCGAGCGGGCGCGGATCGCCCGGGAGCTGCACGACGTCGTGGCGCACAACGTCTCGGTGATGGTCGTGCAGGCGGACGGCGCCGCGTACGTCCTGGACGCCGCCCCGGACCAGGCGCGGCAGGCGCTGGGCACGATCTCCAGCACCGGCCGCCAGGCCCTGGCGGAGATGCGCCGGCTGCTGGGCCTGCTGCGGGCCGGCGACGACGCGGGCGGCGAGTACGTGCCGCAGCCGGGCGTGGACCAGCTGGCCGACCTGATCGAGCAGGTGCGCGGCGCGGGCCTGCCGGTGCGGTTCGAGGTCGCGGGGCAGGCGCGGCCCCTGTCCAGCGGCGTGGAGCTGACGGCGTACCGCATCGTGCAGGAGGCGCTGACGAATGTGCGCAAGCACGGCGGGGACGGGGCGAGCGCGAGCGTCGTGCTGGGCTTCGGGGACGCCGCGCTGGACCTGCTGATCGAGGACGACGGGCGGGGCGGCCCGGACGGGCTGTACCAGCAGGGCGGCCGGGACGGCCTCGGGCAGGGCCTGATCGGCATGCGGGAGCGGATCGGCATGGTCGGCGGCACGCTGACGGCCGGGCCGCGGCCGGGCGGCGGTTTCCGGGTGAGCGCGATGCTGCCGCTGCGGGCCGGGACGTAAGAGCGTGAAGGACGGGGACACCGAGCGGATGGGGTACTGATGGGGATCCGGGTCATGCTGGTGGACGACCAGGTGCTGCTGCGCACCGGTTTCCGCATGGTGCTGGCGGCGCAGCCGGACATGGAGGTCGTCGCGGAGGCGAGCGACGGCGCGGAGGCGCTGGAGGTGCTGCGGGCGACCCGGGTCGACGTGGTGCTGATGGATGTGCGGATGCCGCGGATGGACGGTGTCGAGGCGACCCGGCGGATCTGCGGCGGGGAGCGGGACCGGGAGGACGGGGCGCCGCGGGTGCTGATCCTGACGACCTTCGACCTGGACGAGTACGCGTTCGCCGCGCTCAAGGCGGGGGCGGCGGGCTTCATGCTCAAGGACGTGCCGCCGGACGAGCTGCTGACGGCGATCCGGGCGGTGCACAGCGGTGACGCGGTGGTCGCGCCGAGTACGACCCGGCGGCTGCTGGACCGGTTCACGCCGATGCTGCCGGCGCCGGAGGCGGAGCCGCGGCACAAGGAGCTGGAGCGGCTGACCGAGCGGGAGCGCGAGGTGCTGATGCTGGTGGCGCAGGGCCTGTCGAACGGCGAGATCGCCGGCAAGCTCGTGCTGTCGGAGGCGACGGTCAAGACACACGTCGGGCGGATCCTGACCAAGCTGGGCCTGCGCGACCGGGTGCAGGCGGTGGTGCTGGCCTACGAGTCGGGGCTGGTGCGGGCGGGCGGCGGCGGGCTGTGAGCCGGCTCCTGCCGTGGAGCCGGCTCCTGCCGTGACGGGTCGGGCCCGTCCAGGACGAGGTCCAGCAGCCCGGGGAAGCGCGCGTCGAACTCCGCGCGGCGCAGCCGGTTGAGCCGCCGGGGCCCGGCGTCGCGCTGCTCGACCAGGCCGGCGGCCCGCAGCGTCGCGAAGTGGTGGCTGAGCGCGGCCTTGCCGACGGGCACGTCGAAGGACCCGCAGCTGCGGCTCCACTCCTCGGACAGCGCGAGCTCGCGCACCAGGCGCAGACGTACGGGGTCGGCAAGAGCACTAAGCGCGGCCAGAAGGGGTACGTCGTCGGGGTGGGTGTGATCCGGGGCTGCCCGGTGGTGCGCCCGCGGTGCCGTCATGGCGTCTCCCCGGAGGTGCGGCGGAATGGGACCCGGCTTGCCGGGTGTTCGATCAAAACCATACAGTGTTGAGTGTTCGCTTCTCATTGAACAGTCGGCCGCGGTCGCCGGACCGGGCCAGCAAGGGGGACGCGCCATGCGCGCAATGATCTTCGACGAGTTCGGCGGTCCCGAGGTGCTGCACCCGGTGGACCTGCCGGATCCGGTGCCCGGGCCCGGCGAGGTCACCGTCGCCGTCGCCTTCGCGGGCATCAACTTCGCCGACATCCTGGCCCGTTCGCAGGGCTACCGGGTCGATTCGCTGCCCTTCCGCCCCGGCCTCGAAGTCTCCGGCCGGGTGCTGGCGGTCGGCGAGGGCGTCACGGGACTCGCACCCGGCGACGAGGTCGCCTCCTTCGTCCGCGGCGGCGGCTACGCCGAGATCGCGCTGGTGCCCGCCGCCACGACCTTCCCCGTACCGCAGGGCCTGGACCTGCGGACCGCGGCGACGCTGCCGAGCGTGCTGCCGACCGGGTACGCGCTGCTGCACGACATAGCGCGGCTGCGCGAGGGCGACACCGTGCTCGTCCACAGCGCGGCCGGCGGCGTCGGCACGGTCGCGGGCCAACTGGCCAGGCTCGGCGGGGCGAGCGCGGTCTACGGGGTCGTCTCCAGCATGGACAAGGCGCCGCACGCCCTGAAGTCCGGTTACGACCAGGTCTTCCTCACCGCAGACTTCGACGAGGAGGTGCGCGCCGCGACCGGCGGGCGGGGCGTGGACATCGCCCTCGACCCGATCGGCGGCGAGACCTTCCGCCGTACGCTCGCGGTCACCGCGCGCTTCGGGCGGCTGGTGTCGTTCGGCAACTCCGGTTCGGCCGCGCCCTGGCAGATCGGGCCCGCCGACCTCTACCCGCCGGGGCTGTCGGTGTCCGGCTTCTCGCTGATGGGGCTCGCCGCGGCGGACCCCGAGCGGCTGCGGGAGCTGGTCCAGGAGGCGTTCCGCACGGTCGTGGACGGCGGCGTGGAGCTGCCGGTGTCGGCGGAGTTCGCCCTCACCGACGCGGCGCAGGCGCACCGGCTGGTGGAGTCCCGTACGACGACCGGCAAGCTCCTGCTGCGCCCCTGACGGGAGTTACGCCGCCGGCGGCAGGCGGCGGGCGAAGTCGGCCGCGGCGGCGCGGATGTCGGCCTCGGTCCAGGCGAGCGTGCCCGCCTCGACCGAGACCTCCGTCATGGACAGCCCCGGCAGCCGCGGCTCGAAGAACTCGGCGCGGCCGAAGAGGGATTCGCCCCGCTCCTCGGCCTGCGCGAGCGCAGCGGCGTTGAGCACGTCCTCGGGGTAGGGCAGCCACACCTGGAACTCATGGGTGTGCGGCACGTCCGGGTACGTACGCGGCCAGTTCGCGCCGCCCTCCGCCAGTCCCTCGCGCAACGCCCGTGCGACGAGGGCGGCGTGGGCGACGTACGAGGGCAGCCTGGGCAGTTCGTTGCGCAGGCCGGCCAGCGCGGACAGCGCCGCGGGGAACTGCTGGTAGATCTGGCCGCCGTAGCGGTGCCGCCACGCCTTCGCCTCGGCGACGACGTCCGCGGGGGCGGCGAGGGCGGCGCCGGACAGGGCGCCGAGCGACTTGTAGAAGCTCACGTAGACGCTGTCGGCCAGGCCCGCGATGTCGGCGAGGGAGCGGCCGAAGTGCGGGGCGCACTCCCAGAGTCGGGCGCCGTCGAAGTGGACGACGGCGTCGCGCTCGCGGGCCGCCGCGACGGTCTGCGTCAGCTCCTCCCACGTGGGCAGCACGAAACCGGCGACGCGCAGCGGCAGTTCGAGCATGAGGGTGCCGAACGGCTCGTCTAGGTCGCGCACTTCGTCGGCGCTGGGCATGCGCGGGTCCCTGGTCGGGTGGACGGTGCGCAGGCCGCTCACCGCCTTGAGCGCGTCGCGCTCGTACTGCTCGGGGTGGGCGAGCGGGTGCAGGGCGACCAGCGGGTTGCCGGTGCGGGCGGCCCAGATACGCAGGGCCACTTGCTGGGCCATGGTGCCGCTCGGGAAATAGGCGGCGGCCTGCGTGCCCAGGAGCTCCGCGACCCGGCGTTCGAGCTCGCCGACGACGCCGTCCTCGTCGCCGTAGAAGTCCAGCGGGCCGGTGAGGTCGTAGGCGTCGGCGCTCTCGCTCACGAGCCGCGCGAGGCGCTCCGCGAGGTTCTCGCGGGGAGGGTTGGCGAGGATGCGCGTGCACGCGCGGAGGGCGGCGAGCCGCCGGGCCTTGTCGTCGTCGCTCATGCGTCGAACCTAACGCCGCCGGGCTCCCCGCAGCCCTCCGGGCGGGCCTCAGCCCGCGCGGCGGTGACTGGGGCGGGGCGGGGTGGAGCGGGTGGTGGCGGAGCGGCTGCGCTTTTCGATGTACATGCGCTGGTCGGCGGAGTGCAGGACCTCCTCGGCGGTCATGCCGCAGCCGGCCCAGCCGATGCCGAAGCTCGCGCCGACGCGGACGGCGCGGCCGTCGACGCGGATGGGCGGGATGATCGCGTTGCGCAGGCGCATCGCGAGGTCGGCCGCGTCGGCGGGGGCGAGGCCGTCGGCGAGGACGACGAACTCGTCGCCGCCGAGCCTGGCAACGGTGTCGCCGTCGCGTACCGCGCCGGTCAGCCGGCGGGCCACCTCAATGAGGACGGCGTCACCGGTGTGGTGGCCGAAGCGGTCGTTGATGGACTTGAAGCCGTCGAGGTCGCAGAAGAGCACCGCCAGGCCCTTGCCCGGCGCCGGGTCGTTCTCGTCGGGCGCGACGGTGTGGACGTGCGAGTCGTAGCCGATCGCGCCGAGCGGCGCGGCAAGTTCCTCGGGCCCGTAGCCGTAGCTGAAGGCGAATTCGTCGGGGCTCTGCGCCTCCGCGGCGAGGGCCGCGGCGTCCTTGTCGCCGGGCCGGCCGCACAGCCGGGCCGACAGCCGGGAGCGCAGCTCGGCGCTGTTGGGCAGGCCCGTGAGGGAGTCGTGGCTGGCGCGGTGGGCGAGTTGCAGCTCGCGGCCCTTGCGCTCCTCGATGTCCTCGACGTGCGTGAGCAGGAAGCGCGGCCCGTCCGCGGTGTCGGCGACGACGGAGTTGCGCAGCGAGACCCACACGTAGGAGCCGTCGCGGCGGGCGAGCCGCAGCTCGGCGCGACCGCCCTCGGCGGAGGTGCGCAGCAGGGTGCCGACGTCCTCGGGGTGGACGAGGTCGGAGAAGGAGTAGCGGCGCATGGTGGAGGCGTTGCGGCCCAGCAGCCGGCACAGCGCGTCGTTGGCGCGCAGCAGCTTGCCGTGCTGGTCGCCGCCCATCTCGGCGATGGCCATGCCGCTGGGCGCGTACTCGAAGGCCTGCCGGAAGCTCTCCTCGCTGGCCCGCAGCGCCTGCTGGTCGCGTTCCAGCCGGACCAGGGCGCGCTGCATGTTGGCCCGCAGCCGGGCGTTGCTGATGGCGATGCCGGCCTGGAAGGCGTACATCTGCAGTGCCTCGCGGCCCCACGGTCCCGGGTGGCGTCCGCTGGAGGGGCTGTCGACGGATATGACGCCGATGAGCTCGCCGCCGCCGCCCGGCGTGGAGTGCATGGGGGCGTAGAGGCGGTCGCCGGGGTGCCATTCGTCGGCGAAGCGGGGCAGCGGGCCGTCGGTGTGCCACTGCGGCACGTCGTCGTCGACGAGGACCCAGCCCTCGGTGTGCGGGATGAAGCGCAGTGAGCCCCAGCGCTGGCCCATGCTGAGCCGCCGTTCCCATGCCGCGCGGGAGCCGACCCGGCCGGACAGCAGTGCCTCACCGGCGGTGCTGCCGGCGAACGCGGCCACGACGAGGTCGCCGTCGGGCCTGACGAGGTTGACGGCGGCGAGGTCGTAGCCCAGCCCTTTGACCACCCCGTCGGCCACGGCCTGCAGGGTGTCGGCAAGACTGCGTGCGGTGTTGAGGTCCGCCACGACCTGGTGCAGTTGACGCAAGGTCGCGAGGCGGACATACGGCTCCGACTCGGTATCCATGCCCCTCTCCGCGCCCTCGACAGCAACTCCCGTGATCTGTGCGATACATCCGATGACGCCGCTGGCACCGGTTCACTCCGGCCACTGAATCACAGCGAGCTGTGCCGTCGGTACACAGGGTCAACAATAACTGCTGCTTGTGACTCAAGTCACATCATCGTGTAAGCATGTGGATACGCAGGGTGCTGCGGTGGCCTGTTGTGGTCCGCTCCGGTCCTAGGACCTCGCAAGGTTATGACTGCGACCACAGCCCGATCCGCACCGGGCTACCGACCCGTAACGTGAACAGCGTGCTTCCGCCTACACCTGACCGGCATGCTGGGACCACCATGGCCCAGACCGTCGACCCCGATGCCTTCCGCGCCGCGATGACCCGCCTGAACGCGGGCGTCGTCCTGATCACCGCGCACGACCCGGAGGACGGGCCGCGCGGCGAGGACGTCGGCATGACCGCCACCGCCTTCATGTCCGTCTCCCTCGAACCACCGATGGTGCTGGTCAGCGTACGGACCGGATCGCGCATGGACGAGCTGCTGGAGCGGCAGCCGCGCTGGGCGGCCTCGGTCCTCAGCGAGAGCCAGCGGCACATCGCCGGGCGGTTCGCGCTGCGCGGGCGGGTGAGCGACCGGCTGCTCTTCGAGGACATCTCCTACTACCGCGGCGAGCACTCCGGCGCCCCGATCCTGGGCGGCGCCCTGTCGATACTGGAGTGCGAGACCGACCAGCGCGTGCCGGCCGGCGACCACACCCTGGTCGTCGCGCGCGTGCTCGCCGCCCGTACGCCCAGCGCCGAGGGCGGCCCGCTCGCCTACTTCCGCGGGCGCTACCGCTTCCTGCGCTAGGAGCCGGGCCCCGGTGCGTACGCGCGGCCGGCCGCGGCTCACTCCCAGCCGCCGGAGCGGCCCCGCTTGGTCTCGCCGCGCTGCTTCTTCACCCGCAGCCGGCGCTCGTTGATGCCGCGCGGGATCCGTGTCGGCCGGCGGGCCTTCGGCGGCGGGGCCGTCGCCTCGGCGAGCAGCGCGGTGAGCCGGGCGGCGGCGGCCTCGCGGTTGCGCCACTGGGAGCGGTGCTCGGAGGCCCGTATCACCACCGCGCCGTTCACCAGCCGGGGCTCCAGGCGCTCCAGCGCCCGCCGCTTCCACACCGGCGGCAGGGACTCGGTCGCCGCGAGGTCGAAGCGCAGCTCCACCTGGCTGTCGGAGGTGTTCACATGCTGGCCGCCGGGCCCGGAGGAGCGCGAGAAACGCCACTGGAGCTCCGCCTCCGGCACGGAGACGGAGCCGCGGATGGTCAAGGGCCCGGACATACCTCCATGATCCCCCGCCGGCTGCCGGCGCACCACGGGATTTACCCGCCATATGGAACCGGCGGATCCCCCGTCCGCGTTCTGTCCGATGACGGTAGTTTCGACGGCAACACCCACGACGGACCTTAAGGGGACTTCCCATGGCGGTAAGCCTGACCAAGGGCGGCAACGTCTCGCTGACCAAGGAGGCGCCCGGACTGACGGCCGTGACCGTCGGCCTCGGCTGGGACGTCCGTACCACCACGGGCACGGACTTCGACCTCGACGCGAGCGCCATCGCGGTCAACGCGGAGGGCAAGGTCTACTCCGACGCCCACTTCGTCTTCTTCAACAACAAGCAGACGCCGGACCAGACCATCGTGCACACCGGTGACAACCGCACCGGCCAGGGCGAGGGCGACGACGAGGCGATCAACGTCAACCTGGCCGGCCTGCCGGCCGACGTCGAGAAGATCGTCTTCCCGGTCTCCATCTACGACGCCGAGTCCCGCTCGCAGAACTTCGGCCAGGTGCGCAACGCGTACATCCGCATCATCAACCAGGCCGGCGGCGCCGAGATCGCCCGCTACGACCTGAGCGAGGACGCGGCGACCGAGACCGCGATGGTCTTCGGCGAGCTGTACCGCAACGGGGCGGAGTGGAAGTTCCGCGCGGTGGGCCAGGGGTACGCCTCGGGCCTGGCCGGTATCGCGACCGACTTCGGCGTCACCCTCTGACGCCCTGGCGCCTGCGGCGACCGCATGACCGCGCCCCCGCCGGGTCCGCCCGCGCGGGGGCGCCGTGCGCCCGCCCGGGCGTCTGGCACGATCGCGGGGTGATCGACCTCGGCTACGCCCTCTCCCGCCGCTTCCCCGACCCGCCGCAGACGGACTACCGCACGGCGGACGTACGGGCGCTGCGGCACGACCTGTTCTGCGGTGACGTGTACGTCGCCGAGGGCGAGCGCGAGCTGTCCACCGCGTGGGGCTGGGTGCCGGTGCTGGACTTCGCGTGGGCGCTGTGCGACATCGCCGAGCACCTCGACCGCGACCCTGCGGGCAGCCGCGCCGCCCGCCCGCAGCACGCGGAGCTCGACTTCACCGAGTCCACCGACCGGCTCCGCTTCGTGCGCCGCTTCGGCTTCGTCGACGTGAGCGCGGACTGGCTCCCCGACGAGCCGCCGCTGGCCGTCCGGCACGCCGACCTGCGCCGCGAGGCACGCGACTTCCTGCACGACGTGGTGGCCGACCTCGGCGACATGCACGAGGGCCTCACGGACAACCCGGCGGTGTGGCAGCTGCTCACGCGCTATCCGCGGGTCTAGGGCGCTGCCGCTGCGCCCGGGAGGAGACCTTGAGGCGTAGGGCGAAGCTCCCATTGCCGCTGGGACCCCTCGGCGGGGTTGGCTGGGGATGCGCGTCCGGTGGGGCGCCGGGCGGGGAGAGGAGTCGCGGATGTACGCCGTGCGGTTGCATGCCTTCGGGGGGCCCGAGGAGCTGCGGTACGAGGAGGTCGCCGACCCCGGGCCCGGGGCGGGGCAGGTGCGGGTCGCGGTGGGGGCGGCGGGGGTGCATGTCGTGGACACCGTGCTGCGCACCGGCAGCGGGCCCGCGACGATCCCGCTGCCGGAGCTGCCGACCGTGCCGGGCCGGGAGGTCGCCGGCACGGTGGACCGGGTCGGCCCCGGCACGGACCCGGCGTGGCTGGGGCGGCGGGTGGTGGCGCACCTGGGGACGGTGCCCGGCGGCTACGCGGCGCTGGCGGTCACCGAGGCGGCGCGGCTGCATGTCGTGCCGGACACGATGGACCTGCGCACGGCGGTCGCGATGATCGGCACCGGCCGCACCACCGTGGGCATCCTGCGGCTGGCCGGCCTCACCCCGGACGACACCGCCGTCGTGCTGGCCGCGGCGGGCGGCATCGGCACGCTGCTGGTGCAGTACGCGGTACGGCTCGGCGCCGCCGTCGTGGGGGCCGCGGGCGGCCCGGACAAGACGGCCCGGGTCCGTACGCTGGGCGCGGGCGTCGCGGTGGACTACGCGCGGCCCGGCTGGACCGAGGACGTACGCGCGGCGCTGGGGGCGGAGCGGCCGGCCACCGTGGTCTTCGACGCGGTGGGCGGCACGGCGGCCCGGGAGGCGGTGGGCCTGCTCGCGCCGGGCGGCCGGCATCTGGTCTACGGCTGGGCGGCGGGCGGCCCGGCGCAGTTCGCGCCCGGCGAGCTCGACGCGCTCGGCGTGACCTCCGACCCGCTGGTCGGCGCGGCCCTGGGCCGGCTCACCGGCACCTCGGAGGGCCTGCGGGCGCTGGAGTCCGAGGCGCTGGCCGCCGCGGCCGACGGCACCCTGCGGCCGGCCGTGCAGCCCTTCCCGCTCGCGGAGGCCGCGCAGGCGCACCGGGCGCTGGAGTCCCGGGCGACGATGGGCAAGGTCGTCCTGGTGCCGTGAGCGGCTTGAGCGGCTTGCCCGCGCCGTGAGCGCCCCGAGCCGCCCGTATCGGCTGCTTTGCGGACGGAACGGACCCCGCGGGTGTGAGCTTCGGAGGGTTTGGGAACTCCTTTACCCTCCGCGCGAGTTCTCCGACCGTACCGACCCGCCCGTGCGAGGAGACGCCCGATGCCCCTGTGGGACCGCCTGAAAGAGTCCGCGAGCAGCATGCAGACGCAGCTCAACGCGAAGAAGAACGACCTGAAGAGCGGCGCGTTCCGGGACGCCAGCATGGCGATGTGCGCGCTGGTGTCCGCCGCCGACGGCACGATCGACCCGGCGGAGCGGCAGCGTGTCGCGACGCTGATCGGCTCCAACCCCGTGCTGCAGAACTTCCCGGCCCTGGACCTCCAGCGCCGTTTCGAGGACTACCTGGCCAAGCTGACCGCGGACTTCGACTTCGGCAAGGTGGCGATCCTCCAGGAGATCGCCAAGGTGTCGAAGAAGCCGACGGAGGCCCGCGCGGTGATCCAGATCGGCATCGTCATCGGCGGCGCGGACGGCGATTTCGACAAGACCGAGCAGGCCGTGGTGCGCGAGGCGTGCTTCGCGGTGGGCCTGAACCCGCAGGAGTTCGACCTCTGAGCCGCCGCTGAGCCGCCGCTGACCTCCCGTTCCGTGCCCGGGGCCGCGCGTCCGCGCCCCGGGCACGGTCGCGCGGTGGCGCGTAACGGACACAGTACGGACGGAGAACGCTTTCACCCCGCCATAGTCCGGCACACTATGATCCCGAACTGGAGCGGGATCTGTCACATGCCGAGCGCGTCTCATCCGCTGTCCGGCACGTCACGCTCCGCGGCGGAAACAACTTGCGTGACACTCTGTGGCCGGCACAGATACTTGAGGTTTCGGGGAACCTCGGGCGTTCGGGGCGCCCTCCCGTATCCGAGTGGCCGCCGGATCGCCTATGGAGGTAGGCAGATGCTTCCCGTATCGAGTGAGGAGGCGTGCCCGTCCGGGTCAGCGAGCACGTCGGGCGGAGTCAGCACCCAGCGTGACGAGGACGCGGCGCTCGCGCTGTACGAGACGTTGCGGACGAAGGGGGGCGTGCCGAGCGAGGAGCTCTACTCGGCCGCGGACCTGGACGACGCGCACGGCGGCCGGGGTTGGCGGCGGCTGGAGGACCTGGGGCTGATCCAGGTGCGCGAGGGTGTCGCGGAGGCGGTGGACCCCGACGCGGCGCTGGCCCGCGCCATGGACCGCTACCAGGTCAACGCCACCGAGCAGTTGCGCAGCGGGGTGCGGCTCCAGCGGGTCACCGAGGCGCTGTTGACCGTCTACCGGCCGGCGGTGCAGCGCGAGACGCGCGAGGTCGCGGTGGAGTTCATCAACGAGCCGCGCCGCAAGCAGCGCACCCGGCTGGACCTTTCGGAGACCGCCCGCGAGTCGTGCGGGTCGATGCACCCGGGGCCGATGCCGTCGATCGGCGTGCTGGAGGCGTCACTCGAGCACGACCGGTCGATCATGGCGCGCGGCGTCAAGAGCCGTGCCATCTACCCGATGTCGGCGTTGGCCTCGCCGAAGTACGCCCGCTATCTGCACGATCTGGCGGACGCCGGCGTGGAGTTGCGGCTGGTGGACCACGCGCCCTTCGACATGCTGACGTTCGACACGGACGCGGCGGTGCTGGCCGCCGACCCCGAGCGGCCCGCGGACGCGGTCATCGTGATCCGCGGGGCCGCGCTGATGCGGTCGTTCCTCGCGGTGTACGAGGACTGCTGGCTGCGCGGCCAGACCCTGGAGCGGGCGTCGACCGCGAACGCCGACGACGCGGACATCACCGCGCAGGAGCGGGTCATCATCCGGCTGATGGCGTCGGGGCTCAGCGACGACCAGATCGCCCGCAAGCTGGGTGTGCACCGCCGTACGGTGCAGCGCGCGATCGCCAAGCTGATGGACCGCCTCAACGCCGGCAGCCGCTTCGAGGCGGGCCTGAAGCTCGCGCGGGACGCGGAGTTCGCGGGGCTGTTCACCGTCGTGTGAGCGGAGTCCGCGCGGGGCCGGGACCGGGGGCGTACGGCGGAGGGGTACGCGCCGGGCGCCGGGGGCGTACGGCGGCGGTCGTACGGTCAGCCGCCGAGTTGCGGCGGGGGCGCGGAGCCGGGGCGGCCGGCTGCCGGGAGGTGGTCGGCCAGCCGGCGCAGCAGGGCCGCGATCGGGCCGCGCAGGTCCGGTAACGACGCGATGAGCAGGTGCGCCAGGGTGAAGCCGAGCACGGCGGAGTCCTCGGGCGCGGTGCGCAGCCAGACGGTCGTGGCGAGCCGGGCGACGCGCTCGGCCTCGGCGGTGCCCTCGGTGTGGCTGCGGGCGTGCCATCGGGCGGTGGCGACGGTGTAGTAGTGCGTGGCCGCCCGCCAGTCGCGGTCCAGCGCGGCCTCCAGGCCGGCCCGCTCCACCGCGGAGGCCACGCCCGGGCCGAGCGGCAGGGCGCACAGGCCGTGCGGCATGCCCGTCAGGTCGCCCCAGCAGGGGTCCGGGGCGGGCCGGGCGGGCGCCGGGGCGGGCGGGCCCACGGCGGCCCGTACGGTGCCGTCGGCGGCGACGAGGAAGCGGTCGACGCGGCCGTCCGGGTGCCCCACG
Source organism: Actinacidiphila epipremni (assembly GCF_012034175.1). GTDB lineage: Bacteria > Actinomycetota > Actinomycetes > Streptomycetales > Streptomycetaceae > Actinacidiphila > Actinacidiphila epipremni. The sequence goes on from NZ_JAATEJ010000036.1 coordinate 62,931, forward strand.
GCGACGGGTGTGGGCCGGCCGTTCTCCCGGGCCTGCCACGCGGCGGCCGACCACGCGGGGTGGGTGCCGTCGGCGAGGTCGGCGACCTGCGACATGACGGTGCCCCAGGTGTGGACGGTGCCGCCGGGCAGCACGGCGAGGCTCACCGGCATGACGGCGGCGGCCGTCCCGAACCAGTCCCCCGACCAGGGCGTCGTCGCGACCGGGATGACGGGGATCTCGACCGGCACCAGCCGCTCGGGCCCGGCCGCGCCGGTGTCGCCGGGGTCCGCGGCGTGGCCGGCGGGAAAGCCGGAAGGCCCCCGTGCCGCACGGGGCACGGGGGCTTCGGGGGTGGGCAGGGCCTCGCCTGCGGTGTGGGGGCCCGGCACGTCAGCCGCCCTGCCGGGAAGGAGCCGCGGCGGCGCGGGGGCCGCCGGGTGCGGGACGGCGTGACGTGGCGGCGGCCACCCGGCCCGCCCGGTCCCGTACCCGGGAGTACGGGACCCGGCGGGGGTGGCGGCGCCCGGCTCTGCCCGGGCCGGGCGCCGGTCTGGGGGCTCCTCGCGCGGGGAGCGTGCGGGCGGCGGTCATCGCGCCGCCCGGGCGGTGTGCGGCTCGGCGGGGAGGCGCGGGCCGGGCACGGAAGGCAGCGGGCCGCCGGCGCGCAGGTCGCGGCAGAAGGCGTCGACGGAGGCGCGGCTGAGCGGCGGCAGCGCGGTCAGGCACGCGTACGGGCCGGCGGTGGCCAGCCGCCAGCGGGCGCACAGCGCGGCGGCCGGCCGGGGGAAGCGGACGGTGAGGCCGTGCCCGGTGCGGTCGGCGCGGTAGCCGGCGGCGGTGAGGTGGTCGGCGGCGTAGCCGGCGGTGTCGTAGCAGGCGTGCACCAGGGAGCGCAGCCCGTCGTAGCCGTGGTCGCGCAGCCCCGCCCACAGCAGCGCGGTGGCCAGCGGGTGGGGGGTGGGCCCGCCTCCGCCGCGGGCGGCGGGTACGGCCGGGCCGGCCGCGGCCAGCACGACCCCGCACGGGACGGGCAGGCCCAGCAGGCGGTGCGCGGTCAGCGACAGGCTGTCGGCGCCGTCGCGCAGGTCCCAGGGCAGCGGGCGCCGCGCGAAGGGCGCGGTCAGGCCCGCGTTGCCGGCCTCGACGTGGACGTGGACGGGGCCGGCGGGGGTGGCGGCGGCGCGGATCTCGGCGAGGTCGTCGCCGCCGGCGCCGGCCGCGGTGTCGGCGGTGGCCAGGACGACGGCGCCGCCGGGGCGTTCGGCGACCAGCAGCCGCAGCAGGCAGGTGTCCATGGTGCCGTCCTCGCGGCAGGGCACCTCGACGACGTCCATGCCGAGCCGGGCGGCGTGCCCGCGGGCGGCGTGGTGCGCGGCGGCGGACACGTACAGCGGGGCGCCGGGCAGCGCCTGGTGGCCGGCGGTCAGGCCGACGAGCAGGCCCTCGGAGCCGCCCGCGGTGACATAGCCGTACGTCCGGCGGCGGTCGCCGAGGGCGAGGTCGGTGCAGAAGTCGACGACGGCGCGCTCCAGGCCGAGGAGGAGGCTGCCGGCGGTACCGGCGCCCGTACCGGAGCCGGCGGGGTCGTCGAGGCCGACCCCGCCGTTGAGGTCGAGCGTGTCGCCCAGGTCGTCCGGGTCGCTCAGGTCCTCCGGGGCGTCCAAGTCGGCGAGCGCCGCGAGCAGTTCGGCGTAGGAGGTGCCGTCGCCGTCGTAGGAGGCGGCGCCGGCGCAGCCGTCCGCGCCGGGTGCCGGGGCGGTCCTGGCGGCCTCGGCGGCGTCCGCGGCGCGCAGGGCCGCCGCGAGGGCCGTGAGGCGGCCCCGGGTGTCGTCGTGGTCGGCGGCGGCGAAGCCGATGTGGTGCGCGGGCTGCGGAGGGGCGCCGGGCGCGGCGGTGGAAGCGGTCCCGGCGGCGCGAGTAAGCGCTTGTGCGGCGGGCGGCTGATACGCCATGGCGACCTCCGGGACGGCAGCGCGTGACTCGGTGAGGGGCCGACGGGCCAGGCCGGCCCCTCACTCGTCCTCCGAGGGCTCCCCCCCGAACCGGGCGGAGCGGGCCGGCGGCCCTCGGCGGCCCGGTCGCGGCGACTCGGGGGGCCGCGACCGGGAGCGGGTGGTACCCGGCACCCGCCCCGGCGCGATCCGCCGCGGTGTGTGCCGTGGGGAATTCGTACCCGACCCCGGGCCCTGCCCGCTACGAACCCCGGCGTACGTAATCGGCTTCGCGAACTGGGCTTTCCCGGGGACCCGGGCCCCCCAGCAGGGCTTTCGCAGATCGGCGCGGGCCCTTGTCCAAAATGGGACACGTACCAATGTGGACAGACCCCTATGCGGGCCCGCGCGCAAGTGGGCCAATTCAGCCCCGCGCCGCAAACATCCAGGTCGGTGGCGCGAAGTCGGCCGCAGGCCACCGGGGTTCACTTTCCCTCATCCTCAAAGAATGCTCAAATGCGCAGGTCAAAGCGTATTGTTGGGCATTGGTTGACAGTCCTCGCGCCAAACCAAGACCATCGAATGGCCAGTTATCGAACAGTGACGCGGCCTGCTTCACCGCGTCGGGATCCCGGGGGGGATGGCATGGCGACCCGAGAAGTGGTTTCCCCGCCACTGATCCACGGCTTCCTGCGGCACGCGCGTCGGCAGCACGGCGGCCCCGCGCCGCGCGCCACCGGGCCGGCCGCGGGAAAGCGCCGGAGCGGGCTGAGCCAGCAGGACGTGGCGCAGCACATGGGCATCTCCACCCGGCTGTACCAGGACTGGGAAAGCGGTGTCCGCCCGATCCCGCGGCACCGGCTGGACGCGCTTGCCGAGGCGCTGGACCTGGACTCGGCGCGGCGCGACGAGCTGTGGTTCATCGCCAGCGGCGGATTCCCGCCGCGCGGCCCCGGCCGCCCGGACCCGGAGGCGGTCAGCGGCTGGACGTCGTACCTGCAGGCGCTGCCGGTGCCCTCGCTCGCGGTGGACGCCGGCTGGCGCATCGAGGAGAGCAACGCCGCCTGGCAGGGGCTGTTCCTGTCCGCGGGTGAGCCCGAACCGGCCAACCTGCTGCGGTTCGTGCTCTTCTCGCCGTACGCGCGCCGGCTGTGCGGGGAGTGGGAGAGCGGTTGGGCGTCCTCGTATCTGCGGCAGTTGCGGCTGGAGGCGGAGACCACCCGCAGCCCGGAGCTGCGCGGCATCATCGAGGAGATCCAGCGGCATCCCGAACTGGCCGAGCTGTGGCGGGCGGTGGACGGCTCGCACCGCATCCTGCTGCACAACGACGGGCAGGTCCGCATCATCGTCCCGCCGGGCACCGACCGCCCGCAGCACGTCCGCACCCTCGTCTCCTCGCCCGCGCACGACCCGCGGCGCCGGATGGTCACCTTCCTGCCGACGAGGGAGTCCGCGGCCTGAACTCCGCCGCCCGGCACGGGGCTTTACGGTCCCGGGCCCGCTTCTTGCGGACGTACCGCGGCCCCCGGCCGGGCTCGGGGCGCCGGTCGGGGGCCGCGGGGCCGGGTGCCGGTCAGGTGGCCAGCGGCAGCGGGGTGCGGGTGGGGGCGAGCACGGCGGACGGCACGACCTCGCCGGTCATGTCGTCGATGACCGAGACCCGCACCGCCGGGGAGGGCGCGGAGTCCACGGTGAGGGTCAGGTCCAGCGCGAACAGCACGTCCGCGGGGTGCGTACCGCGCTCGTCGGTGTAGGCGCCCGCGTAGTGCAGCACCCGCCAGCCCTCGTCGTCCCAGTGGTCGAGCAGCGCCGACCGTACGACGGGCATCGCCGCCTGCCACGCCAGCGAGTGCTCCAGCAGCTCCACCGTCGCGGCGACCGGCACGCGTTCACCGGTGGCGGGCTCCAACGGGTGGCCGAACAGCCGCAGTCGGGCCCGGCGCAGCGGCATCAGCACCCGCGCCGGGTCGGCCATGAGCGCCGTCACCAGCACGGCGGCCAGGGCCAGTACGGCCGCCGCGGCGGCCGGGCGGTGGGAGATCTCCGACCACCACGGGCGGTCGGCGGTCGCGGCCAGGACCCCGCCGGCCACCACGAGCCCGGCCCGGCTGAACGCCTTGGCCCCGATGGGGCCTTCGGCGCGGGCGGTACACCCGCACGACGACTCCGGCGCGGTGGTCCTGGCGTAGGCCAGGTAGCCGGTGAAGCCGACGCCGAGCAGCGCGGTCGCGGCTCCCGGTACGACGGTGTCCGGCACCGCGAACAGGGCTGCCGCCAGGGCGAGTTCGATCGCGCCGACGCCGCGCAGCGCGAGCGTGGCGCGGCGCCCGTCGTTCAGCACCCGCACCAGCACGGTGTTGGCGGCCAGTCGGTCGGTCTGCCGGCCGAAGAGCTTGCCGGCGCCGGTGACGGCGAGCAGCACGGCGCAGACCAGCGGCGCGAGGTGGGAGACCAGCGGAATCATGGCGGCGCCCCTTTCTAGTGGCCGAGCGAGACGCGGGCGATGTCGATGTTGCCGTCCGCGGGCCGCCAGGCGCCGAGCACCTGCGCCTCCTGCCCGATGCGGGTCTTCGACAGGTCGGCGGTGAGCGCGCCGCCGAGGTAGGAGGCGGTGGTGGTGTCGGGCACGATGTGGCCGACGACCTCGGCACTGCCGTGCTGGAGGTGCAGCCGGTCCTTGGCGATGCCGCGGATGGTGACGTAGACGTTCACGATGTTGACCCACACCGCGTCGGCGGCGATCGTGCCGTCGGGCATCGCCGCGCCACGCGCGTAGAGGCCGTCGCCGACCTCGATCGCCTCGGCGGTGGTGGTGCGCAGCTTCCACACGCTGGTGGCGTTGGTGAGCTGGATCAGGTACCGCTCGCCGTGCGAGCCGGCGACGTCCAGCACGTTGCGGTTGATCGCGACGATACGGCCCTCGGCGAAGGCCGCGGGGATGGCGGTGTCGAGGGAGGGCATCGGCTCGGCGAAGGCCGCGTCCGCGTCGAGTCCGCCGAGGGCGGAGGCCCCGACGATGGTGGCGCCGCCGATGGCGGCGGTGGTGAGGAAGCGCCGGCGGTCCAGGCGGCGCCCGCCGCTCTCGCTGTGCTGGCTGGGGCTCATGTCGTCGTTCGTCCTTCCGTGGCCGGGGGGTGGGGAGGCGGTTGTGGCGTGGGGCTCGCGGGGGCGCGGGTCACTCGTAGATGTAGACCGGGAGCTTGCCGGAGCTGAGGCTGCCGATCGCGGAGAAGGCCGAGGGGGTCAGGTCGATGACCCGGTTGGTGCGGCAGGCGCCGTTGCAGCAGGTGGCCTCGCCGCAGAAGCTCTTGGTGCGCGGGCCGCAGTCGGCGAGCGTGACGCAGACGGTCGCGCCGGAGCACTGGTGCTTGACGTTCATCACCGCGCCGCAGGTGCGCCGCGGCATGCCCTCGCCGCACAGGTCGGGGCGGGTGATGTCGTAGCAGGCGGCGGAGAGGTTGGGCCAGGCCGCCATGTGCTTGCTGGACTGGCAGGTGCCGCAGGCGCCGGTGCCGGCGCTGCCGCAGGAGCCCCAGGCGTTGCCGCAGCAGAACCAGGTGGCTTCGCCGGCCCAGAGGGAGGTGGAACCGCAGGCCATGTCGTGTCCCTTCGGAAGGGGTGGGGGCGCGGGACCGGGGTGGTGACCCGCGCGGGGCGGTGCACGCCGGACGCGGACGCGTACGGGCGGCGCGACGCAAGGGGGCACGGGAGGGCGGGAGATTGCGCGGAGATTACATGCCCATGACAAACGGCGCGGCACGCCCGCGCCATTGCGGGGCGGAGCCGCGGCCTTGCGGGGGTGAACTCGGTCGAACTCGGTGCGGCGAGCGGTGGTTCCGTGCGGTGCCTGGCGGTGCGCGTGCGGGGGCGGGCCTCGGGCGGGCCCCGTGCTGTGCCGTATGCGTCTGATGTGCCGGCAGTGCAAGGTGGAACACCGCAATGATGCGGGATTCTACGCGCGTTCGGAAGGGGGCGTACGCCGCCGGTCCGGTGAACCGGCGGCGCACAACGGGGGCCTTGCGGACGTACGGGACGGACTGCGGGCCGCGGGGACGGAGTTCGGGCGACCGGTACGAACTTCGGGCCGCGGGTGCGGACTTCAGGCGACCGGTACGAACTTCGGGTCACGGATGCGGACTTCAGGCGACCGGTACGAACTTCGGGTCACGGATGCGGACTTCAGGCGACCGGTACGAACCCCGGGCCGCGGGTGCGGACTTCAGGCCGCGGCTACCGACCTCCTCGGGCCGCGGGCAGGAACCTCAGGCCGCCGGTACGGACTTGGGCGCGTGGCCCTGGGCCTCGGCCGGGATGCGCTCGCCCGCCTCGACCGGGACCGGCAGGCGGTTCTCGGCCGGGGGCAGCGGGCAGGTGGCCAGATCGGTGTAGGCGCAGGGCAGGTTGGTGGCGCGGTTGAAGTCGAGCACGACCCGGCCCTCGGCGTCCGGCGCGTCGATCGTCAGCGAGCGGTTCGCGGCGTACGTCGTCACGCCCGAGGTGGCGTCGGTGAAGAGGACCTGGAGCGTACCGGGGGCGTGGCCGTCGAAGGCGGTCAGCCGGTAGGTCGCGCCGTCCAGCGCGAACTCGACCTGCCCCACCGCGTCGTAGACGTGCTCCAGCCCCGCCACCACCGCGCCGACCGGCGTCGGGCGCGGCGCGTCGAAGCGCGTGAAGCGGCCCGGCACCGCCCAGCGCGGGTCGGGCTCGTAGGCGGGCGTGCAGGTGAAGGACACCCGCAGCGCGTTCTCCGGGTGGCGGGGGCGCAGGATGTCGTAGCCGCCGCGCCGGGCGACCTCGATCGCCGCGTCGCCCGCGAGCGGGAACAGGCTCGCCCGCTCGGCCGGCACGCCGAAGTTGTGTCGGCCGCGCAGCGTCTCGCCCTCGTACGCCAGCTCCTCGCCGTCGGCGAGCTCCACCACGACGCCCTCGTCGGTGCTGGACCACGCGCCGGGCGCGTCCGGGAAGCGGGTGGGGGTCTCGTCCAGCCAGTTGAGGCTGGTGATCGCGAGGAAGCCGTGCGGTCCGGCGAGTGCCTCGTCCTTTCTGGCGTGCCACTCCGCCCATTGCCGGGCGAACGCGGCGCGGTCCTGCTGCTCTGCCGGTGCGGTCATGACGTGGTCTCCCTGGGGGGTCGCTGGATTGCCTGGATGGCCTGGATGGGGCGGTGCCGGGCCGGTGTGCGCCGGCGCCGGGGGTCAGGCGCGGGCCGCCGCCTGCGTACGGGTGCGGCCGGCGGGCGGGGTGAGGGCGGGCAGGCCGAGGTGGTCGCGGAGGGTCTCGCCGGTGTATTCGGTGCGGAAGACGCCGCGTTCCTGGAGCAGCGGCACCACGGTGTCGGCGAACTCGTCGAGGCCGCCGGGCGTCAGGTGCGGCACGAGGATGAAGCCGTCGCTCGCGTCGGTCTGCACGAACTCGTTGATCTCCGCGGCGACTTGCGCGGCGGTGCCGATGAAGTTCTGCCGCCCGGTCTCGGCGATGACCAGCTCGCGGATCGAGAGCTTGCCCTCCTCGGCGACCTGCCGCCAGCGGGCGACGGTCGCCAGCAGATCCTGGCCGCGCGCGTCGGCCCGGCCCTTGGCGATCAGGTCGCCCTCCACCAGCGGCTCGACGTCCGGCAGCGGGCCCTCCGGGTCGTAGCCGCTCAGGTCGCGGTTCCACACCCGTTCCAGGAACGCGATCGCGGTCGCCCCGCTGACCTGCTGGTGCCGGATGACGTCGGCCTTCTCCGCCGCGTCCGCCGGGGTATCGCCGAGGACGAAGGTGGCGGCCGGGAGGATCAGCAGGTCCTCGGGCCGGCGGCCGTATGTGGCGAGCCGGCCCTTGACGTCGGCGTAGAAGGCGCGGCCGGCGTCGAAGGTGCCGTGCCGGGAGAAGATCGCGTCGGCGCCGGAGGCGGCGAACTCCCGGCCCTGGTCGGAGTCGCCGGCCTGGAAGACCACCGGCCGGCCCTGCGGGCTGCGCGGTACGTTGAACCGCCCCCGGATGTCGAACTCGCTCACCCGGTGCGCGAATTCACCGGCCTGCGGGTCGCGCAGGAAC
>NZ_JAATEJ010000037.1 GCF_012034175.1 Actinacidiphila epipremni
TGGCGGGCCCTACTCGACGATCCGGCCGCGGTCGAGGAAGACGACGTGGTCGGCGACCTCGCGGGCGAAGCCGATCTCGTGGGTGACGACGACGAGCGTCGTCCCGCCGGTCGCCAGGTCCCGGATCACCGACAGCACCTCGCCGACCAGTTCGGGGTCGAGCGCCGAGGTGGGCTCGTCGAAGAGGATGATCCCGGGCTTGAGCGCGAGGGTGCGGGCGATCGCGACCCGCTGCTGCTGGCCGCCGGACAACTGCCGCGGGTAGGCGCCGGCCTTGTCGGCCAGCCCCACCCGGTCCAGCAGGCCGAGGGCCAGCTTCTGCGCCTCCTTGGCGGCCAGTTGGCCGGTGGCCACCGGTGCCGCGGCGACGTTCTCCAGCACCGTCAGATGCGGGAAGAGGTGGAACGCCTGGAAGACGAAGCCGATCCGGCGGCGCTGCGCCAGGATCGCCCGCTCGCTCAGCTCCTTCAGCCGGGTGCCGTGCCGCCGCACCCCGATGAGCTCGCCGTTGAGGCTGACATGGCCGGCGTCCGGCTTCTCCAGGTGGTTGATCACCCGCAGCAGCGTGGACTTGCCCGAGCCGGAGGGCCCGAGTATCACCGTGACCTGCCCGGGGCGCAGCGCCAGGTCGATGCCGTCGAGCACCCGGTGCGCCCCGTACGCCTTGTGGACGCCGCGGACGTCGACGGCGGCGGGTGATGTGTCGGTGAGGGTCACAGCGCGGCCTCCTTGCGTATCCGGACCCGCAGATCGCGTACGCCGGCCCGCAGCCGTTGCAGCGGTGTCGGCGGCACCGCGCGCAGGGCGCCGCGCGAGTAGTGGCGTTCGACGTAGAACTGGACGACGGAGACGGCGCTGGTGAGGATCACGTACCAGACGGTGGCGACCAGCAGCAGCGGCACGATGTCGCCGGGGTAGGTGCTGCCCATGCTCTGCACGGTGCCGAACAGGTCGAGCAGCGAGACGTAGAAGACCAGCGATGTGCTCTTGACTAGGCCGATCAGCTGGTTGACGTAGGCCGGGACGATGGCGCGCAGCGCCTGCGGGAAGACGATCCGGGTGAACTGGTAGCGCCGCGGCAGCCCCAGGGAGGCGGCGGCCTCGTGCTGGCCCTGGTCGACCGACAGCAGGCCGGCGCGTACCACCTCGGCGGCGTAGGCGGCCTCGTTGAGGGTCAGGCCGACGACGGCCACGACGGTGTCGGTGGCCAGCCGCGACTCCCCGAAGCTGACGAAGGACGGCCCGAAGGGGACGCCGAGGCTCAGGCTCTGGTACAGGGCGCTGAAGTTGTACAGGAACAGCAGCACCACGATCAGCGGCACCGACCGGAAGAGCCACACGTACACCCAGCTGACGATCCGCAGCACGGGGCTGCGGGAAAGCCGGGCGAGCGCCAGCAGGACACCGAGGACCAGGCCCGCGACGGCGCTGTAGGCGGTCACTTCGAGGGTGATCTGCAGGCCGTCGAGCACCACCGGGCGGAAGAACCAGTAGCCGAAGCGGTCCCACTGGTAGAAGCGGTTGGTGGCCAGGCCGTGCACGATCTGGGCGACCAGGACGAGGACGGCGGCGGTGGCGACCCACCGCCACGGGTGGCGCAGCGGGATCACCGGCGGCGCGGCGGGGGCCGCTGCTGCGACGGCGGCGGGGCCGGTCGCGGCGGCGGGGTCGGGGTCCGGCGGGGGCTCGTCGGCCGGCGGCGGGGACGCGCCGGTGGCCAGGGCGGGGGGCTGGGGCTCGGGCATGGGGACTCCAGGCGGACGCGCCGCCCCGCGGCGCGCCGCACCGCCGCGGGTCGGGTCGCGGCAGCACGGAGCGTCGTCCGGGTGGGGGCGCGCGGGCAGGCGCGCCGGGGCGGGGGCGGGGAGGACGAACGGGGCGGGACGGCCTCGGCGGGCCGTCAGGGCGCGGGCGTGCGGGGCGCCGGGCTCGGGAACCGGCGGGACCTCGCCGGGGGCGGGTCCTGCGGGGGCGCGCCGTCAGGCGGAGCAGCGGGGGGCGCGGTCCGCGCCCGTACACAGGGCGCTGCAGACGCGGAGCAGGTCGATGTGCCGGGCCAGGTACGCCGCGACGCGGCCGTGACGCCGCCACGCGGTCATCCCGGGGCCTGCGTACATCGCGCCACCGTTCCCATTCCGGCTCGCGCTGGAGCCTCGTTCACACGTATGACCGTATCTAGCGCCGAACCGTAGAGGGCCTGCGGGAATGCTGTCAACGTCTCCGGCCTGCGAGCGCGCTCCCCGGCGTGCGCGCGTCCGGTGCCGGCGGGGGCGGCCTCCGCGCGGGCGAACATCGGATGACATCCGGCGTTTTCGCTCGGCAAGGGCCCGACGGTGGCCGGTTTCCCGCGGCCCGATTTCGCCCAATGTCGGCGCGCTGAGCGCTCGGCTGCTCGCCCATCGCTGAACATTCCTCCCTTTATGGGAAGTTGCTGTCGGCTCGTTCGCCGCCGGCTCGCCGGGCCGTCCGGTGCGGCTTTGCACGCCTGTCGAACAAACGACGGCATCACATGCCCCAAACAGACCTCATACGGACATAGTTTCGAGAAACGTCGGAGGTATTGACCCCTCCGAGCTTCGGTAGTTGAATCGCCGCGCGCTGACGCCCCGTCCGCCGGGGCCCGGCGCCGCGGCCGGGAGCGCCGCGGACTTCCCCCCACCGCAGCCCCGCGTATCGGAGTCTTCCCCATGGATGTGTCTCGTCGTAGGTTCCTCAGCACCGTCGTCGCGGGTGGCTCGGCCACCGCGGGCCTGGCCGCGCTCGGGGCGAACGCCCAGAGCGCGCGGGCCAGTTCGGCGGTGGCCGCGCCACAGGCCGCCGTCCCGGCCGCGAGCGGCGCCGGCGACGTGGTCGGCAAGGTCAGCGTCGGCTACCAGGGCTGGTTCGCCTGCGCGGGCGACGGCGCGCCCATCAACGGCTGGTGGCACTGGAGCCAGAACTGGGGCCAGGCGCCGTCCCCGTCGAACAACGCGATCAAGGCGTGGCCGGACATGCGCGAGTACAGCAGGACGTACCCGACCGCGTACCCCAACTTCAACGGCGGTGGCGCGGCGACGCTGTTCTCCTCGTACGACCAGCAGACGGTGGACACCCACTTCGGGTGGATGAAGACCTACGGCTGCGACACCGCGGCCCTCCAGCGCTTCAACCCCAACAGCTCCGAGGGCCCGACCCGGGACGCGATGGCCCAGAAGGTCCGCAACTCCGCGGAGGCCAAGGGCGTCAAGTTCTACATCATGTACGACATCTCCGGATGGTCGAACATGCAGTCGGAGATCAAGACCGACTGGACCAACAAGATGAAGGCCCACACGGCGAGTTCGGCCTACGCCAAGCAGAACGGCAAGCCGGTGGTGTGCATATGGGGCTTCGGCTTCAACGACAACAACCACACCTTCTCCGCCGCGGCGTGCCTCGACGTCATCAACTGGTTCAAGGGGCAGGGCTGTTACGTCATCGGCGGGGTGCCGCGCGAGTGGCGCACCGGCACCGGCGGCTCGCGCGCCGGCTACGGCGACGTCTACCACGCGCTCAACATGATCTCGCCGTGGATGGTCGGCGCCATCGGTAACGCCGGTGACTCCGACAACGCGTACACCACCTACACCGTCCCCGACCAGGCCGACTGCAACGCGCACGGCATCGACTACCAGCCCTGCGTGCTGCCCGGTGACGTCTCGGCCCGGCAGCGCGCCCACGGCGACTTCATGTGGCGGCAGTTCTACAACGTGGTGCGGGCCGGCGTCCAAGGCGTCTACATCTCGATGTTCGACGAGTACGGCGAGGGCAACCAGATCGCCAAGACCGCCGAGAACGCCTCGCAGGTCCCCGCCGGTTCGGGCCTGTACGCGCTGGATGAGGACGGCACGCCCTGCTCCTCGGACTACTATCTGCGGCTGACCGGCGACGGCGGCCGGATGCTCAAGGGCCAGCTGGCCCTGACCGCCACCCGCCCGACCCAGCCCGTGGTGGGCGCCCCGCCCAGCGGCGGCAGCGGCACGGTGGTCAGCTTCCGCTCCCGCGCCAACAGCCAGTACGTCACCGCGGACGACGCCGGCGCCTCGCCGCTGATCGCCAACCGGGCCGCCGTCGGCGGCTGGGAGCAGTTCGACCTGATCGACGCCGGCGGCGGCAACGTGAACCTGCGGGCCCACGCCAACAACCAGTTCGTCTGCGCCGACAACGCCGGGGCGTCCCCGCTGATCGCCAACCGGGCCGCCGCCGGGCAGTGGGAGACCTTCCAGCTCGTCCACAACTCCGGCGGCACCGTCAGCCTGAAGTCCCTGGCCAACAACCTCTACGTCACGGCCGAGAACGCCGGCGCCGCCCCGCTGGTGGCCAACCGCACGAGCATCGGCCCCTGGGAGCAGTTCGACCTCATCACCTCCTGAGCGGCTCGGGGCGGGGCAGCCGTCCGCCGTCCACGAAGAGGTCGACGTGCTCGTTGTAGAAGGCCACCAGGCCTGCGATGGGCGCCAGTTGGCGGGTCGGGAAGTCGTAGGCCCATGCGAGGTCGCGGTGGACGGCGGTGTCGGTGCGCACCGACCAGTAGCCGCTGGTCGTGCCCTTGTAGGGGCATGCGGTGACGGTGTCGGTGGCGGCCATCCGGGTCCAGTCGACGTGGACGCGGTCGAGGTAGTAGCGCGTGGGCAGCCCGGTCTCGAAGACCATCACGGTGGACGGCGCGTCCGCGACGACCGCGCCGTCCACTTCGACCCGGACCGGGCGGCCCGACCGCAGGGCGTCCACCCGCGTGTACGGATTGCGCGGGTGGACGAAGACCTGCTCGTCCTCCTCGAACCAGGCGTCGAGCGCCTCCCAGCGGAAGCCGGCGTGTCCGCGGATCTGCTCGGGCGCGGTGTCGTCCCACACCCAGCCGGCGCCCGGCCGGGTGACGTCGCCGACGGCGAGGTCCTGCCGCCGCCCGCCGCCGATGCCCAGCGGCATCGTCGCGCCCCCGTCGGTCAGCAGCCCCTCGGCGACGTCCCGCAGCGGGATGCAGTACTGCGGGTAGCCCGGCCAGGACCAGACGTACTTCGCCCGCGTGGTGTCGAAGACGTAGCGGCCCGCCACGAGCCCGCGCAGCCGGCGGGGCACCGGTTCGACGTGCCCCACCGGCACGATCATGCCGGGGTAGTTCCTGCTGGCGTCGTCCATGGCCGGGGCTCCCGCCGTCCTGCGGGGCGCCCGTGCGCGCCCCCGCTCGTCCCAGACCACCACACCGGGCCGCCCGCCGCACCCACAGGCCGGCCGGGCGGCGGCCCCGCGGCCCGGCTCAGAGGTCCACCACCAGCTCCGGCGTACGCGAGCGGCTGCAGCACAGGGTGACGGCGGTGTTGGCGCGCTGCTGGGCGGGCGACTGGAAGACGTCGCGGTGGTCGGGCTCGCCGCGCAGCACGGCCGTCAGGCAGGTGCCGCACACGCCCGTCCCGCAGGAGGTGCGGACCGCCACCCCGTGGTCGCGCAGGGTCTCGGCGATGGTGCGGTCGGCCTCGACGCGCGCGGTCACCTTGCTGCGGGCGGCGACGACGGTGAACGGCGTGCCGGTGAGGTCCACGTCGTTGGTGAAGTTCTCCTCGTGCAGCAGCTCGGCCGGCACCCCGGCGCGGCCGGCGGCTGCCGCGACGTGGTCCATGAACCCGCGCGGCCCGCACATGTAGACGTGCGCGCCCGGGCCGGCGCGGCGGATCACGGCCTCCGCGTCGAAGTCCGCCGCGCCGCCGGCCGCGTCGTCGGTGTAGCAGGTGACGCGGCCGGGCCCGGCCAGCTCGGTGAGCTCCGGCGCGAAGGCCAGCCGGCCCCGGTCCCTGGCCCGGTAGTGGACCTCGAAGGAGCGGTCGAGCCGGGCGAGTTCGCGTGCCATGGCCAGCAGCGGGGTGACGCCGATGCCCCCGGCGAACAGCACGCTGCGGGGTGCGTCGGCGACCAGCGGGAAGTTGTTCTTCGGCGGGCTCATCAGCAGGAACAGGCCCTCGCGGATCCGGGTGTGCACATGCCGTGAGCCGCCCCGGGAGTCCGCGGTGCGCAGGATGCCGAGCCGGTAGCGGGAGGTGTCCGCGGGGTCGCCGCACAGCGAGTACTGCCGCACCTGGCCGTTGCCGAGGTGGAGGTCCACATGGCTGCCGGGCCGGTACGGCGGCAGCGGGCGCCCGTCGATCCTGGCCAGTTCCAGCGCGAGGACGCCGTCGGCGACGGGGGTTCGCCGGGCGACCACGACCTCCAGCAGCCCCGCCTCGCCGTCCAGGCCTGCGAGGCCGTCCGGCAGCGCCGGCCCGCGCGCCTCGGCGGCCTGCGCCGCCGCTCCCGGCTGCGCCGCCGCTCCCGCCCGCGCGGCTCCGTCCGCCTGCGCCGCTCCGTCCGCCGTCCGTGTGCCCACGCTCACCGTCCACCTCGTTCCCGGGCCGAGCCCGCCATCGCGTACCGGTCCGGGTCCGCCGCGGCCGTGCCGCCGTCCGCGGTCTCCGGGACCAGCCGTACCTGCGCCGCGGCGATCGACAGCCGCACCGCCGTCCCGTCGGGCAGCGCCAGGTGCCGCTGGGCGTGGCACTCCACCGTCAGGGCGCCCACCCGGATCTGCTGCCGGACCCGCTCGCCCTCGAAGGCCGTCGCGACGACGACCCCGTCGAAGGTGTTGTGCCCGGCGCCGCCATCGGCCGGGGCGCGGTCGGCCGCGGCGACGGTGAAGTCCTCCGGCCGCATCAGCACCCGCACCCGCTCCCCCGCCGCGAGCCCGCACCGGGCCACCGCGATGGCGCCGGCGTCCGAGGCGACCCGCGCCGCGCCGTCCGCGACATGCTCCACGACGCCCCGCACCAGGTTCGGCGCGCCGACGAACTCGGCGACGAAGAGCGAGGCCGGCTGGTCGTAGACGTCCTGCGGGGGCGCGCTCTGCTCGATGCGGCCCTGCGACATGACGGTGACGACGTCGGACAGCGCCAGCGCCTCGGCCTGGTCGTGGGTGACATACACCATCGTCACCCCGGTCTCGCGCTGGAGCCGCTTGAGCTCGAACCGCATCGACTCGCGCAGCCGCGCGTCGAGGTTGGACAGCGGCTCGTCGAGCAGCACCAGCGCGGGGCGGGTCACCAGGGCGCGGGCGACGGCCAGGCGCTGCTGCTGGCCGCCGGAGAGGTTGGTGGCCTGGCGTCCCGCGTAGTCGGCGAGCCCCACCGCGGCGAGCGCCTCCTCGACCCGTGCGCGCTGCTCGGCGCGGGTCAGCCTGGGCGCCGTCCGCCCGGGTCTGCGGACGGTGAGCGGGAAGGCGACGTTCTTGAAGACGTCCATGTGCGGCCAGATGGCGTAGGACTGGAAGACCATGCCGAGGTCGCGCCGGTCGGGCGTGACGTCGATGCCCTGGTCGGAGGAGAACATGGTGGTGCCGGACAGGGTGATGGTGCCGCTGTCGGGGCGCTCCAGGCCGGCGATGGAGCGCAGCAGCGTGGTCTTCCCGCAGCCGGACGGGCCGAGCAGGGTGTGGAACTGCCCCTGCTCCACCTCCAGGTCGATACCGCGCAGCGCGGGCGCGGTGACGGGCCCGCCGTCGGCGGCGCCGGGCCCCGGGGCGGGGGGTTTTCTTCCGGCGGGGATCTTGGGGGTACGGCCGCCCGGGGCGGTGTAGTCCTTGGTGACCTTCGCAATCGACAGCACGACTGCCTCCTCAGGGTTACGGGGTGGTGCGGGACGCGCGGTGGGGGTGGCCGTGGGGCCGGGTCACTGCAGCCGCACCCCCCTCCGGCCGCCGATCAGCGTGGCGAGCCCGACGAAGACGCACAGGATGAGCACCATCAGCACGCCGATCGCGGCCACCGACGACAGCCCGCCGTCCTGGTACTCCTCCCACACCAGCACCGAGACGGTCTCCTTGCCGGGGCTGTAGAGCAGGATGGTGCTCTGCAGTTCCCGGAAGCTGACGATGAGGACGTAGATGAAGCCGGCGACCATGCCGGGGCTGGTGAGCGGGAGCAGGATCCGCCGGATCGTGGTGAGCCAGCCGGCGCCGGAGACGTACGCCGACTCCTCCAGCTCGGCCGAGATCGACGTCATCGCCGAGGAGGCGTACCGCATGCCGTACGGCAGGAAGCGGGTCAGGTACGCGATGAGGATGATCCACAGCGTGGCGTAGATCGGCAGCCGTACGTGCAGGTAGACGAAGCTGATGGCCAGGCCCAGTACGAGCCCGGGCACGATCACCGGGGAGAAGGCGAGGGTGTCCAGCAGGCCGCGCCCGCGCATCCGGGTGCGCACCACGAACCACGAGGTGACGGCGGACAGGATCATCACGCCGAGGGCCGCGCCGACCGCGACGAAGACGGTGTTCTTGAAGGCGCTGATCACCGTGGGGTCGTCGAGGATCCGGAAGTAGTTGTCGAAGGACATCTGGGAGAAGGCGTGCGCGCTCGGCGTCTGGTAGAAGGGCAGCAGCGAGGCGTACAGGAGGATCGCCAGCGGCAGGACGACGACCGTCAGGAAGTACAGGACGATGAACGCCCCCGCCCACGGCCGGCCCTTGCGCAGCGCGACCCGGCGCGGCCGGAACGCCTTGCCGGAGACGGTCGCGGTCTGCTTGAGCGAGCCGCCGGCCCGGCCCACCAGCAGCACCCCGAGCGAGGCGACCACCAGCAGCAGGACGCCGAGCGCGCCCACGGCGTGGAAGTCGATCGGGTAGGTCTGGAAGAGCTGGTAGATCTGGCTGGTCACGACGTTGATGTGGGCCGGCATGCCGAGCAGGGCGGGGATCTCGAAGACCTCCAGGCTCTGCACGAACAGGATCAGCCCGGCGCTGGCCAGGGCCGGCTTGGCGAGCGGCACCGTGACCCGGGCGAGGACGGCCAGCCGCCCGGCGCCCGAGGTGCGGGCGGCCTCCTCCAGCGACGGATCGCTGTTGCGGAAGGCGGAGTTCATGAACAGGAACGCGATCGGCGCCACATGCAGGCCCTGCACCCACACCATGCCGCCCATGCTGTAGACGTCGAAGGGCCGGGCGCCGACGAGGTGGTCGGTGATCTCGTTGAGCAGCCCGATGTCCTTGCTGGCCAGGAAGACCCACGCGGGGGCGTACAGGATGCTCGGCACGATCAGCGGGATCACCGAGGAGACCTGCACCAGCCGCCCGAGCGGCGCGTCGGTGCGGGTGGCGAGGTAGGCCAGGACCGAGCCGAGGACGAGCCCGAGGGCGGCCGAACCCACCGCGAACAGCAGGGTGTTGCCGAGGGTGGCGCCGATGCCGGACTCGCCGAAGGCGCGCCGGAAGCCGCCGAGGGACAGGCCCGTGCCGTCGTCGGTGAAGGCGTCCCGCAGCAGGTACACCAGCGGCGCGCCCACCAGGTAGACGACGACCACCGCGGTGGCCAGCAGGACCAGGGTGCGCGGCCGGGGCACCCGCAGGGCGCGGGGGCGGCGGGCGGGCCGGGGCGGCGGGGTGAGGGCGCTGTCGCGCCGGGTGTCGATGGCGGTCATGACGCTCCCTTGGGGAGGACGGGCCCCTTGCCCGAGAGCAGGTTGTCGTAGGCGGCCGACCAGGCAGGGCCCGAGGTGAGCAGGGTCTGCCAGTCCTCGACGACCTCGTCGTCCGCGGCCAGCGGTGCGCGGTAGCCGGGGATGGCCGAGGGGTTGGTGGGGATGCCGCTGACGTTGTTCAGCAGCGGCTGCGCGTCGGTGAGGTAGAAGTCGGACCAGAGGGTGGCGGCGGCCGGGTGCTCGGCGCCGCGCATCGGGACCGCGCCGAGGACCTGGAGGTTGACCGGGCCGACGGCCGGCTTGTAGTCGACGGCGCCGGGGGCCTGGCCGGTGACGTAGTGCAGGAAGTCGGTGACGAACACCGCGTACTGCCCGGACTTGAGCAGGTCGTGCGAGGTGAGGTGGCCGCTGACGGGGCGGGCGTTGGCGGCGATGCCCTTCATCATGGTGGTGAAGTCGGCGTCGCTCATGCCGTGTTGGTGGAAGTAGCGGTAGACGCTCAGATACCAGTTGTCGTCGTTCTGCTCCAGCGCGATCTTCCCCTTCCAGCGGGGGTCGGCCAGGTCGCTCAACTGCCGTGGCGCGTCGGCGGACTTGACCAGCCGGCTGTTGTGCACCGGCAGGGTGGCGATGAAGTAGGCGCCGGTCATGAACGGCAGCCGGGCCCGTGTGTCGACGCCGGGGACGTCGGGCCGGTAGGCGCCGAGCAGGTGCTTCTGGTTGAGGATCGCCATCTCGATGTCGTTGGTCTCGACGACGTCGTTGAGCGGCCGGCCGGCGTCGGCCTCCTGGAGGATGCGCTGGCGCAGGGTCTCGGTGGTCGCGCGGTAGACGGAGACGGTGATGCCGTACTTCTTCTCGAAGGCGGGCGCGACGATGTCGGAGACGGCGTCGCTGGTGGTGTAGACGATGACGCTGCCCTCCTTCTTCGCCTCCCGCACCAGCGTGTCGTGCCTGCTCTGGCCGCTCATGGCGTTGAAGCGCGCGTACGCCGCCGAGTTGTCGATGGGGTCGAGCGAGGAGGGGCGCCCGCACGACACGACCAGGACGAGCGCGGCGAGGGCGCCCACGAGCGCGGTGACCCGTCGTGCGGTCCGCAGGGCAGGGGCCGGCACGCGTCAGCCCGCCGCGGCGAGTTGGTTCTTCACGACCTGCCAGGCGGACAGCGCCAGCAGGGGGTGCGCGCCCAGTTCCACCAACCGGTCGAAGCCCTCGGCGGCCAGCGCCTCGCGTTCGGCGGCGCCCAGGCCGCTGGCGGCGATGGCGGCGTCCCGGTCGGTGACGAAGGCGTCGCGGGCGTCGGCGCGGGTGATGATCTCCCGCAGGAAGCGGTTGAGCGGCAGGCTGTGCGGTTCGGGGAAGCGGTAGTAGACGAAGTCGTCCTGGGTGAAGGTGTGTCCGCCGTAGCGCGGCAGCAACTCCCCGGCCTGCTCGGCGGTCTCGGCCGGCTGCTCGGCCTGCTCCGGCCGCGGCAGGAACTGGATGACCCCGTGCCCGTGGTGGGACAGCTCCTGGTACGACAGCAGCTCGCCGGGCAGTTCGCCGCCGGTCATGCCCAGCAGCACGCACCAGGTGAGCAGTTCGCTCTCGCCGACCTCGTCGAGGTTGACCGGGGTGAGGTCCAGCAGGTCCTGGTAGCGGCCGGCCGCGGTCTCCTGGATGAGCCACTTGTCGAAGGCGTAGTTGGGCGCGGTGTAGCGGGCGGTGCCGGGGAAGTGCGACATGCCGCCGCTGGCGATGACCGCGATCTTCTCGGGGCGGTCGGCGAGCGCCTCGGCGATCGCCCGGCCGAGCGCGTAGCAGCGGCGGGGGCTGGGGATCGGCGGCAGGTAGGTGTTGACCAGCAGCGGTATGACGGGCACGTCGCTGTCGCCGAGGATGTGCTCGAACGGCGTGAGGAAGGCGTGGCCGAGCTCGGCGTCCTGCGAGTAGGTCAGGTCGAAGTCCTGGGCGATGACGCCCTTGAGCAGGTCCACCGCCAGCGAGGTGTGCACCTTCTTGCGCTTGCGCCAGCGGGTGTAGGCGGCCTCGCACTCCTCGGAGATGACCAGGGTGAAGGTGGGGACCGCCTCCAGCCAGAAGGTCTCCAGGTGGTCGATGCCGACGACGATCACGGCGTCGGGGCGGGCCTCCTGCAGCACCCGGCCGAAGGCGTGCAGCGCGTCGGTGCTGCTGTCGAGCTTGTCCAGCTCCTCGTACGGCGGCCGGCTCAGCAGCTGCGGGGCGTGAACCGCGGCAGCCGCGGCGACGATCTCAGCCATCTCACTACTCCTCTTCGTTGAGGTATCAGAGGTCTTTGCGGTGTCTTTCGCCCGGCGTGTGCCGGTCGCCGGGGCCGCCCGGCTCGTCGACGTACGTCACGCCGAGCGCGGCGAGCTGCTCGCGCAGCCCGTACATGTCGAGGCCGAGGATCCCGTCGCGCAGTTGGGCGCGCTTGCCCTCCTCCAGCGCCTCGCGGCGGGCGGACGCCTCGACGGTCCGCTCCAGTTCGGCGTACGGCACGACGACCACGCCGTCGTCGTCGGCCAGCACCACGTCGGCGGGGTGGACGTGCGCGCCGGCGGCGACCACGGGGACGTTCACCGAGCCGGGGGTGGCCTTCACGGTGCCCTGCGCGGACACCGCCCCCGCCCACACGGGGAAGTCCATGGCGTTGAGCTCGGCGACGTCCCGGACGCCCGCCTCGGTGACGAGCCCGGCGACCCCGCGGCTGCGCAGCGAGGTGGCCAGCAGCTCGCCGAACATCCCGTCGGTGGACGGTGACGTGGTGGTCACGACCAGGACGTCCCCGGGGCCGCACTGCTCGACGGCGGCGTGCAGCATGAGGTTGTCGCCGGGGTGGCTCAGCACGGTGACGGCGGGCCCGCACAGCCGGGCGCCGGGCCGGATGCCGCGGACGCACGGCCGCATCAGGCCGCGCCTGCCCATGGCCTCGTGCACGGTGGCGACCCCGAACTCGCTGAGCCTGGCGACGAGTTCGGCGGGCGGGCGGCGGCGCACCCGTACCACGACGTGGTTCATACCAGCTCCTTCGCGGTGACCGGGAAGACCCGCTGGTAGGCCTCGGCGTGCACCGCGCCGCGGTCGCCGCCGTTGCGGACGTACTGCACGCCGCGCCGCCGGGCGAGGTCGGTGTAGTAGTCGACGAGGTGGCCCTGGGCGCCCATGATCTGCATCGCCTTGAGCTTCGTCTCGGCGACGGGCGTGATGTCCAGCAGCAACTGCGGGACGAAGCCGCACTGCTCGGGCTGGTGCGGCTCGAACAGCAGCACCTGCGGGGCGCCGATCGGCGGGTGCGCGGACGGATATCCCGCGGCCTGCGCGATCATCCGGCAGCGCAGCACGAACTCATGGGTGAGCTGGTGGTCGAGGTTGTACGGGTCGCGGGCGGCGTGGGTGAGGATCACGTCGGGCTGCAGCGCCCGCATGTCCTGCACCAGGCGCTCCTGGAGCTGCTCGGTGACGACCAGCGGGTAGTCGCCGGCGTCGTAGAAGTCGATGTCGAGGGATTCACCGAGGGCGGCGGCGGCGCGGGCAGCCTCCTCGCGCCTGACCTCCTTGACGGTGCCGATGTCCATGCCGGGCTGCTTCCACAGGCCCTGGGACTCGCCGCGCTCGCCGAAGCTGAGGCAGCGCACATGGACGGCGTCGCCGCGGGCGGCGTACAGCGCGGCGGCCCCGCCGGCCCGCCACACGAAGTCGGCGGCGTGCGCGCTGACGATCAGGACCGTCCGGGGGGCGGGCCCGGGGGGCGGTGTTCCGGTCATCGAGGTGTGCCTCCTTGCGGTCACAGGTCGTGGGTGCGGTCGGCGAACAGCTCGCCGGGGTCGACCAGGCGGTGGGTGACGCCCTGCTCGTGGGCGTAGCGGCACAGGGTGCCGAGCATGTCCCGCTGCCCGGCCACGCCGCTGGGCCAGGGGTCGGTGCCGGCGAGGTCGGCGGCGAGCCCGGCGGCGCCCGGCAGCACCGCCGACCAGGGCGCGAGCGCGGTACGGGCCCGCTCGGCGACCAGGCGCTTGGCGCGCTCGAAGGCCGCGTAGAGGTTGAGCACGAGCCAGGGGTGCGCGTCGGCCAGCGCGGCGCGCACGACGACGCAGTGCGTGGCGTGCCGGAAGCCGGCGGTGGCCGCGTAGCGCTCGGCCTCGGCGGCGGGGTCGAAGAGCCGGCGGACCCGGGTGCCGAGGGTGTCGCGGCCGGGTGAGCGGTCGATGAGGTTGTCGTCGGACAGGTAGAGCAGCGAGGCGTCGAGGGTGCCGGCGGCCAGCAGGGAGCCGATGCTCTGCGACGGCGGCACGGCCTCGACCCGTACGTCGGGCGGCGGGGTGAAGCCGGTGCCGGCGGCGTGGCTGGTGGCGCCGTCCCGCTCCATGAGCCAGGTGATGTCGCGCGGCTGGACGCCGTGGTCGTCGGCGAGCACGCCGCGGCTCCACACGGCCGAGGTCTGCTGGTATTCGGGCACGCCGACCCGGCGGCCGGTCAGGTCGGCGGGTGCGGTGATGCCGGCGTCGGTGCGGACGATGATGTCGGTGTGGCACAGGGTCCGGGTGGTGAAGACCGGCAGGCCCACCCAGGTGCGCTCGCCCTTGGCGACGGCCTGGAGCAGCGAGGACAGCGACATCTCGGAGATGTCGAAGTCGGCGAAGTGCAGCTGCCGCCAGAACATCTCGGAGGGGTGCAGCGCGCTGGCGGTCCAGGACACGCCCTGCGCGGTCACCTCGCCGTCCAGCAGCGGCCGGGTCAGCGGCCCGGGGTTGAGGGCCATCGAGACATGGAGGCCGGGCACGGTCAGGCACGCTCCCCGTCGAGGCCGTCTCCGCGGCCGGGCGCGCCGGTGTCCTCACCGTTCTCCCGGTCGAGGAGGATCAGGAAGTAGCCGGTCGTGGACGAGTTGTAGATGATCGGGCGGGTGTCGCGGTACGTCCAGCCCTGCGCGGACGCCTCGTTGAGCGCCCGCTCCAGGTCGGCGCCGACGGCCTCGGGCGCCCGGCCTGTGGCCCGCACGTCGACGACCTTGTACTCCAGCATCTGTGCTTCTCCTCCGCTGCTCGGGGTTGCTCGCCGGCCGGTGCCGGTCAGAACCGGGCCTGCCGTACGTCCTTGGACATCTCGCGCCAGTCGTCGCCCTCGGCCATCAGCAGGTCGCCGGCGCGCATGGCGCGGTGGTCCTCGGGGGTGCTGCCGCGCGGGGTGCGGTCGGCGGCGACGTCGTCGGCGGCCTCCAGCAGCAGCCGGCGGGCGGTGGAGATGGCCAGGTCGGTGCTGCCCAGGGCCTCGCGGCTGCGGTCGACGATGCGGCCCATGCCGGTCTGGATGGCGTAGTCCTGCGTGTTGACGCCCTCGATACCGGTGAAGGTGCGGGTGCGCTGCACCTCGCGGTCGATGAGGAAGTCGTTGTCCGGGGTGCGCTTGAGCCAGTGCGTGCCCTCGACGAAGTGGTCGGCGCCGCGGCCCATTTCCTCCTCGTGGTCGGTGAACCACCGCGGGTCCATGGGCTGTCCGGGGTCGGCGGAGTAGGCGAAGTTGTAGATCGCGGTGTTCTCGTCGTCGATCGGCACCCACACGTGCCCGTGCAGCACCGGGTAGTCGGCGGGTTCGCCCTGCCAGCTGATGAGCCCGCCGCGGAACTGCATGAAGGGCATCGCGAACTGGTAGGTGCGCAGGTAGATCCGGCCGCCGCCGATCCGCCGCAGGCTCGCGTAGGTGAAGCCGTGGTCGGCGACGTCCACTTCGAGGCGCGGGTGGGTGTCCAGCGCCCGCAGGTGCGAGGTGTTGCTGAGGTCGTTGTTGTGCGCGAAGGAGGAGTGCGCGGTGTCGATACCGCCCTCGACGGCCTGGAGGTAGTTGCAGGGCTCGTTGCTCTGCGAGACGCCGAGGTGGCCGGCCGGGGCGCGCAGCCACTCGTAGTCGGGCGGGTCGGGCATCCGGTCGACCGGGCCCATGTACGTCCAGACGATGCCGCCGGCCTCGTGCGTGGGGTAGGACAGGGTGCCGACCCGGAACCTGAACTGCGACTCGGGCGGTTCGGAGGGCGCGTCGACGCAGTTGCCGTGCACGTCGAACTTCCAGCCGTGGTACACGCAGCGCAGTCCGCACTCCTCGTTGCGGCCGAAGAACAGCGGGGCGCGGCGGTGCGGGCAGTGCGCGTCGAGCAGTCCCACGTCGCCGGCGGAGTCGCGGAAGGCGACGAGGTCCTCGCCGAGCAGCCGTACCCGTACCGGGGGGCTGTCGGGCTCCGCGATGTCGGAGGCGAGCAGCGCCGGGATCCAGTAGCGCCGGAAGACCTCTCCCATGGCCGTGCCGGGGCCGACGCGGGTGAGCCGTTCGTTCAGCTCCGTCGTGATGCGCATGGTGCTCCTTTCTGGGCTCTGTGCTCGGTAGGTGAGCGCGGGTGCGCGCAGGTGCGCGGTGCGCGGTGCGCGCGGGTGCGCCTCAGACGGGCTCGGGCGGTGCGTCGGTGACGCCCTGCCAGGGCAGGACGGTGGCGTGGATGACCGGGCGGTCGTACGCGCCGGCGGTCGCGCGGATGGCGGTGTGGACGCCGTCGAGGCCGACGGTCAGCGACGACATCGCCTCGACCGGGTAGCGCCCGCAGGCCATCAGCGCCAGCGCGTGCTCGACCGCCTCGAAGCTGTGCCCGCGCACCCCCCGTACGGTCAGGTACTTGCGGGAGAGCAGGCCGAAGTCCAATCCGTCCAGGGGCACTCCGGCGCTGACCGCGCTGACCAGGGTGCCGCGCTTGCGGGCCATCGCGATGGCCTGGTTGACGACGGCGGCGGTGCCGGCCGCGACGTCGATCACGACGTCGGCCATCGCGCCGCCGGTGATCCGGGCGACCTCGGCGACGGGGTCGGTCTCGTCGGCGTACAGGGTGTGGGTGGCGCCGAGCCGGCGGGCCACCTCCAGCCGGTGGGCGTCGGCGCGCAGGCCGACGCAGACGATGACCGGCGCGCCGGCGGCGTGCGCGCCGAGCACGCAGCCCAGGCCCTGCTGCCCCGGGCCGATCACGACGACGGTCTTGCCGGGGCCGGCGCCGCCCTCCCGGAAGGCCCATTCGTAGCCGTTGGCGATCGGCAGGGCCATCGCCGCGTGCGTGTCGGGCACGGCGTCGGGGACCCGGTGCAGCACGGAGCGCTCATGCAGCCGCAGGTACTGGCTGAAGCCGCCCCACAGGCCCGGGGCCCTGGTCAGCGGGGTGCTGCCGTAGCGCAGCGCGTCGGGATCGTGGGAGGGGTCGGAGCCCAGGCACAGCCGGAATTCCGAGGTGCGGCAGAAGTGGCAGTGCCCGCAGGGCAGGTACTCCTCCACCACCACCCGCTCGCCGACGCCGACGCCCCACCGCCGGGCCGCGGCCTCGCCGAGCGCGACGATCCGGCCGACGTTCTCGTGGCCCATGACGCGTGCGGGCAGCCCCTCCTTGTCGTACGCGACCACGTCGGAGCCGCACACCCCGGCCGCGTCGACCCGCAGCAGGCCCTCGGCCGGGCCGACCGGCGGCACCGGCAGGGTGCGCAGCTCGGTGCTGCGCCGGCCGGTGGTGACGGCGGCGAGCGTGGCGGTGGGGAGCGGGGCGGGGCGAGCGGGGTGCGTCGCCGCGGTGGACAGACTGCGGGAGGAGGCGGAGGACGTCATCGTCGGGTGATCTCCACGAGGTGCGCTGTCGGCTGACCTCGGGCACGCTAATCGTTAACGATTTTGTCGTCAAGAAGAAAAACCCGATGAACTTGCCGCCCGTTGAACGAGCTTTTCCTTCCTCGATGCCTGATTTATCCCGCAGTTCCGCCCTGGACAACCGCCAACAGGATTGGCAACAATGTTGTGCGCGTGGCGCCCCGACGTGCGTCACCGAAGGGATGCGAACTGTGGAATACGTGTTGGTCCCCGGCGCCTGGCACGGCGGCTGGTGCTGGGATCGCGTCGCGCCCCTGCTGCGCGCCGCAGGACACGGGGTGCACACCCCGACGCTCACCGGCGTGAGCGACCGCGCCCACGCCCTCACCCCCCAGGTGGGGCTCGGCACGCACGTCGAGGACGTGGTGCGGCTGCTGGACGCCCACGACCTCACCGACGTGTGCCTGGTCGGGCACAGCTACGCCGGCCAGGTCGTCGCCGCCGTCGCCCAGTTGCGCCCGGAGCGGCTGGCGTGGCGCGTCCACCTCGACGCCTTCGTGCCGGACGACGGCGACGCCGCCATCGACCTGCTGCCGGCCGAGGTCGCGCACCACTACCACGAGTCGGTGCGCGAGGCCGGCTTCGGCTGGCTCATACCGCCGCGCTCGCTGACCACGCTCGGCGTGACCGCCGAGGCCGACCTCGCCTGGCTCACCCCGCGCCTGACCCCGCACCCGTGGCGCGCCTACACCGAGCCGGTGCGCACCGGCCCCGAGGCCGCCGCCGTCCCGGCCCGCTACATCGACTGCACCGACTGGCTGGGGGTGTTCGCCCCGTACGCCGACAAGGCCCGCCGGCTCGGCTGGGACGTCAGCCGGCTGGCCACCGGGCACGAGGCGATGGTGACCGCGCCCCGCGAACTGGCCGCGCTGCTGCTCGCCTGCTGAAGTCCCGTGATCAAAAGCCCTACTGACACCCCGTTAGCCTTTTGTCCCCCCGTTTCCCGCGACAGACAAGGACCCCGCGATGGAATGGCTCGTGCGCACGCACAACCGGCTCCCGGCCGACACGCCCGCCGCAGAACGCGAGCGGCTGCGCGCCGCCGAGCGCGGGCGCGCCATGGAGTTGCGGGCCGAGGGAGTCCTGAGAAAACTGTGGCGGACACCCGGGAGCACGGGCACAGTAGCCCTCTACGAATGCCGGGACGCCACGCATCTGCACGACGTCCTGTCCTCGCTACCGGTCTTCCCGTGGCTGGAGGTGAGCGTCGAACCGCTGGCCACCCACCCGCAAGAGGCACACGCGGCGGCCCTCGCCGCGGCACACGGCTCCCACGACCACAGCGAAGGGTACGATGACCAGCCCGTCTGAAGCGGCCTCGTCCTCCGTCGACCTCGTCGACCGCGTCCGGCTCGCCATCGCCCACGGCGAACTCCTGCCGGGGCAGCACCTGGTGGAGACCGACCTCGCCGCCATGTTCAGCGCCTCACGCGGCGCGGTGCGCTCCGCCCTGACCGTGCTGGACGCCGACGGCCTGGTCACCCGCACTCCCAACCGGGGCGCCCGGGTGCGGCCGATCTCGCTCGCCGAGGCGGTGGAGATCACCGAACTGCGGGCCGTCATCGAGGGGTTGTGCGCGGCGAAGGCCGCCCAGCGCGCCACCGCCCAGGAGCGCGCCGACCTGCGCCGTACCGACGACCTGATGCGTGCCGCCGTCGAGGCCGGCGACTCGGCCGCGTACAGCCGGCTCAGCGAGACCGTGCACGAGACCATCCGGCGGATCGCCGCGCAGGCCACGGCGGTCGACGTGCTCGACCGGCTGCGCTACCGCAGCGTGCGCTACCAGTTCAGCGTGGCGCGGCTGCCGGGCCGGCCGCAGCAGGGCGCCGAGGAGCATTCGGCGGTCGTCCGGGCGGTGGTCGCCGGCAAGGCCGACGACGCGGAGCGGGAGATGCGGGCCCATCTCCAGAGCGTGATCGGCGCGCTGTACGACCTCCAGGCCCAGGGCGGCCTCTACGCCATCCCGGCCGCCTCCCGGCCGGCGACGATGAGCCCCGCGCCCGGCGCGTGAGCGTCATGGCGCCCCGGCGGGCGGCCCGCCGGCGGCGTCCGCCGCGGCCTTGCGCAGCCGCTCGCGCTGCGGGACGACGGTGTACTTCGGGTCGTCGGCCGACGCGAGTCCGGCGTGGAAGACGCCGAAGCGGGTGCACGCCGAGGCCGCCAGCAGCGCGGCGCCGCTGACCGCGGCGGCGGTACGGCTGCGGCGGCCGGCGAGCACCGCGCCGGCCGCGCCCGCCACCGTCAGGCCCTCGGCCAGGCGCATCAGGCGGCCGGCCCTGCCCTGCCGGTAGGGCTCGGCGACCATGCCGAGCCGGTGCTCCATCAGCTTGACCGCACCGGTCTCCAGCACCGCGCCGAAGACCGCGGCGCTGACGGCCGGGCCGTTCTCCGCGACCGGCGAGGCCGCCAGCGCCATCCCCGCGGCGGCCGTGGTCGCCGAGCCGGTGAAGACGAACGGCAGCTCGCGGTGGCCGTCGTGCCAGGCCGGCACCGCGGTGTTCGCCGCCAGCACGGCGGTGTAGGCGGCGACGGCCGGGCCGAGCAGCGCGGCCCCGGCGGTCGCGGCACGGCCGATCCGCGGCAGCCGGCCGCCGACGTCGAGGACCGCGGCGGCGCCGGCGGCCGGCGCGTACGCGGACAGCAGCCACGTACCGACGCTCATCGGCGAGGTGGGCCGGAAGACCCGCAGCATGTTCACGAACCGCTCGGGGCGGCCGAGGTCGTGGATGAGCGCGGCGGTCGAGGCGCTGATGGCGGTGAGCGAGGAGATCTTCAGGGCCCGGGCCATCACCGGCCGCCCGGTGGCCTGCGCGCCCGCGGCCAGCACGGATCCGGCGCCGGCCAGGCCGCCGAGGAAGAAGTAGCCGGCGATGTCCAGCGGCTGCCAGGTGGGCCGGTTGAGCACGGGCCTGCCGTAGTAGGAGGTGAACTCCGCCTCGGGGACCATGAGTTGCTCGCCCCTGCGCCCGCGCCTGCGCCGGCGTGCGCCACCGCCGCGCCCGCGGTCGTCGAGCCCGCGGTCGTCGAGCCCCGCGCCGACCTGGGCCTCGCGGCCCGGCCGTTCACCGGTGATGCCGTCCTTGCCGACGTTCGACGTGCTCATCGCAGACCCTTCCGCAGGGCGCCGTGGGCGGCGAAGACGGCGGCGATCCCGCCGAGGACGGTGGCGGCGGCTGCGCCGGCGTGCCGCCACATCGACGGCAGGTCGCGCGTCGTGACGACCGGGGCCGGCGGCAGCCCGTAGACCTCGGGCTCGTCCAGCAGCAGGAAGAAGGCGCCGTCGCCGCCGACCCCGTCGTCCGGGCTCTCGCCGTACAGCCGCGCGTCGGTGACGCCGCCGGCGTGCAGCTGCTCGACGCGGGCCGCCGCGCGCTCGCGCAGCTCGTCGAGCGGGCCGAACTGGATCGAGTCGGTCGGGCACGCCTTCGCGCAGGCCGGTTCCCCGCCCGCGCCGAGCCGGTCGTAGCACAGGGTGCACTTCCACACCCGGCCGTCGTCCTTGCGCTGGTCGATGACGCCGTACGGGCAGGCCGGCACGCAGTAGCCGCAGCCGTTGCAGACGTCCTCCTGGACGACGACGGTGCCGTACTCGGTGCGGAACAGCGCGCCGGTCGGGCAGACGTCCAGGCATGCGGCGTGGGTGCAGTGCTTGCACACGTCGGAGGCCATCAGCCAGCGCAGTTCGGTACGGCCGTCCGGTGACGGCGGGCCGGGGGTGGTGGGGGTGACCGCGGCTTCGGCGGGCGGGGTGCCGGAGCCCCGGGCGGCCAGCGCGAAGACGTCGACGGTGCTGTGGTCGACGCCGGCCTGCGCGCGGCCGAGCGGTTTGCCCTGCTCGATGAAGGCGACATGCCGCCAGGTGTCGGCGCCGAGCCCCTGGGTGTTGTCGTAGGACATGCCGGTGAGCTCCAGGCCGTCCTCGGGGATCGCGTTCCACTCCTTGCAGGCCACCTCGCACGCCTTGCAGCCGATGCACACCGACGTGTCGGTGAAGAAGCCGACCCGCGGCGGGTGGTCCGGGCCGTGCCCGGCGTCGCCCGCCGGGTCGGGTTCGGCCCCCGCGAGCAGGTTCCGGCCGATGAGCGAGGTCATCCGCGTACCTCCGTCCCGGTGTTCTCGGTGATGCCGGCGCGCCGCCGGTAGCCGGCGATCAGGTCGAGCAGCGCGGGGCCGCGCGGGCGGCGGCCGGGCCGGATGTCGGCGGTGAGCGCCTTGACCTCCTGGATGTGCACGTTCGGGTCCAGCGCGATCGCGGACAGCTCGTTGGCCGCGTCCCCGGTGGTGTAGCCGTTGGGGCCCCAGTGGTAGGGCAGCCCGATCTGGTGGATCGTGCGCCCGCCGGCGCGCACCGGGCTCATCCGGGTGGTGACCAGCACCCGTACCTCGATCGCGCCGCGGGCGGTCACCAGGGTGGCCCAGCCGGTGTGGTCCAGGCCGCGCTCGGCGGCCAGCTCCGGTGAGACCTCGCAGAACATCTCCGGCTGCAGCTCGGCCAGGTAGGGCGACCAGCGGGTCATGCCGCCTGCGGTGAAGTGCTCGGTGAGGCGGTAGGTGGTCACCACGTACGGGAAGACGTCCGCGCCGGGCTCGGCGCCGCTGGGGTGGAAGCGGTTGTGCTCGCGGGAGAAGATCTGCCGTACGGGGCTGCGCTGCTGGCTGCCGTAGAGCGGGTTGCTGACCGGCGAGTCCTGCGGCTCGTAGTGGGTGGGCAGCGGGCCGTCGACCAGCCCGGCCGGGGCGTACAGCCAGCCCTTCCCGTCGGCCTGCATGATGAAGGGGTCCACGCCGCTGAGCGCGTCCGGTCCGGTGGCGCCCTGCGGCGGGCGGTAGGACGGCGGGCGGTCGGGGACGAAGTCGGGCACGTCGTGGCCGGTCCAGCGCTGTGCGCCGGCGTCCCACCACACGAGCGCCTTGCGGTCGCTCCAGGGGTTGCCGTCGGGGTCGGCGGAGCAGCGGTTGTACAGCACGCGGCGGTTGGCCGGCCACGCCCAGCCCCATTCGGGGGCGACCCAGTCCTGCTCGGTGTGGGGCTTGCGGCGGGCGGCCTGGTTGACGCCGTCGGCGTAGACGCCGCAGTAGATCCAGCAGCCGCACGCCGTGGAGCCGTCGTCCTTCAGCTCGGTGTAGGCGCTCAGCGGCTGCCCGCCGGCGGTGCGGCCGTTGATCTCGGCGAGGACCGCCTCCGCGTTCGGCTCCTGGATCGTGCCCTCGGTGGGGTAGTCCCACGTCAGGTCCTGCACGGGGCGGTCCATGGGGTCGGTGGAGTCCGCGAGGCGCTGCTTGACGCGCCGGCCCAGGTGGTACATGAACCACAGGTCGCTGCGGGCGTCGCCGTCGGGTTCCTTGGCGGCGAAGTGCCACTGCAGGGTGCGGTTGGTGTTGGTGAAGGAGCCGGCCTTCTCCACATGGGCGGCGGCCGGGAAGAAGAACACCTCGGTGCCGATGTCGGCGGTGCGCAGCTCGCCGGTGGCGATCTCCGGCCCGTCCTTCCACCATGTCGCGGACTCGATGAGCGAGAAGTCCCGTACCACCAGCCATTCCAGGTTCGCCATGCCGAGCCGCTGCATCTTGGCGTTGGCCGAGCCGACCGCGGGGTTCTCGCCCATGAGGAAGTAGCCCTTGCACAGCCCGTCGAGCTGGGCCAGCACCGTCTCGTAGGTGCTGTGCGAGCCGGTCAGCCGCGGCAGGTGGTCAAAGCAGAAGTCGTTGCCGGCGGTCGCCGCGTCGCCGTAGTAGGACTTGAGCAGGCTCACCATGTAGGAGCGCATGTTGCCCCAGAAGCCCTTGTCGGTCTTCACCGCGTCGATGAAGGTGTCGAGGTCCTGGTGGGTGTGCGCGTGCGGCATCGGCAGATAGCCCGGCAGCAGGTTGAACAGCGTCGGGATGTCGCTGGAGCCCTGGATGCTGGCGTGACCGCGCAGCGCCTGGATGCCGCCGCCGGGCCGGCCCATGTTGCCCAGCAGCAGTTGCAGCACGCAGGCCGCGCGGATGTACTGCGCGCCGACGGTGTGCTGCGTCCAGCCCACCGCGTAGACGAACTCGCTCGTGCGGTCGCGGCCGGAGTTCTCGACCAGGGTGCGGCACACCTGGAGGAAGGTCTCGGGCGGGATGCCGCACACCTCCTGCACCATCTCCGGGGTGTAGCGGGCGTAGTGGCGCTTGAGGACCTGGTAGACGCAGCGCGGGTGCTGGAGGGTCGGGTCGCGGCGCGGCTCGCCGCCGATCGCGGCGCCGCCCGAGCCGTGCGACTCCGAGCGGCCGGAGGCGGACACCGACTGGCCGCCGTGCGAACGCTCGTCGTAGAGCTTGTCGCGCTCCCCCGAGGCCGCCTGGACGTCGCTGCCGTCGTACTGCCAGCTCGCGACGTCGTAGTGGCCGGTCTCCTCGTTGAGCCCGGAGAACACGCCGTCGAGGTCCTCGGTGTCCCGGAAGTCCTCGCCGACGAGGGTGGCGGCGTTGGTGTAGGCCACGACGAACTCGCGGAAGTCCGCCTCGTTGCCCAGGACGTAGTTGATGATCCCACCGAGGAAGGCGATGTCGCTGCCGGCCCGGATGGGCACATGGAGGTCCGCGAGCGCGCTGGTGCGGGTGAAGCGCGGGTCGATGTGGATCACCTTGGCGCCGCGGGCCTTGGCCTCCATCACCCACTGGAAGCCCACCGGGTGGGCCTCGGCGAAGTTGGAGCCCTCGATGACGATGCAGTCGGCGTTCTGCAGGTCCTGCAGGAAGGTGGTGGCGCCGCCGCGGCCGAAGGACGTGCCGAGGCCGGCGACGGTGGAGCTGTGGCACACCCGGGCCTGGTTCTCCACCTGCACGATGCCCAGGCCCGTGAGCAGCTTCTTGATGAGGTAGTTCTCCTCGTTGTCCAGCGTGGCCCCGCCGAGGCTGGCGATACCGAGGGTGCGGTTGACCCGGGCGCCGTCCTGCTCCCACTCCCAGGTCTCCCGGCGGGTGCGGATCACCCGTTCGGCGACCATGTCCATCGCCGTCTCCAGGTCCAGCGGCTCCCAGTCGGCGCCGTGCGGCGGCCGGTAGAGCACCTGGTGGCGGCGGGCGTCGCCGGTGGTGAGCTGGAGCGTCGCCGAGCCCTTGGGGCACAGCCGGCCGCGGCTGACGGGCGAGTCCGGATCGCCCTCGATCTGCACGATCCGGTCGTCCTTGACGTACACGTCCTGCGCGCAGCCCACCGCGCAGTAGGGGCACACCGACTTCACGACCTTGTCCGCGGTCTCGGTGCGGGCCCGCAGGCTCCTGCTGACCGGCGACTGGACGGCGGCGCCGCGGCCCAGCGGGTCGTCGCCGGTGAGCTGCCGGTACACCGGCCACTTCTCGATCCAGGTGCGCACGCCCATGCTCGTCCCTCTCAGCCGCGCGGTGGCCCGCGGGAACGGTTCACAGCCGAGTGTCCGCAAACGCGCGTTCCACACCTGGCGGACCCGGGCCGGCCCCTGTGACCACCCAACACCCGGGAGCCCGGACCCGCCTGCCGAGGCCCGCCCCGGCTCACCCGTCCGGCCCAGCGCGGCGGGCGCCCGGGGTCAGTCCGCCGCGGGGTGGGGGTTGCCGAGGTAGGGGAAGACGGTCAGGGTGTCGGTGTGCGGCGACAGGCCGGTGGGCGGGATGTCGCCCTTGGACAGGAACGCCAGGCGGTGGTTGATGACGTCGTCGGTGAAGACCCGGCCGTTGGGATAGCGGGCCGGCTTCGAGGGGTCGTACGTCAGCATGTCGGGCAGCAGGCCCTCGGCGTCGATCGCGGCGATGGCCTCCTCGCGCGAGTAGTCGCCGGTGTGGCCCATGAGGTGGACGAACTGGTCGGTCCACCGCTCGCGGTCGTGGACCGGCTCGCTGGCGTTGTACTCCACCTTCGTCTCGTCGGTGTTGAAGAAGCTGCTGACCGAGGGGTGGCCGGCCCGGTCGACGTGCTCCAGCCGGCCGTCCTTGCGGACGCTGCACCGGCCCCAGATCCGGATGTCGGGGTCGGCGCCGAGGTCGGCGGTCGGCAGCTCCATCACCGTCGAGAAGACGTTGGCCGACACGTTGGAGTCCACACCGGTCCACGGCGAGTCGCCGCCGAGGTGCGGGGCGGTGAAGTTGCGACCGCCGCTGGTGTCGTAGAGCTTCTGGATGCCGTCGAAGTCGAAGAAGAAGGCGTCGCTGCGGGCGCCGGCGAAGAAGGTGGCCGAGCCGGCGCGTACCGCCTTGGCCTGGGGGCCGAAGGAGACCTCCGCGTCCGTGACGACCTGCTCGCCGACCGCCTCGGGCGAGCGGGCCTGCTCGCCGCGCGCGACGAAGACGCTGAAGGTCTG
The DNA here is from genome assembly GCF_012034175.1 of Actinacidiphila epipremni. Taxonomy (GTDB): domain Bacteria; phylum Actinomycetota; class Actinomycetes; order Streptomycetales; family Streptomycetaceae; genus Actinacidiphila; species Actinacidiphila epipremni. The sequence continues at coordinate 25,431 of NZ_JAATEJ010000037.1, forward strand.
CCGGCCGTCCTTCGGCGGTGCGAAGACGTAGCTGACCGCGATGTCGGTGAGGGCGTCCCCGTCGTTGTCGATGTTCACCCGGTAGATGGCGTCGGGGTGCAGCGCGTCGGCGTTGGGGTTCGCGTTGAGGATGATCACCGTACGCGTCGGGTCGCCGGGCGCCTGGAAGGCGTACAGGTCGCACAGGTCGAGGCGCTGGTCCCCCAGCGGCGGGCCGAGGCTCAGTCCGGTGAAGTGGTTCGACATCCCGCTTGTCCTTTCGGCGTTCGCTGAGGGGAGGTTCACCCCGGGGGACACTCAACCACAAAAGGGATCAAACGGGCGCGAGGCGCGGCCAGGTGGGCGGTCGCGGCGGCAACTCGGGGGCGGCGTCCCGGGGTTTCGGCGGCGGGGGCGGCCCGGCGCGCTTCGCCGGCCGGCCGGGTTTCCGTTATCCCGCGCACGGCGCCGCGGTCTCCTGTGCACAAGCCGCCGCAGAAGCTGTCAAGGGGTGCTCGCATTGCCAGGAAGCCGGGCGTCGCGCCATCGCGGACGACGCAGGAGCGCACGATCGGCGGCCGTGGCCACGGCCGCCGTGCTCGTCACATGTCTGGCCGTGCTCGCGGCGGTGCTGTTGACCCGTGGCGGCCCCACCGCTCCGGAGCGCGCGGCCGGCGTCCCGTCGCCGGCCGCGCCCGCCACGACGGCCGGCGTCACCACTCCCCCGGCCGCCCCGCCGTCCGCCACCTCGGCCCCGCCCTCCGCGACGAAGCCCCCGACCCGCTCGGCAACGCCGACCGCGCGGCCGTCGGCCACCGCCCGCAGTAAGTCGGGCTCCGCGGCGGCGCCCGCGGGCAAGCGGACGATCACCCTGGTCAACCGGCTCTCCCAGACCATCTGGCCGGCCGTCGCCGCGGACCCCAAGCACCCCGTCGAGGCGACCGGATGGGTCCTCAAGCCCGGCGCGAGCCTGAGCTTCAGCATCCCCGACCACTGGGACGTCAGGCTCTGGGCCCGCACCGGCTGCTCCTTCGACGCCGCCGGCAACGGCCACTGCCTCACCGGCGACTGCGGGCACTTCCAGTGCGGCTCCACGTGGGGCGAATTCCCCTCCACCCTCGCCGAGTTCAACCTCAACGCCTGGCAGGGCATGGACTTCTACGACGTGAGCCTGGTCGAGGGCAACAACCTGCCGATGTGGATCAACAGTTACGGCGGCTCCTCGCGCGACAAGCTCGACGCGAACGGGTGCTCCGCCGCGGGCTGCACCCGGGACGCCAACGCGACCTGCCCCGCCAAGCTCCAGCGCATCCGCGGCGGCCATGTGGTGGCGTGCCTGAGCGCGTGCCTGGTCTTCAAGACCGACCAGACCTGCTGCACCGGGCCCTACGCGGCCCGCCCCCAGTGCGTGCCGTCGTCCTGGCCGGTCGACTCGGCGGCCGTCTTCAAGAAGGCCGAGCCCTTCGCCTACTCCTACGTCAACGACGACGCGACCAGCGTCCTGACCTGCTCGGGCGAGTGCGGCTACCGCGTCACCTGGGGCGTCAGCCCCTAGCCGGGCCCCGGATCGGGGCTCGTCAGATCGCCGGCCGCGAGGCCGCCCGCCCACCCGTAGCAAGGAAGAGACGCAGCAATGGCAAGTGGACGCAGAAGGCGCGGCGCAAGGCCCGTACGACGTCGCCTGTGGTACGTGGCGACGACCGCCGTCACGGCGGCGGTCGCGATCCTGGTCGGGTACGCCCTGTGGTCGCCGTCCGGTTCCGGCTCCGGTTCCGGGCGCACGACGGGCGCGGAGCACCGCCTCACCGCCGGGCCCGGGCCCTCCAGCGCGCCGGCCGCCTCCTCGCCGGCGCCGGCCGCGCCGAGCAGCAGCGCGTCGGCGTCGCCCTCGCCCTCCGCTTCCCCCTCGGCCTCCGCCTCGGCCAAGCCGGGCGCCACGGCGAAGGGCACGCCGAAGCCGCCCGGCAGGCCGGCGGCCGGCCCGACCAGCGCGCCCGCGGGCAAGCGCCTGATCACGGTCGTCAACCGGACCTCGAAGACGGTCTGGGCGGTCGTCACCAATACACCGGTCTATCCGGCCGGCCACAAGCTGGCCCCCGGCCAGAGCGTGTCCGTGACCGTCGCGAACAACTGGGGCGGCCGTATCTGGGGCCGCACCGGCTGCGCCACCACCGCGGCGAGCCACTGCGCCTCCGGCGACTGCACCAGCGTCTGCGACGGCGCCAACCCGCCCACCACGCTGGGCGAGTTCACCTTCGACGCCTACGCCGGGATGGACTTCTACGACGTGAGCATGGTGGACGGCTCGAACCTCCCCATGTACATCAACGTCTCCCACACCACGACCACCGACCCGGTCAGCGCCGCCGGCTGCTACAAGGGCGTCTGCACCACCGCGATCGACTGCCCGAGCGCCATGCGGCAGATGTCCGGCGGCCAGGAGATCGGCTGCAAACCGCCCTGCGCGGCCTTCGGCGGCGACACCTACTGCTGCCGCGGCGCCTGGGCGGGCCGCGAGCACTGCGTCCCGTCGAAGTGGCCGGTCGACTACACCCAGGTCTTCAAGCGCGCCGAGCCGTACGCGTACTCCTACGCCTTCGACGACTCCGCGACCATGGCCTGCAAGGGCGCCTGCTACTACAAGGTGACCTTCGGCACGACAGCCGGCACCTGACGCCCGTACGGCCGGCCGCTCACGTCCACGGCATGGCCGAGCGGCGGGTCCAGTACGCCTCGGGGTCCACGGCCAGGGGCGCGTAGTCGTCGGGGGCGGGCGGTGGCGTCGTCAGGGCGGCGAGGTTGGCGTGGAGCTGGCGGACGGTCACGGCGCCGGACAGCACGACGTCGGCCCAGGGCTGGGCCAGGGCGGCGGCGAGGGCCGGCCCGGCGGGGTCCTCGCCGAGCGGCGCGGTGGCCGGGCCCGGCGTGGCGAGCAGGCCGTTGGCCAGGGCCTCCTTGACGATCACCGTCCAGCCGGCCGCCTTGGCCTCGGCCAGGGCGGGGCCCGCGGAGGGCTCCAGGACGTTCCAGGTGGCCTGCACGGCGGAGAAGACGGGCCGCCCGCCGACCCGTACGGCCAGCGCCTTGCGCAGCGTACGGGCCTGGTGCGGGCCGCTGAGGCTCAGGCCCACCGGGACGCCGAGGCCGGCGAGGTCGTGCAGGACCGCCTCGTCGTCGAGGACGCCGGACTCCTCGGTCGCCGAGTGGATCTGGTAGAGGTCGAGCCAGCGCCCGAGCAGCGCCCGGGACTGCGGCCACTGGCGGGCCAGCGCGGCGGCGGTGTGGTCCTTCACCTCCTGGACCGGCGCGCCGGGCTGCCAGTCGGCGGTGTAGGTGTAGCCCCACTTCGACGAGACGGTGACGTCCTGCGCCCCGATGCCCCGGCCGCGCAGCCACCCGGCCAGGAACTCCTCGGCCAGGCCGTACGAGCGGGCCGCGTCGAACCACCGGATCCCGCCCGCCCAGGCGGCGTCGCACACCTCCTCGCAGCGTCCGCGCAGACCCGCGACGGAGCGGTCGGCGCCCAGGGACGGGCCGTGACCCACGGTCAGGTACTCCGGCCGGCCCAGCGCCGCCAACCCCAGTCCGAGCACGGCCACCGGCGTTCCTTCCCTCGTCCCGTCCGCCTTCCCGTGCCGGATTCTCCCCCACCCGGCCCCGCCCCGCGCTCCCGGCGCGCCCTGACCCGGCGGCGGCGCCGTCGCGGGCGGTGCGCCGTCCGGGCAGCGCACCGCTTTCCGCGCATCCGGGAGCTTCTACGCAGATTGTCGTATGGATCGCGCCCGGGCATCGGCGCAGGCTTGCCCCCACCCCCGCAGGGCGCCCCGCTGGGATCCCGCCGGACTCCCCTCACCGGCGCGGCGACGGCGCCCCCGCCGAGGGGCGCGCTCCCTTGCTGCGCCGCGCGCCCCTCGGCGCGTCCCCGCGCCGGCCACCCGGGCCCGCCGTCCGGGCACGGCTCCCACCGCCCGCCGGCTCGCCCTGCCGTGGTGCGCGCCCTCGTTCTGCGCCGCGGTGCTTCATCGCGCCGTCCGATACAGTCCGTGGGGGTGCGGCTCCATCGTGCAACTGGTGCTGCTGGGACGACCATCGACCCGTGGAGGGCCTTCATGGACGGCGAGCACGCGAAGGACGGGCCACCGCTGGAGGAGGGCACGCCCCCGCCGGGCAACACCGACGGCCAGGTGCCGCCGGCTCCGGAGCCGGAAGGCGCGCACAAGAAGTGACGCCCGCGGTCATCGCCGAGCAGCGCACCCTCCAGTGCGAGGACATGGAGCGACGGGGCCTGTGGCCCGAGCGGTCACCGTGGCTGCGCGCCGCCGTGGACGCGTTGCCGCGCGAGGACTTCGCGCCGGACCGGCTGTGGCGCTGGGACGGCCACGCCTACGTACCCGTCGACCGCGCCGCGGACCCGCGCCGGTGGGCCGACCAGGTCTACGGCGATCCCTTCGAGGCCGCGGTCACCCAGGTCAGCGGCGGCTTGCCGACGTCGAGCCTGTCGTGCACCGCGGTCGTGGTGGACATGCTCGACTCGCTGCTGCTCGAACCCGGCGAGCGGGTGCTGGAGTTGGGCAGCGGCACCGGGTGGAACGCCGCGTTGCTGGCCTGGCGCGCCGGGAACGGCAAGGTGCTCAGCATCGAGGTGGACGCCGGCCTCGCCGAGCAGGCCCGGTCCCGCCTGCGCGCGGCCGGCGCCGCGGCGGACGTCCACGTCGGGGACGGCGCCCGCGGCCGGCCCGGCGAGGGGCCGTTCGACCGGGTGATCGCGACCTACGCCGTGGACGAGGTGCCGTGGGCGTGGGTCGCCGGGACCCGGCCGGGCGGCCGGATCGTCGCCCCCTGGGGGCGGCTCGGCCACATCGCGCTGACCGTCGCCGACGACGGGCAGCGCGCGCAGGGCTGGTTCCAGGGCCTGGCCCAGTTCATGCCCGCGCGCGGCACGGCCGGCCCCGAGCGCACTTTCGCGCAGGTCCGCGGCGGCGAGCCCGTGCAGGACGAGCGGGTGGTCGCCCGGGACCTCGCGCCGCTGCGCGACAGCCGGCACCTGCTGTTCGCGCTGCGGGTCGCCGTACCGGACGTACGGATCACCACCAGGACCGACCAGGACGGCGTCAACGCCTGGCTCCACGACGGCCGCTCGTCGTGGGCCGCCCTGTCGGCGGCCGGCACGGGCCGGACCATCGCCTACCAGGCCGGGCCCCGGCGCCTGGCCGACGAGGTCGAGGCCGCCTGGGACACCTGGGCGCAGGCCGGCTCCCCCACCGTCCACGACTTCGGGATGACCGTGACCGCCGGTGGCCAGGTGGTGTGGGCCAACGACCCGGTCACCGGCCCCCACTGGCCCGCAACGCCGGCGTCCGTTCCGGGGGGTTCGTCTTGCGGGCGTCCCCTTCCGTGAGCCACCGAAACAGGTCGCCCCGCTCGTTCCGCGCCACGTGAGCAGTCCCCGGGGGCCGGACGCACCGCGTGGTCCCACCTGGTGGGCCCGGAGCTTACGGCCGCCCTGTGAGGGGACTCCCGGCCACCTGCCCCGGGCAGCTGCCGTAAGCGCCCGCCCCGAGGCCCGGGACGACGACGAACGCGCCGGCGTACACGGCGTACACCGCGCGGTGCGGGAGCATGAGCCCAGCGCGGCGTGTCCCCCCCGGGGGCGGTGACCTCCCGGCGCCCCACGGGAGGCGTACGCGTGCGAATCCCGCCAACGACGCCTTGACTTCCGGCCCACCGTGGCTGAATCTTGGCAACGTTGTCACGCCGGTTCCCCCTCGTACGCGTCACTGCCGCAAGCGGCGGGTGGCCGGTGAAGCCATGGGCAGACAACGTTGTCACCCGATGGGTGCAGGCGGACGCGGTGGTCAGGGCCGCGTCCGCCGCCCATCCCGCTCCCGATGGGATTCCCGCATGGCACGCAGGCCGGACCAGCCCCAACGCCCTTCCCGACGCGCGGTCGTGACCGCCGGGTCGTCCCTGCTCGCCGGCTTCGGGCTGAGTGCCGCGCTGCCCGCCGTCGCGTCCGCCTCGGCCCCCACCGCCCCGGGGTCCGCGCCGCACGCGCCCGCAGCCGCGGATCTGGCCGCGTACCGGCCGGTGCATGTCTCGTCGACCGCCTACGCGCCCACCCCCGGCGAGTTCGTCGTCGACAAGGTCGCCACCCGCGGTGTCCGCGGCACCGGTTGGCGGGCGGCGGACGGCGATCCGCAGTGGGTGTCGGTCGACCTCCAGGCGGTGTGCGAGGTCGCCCTCGTGACGCTGACGTTCGAAGCCGCCGCCGGCGACCCGGTGTTCGTGCCGAGCCCGACCGGCAACTGGTCGGACGGCACCACCGGGCAGGAGATCCTGTCCAGTTACGCCACCGCGTTCACCGTCGAGACGTCGCTGGACGGCAGGTCCTGGACGAGCCTGTACCGCACGACGTCCGGCACCGGCGGTACCGTGCGGATCACGCCGCCCGCCCCGGTGCGGGCGCGCTTCGTACGGATGACCGCGACCAAGCGCTCGTCGGCCAATCCGCTCGGCCTCAACGGCTTCGAGGTCCACGGCACCGGGCCCGCGCACCGCCCCGCGGCCACCGGCTGGACCGACTGGGGCCGCCACGACGCCCGTCCCCCGAAGCTCGCCGTCGCGGCCGACGGCACCGTGCCGCTGGAGTCCGGGTGGGTGCTCACCATGGACGACTGGGCGGAAGGCGACGGCGCCGACCTGTCGCGTACCGGCGTGGACACCGGCGGCTGGCTGCCGGCGGTGGTGCCGGGCACCGTGCACGGCGCGCTCGTCGCGCAGGGCAAGCTGCCCGACCCGGTCGCGGGGTTCGGCAACATGCACGCGCCCGAGGCGCTGTCGCGCCACTCCTGGTGGTACAAGCGGGACTTCGCGCTCCCGCCGGGCCTGGACACCGGCCGTGGCCGCCATGTGTGGCTGGAGTTCGACGGCGTGAACCACCAGGCCGAGGTGTGGCTGAACGGCGCGAAGACGGGCACCCTCACCTATCCCTTCGCCCGCGCCGCCTACGACGTGACCGGCCATCTCGCCTCCGGCACACAGGCGTTGGCCGTCAAGATCACCCCCATGCCGGTGCCCGGCAGCCCCGGCGACAAGGGGCCCGCGGGGCAGTCGTGGGTGGACGCGGGCGCCCAGCAGATGAACCTCAACTCCCCCACCTACCTTGCCTCGTCGGGCTGGGACTGGATGCCCGCGGTACGCGACCGGGCGGCCGGCATCTGGAACCACGTGCGGCTGCGCTCGACCGGGCACGCCGTGATCGGTGACCCGCGAGTGGACACCGAACTGCCCGGCCTGCCCGACACCTCGGTCGCCGAGGTCACGATCGTCGTGCCGGTGCGCAACGCCGACACCGCCGACCAACGGGTCACCGTCACCGCGCAGTTCGACCGGGTACGGGTCAGCACCGAGGTGACGGTGCCGGCCGGCGCGTCCGCCGATGTCGTCTTCTCCCCCGCCGACCACCCCGCGCTGCGGCTGCGCAACCCGCGGTTGTGGTGGCCCAACGGCTACGGCGACCCCGTGCTGCACGACCTCACCCTCACCGCGGCGGTCGCCGGCCGCACGAGCGACCGCCGCACCACCCGGTTCGGCATCCGGAAGTTCGGCTACGAGTACGCCACCCCGCTGCCCTTCACCGCCTCCGCCGACTCCTACGTGCAGTCCGTCGCGCTGCCCGAGGCCGTGCAGGCCCGCTTCGTGCGCATCAAGTGCGCTGAGCGCGCGACCGGTTGGGGCTTCTCGATGTGGGCCCTCTCCGTCGTGGACAGCGCGCACCCGGACACCGACCTCGCCCTGCACGGCAAGGCCACCGCCTCCAGCGCCGCCGACGGCACCGACCCGTCCGCCGTGACGGACGGCGACGCGGGCACCCGCTGGACCTCCGACTACGCCGACGACCAGTGGGTCCAGATCGATCTCGGCTCGCTGCGGTCCTTCGACCGGGTCGACGTCACCTGGGAGCAGGCGTACGCGAGAACCTATGTCGTGCAGGTCTCGCCGGACGGCTCGGCGTGGACGGACGCGCAGTCCGTCGACAACACCGCGATACCGCTGCCCTTCAACGGCGGTGACGCGAGCCTGCGGCTGGAGAGCGTGCCGGCCACCACCGCGCGCTATGTGCGGCTCACGTGCGGCCTGCGCAACACCAGTTGGGGCAACTCGCTGTGGACGTTCTCGGTGATCGACAGCGCCCGGCCGGGCACCGACCTGGCGCTGCACGCCAAGGTGGCCGCCTCGACGGAGGATTCGTCCTACCCCGCGTCGAACGCCACCGACGGCAACCCGAACTCCCGCTGGTCCTCGGCCTACGAGGACGACCAGTGGATCACCGTCGACCTCGGCTCGGCCCAACGCTTCGACCAGGTCGCGGTGTTGTGGGAGGCGGCGTACCCGAAGACGTATGTCATCCAGTCCTCCGACGACAACGCCACGTGGCAGGACCTGAAGTCGGTGGACAACACACCGGAGGCGCTGAAGATCAGCGTCAACGGGGTGCGGGTGCTGGCCCGCGGCGGCAACTGGGGCTGGGACGAGCTGATCCGCCGGATGCCGGTGGAGCGCATGGACACCGCCGTGCGGATGCACCGCGACATGAACTTCACGATGATCCGCAACTGGGTCGGCTCCAGCAACCGCGAGGAGTTCTTCGCCAAGTGCGACGAGTACGGGCTGCTGGTGTGGAACGACTTCCCCAACGCGTGGGGCATGGACCCGCCGGACCACGACGCGTACAACTCCCTCGCCCGCGACACGGTGTTGCGCTACCGCATCCACCCGTCGGTCGTGGTGTGGTGCGGCGCCAACGAGGGCGATCCGCCGCAGGCGATCGACGACGGCATGCGCGAGGCCGTGCAGGCGCAGGCGCCCGGCGTCCTCTACCAGAACAACTCGGCCGGCGGGAACGTCACCGGTGGCGGCCCGTACTACTGGGTGGAGCCGTCCCGCTACCACGACCCCGCGCTGTACGGCAGCCACAGCTTCGGCTTCCACACCGAGATCGGCATGCCGGTCGTCTCGACCGCCGAGAGCCTGCGCAACATGGTCGGTGACGCTCCCGAGTGGCCCATCGGCGGCCCGTGGTACTACCACGACTGGAGCGAGAACGGTAACCAGGCGCCGCAGCAGTACGTGGCGGCGATCGAGGCCCGGCTCGGCACGGCGACCGGCCTCGACGACCTCGCCCGCAAGGCGCAGTTCGTCAACTTCGAGAACACCCGGGCGATGTTCGAGGCGTGGAACGCGCACCTGTGGGACGACGCCAGCGGGTTGATGCTGTGGATGTCGCACCCGGCGTGGCACAGCACCGTGTGGCAGACGTACGACTACGACTTCGACGTCAACGGCACGTATTACGGGGCGCGTTCGGCGTGCGAGCGCTACCACGTGCAGGCCGGCCCGGCGGACGGCAAGGTGTCGGCGGTCAACCACACGCCGGGTGCGCTCAAGGGGGCGGTCGTCACCGCCGAGGTGTACGACCTGGGCGGCGGGCGGCTGGCGAAGCAGCGGCGGGCCAGGGTGGACGTCGCGCCGTCCGCCACCGCGGATGCCTTCGCGGTGCCCTTCGACGAGGACCTGCCGGACCTGCACCTGCTGTGGCTGACGCTCACGTCGGCGGGCGGCGCGGTGCTGTCGCGCAACGTCTACTGGCGCTACCGCGAGCCGTCGGCGATGAAGGCGCTCAACTTGGCCCGCCGGACGACGCTTTCGCTCTCGTCGTGCCGTACGGCGCACTCCGGCGGGCGCGGGCAGGTCACCGCGACATTGCGCAACTCCGGTTCCGCGGTGGCCGCGATGGTGCAGCTGTCGCTGCGGGACGAGCGCGGCGAGCGGATCCTGCCGGCGGAGTACGGCGACAACTACGTGTGGCTGCTGCCGGGTGAGTCCCGTACGGTCACGGCGTCGTGGCCGGCCGCGGCGCTGCGTTCCGGCGGGCGCGCGGTGCTGCGGGCGGAGGGGTACAACACCAAGGCGGTGAGCGCCAAGGGGTGAGGTCACCCCGGCGGGGGGGGGCGGCCGGTCTTGTGCGTCGGCCGCCCCCTTGCGGTGTCCGGCGGGACTGCCGTCCGCGTCAAGGGAGTTGAACGGGGCGGTGCCGCGCCGCTAGGGTCGTCGCGGATCGTGAAGTCGTCGTAGGAGGTGAGACCCGTGAACGCAGTCACCCATGGGTGCTCCCTCATCCCGCCACGGTCCGGCGGCTGACCTCCGGTGTCGCCAGGAGCGCCTGAGATCGAGGCTCTCCTGGAAGGAACTCCGATGAGCACTGAGCCTTTCGTTTCCGGCCCGAGCGCGTCCGCGGTGCGTGTCGCCGAGCAGCGCCGCGGCACCGCCTGGAGCGAGGTCCACGAGTCCGGCACGGCGGCCACCGCCCTCGTCGAGGGCATCGGCGCCCGCCGGTCCGGCGGCAACCTGGAGCTGGTGCGATGACCAAGCACAAGAACGTCATCGAGGTCGAGGGCAGGGTCGTGGAGTGCCTGCGCAGCGCCATGTTCACCGTGGAGCTGGAGAACGGCCACCGGGTCCTCGCCCACATCAGCGGCAAGATGCGCAAGCACTACATTCGCATCAACCTCGAAGACCGCGTCCTGGTCGAGCTCCCCCCGTACGACCTGACCCGCGGGCGCATCACCTTCCGCTACCGCAACTAGCCCGTTTCGCCCGGCCCCGCCCCCCCCGGGGGGCGGGGCCGGGTCCCGTGGCAGGGGCGGGCCCGTCAGTGGGCGGCGAGGCGTTCCATCAGGGCGGCGCTGCGGGCGAGGGTCTCGCGTTCCTCGGGGGTGAGCTCGGTGGCGATGGCCTGGGCGAGCCAGCCGGCCCGGCGGCCACGTTCGGCTTCGAGGGCCGCGCGGCCGGCCGCGGAGAGCTCGACCAGGGTCTTGCGGCCGTCGGTGGGGTGGGCGCGGCGGGCGACGAGGCCCTGCTCCATGAGCAGGCCGACCGCGCGGGCCATGGACTGCGGGCGTACGCGCTGGTCGGCGGCGAGGTCGCTGGTGGTCATGGCGCCGTCGCGGTCCAGGGTGCCGAGGACGGCGACCTGGCCGAGCGGGATCCGGTCCTCGTGCTTCACGCGCCGGGTGAGCTTCCCCATCGCGGTACGCAGTTCGGTGGCGACGGTGGCGGGTTCCGGGGTGGGCATAGAGCACTTTAACGTCCGCCGGCGGGCGGTTCCGCATGCCGTGACGTGCGTGAATGAACTGCACAGCGTAAGTGAACAGCAATGCTGTGCAGTTTTGCTGTAGAGTCGGCGGCACCGCGGCACGCGCCAGTGCTGTCGCAGCAGGGCCGCGGCATGCCAGAACGGGAAGGAACTCCCCTCATGCGCAAGGCAGTCGATGCCACCGCCATCCGCTCCGTCACCGCCCGGGCGGTCCTGGACAGCCGCGGCAACCCCACCGTCGAGGCCGACGTCCTGCTCGCCGACGGCTCCTTCGGCACCGCCGCCGTACCGTCGGGCGCCTCCACCGGCGCACGGGAAGCCGTCGAGCTGCGGGACGCGGACCCGGCGCGCTGGCACGGCAAGGGCGTGGACCGCGCCGTCGCGCACGTGGCCGGCGAGATCGCGCGGGCGGTCGTGGGCCGCGACGCCGACGACCAGGCCGGCCTCGACGCCGTGCTCGTCGCGCTCGACGGCACGCCCGACAAGTCCCGGCTCGGCGCCAACGCGCTGCTCGGCGTCTCGCTCGCCACCGCGAAGGCCGCCGCAGCCGCCCACGGCCAGCCGCTCTACCGCTACCTCGGCGGCGCCGACGCGCGGCTGCTCCCGCTGCCGATGATGAACATCGTCAACGGCGGCGCCCACGCCGACAACCCGCTGGACTTCCAGGAGTTCATGATCGCGCCGGTGGGCGCGCCGACCTTCGCGGAAGCCGTCCGCATGGGGTCCGAGGTCTTCCACACCCTGCGCCGCGACCTGCTGGCGGCCGGGCACTCCACCGGCGTCGGCGACGAGGGCGGCTTCGCACCCGCGCTGCGCACCGCCGAGGAGGCGCTGGACTTCGTCCTGGCGGCCGTCGAGCGCACCGGCTACCGCCCCGGCACCGACATCGCCCTGATCATGGACCCGGCGTCCTCGGAGTTCTTCCGGGACGGCGGGTACGTGTACGCGGGCGAGGGCGTACGGCGTACGCCCGCCGAGCAGGCGGACTACCTCGCCAAGCTGATCGACGCGTACCCGATCGTCTCGATCGAGGACCCGATGGCCGAGGACGACCTCGACGGCTGGCGCGAGCTGACCGCCCGTGTCGGCGACCGCTGCCAGCTCACCGGCGACGACGTCTTCTGCACGAACGTGGACCTGCTGCGGGAGGGGATCCGTACCGGCGTCGGCAACTCGGTCCTGGTGAAGGTGAACCAGATCGGCACGCTGACCGAGGCGCTGGACGCGGTCGGCGCCGCGCACCGCGCGGGCTGGACGGTCGTGATGTCGCACCGCTCCGGCGAGACGGAGGACACCACGATCGCGGACCTGGCGGTGGCGACGGGCTGCGGCCAGATCAAGACCGGCTCGCTGTCCCGCTCGGACCGCACCGCGAAGTACAACCGGCTCATCAGGATCGAGGAGGAGCTGGGCGCCTCGGCGCGGTACGCGGGCGGGTCGGTGCTGCGCCGCGCCTGATCCCGCGGGCGGCCGGCAGGCGATCACGCCGGGCGCCGCCGGGGCGACACAAGTGGCCGAGTCCGGCGGGGCGTGAGATTTTCCCGTCAGGGGGCGGGGTCGCGGCCCGGGGGGCACGGACGTCGTCATGGAGGGACGCGGGATGGGCGCTGCCGCAGGTCCCCGGGGGCCGGCATGAGCGCGGAGAGCGTCCTGGAGGACGCGCTCCGGGTGATCGTGCCGGTGGTGGAGGCGTGCGGTGCGGCGGTGATCGCCTTCGGGGCGGTGTTCTCGTTCGCGCGCCTGGTGGTGCGCAGGGCGCGCGGGGCCGGCCCGGAGTCCTTCGTCTCGGTGCGGCTGGACCTGGGCACGTATCTTGCCCTGGGCCTGGAGTTCCAGCTCGCCTCGGACGTGCTGCGGACGGCGGTGTCGCCGACGTTCGAGCAGATCGGGCAGCTGGCGGCGATCGCGGCGATCAGGACGGCGCTCAACTATTTCCTGTCCCGCGAGATCGCGGCGGAACGCACCCAGGTCGCCGCCCGTCCCGCGAGCCCGGCACCGGTGCCGGACGCCCCACACGGCGGCGCCAAGGACGACGACGCGAAACGGCCACCCGGCCCGACATGAGGCGAGCGCCCGCCGGCTACCCGGCCCGCACCAGGCACACCATGGTCCGGGCCGCCCTCATGCGACCGCGATCCCGCCCGGGCGTGGCCGTACCGCCGAAGGAGTGAGGGCCATCACCCTTCCGGCGGTACGGGCCCGGTCCCGCGGTTCAGGCCAGCTGGTCGGCGACTGCTGCAGGCGGGCTGGCTGGGTCCTGGCAGGATGCCTGAGTGCAGATCTTGAGAGCGGTGGGCTGCGTCGGCCTGCTGGTTGCGCTCGTGGGCTGTGGTGGTGCCGGTGGCGGTGCCGCGCCCTCGGGCGAAACGAAGAATGTGGAGGTGACGGCTTCGATGGACCCGACTTCGATCTCTGTTCTGGTGACCTTCGTCGGTGGGCCGGCCGACGGTCGGACGGAGTATCTGACGCTGCCCGAGGCGTCGGGCAAGGTCACGATCGATGGTGTGACCTACTGGAGCAACCCGGGGCCGCCGCCGGAGGTGAAGGACACTCCCGAGGGCGCGGCCCAGGTGATGCGACCCGTCTGAGGCGGGACGAGCGGGAGGCCGTCTTACAGGCGCGTGGTCTCCGGGTGGATCATGCGGCGCGAACGGGGACGGGCGGCGGGCAGGTCGTCCTGGGTCTCCGTCGCCTGGGCGGAAGGCGGGACGGCGCCGGGGGTTGTCAGTGGTGGGTGCCAGACTGGGCGGGTCCGGTGTCGGGGGCGTGTGCCAGGGGGTGGGGGGCGGTGGAGCTGGTGATCGAGAGCCGGCCGTCGCAGCTGCCGTACGTCGAGCGGGTGTGGCGCAGCCGCAGCGCGGAGGCCGGGCGGATGATGTCGGTCGCGACGGCGCATTGGGAGCTGGTCGTCTGGGAGCAGCGCGGTCGGGTGCAGGCGGCCGTGCTGGGGCCGGAGGCGGCGGCTTCGTGGGCGCCGGTCCCGGCGGACGCCGTCTTCTTCGGGATCAGCTTCGCGCTGGGCACGTCGATGCCGCACATCCCGGTCAGCCGGCTCGTCGGCGGCAACGCGGTGATCCCCGACGTGACGCGCCGCTCGCTGTGGCTGAAGGGGTCGGCCTGGCATGTCCCCGGCTACGACAACGCCGAGGCGTTCGTGCTGCGGATGGTCCGGGAGGGCATCGTGGACCTGGACCCGGTCGTCCCCGCGGTGCTGGGCGGCGCCGGCGCGGGGGTGTCCGCGCGTACGTTGCAGCGCCGCTTCGTCGCGGCGACGGGGCTGCCGCAGGGCGCCGTCCGGCAGATCCACCGGGCCCGCCAGGCGGCGGTGCTGCTCCAGGAGGGGATACCGGCCCAGGAGGTCGTGCACCGGCAAGGGTATTTCGACCAGCCGCATCTGGCCCGGTCGCTGAAGCGGTACGTGGGGCGGACCGCGACCGAGCTGGCGGCGCCGGACACGCCGGAGCCGCTGTCGCTTCTGTACAAGACCGCGCCCCTGGGGCCTGCCTAGGCTTCGGGCACAGCCGACGGGATCGGCCCGTCCCTGCCGGGGCGGGGCCCAGGTCCCGAGTCCCGAACCCCGGAATCATCGTGGAGAGATCATGCGCAAGGTCGTTTCAGGTCTGTTCGTCTCGCTCGACGGCGTCGCCCAGGCGCCGAACGAGTGGCAGTTCGCGTTCGACGAGGAAATGGGTGCGGCGCTGGGGGACACGCTGGAGAAGGCGGACACCATCCTGCTCGGCAGGGTGACGTTCAGCGAGTGGGCCGGCTACTGGCCGACGGTGACCAGCGGTGAGGACGCCGCCTTCGCGAAGTGGATCAACGAGTCGCCCAAGTACGTCGTCTCCTCGACACTGGACAGCGTGGACGACTGGGCGAACAGCACCCTCGTCAAGGGTGACCTGGCCGACGCGGTGGCCGAGCTCAAGGCGGGTGAGGGCAAGGACATCACCGTCGCGGGCAGCCCCACCCTGGTGCGCTCCCTGCTGGCCGCGGGGCTGCTGGACGAGCTGGTGCTGCTGATCCACCCGGTGGTCGCCGGCCAGGGACGCCGCAAGCTGTTCGCCGACGACGCGGAGCTGCAGAAGCTGGAGCTGCTGAGCGCCCGGCCGACCAGCAGCGGCGTGATCATCGCGACCTACCGCCCGGCCGCCTGAGCCGGCCGCCCGGCGGTGCCGGGCCCCGGGTCCCGCGGGGGGTGTGTTCAGCGCAGCAGCCAGGTCAGTGCGGTTGTCAGCGCGAAGAGGGCGACCGCCGCGGTCCACACCGCCAGGCGGGTCCGCCGGGCGGGCGGGCGGTGCGCCCAGCGCGTGCTGTCCGGTGACAGCAGCGCGTCCGCGAACTCCCGTGCGGTGCACGGCCGGTGGGCCGGGTCGACGGACAACGCCGCGCGCAAGACCGCGTCTACGCCGGGCGGGACCGCCAACTCCCCGGGCAGGCGCGGCGGTACGGACGCGGCGGCCTCCTCGGGCGTCAGCGTCGTGCGGCCCCCGAGCCCGAAGGGCTTGCGGCCGGTGAGGAGCTCGAACGCCACGACGCCGAGGGCGTAGACGTCGGCCCGCCCGTCGAACCCGCCGGCGCCGAACGCCTGTTCCGGCGCCATGTACGCGGGGGTGCCCGTGGTGACGGTCAGGCCCGAGGCGTCGGCGAGCTGCTTGGCGCTGCCGAGGTCGGCGACGAGCACGCCGGGGGGCGTACGGGCGGTGTCCAGGAGCAGGTTGGACGGCTTGACGTCGCGGTGGACCACGCCCGCGCCGTGCAGCACCTCGACGGCGTACGCGGCCTCGGCGGCCAGCCGGAGCGCTTCGCCGGGGCCGCAGCGCCCGATCCGCTCGGCCAGTGTGCCGCCCCGCACGTAGTCCATGACGAAGAACGGCCGGCCCTCCTGCACGCCGACGTCGTGCACGCGCACGACCCGCGGGCTGGCGATCCTCCGCAGCAGCCGCGCCTCGGCGAGGAAGCGCTCGCGTACGTCGGCGTTCGCCGCCCAGTTGTCGGCCAGCACCTTGACCGCGACGTCCGTGTCGAGCCCGGCGTCGTACGCTTTCCAGACGGTGGCGAACGAACCGGCTCCCAGCATGTCCGCGAGGACGTAACGGCCCAGCTTCTGCATGCGGCAGCATTCTGCCGCAAGGCGCCGGGGCCGCCGGCGGGGGGCCGGTACGGGGTTCGGGCGCAAGGTACGGGGGCGGGGGCGGCGGATGGCCGGGGACGGCGAGTGGGCGGAGCTGGTGGCGGCGGCCCGGGCGGGTGACCCGGCGGCGCTGGAGCGGCTGCTGCTGCGGCTGCGGCCGGTCGTGATGCGCCGCTGCTCCCGCTTCCTGCCGCATCACGCCGACGCCGAAGAGGCAGCGCAGGACGCCCTGTTGTCCATCGCCACGCATCTGCGCGAGTACGCCGGGCGCGGCTCGTTCCTCGGGTGGGTGACGGTGATCGCCTCGAACGCCGCGCGGTCCACGTATCGTTCGATGCGCCGCCGCGCGGAGGACAGCCACGCGGCCGTCCCCGAGAGCGCCGATCCGCGGACGACCAGCGTCATCGCCGGCACCCGGCTGGACCTCATGGAGGCGCTGGCCGCCCTGGAGGCGCGGCATCCGGCGCCGGCCGAGGCGTTCGTGCTGCGTGACCTCGGCGACCTGACGTATCTGCAGGTCGCCGAGATCACCGGCGCTCCGCTGGGCACGGTCAAGGACCGCATCCACCAGGCCCGCCGGTTCATGCGGGAGCGCCTGGGCGACGGCTTCCGGCCCGATCCGCCGCGGCCGGACGTGCGGGACGGCAACGCCCCGGGCACGGGCAGGTAGGGGTACGGGCGTGCGGACGCGGACCATCGTCGCCGTCCTGGCGGCGGCCGTGGTGCTGGGCGTGCTGACCGGCCGCTTCGTGCTGCCCGCGCGCCCGCACGCCGCGCCGCCGGCCGCCGCCCCGGCCGCTCCCCCGCCGCAGCCCGCGAGCGGCCCGGTCACGGAGCGGAACCTGGTGACGGCGGCCGATGTCGCGGCGGCCGGGGTCACCCGCCGCGTCTACGTACGGGACCGGGTCGGCGACGGCGGCTACGCCAACGCGGCCTGCGCCGGGGAGAAGACACTCGGCGAGACCCTGGGCGGCCCGGGCGCGCACTTCCGCGGGCTGCTGGCGACGGCCGGCGCCGGCCCGGCCGACCCCACGCTGGCGGCGGACAGCGCGGACCAGGTCGCCCGCGAGGTCGCGGCGGACACCCTGAACCCGGCGCTGGCGCGGAATTTCACCGAGCGCCTGCTGCTGGAGGAGGTGCCGTGCCAGAGCGAGCCGGCCGGCCACTGGGTCTACGGGCCGACGCACACGGTCGCGGTCGCCGCGGACGTCTCCGCGAGCTGGCTGGGCACGTACGCGGGGGGCCTGAACACCGCCGGGGCGGCGCCGCGGGGCGTGGAGCCGTGCGGGGGCATCGCCGTACTGCGCAGCGGCACGCACTACGGGGTGCTGGAGGTGACCGCCTGCCTGGGCACGGCGGCGATGACGCGCCTGGTCCGTACGGCCGTCACGCGGCTGTGAGCCCGAGGCGCCGGGCCGGGACGGACGGGGCTCCAACTTTTCCGCCGCCGCCGGCATCTCCCCGGGTGTACGGCGACGCGCACCGCGTCGCGACCCACGGAGGGGATGAGATGTCCGGCAACCGAGCAACCAGGAAGACGTGTCCGCGGCGCGGCCGAAGCGCCGGATGGGCGGCGGCGGTCGGTGCCGCCCTGCTCACGGCGGGCCTCGCGCTGCACCCGGCGGCGGCCGGCGCGCAGCCGGGCGCCGCGAGCCGCCCGGCCCTCGCCGGGCCCGGCCCCGGCTCAAGCAACCTGATCCAGAGCGGTGACTTCTCCCAGCAGGGCCTGGCCCCGGTCGGCGCGACGATCGGCCTGGCCGGCGCGCAGGCCCTCTCGGCGTGCTCGGGCGAGGAGACGATGCGGGTGCTGACGGGCGCGAGCGCCACCGCTTACGCCGAGGTGACCTGGACCTTCGACACCGGCGGCAGCCTGCTGACCGAGTCGCTCGCCGGCGCCCCGACCGGCGCCGCGGCGGCCTCGTACGGCAAGCGGCTGAACGCGCTGGTGCGCGACTGCCGCCACGAGCCGGCCGGCCACTGGTACTACGGCCCGGGCCGCACCCTCACCGTGCCGGCCGGCGAGGCCACGTGGTATCCGGCCTTCGGCGGCGACGGCACGGCCGCCGGCGGGGTCGCCGTCCTCCGCAGCGGTGAGCGGGTCGGCATCGTCGAGCTCACCGGCCAGCCGTCCGACGACCCGGCCTACATCGCGGGCCTCACCGCCGCGGCCCTCGCCCGCCTGGCGTCCTGACCCGCGTCGCGCCCGGGCCGCGGGGCCACGCACCGCGCCCGGGCGTGCAGCTAGCGGCTAGCGGCTAGGCGAACCGCTCGGTGGATCCGGCGCCTTGGCGCAGGATCTCCACGTCGCCGCCGGAGAAGTCGACGACGGTGGTCGGCTCCGTGCCGCAGTCGCCGGAGTCGACGACGGCGTCCACGAGGTCGTCGAGCCGGTCCTTGATCTCCCAGCCCTGGGTGAGCGGTTCGGCCTCGTCGGGGAGCAACAGGGTGCTGGAGACCAGCGGTTCGCCGAGTTCGGCGAGCAGCGCCTGCGTCACGACGTGGTCGGGGATGCGGACGCCGACGGTCTTCTTCTTCGGGTGCAGCAGCTGGCGCGGCACTTCCTTCGTCGCGGGCAGGATGAAGGTGTAACTGCCCGGTGTCGCCGCCTTGATCGTACGGAAGACGTCGTTGTCGATCTGCACGAACTGGCCGAGTTGCGCGAAGTTCTGGCAGACCAGGGTGAAGTGGTGCCGGTCGTCGAGCCGGCGGATCGACCGGATCCGCTCGATGCCGTCGCGGTTGCCCAGCCGGCAGCCCAGCGCGTAGCAGGAGTCCGTGGGATACGCGACGAGCCCGCCGGACCTGATGCCGTCGGCCACACCGCTGATCAGGCGGGGCTGGGGGTTGTCGGGGTGTACGTCGAAGTAGCGTGCCATCGGCCTACCCTATGGCGCCTCCCCCGCCCCGTCCCCCCGCGGCACCCCATCGAGTGGCTCACCCCTCCTCCGCCTCCTGCTCAAGGCGACAGCGTTGCGCGTAGGCGGCCAGGCCGCACTTCTCGTGGAGCCCGGCTGCGCGGGCCCAGTGTCCAGCCGAGTCCGCCCGCTGCCCGAGAGCGGAGCACACCGCAGCAAGGCCCTCGTGGCACAAGGCGACGCCGTAGTCGCTGCCCACCGAGGAGTAGTGGTCGGCTGCTTCCGCGAAACAGCGCTCAGCTTCCTCGTGGTCGCCGAGGGCGGTCGCGCTGCGTCCCAGGCCCAGCAGGGCCGATGCCTGGCCGAACCTGTCGTCGGCTGACACGAAGTGCCGGAGCGCGGACGTGTCGTCCCTGACGGCGCGGGCGTAGTCGGCGCGTGCCCGGGCAAGGGTGGCCAGCGCCTGGCGCACGAGGCCCTGGCCCACAACACGTCTGCTGCGCTCGTGCAGGACCAGGGCTTCCTCAAGATGGCGCCGGGCCTCATCGTGCTCGCCCAAGTCCACCAGGGCTTCGCCGAGGTTGAAGTGACTGTTGGCTTGTCCGTACGCGTCGTCTGCTGACTCGTAGAGACGCAGCGCGTGTTCGTGGTGGATCCGGGACCAGCTCGGCTCCTCCAGCACACGTTCGCAGGATCCCAGCCTGTTGAGTGTCTGCGCTTCGCCCAGCGTGTCGCCCAACAGGCCGTAACCGACCAGTGCGTGGGCGAAATGCCGGTGTGCCAGGCGAAAGGCGCCGCGGCCCTCCTCCTCCTCGCCGAGGCGGAAATCGGCTGTCACCAGGGCCGGCAAGTTGCCCATCCGCCAGTAGACATCTCGGGCGGCTTCGAGGGGATCGATGTAGGCCGGGCTGCCCGCGGTCGCCTCGGCGGCGCAGTGTGCCACGCCGAGGGCGGCGTACGCCGTCCCGAGCCGGTCGCCGATGGCGGCGCATAGTTCCATTGCCTCCACGAAGGAGGCGCGTGCGAGGTCCCGTTGGGCATGGGCCTGGCGGGCGGTGGCGATGTGCAGCAGCGCTGCCGCTTCACCGACGCGATCCTGGAGTTCCCGGCACAGGTGCAGGCCGAGCTCGGAAGACGTGATGTTCCGGTGCGAGGCGTTTTCCAGGGCGGGGCGCGACATCCCCGCGAAGTGCCGTGCCAGGCCGAGGCGGTCGCCGGCCTGCTCGTACAACTCCGATGTACCGTCCGGGCTTTCCAGTGCTGTCGCGTACGCGAGGAGCCGCAGATTTCCTGCGGCCTGTGCCGCTCGCAGCGCCTCCATCTGGTGCTCCGACACCTGGCGCGCGGCGAGCGCGGTCTCTCCGCGCCGTACCACCAGGGGCATCGACTCACCAGCGTCCGCGGCGTCGTCACCGAGAACCGTGCCCCGCAGTCGCGGGACGGCGGTGGATTCCGCGGCGGAATCGAGCCAGCGGCTTCGCTGACGACTGTACCGGGCGCGGACGACCAGTGCCGCCGCCCGGGTCGGGCCCGGACCGCACATCTCGGCTTCGGCGGACATCGCGCCGACTTCGTCGCGGGCCTCGTTCATGCGCCAGTGGAACAGGGCGGTCCGCGCCTTTACCCGGTGTATGTGGCAGCGCTCCTCCGGGCCGGGAGAGGTCCCGGCGGCACGCTGCAGGAAGTCCGCACTGCGCTCCCACTGTGCCCGGTCCGCCGCGACCTCGGCCAGACGTCGCAGGACGTGGGAGCGTACCCGGTCGGGGGACAGGCCGTCCGCGAGTGCGATCTCGGCGTCAAGGCCGGTCGCCGGAGTACGGTCGGTGGCAGGCGGATCGGTGGGCCGGTCGAAGGCCTGGAGCAGATTCTCCGCCCTCGGTAGATCCCCGGTGTCGTGCACCGCGCAGGCCAGCGGAAGGGCGAGCATGTCACCGGCTCGCGGATCGCGTTCCAGCGCGTTCTCCCACCACCGCAGCGCGTCACCCGGACGCCCGGCGGTCCAGGCGGCCTGTCCGGCGACCCGCGCGGCCAAGGCGGCACTCCGCTGCTGGCCGGCCCGCGTGTAGTCCTCGACGGCCGCCTCCGCCTCCGCCGTCGCCCGGGCGCAGTCGCGGCGCGCGAGCCACACCCGGGACCGGGCCAGGTGCGCGTCGGCTGCGCACTGCGGCACGGATGCCGCGACCACAGCACCGGCCGGCGGTTCGAGGGCCAGGGCGGACCAGACGAGGACGAGGTCGGATCGCCCTGCCCGCAGTGCGTCTGAAAGAGCCTCGCGCCAGCGCCCCACGCAGGTGGTGTCCCCCACCGCGAACCGGTGGCGGGCCTCCTCCGCGAGCCCGTCGGACCGTAGGGCGTAGTACGCGGCGGCACGCCGGTGCCAGGAGTCGAGCCGCTCCCGGTCCGGGCGCTCGGGATCGGACAGGTACGCGTGGACGGCCGCGCGCAGCAGGGGGTGCACTCGCCACATGCCCGCGCTGCGCCTGCCCGGACGGCGAGCCGCCGGAAGCAGGAGGCCACGGGCGGCGAGTTGCTTGACCATGCGGCCGGCTTCCCTGCCCTCTGCGACGAGCGCGGCCAGCGCGGCCTCGGTGACGGTGGCCAGGACGCATGACGCCTGGAATGCGTCCCGCTCCGGTTCCGGGAGCCGCTCCAGCAGCCGGGCGGTGAGCCAGCCGTGCGCCTGATCGCGTGAGACTGCCTCCGCCAGTTCGTCCGCGTCCGTCCCGTCGCGCAGTGCGCGGGTGGCGACCTCTGCCCACAGCGCCACTCCGCGGCAGGCCGCCACCGCGCCGTCCACGGCGCCCTCCGTCACGCCCCGTGCCCGCAGGAACCGCCGGGTTGCGGCCGCGCCCCAGGGCGGCAACTCGTCCTGGCGGGCGCGTGCGGCCAAAGTCTCAGGCAGGTCCAGCCTGGCGCGTCCGGCCAGCACGACGCGCAGGCCCCGTACGTCGCCCAGCAGTCTCGGCAGTCCGAGGCCCAGCAGCCACGACGCGTCGGCCCAGGTGCCCGGATGCGGCACCAGGTACTCGCTGTTGTCGACCAGTACCACGGCCACCCGGCGCCGCCCGAGCCCGGCCCCTACTGACACGGCCGCGTCGGTCAATACGTCCCGGGCGGCCTCCACGGCCAGGGGCCCCGGCTCCGCCAGCGCCGTCTGCCGGATTCCGCTGACCGTCGATCCCCCGGACACCGTGAGCGCGGTGGAGGCACTGCCGGCACGCAGCAGTGACGTGGCGCGCCGCCTTGCCTTGTTCCAGCGCAGCCGGTCCCACCACACACGCCACCACGGCACCGCGCGCACCAGTGCCGCGCCCACGGCCTGGACGAAGGCGGTCTGAGGATCGGCGGACGCGCCCAGTGCCTCGGCGTCCAGCCGGTACAGGGCCCGGCCGCCGGACGCGCTGACCGCCAGCGAGTCCAGCAGTGTGCTCTTGCCTATTCCGGGCGCTCCCCACAGCGCCCATACCCGCCACGGCGCCGAGTCCCGGCACAGTTCCGCGAAGCGGCGGTGCTGCGCCAGTCTGATCGTCCTGGTCGACTCCATCCGATCCACAGGCACGGGCGTGCCTCCTTCGGCGTGCCGGGTACGGTTCAAGGAGCGGAGGCGCGGACGCAACCGGCCGGCCCGCGCGGGCTGTCCCTTCAGGCAGGGATCCTGGTGGGACGGGAAGGAGTGCGATCGTGAGCGCATGGCCTGCGAGCGTGCGGATCGGGGCGTCGCTGGTGCTCGGCACCGTCACCGCGGTGCTGACCAACCTCGCGACGACCTCGTGGAATCCGGCATTGACGCTCGGTCTCGTCGCCTCCGTCGCGGCGGGCGGGGTTCTGGAATGGTGGACGCGCCGCACCGGGCCCGAGACGTCGCGTACCGCCCGGGTCGGCGTCGACGTCGGTTCGGGCTCCGAAGTGAGCGGCGGCGCCGCCCGGGCGAGCGCCGGGGGAACCGTGCAGGTGACGGCCACCGACCGGTCCGTCGTCCGTGACAGCACGCAGCGCGCCGCAGGAGGGAGCATCGAAGTGCACGTCAGTGAGGGCAGTACGGTGACGGGCCACGAGGCGACGACACACGAGTGACGCGCCGGCTGTCGTGCAGGTCTGCCCCGCCCGCCCGCACGACGCGGCCCCCTCACCCCGAGCAGCGCGCCCACCTGGTCCCCATGTGTCCGGTCGGCATCCTCGCCCTCCCCCGGGGAGGATGCGCGTCTCCAGTGTGAGGTCTCAGGGCCTTTCCGGCAGCCGGTCGGCGAATCCCGTGCCGCGGACCTCGCGCCGGCGCGGCCTCGCGAGCACCTGTGCGCCCTCGGCGGGGCGCACCGGGGCGGGTCGCCGCCGGTGACATCGTGGGGGGATGACGCTTCCGTCGAAGGGCGGCACCGCACCGGACGGCCCGGGCAAGGGCGCAGCCGCCGCGCCCCGTGGTGCGCCGTTGCAGCGGCTGCTGTTCGGCGGCGTGTACGGGACCGTCCTGGCCAGCGCGCTGGCCTCGGCTCTGGACGAGGAGCACGGCACGCCGAACGCGGGCTACGACGCGCTGTGGATCCTGGTGGCCGCGCTGGCCGCAGCCGCGGCGCACGGCTACGCACACGCGATCTCGCACTGGACGGCCGACGGCCGCAGGGCCACCGCGGAGAGCGTCCGCGCGGTGCTGGCCGAGTGGCCGCTGGTCGTCGCGGTCCTGCCGACGGTGGCCGCGCTGCTCGGTGCCGCCGCCGGCTGGTGGGCCGAGGAGAGCGCGGTCGATGTCATACTCACCGTCAACACCGCGGCCCTCTTCGGCTGGGGCCTGCTGGCGGCCCGCGCGGCGGGCCAGCGCTGGCCGTCCGCCTGCCGGGTCGGCGCCGTCGACGTCCTGCTGGGCCTGTTCATCGTGAGCGCGAACGCCCTGACGCACTGAGCCCGCGGGCGGTGCCGGTGAGGGGGCCGGCACCGCCCTGCCACGGGGGGTCAGCGGTGCTGGAGGGACTTCACGTTGTCGCCGAAGGTCCAGCTCTTGGAGCCGTCCCAATTGACCGACCACGTCATGAGGCCCTTGAGGGCGCCGCCGAAGGCGTTCCAGGACTGGCTGACCAGGCTGGGGGCCATGTAGCCGCCGCCCGCGCCGGGTTGGGCGGGCAGGCCCGGGACCTGCTTGTCGTAGGGCACCTTGATCGTGGTGCCCTGGATGACCAGGCCGTTGTTGAGGCAGGTGGTCTGCGCGGTGAAGCCCGCGACGGTGCCGGCCTCGTAGGAGTCGCCGGAGCAGCCGTACATGCTGCCGTTGTAGTACTGCATGTTGAGCCACCACAGGCGGCCGTTGTCCGCGTACTTCTTCACGATGGGCAGGTACGCGCCCCAGATCGAGCCGTAGGTGACGCTGCCGCCGGTGACGTACGCGGTCTCGGGGGCCATCGTCAGGCCGAAGCCGGCGGGCATCTGCGCCAGCACGCCGTCGATGATGCGCTCCAGGTTGGCCTGCGAGGCGGACAGCGTGTTGATGTTGCCGCTGCCGGACAGGCCCGTCTCGATGTCGATGTCGATGCCGTCGAAGTTGTACTGCTTGAGGATCGGCACGACGGTCGCCACGAAGCGGTCGGCGACCGCGCTGGAGGACAGGTCGATGCCGGCGGTCGCGCCGCCGATCGACATCAGGATCGTGGCGCCGGCCGCCTTGGCCTGGCACATCTCGGCGGGGGTGGCGACCTTGACGCCGCTGTCCATGCCGTCCTGCCACTCGACGGTGCCGTCGGAGAGGATCACCGGGAAGGCGGCGTTGATGACGTTGTAGCCGTGCTGGGCGATCCGGCTGTCGGTGATCGGTATCCACCCCAGGCCCGGGTGGACGCCGTTGGCGGCGCCGTCCCAGTTCTCCCAGTAGCCCTGGAGCACCTTGCCGGACGGCTTGGGCTTGGTGGCGCAGGTGCTGCCGCCCGGCGGGGCCGTGGTCGGGGTCGTCGGCGGGGTCGTCGTGGGTGAGGTGGGCGGCGTGGTCGGTGGCGTGGTCGGCGGCTTCGTGGTCGGCGAGGTCGGCGGTGTGGTGGGCGGCGTGGTGGTGGTGCCGCCGGGGCCGGTGAGCGAGACGTCGTCCGCGTAGTAGGTGGGCTGCCCGTACCAGCCGTGCAGGTAGACCGTCACGGAGGTGGCGTTCGCGCCGGTGGTGAAGGTGAGGCTGAGCTGCGTGTACGACGAGGCGCCCGGCGTCCAGGTGGACGGGTCGCTCGCGGCGCCGGTGCCGGTGGCGCCCAGGTAGACGTAGCTGCCCTGGACGTAAGCGCTCAGCGTGTACTGCGAGTTGGGCCGGACGCTGACCGTCTGCGCGCACTGGGCGTCGTCCTGGCCGTTGGGCGTGCCCTTGAGCGCCGAAGTGCCGGAGTGGACGGGGCTGCTGACGACCGCGCCGGACCCGCCGGAGCAGGTCCACTGCGAAAGCCCGCTCTCGAACCCGGAGTTGGCGACCAGGTTGACGGTGGCGGCCCCCGCCGCACCGGACCCGACCAGCCCCACCCCGGCGATGACGACGGCCGCGGAACTCGCCGCGGCAAGACTGCGCTTGAGGACGGTCGACCTGCGCCTGGCACGGCTCGACGGATCCGCGTTCGGGGCACGTTCCACGGCTGCCTCCTGGGGGGCAACGAGCGACGAGTGGGGGGATGGGCGCAGCCATGCGCGCTGTGACCGACCGTAGGAGCGCTGCCCAGGACACGTCAATAGGTCTGGACCAAAGAGGTCTGGACCAGACGGAGGTGTGGCGCTGACGGGACGTCAGCGGGAGGCGCGGCGGAGGGGGAGGAGGGTTTCGGGGGTGGGGTGGGTGAGGTGGTCGAGGATCAGGCGGTGGACGAGGTCCGGGTGTTCGAGGGGGGCCAGGTGGGAGGCGGCGGGGAGGACGGCCAGGGTGGAGGGGGCGATCGCGCGGTAGAGGGCGGCGGTGTGCTCCAGGGAGATCATGTCGTCGTCGCCGGCCATCACGAGGGTGGGGGCCTGGATACGGGCCAGGTCCGCGGGGGTGAGGGTGGGCTGGGTGCGCCACATCCGGAGGACCTTCGCGGCGGCCACCGGCCAGTGCGCCGGGCCGTCCGGCGACGTGGACTCGTACAGCTCGCGGAAGAAGGCGAGGTCGGGGCCGTCCGGGGTCATCGCGTCCAGCATCGCGGGGTCGGCGAAGGATTCCGGCGCGGGGCGGAAGTTGGTGCCGATCACCACGGCCTTGCGCACCAGGTCGGGCCGGGCGAGCGCCACGAGGAGGGCGACGACACCGCCGTCGCTCCAGCCCACCAGGTGCGCGGGGCCGCCCACGACGGTCTCCAGGAAGGCCGCCGTGTCGCCGGCCATGTCCTCGTACGTGAGCGGGCCCGCGACGTCGGGCGTGTGGCCGTGCGCGCGCCGCTCGGGCAGGAAGACCCGGTGGTCGGCGGCGAGAGCGGCCCGCAGCGCGCCCCAGGTCCCGTTGGTGGACAGGCCGCCGTGCAGCAGGAGCAGCGGGTCGCCGCCGCCCTCGGTCTCGTACCACGTCCTGACGCCGGGGAGTTCCGCGTATGCGCCCATCGCTCCAGACCCTTCCGGACGGCGTCGTCCCCCCAGTCTTGGCGCGCCCGGGGCACCCCGCAACGCGACCGGCCCCGTACGGCCGCTCGCAGCACACCCCCGGGGGCGAAGCGGGGGAAAATGGACGGGACCCCGCGGGATCCGGAGGAGGTGCGTTCATGGTCGGCAGGGACGCCGTGCTGGACATGACGCAGCGGTTCCTGCGGCGCGGGCACATCACGGGCTTCGACGAGCTGCCCGCGCTGGTGGAGGAGTGCGGGGCGGCGGCCGGGCTCACCCGGGCCCGGGTGTTCGTGGCGGACCTGCGCGACGACGTGCTGTGCGAGCTGACCGGCCGCGGCCCGGACGCCGGGGCGGGCGGGAAGCGGTACTCGATCGACCATTCGCTGCCCGGCACGGCCTTCCGGGAGAACAGCCCGCTGTCGGGGATGGCGCGCGACGACTCCGCCGACCGCTGGTGGGTGCCGATCCTGGACGGTACGGAGCGGCTGGGGGTGCTGCGGGTCGATCTCGCCATACGGCCCGGGGCGGCCGGCTCCGGGAACACCGACGGGCCCAGGGACAGCCCCCGGGACAGCCGCGGCGGGGCGTGGGACGGCATGCAGGCCGCGCGGGTGCTCGCCTCGCTGGTGGGCCTGCACCTGGTGAGCAAGCGGCCCAGCAGCGACGCCTACTCCCGGCTGACCCGCCGGGGGCGCATGTCCGTGGCGGCCGAGCTGGAGTGGAACCTGATGCCGCCGCTGTCCTTCGCCAACCCGGACGTCGTCATCGCCGCGGCGGCCGAGCCCGCGTACGACATCGGCGGCGACGCCTTCGACTACGGCGTGGCCGGCGGGAAGGCGCATGTGGCGGTCTTCGACGCGATGGGTCACGACAGCTTCGCGGGGCTCACCGCGAGCGTGGCGGTCGCGGCGTTCCGCAACGAGCGGCGGCAGGACGCCGGCCTGGTCGCCATCGCCGAGGGCATCGAGCGGGCCCTCGTCGACCACTTCCAGGGCAGCCGCTACGCCACCGCGGTGCTGGCGGACCTGGACCTGGCCTCGGGCGTGTTCTCCTGGGTCAGCCGCGGCCACCCCCCGCCGATCATCATCCGCGGTGGGCGCTGGGTGAGCGGCCTGGAGTGCGACCCGGCCCACCCGCTCGGCATGGCGCTGGACCTGAAGGCGACGGTGTGCCGGGAGCAGCTGGAGGCGGGCGACCGCATCGTGCTCTACACCGACGGCATCACCGAGGCCAGGGACCGTACGGGTGACGAGTTCGGCATCGCGCGCTTCATCGAGTTCATCAACCGCCACCACGCGGAGGGCCTTCCGGTGCCGGAGACCCTGCGGCGGCTGATGCGCGCGATCCTGGCCCACAACCAGGGCAAGCTCGCCGACGACGCGACCGTGCTGTGCCTGGAGTGGCACGGTTCGAGCCGCAACCCGGCGCTGCGCCCCACCCGGCCGGACGGCTGACCCGGCGCGAGGGTGGACCCGGCCGGGGGCCCGCCGGCCGGACCGGCTCAGCGGCGGCGCAGCCGCTTGTCGGTCATGGGCGGGGTGGGGTCGACGTAGAAGTCGCCGGGGTTGACGTCCACGCCCGGCGGCACGATCGCGTCGATACGGTCCATGAGATCGTCGTCCAGCGTGACGTCGGCGCCGGCGAGCAGGTCCGCCAGGTGCTCGGGCCGGCGCGGCCCGATCAGCACGGAGGTGACCGCCGGATGGGCGCGGACGAAGGCGGTCGCCAGGTGCGGCAGCGGCATCCCGGCCTCGGCGGCCAGCGCCGCCAGCTCCCGTACGGCGTCGGCCTTGGCCCGCACGCCCGGCTGGGAGAGGTCGAACATCTTCGCGCCGGCGCCGGCGTTGCGGTGGCCGGCGGTGGGGTCCGCGCGGCCCGACAGCCAGCCGGAGTTGAGCGGGCCGAAGGTGAGCACGCCCATGCCGTAGCGCTGCGCGGTGGGCAGCACGCGCTGCTCGACGCCCCGGGTGAGGACCGAGTACGGCGGCTGCTCGGTGCGCAGGCGGTGGTGGCCGCGCCGCTCGGCGGTCCACTGCGCCGCCACGATCTCCTCCGGGGCGAAGAAGGACCCGCCGAGCGCCCTGATCTTCCCGGCCCGCACCAGGTCCGACAGCGCCCCCAGCGTCTCGTCGATGTCGGTGTACGGGTCGGGGCGGTGCATCTGGTAGAGGTCGACATGGTCGGTGCCCAGGCGGCGCAGGCTGTCCTCCAGCGCCTGCCGGACCCAGCGGGCCGACCCGCCGCGGCGGCCGGGGTCCTCCCCCATCGGCAGCCCGAACTTCGTGGCGAGCACGACCTCGTCCCGGCGCCCCTGGAGCGCCTTGCCGACGATCACCTCGGACTCGCCGCCGGAGTAGACGTCGGCGGTGTCCACGAGGTTGACGCCCGCGTCCAGTGCCGTGCGGATCATCCGGACCGACTCCTCGTGGTCGGTGTTGCCCATCGCGCCGAACATCATCGCGCCGAGGGCGTACTCGCTCACCGACATGCCGGTGCCGCCGAGGATCCTGCGTTTCATGGGGTGTGCCTCCTGCTCGTGGTACGGGCGGCGCCCGCCGCGCGGGGACGCCCGGGCGCCGTGCCGCCAGCCAAGCACCCGGGCGCGGCGGACCGGGAGACCCGCGCGGACCGGGGGTCCGGCAGGCCCCCTTTGGCGGCGGCCACCCGGTCGGCGGCCGATCTACGGTGGAGGCATGGGTCAGGAGCCGAACACGGAGCTGCGGGACTTCCTGCGCACGCGCCGCGCGAAGATCACCCCGCGGGAGGCGGGGCCGGTCCCGCAGGCCGGCGCCCGCCGGGTGCCGGGGCTGCGCCGCGAGGAGGTCGCGCAGCTGGCCGGGGTGAGCGTGGACTACTACGTGCGCCTGGAGCGGGGCCGGCATCTGAACGTGTCCGCGTCCGTGCTGGACGCGATCGCCCGGGCGCTGCGCCTGGACGACCTGGAGCGCGCCCATCTCTTCCGGATCGCCCGCCCCTCCCGGTCCCGGCCCCGTCCGCTGCCGCCGCAGCGGGTGCGCCCGGGCCTGCGGCTGCTGCTGGACAGCCTCACCGAGGTGCCCGCGCTGGTCTACGGCCGGCGGATGGACGTCCTGGCGAGCAACCACCTGGCCCGGGCGCTCTACACCGACTTCGAGGCGCTGCCGGTGCGCGAGCGCAACATGGCGCGGCTGGTCTTCCTCGACGACGGCTTCCGGGCCCTCTACGCCGACTGGGAGGGCGCCGCGCGCGGCATCGTCGCCTCGCTGCGGCTGTACGCGGGGCGCCATCCGCACGATCCGGCGCTGGCCGCGCTGGTGGGTGAGCTGTCCGTCCAGGACGAGGACTTCCGCCGCTGGTGGGCCGATCACGACGTCTTCCGGCGCACGCACGGGACGAAGCACTTCCGCCATCCCGTCGTCGGCGAGCTCGTGCTGGGCTACGAGGCGTTCACGCCCACCGACGACCCGGACCAGACGCTCGGCGTCTCCACGGCGGAGCCGGGGTCGGCCTCGGCGCAGGCGCTGCGGCTGCTGGCGAGCGCGGCGGCGCCGGCGTGGGAGGGGCGGCCGGCGCGCTGAGGGGGCGGCGGCGTGCCGTGCGGTCAGCCGGCGGGCGCGGGCTGCGGCCGTACGGCTGCCGCGGGGCCGGGGCCGGCCGCGGGGGCCTCGGCGCCGGGGGGCCCGGCCGCCGGGACCTCGGCGGTGTCGCGCCGGGCGGCCAGCCGGGTGGCCGGGCCGATCGCGTACGCCGCGGCGGCCATGAGCGCGCCGAGCAGCAGCCAGCCCGGGGTGCCCCAGTCCAGCAGCAGGGTGGTGAGCGCCAGCGGGCCGAGCGTGCGGGCGACGGTCGTGCCGGTGCCGAAGAAGCCCTGGTACTCGCCGATCCGGTCCGCCGGGGCCAGGTCGAAGGAGAGCTGCCACGCGCCCGCCGACTGCTGCATCTCGGCGACCACCTGCAGCACGGCGCCCAGCACCAGGGCCACCGCGGCGGGGCCCGCCGACCGCCCGGCCGACAGCGCGAACACCGCGCAGCAGGCGAGCATGACCAGCCCCGACAGCCGCAGCGCGCGCACCGCGCTGCCCTGGCCGGTGACCGAGCGCGCCGACCGTACCTGGAACAGCGTGACCGCGAGGGTGTTGAGCACGAACAGCCCGGATGCCAGCCATGCCGGGGCGCCGGTGCGTTCGGTGATCCACAGCGGCAGCACCAGGCTGAGCAGGGGCAGCCGCAGCATCAGGACCGCGTTGAGCGCGGCGACCAGGACGTACGGCCGGTCCCGCAGGACGCCCGGGCGCGCCGCTCCGGCCGCGTCGGGTGCCGGGACCGCCTGCGCCGGCGCCACGCGGGGAAGCCGCAGCAGGAGCAGCGCGCAGCCGAGGAAGCACACCGCGTCGAGGGCGAGCGCGCCGCGGTAGGCCGCGGGCGTGCCGACGCCGAGCGCGAGGCCGCCGAGGGCCGCGCCGACCGCGAGCCCGCCGTTGAGCGTGGACTGGAGCCGGGCGAGCAGCCCCGTGCGCTCGCCGGCCGGCACCAGGCGGGCCAGCAGCGACTGCCGGGAGGCCGCCAGCCCCGACTGCGCGGAGGTGTAGGCGCACGCGGCCACGACGAAGGCGGCGAAGTCCCCCCGCACCACCAGGAACGAGCCGACCGCCGCCGAGGTGGCCAGCGCCAGCAGCACCGAGGTGCCGCGCGGCCCGCGCCGGTCGGCCAGCCGCCCGAGCGGCACCCCGACGAGCGATCCCGCCGCCCAGGCGAGCGTCAGCCCGAGCCCGACCCACGCGGCGGACAATCCGGCCACCCGGGTGAAATACAGCGCCGACGTCGTGTAGAAGGCGCCGTCGCCGACGGAGTTGGCGAGCTGGGCCAGCGCGAGGCAGCGCTGGGAACGTGTCCTCATACCGACGAGCCTACGAGCCGGGTGGGCCGGTGATCAGGCCCATTCCGTCCCCGGATTCCTGGCCCACTTCTGCCGTGCGTACGGGCGCGGCGCCGGGCCGGCCTCCCCTCGCGACCGCGATCCGGCCCCGATTGTCAGTGCCCTCTGTCACCATGCGAACACAAGGGGTGAGAGGGACGTTCGAGGAGGCTCGCGTTGAGGAAAGCACCCATCGCTCGCTGCGCAAACCGCCCGGAGCGGGGGCGGCAGCGCCCTTCGCGCCTGCCCCGCGCCGGGGCCGCCCGCGGCCGGGGGTGGACGGCATGAGCGAGTTCGCCGAGGGCGCGTCGCAGGGCGTTCCGGGCCCGCGCCATGCACCGCTGCCACCGCCGCCGGCCGAGGTCACCGCCGGGCCGGCGGACGACAACCTCACCGACGAGCTGGAGGAGACGTACTGGTCCGTGCACGACGGGGCCGCCGCGAGCGCGACGGTGCGGCAGGTCCTCGCCGGGCTGCCGCGGATCACCGGGCTGATCGGGCGGCTGGCGTGGCGGGCCGACCGGCGGGCGGCGCTGTGCGTGCTGCTGTGCCAGCTGGCGTCCGCCGCGATGAGCGCGCTCGGGCTGATCGCGGGTGTCACCGTGCTCCAGCACCTGTTCGCCGCCGGCCCGACGGCCGACCGGGTGCGTGCCGCGCTTCCGCAGATTCTGCTGGTCGTGGGGCTGCTGTCGGCGCGGGCCGTGCTGGAGGCGGCCGTCGCGGTCGCCCAGGCCCGGGTCACGCCGAAGATCCGTACCGCCCTGGAGTGCGAGTTCCTCGAACTGACCGCGCATGTGCGGCTGGAGGCCGTCGAGGACCCAGACTGGCACGACGAGGTCCACCGGGCCAACGACCGCGGGCTGTTCTACGCGCGGCAGATCGTCGGCCAGGTCGTCTCGCTCGCCGCCGCGGCCCTGGCCCTCGCCGGCACCGCCGGTGTGCTCAGCGTCCTGCACCCGGCCCTGCTGCCGCTGCTCCTGCTGTCGGTGCTGCCGGTGGGGGTCGCGGCGGTCCGCAGCGCGCGGGACCGCTTCGGGTCGTTCAAGCGGTGGAACGCCCTCCAGCGCCGGGTGCGGGTGTTCTCCTGGCTGCTCCTGGACGTGGACGCCGCCGCCGAGCTGCGGTCGGACACCGCGCAGGACGCGCTGCTGGCCGAGCACCGCCGGCTGACCGTCAAGATCGCCGAGGAGGACACCCGGCTCGGGGTGCACGCGGCGCTGCTGAACCTCGCGGGCCGCGCCGTCGGCGGGCTCGGGACCGGCATCACCTACGCGGCGCTCGCGGGCATGCTCATCGCGGGCTGGCTCCCGCTCGCCTCGGGCGCCGGCGCGGTGCTGGCCATCCAGGCCGGGCAGGCCGCGCTCACCCGGCTCGTCGACGTCGCCCACCTGGTCTACGAGCAGGCGCTGTGGGTCTCGGACCTGCTCGCCGTCCAGGAGCGCAGCCGCGGCCTGCTGCCCGCGCGCGGCGAGATCCAGGCCCCGGCGGCGGTCGGCACGATCACCCTGGACGACGTGCACTTCCGCTACGCCGGCAAGGACACCCCCGCGCTGGACGGCATCAGCATGACCCTCACCGCCGGGCAGAAGGTCGCCTTCGTCGGCCTCAACGGCTCGGGGAAGTCCACCTGTGCCAAGGTACTGGCCGGGTTGTACGAGCCGGGGCGGGGCACGGTGCGGTGGGACGGCGTGGACGTCCGCGACATGGACGCGGCCTCCCTGCACCGCCAGGTCGCCTGCGTGCTCCAGGAGCCGGTCCGCTACCCCTTCAGTGCCCTGTCCAACATCATCGCCGGCACCGGCACCCTCACCACCGCCGACCCCGACCGTGTCCTGGCCGCCGCCCGCGCCGCGGGAGCCGACGGCGTCGTCGCCGAACTCCCGCACACCTGGACGACGTTGCTGTCCAAACGCTTCAAGGGCGGCCAGCAGCTCTCCGGCGGCCAGTGGGCCAAGATCGCGGTGGCCCGCGGCCAGTACCAGAACGCCCCGCTCCTGCTGCTCGACGAGCCCACCGCGAGCATGGACCCGCCCGCGGAACACGCCGTCTACGAAGCGGTCCTGCGCGGCCGGCTGCGCGAGGACCAGATCACCGTCCTGATCTCCCACCGCCTCGCCAGCGTCGTCGACTGCGACACCATCTACGTCTTCGACCGCGGCCGGATCACCGAGTCCGGCTCGCACGACGCCCTCATGGCCCGCCGCGGCGTCTACGCCGACATGTTCACCCTCCAGGCCGACGGCTACCGCCCCCGCTCCCCGCGGACGAAGGCGGTCCCGTGACCGCCCGGGAGCCGCGGACGCCCGGACGCGGCATACGCTGGGGGGATGGATCGCGGCACCGCGGACGACGGGACGCCGGGCGGGCTGGACGCGCTCGACGCGCGGCTGCTGCATGCCCTCCAGGTGGACGGGCGGGCGCCGTTCGCGCGGATCGCGGAGGTGCTGGGCGCCGGCGACCGTACGCTGGCGCGGCGCTGGGCGCGGCTGAGGGCGGCCGGGCTGGCCCGGGTGGTGGGCGTGACGGCCGGTGAGGCGGTCGGGACCGCGGAGTGGCTGGTGCGGCTGCGGGTGCCGCCGGCCCATTGCGTGGCGGTCGCCCGGGCGTTGGCGGCGCGGGCCGACACCGCGTGGGTGACGGTCGGGGCGGGCGGCACCGAGGTGCTGAGCGTGTTCCGGGTGCCGGAGGGCCGGGTGGCGCCGCTGGCGGCCCTGGGGGCGTACGGGCCGGTCGCCGGCGCCGAGGCCTACCGGGTGCTGCACCCGGTCATGGGCGGCCGGCGCTGGCGTGGCCGCACGTCCGCGCTGACGCCCGAGGAGGTCGCCGCGCTGCGCCCGGCCGGGGACGGGGAGCCGTCGCCGTACCGGGGCGGGCTGAGCGATCTCGACCGGGGGCTGCTCCAGGCGCTCGCGTCGGACGGGCGGGCGGTGTACCCGGACCTGGCGCGGCGGCTGGGCTGGTCGCAGTCCGCCGTACGCCGCCGGCTGGAGGTGCTGCGCGGCTCGGGCGCGGTCCGCTTCGACGTGGAGACCGACCCGCGGCTGTTCGGCGCGACCGTGCAGTGCCTGCTGTGGCTCGGCACGTTCCCGGCCCGTACCGCGAGCGTCGCCCAGGCGCTGTCCGCGGACCCCGAGGTGGCGTTCGTCGCGACGGTGACCGGCGCACACAACGTCTTCGCCATCGCGGTCTGCCGTGACATCGCCGCCCTGCACACGTACCTCACCGTGCGCGTCCCCGCCCTGGAGGGCGTCCAGCGCCTGGAGACCACGCCCATCGACGCGTACACCAAGCGCGAGGCCCCGCTCCGGGACGCCGGCCGCGGCCGGCCCCGATACCGTGTCGAACGTCCGTCGGAGAGCTGCTAACGTACTCGCCATGCGTAAGCCCCTGTTGACGAGTCGGCGCACCGTCGACTACGTCCAGGTCGCCAGCTGCCTGTGTCGCTGAACTTGTCGCGACACCGCCCGGCCGGCCCTGCCCCGGACCTGATGCCCGGGACCCGGCAGTCCTGACTCCTGAGCGTCCCGAGTCCTGAGGACCGCCCGCTCCCCCGGCCCGGCGTGGCCGCCCGTTTCTCCCCCGCTCGATCCCCTCTCGATCCCCGCGCGATCCCTCGACCGATCGCCGCGCTCCCGTGCGCCCCGGCACGCGTACCGCCTCCCGCGTACGCATGCCGCCGTCGCGCACGCCCGCACGCCCTGACGCCCTTGCCCGCACCACCGGAGGTACCTGCCGTGACCGAGTCGTCCCCGTCCAACGCCCCTGAGAGCCCCGAACCGACCCTGCCCTCGCGCGGCGGTGGCCGGCGGCGCGTGCTGTGGATCACCGCGGCTGCGGTGGTCGTGGTCGCCGCCGTCGTCGTGGGCCTGGTCCTGTCGCTGGGCGGCGGCTCCGACGGGTCGAAAACAATACGCGTCGGGGTCGTCGACGCCTCCCAGCCGTACTGGAAGACGTACGCGGACCTGGCGAAGAAGCGGCTCGGCGTGACGGTGAAGTTCGTCAACTTCAACGACTACAGCCAGCCCAACCCGGCGCTGAAGGAGAAGCAGCTGGACCTCAACGAGTTCCAGCACATCCAGTACCTCGCGAACTACAACGTCACCGCGCACGACGACCTGCAGCCGATCGGCGCGACCGCGGTCTACCCGCTGCCCCTGTACTCGCTGAAGTACGACAACCCGGCCGCACTGCCGGCCGGCGCGAAGGTGGCGATCCCCAACGACGCCATCAACGAGGCCCGCGGGCTGCTGGTGCTCCAGGCCGCCGGGCAGCTCACCCTCAAGGACGGCGGCACCGCCTTCTCCACCACCGCCGACATCCTCACCCACCGGGTCGACGTCACCACGCTGGACGCCTCGCAGACGGCCGGCGCGCTGCAGAACGGCTCGGTGGCCGCGGCGATCGTCAACAACAACTACGCCACAAGCGCCAAGCTGCCGACCTCGCGGGCGATCTTCCAGGACGACCCGGGCAGCTCCAGCGCGGCGCCCTACGTGAACATCTTCGTCGCCCGCAAGGCCGACGTGGGCGATCAGACCTACCTCAAGCTCGCCGCGCTCTACCACGACCCGGCCGTCGAGAAGGGCGTCCAGCAGGCCAACGGCGGCACGGCGGTGTTCCGTACGACCTCGGCGGCCGACCTCCAGGCCGAGCTGGCGACCGTGCAGAAGCAGGCCGAGGCGGCGAAGAAGTAGCCGCCGGGAGCGAGGAGGACCACGAGACGCAGGGAGCCGAGGAACCCGATGGCCGCCGACAGCCCGCCGCCCGCCGTACCCGAGCCGAAGCCCGAGCCCGAGCAAAAGCCGGGACCGGAACCGGAGCCGGAGCCGGGACCGCAGCCCGCCGAGGTGCACGTCCGCTTCGACCGGGTCGGCAAGACCTTCCCCGGCAAGGGCCGCGGGGCCGCCCCGCACGTGGCGCTGCGCGACGTCAGCCTGGAGATCCGCCGCGGCGAGGTCTTCGGCGTCATCGGCCACTCCGGGGCGGGCAAGAGCACGCTCGTACGGCTCGTCAACGGCCTGGAGACGCCGACCGCCGGCCGGGTCCACGTCGGGCCGCACGAGCTGACGGCGCTCGGCGAGAAGGGGCGGCGGGAGGTCCGGCGCGACATCGGGATGGTCTTCCAGCAGTTCAACCTCTTCCGCTCGCGCACCGTCGCGGGCAACGTCGCCTACCCGCTGAAGGTCGCCGGCGTCCGGCAGCCGGAGCGGGACCGGCGGGTCGCCCGGCTGCTGGACTTCGTCGGGCTGCTGGACCGCGCCCACGACCACCCCGAGCAGCTGTCGGGCGGGCAGAAGCAGCGCGTCGGCATCGCCCGCGCGCTGGCCACCGAGCCGTCGCTGCTGCTCGCGGACGAGGCGACCAGCGCGCTGGACCCGGAGACCACCGGCGAGGTGCTGGCGCTGCTGCGCCAGGTCAACCGGGAGCTCGGCGTCACCATCGTGATCATCACCCATGAACTCGACGTCATCCGGTCGGTCGCCGACCGGGTCGCGGTGCTGGACTCCGGGCGGGTGGCGGAGACCGGCAGCGTCTACGACGTCTTCGCCCGGCCGCGCACCGAGGCCGCCGCGCGCTTCGTGGGCGCGACACTGCGCGACCGGCCGTCCGCGCAGACCCTGGCCCGGCTGCGGGCCCGGCACACCGGGCGGCTGGTGACGGTCCGGGTCCGCGACGACCAAGGCGGGTTCCAGACCCGGCTGGCCCGCACGTTCCTGGACCACCAGGTGGCCGCCGACATCGTGTTCGGCGGCATCAGCGAGCTGCAGGAGCGGCCGGTGGGCAGCCTGACGTTCGCGCTCACCGGCCCCGGCGGCGCGGTGGACGCCGCGCTCGTGGCGCTGCGCGCGGACGGCGTCGACCTCGCCGAGGAGGAGGAAGCCTGACATGCACGAGTTCACCACCAACCTGCCGGTCTACCGCGAGGCGATCCGGCAGACCCTCTCCATCGTCGGTGTCTCGCTGGCAGCCGGCGGCGTCCTGGGCCTGGCCCTCGGGCTGGTGCTGTACGCGACCCGCCCCGGCAACCTGCTGGGCAACCGGGCGGTCTTCCTGGCGGTCAACGTGCTGGTCAACGTGGTCAGGCCGGTGCCGTTCGTCATCTTCATCACCGCGATCCAGCCGCTGATGCTGCACACCATCGGCACCACGATCGGCACGGGCGCGGTCACCTTCGCGCTGTCGCTGTCGGCCGCGTTCGCGATCAGCCGGATCGTGGAGCAGAACCTGCTGACCGTCGACCCGGGCGTGGTGGAGGCGGCCCGCGCGACCGGGGCGCGGCCGGTGGGCATCCTGCTCACCGTGCTGATCCCGGAGGCGCTGGGGCCGCTGGTGCTCGGCTACACGTTCATCTTCGTGGCGATCGTCGACATGTCGGCCCAGGCCGGCCTGTTCGGCGGCGGCGGGCTCGGCGACTTCGCGATCACCTACGGGTCGCAGCGCTACAACTGGCCGGTCGTCTACATCACCGTCGCGACGATCGTCGTCCTCGTCCAGGCCGGGCAGTTCCTCGGCAACTGGCTGGCCCGGCGCGCGCTGCGGCGGTAGCCGGTGGCGGTCCGGCGCCGTTCCGGCCCGGTCGGGGGACGCCCCCGGCCGGGCCGGACCGCTTGCGGGATGCCCTACAGCGGTGGCAGCGCGAGGTGTTCGCGCAGCGTCGTGCCCTCGTACGCGGTGCGGTACGCGCCGCGCTCCTGGAGTTCCGGGACGACCTTGTCGACGATGTCGGTCAGCGACGACGGCAGCAGGTGCGGCACGATGTTGAAGCCGTCCGCGGCCCGGGTGCGGACGTAGCGCGTCCACTCGTCGGCGATCTGCGCGGCGGTGCCGACGAAGGGCGGCCGGCGCGCGGACACCTCCCGTACCAACTGGACGATGGACAGGTCGCGTTCGGCGGCGAGTTCGCGCCACTTGCGGATCTGCGCGAGCTTGCCGGTGCGCTCCTCGATGGGGATCGTGCCGCGGGACGGGTCGAGTTCGGCCTCGCTGGGCTCGATGTCCGGCAGCGGTCCGTCCGGGTCCCAGGCCGACAGGTCGGTGCCCCAGTACTGCTCCAGGAACGCGATCGCGCGCGGCGGCGAGACCTGCTCCTCGCGCAGCCAACGGGCCTTGTCCTCCGCGTCCTCGGCGGTGTCGCCGACGACGAC
The DNA here is from genome assembly GCF_012034175.1 of Actinacidiphila epipremni. Lineage (GTDB taxonomy): Bacteria > Actinomycetota > Actinomycetes > Streptomycetales > Streptomycetaceae > Actinacidiphila > Actinacidiphila epipremni. The sequence continues at coordinate 64,114 of NZ_JAATEJ010000037.1, forward strand.
CATGGCGCCGGGGAGGATCCGCACCGCGTCGGCGGGCCTGCCGTACCGGGCCAGCCGGCTGCGCAGGTCGGTGGCGTAGGCGAGCGCCTTCTCGTAGTCGGTGTTGGCGGAGAAGACCACGTCGGCGTGCGCGGCGGCGAGTTCGCGCCCGCCGTCGGAGTCGCCGGCCTGGAAGATTACCGGCCGGCCCTGCGGGCTGGGCGGCACGGTGGCGGAGGCCCGCAGCCGTACGAGGTCGGTGTCGCGCACCACTTCGCCGGTGCCGCCGGCCCCGGCGGCCCACAGCGCCTTCGCCGCCTCGACGAAGGCGGTGGCCCGCTCGTAGCGGCGCTCGTGCGGGAGCCAGCCGCCGTGCCGGAAGTTGGCGCCGGTCCAGGCGTTGTCGGTGGTGACGACGTTCCAGCCGGCCCGGCCACCGGACAGCAGGTCGAGGCTCGCGAGCCGGCGCGCCAGGTCGGCGGGGAAGTTGTAGGTGGTGTTCTGGGTGGCGACCAGGCCGATCCGGCTGGTGGCGCCGGCCAGTGCGGACAGCTGGGTGATGGCGTCGGGCCGGCCGGCGATGTCGAGGTCGAAGATCCGGCCGCGGTTCTCCCGGACCCGCAGGCCCTCGCCGAGGAAGAAGGCGTCGAACAGGCCGCGTTCGAGCAGCCTGGCGACGTCGACGAAGGTCTCGATCGCGGTGTGGGAGGGCGAGTCCGGCTGCGTCCAGATCAGTTGCGGGCCCACGCCGGTGAAGAAGACGCCCAAGTGGACCTGGGCGGTGGGGTCGTGGTCGGGGGTGGCGGTACCGTGCGCCGCTTCCGGCATGGCGGTCACCTCAGGGGGTCGGGGTCGCCGCGCGGGCGAACCGGTTGGCCGGGCGCGGCAGGCCCAGGGTCTCGCGCAGGGTGGCGCCGGGCCGCGGCGGGCGGTGCAGCCCGTCGGCGGCGAGCGCCGGCAGCACCTGCCCGGTGAGCAGCGGCAGGTCGGTGTGCAGCTCCGCGGGGTGCAGCCGCACCCCGTCGACATGGCCGGCCAACTCCCGTAGCAGCGCGACGAGTCCGGCCGCGGACCCGATGTGGCGCAGCCGGCCGGCCGGCTCCCAGGGTGCGGTGTCGTCGAGGCGGGCGAGCCGTTCGGCGGCCGGGCGGCCGGCGTCGAGCAGCACCTCGACCTCGGCGAGGACCAGCGGTGCGCCGGCGGCCCTGGCTGCCGCCGCCGCGGAGGCGACGGCGGCGGTGTCCGGTCCGGTGACCAGCGCGATGTCGGCCCGGTCGGCGAGCCGGAGCGTGTCGGGGGCGAGGACGACGACCTGGCCCTGCGGCGGCCGGGGGGTGATGAGCGGGCCCTTGACGGTGAAGCGGGCGCCCTCGAAGTCCACGTGGTGGACCTTGTGCCAGTCCAGGAAGCGGCCGGTGGGCACGTCCTTGACGACGGCGTCGTCCTCCCACGAGTCCCACAGGGCGCGGGCGGCGTCGACGACGTCGGTGGTCTCGCGGTGCAGCGCGCCGGCGTCCAGCGGTCGCGAGCCGATGGTGGCGTGGGCGTCGGCGTCGTTGGCGGCGCCGACCACCCAGGCGGCCCGGCCGTTGCTCGCGTGGTCCAGGGAGGCGAGCTGGGTGGCCAGGTGGAAGGGCTCGGTGACGGTGGTGTGCAGGGTGGGCGCGAGGCCGATCCGGTCGGTGAGGGTGGCGACGAAGGCGGCGCGGGTGCCGGCCTCCGGGCGCCATCCGCCGCCGCGCGGGGGCAGCGGTCCGTCGCCGAAGGTCACGAGGGTGAACCCGCCCGCCTCGGCCGCGGCGACGGCCCGCCGCAACGCCGGCGCGATGCCGCCCGGCCCGGGCTCCGTGCCGGGGGCGGGCGCGGCGGCGGGGTGGGCGCCGTGGCCGTCGGCCTCCAGCGCGAGGTGCAGCCGGCGGCTGCCGGGGTCAGGGCTGGTCACGACGGCCGGCCTCCTCGGCGCGGGCGGGGCGGGCGGCACCCTCGGCGTCCCGAGCACCCCCGGCGACCACAGCGGCATCCCGCGTACGGCCGGCGGCGTCCCCGGCAGCCTCGGCGTCCGCGGCGGCGCCCTCCGCCGCGCCCTCCGCCGCGGGGACGGAGACCGGGCGGCGGTCCGGCCTCGGCGGGATCTTCTCGCCGGCCTCGATCGCGACCGGCAGCCGGTTCTCGGCCGGTGGCAGCGGGCAGGTGGCCAGGTCGGTGTACGCGCAGGGCAGGTTGGTGGCCCGGTTGAAGTCGAGCAGGACGTTGCCCTCGGCGTCGGGCGCGTCGACCGACAGCGCGCGGGTGGCGGCGTAGGTCGTCACGCCGGAGGTGGCGTCGGTGAGCAGCACGAGCAGGCTGCCCGGGGCGCCGCCGTTGAACGCGGTCAGCCGGTGCGTCGTGCCGTCGAGCTCGAACTCGACCTGGCCCGGGGCGTCGTAGACATGCTCCAGGCCCTCGACGACGGAGCCGACCGTCGTGCTGCGGGGCCGGTCGAAGGGCACGTAGCGGCCGGCCCGGGCCCACCGCGGGTCGGGCGCGTAGGCGGGGGTGCCGGTGAAGGACAGCCGCAGCCCGCTGTCGGGGTGGCGGGGCCGCAGGATGTCGTGGCCGCCCCGCCGGGCGACCTCGACGACCGCGTCGCCGGCGGCCGGGTAGAGGCTCACCCGCTCGCCCAGTACGCCGAAGTCGTGCCGCCCGCGCAGCACATGCCCGTCCAGGACCAGCTCCTCGTCGTCGGCGAGCTCCACGACGACCCCCTCGGCGGTGCTCGACCAGGCGCCGGGCGCGTCGGGGAAGCGGGTGGGCGTGGCGTCCAGCCAGTACTGGCCGGTGATGGCGAGGAAGCCGTGCGGGCCGGCGAGCGCCCGCTCCTTGTCCGCGTGCCACTGCCGCCATTCCTCGGCGAAGGCGGCGCGGTCGATCTCTTCGGCTCGGACGGTCATGACGGCTCCTGGGTCGGGGTGGGGCGCGGTGCGGGACGGTGCCCGTTGTCGGCGGCGGGCGGCTCCAGGCGCCGGAAGCGGCTGCCGTGGAAGACCAGCGGCGGCACCGCGTGGTCGGCGTCCAGCGCGCGGATGCGCAGCAGGACGATGTCGTGGTCGCCGGCGCGGATCTGCTGCTCGATGCTGGTCTCGAACCAGGCGCCGGCCCCGTCGAGCAGCACGGCGCCGCCCGCCGTCTCGTACCAGTCCAGGCCCGCGAAGCGGTCGTCGCGGCGGGAGGCGAGCTGGCTGCCGGCGCTCTCCTGCTCGGCGCCGAGCACCGTCACGCCGAGCCGGGCGCGGTCGGCGAGCAGCGGCCAGGTGGTGGAGGTGTGGGCGACGCACACCGACAGCAGCGGCGGGTCGAGCGAGACGGCGGTGAAGGAGTTGGCGGTCAGCCCGACCGGCGTGCCGTCCACCAGGGCGGCGATCACCGTCACCCCGGTGGGGAAGGCGCCGAAGACCCGCCGCAGCCGGGCCGCCGAGACGTCCTCGTGCTCGGCCGCGCGCGGCTGCGCTCTCGTACGGGGCTCCGGGCGTATGCCGGGCTGTCCGGGTACGCCCGGCTCATCGGCCCGGACCTCCGGGCGTATGCCGGGCTGCTCGCCGGTACGGGCGTGGCCGCCGGGCACCATCTGGATCGTCATCGTCGCTTCCATTCCTCGGCAAGCAGCTCGTAGGAGCGCACCCGGTCGGCGTGGTCGTGGGTGATGGTGGTGACCACCAGTTCGTCGGCGCCGGTGGCGTCGCGCAGCGTCTCCAGCTGGTCGGCGACCTGCGCCGCCGTACCGACGAACTGCGTGTCGACGCGGTCGGCCACCAGGTCCCGCTCCTCGTCGGTCCACTCGTGGGCGCGGGCCTCGTCGGGGGTGGGGAACTGGATCGCGCCCGCGCCGCTGCGGATGCTGTGCACCCACAACCCGTAGCCGGTCGCCAACTCCCGTGCGGTCGCCTCGTCCTCGGCGACGACGACGTCGGCGGAGACGCTGACGTAGGGCTCGTCCAGCTCGGCGGAGGGCACGAAGGCCGCCCGGTAACCCTCGGTGGCCTCCAGCACGGTGGCCGGGCTGACGTGGTAATTCGCCGCGAAGCGCAGCCCGTTGGCGCCGGCGACCTGTGCGCTGATGCCGGCGCTGCTGCCGAGGATCCACACCTGGAGCGCGGCGCCCTCGCCGGGCACGACATGCGCCTCGACGCCGTCCTCGGTGGCGTAGCTGCCGGCCAGCAGCGCGAGGATGTCGGCGATCTGCTCGTCGTAGGGCTGCGACTCGGCGCCGGGCTGGGTCAGGAGTTTGCGGTGCAGGGCGAAGCGGGGCGAGCCGAGCAGCTTCGCGAAGGAGAAGGGCGCCGGGATGAGCAGGCCGTTCGCGGTGCGCCCGTCGCTGACCGCGGCGGCGGCGCCGGCCGGCACCGGGACGGGCGGCTCGCCGGGCTTGCCGCGACCGCCGGAGCGGCCGAGGCCCAGGTCGAAGCGGCCGGGGTGCAGCGCGTCGAGCAGGCCGAACTCCTCGACGGTGGAGAGCGCCGTGCGGTGGCCGAGCTGGACGGCGCCGGCGCCGAGCCGGATGGTGCTGGTCGCGGCGGCGGTGAGGGCGAGGACGACCGCGGGGGACGTCCCCGCGACCCCGGGGTTGAGGTGGTGCTCGGCGAACCAGTAGCGGGCGTAGCCGAAGGATTCCGCCTGCCGGGCCAGGTCGATGCTGTTGAGCAGGGCCTGGCCGGCGGTGGAGCCGGAGGATATGGGGACCAGGTCGAGGACGGCGAGCGGGGTCTGTGGCACGGTGGGGTGCTCCTTGTCAGGCGTCGGCAGGGGTCGCCGGGGCGGCGGCGGGGTCCTCGATGCCGACGGGGCCCCAGGCCCACGGCGGGTCGGGGATGTCTTTGCGCAGCACGGGTGCGATGTCGGACTGGAAGAGTTCCAGCGCGTCGCGGTGCTGGGCGTCGGTCAGGCCGCCGGCGTCGGCGTGCAGGTGGAGCACGGTGTGCCCGAACTGCTCGTGGTAGCGGTGCACCTTGTCGGTGATCTGCTGCGGGCTGCCGATCAGGGCGGAGCTGCGGTCGACGAAGTCCTCCAGGGTGGCGAAGACCGGCTGCACGCCGAGCTGCTTCTGGAAGGCCAACTGGCCCTCGAAGACCGGGCGGTAGGCGGCGAGCGCCTCCTGCGAGGTGCGGGCCGCGTAGTAGCCGGCGGTGCCGGCGCCGACGGTGGCGAGGGCCGGGTCGTGGCCGTAGTGCGCCCAGCGCTCGCGGTAGTGGCGGACGAGTTCGGCGTAGGGCTCGATGGGGTTGGTGACGTTGGCGGAGAACAGCGGGTCGCCGTAGCGGGCGGCCAGGTCCACGGACTCCTTGCTGGTGGCGCTGCCGTGCCAGACCCGGACGGGGTTCTGGTAGGGCCGCGGCCACACCTCGGCGTCCTTCAGCTCGGGGCGGAACCGCGGCTGCGCGGTGACCTTGTGCTCGCGCCAGATGCGGCGGAAGAGCTCGTAGCTCTCGGCGTTGCGGTCCCACTGGTCGTCGGTGGTGACGTGGAAGAGCTCGCGCTGGGCCGAGCCGTTGCCCTTGCCGACGATCAACTCCAGCCGCCCGCCGGACAGGTGGTCGAGGGTGGCGTAGTCCTCGTACGCGCGCACCGGGTCGAGCAGGCTGAGCGTGGTGACGGCGGTGAACAGCCGGATGCGGGAGGTCAGCGCGGCCAGGTGGCTGAGCACGACCGGCGGGGAGGAGGAGATGAACGGGCGCTCGTGGCGCTCGCCGACGCCGAAGCCGTCGAAGCCCAGCTCCTCGGCCAGCAGGGCGTTGTCGACGACCTCGCGGAAGCGCTCCTGGGTGGACTTCTGCACGCCGGTGACCGGGTGCGGGCTGTGCACGATGAGGGTGATGGTCAGGAATTTCACGACGCGGCCTCCGTACGGGTGCGGCGGGTGGGCGGGGTGAGGGCGGGCAGGCCGAGGTGGTCGCGGAGGGTCTCGCCGGTGTATTCGGTGCGGAAGACGCCGCGTTCCTGGAGCAGGGGCACCACGGTGTCGGCGAATTCGTCGAGGCCGCCGGGCGTCAGGTGCGGCGCGAGGATGAAGCCGTCGCACGCGTCGGCCTGGACGAAGTCGTCGAGGGTGCGGGCGATGTGCTGCGGGGTGCCGACGAAGGACTGCCGGCCGGTCACCTCGATGACGACCTCGCGCAGGGAGAGCTTCTTCTGCTCGGCGACGGCCCGCCAGTGGGCGGCGACGGCCCGCTTGTCGATGGTGGAGGAGTCGGTCCTGCCGCGGACGATCGGCTCGGCGTCCAGCTGCGGCTCGCCCTCGGGCAGCGGCCCGTCCGGGTCGTGGTCGCTCAGGTCGCGGTTCCAGACCCGCTCGGCGAACCGGATCGCGGTCGGCCCGCTGACCTGCTGGCGCCGGATGTGGCGGGAGCGCTCCTCGGCTTCTTCCTGCGTGTCGCCGAGCACGAAGGTGGCGGCGGGGAGGATCAGCAACTCCTCGGGCCGGCGGCCGTATGTGGCGAGCCGGCCCTTGACGTCGGCGTAGAAGGCGCGGCCGGCGTCGAAGGTGCCGTGCCGGGTGAAGATCGCGTCGGCGCCGGAGGCGGCGAACTCCCGGCCCTGGTCGGAGTCGCCGGCCTGGAAGACCACCGGCCGCCCCTGCGGGCTGCGCGGCACGTTGAACCGCCCCCGGATGTCGAACTCGCTGACCCGGTGCGCGAATTCACCGGCTTCCGGGTCGCGCAGGAAG
>NZ_JAATEJ010000038.1 GCF_012034175.1 Actinacidiphila epipremni
GTCACCGGAATCACCCGCAAACCGGATGATCACACGATCCAGCCGCTTGGTCTCCTTGGCCGGTGTGCGCTGCTCGCCGAGCACATCGACGGCGACGGGCGTCTCCTGCGCGGTGCCCGTGGGCATGGGGCTGCTGACCTGGCTGGTCACGGATACGGACCTCCTTCGAGGGCGCGGCTCACCGGTCATCGTACGGCGGTAAGGTTCCCCTTCCCCGGACGTCCCGCCATTCGGGAAACACGCGTGTGACCTACCGTCCCGCATGCCGAGACGGCGTATCGTCACTCGGGACGAAAGCGCCGGTGGAAGCCCTGTACCTCAGGAGTTGAGGTACGTGAGCACTGCAAGCACCCGACGGTGATCCCCGTCACTCGGGGCCAGTCCGAGCTTCAGGAAAATGTTGCTGACGTGCTTCTCCACCGCTCCGTCGCTCACCACGAGCTGCCGCGCGACCGCCGAGTTCGTCCGCCCCTCCGCCATCAGGCCCAGGACCTCCCTTTCTCGCGGAGTGAGACTGGCGAGCACGTCCTGCTTACGGCTGCGGCCCAGCAGCTGGGCCACCACCTCGGGGTCCAGCGCGGTACCGCCCTCGGCCACCCTGACCACGGCGTCCACGAACTCGCGGACATCGGCGACCCGGTCCTTGAGCAGATAGCCGACCCCGCGGCTGCTGCCGGCGATCAGCTCCGTCGCATACTGCTCTTCCACATACTGAGACAGGACCAGTACCCCGACGCCCGGATGGTCGCGGCGCAGCTGCACCGCCGCCCGTACGCCCTCGTCGGTGTGCGTCGGCGGCATCCGCACGTCGGCCACCACGACGTCCGGCGCCGCGCCCGCCGCCGCGAGGTCGTCGACCGCCTTGAGCAGGCCGACCGCGTCGCCGACGCCCGCGACCACGTCATGGCCGCGGTCGGTCAGCAGCCGGGTCAGGCCCTCCCGCAGCAGTACCGAATCCTCGGCGATGACCACTCGCACCTTGTCCTCCACCGTTCGCGCTGCCCCGTGTCCGACTGACCTGGCCCAGCATCCCAGCAACGGCGGCCCGATGGGGAATACGGTGTGCCGTGGGCAAGGTTGCGCCCCCGGTAACCGGGTGGGTGGCCCGCCGCGACCGGTCGCGGCGGCCAGGGAGAGGAGTGCGTGTGCGCGCGGTCGGATTCGACGTCAACGGCGGCCCCGAGGTGCTGCGTCCCGTGGAGCTGCCGACGCCGGTGCCGGGCCCCGGCCAGGTGCTCCTCCAGGTCGCGTACGCGGGCGTCAACTACGGGGAGCTCCAGCACACCCTCGGCGACTTCGGCCCGCCGTCCGGCCCCGGCGGCGTCGACGTGCCGGGCCTGGAGGCCTCCGGCGTGGTCGCCGCCCTCGGCCCGGGCGTGACCGGCCTCGCGGTCGGCGACCCGGTCGCCGCGTACCTGCCGGACGGCGGCGGCTACGCCGAGTACGCCCTCGCGCCCGCCGAGTTCGCCTTCCCGCTGGACGGGATCACGCTGCGGGACGGCGGCGGCGCCGCGCTCGTGCTCACCACCGCCTACGGCGTGCTGACCGGCGCCGCCCGGCTGCGGGCCGGCGACACCGTGCTGATCCACGCCGCGGCCGGCGGTGTCGGCTCGGTCGCCGCGCAGATCGCCCGGGCGCTCGGCGCCGCCGCCGTCTTCGGCACGGTGGGCTCCGCCGAGAAGGCCGCGTACGCCAAGCGCTTCGGCTACGACGCGGTGCACCTGCGGGACGGCTTCGCCGACCGGCTGCGCGACCTGGACGTCATCCTCGACCCGGTCGGCGGCCAGACCCGGCTGCGCAGCCTCGCACTGCTCGCCCCCTTCGGCCGGCTCGCGGTCTACGGCGAGGCCGCGCGCGAGAGCGACCTCACGCTGCCGGTGCTGCCGTTCTGGAAGAGCAACCGCTCGCTGACCGGCTACAACATCGGCGACCTCGCCCGCCGCGCCCCGCGCACCGTACGCGGCCACGGCCTGTCGGCCTTCGCGCTGCTCGCCTCGGGCACGATCCGCCTCGACGTCTCCGCCGAGCTGCCGCTGGAGCGCGCGGCCGAGGCGCACGAGGTGATGCGGGCGGGCCGCAACATCGGCAAGACCCTGCTCGCGGTCGACCCGCGGCTGAGCTGAGCGGCACCCCCCCGGCCACCCCCGCCACCCCCGCCGCCCTGCCCGCCGCACGCACCGCACCCCCCGCCCCGGGAAGGGGCAGGGGGTGCGGTGCGCGAGGACGGGCCGGCTCAGGCCCGCCAGGGCAGCTCCGCCGTGATCCGGGTCGGGCCGCCCGCGGGGGAGTCCACCGCGAGCACGCCGTCCACCGAGTCCAGCCGCTCGGCCAGCCCCGCAAGGCCCGACCCCGCGGCCAGGTCCGCGCCGCCGCGCCCGTTGTCCGACACATGCAGCAGCAGCCGGTCCTCGACCTGCCACACGTCCACCGCCGCCCGCGACGCCCCGCTGTGCTTGGAGACGTTCTGCAGCAGCTCGGAGACCGTGAAGTACGCGATGCCCTCGATCGCCGGCACCGGCCGCGCCGGCAGCTCCACCGTCACCGTCACCGGGACCGTGCAGCGCGCCGCCACCGCCGACAGCGCCGGGCCGAGCCCCCGGTCGGTCAGGATCGCCGGATGGATGCCCCGGGCCAGATCCCGCAGCTCCTGCAGGGCGATCTTCACCTCGCCGTGCGCCTCCTCCACCATCGCCGCCCCCGCCCGCGGGTCCTCCAGCAGCTTCTCCTTCGCCAGCCCCAGGTCCATCGCGAGCGCCACCAGCCGGGCCTGCGCCCCGTCGTGCAGGTCCCGCTCGATCCGCCGCAGGTCCGCCGCCGCCGTGTCGAACACCACCCCGCGGTCCGACTCCAGCTCGGTGAGCCGGTCGTCCAGCCGGGAAGGACCCAGCAGCCCGGCCACCAGCATCCGGTCCACATGCGCCATCGCGCGGATCACCCACGGCCAGGCCAGCACCACCAGCGCCCCGACCACCACACTCAGCAGCAGGTCCGCCGGGGTGTGCAGCTGCCACCCGCCGTCGCCGCCGTCACCGTAGATCTGCAGGCCCTTCATGTCGGTGTAGGCCGGGAAGACCCACTGCCACAGCGGGTACGTCAGCAGCCCCCAGCCGTACGTGAACAGGCTCACCGAGACCGAGAAGCTGACGATGCCCCACGGGAAGTGCAGCAGCGCGTACATCACGTGCCGCCAGTTCACCCCGCTGCCCAGCTGCGCCCCGACCCGGGCCAGGAAGCCCTTGCCCTTGGTACGCGCCGGCCCCGGCTCGTCCACCTCCAGCCACAGCAGCGCCCGGGCCCTGGCCCGCTCGGTACGGCCGATCGCCCGGCAGCCCAGCAGCGTGAACACCAGCAGCGGCAGCCCGATGAACGTGACCAGCAGACCCGCGCTCACCGAGAGCATCGTCACGGTCCACACGAAACCGATGATCCCCATCGGCAGGTTCACCAGCGCATAGCCGAACTCCCGCCACGTCCGGGCCTCGAACGGCGCACGCAGCGCCTGCGGGACGCGGTGCGCGTCCGTCTGCGACGGGTAGTCGTACGCCATGGTGGGGACCGTCCTTTCCGCTCTCGTCGTCATGCCTCCACCTTCGCCTGCCGCGGCCCGCCGGCCCATGGTGCGGATCGGTCTGTCCGAGGTGGGGCTAGCCCTACCGGGGCCCGCCGCGGCCCCACCGGCCCTACCTGGCGTTCTGCCGGGCCCCGCCCGCCGCCGGCGCGCGGTCGCGCCACGGCAGCTCGGCCGTCACCAGCGTCGGCCCGCCGGCGGGGGAGTCCACGACGAACAGCCCGTCCACCGAGTCCAGCCGCTCGGTCAGCCCCGCGAGCCCCGAGCCCGCCGACACGTCCGCCCCGCCGCGGCCGTCGTCACGCACCTGGATCATCAGCCGGTCCGCACTGCGCCACACCTCCACCCAGGCGCGGGACGCCCGGCTGTGCTTGGAGACGTTCTGCAGCAGCTCGGAGACCGTGAAGTACGCGATGCCCTCGATCGCCTCCGCCGGCCGCGCCGGCAGGTCCACGGTGACCTCCACCGGGACCGTGCAGCGCGTCGCCACCGACGACAGCGCCGCGTCCAGCCCGCGGTCGGTCAGGATCGCCGGGTGGATGCCGCGCGCGAGGTCCCGCAGCTCCTGGAGGGCGATCTTCACCTCGCCGTGCGCCTCGTCCACCATCTTCGCCGCCGCCTCCGGGTCCTCCAGCAGCTTCTCCCGCGCCAGGCCCAGATCCATCGCGAGCGCCACCAGCCGGGCCTGCGCCCCGTCGTGCAGATCCCGCTCGATCCGCCGCAGGTCCGCCGCCGCGGTGTCCACCACGACCCCGCGGTCCGACTCCAGCTCCGCGATCCGCCGCTCCAGCTCGTCCGACGGCTGCAGCAGCCCGCGCACCAGCGCCCGGTCCACCGACGACAGGCCGCGGGCCAGGAACGGCAGCACCGGCCACGCCACGAACAGCGACGTCAGCGTCACCGAGAAGGTGAAGATCCCCCACGGCAGCCGGATGAACAGATACAGCGCCGACCGCCACGCCACCGGGTCCTTCAGCGCCACCCACAGCCACTGCATGAAGCCGAACGTGCTCGGCCGCAGCGGACGCGGCGTTTCCACCCGCACCCCCAGCAGCGACCGCGCCAGCGCCCGCTCCGCCGAGCCCACGAGCCGGCAGCCGACCAGCCCGAACGCCAGCAGCGGCAACCCGACCACGGTCACCGTCAGCCCCGCGCCGAGCGACAGCGTCGTCACCACGTAGACGAATCCGATGATCCCCATCGGGAGGTTGAGCAGCAGGAAGAGGATCTCCTTCCACGTCGCGGCGCCGAAGGCGAAGCGCGGCGGGGGAAGGGGGGCGCTGTCGGCCGGCGGGACGCGGCCGGCGGCACCGGTCGCGGAGTGTGGCGAGGCATTCATGCCCCCAGCCTGCCGGGCCGGTGGCCGGTCGCGCCATGGGGAAGGTGGGCCCGGCCGGGGTGGGGTTATCCCCCGCTGTCCGGCAGGTGGGATCCGGCGGGAGGTGCAGAACAAGCCAGGGCCTAGACTCCCTCCGTATAGATCGGCTAAAGATCCCCCGGATCGCTGGACAGCACCGGCCGATGAGTGAACGAGTGGACGAGGAAACGAGGGGCGGACGGACGTGGACTACTTCCACGGCTACTCGGTCGTCGGCCTGGTCGCGGTCGTCGGTGTGCTCTTCGTCTCCGTCGCCTTCGCGTCCGGCCGCCTGCTGCGGCCGGTCGTGCCGACGCCGGAGAAGATGCTCACCTACGAGTGCGGGGTCGACCCGGTCGGCGGCGACTGGGCGCACACCCAGATCCGGTACTACGTGTACGCGTTCCTCTATGTGATCTTCGCCGTGGACGCGATCTTCCTCTTCCCCTGGGCGACGGTCTTCGACGCCCCCGGCTTCGGCGCGACGACGCTCGTGGAGATGTTCGTCTTCATCGGCTTCCTGGCGGTCGGGCTGCTCTACGCGTGGAAGAAGGGCGTCCTCGAATGGACCTGACCCCGCCGCCGTCCGAGGGCGCCGCCACCGAGGCAGCCGGGGCCGCCGGGGCCGCCGGGGCTCCCGAGGCCCCGCAGCGCCTGCCCGAGCCGCGCCGGCTCGGCCCGCTCGCCCGGCTCGCGCCCGAGCCCATGAAGGTCGTCCTCAACTGGGGCCGCCGCTACAGCCTGTGGGTCTTCAACTTCGGCCTGGCCTGCTGCGCCATCGAGTTCATCGCCGCGTCCATGGCCCGGCACGACTTCATCCGCCTCGGCGTGATCCCCTTCGCGCCGGGTCCGCGGCAGGCCGACCTCATGGTCGTCTCCGGCACCGTGACCGACAAGATGGCGCCGGCCGTCAAGCGGCTGTACGAGCAGATGCCCGAGCCGAAGTACGTCATCTCCTTCGGCGCCTGCTCCAACTGCGGCGGGCCCTACTGGGACTCGTACTCCGTCACCAAGGGCGTCGACCAGATCATCCCGGTGGACGTCTACGTGCCCGGCTGCCCGCCGCGGCCCGAGGCGCTGCTCCAGGGCATCCTCAAGCTCCAGGAGAAGATCGCCCGCGAGTCGACGAGCGAGCGGTACGCGCCCGCCAGGCCGTCCGCCCGCGCGCTGACCGGCGGGCTCGTGACGCCGCCGGCTGCCGACGGTGACCGGTGACCGGGTGGCTGCCGCGGGAGGCCGCGGAGATCTTCGGCGAGGGCGCGACCGCCGAGGAGGCGTACGACCTGCTCACCGTGGACGTGCCCGCGTCCGCGTGGGTCGCGGCGCTCACCGCCGCCCGTGACGGGCTCGGCTGCACCTTCTTCGACTGGCTGAGCGCCGTCGACGAGCCCGGCACCGGCTTCCGGGTGTGCGCGCACCTGGTCTCGCTGTGCGACGGCCCGTACGGCGGGCCCGTCAAGCGGCTGCTGCTGCGGACGACCGTGCCGCACGAGGCGCCCGCGCTGGACAGCGCGACCGGCGTCTTCGCCGGCGCGGCCTGGCACGAGCGCGAGACCCACGAGATGTTCGGCGTCGCCTTCACCGGGCACCCCGGCCTCGCACCGCTGCTGCTGCCCGTGGAGTTCGAGGGGCACCCGCTGCGCAAGGACTTCGTGCTGGCCGCCCGGGTCGCCAAGGCGTGGCCCGGCGCGAAGGAGCCGGGCGAGTCGCACGACGGCGGGCCCAAGCGGCGCCAGATGCTGCCGCCGGGGGTGCCGGACCCGAACGAGTGGGGCCCGCTCAAGGGCCAGCTCCCGCCGGCCCCCGCCCGCCCGGCCCGCCCGGCCCGCACCCCGCGCGCCGCGGGCCCGGCCGGCGAGCGCCCGCCGCGCCGCACCCGCAGCGCGAGCGACGGCTCCGCGAGCCAGACCCGCCCGGCCCCCACCACCCCGGACGCCCCCTGGCAACGCCCGACCCCGGAACCGCCGGCCGAGCCTCCTGCCGAGCCGAAACCGCCGACTGAGCCGAAGCCGCCGGCCGCCGAGCCCCCCGCCGAGCCGAAGCCGGCCGCGGAGCCGAAGCCGCAGGACCCGCCCGTACCGAACGACCCGCCCGCGGAAGGAGGCGACGAGACGTGAACGACGCGCTCGACGTCGTGCTGCGGCTGGTCGCCGTCCTCGTCGTCTTCCTGGTCTTCCCGCTGCTGGTCGGGCAGACCGAGCACAAGGTCATGGCGCACATGCAGGGCCGGCTCGGCCCGATGTACGCCGGCGGCTTCCACGGCTGGGCCCAGCTCGTCGCGGACGGCGTGAAGTTCGCCCAGAAAGAGGACATCGTCCCGGCCGACGCCGACCGCCGGGTCTTCCAGCTCGCCCCCGCGGTCGCGCTGCTGCCCTACCTGCTGGTGCTCATCGCCATCCCGGTCGGCCCGCGCGGCTTCGTCGGCGAGACCGTCGACGCCGGCCTGATCTTCGTGCTCGCCGTCATGGGCATCGGCGTCCTCGGCTCGCTCATGGCCGGCTGGGCCTCGGCCAACAAGTTCTCCCTGCTCGGCGGCCTGCGCACCGCCGCCCAGCTGATGGCGTACGAGCTGCCCATGCTGCTCGCCGCCGCCTCCGTCGCGATGGCCGCCGGCACCCTGTCGCTGCCCGGCATCGTCGCGGGCTACCACTGGTGGTGGACGCTGTGGCAGCTCGTCGGCGGCCTGGTCTTCTTCACCGCCGGCCTCGCCGAACTCCAGCGCCCGCCCTTCGACATGCCGGTCGCCGACTCCGAGATCATCTTCGGCGCCTACACCGAATACACCGGGCTGCGCTTCGCGCTGTTCCTGCTCGCCGAATACGCCGGGATCGTCGTGCTGTGCGCGCTGACCACGGTCCTCTTCCTCGGCGGCTGGCACGGCCCCTGGTCCGGCAGCGCCGGCTGGGTGTGGACGCTGCTCAAGACCGCCGTCCTCGCCTTCGTCGTCATCTGGCTGCGGGTCAGCTACCCGCGGCTGCGCGAGGACCAGCTGCAGAAGCTCGCCTGGACCGTCCTGATCCCGCTCGCCCTCGCCCAGATCGCCCTGACCGGCGTCGTGAAGGTGGTGACCTCCTAAGCCATGGCACCCTCCGTCGGCATCCCCGGCTCCGGCCTCGCCAAAGGACTGGCCGTCACCTTGCGCACCATGACCCGGCGCTCGGTCACCGCGCAGTATCCGGACGCGCAGCCCGACTTGCCGCCGCGCAGCCGCGGCGTCATCGCGCTGTTCGAGGAGAACTGCACGGTGTGCATGCTGTGCGCCCGCGAGTGCCCCGACTGGTGCATCTACATCGACTCCCACAAGGAGACCGCCCCGCCGGCCGCCCCTGGTGGCCGCGAGCGCAGCCGGAACGTCCTGGACCGTTTCGCCATCGACTTCTCCCTGTGCTTGTACTGCGGTATCTGTATCGAGGTGTGCCCCTTCGACGCGCTGTTCTGGTCCCCGGAGTTCGAGTACGCGGAAACGGACATCCTGGACCTGACGCACGAGCGCGACAAGCTCCGCGAGTGGATGTGGACCGTCCCCCCGCCGCCCGCCCTCGACCCCGCGGCGGAGGAGCCCAAGGAGCTCGCCGCCGCCCGCAAGGCCGCCGAGAAGGCCGCCCGCGAGGCAGGTCCGGGCCCCGGCCCCGCCGCCGCGGGTCCCGACTCCCCGGGCGGGGCCGGCGCGTGAACGTTGCCGCCGCTCACCCCGGCTTCCTGTCCCCGACCGGCGTGGAGATCACCTTCGTGCTCGTCGGCCTCGCCACCCTCGGCGCGGCCGTGCTGACCGTCACCACCCGGCAGCTCGTGCACGCCGCCCTGTGGCTGGTCGTCGCGCTCGGCGGCCTGGCCGTGGAGTATCTGCTGCTCACCGCGGAGTTCATCGCGTGGGTGCAGGTGCTGATCTACGTCGGCTCCGTCGTCGTGCTCCTGCTGTTCGGCCTGATGCTCACCAAGGCGCCCATCGGCCGCTCGCCCGACGCCGATTCGGAGAACCGCCCGGTCGCCCTGGCCGTCGCGGTCGTCGCCGCGGCGGCCCTGGTCTGGGTCGTCGTGGATGCCTTCCGCACCACCTGGATCAACCTGCACGGCGCCGTCCAGGGCTCCTCCCGCGCCACCGGCGAAAGCCTCTTCCGGCACTGGGTGCTGCCCTTCGAGGCGCTGTCGGTGCTGCTGCTGGCCGCGCTGGTCGGCGCGATCGTCCTCTCCCGCCGCGAAACCGCGGAGCCCGCGCAGACCGCAGAGCCCGCGCAGACCACCGGGAGCGCTGGCGCCGCCCGGCCCGGCGGCGGCACCGGCACCGGCCCCACCCGCGCCGCAGGCGCCGCCGGCAAGGAGCGCGACTGATGCACCTCGCCTATCCCGCCGTCCTGGCCGCCCTCCTGTTCTGCGTCGGCCTGTACGGCGTACTCGCCCGGCGCAACGCGATCCTCGTCCTGATGTCCGTCGAGCTGATGCTCAACGCCGTCAACCTCAACCTGGTCGCCTTCGACGTGTGGCTGCGCGACTCGCTGCACGCCGGCCAGGCCCTCACCCTCTTCACCATCACCATCGCCGCCGCCGAGATCGGCCTGGGCCTGGCCATCGTGCTGCTGGTCTTCCGGCACCGCGGCAGCTCCGACATCGACCGGCTCACCGGCCTCGCCGAACCCCGCCCCGGCGCGGGACCGCAGCCGCCCGACGCTTCGTCCCAGGCCGCCGTACCGCCCCAGGGCGGCGGCGACGAGAAGGCAGAGGCCACCGCGTGACCCTGACCGCCCTTGCCGCGCTCGTCCCCCTGCTGCCCTTCCTGGGCGCGGTCGCCGGACTGCTGCTCGGCCGGCGCGCCCCCGGCTTCGTCCGCCCGCTCGCCGTGCTGCCGACCGCGACGTCCTTCGTGCTCGCCGCCGTCACCGCCGCCCGGCAGGGCACCGGCGCCCCGACCGACGCCGCGCACCGGCTGACCCCGACCGGCTCCGTACCGATCGACATCGCCCTGCACCTGGACGGCTTCGCCGTCCTGATCGCCGTCCTCGTCGGCCTCGTCGCGACCTGCGTGCAGCTCTACTCCGTCTCCTATCTGCGCCACGACCCGCGCTACCCCTCGTACGCGGCCCTGGTGTCGCTGTTCACCTCGGCGATGCTGCTGGTCGTCTACAGCGGCGACCTCATGGTGCTGCTCGTCGGCTGGGAAGTGATGGGCATCTGCTCCTACTTCCTGGTCGGCCACTACTGGGAGACCGAGACCGCCCGCGCCGCCTCGATCAAGGCGTTCCTGGTCACCAAGCTCGGCGACGTCCCCTTCCTGATCGGGATCTTCGCGCTCGCCCACGACGCGCACACCTTCCGGATCGACGGCATCCTCGACGCCGCCGCCCACGGGCAGCTGCACCACCCGACCGTCACCGCGCTGCTGCTGCTCGCCGGCGTCGCCGGCAAGTCCGCGCAGTTCCCGCTGCACACCTGGCTGCCCGACGCGATGGCCGGCCCCACCCCCGTCTCCGCCCTGATCCACGCCGCCACCATGGTCGCGGCCGGCATCTACCTGGTGGCGCGGCTGCTGCCGGTCTTCACCGCCTCCGCCGCCGCGCTCGCGGTGCTCGCCGCGATGGCCGCCGTGACGATGGTCGGCTCGGGCCTGGCCGCCCTCGCCCAGGACGACATCAAGCGCGTGCTCGCCTACTCCACGATCGGCCAGCTCGGCTACATGGCCGGCGCCCTGGCCGTCGGCAACCGCGACGCCGCCGTCTTCCACCTGCTCTCGCACGGCGCCTTCAAGGCGCTGCTGTTCCTCGGCGCCGGCGTCGTCATCCACGCCGCCGGCACCAACTCGCTCACCGCGATGTCCCGCATGGGCTCGCTCGCCAAGCGCGTCCCCGACGCCCTGTGGACGATGGGCCTGGCGCTCGCCGCGCTCGCCGCCCTGCCGCCGCTTTCCGGCTTCTTCTCCAAGGAGTCGGTGCTGCGCGCCGCCGAGCACGCCGCCTCCGGCGACACCGCGCACGTCCCCTCCGCCGTCGGCTGGACGGTGCTCGCCGCCGGCCTGCTCACCGCGCTGCTCACCGCCGGATACGCCACCCGGCTCTTCCTGCTGGCCTTCCGCGGCAGCGGCCCCGACACCCCCGACCACGGCCGCCAGCCCGCCGCCATGACCGGCGTGCTGTGGGTGCTGGCCGTCCCCACCGTCGCCTTCGGCGGCCTGGCCTACCGCGAGCTGCCCGACTGGTTCGGCGGCGCCCCGCTCGGCCCGACCCTGCTCACCTCCGTGCTCGGCACCGCCCTGGCCCTCGCCGGCGTCGCGATCACCTACGCCGTCTGGTCCGCGGGCACCGCGACCCGGCGGGCCGTACCCGCCGGGGCCGTCGTCTCCACCGAGCCCGGCATCGAGCCCGCGCTCGTCGAGGCCGAGACGATCGCCGGGCACGAGGAGATCTACGGCGACATCGGCGCCGCCGACGACCCCGCCGACCCCGGCCGGAGACTGCTGGGCCCGCTGCACCCGCTCGCCGCGCACGGCTTCCGCCTCGACGCCCTCTACGCCGCGCTCTTCGTCCGCCCGGTCCTCGCCGCCGCCTCCCTCGTCCGCCTGCTGGACCGCGACGTCATCGAGACATACGTCCGCGGCGCGGCCGGCGCCCCCGGGCTGCTCGGCGCCGCCGTCCGCCGGGCCCAGAACGGCAACGTCCAGACCTACCTCAGCGCGCTGCTGGCCGGTGCCGTGGTGCTCGCCGTCCTCGTCGCCGTCGGAGGCTGAGAACCCAGTGAACGACACCGCACTCCAGTACGTCCTCGCGGCGACCGTCGCGCTGCCGCTGCTCGGCGCGGCCGGCGCTCTGCTGCCCGCGCCCCCGGGACTGCGGGGCCGCAGCCCCGACCAGGCCGTCCTGCGGCACGGCGTCACCGTCACCGGCGCCGTGCTGATCCTCGCGATCGTGCTGGCGGCCGGCTTCGACCACGACCACCCCGCGCGGATGCAGGGCACCACGGACCTGAGCTGGATCCCCGCGCTGCGGATCCACCTCCACCTCGGCGTCGACGGCATCTCGCTCCCCCTTCTCGTGCTGACCGCGCTGCTGACGTTCCTGTGCGCGCTCTACTCGTACTTCCACCTGCCGGCCGGCGGCTCGGCGAAGAGCTTCGTGGCGCTGCTGCTCCTGCTGGAGACGGGCACGCTCGCCACCTTCGCCGTCCTCGACCTGATGCTGTTCTTCCTGGCCTTCGAGACCGTGCTGATCCCGATGTACTTCCTGATCGCCCGCTGGGGCGGCGGCGACCGGGAACGCTCGGCCCTGCGCTTCATCGTCTACACACTCCTCGGCTCCGTGGTCATGCTGCTCGGCCTGCTCCTGATCGGGATCAAAGCGGGCACATTCGACATGGTGGCACTCGCCACTGACAACGGGTCACACCTCGGTCACTCCACGCAGCTGATCGCGGTCCTCGCCATCGGCCTGGGCCTGGCCGTCAAGGCCCCGATGTGGCCGCTGCACAGCTGGCTCCCCGACGCCCACACCGCCGCCCCCACCGCCGGATCGGTGCTGCTCGCGGGCGTCCTGCTGAAGATGGGCACCTACGGCCTGGTCCGCATCGTGCTGCCCGACACGCCGGACGGCATACAGACCTTCGCGCCCTACCTCGCCGCCTTCGCCGTCGTCGGGATCGTCTACGGGTCGCTCGCCTGCCTCCAGCTCGCCCGGCAGGGCAACGGCGGCGACCTCAAGCGCCTCATCGCCTACTCCTCCGTCGGCCACATGGGCTTCGTGCTGCTCGGCATCGCCTCCCTCAACCCCACCGGCGTCAACGGCGCCCTGTTCGCCAACATCGCGCACGGCCTGATCACCGGCCTGCTCTTCTTCCTCGTCGGCGCCGTCAAGGACCGCTACGGCTCCTCCGACCTCGACCAGCTCGCCGGCCGCACCGGCGCCGCCCTCTACGGCCGCGCCCCGCGCCTGGGCGGCCTGCTCGCCTTCGCCGCCGTCGCCTCCCTCGGCCTGCCGGGCCTGGCCGGCTTCTGGGGCGAGATGCTCGCGATGTTCGGCTCCTTCGACCCCGCCGCCGGCCTCAGCCGCCCCGCGTACCTGACCTTCACCGCCGTCGCCGCCTTCGGCACCCTGCTGACCGCCGGCTACCTGCTCACCGTCGTCCGCCGGATCTGCATGGGCGACAAGGACACCGCCGAGCTCACCCCCGCGCTCCCCGACGTGCGCGGATACGAGTTCGCCGCCTGGACGCCGCTGGCCGCCCTCACCGTCGTGGCCGGCCTGTGGCCCGCGGCCCTGCTCGGGCTCACCGACCCCGCCGTACGCTCCCTGCTCGGAGGCCACTGATGGCAGCCGCCACGCCGCCCGCCGCCCTCCCGCAGGCCGCGGCGCTCACGCAGTCCGTCGACTGGGTCGCGCTCACCCCCGTCGTCATCCCGGCCGCGCTCGCCGTCGCCGTGCTGGTCGCCGACCTCTTCCTGCCGCGCGGCAGGAAGGTGCTGCTCGGCTGGCTCAGCGCCGCCGGGCTGCTCGCCGCCGCGCTCACCCTCATCCCGCTGCGCGACGGCCACCGCAGCACCTTCTGCCAGAAGGCGGGCGGCTGCTCCTACGCCGCCGACCACTTCACCCTCGTCGTCCAGGCCCTCGTGCTCGGCGGCGCGCTGCTGACCGTCCTGCTGTCCATCAGCGCCGTCGGCGGGACGGACGAGGGGGCCGGGCGCATGCCGGCCGGCGAATACTGGTTCCTGCTGCTGTCGTCCGCCGCCGGCGCCGCCCTGCTGCCCGCCTCCCGCGACCTTGCCACGCTGATCGTCGCCCTGGAGGTGACGACGCTGCCCGCCTTCGCGCTCGTCGGCCTGCGCCGCGAGGACCGGCTCTCCAGCGAGGCCGCCCTCAAGTTCTTCCTCACCTCGGTGACCGCCACCGCCGTCTCCCTGCTCGGCATCAGCTTCGTCTACGCGGCCACCGGCACCCTCAACCTCTCCCAGGTCGCCGCCGGCCTCACCCACACCCCCGACCAGCTGCACACCCTCGCCAAGGCGGGCGTCGCCCTGACCCTCGTCGGCTTCGCCTTCAAGCTCGCCGTCGCGCCCTTCCACTTCTGGGTGCCCGACACGTACGCGGGCGCGCCGCTGCCGGTCGCCGCGTACCTGTCCGTCGTCGGCAAGGCCGCGGGCTTCTCCGGGCTTATCCTCGTGACCGTCGTCGCGTTCCGCCCGTACACCCACGTGTGGGGCCCGGCGATCGGGGTGCTGGCCGCGCTCACCATGACCGTCGGCAACGTCGGCGCCCTGCGGCAGCGGCCCGGCGTGCCCCGCGGCGCCGTACGCCTGCTGGCGTGGTCCTCGATCGGCCAGGCGGGCTACCTGCTGGTCCCGATGGCCGCCGCCGCGTCCGCCGGCGACCCGGCGCACGAGATCGGCACGACGGTCGCGTACGCGCTGATGTACGCCGTGGTGAACCTCGGCGCGTTCGCCGCCGTCGCCCTCGTCGAGCGCACCGCCCCGCACAGCCGGCTCGCCGACTACCGCGGCCTGTACGCCCGCCGGCCGGCCGCCGCGCTCGCCCTCGCCTTCTTCCTGCTGTGCCTGGCCGGGCTGCCGCCCGGCGTCATCGGGCTGTTCGCGAAGGTCGCCGTCTTCTCCTCCGCGGTGGGGGAGCAGCACGGCTGGCTCGCGGTGATCATGGCCGTCAACGTCGTCGTCGCGCTCGTGTACTACCTGCGCTGGACGGCGCTGCTCTTCGCCCGCGCACCCGAGGGCGCCCAGGCGCCGGACGCCGCCGGCGCCGCCGCGGCCCGTACCCCGCTCGCCCTGACCGCCGCCCTGGCGCTGACCGCCGCGGCCGGCGTCGCGCTGTCCGGCGCCCCGCAGCTCGTGCTGCGCTACGCCCAGGGCACGCTGCTCTGAGGGCACCCTGCTCTGACACCGGCCGGCCACCCGCCTGACGCGCGCACGTACGCGTAGCGGGGCCGGGCGCGGGTAATTGCACAAGGGAACTAGCGCCGCCCCGGTGGCGTTGAGCAGCACAGAAGGATTTCCTGAGGGGAAAGGAATCCCTGGGCACACGGGACGGTTTCCCCACGGCAGACAGCAGATTCTGGAGGGCGCACGTGCACCGCCGGCACAACGGGTTGAAGACGGCCGTACTCCTCGGCGGTCTGTCCGCACTCATCCTGGTCATCGGCAGCTTCTTCGGCCGGACGGGTCTCATCGTGGCGCTCGTCATCGCCGTGGGCACCAACGCGTACGCGTACTGGAACAGCGACAAGCTGGCGTTGCGCTCGATGCGCGCCCGCCCGGTCAGCGAGATCGAGGCGCCGGCGCTCTACCGCATCGTCCGCGAGCTGTCGACGACGGCCCGCCAGCCCATGCCGCGGCTGTACATCTCGCCGACCGAGGCGCCCAACGCCTTCGCGACCGGCCGCAACCCGCGCAACGCGGCGGTGTGCTGCACCGAGGGCATCATGCAGATCCTCGACGAGCGCGAGCTGCGCGGCGTCATCGGCCACGAGCTGAGCCATGTCTACAACCGCGACATCCTCATCTCCTCGGTGGCCGGCGCGCTCGCCTCCGTGGTGATGTTCCTGGTCAACTTCGCGTGGCTGATCCCCGTCGGCCGCTCCGACGACGACGAGGGCCCCGGCATCATCGGCCTGCTGCTCACGATGATCCTCGGCCCGCTCGCCGCCTCCCTCATCCAGCTGGCCGTCTCCCGCTCCCGCGAGTACGAGGCCGACGCGTCCGGCGCCCGCCTCACCGGCGACCCGCTCGCCCTCGCCTCGGCGCTGCGCAAGCTCGACGCGGGCACCAAGCAGCTGCCGCTGCGGCCCGAGCCGCGGCTGGAGACCACCAGCCACCTGATGATCGCCAACCCCTTCCGGCCGCAGGACGCGTCGAAGCTGTTCTCCACGCACCCGCCCATGGCGCAGCGCATCGCGCGCCTGGAGGAGATGGCCGGCGGGCGCTGAGCGCTGCCGCCGCAGGTTCGTGGGGGCCCGGGAGGGCGTCAGCGCAGGGCGAAGTCGCCCTCGTCGGACGGCACGATCTCGCGGCCCAGCGGCATCAGGGAGATCGGGATGAGCTTGAGGTTCGCCCAGCCGAACGGGATGCCGATGATCGACAGGAACAGCGGGATGCTCGTGACGAGGTGCCCGAGCGCCAGCCACACCCCCGCGAAGACCAGCCAGATCACATTGCCGACCAGCGACGGCGCCCCGGCGTCCGCCCGCTGCACCGTCGTCCGCCCGAAGGGCCACAGCACGTACCCCGCGATCCGCAGCGAGGCGATGCCGAAGGGGATCGTGACGATCAGCACGAAGCAGATCAGGGCCGCCACGACGTAGGCGAGGGCCATCCAGATCCCGACGAAGACCAGCCACAGCACGTTCAGTACGAGTCGCAACACATCCATGGCCTGCACCTTTCCAGGTCCGCCCGGCTCCGCGCCCTGTGCGCCTGTGCACCCTCTGCGTCCAGTATCGGGCCGCCGCCCGGCCGGGGGAAACGGGCGCGGGACGGCTGCCCCGGCCCTGCGTACAGGGCGGCTGGCGTGGTGGCCGCAGGTGGCTGGTGGGGTGGCTGGTTCCTGGCGGTCGTGGAGTGGTACGGCCGCGGCGCCCGCAGCGCGCCGGTGGGCCGTACGACGGGCGTCGTCACCCCACTGTGACCGGTCCGGGCCCTGGTCAGGCGGCTGGCGACTGCTACCCTCGCGTGCGGAGGTGCACGGTTGTGAAGGGTCACGCGCTCAGCAGCCAGGCCGCGGGCGCGGGAATGCCCCCCGGCCTCGCCGGCTACGCCGCGTATCTGCTCCGCCGCGCCTATGTGCTGGCCAACCGCTGCGCACCGGACTTCGACGAGGCCGCGGAGGGCGCCGGCAGCGCCCGCGACTTCCAGGTCCTCGACGCGCTCGGCGAGCCCGGGGCCGCGTACTCCCAGCAGGACCTCGGCGACCGGCTCGGCATCAACCGCACCACCATGGTCAAGCTCATCGACCGCTTCGAGGCCGCCGGCCAGGTCGTCAGGACCCGCAACCCCGACGACCGGCGCTCGTACCTGCTGGCGCTCACCGAGGAGGGCCGGGCCGCCCTCAAGGCGATGGATCCGGCCATCTCGGCGGCCGACGACAAGCTCACGGCGGGCCTGAGCCCGGCCGAGCGGGAACGCCTCGGCGTGCTGCTGGCGGCGCTGCTCGGCCGCACTGCCCCGCCGGGGGCTGCATCGGGGGCGTCCGGGCCCGCAGCCGCCCCCGCGCCGGACCTCGCCGCCCCCGCGCCGGACGCCGCCGTGCCGGGCCCGTACCGGCGTACCGGCGCGCTCATCACGCAGGCCCACCACCTCGTACGCCACCGTATCGAGGCCGCCCTCGCCGACAGCGGCCTGCAGGCCCGGCACTTCGGCGCCCTGACGGTGCTGGCCGAGGGCGCCTGCTCGCAGCAGCAGCTCGCCCGGCGGCTGGCCATCAGCGAGCAGGCCGTGCTCCAGGTGGTCGACGACCTGGAGCACGCCGGCCATGTCGCGCGCGACCGCGACCCCGCCGACCGCCGCCGCTACGCCCTGCGGATCACCGACCGCGGCCACGCCGCCCTGCGCTCGGCCCGCGCGGTCGTCGAGGCGACGGAGGCGGAGCTGGGCACGACGCTGGGCGAGCAGGGCCGGGCGGAACTTGCCGGGCTGCTGGGGACGTTGCTGGCGACCGCGCCGTAGCATTCGGCCCAACGCAGCCGAGACGTCAAGGAGACGGCCATGGGCACTCTGCAGGTCGGCGACAAGGCACCGGACTTCACGCTCCCGGACCAGACGGGGAAGAAGGTCACCCTCAGCGAGGTCCTGGCCGAGAAGGTCGTGGTCCTCTACTTCTACCCCAAGGACAACACGCGCGGCTGCACCGCCGAGGCGTGCAGCTTCCGCGACTCCTACGAGAACTTCGCCGACGCCGGCGCCGAGGTGATCGGCGTCAGCTCCGACACCGTCGCCTCCCACGAGACGTTCGCCGGCCGCAACGCGCTGCCGTTCGTCCTGTTGTCGGACGCCGGCCGGGTGGTGCGCCGCCAGTACGGCGCCGCGTCGCTGGGCCTGGTGCCGGGCCGGGTCACCTTCGTGATCGACCGCGACGGCACCGTCCGGCACGTCTTCTCCTCGGTGCTCAACATCGGCCCGCACATCGAGGAGGCGCTGAAGGTCGTACGCGAGCTGCACGCCGCGTGAGGCGGCGGAGTGAAGCGGTGGAGTGAAGCGCCCGCAAAGAGTTGCTAAGGGCAACGCATACGCCGATTGACGGTTAAAGAGGCTGACGATACGGTCGACGCGATGGTCCACGCCGGGCGCGGTGCGTGCCCGGGCTGCCTGTGATGAGGGAGATGTGTGATGACCACACCGCGTCAGCCGAGTGAGAGCGGCGATCTGCTGATGATGTACGCCTTCCACGACGGACTGCGGCGCGATGTGGCCGCCGTCGCCAAGTCCGCCGCCGTCGCCGGTGACGACCCGCAGCGCCTGACCGTCACCCACTTCGGCTGGGACCTCTTCAAGCGCTTCCTCGTCATCCACCACACCGCCGAGGACGAGATCCTCTGGCCCCGGATGCGCGAACTCCTCGACGGCGACCGCTCCGGCGACCTGGAGCTGCTCGACGCCATGGAGGAGGAGCACGACACCATCGACCCGCTGATCGCCGCGATCGACGCCGCGCTCGCCGACGTCGAGGGCGGCCACGCCGGCCTCGGCGACACGGTGGACGCCTTCGCGACCGCCCTCAACGCCCACCTCTCGCACGAGGAGGGCGACGCTCTGCCGCTGATGTCCCGCGAACTGCCCAGGACCGACTGGCTCCGGTTCGCCGACTCCCAGCGCAACGGCGTCGGCCAGGGCCTCGCCCCGCGCTACGTCCCCTGGCTCCTGGACGGCGCGACCCCCGAACGGACGGACCAGATCCTCGGACTCTTCCCTCCGCCGGTGGTCGCGCAGTACCGCAACGCCTGGGGCAAGCAGTACGCGGAGCTCAACCCCTGGGCGACCGGCTACGGCAGGGCCTGAGCCCCTGCCGTCCGCCCGACGCGAGAGGGCCGGCCGAGGTGCCCGCGCACCCGGCCGGCCCTCCCGCGGTATCCGCCCCCGCGCCCCGTACGCCGTTCAGCGGTAGTTGACGAACTGCAGCGCGAAGTCCAGGTCCTTTCCCTTCAGCAGCGCCTGCACCGCCTGGAGGTCGTCCCGGCTCTTCGACGTCACCCGCAGCTCGTCCCCCTGCACCTGCGCCTTGACGCCCTTGGGCCCCTCGTCCCGGATGATCTTCGCGACCTTCTTGGCGTTGTCCTGCGAGATCCCCTCCTGGAGCGAGGCGAAGATCTTGTACTCCTTGCCGGACGGCTGGGGCTCCCCCGCGTCCAGCGCCTTGAGCGAGATCCCGCGCTTGACCAGCTTCGTCTCGAAGACGTCCAGGATCGCCTTGACGCGCTCCTCGGAGTTCGCCTCCATGAGGACCTTGTCCCCCGACCAGGAGATCGACGCCCCGACGTTCTTGAAGTCGTAGCGCTGCTGGATCTCCTTCGCGGCCTGGTTGAGGGCGTTGTCGACCTCCTGCCGCTCGACCTTCGAGACGATGTCGAAACTGGAGTCGGCCATCTTCAGTGGGCTCCTTGGTGTGTTCCATCGGCGTTCGACCGGCGTTCGACCGGTCTCTCACTTCTCCACGGCCCGTCACCGAACCGTCCGCCACCAAGCCTAGCCACCGCCCCCCACCCGCCGCGCCGACCAATCCCCTGATCAATCCGGTGGCGAACCACCCCCACGCATCAGGTATCGTTTACGTCGTCGCCCCGGCCCCCCGCCTCCCGCGGACCGAGCCCACGGCGTCATCCCATGGCGGTATGCCCGAGTGGCCAATGGGAGCGGACTGTAAATCCGTCGGCTTAGCCTACCGTGGTTCGAATCCACGTGCCGCCACATGGTGAAGGGCCCCTGACCAGCGCTTATGCTGGGCAGGGGCCCTTTCTGGTTGTGTGGGGCGGTGGTTGTGTCGGCGCCGCCGGACGCTGCTCTTTGAAGTGGGCGGCCGGGGTTGCCGGGGCCGGAGCTTCGCCGGCAGCGCGGGGCTTCGATGTGAGCTGGTGCCGACTCGGCCTCGTCCTGCTGCATGGTACGAGCACGCCGCCGGGCGGGCGGTGCCCGCCATGGCGCTGTGGGACCTGTTCGCCCTCGCCAACTTCCACCACTCCGTGGAGACATGGCTCCCGAACCACCACGACCTCGGCTGGACCGACGCTCGCCTCGGGGCACCGGTCCGCAGCGAGGGCACCCGGCGCGGCCTAGGACCGGGGGACCGGGTGGTTACGGCTGAGGTCCGAGGTGGTGGGCGGGGCGGATGCCGATAGTGGGGGGATGCGTTCTTCAGCGGCCCGCGTGAGCCGGGCGGTACCTGGCGGGGCGGCGTATCTGGCCGCGCTGTTCGTCGACGCGCTCGGGTCGGGGCTGTACCTGCCGCTGACGCTGGTGTTCATCCGGGACGTCACCGGGCTGTCCGCGACGGCGGTCGGGCTCGGCGTCACCGTCGCGGCCGGCGTCGGGCTCGCGGCGAACCCGGTGGCCGGCGTCCTCGTCGACCGCTTCGGGGCCCGTACGGTTCTGGTCGGGACGTACGTGCTTCGCGCGGTCGGCTTCGCGCTCTACCCCGTCGTCGGGAGCTTCGCCGCACTCGTCGCCGTCGCCGCGCTGATCGCGGTCGGCGACCGCGCGTACTACCCGGCCGCCTCCGGCTACACCGCCGCCGTCGCCGAGGGAGCGGAACGCGACCGGCTCTACGCGCTCGTCGCCATGGCCCGCAACGTCGGCTTCGGCGCCGGCGGGCTGCTGTCGGCGGCGGCACTCGCGCTGGCCGGCACGCACGGCTTCGGGCTGCTGGCCGCCGTCAACGCCGCGAGCTTCCTCGCCGCCGCCGGGTGCCTCGCCCTCGCCGCGCCAAGTACCGCCGTGCCCCCGCGCGCGCCCACCGTGAAGAAGCCCGCCGCCGCGCCGCGCGGCGGCTACCGGGCCGTCCTCGCCGACCGGCCCTTCCTCTCCCTCGTCGCCGCCGAACAGGCCTTCACCCTCGCCCACTCCGTGCTCCCGGTCGCCCTGCCCCTCTACGCCGTGACCGTCCTCGACGCCCCGCCGGCCGTCCTCGGCATCCTCTACACCCTCACACCGCACTGCTCGTCGTGACCCAGCTCCCCGTCCGCCGCCTCCAGGCCGGGGCCCGCCGCACCCACGCGCTGGCCCTCGGCGGCGCCGTCTTCGCGCTGTCCTGCGGCGCGTACGCGGCCGTCGCCCGGCTGCCGCACGGGGCCTGGCAGATCGCCGGCCTGGTCGCCGCGACCCTCGTCTACACCGCCGGCGAGCTCCTGCACACCGCCCCGTCCGCCGCGCTCGCCGCCTCCGCCGCGCCGGCCCACATCCGCGGACGCTACCTCGCCGTCCACCAGCTGACCTGGGCCGTCGCCGCGATCATCGCCCCGGCCGGCTTCTCCGCCCTCCTCGACACCGCCGGCTGGCTCCTCTGGGCCGCCCTCGGCGCCCTCCTGCTCCTGGCCTGCGCCGCGGTCCTCCGCCTCGCCGGCCGGCTGCCCACCGAAGCGGTCTCCCCGGCTGCCCGCCCCCGCCGGCCGGTGGCCGACCCGGTGTGAGCGCGCGGCTGCGCCCGGCGCCCAGGAGAGTCAGAAGAGCCGGGCCGGCGGGTCGTCGTCGAGGTCGGGAAGGGTGTCCTGCCAGGCGTCGGCTTCGGAGAGCGGCATCTGGCGCATGCTGCCCGGGCACAGCACGAGGGAGCGGCGGTCCGTCTTGTGGTCGTGGACGACGCCGTAGCCGGAGCGGCGCGTCGGCACGAGGGCGACGGGACGGCCGCAGCTCGGGCAGTGGATTCTCGGGGCGCGCATATTTACCAGGGTGCCTGAGATCGGCGGGGAGAGGCGTGCGGCCCCGCTATATGCGCAGCCTTGCGACTCGCGGCCATATGCAGAGCCTCGCGGCTCGCGCGGCAGGTACGGAGCACGGCGGGGGAGCCTTTCAGCCGAGGTCGGGGTCAGGGTCGGCGTCGGCGTCGGGGGAGCCGTCAGTGTCAGCGCCGGGGCCGCCGTGGGTACGCGCGAAGTCCGCGAGGGCTTCGAAGTCGCCGTCACGCAACCCCACACGCGGATCCACGTGGTGCAGCAGCGCAGGCCCGGCATGGTGAGCGGCCACATACGCGTGGTCGAGCGCGCTCTGCTCGTCGTCCACCCAGGCGAAGGGGCGACCGCCCGCGTACGCGACGATCGCCGTCGTCTTCCAGTGCACGCCGTCCGGCCGCTCCCGCAGCAGCGCCTCGCCGAAGTCGACGAACGGCAGCCGCGGGAGGTCCAGGACCGGGGCGATCCAGCGGTTGGCGTCGTCCATCCACGTCGTCGCCCACACCAGGGCGCAGCCGAGGCCGAGCAGGGCGGGCCCGTGCGCCGGGTTGAGCCACACGCGCAGCATGCGCGCCCGGCCGAGCGGGCCCTCGTCCCGCCCGAACGGCACCCTGATCGTCGTGTAGCCGGCGGGCCGCCGCTCCGGCTGGGCCGCGTACGGATTGAGCGGCCCGTCCACGTCCAGGAAGAGCAGCGGCGCGCCTGCGACCTCTCCGCTGTCCATGCCCCGAGCATCGCACCCGGGTACGACAACCCGGCCCGGGCCGCCCGCGCAGGGCTCAGCGCAGGCCGGCCACCGCCGAGGCGATCTCGGTGTCGCCGGAGACCAGCTCCAGCGTCAGGCCCGCCGTTGCCGGTGTCTCCAGCAGCTCGACCAGCACCGCCGCCACGTCGTCCCGCGGGACCGTTCCGCGGCCGGTGGACCCGGCGGAGATCCGGACCCGGCCCGTACCGGCGTCGTTCGTCAGGGAGCCGGGGCGCAGGATCGTCCAGTCCAGGGTCGTCCGCGCCCGTACGGCGTCGTCGGCGGCGCCCTTGGCGCGCAGATACGCCTGGAAGACCGGGTCGTCGTTCGTCGCCTCGGCGTCCGCGCCCATCGACGACACGACCAGGAAGCGGCGCACGCCCGCGCGTTCGGCGGCGTCGGCGAGCAGGACGGCCGCGTCGCGGTCGACGGTCTGCTTGCGGTCCACGCCGCTGCCGGCCCCGGCGCCCGCCGCGAACACGGCGGCGTCCGCGCCCGCCAGCACGGTCGCCAGGGACTCTGCGGGCGTGGCCTCCAGGTCGAGTACGAAGGGCTGCGCGCCCGTCGCCCGTACGTCGTCGGCCTGGTCGGGGTTGCGGATGAGGCCGACCGCCACGTCGCCCCGGGCGGACAGGAGGCGTGCCAGGCGCTGTGCGACCTGCCCGTGGCCGCCGGCGATTACGATGCGCATGCCGCGACGTTACGTGCTGCCGCCGCCGTACGCCGCGGGGCGCGCCGGACGCAGGCCCATGACGGCACGTCAGCCCCGAGCAGCCGCCAGCCCCTAAGCAGCCCCCGGAGGGCCGCTCACCCCTCCCGGTGCGACTGCCGCGGCAGGTCCAGCGCCGGATCCCCCGCGGTGTCGCAGTATTCGCGCACCGCGCTCGTACGGGACACCACCCGCCCCTGGTGGATGACGACCCGGCTGTACGCCAGCGACAGGATGCCCTCCACCGACTCCCCGCGCACCGCCAGCAGTTCCGCCGGGAAGCCGGCCTCGACCCGCACCGCCGGAAGCCCCAGCACCGCACGCGCCCGGGTGCTGATCAGCTCGTACGACCGCAGCGGATCGCACTCACCGTACGAGGCGAGGAGGAACGCGGCCTCCAGCGGATCGCCCCGCCCCACCGGATTGGCCAGGTCCGACAGCGCCCCGCTCCCCGCGGCGACCGGCACCCCGGCGCGGCGCAGCAGCCGTACCGGGGTGTGCAGCCCCGCGGCGCCCCGGCGCACCGTCTCCAGGCCGCCGCAGCCCCCCGCCGGCAGCGTCACGACACGGACGCCCGCGGCGGCGAGGTGCTCGGCTGCGCGTACTGCCACGTCACGCGGCAATGTGCCGAGCCCGTGGCAAGGGCCGAGGGTGACGCCCGGGCGCAGCCCGCCGGTCATCGCGGCGAGCCGGGCCAGGCGCACCGGGTCGTCGGCGGCGGTGTGCAGGTCCACCGGCACGCCGAACTCCGCGGCGAGCGCGACCACCGCCTCGGCGTGCCCACTGGGGTCGGGGTCGAGGTCCGGGCAGCCGCCCACCGCCGAGGCGCCCATCTTCAGCGCGTCCCGCAATACGCCGAGCCCGTCCGCGCCCGCCGCCCCCGTCAGCAGCCGCGGCACCGCGACCACCTGTACGTCCACCAGCCCGCGCAGCGCCCGCCTGGCCTGGAGCACCGCCTCAAGTGCCCGCAGCCCGTGCACGTCACCGACCCGCACATGGCTGCGTACGGCCGTCGCCCCGTGGCCGAGTTGCAGCAGCGCGGCCTCGGTCGCCCGGCGCTGCACATCTGCCACGGCGTTGTCGGGCGGGCCCGTGCAGCCGGCGGTCAGGGCGAGGTCGAGGTGGGCGTGCGGTTCGGCGGGCGCGGGCAGCAGCAGATAGCCGCGCAGGTCGATACGCGTCCCCGCGCCCTGCCGGGCCGTGCCCGCGGAACCGCCGGGGGTGCCGAGGCTGCCCGCCGTGCCGACGGCCTCGATGCGCGGGCCGCTCAGCCGTACGTCGACGGTCCGCCCGTCGGTGAGGCGGGCGCCGCACAGCAGCAGGGTGGCGGTCTCGGCGGCGGTACCGCGCGGGCTGTCGGTCATCGCGCTCCTCCGGTGCTGGGTGGCTCCCGCCGGGTGACGGGGCAGCGGGGCGGACGATCACGCATGGTCGAGCCTAGGGCCAGGCCGCTCGCACGGCCGGTAAGCAGCCGCAGGACACCCGCCAGGGGTGTATTAGTCGTACAGTCGGACGGCGTTCGGCCGGGTGCTCGCACCGGCGGCGACCTGTCCGCTGAGCCCGATGTGCCCCTCCGGATACGGATTTCACGTATCGCAGCGGACCGTGTAATGTCTTCCTCGCTCGCCCCAATAGCTCAGTCGGTAGAGCGTCTCCATGGTAAGGAGAAGGTCTACGGTTCGATTCCGTATTGGGGCTCTGGTGGATCGGGTCCCCGCCGTGCAGGCGGGGTTCGGTTCATCGAAGCGGCGTAGCTCAGTCGGTAGAGCAAGCGGCTCATAATCGCTGTGTCACCGGTTCAAGTCCGGTCGCCGCTACTTTGCGTAGCCGATTGTGGGATCGGTTCCCCAATCGGCTACTCTTCCTGTGTTGTCATACCCGTTCGTCAAGGAGCACTCACGTGGCCGCCACCGACGTCCGCCCGAAGATCACGCTGGCCTGCGTGGAGTGCAAGGAGCGGAACTACATCACCAAGAAGAACCGGCGTAACGACCCGGACCGTCTTGAGATCAAGAAGCACTGCCCGCGTTGCAACGCGCACACCGCGCACCGCGAGACGCGCTGACCCCGCTCGCCGGCATCCGCCGCGCACCAGGCCGTAACACCGCGAGGCCGTCCCCGTAGCAGAACCGGGGGACGGCCTCGCGGCATGCAACCCGTGTGATCCGCCGACGTATCCGCGGGCAGACTCGTGACCCGCCGCACACCCTGAGGTGCCGATGGCTCTGGACCAGTCGTTCGTCGGGCGGGCCTACCCGCCCACCGCCCCCTACGAGGTCGGCCGGGAGAAGATCCGCGAGTTCGCCGAGGCGATCGGCGACCCGAACCCGGCCTATGTGGACCCCGACGCCGCGAAGGCGCTCGGCCACCCCGACGTGATCGCGCCGCCCACCTTCGCCTTCGCCATCACGTACAAGGCGGCGGGCATCGTGATCGCCGACCCCGAACTCGGCCTGGACTACAGCCGGGTCGTGCACGGGGACCAGAAGTTCGCCTATACGCGCCCGCTGCGGGCCGGCGACCGGTTGACGGTGAGCTCCACGATCGAGTCGGTCAAGACGCTCGCCGGCAACGACATCCTGGACGTCCGCGGCGAGGTCCACGACGAGACCGGCGCCCACGTCGTCACCGCCTGGACCAAGCTCGTCGCCCGCGCGCTCGACGCCGACGCCGGGCAGGGCACCGAGGAAGGCGCCCAGGGCGCCCAGGACGGGGGCGCGTGATGGCGGCGAGCATTTCCTACGACGACGTCGAGGTCGGCACCGAGCTGCCCGCGCAGAGCTTCCCGGTCACCAGGGCGACGCTGGTGCGGTACGCGGGCGCGTCCGGCGACTTCAACCCGATCCACTGGAACGAGAAGTTCGCCCGCGAGGTCGGGCTGCCGGACGTGATCGCGCACGGCATGTTCACCATGGCCTCCGCGGCCCGGGTGGTCACCGACTGGGCCGGCGACCCGGCGGCCGTCGTGGAGTACGGCGTGCGCTTCACCAAGCCGGTCGTGGTGCCCAACGACGACAAGGGCGCGCTGATCGAGGTCTCCGCCAAGGTCGCCGTCAAGCTCGACGACAAGCGGGTCCGCGTCGACCTCGTCGCGACCTCCGCCGGGCAGAAGGTGCTGGGCATGGCCCGCGCGGTCGTCCAGCTCAGCTGAGCCGCCACCGGACCCGCGCCCGGGCGTGACCCGCGACCGGACCCGCGGCCAGGCGTGACCCATGGCCGAGCCCGACCCGTACCCGGGCACCCATGGCCACGCGCCCGCAACCCTGCGCCCATAGCCACGTGTAAGGACCGCCCGCCCATGGCAGGCGGTCCTTACACGTTCCCCGGCCCGTGCCCCGCCCCGTTCCCCGCCGCCGAGAAGAACCCCCCGCCCCCACTTGACTCAGGTAGTGATTGGCCACTAACTTAAGACCCATGGTCAGGATGAGCGCAGAAGAGCGGCGCGAGAGCGTCATCCGCGCGGCGATGAGCGAGTTCGCCCACGGCGGCTACAACGGCACGTCGACCGAGGCGATCGCCCGCCGTGTCGGCGTCTCGCAGCCGTACCTCTTCCGGCTCTTCCCGAACAAGCAGGCCATCTTCCTGGCCGCCTCGCGGCACTGCATCGAGACCACCGCCCGGCTCTTCGAGGAGTGCGCCACCGGCCTCGCCCCCGAGGAGCGGCTGCCGGCGATGGCCAGGGCGTACCAGAAGATGATCCACGACGACCCCGAGCGGCTGCTGATGCAGATGCAGACATACGTCGCGGTCGCCTCCGCGGAGGCCGCCGGGGACCACGCCTTCGGCGAGGCGGTCCGCACCGCGTGGGAGGGCCTGTGGGACACCATCAGCGCGCAGCTCGGCGCGGACGTCGACGAGACCACGCAGTTCCTCGCCTACGGGATGCTCATCAACACCCTGGTGTCGATGGGCTTCCCCGCCGGCCACCGGATCTGGGAGGGCTTCTACGAAGCGGGCCGGCCGCAATGACCGGCCGCCGACCGCACCCATCGCACCCATCGCACCCATCGCACCGGTCGCACCGGCCGGCGGCTCGCACCGCACCCTCCCGGCATTTTTTTTGCCCCTCAAACTTAGTCATCAATTACTAACCGCCACCTCCGGCGGAACCGCCCGAAGCCATCCCGACAGGGGAGCGAAGGAGACACAGGGCATGGAAGCCACCGCCACCAGCACCGACACCGCGGCCCCCGCGCCGCGCGGCCGAGCCACCGCAGGCTGGGCGCTGCTCATCACCAGCGTCGCCGGTTTCATGGCCGCGCTCGACAACCTCGTCGTCACCACCGCCCTGCCGTCCATCCGCAAGGACCTCGGCGGCGCGCTGTCCGACCTCGAATGGACGGTGAACGCCTACACGCTCACCTTCGCCGTCCTGCTGATGTTCGGCGCCTCGCTCGGCGACCGCTTCGGCCGCCGCAAGCTCTTCATCACCGGTCTGACCATCTTCACCGGGGCCTCCGCCGCAGCCGCCATGGCACCCGGCATCAACGAGCTCATCGCCTTCCGGGCCGTCCAGGGCGTCGGCGCGGCCATCATGATGCCGCTCACCCTCACCCTGCTGTCCGCGGCCGTGCCGGCCGAGCGCCGGGGGGCCGCCTTCGGCATCTGGGGCGCGGTCAACGGCCTGGCCGTCGCGTCCGGGCCGCTCATCGGCGGCAGCCTCACCGAGCACATCTCCTGGCAGTGGATCTTCTGGCTGAACGTCCCGCTCGGCCTGCTGCTCCTCCCGCTGGCCCGGATGCGCCTGGCCGAGTCCACGGCGCCCGGCGCCCGCCTCGACGGCCGCGGCACCGTACTGATCAGCCTCGGCCTGTTCGGCATCGTCTTCGGCCTGGTCAACGCCACCTCGCACGGCTGGACCAGCGCCCGCGTCCTCACCGGCCTGATCGCCGGCGGCATCCTGGTGGCCGCGTTCGTCCGGCACGGCATGACCGCCCGGCACCCCATGCTGCCGATGCGGCTCTTCCGTGGCCGCGCCTTCACCGCGATCAACGCCTCCGCCGCGCTGATGTTCACCGGCATGTTCGGCGCGATCTTCCTGCTCAGCCAGTTCCTGCAGACCGTCGTCGGCTACACGCCCACTGAGGCGGGCCTGCGGATGCTGCCCTGGACCGGCATGCCCATGATCGTCGCGCCGATCGCCGGCTTCCTCACCGACCGCATCGGCGGCAAGCCCGTCGTCGCCGCGGGCCTGGCCCTCCAGGCGATCGGCCTCGGCTGGTTCGCGCTGATCATCTCGCCCGACGTCTCCTACGCCGCGCAGCTGCCCGCGCTGATCCTGTCCGGCACCGGCATGGCTCTCTTCATCGCCCCGGCCACCAGCCTGGTGATGTCCAGCGTCGTCCCCGCCGAGCAGGGCATCGCCTCCGGCGCGAACAACGCCCTGCGCGAGGTCGGCGGCGCGCTCGGCATCGCCCTCCTCGGCTCGATCTTCGCCGCGCAGGGCGGTTACGAGTCCGCGGCCTCGTACGTCGACGGCCTGGTCCCCGCGCTGTGGGTCGGCGCGGCGATCCTGACCGCCGGCTTCCTCGCGGCGCTGCTGCTGCCCCACCGCCGCCCCGCCCGCGGCCCGGTCGCCGGCAACCTGGCGGACGCCCCGGGGGACCGGCTCCAGAAGGTCGGCTGAACGCCCGCGGTGCGAAGGGGGCGGCCGGGTGGACCGGCCGCCCCCTTCGGCGTCCGCTCACATGGCCAAAACCGCCTCCCACCACGTACGATCCGCCGCATGCTCGCGGCGCGCTCCCCGGAGCGGCTTGCCGCCCTCGCGGCGGACGTACGGCCGCCGAGGCCGCACGAATACGACTCCCACCCGCCGATCGCCGAACGCGTCGCGCTCCTCCTGCAACTCCCCGCGGACGCGGACGCCGACGCTGGGCCCGACGCCGGCCCCGCGACCGTGGCCGCCTCCGCCTCGGCCTCCGCCGACGCGCCGGCGATCACCCTCCTGCGCGAGGCCGACGCGGTCTTCGCCGCCCTGGAGCCCGGCACCCTCACCGCGCAGGGGGCGCGCCTGCCCCGTACCACCTGGGACGCGATGGTACGAGCGCACGTCGTCGCCGAGGCGGAGGCGTTCTCGCAGCCGCTGCGGCTGGCGGTCGCCCGCGCGACGGGCGCCTCGCGGGACCGGCTCCCCGACCTCGGAGAGGTGCTGGCCGCGTTCGACGCGGGCCTGCTCTGGACGGACATCGCCGGCCGCCTCCCCAAGCCCCCGCAGGCCGCCCGCCTCACCGGCGCGTCCGCCCGCAACTTCATCCGCCCCGCCGTCTTCGACGCCCTCGCCGGCCTCATCCACCTCCACCTCCTCGCCTCCGGCGAGGCCACCCCCACCATCGCCTGGCCCACCCGCCCCGGCCTCACCCTCCCCCCGCACTGGGAGTCCACCATGGACGCCGCCCTCGACGCGGCCACCTCCGACACCCCCGACACCACTCCCCTCCGCACCCTCCTCGCCACGACAACGCCAGCCCCGGCATAGGCGTTTTCCCCCGGCCCCTTCTCCCGCCAGGGGGGCGACGCTCGCCGAGCAAGAACAGACGTAACGGCGTAGACCGCCCCCGAATCCGCCCCCCACAACGCACCCGGCCGGGGCCCGGCAAAGGGGAACGGCCACCGCTGTACCGGAAGTCAACCGGCGATCGGGTACGGCCCGGCAACCGGCACGGTCGTGCGGCAAAGACGGCACAGACAGTCAGCCCCACCGGCAGGGGCGGCCGTAGCCACCGGCGGAAAGGGGGGGACAGTCGGCCGGCCGCGGGGGCTAGAGCTCGACCCCCACCATCACCGGCTCGTTCGTCAAGGTCACGCCGAAGGTGTGCTGGACGCCGGTGCGGATGGTGCGGGCGAGGGTGAGGAGGTCTTGGGTGGTGGCGGGGCCGCGGTTGGTGAGGGCGAGGGTGTGTTTGGTGGAGATGCGGGCCGGGCCCGTGCCGTAGCCCTTGGGGAAGCCGGCCTTGTCGATGAGCCAGGCCGCGCTGGTCTTCGTACGGTCGTCGCCGGCGCCCGAGGGGTACGCGGGCGGGGTGGTGTCGGGGCCGAGGTGGTCGTGGACGCGGTCGAGGAAGGCGGCGTACTCCGCCGGCGTCAGGACGGGGTTGGTGAAGAAGGAGCCGGCCGACCAGGTGTCGTGGTCGGACTCGTCCAGGACCATGCCCTTGCCCGCGCGCAGGGCGAGGACCGTCGCGCCGGCCTTCTCCAGCGGGACCCGCTCACCCACCTCGACGCCCAGCGCCCGCGCGGTCTCCGCGTACTTCAGCGGCGCGGACATGCCCGCGGCGTCCTCCAGCGCGAACCGCACCCGCAGCACGACAAAGCGGGACGGGTCCTCCTTGAAGCGGCTGCCGCGGTACGAGAAGGCGCACTCCTCCCGCGCGAGGGTGACCGTCTCGCCGGACCGCCGGTCGTACGCCACGACCTCCGTGATCGTGCCGGCGACCTCCTGCCCGTACGCCCCGACGTTCTGGATCGGCGTGGCGCCGGCGGAGCCGGGGATACCGGCGAGGCATTCCACCCCCGCGAGCCCGGCCCGTACGGTCGCGGCGACGGCCTCGCTCCAGTTCTCGCCGGCGGCCAGCTCAAGGGCGGTGCCCCGCAGCGAGACCCCCTGCGTGGCGATACGGATCGCCGTACCCGGGAAGCCGTCGTCCGAGATGACCAGGTTGGACCCGCCGCCCAGCAGCAGCACGGGCTCACCGCGGCGGTCCGCGTCCCGTACCGCGGCGACGAGCTCCGCGTCGGTGCGGGCCGTCAGCAGACGGTCGGCGGGGCCGCCGAGGCGGAGGGTCGTGTACGGGGCGAGCGCGTTCGGGTGCACGACTTCAGCTTATGGCGCCGCCGGCGTACCGCCCGCGTACCGGCACCCGCCGACGGCGCCAGGAGGGGAGGATCCGGGGGGTGCCCCCGCAGGACTGCGCACACAGGGCGGCACCGGATACGTAAGACGTCATGTGCGCAGTCCGAGGAGGTACCCCCCGGAGCGTCCCCGACCCCACCCCCCGAACAGAAGGCGCACCCCCGAAAAGCCGCACCGCACACCAACCAGGCTCACTCCGCCAGCCACGCCTCGATCCCGCCGAGCAGCCGCTCCCGCACCTCCCCGGGCGCCCGCGACGCCCGCACCGACTGCCGCGCCAGCTCCGCCAGCTCCTCGTCCGTGAAGCCGTGCACATCCCGCGCGATCTCGTACTGCGCCGCCAGCCGCGACCCGAAGAGCAGCGGATCGTCCGCCCCGAGCGCCATCGGCACGCCGGCCTCGTAGAGATGCCGCAGGGGTACGTCCTCGGGCTTGTCGTACACCCCGAGGGCGACATTCGACGCCGGGCACACCTCGCACGTCACCCCGCTGTCCGCGAGCCGGCGGATCAGCCGCGGGTCCTCCGCCGCGCGCACCCCGTGCCCGACCCGCTCCGCGTGCAGGTCGTCCAGGCAGTCCCGCACGCTCGCCGGCCCCGCCAGCTCGCCCCCGTGCGGCGCGGCCAGCAGCCCGCCGTCCCGCGCGATCGCGAACGCCCGGTCGAAGTCCCGCGCGAGCCCGCGCCGTTCGTCGTTGGACAGGCCGAACCCGATCACCCCCTGGTCGGCGTACCGCACGGCGAGCCGGGCCAGCGTACGGGCGTCCAGCGGGTGCTTCATGCGGTTCGCCGCGACGATCACCGCCATCCCGACGCCCGTGTCCTGCGCGGCGCCGCGCACCGCGTCGAGGATCAGCTCCAACGTGGGGATGAGCCCGCCGAGCCGGGGAGCGTACGACGTCGGGTCGACCTGGATCTCCAGCCAGCCGGAGCCGTCCGCCGCGTCCTCCTGCGCGGCCTCGCGCACGAGCCGGTAGATGTCCTCGGGCGTGCGCAGGCAGCTGCGGGCGGCGTCGTAGAGCCGCTGGAAGCGGAACCAGCCGCGCTCGTCGGTGGCCCGCAGCTTCGGCGGCTCGCCGGAGGTCAGCGCCTCGGGCAGGTGGACGCCGTGCCGGTCGGCCAGCTCAAGGAGCGTGGTGGGCCGCATGGAGCCGGTGAAATGCAGGTGCAGGTGGGCCTTGGGGAGCTTGCGGATGTCCCGGCCGCCGGACTCCGTACGTACATCGCGTGCCATCCCAAGATCCTGCTATAAGCGAGCCCCCGCTCGGAACCGGATTCTCCGAACGGGGGCTTGCCCGAATGCGTGACCGCCGTCACGGCCGGCGTAAGCCTGACGCATGAAGCAGCACCACGCCGCGGCGTAAGCCCGCAGCCGGACCTCAGTCCGTCGCCTCGCCCAGAAGCTTCTGCAGCCGCGACACGCCCTCGACGAGATCCTCGTCCCCCAGCGCATAGCTCAGCCGCAGGTAACCCGGCGTCCCGAACGCCTCACCCGGCACCACCGCGACCTCGGCCTCGTCCAGGATGAGCGCCGCGAGCTCCACCGAGCTCGCCGGCCGCTTGCCCCGGATCTCCTTGCCGAGCAGGCCCTTCACCGACGGGTACGCGTAGAACGCCCCCTCGGGCGTCGGGCACACCACCCCGTCGATCTCATTGAGCATCCGTACGATGATCTGCCGCCGCCGGTCGAACGCGGCCCGCATCTCCGCGACCGCCTCCAGATCCCCGCTCACCGCGGTGAGCGCCGCGGCCTGCGCCACGTTGTTGACGTTCGACGTCGCGTGCGACTGCAGGTTCGTCGCCGCCTTGACGATGTCCTTCGGGCCGACGATCCACCCGACACGCCAGCCGGTCATGGCGTACGTCTTCGCCACGCCGTTGACGACGACGCAGCGGTCGCGCAGCTCGGGCACGAGCGCCGGCAGCGAGGTGAACGCCGCGTCGCCGTAGACCAGGTGCTCGTAGATCTCGTCGGTGAGCACCCACAGCCCGTGCTCGACGGCCCAGCGGCCGATCGCCTCGGTCTCGGCCCGGCTGTAGACCGCGCCGGTCGGGTTGGACGGCGAGACGAAGAGCAGCACCTTCGTCCGCTCGGTGCGGGCCGCCTCCAGCTGCTCGACGGTGACCCGGTAGCCGGTCGTCTCGTCCGCCACGACCTCGACCGGGACGCCGCCGGCGAGCTGGATCGACTCCGGGTAGGTGGTCCAGTACGGAGCGGGCACGATGACCTCGTCGCCCGGGTCGAGCAGCGCGGCGAAGGCCTCGTAGATGGCCTGCTTGCCGCCGTTGGTGACCAGCACCTGCGAGGCGTCCACCTCGTAGCCGGAGTCGCGGAGCGTCTTGGCGGCGATGGCCGCCTTGAGCTCCGGCAGCCCGCCGGCCGGGGTGTAGCGGTGGAACTTCGGGTTGCGGCAGGCCTCGACGGCGGCGTCCACGATGTAGCCGGGCGTCGGGAAGTCGGGCTCTCCGGCGCCGAAGCCGATCACCGGGCGCCCGGCGGCCTTGAGAGCCTTGGCCTTGGCGTCGACGGCGAGGGTCGCGGACTCCGAGATCGCGGCGATACGGGCCGACACCCGCCGGTCGCCGGCGGCGGGAGGTACAGCGGGAGGTACAGGGGGAGTGGCAGCGGTCATACGTGCATGGTCCCAGACGCACACCCCGCCGGGCACCGGGGTTTGACGGCATCGGCCGCCCGGACAACGCGTTCGGAGGCTTTCCGCAGCAAGGCGTTCGACGAGATGCCTCCGAGCACGTACACTCAACCGTCGATGGCTCTCCCGGCGGTTGCCGCCTGCGGTACGTTGGGAGCGTCCGTCGAAGGGTCGTAGCTCAATTGGTAGAGCACT
Source organism: Actinacidiphila epipremni (assembly GCF_012034175.1). Classification (GTDB taxonomy): domain Bacteria; phylum Actinomycetota; class Actinomycetes; order Streptomycetales; family Streptomycetaceae; genus Actinacidiphila; species Actinacidiphila epipremni. The sequence goes on from NZ_JAATEJ010000038.1 coordinate 33,927, forward strand.
GGTCTCCAAAACCAGCGGTTGGGGGTTCAAGTCCCTCCGGCCCTGCTCCACACGTCCTCCCCGGACGTGGGCAGGCAGATGCAGGCATAGGCACTCGCCGTACCGCGCGACGGGCGCGGCACGGCCACGACCCGGAGTCAGGTGAGGACGAGTGACTGAGATCACGGACTCCATCGAGGTCCCTGAGCCTGACGCGTCTCAGGACGACAAGGACACCGAGAAGAAGCCCCGCCGCGGTGGCAAGCGCGGCAAGAAGGGCCCGCTGGGCCGTCTCGGGCTCTTCTACCGGCAGATCATCGCGGAGCTCCGCAAGGTCGTCTGGCCCACGCGCAACGACCTCACCACGTACACCACTGTGGTGATTGTCTTCGTTGTGGTCGTCATCGCCTTCGTGAGCGTGGTTGACTGGGGTTTCAGCAAGCTCGTTTCCGCCGTTTTCGGCTGAGCCTTCCGCTCCGGCCGAGCCGGTCTCGGGCCGGGTTCCGCGTCCCGCCTGTCCGCGCGGAGGGCGCAGGGCGCTGGTCGCCCCGCCCGCAGTGCCACCTTTGAAGTCAGGAAGAAGCAGTCACCGTGTCTGACCCGAACGTGTACGACGACGCCGACGAAACCGTCGAGGGCGAAGAAGCGCTCGATGTCGTCGAGGCCGCCGACGGCGATGAGGACCAGGCGGCTGCGGCCGGCCTGGCCGCGGGTGAAACCGCCGGGGCCGACGTCCACGTCGAGGAGGAGTCCGAGGCTGCGGGCGAGGACGAGGCGGAGGACGCCTCGGAGTCCGCGGAGAGCGCCGAGGGCGAGTCCGCGGAGGGCGCCGAGGCTGCCGAGGGCGAGTCCGGTGAGCCCGCCGAGGACGAGTCCGCCGAGGGCGAGGAGCCGGCCGCTCCCGTCGACCCGGTGGCCGCGTTCCGCGAGGAGCTGCGCACCCTGCCCGGCGAGTGGTACGTGATCCACACCTACGCCGGCTACGAGAACCGGGTGAAGTCCAACCTGGAGCAGCGTGCCGTCTCGCTGAACGTCGAGGAGTACATCTACCAGGCCGAGGTCCCGCAGGAGGAAGTCGTTCAGATCAAGAACGGCGACCGCAAGACCATCCGGCAGAACAAGCTCCCCGGCTACGTCCTGGTCCGCATGGACCTGACGAACGAGTCCTGGGGCGTCGTCCGCAACACCCCCGGCGTCACCGGCTTCGTCGGCAACGCGTACGACCCGTACCCGCTGACCCTCGACGAGATCGTCAAGATGCTCGCCCCCGAGGTCGAGGCCGCCGCCGAAGCCGCCGCGATCGCCGAGGGCACCGCCGTCCCCCGCAAGGTCGAGGTCCAGGTCCTGGACTTCGAGGTCGGCGACTCGGTCACCGTCACCGACGGCCCCTTCGCCACCCTCCAGGCGACGATCAACGAGATCAACCCCGACTCGAAGAAGGTCAAGGGCCTCGTGGAGATCTTCGGCCGCGAGACCCCGGTCGAGCTCAGCTTCGACCAGATCCAGAAGAACTAGCTCCGCCCGCACGCATACGCCTGAGCCCCTGCCTACTCCGCGGAGAGGGCAGGGGCTCAGGCGTGTGCGTGCGGGGTGGGGCCGGTCAGTCGTTGGCGTTCAGGACCGGGAGGTAGCCCGCGGAGTGGCCGGTGGCCGTGGGGTGGTAGGACTCCCAGCTCGGCGAGATGACGAGGGAGTGCAGGTAGTCGTCACCGGAGCAGAGCTCGTGGCCCTTGAAGGTGGGGCGGACGTCGCCGAAGACGAAGCCATGGGCGGCTGCGACCGAGGCGGTGGTGGAGTCGAGGACGTCGGCCGCCTCGTCGATCTTCTGGTGCTTGGTGTCGCTGAGGCCGATGCAGAACCAGGCCGACAGGTCGTACATGTCCGGGTAGCCGAGGACGACGACCCGCGCGTTGGGCGCCTTCGCGCGGATGGCGTTGTAGACCGTGTTGAGCCGCCCGGGCAGGGTGTTGCGGACGAAGGTCTCCGCCTGGTTGACCCGGTTGACGCACGTGCTGTCGGAGCCGGTCACGCAGGTCGTCATGACGTCGGAGAAGCCCGCGTCGTTGCCGCCGATGGTGAGCGTGACCAGGCCGGTGGAGGAGTTCAGCCCGCCGAGCTGGCTTGCCGTCACATCGCTGGTCACTGCGCCCGAGCAGGCCGCGAAGGTGAACGAGGACGGGCTGTGGGCACTGGCCCACAACGCCGGGTACGCGCTGTTGCTGCGGTGACAGTCACCGCTGGAGCTGATGTAGTTCCCGGCGCCGTTCCCTGCCGAGTACGAGTCCCCGAGCGCGACATACGCCGGCCCGGCGGCCTGCGCCGTCGTACCGGTGAGCACCAGCGCCGCCGTCAGGGCGGACGCCAGCGCGACAAGCGCGGTCAAAGGCCTGGTCAGTCTCACGGAACCTCCAGGGGGGAGAGATGCTGCCAGACTTTGGTACCAGCCAGTAGGTATCCCCGGGAAGTGTCCATGCCAAGAATTCTCCCCGCGTAGACCGGAATTTCAGCAACACCCCCTGCGACACATGAGCCCCAGGGTGACTTCTGGGGCCCGCAGTTGACCGCCCGTCACCTGACGGGATGTCGCCTGACGCCTCCTCGCGCGGGCGCCGGCCGCCGCGGTGTCACCGGATGGTGGTGACCATAAGTCGCGGTGCGTGAGCACAGTGCTACCGCACCAGGTCGTGGAAACGGAAGCCGGGAAGCCGTCGATTTCGGTGGGCGTCGCTGTACCCGCTATCGTGGTGCGGTATGCCTGCTCGCAGGCATGGAAAAAACTCTCAACAGGACCCGGAGAGAGCAATGCCTCCCAAGAAGAAGAAGGTCACGGGGCTGATCAAGCTCCAGATCAACGCCGGTGCGGCCAACCCGGCGCCGCCGGTCGGCCCGGCGCTGGGCCAGCACGGCGTGAACATCATGGAGTTCTGCAAGGCCTACAACGCGGCCACCGAGTCGCAGCGCGGCATGGTGATCCCGGTGGAGATCACGGTCTACGAGGACCGCTCCTTCACCTTCGTCACCAAGACGCCGCCGGCGGCCAAGCTGATCCTCAAGGCCGCGGGTGTCGACAAGGGCTCCGGCACCCCGCACACCAAGAAGGTCGCCAAGCTCACCCGCGACCAGGTGCGCGAGATCGCCACGACCAAGCTGCCCGACCTCAACGCGAACGACCTGGACGCCGCGGAGAAGATCATCGCGGGGACGGCTCGTTCTATGGGTATTACCGTCGAGGGCTGATTCCAGCCCTCGCAGAAGCACCACAGTGGGAGGGCCTGCTCGGCCCGGACCACGACTCCATTCGAAGAACGTAGGAGCACACACGTGAGCAAGCGCAGCAAGTCTCTCCGCGCTGCGGACGCCAAGATCGACCGGGAGCGGCTGTACGCGCCCCTGGAGGCCGTCCGGCTGGCCAAGGAGACCGCGAGCACGAAGTTCGACTCGACCGTCGAGGTCGCCTTCCGCCTGGGTGTGGACCCGCGCAAGGCCGACCAGATGGTCCGCGGCACCGTGAACCTCCCGCACGGCACCGGCAAGACCGCCCGGGTCCTGGTCTTCGCGACCGGTGACCGTGCTGCAGCCGCGGAGGCCGCGGGGGCCGACATCGTCGGCTCCGACGAACTGATCGACGAGGTGGCGAAGGGCCGGCTGGACTTCGACGCCGTCGTCGCCACCCCGGACCTCATGGGCAAGGTCGGCCGGCTCGGCCGGGTCCTCGGCCCGCGCGGTCTGATGCCGAACCCGAAGACCGGCACCGTGACGCCCGACGTGGCCAAGGCCGTGACGGACATCAAGGGCGGCAAGATCGAGTTCCGCGTCGACAAGCACTCCAACCTCCACTTCATCATCGGCAAGGTGTCCTTCGACGACACCCAGCTCGTGGAGAACTACGCGGCGGCCCTGGACGAGATCCTGCGGCTGAAGCCGTCCGCCGCGAAGGGGCGCTACCTGAAGAAGGGTGCCGTGTCCACGACCATGGGCCCCGGCATCCAGATCGACCCCAACCGCACCCGCAACCTCCTCGTCGAGGAGGACCCGGCCTCGGTCTGACCCCGCAGGGTCCCCCCGGGGCCCCGCACGGTCGCACCGGTCGCATCCGGCGAACGCCCCGTACCCCCGGCTCACCCCGGGCGGTGCGGGGCGTTCGGCGTGCGCCCCGCCCCGGGGGTTGTCCGAGCGGTGCGTTAGTGTTCCGCTGGTTCCCGGGGGCATGGCGCCCCCGTGAGGGGGGTGCGGGATGTACGGGTTCACAGCACGGCGCACGGCGGGCGCGCTGCTCGCCGGCGGGGCGCTCGTCGCGGTCGCGGCGTGCGGGCCGCTCGGGTCGTCGGCATCGGGGGAGAAGAACGGCACGGACGGTACGGGCGCGAAGGCCGCCGCGTCGCCCTCGGCCACCGGCGGGGACTCCGCGCTCAGCGGCGCGGCGCACGCCGTGCAGGCGCTGGACCTGGTCAAGAAGGCCGCCTCCGGCGTGCACTCGGCCAAGGTCGAGTCGACCGTCTCCATCGGGACGACGATGTCGATCGACTACAAGGGCGCCATCGACTGGGGCACCGGCATGCGCGGCGAGATGACCGCCACGTACACCGGCGGCGCGGTGGCCGAGCAGCTCAAGGACGCGGGGCTGCCGCCCAGCATGGTGGGGCGCTACCTGCCGGACGCCTACTACGTGAACATGGGCGACGCGATGGCCGCCCAGCTCGGCGGCAAGCACTGGATCAAGTACACCTACGACGACTTCGCCAAGCTCACCGGCGGCGCCGGCTCCTTCCTGAAGGACGCCGTCAAGAACAACGACCCGGTCAAGAGCGTGGACGCCGCCCTGGCCGCGCCGAACACCGCCAACCTGGGCGCCGACACCGTCCGCGGCGTGCCGGCCACGCACTACCGCGCCACGCTCACCGCCCAGGAGCTGACGGGCAAGGCGGCCGGCAACCTGACCGCCGCGGACCGGCAGGCGCTCAAGGAGACGCTGGACAAGTCCGGGATCACCACCGAGACGATCGACCTGTGGGTGTCCAAGGACAACCTGCCGGTGGAGACCTCGGTGACGGCGACCGCCACCTCCGGCGCCACCCCGGGCGTGATCAAGACGCAGACGTTCTACTCGGACTTCGGTGTCGCCGTCTCGGTGAAGGCGCCGAGCGCCTTCGACACCACCGACTTCGCCGACCTCCTCAAGCAGGGCCAGCAGTCGAGCTGACACCCGGCTGACACCAGGGCCGGAGACACCCGGCCGGAGAGGCCCGTACGCGGCCCCGAGGGCGATTTGCCCCGCGGGGCCGCGGCAGCGTACGCTTCGACGCGAAGCCAAAGACCGCTGGTTGCCGTCCTGCCCGCCTCAACCCCGGGTGGTACGGCCGAAGGATCCGCTCGATGCGGACGGCCCGCGCAGGTGATCGTGGATGGACTCCGAGGCCCGCACGGGGAGACCCGTGGTGGATCACGTCGAGTCACGCCCCGTGCGCCTGCGCCGGGGCGTTCGTTTTGCCCGGGGTCCGGAGCACATTGTTCCGTCCTTCGTTCCGCGCGGTCCGCAATCACCCCGGAAGGAGGCCGAGACTCATGGCGAGGCCTGACAAGGCTGCCTCGGTTGCCGAGTTGACGGATCAGTTCCGTTCCTCGAACGCCGCTGTGCTGACCGAGTACCGCGGTCTCACCGTCGCGCAGCTCAAGACGCTGCGCCGTTCGCTCGGTGAGAACGCCACGTACGCCGTGGTGAAGAACACGCTGACCAAGATCGCGGCCAACGAGGCCGGGATCAACCAGCTCGACGACCTGTTCGCGGGTCCGTCGGCTGTCGCCTTCGTCACCGGTGACCCGGTGGAGGCGGCGAAGGGTCTGCGCGACTTCGCCAAGGACAACCCCGCTCTCGTCATCAAGGGCGGTGTCCTTGACGGCAAGGCGCTGTCCGCCGACGAGATCAAGAAGCTTGCGGACCTCGAGTCCCGCGAGGTTCTGCTCGCCAAGCTGGCGGGTGCCATGAAGGCCAAGCAGTCCCAGGCTGCCGCGCTCTTCCAGGCGCTCCCGTCGAAGTTCGTCCGCACCGCGGAGGCGCTTCGGGTCAAGCTGGCCGAAGGCGAGCAGGGCGGTGCCGAGTAACTCGGCTCGCACGATGACCGTGGCGTGAGCCCCGGTCAGGGGCCGGCGCGCCACGTATCCGGCATCGGGTACGCGACAGCGCTCCGGCCGACGCGGGCCGACCGTACGCCCGCCGACTTGTACGACATCCGGCACCAGCCGATTTAGTGGAAGGACCCGCCATCATGGCGAAGCTCACCCAGGACGAACTGCTCGCCCAGTTCGAGGAGCTCACCCTCATCGAGCTCTCCGAGTTCGTGAAGGCGTTCGAGGAGAAGTTCGACGTCACCGCCGCCGCCCCCGTCGCGGTCGCCGCGGGTGCGGGCGTCCCCGGCGCCCCGGCCGAGGCCGTCGAGGAGAAGGACGAGTTCGACGTCATCCTCACCGGCGCCGGCGAGAAGAAGATCCAGGTCATCAAGGTCGTGCGCGAGCTGACCTCGCTGGGTCTGAAGGAGGCCAAGGACCTCGTGGACGGCGCCCCGAAGCCCGTCCTGGAGAAGGTCAACAAGGAGGCCGCGGACAAGGCCGCCGAGTCCCTCAAGGGCGCCGGCGCCTCGGTCGAGGTCAAGTAGCACCCCGCGTAACACCCCGCGCGCGAGCGCACCCCGCGCGGCAGCGCACCCGGCGTCCGGCGCCCGGTGCGCCCGGGCACCCACGCCGTAGGGCGGTCACCCACCAGGGTGACCGCCCTCGGTCGTTCGTACGGTCCGCGGCGGGCCGTACCGGCGTTGTCACACCCGCCCGGTAAGGTGATCCCTCCTGCTGGGAGCATGTCCTCGGGCATGTGTGCGGGGCCGGGGCCTTGACGTTTGGCACGCGGCGCGCAATTCTCAGGACGCGCCACGATGTTGGTCGCGGGGCCGGTCACGGCCTCGGACCGATCCGGGCATGATCGGTGCATGATCCGATGCATGGATCGGCGGCGATGCGGGAATGCATGGCTATGCAGCAGGGCGGCAGGGTTGACGGATGCGGGGTCCCGGTTCCGAGGCGGGGACCCGCGAGACGGGCGGAGGGGGCGACGATTCGGTACTCCGAATCTCAGCTCTGGACATCAGTGTGCCAAGTGGCTACACTGACCCTTTGCGCTGCCTGTTAGCTGCTGCCTGGCCCGTCACCAGGAGCATGCCCACGTCTGAGAGCTGCTGAGAAGGCCCGTCATCAGGGTTTTCTTCTGGTCCTCAGGGGCGGACCGGTACGCGCGTAGTGAGTCCGAGCCCTCGGAAGGACCCCCTCTTGGCCGCCTCGCGCAACGCCTCGACTGCCAATTCGAACAACGGCGCCAGCACCGCACCGCTGCGCATCTCTTTCGCGAAGATCCGTGAACCGCTCGAAGTTCCGAACCTCCTCGCGCTCCAGACCGAGAGCTTTGACTGGCTGCTCGGGAACGCGGCGTGGAAGGCACGGGTCGAGGCGGCGCTGGACAGTGGGCAGGACGTCCCCACGAAGTCCGGTCTGGAGGAGATCTTCGAGGAGATCTCCCCGATCGAGGACTTCTCCGGGTCGATGTCGCTCACGTTCCGTGACCACCGGTTCGAGCCGCCGAAGAACTCGCTGGACGAGTGCAAGGAGCGCGACTTCACCTACGGCGCCCCGCTCTTCGTCACCGCCGAGTTCACCAACAACGAGACCGGCGAGATCAAGTCCCAGACGGTCTTCATGGGCGACTTCCCGCTCATGACCTCCAAGGGCACCTTCTGCATCAACGGCACCGAGCGTGTCGTCGTCTCGCAGCTGGTCCGCTCGCCCGGCGTCTACTTCGACTCCAGCATCGACAAGACGTCCGACAAGGACATCTTCTCCGCCAAGATCATCCCGTCCCGGGGCGCCTGGCTGGAGATGGAGATCGACAAGCGCGACATGGTCGGTGTCCGCATCGACCGCAAGCGCAAGCAGTCGGTCACCGTGCTGCTCAAGGCGCTCGGCTGGAGCACCGAGCAGATCCTGGAGGAGTTCGGCGAGTACGAGTCGATGCGCGCCACCCTGGAGAAGGACCACACCCAGGGCCAGGACGACGCGCTGCTCGACATCTACCGCAAGCTGCGCCCGGGTGAGCCGCCGACCAAGGAGGCCGCCCAGACGCTGCTGGAGAACCTCTACTTCAACCCCAAGCGCTACGACCTGGCCAAGGTCGGCCGCTACAAGGTCAACAAGAAGCTCGGCAGCGACGTCGCGCTCGACGAGGGCGTCCTCACCACCGAGGACATCATCGCCACCATCAAGTACCTGGTGAAGCTGCACGCCGGCGAGACCGAGACCACCGGTGCCAACGGCCAGACCATCGTGGTCGAGGTCGACGACATCGACCACTTCGGCAACCGCCGGCTGCGCAACGTCGGCGAGCTCATCCAGAACCAGGTCCGTACCGGCCTGGCCCGGATGGAGCGGGTGGTCCGCGAGCGGATGACGACCCAGGACGTCGAGGCGATCACGCCGCAGACCCTGATCAACATCCGGCCGGTCGTCGCCTCCATCAAGGAGTTCTTCGGCACCAGCCAGCTGTCGCAGTTCATGGACCAGACCAACCCGCTGTCCGGTCTGACCCACAAGCGCCGGCTGTCCGCGCTCGGCCCCGGCGGCCTGTCCCGTGAGCGGGCCGGCTTCGAGGTCCGCGACGTGCACCCGTCGCACTACGGCCGCATGTGCCCGATCGAGACCCCCGAGGGCCCGAACATCGGCCTGATCGGCTCGCTCGCCTCCTACGGCCGGGTCAACGCGTTCGGCTTCGTCGAGACCCCGTACCGCAAGGTCGTCGAGGGCGTCGTCACCGACGACGTGGACTACCTGACCGCCGACGAGGAGGACCGCTTCGTCATCGCGCAGGCCAACGCGCCGCTGACCGACGAGCTGCGGTTCGCCGAGTCCCGCGTGCTGGTCCGCCGCCGCGGCGGCGAGATCGACTACATCCCCGGCGACGACGTCGACTACATGGACGTCTCGCCGCGCCAGATGGTGTCGGTCGCCACCGCCATGATCCCGTTCCTGGAGCACGACGACGCCAACCGCGCGCTCATGGGGTCGAACATGATGCGCCAGGCCGTGCCGCTGATCAAGGCCGAGGCGCCGCTGGTCGGCACCGGCATGGAGTACCGCTGCGCGGTCGACGCCGGCGACGTCATCAAGGCCGAGAAGGACGGTGTGGTCCAGGAGGTCTCCGCCGACTACGTCACGGTGACCAACGACGACGGCACGTACAACACCTACCGGGTCGCGAAGTTCTCCCGCTCCAACCAGGGCACGTCCTTCAACCAGAAGGTCGTCGTCAACGAGGGCGACCGGGTCGTGGTCGGCCAGGTGCTCGCCGACGGTCCGTCGACCCAGGAAGGGGAGATGGCGCTCGGCAAGAACCTGCTGGTGGCGTTCATGCCGTGGGAGGGCCACAACTACGAGGACGCGATCATCCTGTCGCAGCGCCTCGTGCAGGACGACGTGCTGTCCTCGATCCACATCGAGGAGCACGAGGTCGACGCCCGCGACACCAAGCTGGGCCCCGAGGAGATCACCCGGGACATCCCGAACGTCTCCGAGGAGGTGCTCGCCGACCTCGACGAGCGCGGCATCATCCGGATCGGCGCCGACGTCGTCGCCGGCGACATCCTGGTCGGCAAGGTCACCCCGAAGGGCGAGACCGAGCTGACCCCGGAGGAGCGGCTGCTGCGCGCGATCTTCGGCGAGAAGGCCCGCGAGGTCCGCGACACCTCGCTGAAGGTGCCGCACGGCGAGGTCGGCAAGATCATCGGCGTGCGGGTCTTCGACCGCGAGGAGGGCGACGAGCTGCCGCCGGGCGTGAACCAGCTGGTCCGCGTCTACGTCGCGCAGAAGCGCAAGATCACCGACGGCGACAAGCTCGCCGGCCGGCACGGCAACAAGGGCGTCATCTCCAAGATCCTCCCGGTCGAGGACATGCCGTTCCTGGAGGACGGCACCCCGGTCGACATCATCCTCAACCCGCTCGGCGTCCCCTCCCGGATGAACCCCGGCCAGGTGCTGGAGATCCATCTGGGCTGGCTCGCCAAGCAGGGCTGGGACGTGTCCGGTATCGCCGAGGAGTGGGCCCGCCGGCTGGAGGCCATCGACGCCCACCGCGTCGAGCCCGGCACCAACGTCGCGACCCCGGTCTTCGACGGCGCCCGCGAGGACGAGATCCGCGGCCTGTTCCAGTCCACGATCCCCAACCGCGACGGCGACCGGCTGGTCCTGCCCTCCGGCAAGGCCCGGCTGTTCGACGGCCGCTCCGGCGAGCCGTTCCCGGAGCCGATCTCCATCGGCTACATGTACATCCTCAAGCTGCACCACCTGGTGGACGACAAGCTGCACGCCCGCTCCACCGGCCCGTACTCGATGATCACCCAGCAGCCGCTGGGCGGTAAGGCGCAGTTCGGCGGGCAGCGCTTCGGCGAGATGGAGGTGTGGGCGCTGGAGGCGTACGGCGCCGCCTACGCGCTCCAGGAACTGCTGACCATCAAGTCCGACGACGTCCTCGGCCGCGTCAAGGTCTACGAGGCCATCGTCAAGGGCGAGAACATCCCCGAGCCCGGCATCCCCGAGTCCTTCAAGGTGCTCATCAAGGAGATGCAGTCGCTGTGCCTCAACGTGGAGGTGCTGTCCTCGGACGGCATGTCCATCGAGATGCGCGACACCGACGAGGACGTGTTCCGCGCCGCGGAAGAGCTCGGAATCGACCTGTCCCGGCGCGAGCCGAGCAGCGTCGAAGAGGTCTGACGGGTTCCGCCGGCCCCGGTCGTACGCCTGTACGGCCGGGCCCGGCGGCCCCCACGACCCGTTCAGACCATTTGAGAATCAACCCTGAGAGGGATTGACGACACAGTGCTCGACGTCAACTTCTTCGACGAGCTGCGGATCGGCCTGGCCACCGCGGACGACATCCGGACCTGGTCGCACGGCGAGGTCAAGAAGCCCGAGACCATCAACTACCGCACCCTCAAGCCGGAAAAGGACGGGCTCTTCTGCGAGAAGATCTTCGGCCCCACCCGGGACTGGGAGTGCTACTGCGGTAAGTACAAGCGCGTGCGCTTCAAGGGCATCATCTGCGAGCGCTGCGGCGTGGAGGTCACCCGCGCCAAGGTGCGCCGCGAGCGCATGGGCCACATCGAGCTGGCCGCCCCCGTCACCCACATCTGGTACTTCAAGGGCGTCCCGTCGCGCCTGGGGTACCTGCTCGACCTCGCCCCGAAGGACCTGGAGAAGGTCATCTACTTCGCGGCGTACATGATCACCTGGGTCGACGACGAGCGCCGCACCCGCGACCTGCCCTCCCTGGAGGCCCAGGTCTCCGTGGAGCGCCAGCAGGTCGAGCAGCGCCGTGACGCCGATGTCGAGGCCCGGCAGAAGAAGCTGGAAGCCGACCTCGGCGAGCTGGAGAACGAGGGCGCCAAGGCCGACGTCCGCCGCAAGGTCCGCGAGGGCGCCGAGCGCGAGATGAAGCAGCTGCGCGACCGCGCGCAGCGCGAGATCGACCGGCTCGACGAGGTGTGGGCCCGCTTCAAGAACCTCAAGGTCCAGGACCTGGAGGGCGACGAGCTGCTGTACCGCGAGCTGCGGGACCGGTTCGGCACCTACTTCCAGGGCTCGATGGGTGCCGCGGCGCTGCAGAAGCGCCTGGAGTCCTTCGACCTGGAGGAGGAGGCCGAGCGCCTCCGCGAGATCATCCGCACCGGCAAGGGCCAGAAGAAGACCCGTGCGCTCAAGCGCCTCAAGGTCGTCTCGGCGTTCCTGCAGACCACCAACAAGCCCGGTGGCATGGTGCTGGACTGCGTCCCGGTGATCCCGCCGGACCTGCGCCCCATGGTGCAGCTGGACGGTGGCCGCTTCGCGACCTCCGACCTGAACGACCTCTACCGCCGGGTCATCAACCGCAACAACCGCCTCAAGCGGCTGCTCGACCTCGGCGCGCCCGAGATCATCGTCAACAACGAGAAGCGCATGCTCCAGGAAGCGGTCGACGCGCTCTTCGACAACGGCCGCCGCGGTCGCCCGGTCACGGGCCCCGGCAACCGTCCGCTGAAGTCGCTGTCCGACATGCTCAAGGGCAAGCAGGGCCGCTTCCGGCAGAACCTGCTCGGCAAGCGCGTCGACTACTCCGCCCGCTCGGTGATCGTCGTCGGCCCGCAGCTCAAGCTGCACCAGTGCGGCCTGCCCAAGGCCATGGCGCTGGAGCTCTTCAAGCCGTTCGTGATGAAGCGCCTGGTGGACCTCAACCACGCGCAGAACATCAAGTCGGCCAAGCGCATGGTCGAGCGCGGCCGTACGGTCGTCTACGACGTGCTCGAAGAGGTCATCGCCGAGCACCCGGTGCTGCTCAACCGGGCGCCGACGCTGCACCGCCTGGGCATCCAGGCGTTCGAGCCGCAGCTGGTCGAGGGCAAGGCCATCCAGATCCACCCGCTGGTGTGCACCGCCTTCAACGCCGACTTCGACGGCGACCAGATGGCCGTGCACCTGCCGCTGTCGGCGGAGGCGCAGGCCGAGGCCCGCATCCTGATGCTGTCCTCGAACAACATCCTCAAGCCCGCCGACGGCCGCCCCGTCACCATGCCGACCCAGGACATGGTGCTCGGCCTGTTCTTCCTGACCACCGACTCCGAGGAGCGCGAGGTCAGGGGCGAGGGCCGGGCGTTCGGGTCGACCGCCGAGGCGATCATGGCGTTCGACAGCCGCGAGCTGTCGATGCAGGCGCCGGTCGACATCCGCTTCCCGGTGGGCACCGTCCCGCCGCGCGGCTGGACGCCGCCGGAGCCGGGCGAGGGCGAGCAGCCCTACCAGCTCGGCGACAGCTTCCGGCTGCGCACCACGCTGGGCCGGGCGCTGTTCAACGAGCTGCTGCCCGAGGACTACCCGTTCGTGGACTACGCGGTCGGCAAGAAGCAGCTCTCCGAGATCGTCAACGACCTCGCCGAGCGCTACCCCAAGGTCATCGTGGCGGCGACGCTCGACAACCTGAAGGCGGCCGGCTTCCACTGGGCGACCCGTTCCGGCGTCACCGTCTCCGTCACCGACATCGTCGTGCCGGAGGCGAAGAAGGCCATCATCGCCGAGTACGAGTCGCGCGACGAGAAGGTCCAGAAGCAGTACGAGCGCGGCCTGATCACCAAGCAGGAGCGGTCCGACGAGCTGATCGGGATCTGGAACGAGGCGACCAACAAGGTCGCCGCGGCGATGAACGCCAACTTCCCGAAGACCAACCCGATCTTCATGATGGTCGACTCCGGCGCCCGCGGAAACATGATGCAGATGCGTCAGATCGCGGGTATGCGCGGCCTGGTCTCGAACGCCAAGAACGAGACCATCCCGCGGCCGATCAAGGCATCCTTCCGTGAGGGCCTCTCCGTGCTGGAGTACTTCATCTCCACCCACGGTGCCCGTAAGGGCCTGGCCGACACCGCGCTGCGTACCGCCGACTCGGGTTACCTCACCCGCCGTCTGGTGGACGTCTCGCAGGACGTCATCATCCGCGAGGAGGACTGCGGCACCGAGCGCGGCCTGAAGCTGCGGATCGCCGAGCGCGCCGCCGACGGCGTGCTGCGCAAGGCGGACGACGTCGAGACCAGCGTGTACGCGCGCATGCTCTCCGAGGACGTGGTCGTCGACGGCAAGGTCGTCGCGCCGGCCAATGTCGACCTCGGCGACGTGCTCATCGACCAGCTCGTGCGCCTCGGCGTCGAGGAGGTCAAGGTCCGCTCGATCCTGACCTGCGAGTCGGCCGTCGGCACCTGCGCCTTCTGCTACGGGCGCTCGCTGGCCACCGGCAAGCTGGTGGACATCGGCGAGGCGGTCGGCATCATCGCCGCCCAGTCGATCGGTGAGCCCGGCACCCAGCTGACGATGCGCACCTTCCACACCGGTGGTGTGGCCGGTGACGACATCACGCAGGGTCTGCCGCGTGTCGTCGAGCTGTTCGAGGCCCGGGTGCCCAAGGGTGTCGCCCCGATCTCCGAGGCGGCCGGCCGGGTGCGCATCGAGGAGACCGAGAAGACCAAGAAGCTGGTCGTCACGCCGGACGACGGCTCCGACGAGCTGGCGTACCCGATCTCCAAGCGCGTCAAGCTCATGGTGGGCGAGGGCGACCACGTCGAGGTCGGCCAGAAGCTCACCTACGGTGCCACCAACCCGCACGACGTCCTGCGGATCCTCGGCCAGCGCCAGGTGCAGATCCACCTGGTGGCCGAGGTGCAGAAGGTCTACAACTCGCAGGGTGTGTCGATCCACGACAAGCACATCGAGATCATCATCCGGCAGATGCTGCGCCGGGTGACGATCATCGAGTCCGGCGACGCCGAGCTGCTGCCCGGCGAGCTGGTCGAGCGCGGCCGGTTCGAGCAGGAGAACCGGCGGGTCGTGGCCGAGGGCGGTCACCCGGCCTCGGGCCGTCCGCAGCTGATGGGTATCACCAAGGCGTCGCTGGCCACCGAGTCGTGGCTGTCGGCGGCGTCCTTCCAGGAGACCACCCGGGTGCTGACGGACGCGGCGATCCACGCGAAGTCGGACTCGCTGCTGGGCCTGAAGGAGAACGTCATCATCGGCAAGCTCATCCCGGCCGGTACGGGCCTGTCCCGCTACCGCAACATCCGGGTGGAGCCGACCGAGGAGGCCAAGGCCGCGATGTACTCGGCCGTCGGCTACGACGACATCGACTACAGCCCGTTCGGCTCCGGCTCCGGCCAGGCCGTGCCGCTGGAGGACTACGACTACGGCCCGTACAACGGCTGAGGTCGCGTCCCTCCGCGGAACGCGTCAACGCGTCAACGCAGGGCGGTCACCCCTTCGGGGGTGGCCGCCCTGCGGCTTTCACGGGTCAGGTCTGGCGCATCGGCACGTACTCCTCCGGGGAGAGGCCGAACGTCCAGGCGACGCCCTCGCGGGCGGTGCGGGTGGTCGGCGGGACGCGCAGCCAGTACGTGCGCGTCGTGCCGTCCGGCTCCGGCGTGGAGTTCAGCACCTCGACCATGACGGTGTCCTCGTCGCCGGTCATGGCGATACGCCACAGCACACCGGTCTCGTCCCGGTGCTGGGGGACGGCGCCGGACTCGGCGAGGTAGCGGTCGTAGCCGTAGTGCTCCAGCATCACCCGGCGCAGCTCGGCATTCTCCTCGGTGCGGATGCGCTCGGGCGTGAGCGTGGCCAGCTCCGCCAGGAACTCGCCGGGCACGGGCATGCCGCGCCACGAGCAGAGGGCGAAGCCGTCCCGGAAGGCCAGCGCGGGACCGTCCGACCGGTCGAGCCGCCCCGCCTCGTCCCGGTGCAGCTCCGCCGGCCGGTCGCACAGCACGGCCAGCCGCTCGTACGGCCACCACCAGCCGGCGGCCCGGGCGACCGCGGCGATCCCTTCCAGGGGGCTGCCGGGACCGGCGTCGAAGGCGCTCAGCCAGGCCGCGTCCTGCTGCCCGTGCACGGCGTCGAGCAGCAGCACCCGGGCAGCACTACGCCGCCGGCCGGCACCCGATCCGCTGGTGGGCGGGGCGCTGATGGCCGATCCGTCGGCGGGCGGGGCGCTGGTGGGCGATCCGCTCGTGGGCGACCCGTCGGCCCCCGACCCGTCGGTGGGCGGGGTGTCTGTGGCGCTCGGCCAGGGGCCGTTCGCGGGGCGGGGCGCGGGGGCGGTCGCGGTCGCGTACGCCTCCACCACGCCGGCGGCTATCCGCGAGCTCAGCAACTGCGTGACCTCCCACAGCCGCCCGCCGGTCGCCCCCCAGCGGGCCGCCCAGCCGAGCGGCCCCAACTCGCCGTGCAGCCGCGCCCGCTCGGCCGCCCACGCCCGGTCCCGCACCTGCTCCCGCACACTCCGCCCCCGCCGCTCGGCGCCCTCCGCACCGCTGAGCAGCACAAGCGCCCCGAGCGGCGACCCCACCCACACGATCCGCTCCGGCTCCGCGAGCCCCGCCTGCCGGTACGCCAACCGCACCCCGGCCTCGGCGGCGCCCCGATCCGCCGCCGCGGTCTCGGCCACGGCGAGCCGCCACTGCTCGACGGGGTCGTGGTCGGAGGCGGCGCCGCCCGGGCCGGCGCCTGCCGCGGGGTGCGCGCCTGCGGCGCCGGCACCGCCCGCAGGGCGGTCGCCGGTCGCCGGGACTGTGCCGTCGGCACCGCTGCCGCCCGCAGGGCCGGCGCCGGTCGCGGGGTGCGCGCCCGCAGCGCCGTCCGCCGGGCTCGCGGCGCTTGCGCCCGCGTGGTCGCTGGCGACCACTTCCGTGATGACCTTGCTCATCCGTGCCTATCCCCTCTGTTGCCTGGCCTTTTCCCCCTTGCCGGGCGGAGCCCGGCCACCCCTCAGTCCGCGACGATGCGCACCGAGCCAGGCACGTACTCGCGTTGGCGGATCACCCGGTACCAACCCTTCGGCAGGGATATCGGGCCGTGCTCCTCGTGGACGACGCGGGCGCCGTCCGGGGTGTGGAGAAGGGCCGTGCCCGAGGGGCCGGACTCGCGCAGGAGGCGGCCGGGGCCGACCACCGCGTGGGCGTGGCCGGTGACCTCGCCGAGGGCCAGGACCATACGGCCGCGGCCGTCGCGCGGCTCGGCCGGCAGGTCCTCGTGGCCCGGCGGCAGCGCGGACTCCTCGATCGGCACGATCAGCACATCCCCCTGCCGGTACACGGCACTCCCTTCCCGCGATGCCCTGCGCACCGCCGTCGTCACCGACCGTAGGGCCACCCTCTGACAATCGCCCCGACCTGCGGCGATCCCCGTCCGCCCGGGGCTGCGGGGGCGCTGTCGTACCCCCTTGGTAGAACTGGCCCCATCACATCGGCCCCGCGGCCGGTCCGGGGGGAAGGCGCGTCCGGCGACCAGGGGCATTCCGACGCGTCTGGAGCGGGGCAGGACATGATTTTCTCGGACGGCGACCACCTCAAGGAGTTCGGCGGACTGCCGGTCGTCGACTGGCCGTCGGCGGCGGAGCAGCAGAAGAAGCAGCCCACCGCCGCGCCCGGCGCCGCCGCCTGGCGGCTGACCGCGGGCACCTGGCAGAACGAGGAGAGCTGGCCCGAGGCGTTCGCCCGGTTCGCCGCGGCCGTCGACCTCCGCGAGGTCCGGGCGATCGTCGTGGGCGCGTGGCCGGAGGCGTACGACGACGGGCCCGGCGCCGTCGTCGAGGCGCTGCTCGGCGCCCGCGAGCACCTCACCTCGCTGCGCTCGCTCTTCCTCGGGGACATGATCTCCGAGGAGTGCGAGATCTCCTGGATCCACCAGGGTGACGTCACGCCGCTGCTCACCGGCTTCCCCGAGCTGGAGCGGCTCGGCATACGCGGCAGCGTGGACCTGGAGCTCCAGCCGGTGCGGCACGAGAGCCTGCGCGAGCTCGTCATCCAGAGCGGTGGGCTGCCCGCCGAGGTCGTGCGCGCGGTCGCCGCATGCGACTTCCCCGCGCTCACGACGCTCGATCTGTGGCTCGGCACCCCCGACTACGGCGGCGACAGCGAGATCGGCGACCTCGCCCCGATCATGGCGGGCACCCGGCTGCCGGCGCTGCGCCATCTGGGCCTGCGCAACAGCGAGATCGAGGACGAGGTGGCGTCCGCGCTCGCCGCCGCGCCCGTGGTGGCCCGGCTCGATGTGCTGGACCTGTCCATGGGCGTGCTCACCGACGACGGCGCCGTCGCGCTGCTCGGCGGCCAGCCGCTCACCCACCTCAAGGCGCTGGACCTGCACCACAACTACCTCACGGCGGGCGTCGCCCAGCGGCTGCGGGAGGCGCTGGAGCCGGCCGGGGTCCGGCTCGAACTCGACAAGGACGACGCGGAGGAGGACACCGACGAGGACGGCTCCGCCTGGCGGTATGTGGCCGTCGGCGAATAGCCCATAGGGGGAGTTGGAGGGGAGGGGCGGCATGGGGGAGTACGGGGACGTGCGGGGGCTGCGGCTCGCCGTGGTCGGCAACCCGGACAACCGCCGGGTGCGGCTGTTCGCGCAGGCGGCGGTCGGTGCGGGGTTCGCGGCGCCGCGGATCGTGCCGTGGCTGGACGTGCTGCGGGGCGGCGGCGCGGACTTCGCGCCCGGGGAGGTCGTACGGCTCGACTCGCCGGGCGAGCATCCCGAGGTGGACCGGCTGCTGCGCGGCACGGACGACCCGACGCGGGTCGAGGGCGGCGCCCGCTGGTACTCCGGCTTCACCGCGGCGGTACGGACGCTGCGGGGCGGGGTGCGGCTGGACGACCCGGACGAGCTCGCCGTGCTCTTCGACAAGCGGCGCTGCCATGCGGTGCTGGAGCGGGCCGGTGTGCCCGTGCCGCAGTCGCCGACCGGCGGCGGGGCGGTGGCGGCGGTGGCGGTGGCGGCGGTGGCGGTGCGCGGCTGGGCGCATCTGCGGGAGCTGATGCGTGAGCATGGTATGCCGCGGGTTTTCGTCAAGCCGGCGCATGGTTCGTCCGCGTCGGGGGTGGTGGCGCTGGAGACCGCGGGGGGTGGGCGGTTGCGGGCGACGACGTCGGTGGAGTCCGTGGGTGGGCGGCTCTTCAACTCCCTGCGGGTGCGGCGGATCGGCGCGGAGGCGGAGGTCGCGGCGTTGGTGGATGCGCTGGCGCCGGACGGGTTGCACGTGGAGCGGTGGCTGCCGAAGGCGTCGGTGGACGGGCGGGTGGTGGACCTGCGGGTGCTGGTGGTGGCGGGGAGGGCGACGCATGCGGTGGTACGCGGTAGTCGCTGGCCCATGACGAATCTGCACCTCGGCGGTGTTCGTGGGGACTTGGCGGCGGTGCGGGCGGCGGCGGGGCCTGCGGGGTGGGGGGCGGCGCTGCGGGTGTGCGAGCAGGCCGCGGCGTGCTTTCCCGGCACGCTCGCGGTCGGCGTCGACCTGCTGCCGGCGCCGGGCTGGCGGGACTTCGCGGTCGCCGAGGTCAACGCTTTCGGGGACCTGCTGCCGCGGTTGGCGGGGCTGCCCGAGGGGCCGGCGGCGGGGCTCGACACGTACCAGGCGCAGCTCGCCGCGCTTTCCTCGGCCCGAGCGGTGAGGGGGCAGCGTCATGCGTCGCTCTGACCTCGTCACTTCGGCCTCGGGGCGTGGAGCCCTGGCGTGGGGTCGGGGCCGCTCCGGGGGGCACCTCCTCGGACTGCGCACATTGACCTCGTCCCTGATCCGGTACCGCCCTGTCGTGCGCAGTCCTGCGGGGGCACCCCCCGGATCAGCCCCTTCGGCCGTCACCAACGCGCCGGTCGTGGGCCTTGAGGTCGCGGACGACACAAGACCAGGACCCGAGCCCGACATGAACGAGGTCGTCGGGCGGGATGATCTGCTGTTCGTCGTGCTCGACACGCTGCGGTATGACGTCGCCCAGGAGCTTGCCGCCGAGGGGCGGTTGCCGAATCTCGGGGCGTATTTGCCCGGGGGGCGGTGGGAGCGGCGGCATGCGCCGGGGAGTTTTACGTATGCCTCGCACCAGGCGATGTTCGCCGGGTTCCTGCCGACGCCCGCGGCTCCGGGGCCGCATCCGCGGTTGTTCGCGGCGCGGTTCGAGGGGAGTGAGAGCACCGCGGAGGGGACGTGGGTCTTTGACGCGCCCGACCTGGTCGGGGGGCTGGGGGCGGCCGGCTATCACACCGTGTGCATCGGGGGCGTCGGGTTCTTCAACAAGCGGGGGGCCCTCGGGGGCGTTCTGCCGGGGCTGTTCGCCGAGAGCCACTGGGAGCCCGGCTTCGGTGTCGCCTCGCCGACGTCGTTCGAGGCGCAGGTGGCCCGGGCGGAGGAGGTCGTCGCGGGGCTGCCGCCCGAGCGGCGGTTGTTCCTGTACGTCAATGTCGCCGCGCTGCACCAGCCCAACTGGTTCTATCTGCCGGGCGCGACCAAGGCCGCCGGCGACAGCCGGGAGACGCACCGGGCCGCGCTGGAGTATGTCGACCGGCACATCGGGCGGCTGTTCGCCGCCGCTCGTTCGCGGCGCCGCTGCTTCACGATCGTCTGCTCCGACCACGGCACCGCCTACGGGGACGACGGCTGGACCGGGCACCGCATCGGCCACGAGGCCGTGTGGACCGTGCCCTACGCCCACTTCTTCCTGGAGCCCTTGGATTCCCTAGACCATTCTGATTCCTCGGACCACTCGGAGCCTGCCGTATGAGCACTGCCCTTGCCCCCGTCACCCCGGCCGCCAAGGCCCCGGTGCGTCCGTATCAGGACTACGTCTACGCCTATCCGCACAAGACCGCCTACCGCCCGCTCCCCGACCGGCCCGCGTTGCGTGACCTGTGGCGGGCGGAGCCCAAGGGTGCGCTGGCGCTGTATGCGCACATTCCGTTCTGCGAGGTGCGGTGCGGGTTCTGCAACCTCTTCACGCGGGTGGGGGCTCCGGGTGATCTGACGACGCGGTATCTGGACGCCCTGGATCGGCAGGCGGTGGCCGTGCGGGAGGCGTTGGGTGGGGAGGAGCCGGTGCGGTTCGGGGCGGCGGCGTTCGGGGGTGGGACGCCGACGTTTTTGGAGGCCGGGGAGTTGGAGCGGTTGTGTGACATCGCCGAGCGCCGGATGGGCGCGCCGCTCGGGGCGATTCCGCTGTCGGTCGAGGCGAGTCCCGCGACCGCGACGGGTGACCGGCTGGACGTGCTGGTGGCGCGGGGTGCGACCCGGATCAGCCTGGGGGTGCAGAGCTTCGTCGAGGACGAGGCTCGGGCGGCGGTGCGCCCGCAGCGGCGGGCCGATGTGGAGGCCGCGCTCGGGCGGATCCGGGAGGCCGGGGTGCCGGTGCTCAATATCGACCTCATCTACGGTATCGACGGCCAGACGCCGGCCAGTTGGCGCGCCTCCCTGGACGCGGCGCTGGCGTGGCGGCCCGAGGAGCTGTACCTCTATCCCTTGTACGCGCGCCCGAAGACGCCGCTGCACACCCGTACGGCGGTCGACGACCCGGCGTGGGACGCGCAGCGGCTCGCCCTGTACCGGCAGGGGCGCGACCACCTCCTGGCGAGCGGCTACGAGCAGACGTCGATGCGGATGTTCCGCCGCGCGGGCGCCCCGGTGCAGGGGCCCGACGACCATGCGTGCCAGAGCGACGGCATGATCGGCCTCGGCTGCGGCGCGCGCTCCTACACCTCGGGGCTGCACTATTCGTTCGACTACGCGGTCGGCGCGCCCCAGGTGCGGTCGATCATCGACGCGTACGTGGCCACCGGGGACTTCAGCCGGGCTGTGCACGGGCGGCGTATCGAGGGGGACGAGCCGCGCCGCCGGTATCTGCTCCAGTCGCTGCTCCAGGCGGCCGGCATGCCCACCGCCGACTACGCGGCCCGCTTCGGCAGCACGCCGGAGGCGGACTTCCCCGCAGAGCTCGGCGACTTCGCCGCCCGCGGCTGGCTCGACGAGGCGGCGGGGCCGGCGTGCCTGCGGCTGAGTCCCGAGGGCCTGGCGCATTCCGACGCGGTCGGCCCCGCGCTGTTCTCCGCGGCGGTCCGGGCCGCGATGGCCGCCTACGAGGCGAAGTGACCCGGCCCGTGGACGCCCCCGCCGACCTCACCCTGCTCTACCGCGGCCCCCTCGCGTCCTGCGACTACGACTGCCCCTACTGCCCGTTCGCCAAGCGGCGCGACACCCCGGAGCAGCTGCGCGCCGACCGGGCCGCCCTGGAGCGCTTCACGGCCTGGGTGCGGGAGCAGCGGGCCGGCTCCCTCGCGGTGCTCTTCACCCCGTGGGGTGAGGCGCTGACCCGGTCCTGGTACCGGGAGGCGATCGTGCGGCTGTCGCATCTGCCGCAGGTGCGCCGGGTCGCGATCCAGACCAATCTGAGCGCCCGCACCGGCTGGCTCGCCGCCGCCGACCGCGGCAAGGCGGCCCTGTGGTGCACCTTCCACCCGGGCCAGACGCCGTACGACCGCTTCCTCGCCCGCACGCGGGAGCTGGCGGCGCTCGGCGTGCGCTTCAGCGTCGGCGTGGTGGGCCTGCCCGAGCACCTGGCGGCGGCCCGGCGGCTGCGGGCGGAGCTGCCCCGGGAGCACTACCTGTGGGTCAACGCGGCGGAGGGCCGTACCTACACCGACGAGGAGGCCGCGCGGTGGACCGCGCTCGACCCGCTCTTCCCCTTCAGCCGGCACCCGCACCGCTCGGCGGGGCTGCCGTGCCGCACGGGGGAGTCGGTGGTGTCGGTCGACGGTGAGGGGACGGTGCGGCGCTGCCACTTCGTGCCGGCGCCGCTCGGCAACCTCTACGACGGCTCGTTCCGCGCCGCCCTGGCCCCGCGGCCGTGCCCGCTCGCGGTGTGCGACTGCCACATCGGGTACGTCCACCTGGAGTCGCTGCCGCTCTACGACGTCTTCGCCGGCGGTGTCCTGGAGCGCGTCCCGGCCGTGATCACGCCGCCGGGGCCGGCGGACGCGCCACATACCGGCGGCGAGATCCCCGTAAAGCCGTTCCAGCGGGCATGATAGGAGCATGCTCGCCGGGGATGCGGATCGGGAGAGGGCGGTGAGCGTCCTGAAGGACGCGTTCACCGAGGGGCGGCTCACGCAGCCGGAGTACGAGGACCGGGTCGGCCGTGCGTACGGCGCGCGCACGTACGAGCAGCTGGACGCCGTGACGGCGGACATCCCGCCGCGCGTGGTGCCGCCGCAGGCGATGGTGCCCTACCCGCCGCCGCCCTACGGGATGATGGCGCCGGCGGTGCGCAGCACCAACGGGCAGGCGGTCGCGTCGCTGGTGTGCGGGATAGGCGGCCTGATGACGGTGGGCCTGAGCTCGGTGCCGGCGGTCGTGCTGGGCCACATGGCCAAGAGCCGGATCCGGCAGACGGGGCAGGACGGCGACGGGCTCGCGACCGCGGGGCTGGTGCTCGGCTACATGGCCATCGCCGGCTGGGTGCTGCTGATCCTGCTGGGTGTCGCGGTCGGCGGCTGACGGCCGCGGAGGGGCCTGTGAGCAGCCGGAATCCGGTCGGTATGCAGGTGTTTTGACCGCAGCCGATGCGGTAGGTACGCTCTGACCTTGTGCCTGGGGTGTGCCCGGGTTCCTGCGCGTGCCATGCGACCGTGCGGGGACACCGAGGCCGCGGCACCCGCTATCACGCACTGCTCACCCTTTGAGGGGTACGTGCGGGGTCCGCGACACACCCGACCGCGTGGGTCGGGGCCCAGGTTAGTTTTATCGTGATCGGCACAGAGAAACCGGAGATACGGTGCCTACGATCCAGCAGCTGGTCCGCAAGGGCCGGCAGGACAAGGTCGAGAAGAACAAGACGCCCGCGCTGAAGGGTTCCCCGCAGCGGCGTGGCGTCTGCACGCGTGTGTACACGACCACCCCGAAGAAGCCGAACTCGGCGCTCCGTAAGGTCGCGCGTGTGCGCCTTACCAGCGGCATCGAGGTCACCGCTTACATCCCGGGTGAGGGCCACAACCTGCAGGAGCACTCGATCGTGCTCGTGCGCGGCGGTCGTGTGAAGGACCTGCCGGGTGTTCGCTACAAGATCATCCGTGGCTCTCTCGACACGCAGGGCGTCAAGAACCGCAAGCAGGCTCGCAGCCGCTACGGCGCCAAGAAGGAGAAGTAAGAATGCCTCGTAAGGGCCCCGCCCCGAAGCGCCCGGTCATCATCGACCCGGTTTACGGCTCCCCTCTGGTGACGTCCCTCGTCAACAAGATCCTCCTGCACGGCAAGCGCTCCACCGCCGAGCGCATCGTGTACGGCGCCCTGGAGGGCCTGCGCGAGAAGGCCGGGGTCGACCCGGTCATCACGCTCAAGCGCGCTCTGGAGAACATCAAGCCGACCCTGGAGGTCAAGTCCCGCCGCGTCGGCGGTGCGACCTACCAGGTGCCGGTCGAGGTCCGCCCGGGCCGGCAGAACACCCTGGCGCTGCGCTGGCTGGTCGGGTACTCCCGCGCCCGCCGCGAGAAGACCATGACCGAGCGGCTCATGAACGAGATCCTCGACGCCAGCAACGGCCTCGGGGCGTCCGTGAAGCGCCGTGAGGACACGCACAAGATGGCCGAGTCCAACAAGGCCTTCGCGCACTACCGCTGGTAGTCGCAACCCCCATCGAGAACCGAGAGAAGACTGAGCCACATGGCCACCACTTCGCTTGACCTGGCCAGGGTCCGCAACATCGGGATCATGGCCCACATCGACGCGGGCAAGACGACGACCACCGAGCGGATCCTGTTCTACACCGGTGTCTCCTACAAGATCGGCGAAGTCCACGACGGCGCCGCCACCATGGACTGGATGGAGCAGGAGCAGGAGCGCGGCATCACCATCACGTCCGCCGCGACGACCTGTCACTGGCCGCTGGAAGACGTCGACCACACCATCAACATCATCGACACCCCCGGCCACGTGGACTTCACCGTCGAGGTCGAGCGCTCGCTGCGCGTCCTCGACGGTGCCGTCACCGTGTTCGACGGTGTCGCCGGTGTGGAGCCGCAGTCCGAGACGGTGTGGCGGCAGGCCGACCGCTACGGCGTGCCCCGCATCTGCTTCGTCAACAAGCTGGACCGCACCGGCGCCGAGTTCCACCGCTGCGTCGACATGATCGTGGACCGCCTCGGCGCGACCCCGATCGTCATGCAGCTGCCGATCGGCGCCGAGGCCGACTTCAAGGGCGTGGTCGACCTCGTCCAGATGAAGGCCCTGGTCTGGTCCGCCGAGGCGACCAAGGGCGAGATGTACGACGTCGTCGACATCCCGGCCACGCACACCGAAGCGGCCCAGGAGTGGCACGGCAAGCTGCTGGAGACCGTCGCGGAGAACGACGAGGAGATGATGGAGCTGTACCTGGAGGGCGAGGAGCCCTCCGTGGAGCAGCTGTACGCGGCGATCCGCCGTATCACCATCAACTCCGGCAAGGGCGGCGACACCACCGTCACCCCGGTGTTCTGCGGGACCGCCTTCAAGAACAAGGGTGTGCAGCCGCTGCTCGACGCCGTCGTGCGCTACCTGCCCTCCCCGCTGGACGTCGAGGCCATCGAGGGCCACGACGTCAAGGACGCCGAGGTCGTCGTCAAGCGCAAGCCGTCCGACGACGAGCCGCTGTCGGCCCTGGCGTTCAAGATCATGAGCGACCCGCACCTGGGCAAGCTCACCTTCGTCCGGGTCTACTCGGGCCGCCTTGAGGCGGGTTCGGCCGTGCTGAACTCGGTGAAGGGCAAGAAGGAGCGGATCGGCAAGATCTACCGGATGCACGCCAACAAGCGTGAGGAGATCGACTCGGTGGGTGCCGGCGACATCGTCGCCGTCATGGGTCTGAAGCAGACCACCACCGGCGAGACCCTGTGCGACGACAAGCAGCCGGTGATCCTGGAGTCCATGGACTTCCCGGCGCCGGTCATCCAGGTCGCGATCGAGCCCAAGTCCAAGGGCGACCAGGAGAAGCTGGGTGTCGCCATCCAGCGGCTCGCGGAGGAGGACCCCTCCTTCCAGGTCCACTCGGACGAGGAGACCGGCCAGACCATCATCGGCGGCATGGGCGAACTGCACCTGGAGGTGCTGGTCGACCGGATGCGGCGCGAGTTCAAGGTCGAGGCCAACGTCGGCAAGCCGCAGGTCGCGTACCGCGAGACCATCCGCAAGGCGGTCGAGCGGGTCGACTACACCCACAAGAAGCAGACCGGTGGCACCGGGCAGTTCGCCAAGGTGCAGATCTCGGTCGAGCCGATCGAGGGTGGCGACGCGTCCTACGAGTTCGTCAACCAGGTCACCGGTGGCCGCATCCCCCGCGAGTACATCCCGTCGGTGGACGCGGGCTGCCAGGAGGCCATGAAGTTCGGCATCCTCGCCGGCTACGAGATGGTCGGCGTCCGGGTGACCCTGCTCGACGGTGGCTACCACGAGGTCGACTCCTCCGAGCTTGCCTTCAAGATCGCCGGTTCGCAGGCGTTCAAGGAGGGTGCGCGCAAGGCCAGCCCCGTGCTCCTCGAACCGATGATGGCCGTCGAGGTCACCACGCCCGAGGACTACATGGGCGACGTCATCGGCGACCTGAACTCCCGCCGTGGCCAGATCCAGGCCATGGAGGAGCGCAGCGGCGCCCGTGTCGTCAAGGGCCTCGTGCCGCTGTCGGAGATGTTCGGCTACGTCGGTGACCTGCGGTCGAAGACCTCGGGCCGGGCCAGCTACTCCATGCAGTTCGACTCCTACGCCGAGGTTCCGCGGAACGTCGCCGAGGAGATCATCGCGAAGGCCAAGGGCGAGTAACTCCGCCGTAGGCTTGACACCCAGCAAAGATCACCTGGCGCCGATGAAGCAAGGCGTACAGATCCATCCCCAGGAGGAACCCAGTGGCGAAGGCGAAGTTCGAGCGGACTAAGCCGCACGTCAACATCGGCACCATCGGTCACATCGACCACGGTAAGACGACCCTTACCGCGGCGATCACCAAGGTGCTGCACGACGCGTACCCGGACCTGAACGAGGCCTCGGCCTTCGACCAGATCGACAAGGCTCCTGAGGAGCGCCAGCGCGGTATCACCATCTCCATCGCGCACGTCGAGTACCAGACCGAGTCGCGTCACTACGCCCACGTCGACTGCCCGGGTCACGCGGACTACATCAAGAACATGATCACCGGTGCCGCGCAGATGGACGGCGCGATCCTGGTGGTCGCCGCGACCGACGGCCCGATGCCGCAGACCAAGGAGCACGTGCTCCTGGCCCGCCAGGTCGGCGTCCCGTACATCGTCGTCGCCCTGAACAAGGCCGACATGGTGGACGACGAGGAGATCCTGGAGCTCGTCGAGCTCGAGGTCCGCGAGCTGCTCTCCGAGTACGAGTTCCCGGGCGACGACCTGCCGGTCGTGCGTGTCTCGGCGCTCAAGGCCCTTGAGGGCGACAAGGAGTGGGGCGAGAAGCTGCTCGGCCTCATGCAGGCCGTGGACGAGGCGATCCCGACCCCCGAGCGTGACGTCGACAAGCCGTTCCTGATGCCGATCGAGGACGTCTTCACGATCACCGGTCGTGGCACCGTCGTCACCGGTCGTATCGAGCGCGGTATCCTCAAGGTCAACGAGACCGTGGACATCATCGGTATCAAGCAGGACAAGACCACCACCACGGTCACCGGCATCGAGATGTTCCGCAAGCTGCTCGACGAGGGCCAGGCCGGTGAGAACGTCGGTCTGCTGCTCCGCGGCATCAAGCGCGAGGACGTCGAGCGCGGCCAGGTCATCATCAAGCCGGGCTCGGTCACCCCGCACACCGAGTTCGAGGCCCAGGCCTACATCCTGTCGAAGGACGAGGGCGGTCGCCACACCCCGTTCTTCAACAACTACCGTCCGCAGTTCTACTTCCGGACCACCGACGTGACCGGCGTCGTGACCCTCCCCGAGGGCACCGAGATGGTCATGCCGGGCGACAACACCTCCATGAGCGTTCAGCTGATCCAGCCGATCGCCATGGAGGAGGGCCTGAAGTTCGCCATCCGCGAGGGTGGCCGTACGGTCGGCGCCGGCCAGGTCACCAAGATCAACAAGTGACCTGAGGCCGCGCGGGGTCCGGCTCCGCGAGGAGCCGGACGCCATACGCGGGAGGTCCCGCATCCCCTCGGGGGTGCGGGACCTCTGCGTTGGGGGGCACGTGTCGTTGCGGGTTACGTGTCCGGTCGGTGGCCGGAGCGCTGGTACGTGCCCCGTCGGCGGTGGGTTCAGTGGCGGATGAGGCGGTCGGACATGCCGGCCGCGAGCGCCGCCAGCGCCGCCGTCACGGCCACCGCGGTCAGCACCGCCTGGGCCGGGGCCGCGGCGAGCGCCAGGGTCAGCGCGGTGACCGCGAGCAGCGGGCCGGCCGCGTACCAGGCCAGGTAGATCAGCGGGCCTGGCCCGCCGACCGGCGAGCCGCCGCCGAGGAAGAGCAGCTGCGTACGGGCCGGGCCGCGGGCCGCCGAGACCAGCGCGGCGGCGGTGAAGGGCGGCGCGCACAGCGGGATGAGCAGCAGCGCGACCGGATGCCCGGCCACCGCGAACGGCACGGCCGCCAGCAGCCCCAGGCCCACGCCGAAGACCGCCGGCACGATGCCGTGGTGCAGCATCACCGTACGGAAGCGGTACGGGGCCCAGGCGGCCCGCCGTACGTCGTCGGTCTCCAGGCGGGCGGGCTCGGCGAGCGTGCCGACCGCGAAGTAGCCCAGCAGCAGGCCGACGACCAGGCCCACCCAGCGCCGCTCGCCGCCCAGGTCCGCGCCGAGCGCGGCGATCCCGGCGCCGCACGCCGTCCACACCGCGGCCTTGCCGAGCCGCCCGGGGGCGCGCAGCAGCGTGAGCAGGTCCCGCCAGACGACGACGAGGTGCCGCCCGAGGCGGCCGTGCGGGGGCCGCAGCCTGAGCCGGACCCCGCTGTCGCCTTCCGTGCCGGCCATGATCGCGAGCTTGGCGGCGCGCAGCTCCAGGGACCACGCGACGGAGGAGACCGTCGCGGCGGTGGCCGCGCGCTCCCGCAGCCGGGCGGTGGGCACCCGGCCGGCGTCGCGGTGGGCGAGGGTGAGGGCGGCGGCGGTCATCGCGACCAGCAGCGCGACGGCCGCGGGCCAGGCGGGCGCGGCGGGTCCGGCCGCCCCGCCGGTGGTGACGGTGGAGGTGACGACGACGCGCACGCCGGTGGTGGGGACGGGCGTCGTGGGGTGCGTCAGCGCGGTGGCGGCGTGCGCCGCCGGGACGGCCGCGCTGTGGACGGCGTGGACGACCGGCTGCGCGGCCCAGCCCCAGGGGCCGCTCCACAGCTCGACCTGCTCGACCGCCGGCGAGCGGTGGCCGTGGGCGGCGAGCACGGTCTGGGCGGCGAGCGCCGCGAGCAGCAGCACGGTGGGGGCGGTCCAGCGGCGTACCGCCCGGGCCCAGCCCGGCCGCCGCTCCACCGCCATGGCCAGCGCGACCGCCAGCAGCGGCAGGCATACGGCCGCGGGCAGCGCGGCGAGCATGGCCTTGCCGAGCGGCGCCAGGTCGGTGACCCGCAGCACCGCGGCCCCCGCGAGCCCGCCCAGTACCCCCACGGCGAGCGCGAGCCCGGCGGTGAGCCGGAACCACGGCCGCAGGATGCGCTCCCGCCTGACCGGCTGCGCCAGCAGCCACCCGGCGGTGGGCCCCGGTACGACGACGGGCCCGCGCCACAGGGCGTCCCGGGCCGCGACGACGCCGAGCGCGAGCGCGCCGAAGGCGAAGAGGGCCGGCATCCCGGCGCTGAGGTCGCGCGCGGCGTCGGCGTAACCGGAGCCGTCGCGCAGGCCGCGGAAGAAGCTCACGACGAAGCTGCTGCCGTAGCCGGCGAGGGCGATCACGACGGTGTACGCCACGACCGCCATCTCGCGCCCGCGCGCCCGCCGGTGCGCGCGCCGCCGGCGGCGCAGCCACGCGAGCGTCTCGTCGGTCCGGTCGTCGTCCTCCTCGGACCAGGGGGCGTCGTCGGGGTCGGTGTCGGGGTCGGGGCCGGGGTCGTCTTTGCCGTCGCCCTCGCCGGGGGCGTCGGGGTCCGGGCCGGGGCTGTCCGCGTCGTCCGGGGTTTCGGGGGCGGCGCCGGCGCCGGGGTCGGTGCCGGGTGTGGCGTGCGGTGCGGGCTGGGTGCCGTCGTCGTCCTCGGCGCGCGGGCCGGTGCCGGGCCCGGGGCCGGTGCCGGTGTCGGCCGGGTTCGCGTCGGGGCGGGTGGGGCGGCGGCGGTCAGTCATGGCGGACGCCCAGTTCTGCCAGCACCGCCGCCGGGGGGCCGTCGGCGACGACGTGGCCGTCCTCCAGGGCGACGAGGCGGTCCGCGACCGCCAGCGCCAGCTCCGCCTGGTGCGTGGCCAGCAGCACCGCGTTGCCGTCCTGCTTCTCCGTGACCAGCAGCTCCGCGAGCCGTACCCGGGCGGCCGGGTCCAGCCGCTGCTCCGGTTCGTCGAGGATGAGCAGGTCACGCGGCCGTACCAGCGCCGCCGCCAGCAGCAGGGACTGGAGCTGGCCGGAGGACAGGGATCCGGGCAGGGCCCGGGCGTGGTCGGTGAGCCGGCGGTCGGCGAGGACCTGGTCGATCCAGGCGTCCGCGTCGTCCACCGCGTGCGCGACCGTCACCAGCTCCAGGTGCTCGCGCACGGTCAGGTCCGGGTAACAGGAGATGGCGTCCCCGACGACCGCGACCCTGGCCCGTACCTGCGGATCGTCCTCGTTCACCGTGCGCCCGGCGAAGAGCGCGTCCCCGGTCGTGGGCACGTCCCTGCCCGCGGCGATCCGCAGCAGCGTGGACTTGCCGGAGCCGTTGCGGCCGTAGAGCGCGACGCACTCGCCGGCGCGCACCTCCAGGTCCACCGGGTGCAGCGCCCGCCGCTGCCCGTACGTCCGGCTGACCTTCCGCAGCCGCAGCAGCGCGCTGCTGCCGCCGGCCGTCGCACGCATGGTGCCTCCGCGAGGGGGTGAGTGGGGTGAGAGGGGGACGAGAGGGGGTGAGAGGGGGGAGGAGGTGAGGGGTCTGTCCGGCCGACCCTAAGGCACGGCCCGCGGACGCCGCACGGCAGGCGTCTTGACGTGCGGGGGCGGGGCTCTGTACGTCTTATGGGAGCGCTCCCATGCACGCCTCGGGGGCGTCCCCCCACCCGGAAGGACCCGGACATGTCCCGTTCTGCCCCGCACGTCAGACCCGCGCAGGCGTTACTGCTCGCGCTGCTGCTCGTCCTCGGCGCGGTGGCCGCGCTCGGCGGCGCCCGTACGGCGTCGGCCTCGGCCGCCCCCTCCGCCGCGGCGGCGCACCCCGTGCGCGTCATGCCGCTCGGCGACTCCATCACCGGCTCGCCCGGCTGCTGGCGCGCGCTGCTGTGGAACCAGCTCCAGGACGCCGGCTACACGAACATCGACTTCGTGGGCACGCTGCCGCCGCAGGGCTGCGCGGTGCCGTACGACGGCGACAACGAAGGCCACGGCGGCATCCTCGCGACCAACATCGCGAACCAGAACCAGCTCCCGGCGTGGCTCGCCGCCACCTCGCCGGACGTCGTGCTGATGCACCTGGGCACGAACGACGTCTGGAGCAACATCGCGCCGGCGCAGATCCTGGCGGCCTTCACGAAGATGGTCGGCCAGATGCGCGACAGCAACCCGGCGATACAGGTGCTGGTCGCGCAGATCCTGCCGATGGACCCGAGCAATTGCGCGGAGTGCGCGCAGCGGGTCGTCGCCTTCGACGCGCAGATCCCGGCGTGGGCGGCGTCGGTCAGCACGGCCCAGTCGCCGGTGACGGTGGTGGACCAGTGGACCGGCTTCGACGACGCGACGGACACGGTGGACGGTGTGCATCCGAACGACGCGGGGATCGCGAAGATGGCGGCTCGCTGGTATCCGCCGCTGGCCGCGCTGCTGAGCCAGGACGGCGGGACGGCGGGCGGGACGTCGGCCGGGACGTCTGCGGGGACGTCTGCCGGGACGTCGGTGGGTACGTCGTCCGGTACGTCGGTGGGTACGTCTGCCGGGACGTCCGCGGGGACGTCGACCGGGACGTCGGTGGGTACCTCCGCTGGTACGTCGGCCGGCTCCACCGCCGGTTCCACCGGCGGGACCGGGAGCCCCGCGTGCACCGCGGCGCTGACGGTCAGCAGCTCGTGGCAGGGCGGCTACCAGGCCGCCGTCACCGTCACCGCCCAGCAGGCGATCACCTCCTGGACGGTCACGCTCACCGGTGTCGTCGTGAGCCAGGGCTGGAGCGGCACGTTCGTCACGAACCCGGACGGCTCCGTCACCGTCCACAGCGAGCCCTGGAACGGCACGCTCGCCGCCGGCGCCTCGACCACCTTCGGCTTCATCGGCGGCTCCACCGCCCCGACTCCGCCCCTCACCCTCACCTGCACCACGCCCTGACGCCCTGACGCCCGCCGGTGGTCCGTCCCGTACCGCAGGGGCGGGCCGCCGGCGTCAGCTCGCCGGGGTCGGGCGGGCCAGCAACTCGCGGGCCAGGGCGCGCAGTTGGATGTCGGGGTGCGACTCCTCCAGCGGGGAGGCGCCGAGCAGGCGGGTCGGGGAGGTCGCGAAGTCCTTGAGGGTGGGGTGCAGCTCTTCCGGGACGGGGACGGGGCCCGGCCCGAGGGCGGCGAGGGACTTCAGCGCGTGGAAGCCGACCGGCGTCGGGGCGACGGCCTCCGTCAGGATCGGGATCGTACGGTCCGCGGAGCCGGTGAGGTGGAAGACGGCCTCGGCGGCGGTGACGCGGGTCCACTCGCGGGTGGCCGTCAGATGCGCTTCGACCAGCGGGAGCAGCGGGAGCGCGGCCGGGCCCAGGTCGCGCAGCCGGCTGAGGTGCCAGTGGGACTCGCCGGGTGAGGACAGCAGCGCCTCGAAGGTGCCGAGGGCGGGCGCCGGGTCGCCGGTCAGCTCGTAGTGCGCGACGGCGGACGCGGCGCGGACGGACGCGTCACGGTGGCCCATCGACGTACGCAGCAGCGCTTCGGTCTTCGGCGTGCGGGCCGCCGCGCCCAGGCGGCGGGCGGCGACGATCGGGGCGCGCTCCGAGCGCAGGGCGGCGATCAGCTCGGCCTGGGCCTCGCGTATCGCCTCGGGGCCGAAGGCGGCGATCGCCTCGACCAGGGCGATCGCGTCGTTGCCCGTCGCACCGGCGGCGAGGCCGGCCCGCAGAAGCGGGACGAGTTGCGCGGCGGCGTCCGGGAAGTAGGTCGGGGCCGCGCGGAGGGTCGCCGGGTCGGGGCGGGCCGGGAGCAGGTCGAGGGCGCGCGGGTCGCGGGCGCGGACCAGGGCGAGCAGGGCCGGCTTCGCGGTGAGCGGTTCTGCGGCGCGGGCGTAGGCGTGCAGGGTGTCGCGCAGGTCGGCGCTCGGGGCGGGGTGCAGGGCGATCCAGCGGGCGACGGCCTGGAGACGGTTGGCGCGGGCGCGGGGTTCGTGGTGGTGGGGCAGGGCGGCGAGCATGAGGTCGAGGAAGGCGGGCTCGTGGTCGCGCCAGTCGTCGACGATCTGCTCGGCGAGCCAGGAGCCGCGCGTGCCGAGGTCGCCGGCGGCGATCCAGCGGGCGGCGACGGTGAGGCCGGCGGTGGGGTCCTGGGAGAGCAGGGTGGTGAGGTGGGCGTCCTGGGTGTCGGTGCCGGGCCAGGGGAAGTCGTCGCCGCCCGGGTCCGGTTCCGCGCCTGCGCCTGCGCCGGCCTCGGCGAGGACGGCCACGACCTCGGGGGCGTAGGGGGCGCCGGAGCGGTGGGCCGCGAGGATCGCGGCGGCGAGGCGGACTTCGGGCTCGGGGCTGTCGAGGGGCGCGGGCTCGCCGCCGAGCAGGGCGCGGACGACCATGGCGTCGGCGCGGACGGCTGCGACCGGGTCCTCGGCGAAGAGGGCGTCGGCGTGGGTGGTGGCGGCTTTGCGGAGGTCGTCGGGGAGGAGGCCGGCGACGGCTGCGACGACGCGGAGCGCTGCGCGGCGGACCTCGCGTTCGGGGTCGCGGGTGCTGGGGAGGAGGTGGGGCAGCTCGCGGATCAGCTCGGCGCAGACGGTGGCGACGTGGCCGGTGGGTGGGGTGTCGGTGTGGTCGGCGAGGACGGCGAGCAGCATGAGCAGTTCCGCGCGGCGGGCGGGTGGGGTGGTGGGGGTGGTGGCGGCGTGCGCGAGAAAGGGGACGGCGGGGGCGGAGGCTTCGTACACCGTGCCCTGGTGGTGGATGTTGCCGTAGAGCTCGTAGATCGCCTCGCCGGCTTTTTCCTCGTCGTCGAGGTAGAGCGCTTCGAGCAGCTCGGGTACGTCTTCGGCGGAGCCGTACGCGTGGGTCAGCTCCTGCCACGGGACGTGCGGCAACTCCTCCGGCGTGCGCATGCGGGGGCCTCTCCTCGGCGCGATGACGTTCCCTCAGATACGGGTCCGACCTTAGCTGCCACCACTGACAGTGAAGTCACCGGCGTGCGGGTGCGCGGTCGGTTCGGGGGGTGGGGTGGTCGGGGGCGCTCCGGGGGGTACCTCCTCGGACTGCGCACCATGGCCTGCGTCCGCATTCGGTGACCTCTTGTCGTGCGCAGTCCTGCGGGGGCACCCCCCGGATCACCCCCTCCCGCCCGTCGTCGGGCGGCTCTCCGCCGGTGGGGGGATCGCTCCCTTCCGTCCGTCCGCCGGGCGGCTCTCCGTTGGCGGGGGTGGGGGTGGGTGGGTGAGCGCCCCTGCCGTACGTCCGTCGGCGTCCGCAGGCCGGTGGGGGTGGTCGGGTGGGTTG